>NZ_CP064782.1:1200000-2400000 GCF_018905915.1 Azospira inquinata
CGGCGGCTTCGCAGAGCAGCATGGCTTCCCGGGTTTTTTCCGCCACCCCCCCCAGACTGCCCGAGGACGGGCTGGGGCGAATGAAGGCTTCTTCCCGCTGGCAAAGGTTTTCCATCCGGGTCTTGTCCCCCAGGATGGAACCGCCAGAAACGGAAGAGGAAGGATCCACGGCCAACACGGCCAGCCGGTGCCCCCGGTCGATTAACCAGGTGCCCAGGGCCTCGATGAAGGTGGACTTCCCCGCTCCCGGCACCCCGGAAATACCGATACGGATGGCCTTGCCCGTTTCGGGCAGCAGCCGTTCCAGGAGTCGGTGAGCCCGTTCCTGATGGTCCGGACGGGAGGACTCGATCAGGGTGATGGCCTTGGCCAGAGCCCGGCGCTGGCTGGCCAGCACTCCTTCCGCCAACGCTTGGTCGGCGGGAGGAAGCGCGGTCTGTCGGGGCTCGGCGGCCTCAAGCATGGACATGGAAACCGGGTTTAGGCGCGGGCCTTACGGATTTCTTCCAGCACCCGCTTGGCGGAATCTTCGATCCGGGTACCCGGCCCGAAGATGGCCTTGGCACCGGCCTGAAGCAGGAAGTCGTAATCCTGAACCGGGATCACGCCGCCGGCGAAGACGATGATGTCGTCCGCGCCTTGATCCTTGAGGGCCTGCACCAGGGCAGGCAGCAGGGTCTTGTGACCGGCAGCCAGGGAAGACACCCCGATGGCGTGCACATCGTTTTCAATGGCCTGACGGGCGGCTTCTTCCGGAGTCTGAAACAGGGGGCCCATGTCGATATCAAAGCCCAGGTCAGCGAAGGCCGTGGCCACCACCTTGGCACCCCGGTCGTGGCCGTCCTGGCCCAGCTTGGCGATCATGATACGGGGACGACGGCCGTCTTCTTCCGCGAACTTGGCCACGTCAGCCTTCAGACCTTCCCAACTGGTTTCACCTTCCACAACGCCTCCGTACACCCCGGAAATGGTTTGGTTGTTGGCGCGGAAGCGGCCGAAGACCTTTTCCAGGGCGTCGGACACTTCCCCCACGGTAGCCCGCAGGCGGACGGCCTTAACGGTCAGGTCCAGGAGATTGCCTTCGCCGGATTCGGCGGCTTGGGTCAGGGCGTCCAGAGCGGCTTGGACGGCAGCTCCATCCCGCTTGGCCCGGATGTCCTTGAGGCGAGCGATCTGGGCTTCCCGCACGGCAAAGTTGTCGATTTGCAGGATATCCACCGGATCTTCCGTTTCCCGGCGGTACTTGTTAACCCCGACGATCACGTCCTTGCCGGAGTCGATCCGGGCCTGCTTGTCGGCGGCACAGGTTTCCACCTGCATCTTGGCCCAGCCGGATTCCACGGCCTTGGTCATGCCGCCCATGGCTTCGATTTCCTGGATGGTGGCCCAGGCCTTGTCGGCCATGTCCTGGGTCAGTTTTTCCATCATGTAGGAACCAGCCCAGGGATCCACCACATTGGTGATGTGGGTTTCTTCCTGGATGATCAGCTGGGTGTTCCGGGCGATGCGGGAAGAAAACTCCGTGGGCAGGGCGATGGCTTCATCCAGGGAATTGGTATGCAGGGACTGGGTGCCGCCGAAGACGGCCGCCATAGCTTCAATGGTGGTCCGCACCACGTTGTTGTACGGATCCTGTTCGGTGAGGGACCAGCCAGAGGTCTGGCAGTGGGTCCGCAGCATCATGGACTTGGGCTTCTTCGGGTTGAACTGACTCATGATGCGGTGCCACAGCATCCGGCCGGCGCGCATCTTGGCAATTTCCAGGTAGAAATTCATGCCAATAGCCCAGAAGAAGGACAGGCGGCCCGCGAAGGCATCCACGTCCAGCCCCGCATTGACGCCGGTACGCACGTATTCCAGACCATCCGCCAGGGTAAAAGCCAATTCCAGAGCCTGGGTCGCCCCGGCTTCCTGGATGTGGTAACCGGAAATGGAAATGGAGTTGAACTTGGGCATGTTCGCCGCCGTATATTTGAAAATATCGGCGATGATGCGCATGGAAGGCTTGGGCGGATAAATGTAGGTATTCCGCACCATGAACTCTTTCAGAATGTCGTTCTGAATGGTGCCGGATAGTTTTTCCTGGGAAACGCCCTGTTCTTCCGCGGCCACGATGTAGCCCGCCAGAATGGGCAGCACGGCCCCGTTCATGGTCATGGAGACGGAAATTTTGTCCAGGGGGATGCTATCGAAGAGAATTTTCATGTCTTCGACGGAGTCAATGGCCACCCCGGCCTTGCCCACGTCCCCCAGCACCCGGGGATTATCCGAGTCATAGCCCCGGTGGGTGGCCAAGTCAAAGGCCACGGACACCCCTTGGCCGCCAGCGGCTAGGGCTTTGCGATAAAAAGCGTTGGATTCTTCCGCCGTGGAAAAACCGGCGTACTGGCGGATGGTCCAAGGACGCACCGCGTACATGGTGGCCTGGGGCCCCCGCAGATAAGGCGCGAAACCCGGCAGGGTATCGGCGTAAGGCAGGGCGTCCGTGTCCTTCTTCGTATACAGCGGCTTTACCGTAATCCCTTCCGGCGTCACCCAATTCAGGTGCTCCACATCCCCCCCCGCGGATTTGGCGGCGGCGGCGTGCCAGGCGTCCAGATTGTCGGAATTGAAAAGCTGCGGCTTATCAGACATACGAACCCTTCCTTTTTTATATATCTGCCGACCCTCTCGGGGGAATCCGGCATCAGCGTTCAGCATACCACCCGGTCCAGGCTTTTCATCCTAGGGAAAACGCTACATTTCCCTGACTGGAGCGGGACCTGGCCCAGGTTGACATCGAGAATCGGTAATAATACTGTATCCATAATTATGTATGCAAGGCTTGCTCTTTCCCGGGGCCGGTTATAATTCCCCACTTGCCAACGCATCTCATTTCCTTACTTTCATGAACGCCATCCGGATTGCCCAACCAGCCCTCTACGAGGAAGTCGCAGAGCGCTTGCGTGAGCGCATTTTTGCCCACGAACTCCCCCCGGGAACCTGGATTGACGAACAGGCTCTGGCCGAAGACTACGGTATTTCCCGCACCCCCCTGCGGGAAGCGCTGAAAGTGCTGGCCGCCGAGGGCCTGGTCACCCTGAAGCCCCGCCGGGGCTGCTACGTCACCGAATTGTCGGTGGACGACATCCAGGAAATTTTCCCCATCATCGCCATGCTGGAAGGTCGCTGCGCCTATGAAGCGACCCAGAAAGCCACGGCCACCGACCACGAGAAACTGGAGCAGTTCCAGAAGGTGCTGGAGCAGGCCTGCCTGGATAACGACATCCCGGCCTATTTCCAAGCCAACCAGGATTTCCATGTGGAACTGCAAAGCATCGCCGGCAACCGCTGGCTGCTGCTGGTCATTCAGGACCTGCGCAAGGTGCTTAAGCTATCCCGCTTCCAGTCCCTGTCCGTGGATGGCCGCCTGAAAAAATCCATGGAGGAACATCGGGAGCTCATGGCCGCCATCAAGGGCAAGGACCCGGTCCATGCCGAAGAGGTCATGCGCCGGCACCTGCTGGCAGGCAGCGAGGCTATGATCAAAGCCGCTTCCCGCTGATTTTTCCTTTCCTTTTCGCTTCAGTTCTCAGCCCACTGTTTTTACTATGACCGGAAGTATTCTCCTGGCCCGTGAGGCCAATGTCGCCACCGTTACCCTCTCCAACCCCCAAAAGCTCAACGCCCTGAACTTCTCCATGTGGGAAGAACTGGCCCGCACCATGGCCGAACTGAGCCAGGACCAGAGCCTGCGCTGTGTGGTGCTGCGCGGAGAAGGGGAAGCCTTCGCCGCCGGCGGAGACATCGAAGAATTTCTCACCCATCGGGCCACCCTGGAACAGGCCCTCCATTATCACGGCCAGGTGGCGGAAGCCCTGGACGGGGTGCGCAACTGTCCCCATCCCACCGTGGCCCTGATCCAGGGGCCCTGCATCGGTGGCGGCCTGGAAATCGCCGGCAACTGCGACCTGCGCATTGCCGCCGCTTCTTCCAAATTTGGCGCCCCCATCAATCGCCTGGGTTTTTCCATGTATCCGGGGGAAATGTCCGGCCTGCTGGCCCTGGCCGGTCCCGCCGTGATGGCCGAGATTCTCCTGGAAGGCCGTATCCTGACGGCGGAAGAGGCCCAGCAGAAAGGACTGCTCACCCGGGTGGTGCCTGACGCCCAGCTGGAAGCGGAGGTGAAAGCGACCACCCTGCGCATCGTCGCCGGCGCCCCCCTGGTGGCCCGCTGGCACAAGCAGTGGATTCGCCGCCTGCAGGAAAACCGGCCCCTCTCTGAGGCGGAAAAAGCCGCCTCCTTCGCCTTTCTGGACACGGAAGATTACCGCACGGGGCTCACCGCTTTCCTGGAAAAGCGGAAGCCCGAATTCAAAGGCCGCTAGTCCCTCCGGACGGCGTCGCCCCCATCCCTCTCCAAGGAGTCATTATGAGTCAGCGTCCCTTCAAGGTTCTCGGCGTTCAACAAATTGCCATTGGCGGCCCTTCCAAGGACCGGCTGCGCACCCTCTGGGTGGACATGTTCGGCCTGGACATCACCGGCAATTTCCAAAGCGAACGGGAAAACGTGGATGAGGACATCTGCGCCATGGGCAAGGGCCCCTTCAAGGTGGAAGTGGATCTGATGCAGCCCATGGACCCGGAAAAGAAGCCCGCCGTCCACACCACCCCCCTGAACCACGTGGGCCTGTGGATCGATGACCTGCCCAAGGCCGTGGAATGGCTCACCGCCCAGGGTGTGCGCTTCGCGCCCGGGGGCATCCGTAAAGGCGCCGCCGGTTTCGACATCTGCTTCCTCCACCCCAAGGCCAATGACCAGTTCCCCATCGCCGGGGAAGGGGTGCTGATCGAAATGGTGCAAGCCCCCCAGGAAGTTATCGACGCCTTCGCCAAACTGGCCGCCTAAGCTTTAGGCTGGCACCGGGGGCTCCCCGCCCCCGGCTCACCGGCCATGACCACTATTCATGCCCCCGTCCAGCGCCCTTATTCAAGTCTGCCGTGCGGCCCGCAGCCGCTACCAGCGGGGCATGCTCACCTGGCTGCACGCCGCCGGTGACCCGGCGGGGCTGCCGGAAATGCGGGGTGCCCTGCGGGATTTAGCCCCCCACCTGGAGGGCGACGAATACGCCCATCCCTTCTGGGCCACCGCCCAGACCTTTCTCCGCGCCATTTCCGACGGCGCCCTCACGGTCAACGGGGAAACCCGCCGTCTCTGCGCCCGCATCGATCTCCAGATGCGCAATGTGCTGGAAGACAGCCGGGAAGCCTTAACTTCCCTGGAGGAAGAACTGGGGGAACTGCTGCGCCAAGGCAGCGGCCATGCACCGCCCCCCACCGAACTCATCAGCCTGCTGCAACCGCCCCCGCCGCCCCAATTGGACGAAGCCGCGGTCGCCCAGTGGCAGGAAGGCTGCCGGGACCTGGAAGCGGCCTGGAACGACCCGGAAGACGTCCATGGCAGCGCCTTCCGCCGGGCCATCACCAGCCTGTGCAGCGCTGCCACCCAGCTCGGCCTGCCGGAGACCCTGGCCCTCACGGAAGGGCTGGCGGAAGTGGCGGATCGGCTGGAAAGCCCCGGTGCCGCCGACGATCCCTATCTGCGAGCCGCCATGGCCGCCACCCTGGAATTGCTGGGGGAAAAGGAACTGCTCGGTCTGGCCTCCTTCGCCCAGCGGGTGGAGCTGCTCCTACCCCGTCTCGCCGCCCCCCAACCCCAGGTTCCCCGCCCCTCCCCTACCCTGGTGCGGCTCTTCGCCCAGGAAGTGGGCGAACAGGTGGATTTAATCCGGGACGAACTGGACAAGCTGGACCCGGACCCGGAAACCATCGCCAAGGCCGCCCTGGCCCTGGCGGAGCAGGCGGGTCACCTGGGCCTCACCGCGCCCCGTCGGGTGGGAGAAGGCTTGGCCCGGGTCGCCGCCCACGCCCGGGGCCCCCACCCGTTTGAAGCCCCCACCCTGCGTCAGGTTTTGGAAAACACCCTGGGGGAACTGGAAACCATGGCGGAATTTCTCTCCGCTGGTCACGAATTGCCGGAGGGGGAAGAGGAAGAGTTGCTGCGGGAACTGAAAGCAGCGCTGTCTGCCTCCTGAACATCGCCGCCCTCTCTCAGAGGACCGCTGCCCCCAGAACGGCTTCGCCCTGGTCTTTTTCCCTTAACCGTTCTCCCGAAATAGAAATGGCGCCCTAAGGCGCCATTTCTTTAGCCAGAGCCCCTAAATACGGTATTGGCTAACCACCTGCTGCATTTCCGCCGCCAGGGTAGCCAGCTCGGAAGCCGTATCCGCCGTGGATTGGGCCGCGGCGCTGTTTTCTTCCGACATCTGGGCGATTTTTTCCACCTGCTGGGCAATGCTGGTGCTGGCCACGCTCTGTTCCCGAATGGCGTCGGAAATATCCCCCACCATGGCCACGGTCTGCTGGGAGCTGCCGCCGATTTCCTGGATGGCCTGATTGGCCTTTTCCGCTTTGGCCACCCCATCCTCGACCCGGCCCACCACCGCCTGGATGCCCTGCACCGCATTCTGGGAACCGGTCTGCATTTCCGTGATGGTGGCAGCAATTTCCTGGGTGGACTTGGTGGTCCGCTCCGCCAGCTTGCGCACCTCATCGGCCACCACGGCAAAGCCCCGACCCTGTTCCCCGGCCCGGGCCGCTTCAATGGCCGCATTCAGGGCCAGGAGGTTAGTCTGGTCCGCCACGTCCTTAATGACCGCCACCACCGCGTTGATGCGTTCGCTGTCCGTTTCCAGGCGGGCGATCTGCTCGGCCGCCTGGTGCACTGTTTCCGCAATACCGTTAATGCCTTCCACGGTCTGGCCAATGATGGCCTGGCCGCCCACCGCCAGTTCCCCGGAGGAAGAGGATAGCCGGTTGGCTTCCCCGGCCCGATCCGCCACATGGTTGATGCTCACGGTCATTTCTTCCACCGTGGCCGCCATGCTGGAGGCCGCTTCACTCTGGTAGCTAGAGGCGGTGGACATTTCTTTGGAGGCGGTAGCCACCCGATTGGCGGCGGAATTCACCGCCGCCGTGCGGTCGGCAATCTGGCGGAAACTGCCTTGCAGCTTCTCAACCAGGGCGTTGAACGCCACCACTGCCTTGCCCACCTCGTCGTCATGGCGCACTTCGATACGCCGGGTGAAGTCCAGATGGGCCATGACGGCTTCGAAGGCCTCCACCATGCGCGCCAGGGACCCGGCCACATGCTGGTAAACCCAGAAGCCGAACCCGGCGGTAAAGAGGGTTACAAACACCGTCACCACAATGGACACCACCACGCTGCTCTCATAGGTGGCCGCCGCGTTTTTTCCCTGCTCCTTAGCCAGATTCTCGTTGAACTGGTAATGGTTGGTGATATTGGACACCGTGTCGTCGGAGATTTGCTTACCGTTGCCGAACAGATAGTCCTTGGCCTGATCCACCTTGTTTTCCCGGGAAAGCTCCAGGGCATGATCCACTAGCTTGTTGTATTCCCCAATCAAACGCTTGCTGTTGGCCAGCAGACGGGCATCTTCGTCATTGCTGACCAAGCCCTCATACTCATGCATCAGGGTTTCCATCTTCTGCCGGTGATCCTGAATCAGCTTCTCGTCCGCCTGCTTCTGAGCCGGATCATTGTGGGCCAGGTGATACATGATCCGGGTCCGCATCCGCAGAAACTCGGATTCCACCGCCGCAGCCACTCCCAGGCTGGGCAAACTGTTGGTGGTGATGTATTCCAGGTTTTCATCGATCACCTTGGCCTGCCGTAATCCCCACAAGCCAATCCCCACGACCCCGAAAACCGCCACCAGGATCAGTACCAACATGCGTTTGGCAATAGTCATGAACATCCCC
This sequence comes from Azospira inquinata, assembly GCF_018905915.1. Classification (NCBI taxonomy): domain Bacteria; kingdom Pseudomonadati; phylum Pseudomonadota; class Betaproteobacteria; order Rhodocyclales; family Rhodocyclaceae; genus Azospira; species Azospira inquinata. The sequence continues at coordinate 1,207,822 of NZ_CP064782.1, forward strand.
CACGTATTTGTGTATTATGGCCCGCTAATATGCCAAAGGTTATAGCTTCCGGCAATAGCAAAAGCGGGAAAAAGCCCTATAAAAATAACACGATAAACCCACCCTCCACCGCTCACCCACAGGACTTTTTTCGCCACTCGGCTGCGCTGTGGGAATAGACCTACTCCACCTTTCCGCAATGCAGCAAAAATGGGCAAAAAAAACCCGGCCAAAGGCCGGGCAAACAGGGGTTGGGTCAAACCTGGGGAGCCGCTTACATATTCCGTCGATACTGCCCTCCCACGGCGTAAAGGGCCGAGGTAATCTGGCCCAGGGAGCAGACCCGTACCGCCTCCATCAGCACCCCAAACACATTACCGTTGTCGATAACGGTCCGGCCCAGGCGTTCCAGCATGGCAGGGGCCTCATCCCCATGGCGGGCCTGGAAGTCCCGCAGCCGGGCGATCTGGGACTGCTTTTCCGCTTCGGAAGAACGGGCCAGTTCAATTTCCACGGGAACACTCCCCTTGGGATTGAGGAAGGTATTCACCCCGATGATGGGATAGGTGCCGTCGTGCTTCTGGTGCTCATAGGTCATGGATTCTTCCTGGATCTTGCCCCGCTGATAGCCGGTTTCCATGGCCCCCAGAACACCGCCCCGGGCGGCGATGGCTTCGAATTCCTTGAGCACCGCTTCTTCCACCAGATCGGTCAGTTCTTCCATGATGAACGCGCCCTGGTTGGGGTTTTCATTTTTGGCTACGCCCCATTCCCGATTGATGATGAGCTGGATGGCCATGGCCCGGCGCACCGATTCCTCCGTGGGGGTGGTAATGGCCTCGTCGTAAGCGTTGGTGTGCAGGGAATTGCAGTTGTCGTAAATGGCGATGAGGGCCTGGAGGGTGGTACGGATATCGTTGAAATCCATTTCCTGGGCGTGGAGGGAACGGCCCGAGGTCTGAATGTGATATTTCAGCTTCTGGCTCCGCTCATTGGCGCCGTATTTGTCCCGCATGGCCACGGCCCAGAGTCGGCGGGCCACCCTGCCGATGACCGAGTATTCCGGGTCCATGCCGTTGCTGAAGAAAAAGGACAGGTTGGGGGCGAAGTCGTCGATATTCATTCCCCGGGCCAGGTAGCTTTCCACATAGGTAAAACCGTTGGCCAGGGTAAACGCCAGTTGGGAGATGGGATTGGCCCCGGCTTCGGCGATGTGGTAGCCGGAAATGGAAACCGAATAGAAGTTCTGCACCCGGTTCTGCACAAAGAATTCCTGAATATCCCCCATCATTTTCAGGGCGAATTCGGTAGAGAAAATACAGGTGTTCTGGCCCTGATCCTCCTTGAGAATGTCCGCCTGCACCGTTCCCCGCACGGTGGATAGGACCCACTGGCGTAGGGCCGTGGCCTCCTCAACCGTAGGCTCCCGACCCCGCTCCCCCCGGAACTTTTCCCATTGCTGGTCCAGGGCGGTATTGAAGAAGCAGGCCAGAATAATGGGGGCCGGACCGTTGATGGTCATGGACACGGAGGTAGTGGGGGCGCACAGGTCGAAACCGTCGTAGAGCACCTTCATGTCGTCCAGGGTGGCGATGGACACCCCGGAATTACCGATCTTGCCGTAGATATCCGGCCGCTCGTCCGGGTCGCAGCCATACAGGGTGACCGAATCAAAGGCCGTGGATAGGCGATGGGCGGGCATGCCCTCGGAGACCTTCTTGAAGCGTCGGTTGGTGCGGAAGGCATCCCCTTCCCCGGCGAACATCCGGGTCGGGTCTTCCCCTTCCCGCTTGAAGGGAAACACCCCGGCGGTATAGGGGAAAGCCCCGGGCAGATTTTCTTCCATGAGAAAGCGGAGCAATTCCCCATCATCTTCAAAGCGGGGCAGAACCACCTTGGGAATGGGAGTTCCGGAAAGGGAGCGGGAAATCAGCCGGGTACGCACCTCCTTACCCCGCACCGTGCTCACATATTCCTCTCCCCCGTAGGTCCGCCGGGTTTCCGGCCATTGCTGCAAAAGATGGCGGCTCCGGGGTTCCAGTTCCCCCTCCTTGGTCGCCAGCAGCGCGTCAAATTGAGCCAGGGCGGACTGGGCCTCCCCCGAACCCTGGGCGAAGAGGGCTTTGGCCAGAGTCAGGGCCTGGCGCTCCCGGGCGACCCGGACCTGGGTTCCCACCTGCCGGTGGTAGCCCCGCAGGGTATCGGCGATTTCGGCCAGGTAGCGGGTACACTCCACCGGCACAATGGCCCGCCCCTGGGAGGAAGCTTTCACCGAGACCCGGGGCAGCTTGCCTTCCTTGCAACGGAGGCCAACGTCCGCCAGCTTGGGCACCAGGGCCTGATACAGGGCGGTGACCCCGTCGTCGTTGAAGCGGGCGGCCATGGTCCCAAAGACGGGCATGGCCTCAGGCGCCTGGGTAAACAGCTCCCGGTTGCGCTGATACTGCTTGCGTACATCCCGCAGGGCATCCTCCGCCCCCTTGCGGTCAAATTTATTGATGGCGACAAAATCCGCGAAATCCAGCATGTCGATTTTTTCCAGCTGGGAAGCGGCGCCGAACTCGGGGGTCATGACATAGAGGGACACATCCACCAGAGGCACAATAGCCCCATCCCCCTGGCCGATGCCCGAGGTCTCCACAATGACCAGATCAAAACCGGACAGCCGGCAGGCGGCGATCACCTCGGGCAGGGCGGGGGAAATTTCCGAGCCCGCTTCCCGGGTGGCCAAGGAACGCATGAAAATGCGGGGATGGGCGATGGCGTTCATGCGAATCCGGTCCCCCAGCAAGGCGCCGCCCGTGCGTTTGCGGGAGGGATCGATGGAAATGATGGCCATATTGAGGCCATCTTCCTGATCCAGGCGGAAGCGGCGCACCAGCTCATCGGTCAGGGAGGATTTGCCCGCCCCCCCGGTCCCCGTAATCCCCAGGGCGGGGGTGTGGGTCACCCGGGCGGCCTCCGTCAGCAGACGTTGCCGGAGGGTTTCCGGATAGGCCCCGTTTTCCAGGGCCGTGATTATCCGCGCCAGCTGGCGCCGGTCCCCGGAAGCCAAGGCGGCCAACACCGCCGTTTCGTCCTGGGGGGCGGCACTGGAGAGCTCAAAATCCGCCCCCTGTACCACCTCATTGATCATGCCCTGCAAGCCCAGGCGCTGGCCTTCTTCCGGGGAATAAAGCCGGGTCACCCCATAGGCCTGGAGCCCCTCGATCTCCGCCGGCACAATCACCCCACCGCCGCCACCAAACACCCGGATATCGGCCCCGCCCCGCTGGCCCAGGAGGTCGATCATGTATTTAAAGAACTCCACGTGGCCGCCCTGGTAAGAGGTCACCGCAATGCCCTGCACGTCTTCTTGCAGAGCCGCGTCCACGATTTCTTCCACGGACCGGTTATGGCCCAGGTGAATCACCTCCACCCCGGTGGATTGCAAAATCCGCCGCATGATATTGATGGAGGCATCGTGACCGTCGAAGAGGGCGGCGGCGGTGACAAAGCGCACCTTGTGGGTAGGCTTATAGGGCGTCAGATTCTTGGCAAGGCTCAGGTCCGTCATGGCAGTCTCCTCCGGTTCTTATTAGGAACTGGCATCTTAGAGGCGCCCCCCACCAGGATGCCATTGCGCTGGCCGCCGTAATTCGTGCAAACTCCGCCAATCTTCACCCTGCCATCCACGCCCCATGCCCACCACCCCCCTGCCCCCGCCGCAACGTACCGTGGCCCTGGGCTTTGTCACGGGCATGGTGGCGGCCCTGCCCCACCAGGGCATTCCCCCTGGGCCCCTGTTCCAGGCCGTGGGGCTGGGGGCCTGCCTGGGAGCGACGCCCCCGCCCCGCATTCCCCTCCAGGCCTATGCGGATCTCTATAACCGGGTGGTGGAAAGTCTGGGGGATGAGGGCTTTGGCCTCTTTTCCCGGGCCCTGCGGCCAGGCTGCTTTGAATTTCTCTGCCGCAGCCTGATGGGGGCCCCTTCCCTGGGGGTCGCCTTGGACCGAGCCCGGCGTTTTCTCGAACTGGTGCTCCCCGATCTCCACATGCGCCTGGAAATCCAAGGGCCCCGAGCCCGGCTCCTGCTGTGGGAAAGCCGGGATTTGCGCAGCCAGGGCGGGGAAACCGGGCGCATCTTTGCCTACGAATGGCTGCTGCGCCTCATCCACGGCCTCAGTTCCTGGCTGGTGGCCCGGGGCCTAGCCCTGGATCAGGTGGCTTTTCCCTATCCGGAACCGCCCCACGGGGGCGACTACCGGGCTATTTACACCGCCCGGCCCCGTTTTGGTCACCATCGGTTGGAAGCGGAACTGGCCGCCGATCTCCTGGACCTGCCCCTGCGCCGCAACGAGGCCGATCTGGCCGCCTTTCTCGTGGGCGCTCCCGGGCGTATCAGCACCCTCTACCGGCGGGACCGGGAAACGGTGCAGGCGGTACGGGACAGCTTACAGGACGCCCTCCCCGCCAGCCTCAGCCTGGAGGACGTGGCCCGCCGCCTCTACCTATCGCCCCGCACCCTGCACCGGCGTCTGGCCGAAGAACTGTCCAGCTTTCGCGCCGTCAAGGAAGCCCTGCGACGGGACCTGGCCCTTTCTCGCCTGATGCGCAGTGACCAGCCCGTGGCCCGCATCGCCCAGGATCTGGGCTATGGGGACCCCTCCGCCTTTTATCGGGCTTGCCAGTCCTGGACCGGGCGCTCCCCCACGGCCTACCGGAAATGGCGGCAGCACAGCCCGGCTGCCCCCCTTCAGGAGGTGGCGGGAGAGGAATGTTCCGGCGCCGGGGGCGTAAAGCCGGGGCGGCCGGGCAGCAAAAAATAGGTGAGCAGGCTGGAAAAACCGCAAATCAGCCAGAACAGGAAGAACCCCAGGGAATAGGTGGCGATGGGGGACAAATCTACCGGCAACCCCCGAAAATAGAGGTGCTCCGGTGCCATCACCAGGAAAAACAGCAGTTCAGCAAACGCCGCCGCCACAAAGGACGGCCAGGATACCCAAATCAGATGACGCATCGGAACCTCCTACACTGTTCCGGCCGCCTCCCAGCAGCTTCGGCCTGATTTATGGACGATTGTTGTGCTTCCATTTAAGCATAGGCGGCTCCAGGGGGAAACCCTGGCAAAGGCCCATGAATAAAGCCTCTCGTAAGAGGCTTTTGACGACGGTAATTCCAGCGAGGTTGGGGACAGCTCCCGACCCTTTGCTGCCGGTCGTGCCTTGGAATAGCGGACGTTCAGGAACGTAGAAGTGAGCGGCCTGCGCGGCTTTTCGCGCAGGCCCGGTGGAATGATAGGTTGGGCGGCGGATTACCACAACTTCCACCACGGCTTTGGTGGTTGTTCATCGGAGAGCTTAAACCCAGAAATCTTCGTTCCTGGTTTGAGATGGCACACCTGCTCATGAAGTTGCCCGCGAAGATTGAGCGCAACCACAAAATCTCTTGCCTCCACGTTTTCGTGTGCAATTTGGCCGCCTACTCTCGGGTGGAGTTTGAAGTCATAGCACTGGGTGGGGGCCAGACAAATATTGGACTTGACCAAGAAGTCGATCAGCGGAGACATCAAGTAAGTGTCCTGCCCATGCTCAGTGGCGAGTGCTTCGTTTAGCTCTTCTCGGGTTTCAAAGAGCCTCTTGATGTTTCCTTCGAGCGTATCAAGGAACCAGATTCCATCGCCGGCCGAGAGAAAGACATCGGCAAAGGCGGTAACGAGAATGACCTGCTTTCCATTTAGATCAAGCCAATGCCATGACTCAAGGGCGCGCTTCAGCGCCTGCGAGGAAGGAGATATGAAGTAGCTCATGTGATGTCCGTGTGCTTACGCCGCCCAACGTTTGACATGAGGGGCCGCCGTAGCGGCAACGCCGCGAAGGGAGCCTGCAAGCACAGCTTGCAGGCGGTCCCTCTCGACGGAATTGTTAGGCGTATACGGCATGCTCTTCTATCCTTGATCGAAGCTGAGGTAGTTAAGATTGCCGTTAACGACCCAGACGACACACCAAGTATTTACGTTGCTTTCATCAGTGAAGAGAAGCGTGTGCTCTAACGATATGGTGTCTTGAAACGCCTTTTTCTTGGCGTTAACAAAGTTGCAACTGTCACCATTTATATCGCTCGGTGTTTCATCATCACTCACAAGCCACGCGAAGTCTTCACCCCACTCTGGATTTAAAAGCACTTTCTTCGGCGGCTTCAAATTCAGCTTGGCAATAACCAATGACCAATCAGATGGAGTGAACTTGCAGCGGATAGCAAGCCTGTCATCGACGCCAATGCCCCCGCTATAGAAATTCAGTGAGTAGTCGAGCCCATTAGGTTCTGGATTAAAGCCCAAGACGTTCTTGATGATGCGGGTCGCCTTTTCTCTATCAGCATCGGAACTGTTGTAGCGGTAATCACCCCCATCATAGGGATGCATGTCAGTGTCTTTCATGGAGACGCCTAACGTGGAAGTGAGGGGCGCCCAGCCGTTAGGCGGAGCGTCCCTCTCGACTGAAGGGTTAGGCAAAGCACGATGGATAGTTTTTACTTCTTGCCACCGCCTGTCGGTGCATTACTGCGACCACCTCCCGATGGGTTGCCAGTACCGCTAGGCCAGCCGCCACCATTGCCTTGACCACGACCGCCGCCAGACGAGCTACCACCTTTACCGCCGCCAGCTCCACCGCCTTTACCTCCACCACTGCTTCCACCTTTACCTCCACCACCTGTAGCCATGATTGCTCCTTTTAGTCGTGAAATGCCGGATTCAGATTCCCGCTATCGGCCCGGCAAAACGATAGCGAGTGAATGATTCTTGTCGTGGGGGAACAGGCTCATGACAAATGGCCTAACGTTTGAATTGAGCGGCCTGCGCGGCTTTTCGCGCAGGTCCGCTCGAATGATGGGTTGGGCACCAGGTCACCGATGCTTCGCCAGGACAACTTCAATCGTGTGTTCAGCCGACTGGACACCCGCAGGATCAGTAGTTACCTTGTCCTTTAGCGCTATCTTTGCGCCATTCAGGGTACGGGGCGAAATTCCGTCCATGCTGATTCTGAGCTTCCCCTCTTGATCTTTGATCTTGAGGCTGGCCGTTGCCTCTTCAGCCCCCTGCGGTATTGCCTGAAAGTACCTCGACAGATATTCCCACAGTGCATCGTACGCAGTGGAAAGCGCCCAATCCAAAAGCCCGGTTTGCTGGAGAGCAACCAATATCGATACGTGCTGAGGCAACTCAGTAAGTTCAATGGCGGCCTTCATCATTGGCTCTGACAAATCTACCTCGTAACCAGCCGGATGGGCGGCACACCAAGCATCGTTACCGATCTTGAATTCCGCGTCGATGTACAGTTTATGCATCATGACTCCTGAAAGCGTGAGGGCGGTTTATGGTGCCCAACTTTGTTTTAGGGAGCAGTTTTGACGCATAACTTGGGCGCCTGCCTCCCTAACTTGGGGGCATCATATCGCCGGAAACTGTCACGCCTACAGGTTTTTGCGGGATTGGATTTGGAGGACATGGCTACTAAAAATCCGTAAAAAGTGGCAGGTCAGCACATTAGCATAAGCCCTCCTCAGGTGTCTGCTATGGGCAATTACAGCTAAGGTCTGCTCATGGCCGAGTGCTAACATTTGATGCCCGGTTCATGATCCTCAACTTTCACCGATTTCCCGAAGTTCCTTTCTCTTCGCGGCAAATAAAAAAGGGGCCTTTCGGCCCCTTCTGCTTGCTTATACCCCGACCAACTTTATGCGCTGATCTCCATGGCCGGGCCTCCCTTCCCTATTCCACGGTCACCGACTTGGCCAGGTTACGGGGCTTATCCACGTCCGTTCCCTTTACCAGGGCCGCGTGGTAGGCCAATAGCTGCAAGGGCACCACGTGGAGCAGAGGGGACAAGCGCCCCACGTACTCGGGCAGGCGCAGCAGGTGGAGGTTTTCCGAGGACTGGAAGCCGCTATCCCCATCCGCGAAAACGTAGAGTTCTCCGCCCCGGGCTTTGACTTCCTGGAGGTTGGATTTGAGCTTTTCCAGCAGGGCGTCGTTGGGGGCCACGGCAATGACCGGCATATCCCGATCCACCAGGGCCAGGGGGCCGTGCTTGAGTTCCCCGGCCGGATAGGCTTCGGCGTGGATGTAGGAAATTTCCTTGAGCTTGAGCGCCCCTTCCAGGGCAATGGGGTAATGGGCTCCTCGCCCCAGGAACAGGGCGTGCTGCTTCATGGCGAAGTGACCGGCCCATTCCTGAATCTGGGGTTCCAGGTCCAAGACCCGGCGCAGGGCTGTGGGCAGGTGGCGCAGGGCTTCCAGTTGGCGTGCTTCCTCTTCCTCCGGTAACCGCCCCCGGAGCTTGGCCAGGACCAGGGTGAGGAGGTAGAGGGCGGCCAGCTGGGTGGTAAAGGCCTTGGTGGAGGCCACGCCGATTTCTGGACCGGCCCGGGTGATAAAGCGCAGGGCACATTCCCGCACAATGGCGGATTCAGGCACGTTGCACACCGCCAGGGTCTTGGCTTGACCCAGGGACTTGGCATGGCGCAGGGCAGCCAAGGTGTCCGCCGTTTCCCCGGACTGGGAAATGGCGATGACCAACTGGTCCGGGTTCGGCACCGATTCCCGGTAGCGGTATTCGCTGGCCACTTCCACCGTACAGGGGAGACCGGCCATGGCCTCGATCCAGTAACGGGCGGTCATGCCCGCGTGACTGGAGGTGCCGCAGGCCAGGATGAGCACGGAGTGCACCTGGCTGAGCAAGCCTTCCGCCTCGGCGCCGAAGAGCCCGGGCTGGATCCGGCTAGCGCTGCCGATCATCTCCAGGGTGTTGGCCAGGGCGTCGGGCTGCTCGAAAATTTCCTTCTGCATGAAATGGCGGTAGGGCCCCAATTCCACCGCATCCGCAGACAGGGAGGATTGGGATTCGGCCCGTTCCACCGGGGTGCCGTCGGCCCGGCATACCCGCCAGCGACGCGGGGTCAGTTCGGCCACGTCCCCGTTATCCAGATAGACGATGCGCCGGGTCACCTGAAGCAGGGCGGAGGCGTCGGAAGCGGCGTAATTGCCCTGCTCCGACACCCCGAGAATAAGGGGAGAACCTTCCCGGGCCACCACGACCCGGCCCGGCTCATCCTCTTTCACCACCGCAATGGCGTAGGCGCCTTTTAGGCGCCGCACCGTGGCGCACACCGCCTTGAGTAAATCCGGTTCCTGCTTCAGGGTGTGGTGCAGCAGATGGGCGATGGTCTCCGTATCCGTTTCGGAGGTGAAGACGTAGCCCGCCGCCGTCAGTTCCTGACGCAGGGCCTCGTAGTTTTCGATAATGCCGTTATGCACCACCGCCAGCCCGCCGGAAACGTGGGGGTGGGCGTTGCGTTCGCAGGGCACCCCGTGGGTGGCCCAACGGGTATGGGCAATGCCCGTGGCCCCCCGGGCGCCAGCGGCTTCGGCCTTGGCGGCCAGCTGGGCGACCCGGCCCACGGCCCGCACCCGGGTCAGGCCCTGATCGATGACCGCTAGGCCGGCGGAGTCATAGCCCCGGTATTCCAGCTTGCGCAGGCCTTCCAGCAATACCGGAACCACATTGCCGTCAGCGGCGGCAGCCACAATCCCACACATGGCTTACTCTCCCCGATCCTGCTTTTGCTGTTCCATCTGGGCCTGATGCACGGCCCGCACGGCGAAATAGGGGCCGAAGGCATAAAGCGCTCCGGAGGCCACGGCCACCAGCAATAGGCCAATCATGAGCTGGCGGGCGGATTTGGCGAACTCGGTCCAGTGCTTCAGGGAGAAAATCAAAGAACCGGCCAGGGGCAGGCACAGGGTCAGGACCGCCCAGCGCCACCCGAAGGCGATGGAGGCGGGCACCGTGTCGATATAGCCGACCAGGAGCAGCATGGCCCCCACGGCAACGGTCAGGGCCACCACGGTGACAAACAGGGTGAAATAGATATCCATACTTACCTCTCAAACTTTCTTTTGCGGGCGTTGCCAGCCCGGAACGGCCAATTGCTTGGCACGGGAAATGGTCAGGGTATTCGGGGGCGCATCCTTGGTCAGGGTGGTGCCCGCCCCCAGGGTGGCACCCCGGCCCACGGTCACCGGTGCCACCAACTGGGTGTCCGAGCCGATGAAAGCATCGTCTTCGATCACCGTGCGGAATTTGTTCACCCCGTCGTAATTGCAGGTAATGGTACCCGCGCCAATATTCACCCGGGTGCCCACAGTGGCATCCCCCACATAGGCTAGGTGATTCGCCTTGGAGCCGGCCCCCAGGGTGGTGTTTTTCAGTTCCACGAAATTCCCCACATGGGCCCCGGCTTCCAGGGTAGTGCCGGGCCGCAGGCGGGCGTAGGGGCCCACCACCGCGTCTGGCCCCACCCGGGCACCGTCCAGATGGGAGAAGGCGGCAATGCGGGCTCCCGCCGCCACGGTGACATTTTTCAATACGCAGTAGGGGCCCACTTCCACCGCTTCTTCCAGCACCACCCGGCCTTCGAAGACGCAGCCCACGTCAATGCCCACATCCCGGCCGCAGACCAGTTCACCCCGCACATCCAGGCGGGCCGGATCGGCCAGACGCACCCCGGCTTCCAGCAACTGGGCCCCAATGCGCCCCTGGAGAATGCGTTCCAGCTCGGCCAGCTGGGTCTTGCTATTCACCCCCAGCACTTCCCAGGGGCCTTCCGGATGGGCTGTGCGCACCGGCACCCCCTGGGTCACCGCCAGACCGATCAGGTCGGTCAGATAGTATTCTCCCTGGGCGTTGTTATTGGAGAGGGCACCCAGCCAGTCGGCCAGATGGGCTGTGGGTATGGCCATAATGCCCGTATTCACTTCCCGGATGGCCCGCTGGGCGTCGCTGGCGTCTTTTTCTTCCACAATGGCGGTCACCTGCCCGGCAGGATTGCGCAGGATACGGCCGTAGCCCTGGGGGTTATCCAGGTCCACGGTGAGCACGGCCAGACCGTCTTGGGCTGCCGCCAGGAGGCGCTTCAGGGTGCTTTCCTGCACCAGGGGCACGTCTCCGTACAGCACCAGGGTATGGCTGCCCTGGCCCAGGTAGGGCAGGGCCTGCTGCACCGCATGGCCGGTGCCCAGTTGGGGGCTTTGCTCCCCGAATTGCACATCCGGGGCGGCTACGGCTTGGCGCACCACCTCGCCCCCGTGGCCCACCACCACGCAGAGGCTTTCCGGGGCCAAGGAACGGGCCGTATCCAGGACATGGCCCAGAAGGGGCTTGCCCGCCAAGGGATGGAGCACTTTGGGCAAATTGGAATGCATACGCTTGCCTTTACCGGCAGCGAGAATCACCACATTCATGAAAATATCCAGTTAAAGGAAACACCGCCCGGGACCGGGCGGTGGCGCGTCAATGCGAGTAAGGACAAGGGCTATCAGGCGCTTTTCTTTTCTTCCTGGCCCAGGATTTCCGCCAGCATCTGGCGGCCCTTGTTGGAAACAAACCAGTGGAGCACGTTCTTTTCGTTGATCCGGGTTTCGATAATCCCCTGGTTCTTGAGGATGGTCAGGCGCTGGCTGATCACGTCTCGGGCCAGGCCCGTCTTGTCTTCCAGGGCGGCCAGGTTGCCGTACACGTAGCAGTCGTCCGCCACGGCCCGGAGCAATTCCACATCATTATAGGAGAGGGCATCCTTGGGGTCCGGGCGGGGTTCCCGAACTTCCACCGGCTCTTTGACCGGGGCCGGCATCACCACCGGCTCGGGCTTACGCTCCTTGAGCTGGCGCACATCCCCCTTCACCTGATCCAACTGGGAGAGCAGCTTGTTAGCCATGTTTTCAAACAGGCGGCGGGAAGCCACCACGTAGAGAAGACAGAAACCGGCCACCACGAAGTAATCCACCGGGCGGGAACGGGCCCCCTCCAGCAGGGTGGAGGAAATCATATTGAGGAAAAGGGGGACGGTGAGAGCGGCCACCACCCCCAACACCGGGTACTTGAGCCCGTCGTTCCGCTCCCCGTCGTTTTGCCGGTCCCGCAGGAAATAATTGGCCAGGCCCCCCAGTATGCCCATGGCCACCAGAATGGCGCAGATGATCAGCAGGCTGATATCCAGGCCGCTGCTCGTCCCCATTTGTGTTGCCGTCTGCAAATCCATCTTTTCTGCCTCCCCGGATGAAGGTCGTAATATGCCACAGGGGACGGTCCCTGCCAAAACAAAACCCCGCACCAGGGCGGGGTTTTGTCGGTTAGGTACCTAAAGGCCTTAGCGGGGCAGCAGGGTTTTGCCGCCGTTCAGGAAAGCATCCACCGCCCGGGCGCATTGGCGCCCTTCCCGGATGGCCCAAACCACCAGGGATTGGCCCCGGCGCATGTCGCCAGCGGCAAACACCTTGGGCACGTTGGTGGCGTAGCAGCCTTCCCCTTCCGTGCTGGCAGCGATGTTGCCGCGCCGGTCCTTGTTCACCCCAAAAGCTTCCAGGATGGGGGAGATGGGATGGACAAAGCCCATGGCCAGGAGCACCAGATCCGCCTGCAATTCAAACTCAGAGCCGGGGACTTCCACCATCTTGCCGTCCTTCCATTCCACCCGCACCGCCTTCAGGGCCTTCACGTGGCCATTACCGTCGGTGACGAATTCCTTGGAAGCCACGGCAAATTCCCGCACGCAGCCTTCCTTGTGGGAAGAGGAGGTGCGCAGCTTGATGGGCCAGTAGGGCCAGGTCAGGGGCTTGTTTTCCTCTTCCGGCGGACGGGGCATCAATTCCAGCTGGGTGATGGACAGGGCGCCGTGACGGTTGGAGGTGCCGACGCAGTCGGAACCCGTGTCGCCACCACCGATAACCACCACGTGCTTGCCCTTAGCGGAAATGGGGTTAGCCCCATCCCCGGCCACTTCCTTATTCTGAGGAATGAGGAATTCCAGGGCGAAGTGGATACCGTCCAGTTCCCGACCCGGAATGGGCAGGTCCCGGGGCACTTCCGAGCCGCCAGACAACACCACCGCGTCGAAATCCTTCTTCAACTGTTCGGGGGTGACGAAATTGGAGGCATCGCAGGTGATCCCGGCGGGCACGGACTTGGCGCCCACCAGGGTATTGGTGCGGAAGCTCACCCCTTCGGCCTGCATCTGTTCCATGCGCCGATCGATCAGGCCTTTATCCAGCTTGAAGTCGGGGATGCCGTAACGCAGCAGACCGCCGACCCGGCCATTCTTTTCGAACACGGTCACATCATGACCGGCCCGGGCCAGTTGCTGGGCGGCCGCCAGCCCGGCGGGGCCGGAACCGACCACGGCCACTTTCTTGCCGGACTTGATCACCGGGGCCTGGGGCTTGACCCAGCCCTTCTCCCACGCCTTATCGATGATGGCGTGTTCGATGGACTTGATCCCCACGGGATCGCAGTTGATGCCCAGGGTGCAGGCGGCCTCGCAAGGCGCCGGGCAGATACGGCCGGTGAATTCGGGGAAATTATTGGTGGAATGGAGGACCGTAATGGCCTTCTCCCACTCGCCCCGATACACCAGGTCATTCCAGTCCGGAATGATGTTGTTCACCGGGCATCCGTTATTGCAGAACGGAATACCGCAGTCCATACACCGGGCCCCCTGAATGGTGGCTTGTTCATCGGTCAGGTGACCAACGAACTCCTTGTAGTTCTTCACCCGTTCTTCAATCGGCGCGTAGGACTCGGATTGACGGGGGAATTCCTTGAAACCGGTAGGCTTGCCCATTTACACGGCCTCCTGTTGCTTTTGTTGCTGGGCAACGATTTCCGTCAGCGCACGACGGTATTCGTTAGGCATGACTTTGACGAACTTGGCCCGGTAATTGGCCCAGTCGTCCAGGATTTGCTTGGCACGGGGCGAACCGGTGGCCGCCAGATGGCTTTCCACCAGCCCCTTGAGCAGGGCTTCGTCGGACATGGCCAGATGGCGCACATCCACCTTGCCGTGGCCGGAGAGGTCGCTGCAGGCGCCCAGGGCGGGAGCGGACTTTTCGTCCTTAACCCCGTCCAGGGAAACCTGGGCCAGATTACAACGGCTTTCGAAGTCCCCGTCCTCATCCAGCACAAAGGCTACGCCGCCGGACATCCCGGCCGCGAAGTTACGGCCGGTCTGACCCAGCACGACCACCGTACCACCGGTCATGTATTCGCAGCCGTGGTCGCCCACCCCTTCCACCACCGCAGTGGCACCGGAGTTACGCACGCAGAACCGTTCCCCGGCCACCCCGTTGAAGAACACCTCGCCGTCGATGGCGCCGTAAAGCACCGTATTGCCGACAATGATGTTTTCCGTGGAAGTGCCCCGGAAGCTTTCCGGCGACTTGATGATGATGCGACCACCGGACAGGCCCTTGCCTACGTAGTCATTGCCTTCGCCCACCAGCTCGAAGGTAATGCCCTTGGAGAGGAAAGCGCCGAAGCTCTGACCCGCGGTGCCGCTCAACTTCACCTGGATGGTGTTGTCGGGCAGACCGGCGTAGCCGTAGCGGCGGGCCACTTCCCCGCCCAACATGGCACCCACGGTGCGGTTCACGTTTCGGATCGGGGTTTCGATGACCACCTTCTCGCCCTTTTCCAGGGCCGGCTTGGCGGCCTGGATCAGGGTGTTGTCCAGGGCCTTGCCCAGGGCATGGTCTTGGGTTTCCCGATGCAGCCGGGCCACATCGGCGCTCACCGGCGGCATGTAGAAGATGCTGGAGTAATCCAGACCCTTGGCCTTCCAGTGATCCACACCGGCCTTCATGTCCAGCAGGTCAGCCCGCCCGATCATGTCGTCCAGTTTGCGGATACCCATGGAGGCCATGAGTTCCCGCACTTCTTCGGCAACGAAGAAGAAGTAGTTCACCACATGTTCCGGCTGGCCGGAGAAACGGCGGCGCAGTTCCGGATCCTGGGTCGCCACGCCCACCGGGCAGGTGTTCAGGTGGCACTTACGCATCATGATGCAGCCTTCCACCACCAGGGGAGCGGTGGCGAAGCCGAATTCATCAGCCCCCAGCAGGGCACCGATGACCACGTCCCGACCGGTCTTCATCTGACCGTCCACCTGGACCCGGATGCGGCCGCGCAAGCGGTTCAGCACCAGGGTCTGCTGGGTTTCGGCCAGGCCCAGTTCCCAGGGCGCACCAGCGTGCTTGATGGAGGACAGGGGAGAAGCCCCGGTGCCGCCGTCATGGCCGGAGATCACCAGGTGATCGGCCTTGGCTTTGGACACCCCGGCAGCCACCGTACCCACGCCCACTTCGGACACCAGCTTGACGGAGACGGACGCCATGGGATTGACGTTCTTCAGGTCGTGGATCAGCTGGGCCAAGTCCTCGATGGAGTAGATGTCGTGGTGGGGCGGGGGCGAAATCAGGCCGACACCCGGCACGGAGTGGCGCAGGAAACCGATGTATTCGGAAACCTTGTGACCGGGAAGCTGACCGCCTTCACCCGGCTTGGCGCCTTGGGCCATCTTGATCTGGATTTGGTCCGCATTGACCAGGTATTCGGAGGTCACCCCGAAGCGGCCGGAGGCCACCTGTTTAATGGCGGAGCGGAGGGAATCCCCTTCCTTCAGTTCCAGATCCCGTTCGATACGACCGGCACCGATGATTTCGGACAGCTTCTGCCCGGCCTTCACCGGCTTGAAGCGGTTCGCATCTTCGCCCCCTTCCCCGGTATTGGACTTGCCGCCAATCCGGTTCATGGCCACGGCCAGGGTGGTGTGGGCTTCCGTAGAGATGGAGCCCAGGGACATGGCACCGGTCGCAAAGCGCTTGACGATGTCCTTGGCGGATTCCACTTCTTCCAGGGCGACGGGGGGGCCCGCCGGCTTGATATCAAACAGACCGCGCAAGGTCATGTGACGCTTGCTCTGGTCGTTGATGATCTTGGCGTATTCCTTGTAGGTGTCGTACTTGCCGCTGCGGGTGGAATGTTGCAGCTTGGCAATGGCGTCCGGCGTCCACATGTGTTCTTCGCCGCGGATGCGGAAGGCGTAGTCGCCCCCTGCGTCCAGAGCATTGGCCAGCACCGGGTCCGGGCTGTAAGCGCCACGGTGGATGCGCAGGGCTTCCTCCGCCACTTCCTTCAGGCCGATGCCTTCCACCTGGGTGGCGGTACCGGTGAAGAAACGCTTCACGAACTCGGTGGAAAGACCGATGGCCTCGAAAATCTGGGCGCCACAGTAGGACTGGTAGGTCGAAATGCCCATCTTGGACATGACCTTACGCAGGCCCTTGTTCACCGCCTTGATGAAATGCTTTTGGGCATCGTAGGCAGTCACATTGCCGGGCAGCTGGGCCGCCAGATCGGCCAGGGTGTCCATGGTCAGCCAGGGGCAAACCGCTTCCGCGCCGTAACCGGCCAGGAGGGCGAAGTGGTGGGTTTCCTTGGCGGCCCCCGTATCCACCACCAGGCCGGTGGAAGTGCGCAGGCCCTTCTTCACCAGGTGATGATGGACGGCGGAGGTAGCCAGCAGGGCAGGAATGGCCACCCGGTCCCGACTCACGGAACGGTCGGAGAGGATCAGCACATTGAAGCCGGCCACCACACTCTTTTCCGCTTCGGCGCAGACCTTTTCCAGGGCCTTATCACAGCCTTCCGCCCCTTCGGCGGCGGGCCAGGTGATATCCAGCACTACGGACTTGTAACGGCCCGAGGTAGAACGGTCGATAGCGCGCAGCTTGGCCATATCCGCATTGGTCAGCACCGGTTGGTGCACTTCCAGACGGATCGGCGGGCAGGTTTCTTCCTCCCCCAGCAGATTGGGCTTGGGCCCAATGAAGCTGGTCAGGGACATGACGATCTCTTCCCGGATGGGGTCGATCGGCGGATTGGTCACCTGGGCAAAAAGCTGCTTGAAATAGTTGAAGAGGGGCTTGTTCTTGTCAGACAGCACGGGCAGGGAGGAATCATTGCCCATGGAGCCCGTGGCTTCTTCACCCTTTTCAGCCATGGGCTTGAGGATGAATTTCAGGTCTTCCTGGGTGAAACCGAAGGCCTGTTGCACGTCCAGCAGGGAATCATAGCGGGGAGGCAGTTCGCCACCGGCTTCCGGCAGTTCGCCCAGGAAGTAGCGGGATTGCTCGATCCACTGACGGTAAGGCTTGGCGGCGGCCAGGGATTGCTTCAGTTCCTGGTCATCGATAATGCGGCCTTGTTCCAGGTCGATGAGGAACATCTTCCCGGGCTGGAGACGCCATTTCTTGACGATCTTTTCTTGGGGGAAAGTCAGCACCCCCATTTCGGAGGCCATCAGCACCACGTCGTCTTCCGTTACCAAATAACGGGCGGGACGCAGGCCATTCCGGTCCAGGGTGGCGCCAATTTGACGACCGTCGGTGAAGGCCACGGCGGCGGGGCCATCCCAGGGTTCCATCAGGGCGGCATGGTATTCGTAGAAGGCGCGCCGTTCTTCGTCCATGAGGGGATTGCCGGCCCAGGCTTCCGGGATCAGCATCATCATGGCATGGGCTAGGCTGTAGCCGCCCATGGTCAGCAATTCCAGGGCATTGTCGAAACAAGCGGAATCGGACTGACCTTCCTGGATCAGGGGCCAGAGCTTATCCAGATCCTCAGCCAGCCACTTGGATTCCATGGCCTTTTGCCGGGCCTTCATCCAGTTCACGTTGCCCCGGACGGTGTTGATTTCACCGTTGTGGGCAATCATTCGGAACGGATGGGACAAATCCCAGGTGGGGAAGGTGTTGGTGGAGAAGCGTTGGTGCACCAAAGCCAGGGCGGAAACGCAACGGGGGTCCTCCAGGTCGGAGAAGTATTCACCCACCTGATGAGCCAGCAGCAAGCCCTTGTAAACAATGGTCCGGGAAGACAGGGACGGAATATAGAACTGGCTGCCGTCATCCAGCTTGAGCTTGCGCACCGCATGTTCGACCCGCTTGCGGATCACGAACAGCTTGCGTTCAAAGCCGTCCTGGTCCGCCACATTGGCGCCCTTGCCGATGAAGACTTGGCGCACCACGGGCTCGGAATCCTTGGCGGCCTGGGCCAGCCCCTGGTTGTTCCGGGGCACATCCCGCCAGCCGAGGAAAACCTGACCTTCTTCATGAACAATCCGGGCGACGGCGGACTCGCAGGCCAGCCGACCGTTGTCGGACTGGGGCAGGAAGATGTTGCCGCAGGCGTAGCTGCCGAACTCGGGCAGGGTAATGCCCAGTTTGGCCGCCTCGGGACGCAGCAGGGCGTCGGGCAGCTGCAGCAAAATCCCGGCCCCGTCCCCCAGCAGAGGGTCGTAACCGGTCGCGCCACGGTGATCCAGATTTTTCAGGATCTCCAGACCCTGTTCAACGATCCCGTGGCTCTTTTGGTTTTTGATATGGGCCACGAAACCGACGCCGCAGGCGTCCTGTTCGTTGACCGGATCGTACAGGCCCTGCCGTTCGGGGACGGCCCCACCTGGGACAACACTATCCATCACGCTAGAGTCCTCGTTCAAAAATGCCGACCGCATGGACACGGGGGCGGCAAAAAAGCCGGTGCGTGGACACCGGCTTTTATCGTTACAAATTTAAAGGGCAACTGCGGACTATAGCGCGAACGCCACGCCCCATCAAGCCCCTCTTTCTTAAGCGCTTTCACCGCTCACCACCGCAAAAATCCGTTGATGCTCCCGCATGGCATAGCGGTCCGTCATCCCCGCCACATAATCCGCTACCGCCCGGGGCCCATCCTCTTTGGCCATTTGCTGATACTGGGGCGGCAGCAGACGGACGTCATCCAGAAATACCCGGAACAGGTCCCGGATAATGCCCTTGGCCTTGGTGGTCATGCGCAGCACCTGGTAGTGCTGATACAGGTTGCGCCGCAGGAACTGCTTCATCGCCTGCTGGGAAGCTGCCATGGCGGCACCAAAGCCCACCATGGGCGGCGCCTGGCGCACCTCCGCCGGACTGGTTGCCCCCAGCTGATCCAGATTGCGCCGGGTGGTTTCCACCAGATCGGTCACCAGGGCATTAATCATGCGCCGGGTGGTTTCATGGAGACAGCGGCGGACAGCCAGATCGGGGTACCTGGCCCGCACTTCCCGGAAGAAGTCAGAAAAAAGACCGACCCCTTCCAGCTGCTCCACCGTGATCAGCCCAGAACGCAGGCCGTCATCTACATCATGGTTGTTGTAGGCAATTTCATCCGCCAGATTGCACACTTGGGCTTCCAGGGACGGACTGCCCCCTTCCAGAAAACGGCGCCCCACTTCCCCCAACTGACGGGCGTTTTCCTGGGAACAGTGCTTGATAATGCCTTCCCGGGTTTCGAAACACAGATTCAGGCCAGAAAATTCCGCATAGCGGTCTTCCAGCAAATCCACAATGCGCAGGGACTGGAGGTTGTGCTCGAAGCCGCCCCAACGGGCCATACAGTCATTCAGGGCTTCCTGGCCCGCGTGGCCGAAGGGGGTGTGACCCAGGTCGTGGGCCAGGGAAATGGCTTCCACCAAATCCTCATTGAGGTCCAGGGCCCGGGCAATGCCCCGGGCGATTTGGGCCACCTCCAGGCTGTGGGTAAGGCGGGTGCGAAACAGATCCCCCTCATGGTTCACAAAGACCTGGGTCTTGTATTCCAGACGGCGAAAAGCGGTGGAATGGACAATCCGATCCCGGTCCCGCTGGAATTCACTGCGATAGGACGGGGCCGGCTCGGGCCATTGACGCCCCCCACTCGTTGCTTCGGACACGGCGCAGGGACGTAGATTCATGACTCGCCCCTAATGGTCCGAGCGGCTGCGGATGGCGGCGAGAATCTGCTCCGGCGTCGCCTGATCGCTCACCACCCCATGACCTAAGCCCTGGAGCAACACTAGGCGCAGGTGACCATCCTGCACTTTTTTGTCGTGGCGCATGAGGGGCAGGTACTGGTCCGCCGTCATGGCGGCAGGCCCCCGCACGGGCAGCCCGGCCTGGGTCAACAGAGCCTCCACACGAGCCACGTCAGCCTGGGACAGCCAGCCCAGCTGGTAGGACAAATCCACGGCCATCATGGTACCCGCCGCCACCGCCTCTCCGTGGAGCCAGACCCCGTACCCCATACCCGCCTCGATAGCGTGGCCGAAGGTGTGCCCCAGGTTAAGCAGGGCCCGCTCCCCCCCTTCCCGTTCGTCCCGAGCCACCACTTCCGCCTTGTTTTCACAGGAACGGCGCACGGCCTCGGCCAGCAGGGATTTGTCCCGGGCCAGCAAGCCCGCCATATGGGCTTCCAGCCAAGCGAGGAAAGGCAGGTCCCGGATCAGGCCATATTTGATCACTTCCGCCAGTCCGGCCCGCAGTTCTTGGTCCGGCAGGGTATCCAGGGTATCCAGGTCGGCCAGTACCAGCTTGGGCTGGTGGAAAGCCCCGATCATATTCTTGCCCAAGGGGTGGTTGATGGCGGTCTTCCCCCCCACGGAGGAATCCACCTGGGCCAGCAAGGTGGTGGGCACCTGAATGAACGGCGCCCCCCGTTGGTAGCAGGCAGCGGCAAAGCCGGTCATGTCCCCCACCACCCCGCCCCCCAGGGCCAGAATCGGGGTAGAACGCTCGCAGTTGTGGCCGAGCAGACCGTCAAAAATTTGATTGAGGGTTTCCCAGTTTTTGAATTGTTCCCCGTCTGGCAGCACGACGGGGATCACCTTCTTACCCGCCCCCTCCAGCAAGGCGGTAAGCCGAGCCAGGTAAAGGGGCGCCACGGTTTCATTGGAAACCGCCGCCACCCGGCGGCCCGGCACATAGGGATCCAACCAGTCCGACTGGTCCAGCAAGCCACAACCGATCCAGATCGGATAGGAGCGTTGCCCCAACGCCACGTTCAATACCGTAGGATTCATGGGAATCGTCTCGTAAATTCCTTGGTCAGCAGATTAACCGTACCTGCTGCCGAATGCTTGGCCCCATCCACCACAAAATCCGCCACTTCCCGGTACAGGGGATCTCGCAGGGCGAGGAGATCCCGAAGCTTCTGCAACGGGTCTTGCACCTGAAGCAGGGGCCGGTTGCGGTCATTTTTAGTCCGTTCAAACAGCAGATGGGGGGGCGCACTTAGATAGACCACCCAGCCGTTGCGCTGCAAACAGGCTCGGTTCTCCGGGCTCATCACCACACCACCGCCCGTCGCCATCACCAGCCCCGTGCACCGGGCCAAATCCGCCACTACCAGCTCTTCCCGACGCCGGAAGCCCCCTTCTCCCTCGATTTCAAAAATCACCGGAATGGGCACTCCCGTACGGGCTTCGATTTCCTGGTCCACATCCACGAATGTCAGCCCCAGCCGCTTGGCCAAGAGCCGCCCCACCGTCGTCTTCCCGGCCCCCATGAGGCCTACCAGAAAAATATTGTGTCGATTCGCTTTCACGGCGGAATTCTAGCAGCAAAAAGGCCGGCAGAAGCCGGCCTTTTTAGGAGGTGAAGGGGGGGGATCAGCGCAAGGCCAGATTATCCGATACGATTTTCGGCGTAATAAAGACCATCAACTCTGTCTTGCTGTAATCCGTCTTGGTATTGCGGAACAGAAAGCCAACATAAGGCAAATCCCCGAGGAAAGGAATGCGGCTAACCGTCTTAGTATCGGATTCTTCATAAATACCGCCGATAACCACGGTACCGCCATTATCCACCAGAATATCGGTCTTAATATGCTTTGTCTTAATCGCTACCGCACCAGCCACACTTGTGGTATCTGGTTCATCCTTATTGATATCCAATGCCATGATAACCCGGCCATCCGGCGTGATCTGAGGACGCACCTTCAAAGACAAATTAGCTTTTTTAAATTGCACAGCCGTAGCACCGGAACTAGTAGCCTGCTGATAAGGAATTTCCGTACCTTGCTCGATTACCGCTTCAGCTTGATCAGACGTCATTACCCGGGGACTGGAAACCACTTTCCCTTTCCCATCTTGCTCCAGAGCAGAAATTTCCAAATTCAGGAATTTAGTTGCCGACGGATTAAATAAAGTCAAAGAGAACGCTCCGGCCTCAGTTCCATTAATCGACGACGCAGGCAAATTAACGCTTGTAGCGCTGTCGTTTGTAGAGACCCCACTAGTCAAAAAAGAAGGTTTATCAGATAACTGACCAGTCAAATACGCATTACTGTTTATCGTACCAATGCTAGATTGAATACGATTAGATCGTGTTGCTTTTTGCCCTGCATCAGTAACCCCCAGACGAGCCCCCAAATTTTTAGCGAAATCATCGCTAGCGATAACTATTCTAGCCTCAATCAATACCTGTCGCACCGGCACATCTACCTTAGCAATTATTTTCCGCAATTCTTCTAACCGCGCAGGCGTATCTTGGATAAATAAGGTATTGGTACGCTCGTCAATAACTGCGCTACCTCGTTTTGAAAGAATCCGCTGTTTGTCGTCAGTCAGAATCTTTTGGAAAGCTTCCGCCTTTTGATAATTGAGCTGGAAAGTTTCTGTGCGCAAAGGCTCAACGTCGCTGATCTGCTGAAGCGCCTGCATTTCCATTTCTTCTTTTTTCATCAGCTCGTCCTTAGGCGCCACGAGCAACACGTTACCACGCTTCCGCTTGTCCAAGCCCCCCTTCTCCAGAATCAGATCAAACGCTTGATCCCAGGGAACATCTTGCAAGCGCAAGCTGATAGAGCCCTGCACCGAGTCGGACATAACTACGTTATAGCCAAACTCTTCACCCAATGTCTGCAGCAATTGTTTAATGGGGGTATTCTGAATATTCAAAGAAATCTTATCTCCGGAATACTCCGCCGCACTATTTCCCTTGGTTAATTTATTAGGGTCTTGCACCGCTTTATGCAGTTCGATAATGAATTGATTATCCGCTTGATAAGCTTGGTGCTCCCAGTCACCCCCCGCTTTCACCACAAGATGCACATTCCCTTTTTCCCGGGAAACCAGGAAAGAATTTACCGGCGTTCCAAAATCCGTGACATCAAAGCGTTTGAGCAAATCGCCCGGCAAGGTCACGCCTTGGAAATCGGCCACCAAATCACGCCCTTGACGACGCACATCCACACCAACGGACGGATCGCTCAGGTCCACCAATATCCGGCCTTCCCCACTTTTACCCCGACGGAAACTAATGTCTTTAATGGAGTGGGTAGTTTTCGCATATACGGTAGGAGCGAAATGGGCAGGGGCCTCAGCATAATTAATAGCCGCTTGTACAACTTTCAAGGCCACAACGACGGCATTCCCCTCGACACGGGTATCGTAGCTGGCATTCTGGGAAAGATTGAGGACCACCCGGGTCCGGTTACCCACCTGGACCGCGTTAACACTTTTCAGCAATCCGGAAGACATTTGCTGGGCAGGCTTACCCAGGCCGTTGGCCACCCCCACGAAATCCAGGGCAATACGGGCCGGATTGGCTACGCTAAAGCTGTTGGGCGGCGTTGCAATCGCTTCCTTGAAATTCAACCGCAGGGTTACCGTATCCCCGGTCGTTGCCAGATTGACGCTTTCCAGGGTATTGGGGAGGTTATCATCCGCCACCGCACCCAGGACGACCCCCAGGGTTAACACCGCCCCCACGACCCAGCGCAGGATTTTATTAATACCCGTCATTTACCCGTCTCCTTATCCTGCAGCTGCAAAGAGCTTACACGTTCGCTCCAGTCCCCGGAGGTGTCCTGGACCAATTCACGAAGCTTTATTTCCGTCTCAGAAATGGATGTCACAATACCGAAGTCTTGGCCCAAGTAATTACCCACTTTTACCTGGAACAGAGCACCGTTTGCCAACACCATGGCATAGGGCACTTTGCCGCGATGTAAAAAACCCACATATTGGAGAGAATCCAGGGGATAGGCTTCCAATGGCTCCTTTGGCCGATTGAAATCAGGACGCATGCCGCCCCCACCTAATTCCCGGCCCTTTTCCAGTTTTATGTCATTAAACGGATCGGTCATCCCTGCCGCATCATAAGCAATAGGCACATAGGGATTGACTTGGGGCAACGGGGGAATTTTTCCCCGAAGATTTTGTTCCGAACTACGCATCCATTCTTTTATATCGTCATGGTTACCGCCACCACAAGCATTTAAGCCAAGCAGCACCAAGAAACAGAGGCCAAATAAACGCATCATTTTTTCTTGCCCCCCGCCGCTTTTGCCGCTTTTTTCTGTTCGGCAACTTCTTCTTCGTCCAGGTAGCGGAAAGTCTTGGCTGTTGCCTCCATCACCAACGGTCCGCCGCCTTTGGCACCGGTTTTACCATCTGGTGCGACAATACTGATGTTGTTCAGGGTAACGATACGGGAGAGTTTCCCCACATCTTCTGCAAATGCACCGAAATCATGGTAATTCCCGGTGAGCCGGATAGCGACCGGAAGCTCCGCATAGAAGTCCTTCAAGGCTTCCTGTCCGGGACGGAATAGATCAAAGGTCAGGCCCCGACCGATACCGGCCTGATTGATTTCGCTCAGGAGGGCATCCACTTCCGATTTATTGGGCAGCTGCTTCAGCAGGTTGCCAAAGGACCGGTCTATTTCATTAAGCTGTTCGGTGTACAAATCCAGATTGATGGCTTGACGCTTTTTATTCAGATACTCATCCCGCAGCTGCTGCTCTTCCTGCTGCTTGGTGCTCAGCTCGCTTAACTGGTCACTCCAGAAGAACCACCATCCGCCAGCCAGCACAAAAAGGAAAATGGCCACCAGCAAGGCCATACGGGGATAGAGCGGCCAAGCACCAATGTCATTGGGATTCAGCCCCCTGAACTCATTGGCAATGGTCTGAAAATCCAGATCTTTAAGTGATAAACGCCCCATTTTCATGGTTTAGCCCCCTTGGGCGGAGCCGGGGGAATAGGAGAAACTCCACCTTCTTTTCCTTCACCCCCGACGGTTCTGGTCACCGTCACCGTCATAGAAAACTCATTCAAGCGCTTCTTATTGACGTCCACCGCCTTGATTTCGATGAGATTAGGCTTCTCCAGCCACGGAGAAGCCTCCAGGTTGCGCATGAACACGGACACCTTGGCATTGGACTGGGTAAAGCCATCCAGGCTGACCTGCTGCCCGTCCTGTTTCATGGATTTCAGATAAACCCCATCGGGCGTCAGCTTCACCAGTTCGCTTAAGAGACGCACAGAATCGGAGCGATCCTGCTGCAAAGACTCGATAATATTTTTCCGCGCTAACAGTGCTTGGGTCTGATTCTTCAGTTCCTTGATTTGGGCAATCTGCTTATCCAGGCCGCTGATCTCCTTTTTCAGGAACTGGTTTTTGCTGTCCTGAGCACCGATGTATTCACCGATAGCCGAATACACCAGAACGACCAGCAGGGCAGCCAGGATAGCGACCCCCCCGGCCATGGTGTAGAACTGCTGGCGCCTAGCTTTGCGTTGCTCTTCCCGGTAGGGGAGCAGGTTGATACGAATCATGCGTCGAACCTCCGCAGCGCCAAACCGCAGGCCACCATCAAGGAGGAGGCATCCGCCACCAGGCTTCTCGCCCGCACCCGGTCCGAAACCGCCATTCCGGCAAAAGGATTGGCCACGATGGTATTCACCTGAGTCTTTGTGGCCACGACCTCGTCAACCCCCGGAATCACCGCACACCCACCCGCCAGGACAATGTGATCTACCTGATTGAACTGGGTCGAGGTAAAGAAGAATTGCAAGGAACGGGAGACCTCAAGGGCCAGGTTTTCCACAAAGGGCCGGAGCAGTTCCGATTCAAAATTGTCCGGCAAGGAATTGGCCCGCTTGGCGGCCTCCGCCTCCTCGTAGCTCATGCCATATTGCCGGGCGGCTTCCTGGGTCAGCTGACTCCCCCCGAAGGCCTGCTCCTTGGTATAAACCTGCAGCCCATTGCGCAGCACCGTGAGATTGGTGGCGTTCGCCCCCACGTCGATCAGGGCAATCACCTGATCTTTGCCCTGATCTGGCAGCTGGCTGAGCACCAAATCAAAAGCGGCCAGGGTGGCAAAATTTTCCACATCCATAACCAGAGGCTTGAGTCCTGCCGCCTCGGCCACCGCCACCCGGTCTTCCACCTTTTCCTTACGGGAAGCGGCAATCAGCACCTCCACCTCATCCGGGGAGGAAGGGGCGGCCCCAACGACCTGGAAGTCCAGATTCACTTCTTCCAGAGGGAAAGGGATGTATTGGTTGGCCTCGGACTCAACCATCACCTCCATTTCCTCCTCCCGCTGGCCGGAAGGGAGAATGATTTTCTTGGTGATGACGGATGCGGCAGGCAAAGCCAGGGCCACGTTGCGGGTGGTGGTGGCCATGCGTTTCCAGGCGCGCCGCACCGACTCGGAGGCTTCTTCCAAATTGATGATATTGCCGTCCGCGACCACGTCTTTGGACAGCACTTCGATGGTGTAGCGCTCTACGCGATACCCATCTTTCCCATTTCCCGACAGCTCCACCATCTTGACTGCGGAGGAGCTGATATCCACACCGATTAACGGCTTGGACTTGGGATTGAAAATAGAAAGGTCGAGCTGCAAAACAAGCCCCCCGCAAAAATCCCTGAAAAAATTTATAGTTAGGGAATATACGTATAATTCACTTTAGATGCTAGCAACAACCATAAGACCTGTAAAGCGATTCTACCGGCGCCCCTACGCCAGCTTATAATGCGCCATCCTTCCCCCTGGGGCTGCCGTCTTGTCTAATAACACCCGCTGGATACTCTATCCTTTCCTGGGCCTTCTCGGCCTAATGGTTTTCGGCATCGCCGTTATCGGTCTGATTGCCGTCTTTGCCTATCCCAACCTGCCGTCCCTGGACGTGCTTACCGATTACCGGCCCAAGGAACCCCTCCGGGTCTATACCGCCGACGGCTACCTGATCGGCGAATTCGGCGAAGAACGCCGCGCCGTGGTACGCATTCAGGATGTGCCCCCCATCATGAAAGAAGCCATCCTGGCGGCAGAAGATGAACGCTTCTACCAGCACGGCGGAGTGGACACCATGGGAGTGCTGCGGGCGGCGGGCGCCAACCTGATCAGTGGCGGCAAGCGTCAGGGGGCTTCCACCATCACCATGCAGGTGGCCCGGAACTTCTTCCTCTCCAGTGAAAAGACCCTTTCCCGCAAGCTCTATGAAGTGCTCCTATCCCTGAAGATTGAGCACAACCTGAGCAAGGATCAGATTCTTCAGCTCTACATCAACCAGATTTACCTGGGTCAACGGGCCTACGGCTTCGGCTCCGCCGCCCAGATTTATTTCGGCAAACCCCTCCAGGAATTGACCGTGGCGGAAGCGGCCATGCTGGCCGGGCTACCCAAAGCCCCTTCTTCCTACAACCCGGTGATCAATCCCAAGCGGGCCCGGCTGCGCCAGGAATATGTGCTGCGCCGCATGCATGAACTTCACTTCATCGACGACAAACAATATGGGGAGGCCCTGAAGCAGCCCCTGGTGGTCAAGCACGATGCCAACACCTTTGCCGTCCATGCGGACTACGTGGCGGAAATGGCCCGGCAGATCGCCGCCGCCCGCTTCCCCAACGACGTCTATACCCGGGGCCTGAAGGTGTACACCACCATCCTCAAGGACGACCAGGAAGCGGCCTACACTTCGGTGCGTAAGGGGGTCATGGACTACGACCGGCGCCATGGCTACCGGGGGGCGGAAGCCTATGTGGACATGAGCGACGTCAGTTCGGACCAGGACGATGAACTGGAAGACCTGCTCCAGGACTACAACGACGCGGACAATCTCCAGGCGGCCCTGGTGCTCCAGGCCGGGCCCAAGGCGGTGCGGGTCTACCGGCGCAACGGGGAAATCATCACCCTCTCCGGAGATGCCATAAAATTTGCCGCCAAGATGCTGGACGACAAGGCCCCCGCCAACAAGCGGCTGCGCCGGGGCGCCATCATCCGGCTGATCCAGGACGACAAGGGCAATTTCCAGATTTCCCAATTGCCGGAAGTGGAATCCGCCTTCGTTTCCGTGGATCCCAAGGACGGCGCTATCCGGGCCCTGGTGGGCGGGTTTGACTACAACCGAAACAAGTTCAACCACATCACCCAGGCCTGGCGTCAGCCCGGCTCCAGCTTCAAGCCCTTCATCTACTCGGCGGCCATGGAAAAGGGCTTCACCCCTGATTCCGTAGTGGATGACGCCCCCATCACCATTCCCTCGGCGTCCACCGGCAGCACCCCCTGGTCGCCCCATAACTACGACAACAAGTACGAAGGCCCCATGAGCCTGCGCCGGGCCCTGGCCAAGTCCAAGAACATGGTCTCCATTCGGCTGCTCCAGGCCATCGGCACCCAGTACGCCCAGGACTACATCACCCACTTCGGCTTTGACGCCGCCCGCCACCCCCCCTACCTGACCATGGCCCTGGGGGCCGGCTCCGTCACCCCCTGGCAGATGGTTACCGCCTACACGGTGTTCGCCAGTGGCGGCTACAAGCTGCAGCCCTATGTGGTGAAGAACATTGTGGATGAATCGGGCAAGGTGCTCGCCCAGGCCCAGCCCATCCAGGCCGGGGATGAGGAGCATCGGGCCATCGACGCCCGCAACGCCTATCTGATGGATTCCATGCTGCGGGACGTAGCCACCTATGGGACGGGGGCCAGGGCTTCTGCCACATTGAAACGCCACGATCTGGCGGGCAAAACTGGGACCACCAACGAATACGTGGATGCCTGGTTCTGCGGCTACCAGAAAACCGTGGTGGGTTGCGCCTGGATCGGCTTCGATCAGCCCCGTAAGCTGGGAGGCGGGGAAACCGGCGGCACCGCCGCCCTGCCCATCTGGATCGGCTATATGC
Organism: Azospira inquinata; assembly: GCF_018905915.1. Taxonomy (NCBI): domain Bacteria; kingdom Pseudomonadati; phylum Pseudomonadota; class Betaproteobacteria; order Rhodocyclales; family Rhodocyclaceae; genus Azospira; species Azospira inquinata. The sequence goes on from NZ_CP064782.1 coordinate 1,236,431, forward strand.
AGCAGGCCCTGAAAAACGTCCCCGAAGCCTATATGCCCGTGCCGGAAGGTATGAGCAGCGGCAGCAGTAGCAACTCGGATGACAAGGACGGCAACGGCGGAGGCGCCCCTGGCGACTCCCCCACCGATGCCACGGACGACAGCGCCAAGCCTACGGACTAGGCCGGGCGCCGCCCCATCAGAAAGGAAGGCTCATGCAGAAAGTACTTATCATCGCCCACGGCGCTCCCTACGGCAGCGAACGGATGCTCTCCGCCCTGCGTCTGGCCACGGCCCTCACCGGTCAGGAGCCTGCCCCGGCGGTCAAGCTGTTCCTCATGTCCGACGCCGTGGTCACCGGCCTGGCAACCCAGGTGCCTGCTTCCGCCGGAGGCGGGCTGCGGGAAATGGTGGAAGGCCTGACGGCAGCCCGGGTCCCCATCAAACTCTGTCGTACCTGCGCCCAAGCCAGGGGAATCCACGAACTACCCCTGATCGCCGGGGTGGAAATCGGCACCCTGCCCGAACTGGCCCAATGGACTCTGGAGGCGGACAAGGTCATTACCTTCTGAAGCGCCCTAGCGCCAAGAACGTCACAAAAAAAGGGAGGATCAAGCCTCCCTTTTTTATTGCAGCGCCACCGGACTCCCGGCCTGCTCGGAAACCAGGCGGGAGAGTTTGGCGAACAACTCCTCCCCATCCCGGGTATCCAGCCAGCGCTCCCCGTCCCGCCGGAAGTGGAAGCCCCCGGAGCGGGCCGCCACCCAAATCTCCTGGGCAATGGCATGGCGGTTAATAATCATCTTGGAGCCGTCCTCGAATTCCACCTCTAGAACGCCGCCGGCCCCCAATTCATAATCCAACTCCGCCCCGGAATTTTCCAGGCCGTCCTGGATTCGCTCCAGAGTCGCCTCCGCCAGGGCGTTAAACTCGCTCTCATTCATGCTGAAATCCTTGTGCTACCATGCGCGTTTTGCAACCGTGAATCGCCTCCGCGAACCCACCATGCGCCGTCTGCTCTCCCTGCTGGGAATTTCCGCCGTCGTCGCCCTGGCCGGTTGCGGTACCCGGGGTCCCCTGGTACTGCCGCCCCGCCCCGGCGCTACGCCAGCGCCGACCAGCCCCAGCACCCCACTGCCGTCCCATGTTAGCACGGACGACGACTACAACCCCTGAATCGACCACCATGACTCCCTTCGCCTATCGGGCGGGTGAGCTGCACGCGGAAGACGTGCCCCTTTCCCGCATCGCCGAAGAATTCGGCACTCCCTGTTACGTCTATTCCCGGGCCGCCCTGACGGCCTCCTACCGGGAATTCCAGGAAGCCCTGGCCGCCCATCCGGCGGGCCGGGACGGCCTAGTGTGCTTTGCGGTCAAGGCCAATTCCAACCTGGGAGTGCTGTCCCTCTTCGCCCGTCTGGGTGCGGGGTTTGACATCGTCTCCGGCGGCGAGTTGCGCCGGGTCTTGGCCGCCGGGGCGGATGCGGGCAAGGTGGTGTTCTCCGGCGTGGGCAAGACCGAAGGGGAAATGGCCCAGGCCTTGAACGCCGGTATTTTCTGCTTCAACGTGGAATCCGCTCCCGAGCTGGAACGGCTCAACGGGGTAGCCCTGCGCCTGGGCAAGCGGGCCCCGGTAAGCCTGCGGGTCAATCCCAATGTGGATGCCCACACCCACCCCTATATTTCCACCGGTCTGCGCCAGAACAAGTTCGGCGTGGCCTATGAGGACGCCCTGGCCCTCTACCGTCAGGCCGCCGCCCTGCCCGGCCTGAACGTTACCGGCATCGACTGCCACATCGGCTCCCAGCTCCTGGACCCCAGCCCCTTTGCGGAAGCCCTGGACAAGGTGCTGGCCCTGGTGGATCAGCTGGCCGCCTCCGGCATTACCCTGCACCATATCGACCTGGGCGGTGGCCTGGGCATCCGTTACGGAGAAGCGGGGGAAGGGGAAGCCCCCCGGGTGCTGGACTACCTCACCCCCCTGCTGCAAAAGCTGGAAGGACGGGGCCTGCGGGTCATCCTGGAGCCGGGACGGCGCCTGGTGGGCAACGCCGGGCTGCTCCTGACCCGGGTGGAATACGTGAAGACCGGGGAAGAAAAGAACTTCGCCATTGTGGACGGGGCCATGAACGACCTGATGCGCCCGGCCCTCTACGAGGCCTACCACGACATCCAGGCCGTCAAGCCCCGGGGAGAAGCCCCGGAAGTTTATGACGTGGTGGGGCCCATCTGCGAATCCGGGGATTTCCTCGGCCGGGAACGGGAACTGTCCGTAGGGGGCGGCGACCTGCTGGCCATCCTTTCCGCCGGGGCCTACGGCTCTTCCATGAGCTCCAACTACAATTCCCGCCCCCGGGCCGCCGAGGTTATGGTGGAAGGGGAACGGGTGCACCTGGTCCGCCACCGGGAAAAGGTGGAAGACCTCTACGCCAGCGAAATCCCCCTGCCCCGGGAATAAGCCCGGCAAGCCCCCGGCGCCAGCCGGGTTACCTCCCAGGAAGGGGCGCACCATCAGGTAAGCGCCCCTTTTTCCGTTGAAGGGGCGCGAAACGGCGGGGGCTTTCTGGAATATCCCCTCCCAGGAGACTTTTGCTGCGGAGTTTCCTGGGAGGATTCTTTTTCCCCCTTGTGTGCTGAAGCTTTGCTACCAGCCAGCACACTCTGGGTTAGCCCCTAGCCCACAAAGTCGCCCCTGTTTTTCCTGGGGGTCCCTCCGTCCCCGCCGCCGCTGCGACAAATAGCCGCAGCGGCGCCTCTCCCCCTCCGTCCGTCCAGGACATAAAATGGGGCGGATGCCCCCACTCGATCTCACCGCCTCCCTGCAACGTCTCGCCGCCCTGCGCCGGGTGGAGGTCGTCGCCCAGTCCCTGGTCCTGATCCTGGCCGTGGGCTGGATGCGCTACCCCCTGCCCGTGCCGGTGATGGTGGGCGCCATTCTCGCCCTGGCCCTGGCCAACCTCCGCACCGACTGGCAGCTGCGCCGCAGCGCCGGCGTCTCTCCTCGCTGGTTCTTCCTGGAGCTGTGCCTGGATGTGGGAGTTCTTACCCTGCTCCTTTATTTCGCCGGGGGCTCGGCCAATCCCTTCGTCTCCCTCTACCTCATCCCCCTCACCATCGCGGCGGCGGCCCTGCCCTCCCGCCTCACCTGGGCCATGGCGGCGGTAACCCTAGGGGCCTACACCTTCCTCCTCTTTTTCAATCTGCCCCTGCCCGCTCCCCAGGGCGAATTCCAGCGTCTGGACGCCCTCCTGGCCCGGGCCAGCGGCATGCCGGCGGAACACGCCGGGCACAGCGGCGGCTTCGCCCTCCACGTCCTGGGCATGTGGTTCAACTTCCTGGTAAGCGCCCTCATCGTGGCCTATTTTCTTTCCAAGCTGGCGGCCAACCTGCGCCAGCGGGACCAGGAGCTGGCGAAAATCCGGGAACAGGTGCTGCGCCACGAACAGATCCTTTCCCTGGGCACCCTGGCCGCCAGTGCCGCCCACAAGCTGGGCACCCCCCTTTCCACCATGGCCGTGGTACTCCGGGAAATGGAACTGGCCCACGGGCCAACCCAGCCCGAACTGGCAGAAGACCTGGGTCTGCTGAAACAGCAGGTGGGGCAGTGCAAGGACATTCTCTCCAATCTCCTGGCCAATGCGGGGGCCTCCCGCCTCTCCGCCGCCGCTCCGGAGCCCCAACCCCTGGATCGCTGGCTGGCCCAGACCGTGGCGGACTGGCAGCTCCTCCGCCCCCAAATTCCCGTGGTTTGGGAAACCCCCTCGGGCCCGGCGCCCCAGGTCTGCCCGGACCGCACCCTGGAATACGCCCTCACCAACCTGCTAGACAACGCGGCCGATGCCTCGCCCCAGGGGGTCAGCCTGCAATGGGGGCCGGCCCAGGGAACGGAGACCCCGGCCTGGCAGATTCGTATCCTGGACCGGGGCCCGGGCATTTCCCCGGCGGTAGCAGAAAAACTCGGCCGTCCCTTCGTCTCCACCAAGCATCCGGATGGGGAAGGGGCGGGGGGCATGGGCATCGGCTTTTTTCTCACCAACGCCAGCATCGAAAACCTGGGGGGACGGGTGGAATTGCTGCCCCGCCAAGACGGCCCGGGCACCTGCACCCGTATCACCCTGCCCCTGGCCGCCCTCCTGCCCGGCCAGGGAGCCCTGCCGGCCCCAGGGGCCACCTCCCACCATGCCGCCCTCCACCCCTGATCTCATCCACCAAGCCCTAAATCCCATGACTGCGCCACTCTCTGACCCTGACAACGACCGTCCCAGCCTGCTGCTGGCCGATGACGACGAGGTGTTCCGCCGCGTCCTCACCCGGGCCCTGGAACGCCGGGGCTATGGGGTACAGGCCGCCGCCAGCGAGGCGGAAGCCCTGGCTCTGGCGGAAGCCAATCCCCCGGAATATGCGGTCATCGACCTGAAAATGGGCAACGACTCCGGCCTGCATCTGATCGAGCGCCTCGCCGCCCTGGATGCGGGCACCCGCATCGTCATGCTGACCGGCTACGCCAGCATCGCCACCGCCGTGGAAGCCATCAAGCTGGGGGCCACCCACTATCTGGCCAAACCCGCCGATGCGGACGAAATCGTCGCCGCCCTGCACCGCACGGAAGGGGACGCCAGCACCCCGGTGGCGGAAAATCCCCTGCCCGTGGAGCGCCTGGAGTGGGAACACATCCAGAAGGTGCTGGCAGAAAACGGCGGCAACATTTCCGCCACCGCCCGGGCCCTGAAAATGCACCGGCGCACCCTGCAACGCAAACTGGCGAAAAAACCGGTGCACGAATAGGCCCCAAGGCCTAGCCCCGACCCGGCCAGCCCCCCCTCCCCTGCCCCATCTCCGCCCCTCGCCCCTTTCCCTGGGCCTCGGGCCAGGGTATTGTTCCCTGCGCTTCGCCCTCTGCCGCCCCCAGGGGCCCTGAGAAGGCGGGGCTTTTCCTAACCAACTCCCCAATACCATGATCGACTTCTACCAATTCCCCGGCACCTGTTCCCAGGGCGTCTATGTGGCCCTGGAAGAAACGGCCACCCCCTACCGTCCCCATCTGGTCAATCTGCTGGATGGCAGCAGCCACCAGCCCGCCTATCTGGCGGTCAATCCCGCGGGCCAAGTGCCCGCCCTGGGCCTGGAAGACGGCCAGGTGCTCACGGAAGCCGGGGCCATTCTCTTCTGGCTGGGGGAAACCCACCCGGCAGCAGGCCTGCTGCCTAGCGCCCCCCTGGAACGGGCTCGGCTGCTGGAAACCCTGTCCTTCATCAGCTACAGCCTGCACGGCACGGCGGGCAATATCTGGAAACCGGAAAAACTCACCGATGACCCGGCCAGCGCCCCGGCCCTGAAAAGCCACGCCATCCGCCGCTATCTGGCCGCCCTGGCCATCCTGGAAGAACGCCTGGGGGACAAGCCCTGGCTGCTCGGGGATCGGTTCAGCCTGGCCGACTGCCATCTGCTGCCCTTCTGGCACTGGGCCAAGCGCTGGAAACTGGACCTGAGCAATTTGCCCCGGCTGAACGCCTGGCATGCCCGCATGCTGGCCCGGCCCGCCGTGGAAAAAGTGCTGGCGGAAGAAAAGGCCGCCCTCAAAACCCTGCTGGGCAAATGAGTTTGGACGAAACCGCTCCCCAGGCGGAAACCACCGCCCCCATTGACCCGGAAACGGTGCCCGGCTGGAGCCGGGAGGGGCGGCTGCGCCTGGACAAATGGCTGTGGGCCGCCCGCTTTTTCAAGACCCGGGCCCTGGCCCACGCCGCCGTGGAAGGGGGCAAGGTCAAGCTCAACGATGCCCGCCCCAAGCCTTCCCGGGAAGTGGTCGCCGGGGACCGGCTGGAAATCACCCTGGAAACGGAGCACTGGACGGTGGTGGTGGCCGGGCTCAATGAACACCGGCGCCCGGCGCCGGAGGCCCGCCTGCTCTATCGGGAAAGCGCCGAATCGGCTGCCCGCCGGGCGGCGGACGCCCTGGCCCGAAAAGGGGCGCCCCAGGCCGAACATGGGGGCCGCCCCACCAAAAAGGCGCGGCGCCAATGGGAGCGCTGGCAGGAAGGCTGAGGGCGACGCCCCAGGGAGCCCCAACCGGGCCCCTGGAAACACCGAAGTCACCCGGGCGGCACCCTTGCGGGCCTGGCTTTCCTGCCCCGGATTATCTCAGCGGGCTATTTTTCCCGATCCCCGCCACCCCTCCCCAAAAGCTGGTCCGACCCTCCGGAACGCTTTAGCAGAAGCCATCCCAGCCTCAGCGCTTCACCCAGCGCCAGCCCCCATCTCACCGGTAAAGGGCAAAGAAAAAGGGCGGCTAGGCCGCCCTTTTTTTCCGACGTTTGCCCCAACATCACAACACGTAGCGGGACAAATCCTCATCCTGGGATAGTTCCCCCAGGCGGCTTTCCACATAGGCCCGGTCGATGGTCAGGGTTTCGTTCCCCCCCTTGCCGGCGGTAAAAGACACTTCCTCCAGCAGCCGTTCCATCACCGTGTAAAGGCGACGGGCACCGATGTTTTCCGTCTTTTCATTAACCTCGTGGGCAATTTCCGCCAAACGGCGAATACCGTCCGGGGCAAATTCCAGGGTCACCCCTTCCGTGGCCAGCAGGGCCTGATACTGGCGGGTCAGGCAGGCGTCGGTCTGGGTCAGAATGCACTCGAAATCCGCCACGGACAGGGAATCTAACTCCACCCGAATGGGCAGCCGGCCCTGGAGTTCCGGGATTAGATCAGAGGGCTTGGCCAGATGGAAAGCGCCACTGGCAATGAACAGCACATGGTCCGTTTTCACCATGCCGTGCTTGGTGGAAACCGTGGTGCCTTCCACCAGGGGCAGCAAATCTCGCTGCACCCCCTGACGGGACACATCGGCCCCCTGCATTTCGGAGCGGGTGGCGATTTTGTCGATTTCGTCCAGGAAGACGATGCCGTTCTGCTCCACGTTTTTTAAGGCCGCTAGCTTAATTTCCTCGTCATTGACCAGCTTGGCCGCTTCCTCCTCCACCAGGAGCTTCTTAGCCTCGGCGATTTTCAGCTTGCGGGTCTTTTTACGGCCCTGGCCCATGTTCTGGAACATGCCCTGAATCTGGTTGGTCAGCTCTTCCATCCCCGGGGGGGCGAAAATCTCTGCCTGCATAGCGGGGGCGGCCACTTCGATGTCGATTTCCTTGTCGTCCAGTTCCCCTTCCCGGAGCTTTTTGCGGAATTTCTGCCGGGTGGAGGAATCCTCACTGCCCTGGTTTTCCCCGAAAAAGCCCGCGCCCCGGGCGGCAGGCAGCAGGGCGTCCAGAATGCGCTCTTCCGCCCCATCCTCGGCCCGAGCTCGGACCCGCTTCATGGCCTGTTCCCGTTCCCCCTTGATGGCGATTTCCACCAGATCCCGGATGATGGTGTCCACATCCCGGCCCACGTAGCCCACTTCCGTGAATTTGGTGGCTTCCACCTTGATAAAGGGGGCATTGGCCAGCCGGGCCAGGCGCCGGGCGATTTCCGTCTTGCCCACCCCGGTGGGGCCGATCATGAGAATGTTCTTGGGGGTGATTTCCTGGCGCAGGGGCTCAGCCACCTGGGCACGCCGCCAGCGGTTGCGCAGGGCCACGGCCACGGCCTTTTTGGCCGCCGCCTGACCGACGATGTGCTTATCCAGTTCGGAGACGATTTCTTGGGGAGTCATGGTGGACATGGGCAAACCTTTCCCGCCTCCACCCACCGGGCCGCCGGAGCGGAAAGCTCCGCCGCCGGTGGGGCGGCGGCTTAATCCAGAGTTTCTAGGGTGAAATTACGGTTGGTGTAGATGCACAGGTCCCCGGCGATTTCCAGGGATTTGCGCACCACGTCCAGGGGCGGCAGCTCGGTGTTTTCCAGCAGGGCCCGGGCGGCGGACTGGGCGTAGGCGCCACCGGAGCCGATGGCCACAATGCCCTGTTCCGGCTCCAGCACATCCCCGTTGCCGGTGATGATCAGGGAAGCCTCCCGGTCTGCCACGGAGAGCATGGCCTCCAGGCGCCGCAGGGCCCGGTCACTACGCCAGTCCTTGGCCAGTTCCACGGCGGAGCGCACCAGATTGCCCTGGTGCTTTTCCAGCTTGGCTTCGAAGCGTTCAAAGAGGGTAAAGGCGTCCGCCGTACCCCCGGCGAAACCCGCCAGAATCCGATCGTTGTAGAGGCGGCGCACCTTGCGGGCCGTGGCCTTGACCACGATATTGCCCAGGGTCACCTGGCCGTCACCGCCCATGGCCACGGCGTTGCCCCGGCGCACCGAGAGAATGGTGGTGCCGTGATACTGTTCCATGCAATTCCTTATTTTCTGAGAGGCAGGATGCGGGCCACCCCGGTGACCCCCACCAGGGCCAGGAGCTCCGCCACCAGCCGGTTGGCACCCCGCACGAAGACCGCCTTGCCCGCCTGTTTGGCCGGGGTCAGCACATTCACCAGGGCTCCGGCGCTGACAAAGTCGATGCGCACCACGGCGGCAAAATCCACCACCACCGGGTCCCGGGTGGCGGCAAAGTCCTTGAGATCGGGGAAACGCTCATTGCGAATTTCCCCCACACAGCGATACACGTCCCCCTGGACATGGCCCCCTTCCGCCTCTTCCGGGGATTTTTCCGGCGCCTGGCTCTGATCCTGGGGCTGAACCCGGTGGCCGTCCCAGGACGGGGGAGAAACCTCAAAGGTGACGGCGTAATCCACCGCCTTTTCCTCAAAGGCCTCCTGCTGGCCCTGGCGTTGCAGCAGCTCCAGCTGCAACAGCCAGCAATCCGGATCCTGGCGCTGGCCCGGCACCACCTTGGCACTCAGGAGGTGCTCCAGTTGGGCCAGTCCCAGCAGGGCCAGGGGCTGTTTGCGCTTGGCGCTTTGCAGCAGCAAATCCAGGAAGCGGGCCGCCCCTTCGTTGTCCAGGGACTGGACCTTGGATAAATCCAGACGCAGGCGGGCGGACTTTTCCAGGCTGTCCGCCAGAATGCCGAAGGCCGCGTGGTTGTTGCCCACCATATCCCCCCGGAAAACGGCGGCGGGCACCCGGTCCGGCGCCGGACCGGGCACCGCACAGGCGTTATGCCAGGAGGGGGAGGATTTTTCGAAAACCTTGGCAAATTCCAGGCTCAGGGATTCGAAGGATTCCTTCTCCCCAGCCATTTGATACAAATCCAGGAGCATCAGCCACAGGCGTTCCGCCGTGGTGCCGCTGCGGTAGCGGGCCACCGCATCTTCCAGGGTGGAACGGGCGACGCTGTCCTGACCGTTGGCGTAGAGCACCGCCGCCTGTTCCACCACGGATTGGAGGGGGTCCCCTTCGTCTTCCAGGAGAATGCCCCCGTTATCCAGGTCCCCCAGGGACAAGTCGGTGAAATCGGCGGAGGAAAAGCCGTGGGAATCCGTCACCGGCGCCCCCACCCCCTCTTCCCCCACAGCAGGGGCCGACACGGGGGCGCCGGAGGGCGTCACCTCCTGGGCGGCGGGCACCCGCACCACTTTCGCGGCGGGCACCCGGTCATCTTGGGATTTTTTCTTGAACAGCGAGAAAATCATGTCCGACTTTCAAACTGGCACCCGAGGAAAAGGGCGCTTGGGGCTAGGAATTTTGGCACACTCGGCCCGCCGACCGCAACGCGGGCAGGGCTTATCCACCTTGCATTGTGCCAAGGCCAGCGCCCCGGCGCAGCTTTTTTACAGCCCTGCCTCATACCTGACAAAGCAGACCCTTCAGATATTCCCCCTCCGGGAAGGCCAGGGCGATGGGGTGATCCGGGCCGGCGGCCAGGTGGCGCAGGATGCGGGCATCCACTCCCGCGTCCTGGGCGGCCCCGGCGACGATTTTCTGGAACAGGTCCACGCCGATGCCCCCGGAGCAGGAATAGGTGAGCAGATAGCCCCCCGGATTGAGCAGGCGAAAACCCAGGAGATTGATGTCCTTGTAGGCCCGGGCAGCCCGGGCCGCGTGGGCGGCGGAAGGGGCGAACTTGGGCGGGTCCAGGACAATCAGGTCGAAACGCCGCCCCTCCTGGCGCAACTGGCGCAGGGCCTGGAACACATCCGCCTCCCACCATTCCGCCCGCTCGGCGGGCAGGGCCGGATTCAGGGCCACATTGCGCTTGGCCGTGGCCAGGGCCGGGCCAGAGGAATCAATGGACAGCACGGAGGCGGCCCCGCCGGCCAGGGCCTGGAGACTGAAGCCCCCGGTATAGCAGAAGCAGTTGAGCACGGCCTTGTCCGCCGCCAGGGCCCCGGTGAGGCGCCGGTTTTCCCGCTGGTCCAGGTAGAAGCCCGTCTTATGGCCTCCCACCACGTCCACCAGCAGGCGCACCCCGTTTTCCTCGATGCTGATGTCTCCCGCCGGGGCTTCCCCATGGAGCCACCCGGTCACCGCCTTTAAGCCCTCCAGGGCCCGCACGTCCGAATCGGAACGCTCATAGACCCGGGCGCAACCCGTAGCCTGGACCAGGGCGGACACAATGGCTTTGCGCCATTTTTCGCCCCCCGTGGAGGTGAGTTGGAGCACCAGGGTGGCATCCGGCCCCAGGCCGTACTGGTCGCAGATCACCCCGGGCAGGCCGTCCGACTCCCCGTGGAGCAGGCGGATACCCTGCTCCCGGGCCAGTTCGGGCAGGGCCCGGCGGCGAGCCACCGCTTCGCCGATACGACGCTTGAAGAAAACGTCGTCCACGCTCACCCCTTCGGCAAAGGTCCATACCCGGGCCCGGATCTGGGAATCCGGGCTATAGGCCGCCCGGGCCAGAAAGCGCCCGTCGTCCGCCAGCACTTCCACCGTATCCCCGGCCCGGGCCTGGCCCTTGAGACGGCCCACGGAGCCGGCAAAAATCCAGGGATGGCGGCGCAGCAGGGAACGTTCCTTGCCGGGCAGAAGAATCAGTTGGGACATGATGGGGATAATCCAGAGAATAAAGGCCGGAGCAGCGCTCCCGGTTCTGAAGAGTCAGCCGGGCAACGCACAAAGGGGAAGTGTACGGGAAAAGCCCGGCCCCGGGCTAGGGCGACCGGGCCAAGCAGGGGAAAAACCGGAGGATCAGCCCACGCCTGGGGGATAACCAGGCTTGAAGCCGCCTGGCTCAGGAGGTCCGGCCGAGCTCCAAATCGGAGCCAAGGCGGCAAGCGCCCCTCGGTTTTAAGCCCCCAGCCAGCGCTCCACCGCCCAACCGGCCCCATAGGTGACGGCGGCAGCCGCCGCCCCGATGACCAGTTGGCGCAGGCCGGAGAACCACAGGCCCCGGCCGGTAAAGACGGAAATCCCGGCGCCGATGAGGAACAGGCCCAAAGCGCTGGCCAAAGCGCTGCCCAGCACGGCGCCGCTGCCATGGAGCACCAGGAGGGGCAACACGGGCAGCAGGGCCCCCACCACAAAGACCAGGAAGGAGGTCACCGCCGCCAGCCGGGCCGAGCCCCCCAGATCGTCCGGATTAATGCCCAGTTCTTCCCGGGTCAGGGTATCCAGGGCCGTATCCGGATTGCGGATCACCCGGGCGGCAATGGTGTTGGCCTCTTCGGCGCTAAAGCCCTTGGCCTGGTAGATCAGGCTCAGTTCCGTCTGCTCTTCCTCGGGCACCTGGGCCAGTTCCTCCGCCTCGGCGGCGATCTGGTGGGCGTACATTTCCCGGGAGCTTTGCACCGACACCCATTCCCCCATGGCCATGGAGCAGGCTCCGGCCAGCATCCCGGCCAGCCCGGCCGCGGCCACGGCGCCGGAGGAAAACTGGGCCCCCGCCACCCCCATCACCAGGCTGAGGGTGGACACCAGACCATCATTGGCCCCCAGCACGGCGGCCCGCAGGGCGTTGCCGCCCCCGGCTCCGTGCCGCCCTTCGATGCGGGCATAGGCGCTGCCGTCCCACCGGCCTTCGTGGCTGCCCACGGCCATGCGGGTGAGGAGGCGGGCATGGGAACGTTCCTCGTCGGGGAGACGGGTGTCCTGGGCTTCCTTCTGATCGTCGTAATTACCCTGATCCTGGGCTTCCTGGGCCGCCACGGTGGGCAGCACGGAGGCGGCCCCCAGGCGCCGGGCGGCCCAGATCAGCACCTTGGCCCGCCAGCCCGGATGGAGCCTGGGCAGTCGGGCCCCAGCCTGTTCCAGGCGGTGGCGCCAGAATGCCACGTGGGCTTCCTCCGCCTCCGCCAGACGCCGGTAAATGGTGGCCAACTCCGCCTTGGGCTCCACTGCCGCCATGGCCCGGTAGAGGGCGGCACTATCCACTTCGGCCTGGAGGTTGCGGCGGTAGCGTTGCAGGTCTTCCGGGGTGGGGGCGGTCACGGCTTGTCCTTGGCTTTACGTTTGGCCCGGGGGTGGGCGGCGTCATAGACCTGGGCCAGATGCTGGAAATCCAGGTGGGTATAGACCTGGGTGGAAGCGATGCTGGCGTGGCCGAGCATCTCCTGCACTGCCCGCAAATCCCCGGAGGACTGGAGCACGTGGGAGGCGAAGGAGTGGCGCAGCATGTGGGGATGGACCCGGGAGGGCAGGCCCTGATGCACGGCCCGCTGGGCCAGCCGGGCCTCAATGCCCCGGGGAGAAAGGCGGCCCCCCCGGTGATTGACGAACAGGGCCGTTTCCCCGGGGGCCGCCAGCACGGGGCGTTCCACGGCCCAGCGGGCAATGGCTTGACGGGCCTTGCTGCCCACGGGCACCAGGCGCAGCTTGCTGCGCTTGCCCAGCACCCGCACTTCCCCGGCGGCCACGTCTTCCAGGCAATCCACATTGAGACCGGCCAGTTCCGCCAAACGCAGGCCGGAGGAGTAGAAAAGCTCGAACATGGCCTGATCCCGGGCCTCCAGGGGCGTCTCCACCGGGGCATCCAGAAGCTGGGCGGCCTGATCTGGAGAGAGCACCTGGGGCAGGGCCTTGGGGCTTTTGGGCGCCCGAATGCCGTCCACCGGATTTTTGCTCACCAGCCCCCGCCCCCCCAGCCAGCGGTAAAAGCCCCGCCAGGCGGAGAGGGTACGGGCGATGGAGCGACCGGAAAGGCCCCGGCCATGGATCTGGCCCATGAAACGGCGCAACTGGAGGCCCTGGAGCCGGACCAGGGACACCGGGGGCTGGGCCTCCCGGGCCAGGGCCAGGAGGGCCGCCAGATCCCGGCCATAGCCGGCCACGGTCAAGGGGGACTGGCGGCGCTGATCCGTCAGTTCCGCCAGATAGGCGTCCACCAATTCCTGGTCCGTCATGAGGACGCCCCTCCCGCCTTCCGCCCCGCCTTAAGCCAGCGTCAGGCTCAGGCCGGGCGCAGGGCCCGGCTGATGGCGGCGGAAACCAGTTCCCCCAGCCGTTCCAGGTAGAGGGTGCCCATGTCGGAATAAAAGCGCTGGGGATCTTCGCTGCCCAGGGCCACCATGCCGAAGGTGCCATCCCCCTTTTGCAGGGCGATCAGGGCCTGGGAGCGGATCTGGGGCGAGGCTTCGCCAAACCAGGTGGAGGTCTCGAAGCCGGAGGTGGTACCGCAATAGGGCCGGGAAAGGGTTTCGGCAAAGACCTGGAGTTCCTCGGACACGGCGGCGAATTCGGGCAATTCCCCCACTCCCTGGGGCTGATCCCAGAGGCGCAGGGCCACGTGGGGTACGGCGAAATCCTCTTCCAGGTGGAAATCCAGCACATGGATCACCGCCTGGAAGGTGGACGCGGCCACCAAGCCCACAGCCAGGCGGTGCATTTTTTCGCTGATGGCGTCGTTATCCTCGCCAAACTGGATCAGTTCCCCCAGCTTGCCCGCCAGGGCCTTGTTCTTTTCCCGCAGGTCGATCATCTGCCGTTCGGTAATGGAAATGGTCCGGCCACCGTGGGGATGGGGCAGCACCAACCGGGTCAGCAGGTCCGGGTGTTCTTCGAAAAACTCCGGGCTCTCCAGCAGGTACTGGGCCACTTCGTCGCTGTTCAGGCTCATAGATCGATTTCTCCGCTAAAAACGGTGACCGCCGGGCCGGTCATGAGCACCGGAGTGCCCGCCCCCGCCCAGGCAATGGAAAGTTCGCCGCCCCGGGTGCTCACCCGCACCGGGGAATCCAAAAGGCCCCGGCGGATGCCGGACACCACGGCGGCGCAGGCGCCGGTGCCGCAGGCCAGGGTTTCCCCGGCGCCCCGCTCATAGACCCGGAGCTTGATGTGATGCCGGTCCTGGACCGCCATAAAGCCCGCGTTCACCCGTTGGGGAAAGCGGAGATGGGATTCGATGAGGGGACCTTCCTCCGTCACCGGATGCCGATCCACGTTCTCCACCACCTGCACGGCGTGGGGGTTGCCCATGGACACGGCGCCGATCTCCACGGTCCGGTCCCCCACCTTAAGGGGCTGGACCGGGGCATCCGTATCGCTGACAAAGGGAATGCGGGCCGGTTCAAAGATCGGGACGCCCATATCCACGGTCACCAGACCGTCCGCCTCCAGACGGGGGCCGATGACTCCGGCTTGGGTTTCCACCCGGATTTCGGACTTGGCGGTAAGGCCCTGGTCATGGACAAAGCGGACAAAACAGCGGGCGCCATTGCCACACTGCTCCACCTCGCCCCCGTCGGCGTTGAAAATCCGGTAGCGGAAATCCACCCCCGGCTGACGGGCCGGCTCCACCAGCAGCAGCTGGTCGCAGCCCACGCCGAAATGGCGATCCGCCAAAAAGCGGATCTGCTCCCGGGTCAGATGAACGGACTGACGCACCCCGTCGATCACGACAAAGTCGTTACCCAGGCCGTGCATCTTGGAAAATTTAAGCTTCATGATGGGAATTCGCTGTTATTAGGCGCAAGCCGCCGTTTGCAAAGGCTTGGCCATTATAAAGTCATCCATGACGAAGCCGTGGCCGATGTCACGGCACACTGCCGCCCGCTGCCGGAAACCGTAGGCCCGATAGGCCGCCAGGGCCCGGGTATTGCCCTTATTTACCGCCAGCACCAGGGTTTGCCCTCCCGCCTCCCGGGCCGTGGCGGCGGCCCAATCCACCAGGGCCCGGCCCACACCCCGGCCCTGGGCCTGGGGATGGACGTAGAGCTTGTCCAGCTTGAATTCCCCGGGAGTATCCGTGGTTTCCAGGCAGGCAAAGCCCACCATGGCATCCTCCAGACCAGCCGTCATCCAGCACACGGTCCAGCCCGGGCCGGGGGCACCAGCCTGGGCGGCCAAATCCCGGGGCTGGTAGCGCTCCGCCAGCATGTGGTCGATCTGGGCCTGGGGAATCAGGGCCGAATAGGTGTCCTGCCACACCACCCGGGCCAGGGCGATAAGCTCGGGCACCCGGTCCGGAGCTAGGGGCGCCAGATTCAGGGAGGAAGGGGTAGGGGCGGAGACAGCAGAGGAAACGGCGGTCATGGGCAGAAAAAGGTCGAAACTGGAGACAGAACCAGGAAGCCCCCATCTTACCCCCGCCCGAAGGGGGCGCTGCCCCGGGACTTAGGGGTAAAAGCGGGCTTCCCCGGGGGGACGGGTCTTGAAGCGCTTATGCAGCCAATAATATTGGGCCGGACACTGGCGCACCCGGGCTTCGATAAAGGCATTCATGCGCCGGGTGTCGGCATTAAGGTCCGGCCCCGGATAGTCCTCCCAGGGGGCTTCCAGGGTCACCCGATAGCCCTGGGGGGTCATCCGGGTCAGGCAGGGCAGCACCCGGGCATGGGCCAGCTTGGCGAGCCGGGGCACCCCGGTGATGGTCGCCGCAGGGGTACCGAAAAAGGGCACGAAAATGGCATCCCGGGGGCCGAAATCCAGGTCCGGCAGGTAATAGAAGGGACGACCGGAGGCCAGGCCCCTCACCGCCTTACGCAGGCCGTCCAGGCGGGAAAGAAGCTGGGGCTGGTTGAAGCGCATACGCCCGGCGTAGAGAGCGGCGTCGAAGACCAGATTTTTCTGGTTGGCGTACACCGACAGCATGGGCATTTCCAGGGTGAGCCGGGTCCAGCCCGCGTCCAAGCCGACAAAATGGGGACTGAGGAGTATCACCGGCGTTCCGTCGGTAGGCAGATGTTCCAGGCCTTCCAACTGGATCAGGCGGCGCAAACGCGCTGGCGAGGCCCACCAGAGCAGGCTCCGGTCCAGAAAAGACTGGCCGAAGGCGATGAAGTGCTGCAAGGCCAGGCGGCGCCGCGCCTCGGGTGCCAACTCGGGGAAACACAAGCCCAGGTTGGTGAGGGCCACCCGGCGCCGTTCCCGGCCCAGGACATAGAGCAGACGGCCAAAACCGGCCCCCAGGGCCCGCAGCCAAGCCAGGGGCAGAAAATGGAGGAGCCAGAGCAGGCCCACGGCCAGCCGGGTCATGGCCGCTCCTCCCCCACCGGGGCGGAGGCCCCGCCCTCCCTGGAAGGGGATCGCCCAGTCTCCATGGCCGCCGGCGCCACATGCCAGCCGGAGGCGGGCGCGGGACTTGGGGACAGGGCCCCGGCGGGGGGCGGCTCGGCGCCGGAGGGCCGCTTGTAACGGTTATAGCCCCACAGGTACTGGCTCGGACATTGGCGAATCAGGCCTTCCAGCTCCTGGTTGATCTGGGCCGCCCGAACTTCCGTGGAGCCCTCCAGAGGGTGGAGGGTTTCCTGAAGATGGAGATGGAAGCCCCGCCCTCCGGGCAGGCGCTCCGCGTAGGCCAGCAGCACCCGGGCGCCGGTTTCCGAAAGACGGGCGGCCAGGGTCATGGTGTAGGCGGGGCGACCAAAGAAATCCAGCCATTTGCCTTCCCCGGCTCCCGGCGCCTGGTCCGGCAGCATGCCCACCGCTTCCTTGCGCTTTAAGGCGCGGAGCAGGTGGCGCACCCCGGAGAGGTCGGCGGGGGCCAGTTGCAGCCGCTGATCCCGGGCCCGGCCCTGGACGATCAGGGGTTCCAGCCAGGCCTGTTTGGGGGGCCGGTAGAGCACCGTAATGGGGGATTCGGGACGGCAATGGGCGGCGTAATACTGGGCGGTCACCTCGAAGCAGCCCAGGTGGGGGGTGAGGAAAATAATGCCCCGGCCTTCGGCCCAGGCCGCTTCCACCAGCTCCCAGCCGGTCACCCGGACCACCCGGCCCGCCGCTTCTTCCAGGGGCCGCAGCCAGACCTTGGGCAATTCCAGCATGCCTTTACCCGCTTCGGCCACCGCCTGGGGCACCAGCCGGGCCGCCGCCTCCGGGGCGTAGGCCAGGGCCAGGTTTTCTTCCAGATGGGCCCGGTAGACGGGGGACAGGCGATAGGCCAGGCGGCCCACCAGGGCCCCCAGGGCGTGAAGCCAGGAAAGGGGCAGAAGGGAAAGGATACGGAACAGAGCGGCCAAGGGAGTGTCTCAGTACCAGGTCGCCCTGGTTTGACCCGGGGCGGGTGAAAAATTAGAATTATCGCGCCGCCGAGTTAATCAGGACAACTTGCAGGGCGGATCAAAAATTCTGCTAAAGCGTCGCCTGCTCCTCCCCCCGAGCGGTAACGCCATCCACCACAACAAAAGGGGAGAGGAGTATTTATCTTGGCAAAAGAGTTTCTGTTTACCTCGGAATCCGTTTCCGAAGGCCATCCGGACAAGGTCGCTGACCAGATTTCCGATTCCGTGCTGGACGCCATTCTGGCGGAAGACCCCAAGGGCCGGGTCGCCTGCGAAACCCTGGTATCCACCGGTCTGGTGGTCATGTCCGGGGAAATCACCACCAAAGCCAACATCAATTACCGGGACATCGCCCAGGAAGCGGTGCGGCGCATTGGTTACACCGATTCGGAAATCGGCTTCGACTACAAGTCCTGCGCCATTCTGGTGGCCATCAACAAGCAATCCCCGGACATCGCCCAGGGGGTGAATGAAGGGGAAGGCCTGGATCTGGACCAGGGTGCCGGCGACCAGGGGCTGATGTTCGGCTATGCCTGCAACGAAACCCCGTCCCTCATGCCCCTGCCCATCTACTACGCCCACCGCATCATGCAGCGTCAGGCCGAGGTGCGCAAGGATGGTCGCCTGCCCTGGCTGCGTCCCGACGCCAAGAGCCAGCTCACGGTGAAATACGTGGACGGTAAGCCGGTGGCCATCGACACCGTGGTGGTTTCCACCCAGCACAGCCCGGAAGTCTCCCACGCCCAGATTACCGAAGCGGTGGTAGAAGAAATCATCAAGCCCGTGCTGCCCCCGGAATTGCTCAACGGCAACACCCGCTACCTGATCAACCCCACCGGCCGGTTCGTAGTGGGCGGTCCCCACGGGGACTGCGGCCTCACCGGGCGCAAGATCATTGTGGACACCTACGGCGGTGCCGCCCACCACGGCGGCGGCGCTTTTTCCGGCAAGGATCCTTCCAAGGTGGACCGCTCCGCCGCCTACGCGGGCCGCTATGTGGCCAAGAACATCGTGGCCGCCGGTCTGGCGGACAAGTGCGAAGTCCAGGTAGCCTATGCCATCGGCGTGGCCAAGCCCGTTTCCCTGATGGTGAATACCTTCGGCACGGGCAAGATCGCCGATGAAAAAATTGTGGAACTGGTGGGCCGTCACTTCGACCTGCGTCCCAAGGGCATTATCCAAACCCTGGACCTGCTCCGCCCCATCTACGCCAAAACCGCCGCCTACGGCCACTTCGGTCGGGAAGAGCCGGAATTCACCTGGGAAGCCACGGACAAGGCGGCTGCCCTGCGGGCCGACGCGGGCCTATAATCCGGGGCGCGCCTGCGCCATACTGCTTTTGTCGTAGCTCAGACGCCCAGCCACCCGCTGGGCGTTTTTGTATCCGCCCACCCGGCGGCCGCCACCGGGCCCCAAGCCCCGCCTGTTCTTTTGCAAAGGTCAAACAACAATATGCCGGTCCAACTCGTCGCCGCCACGCCTTCCGCCTATGCCTTTCCCCTGCTCATCAAGCACCTGCTCCACTCGGCCCTGACCCAGCATCCGGATCAGGAAATCGTTTACCGGGACAAGGTGCGCCACACCTACCGGGATCTGGAACAGCGCATCGGCCGGCTGGCCAACGGTCTGGCCGGGCTGGGGGTGGAAGCGGGCAAGACGGTGGCCATCATGGACTGGGACAGCCACCGCTATTTGGAATGTTTTTTTGCCGTGCCCATGATGGGGGCGGTGCTGCAAACGGTGAATGTGCGCCTCACTCAGGACCAGCTCCTGTACACCCTGAACCACGCCCGGGCCGACGTGCTTCTGGTCAATAGCGAATTCCTGCCCCTCCTGGCCGCCTTTGCGGACAAGCTGGAAACGGTGAAGACCCTGGTACTGATCCACGGAGATCAGGCCGGGGAAAGCAAGGCGGGCCTGGACCTGCCCTTCGCCACGGATTACGAAACCCTGCTGGCCCAGTCTTCCCCGGACTACGATTTCCCTGACTTTGACGAAAACGCCAAGGCCACCACCTTCTACACCACCGGCACCACGGGCTTGCCCAAGGGGGTCTATTTCAGCCATCGCCAGCTGGTGTTGCACAGCCTTTCCGCGGCCACCGCCCTGGGCACCGCCGCCCGCCAGGGGCGCCTGCACCGGGACGACGTGTACATGCCCATCACCCCCATGTTCCACGTGCATGCCTGGGGCCTGCCCTACGTGGCCACCATGCTGGGCCTGAAACAGGTCTATCCGGGCCGCTACCAGGCGGACATGCTCCTCAAGCTGCGCCGGGAGGAAAAGGTGAGCTTTTCCCACTGCGTCCCCACGGTGCTGCACATGATCCTCAACCATCCCCACGCCAAGGACACGGACCTGTCCGGCTGGAAGGTGATGATCGGCGGCTCCGCCTTGGCCCAGGCCCTCGCCTGTACGGCCCTGGCCCGGGGCATGGACCTCTTTACCGGCTACGGCATGTCGGAAACCTGCCCCATCCTCACCATCGCCCACCTCCCCAGCGACCTGGTGGATGCCCCGGCGGAGGAGCAGGCGGTGTACCGGGCCAAGACCGGCCTCACCCTGCCCCTGGTGGATTTGCGCCTGACCGACCCCAACATGGGGGAACTGCCCCGGGACGGCCAGACCACGGGGGAAGTGGTGGTGCGCTCCCCCTGGCTCACCCAGGGCTACCTCCACGCTCCGGAAGCCTCGGAGGAGTTGTGGGAAGGGGGCTACCTGCACACCGCCGACATCGGTTTTATGGACGCCCAGGGCTGGCTGCAAATCACGGACCGGATCAAGGACGTGATCAAAACCGGCGGGGAATGGACCTCCTCCCTGCAACTGGAAGACATCGTGGGCCAACACCCGGCGGTCCATGAAGTGGCCGTGGTGGGGGTGCGGGACGACAAGTGGGGGGAACGGCCCCTGGCCCTGGTGGTGTTAAAGCCGGAATGGGAAGGCAAAATCACCGCCCACACCATCCGCAACTTCGCCGCCCACGCAGCGGAAGTGCAAGGCGTCACCCGCTACGGGGTGCTGATCCAGGTGAGCTTCGTCAAAACCCTGGCCCGCACCAGCGTGGGCAAAATCAACAAGCGCCAGATCCGGGAAGATTTGTCCAAGGCCAAGGGCTAAGACCGCCGGCCTATCGGACTTCCGGGTAACCTACCGCCGAACCTTCCGCATAGGGCATCCGGCCGCCCAGGGCCGCGGGAAGCCAATTTCCCTTCACCCCGCCGCAAGAATGGCTTCCAGCTTGGCTCTCCCGCCCGGCAAAAGTAAGAAGCCCGTCTTTCTTCCCTCTCCGGGCAGAAAAGAAAAGGGGCCGAATGGCCCCTTCATTGCAGCGATTGGGCCGCCCCGGGCGGCCTGCCTCACACCCGGTACTGGCCCACCACCTGACGCATGGCGCCAGCCAGTTCGTCCAGATGCCGGGCCGTGTCCGCCGTGGCGGCCGCCGCGGCGCTGTTTTCTTCCGTCATCTGGGCGATCCGTTCCACCTGCTGGGCAATGCTGGTGCTGGCCACGCTTTGTTCCCGAATGGCTTCGCTGATTTCCCCCACCCGGGCTTCCGTGTCCTGGGACACCTGGCTGATTTCCCGGATCGAGTCGCTGGCCTGGGCGGTACGGGCCACGCCGCTTTCCACCTGATCCACCGCCGCCCGCATGCCTTCGGCGGCGCTCTTGGCGCTGGTCTGCATGGAACCGATGGTGGAGGCGATTTCCTGGGTGGAAGAGGCGGTGCGTTCCGCCAGCTTGCGCACCTCGTCAGCCACCACGGCAAAGCCCCGGCCCGCTTCCCCGGCCCGAGCCGCCTCGATGGCCGCATTCAGAGCCAGGAGATTGGTCTGATCCGCCACTTCCCGAATCACCGCCACCACCGTATTCACCTTGGCGCTGTCCTGATCCAGCAGATCGATGTGTTCGGCGGCGCTGCGCACCACCTGGGCGATGCCGTTGATGTCTTCCACCGTATGGCCGATCACCTCCGCCCCTTCGGTAGCCACCTGGCCGGAACGCACGGCCAGCTGGTTGGTTTCCCCGGCCCGGTCCGCCACGTGGGTGACGCTCACGGTCATTTCTTCCACCGTGGCCGCCATGCTGGCCGCCGCATCGCTTTGCTGGGAGGAACTGACGGACACCTGCTGGGCCGCCGTAGCCATCTGGGCGGCGGCGTCGGACACTTCGGAGGCGTGCTTGGTAATGTCGGACAGGCTTTGCTGCATCCGGTCCAGCAACCGGTTGAAGGCCGCCGCCATAGCGGAAATTTCGTCCTTACCCGTGACCGGCACCCGGCGGGTGAAATCCAGCTCGCTTTCCACCTCTTCCACCAGCCGTTCCACGGCCACCAGGGGCCCTTCCACCCGACGGTAGGTCATGACCCCCATGACAATGGAAAATGCCGCCGCCAGACCGATAACCCCGAGCAGCAGAATAATGCTGTTGTGGTAATCCGCCGCCGAAGCCTGGGCCACTTTCCCGGTCAGGGAAGCCTCATAGGCCAGCAGGTTATTGACCGCCTGCATCATGGCCTTGATCTGGGCCCCATGGCTCAGAATCATCTCCCGGGCCGCCTCGTTTTTACCGTCATTGGACAGGGCCAGGGCCTGGTCCACCAGGGCGAAATAACGGCTCACCTGGGTATTGGCTTCCTGCAACAGGGCCCGGTCCTGGTCATCCAGGGGACGCTGGCGCCCCACCTTATCCAGGAAAGACTTGCGGGCTTCCTGGATGGATGCCATGACGGCCGCCTTGCGGGTGGTGTCAGTGACCAGGATATGGGTCAGCACCAGGGAACGGCTTTCAAACAACTGGGCCGCCGCCCCGTCCGTGCCAATGACGCTGGGCATGACCGATTCGTTAATTTCATTGAGGCGCCCGTCCAGGCGACCCGCCGTATCCAGGGCCACCCAGCCGAGTATGGCCAGGGCAATGAGGGAAGTACAAACCAGCAGAATGAGACGTTTGGCGACCGACATGGGGAACTCCGTAAGGCTGAAGGACAAAAGGGGCCGGGGCCCCACTCTGGCGCTATGTTTTTTATCGCGGTCCCGGATCTGCGCCGGGAGGCTGGCCGCCAGTTGGTCAACTTCCCTGTCACCAGGATCACTACTGTTGGCGATATTTTATCGGACAACGGCATATTACTTCATATTACTTTTGTATTAGATTGTAACTTGCACTTCTCCCCCAAGCCAGAAGAGCCAAGTTATAATGGCCGTCCTCCGAGGAGCGCTGCGAGATTATTGATCCCAGGCTCGGAGTTCCTGGCCACGGGCAGTCGCCCTGGTTGTAACAACGGCGCTCACCTGTTCAACCCTGCCGGCGCGGGGTGCAGCGTGAGTCCGCGTGAGTTCCTTATCTCCCGGTCCCCTGCTTCCCGTTTGTCCGGCTTCCGACGAAGGAGCCACACTGTGACCGCCCAACTCTCCCACGAATACGTCGTCGCCGACCTGAATCTGGCCCCCTGGGGCCGCAAAGAAATCCGCATTGCGGAAACCGAAATGCCCGGCCTCATGGCCATCCGGGAAAAATTCGCCACCGCCCAGCCTCTGAAGGGCGCCCGCATTACGGGCTCCCTGCACATGACCATCCAGACGGCAGTGCTCATCGAGACCCTGACCGCCCTGGGGGCGGAAGTGCGCTGGGCCTCCTGCAATATTTTCTCCACCCAGGATCACGCCGCCGCCGCCATCGCCCAGGACGGGGTGTCCGTTTTCGCCGTCAAGGGCGAATCCCTGGAAGATTACTGGAACTACACCCACCGCATTTTTGAATGGCCGGAAGCCAACGGTGCCCCCGTGTTCAGCAACATGATCCTGGACGATGGGGGTGACGCCACCCTGCTGCTGCACCTGGGCGCCCGGGCGGAAAAAGATCTGTCCGTGCTGGATCATCCGGACAGCGAAGAAGCCACCGTGCTGTTCGCCGCCATCAAGGCCAAGCTGAAGACCGATCCCACCTGGTATTCCACCCATCTGGCCCATATCAAGGGCGTCACCGAAGAAACCACCACTGGGGTGCACCGGCTCTACCAAATGCACGCCCGGGGCGAACTGAAGATTCCCGCCATCAACGTCAATGACTCGGTAACCAAGTCCAAGTTCGACAACCTCTACGGCTGCCGGGAATCCCTGGTGGACGGCATCAAGCGGGCCACGGACGTAATGGTGGCGGGCAAGATCGGCGTGGTGCTGGGTTACGGCGACGTGGGTAAGGGCTGCGCCCAATCCCTGCGCGGCCTGGGCGCCACCGTGTGGGTCACGGAAGTGGACCCCATCTGCGCCCTGCAAGCCGCCATGGAAGGCTACCGGGTGGTCACCATGGAAGAAGCCGCGCCCCTGGGGGACATTTTCGTCACCACCACGGGCAATGTGGGGGTCATCACCCACGACCACATGGCGGCCATGAAGAACAACGCCATTGTCTGCAACATCGGCCACTTTGATTCCGAAATCCAGGTAGCCAGCCTGCGCCAGTACCAATGGGAAAACATCAAGCCCCAGGTGGATCACGTCATTTTCCCCGACGGCAAGCGCATCATTCTCCTGGCCGAAGGCCGTCTGGTGAATCTGGGCTGCGCCACCGGCCACCCCAGCTTCGTCATGAGCAACTCCTTCGCCAACCAGACCCTGGCCCAGATCGAGCTGTTCACCAAGACCGCCCAGTACCCGGTGGGGGTGTATGTGCTGCCCAAGCACCTGGATGAAATGGTGGCCCGCCTGCACCTGGAAAAAATCGGCGCCCACCTGACCACCCTGACCGCGGAACAGGCCGCCTACATTGGCGTCCCCGTGGAAGGCCCCTACAAGGCGGAAAACTACCGCTACTAAGACCCGCACTGGATCGGCCTCCCCCCGGAGGCCGACCCAGTGCCCCCCATTCCGGCGGAAGCCGCGCTCTTCTTTGCTCGGCGCCGCTTCCGCCTTTTTCCAGGAGCCCCCATGACCCCGGAAATTTCCATCGAATTTTTCCCGCCCCAGACCAGCGAGGGCGTGGATAAGCTGCGGGCCGTGCGCCAGCAGCTGGCGGCGGCCCAACCCGCCTTTTTCTCCGTCACCTACGGGGCGGGCGGCTCCACCCGGGAGCGTACCGCTGCCGTGGTCAAGGAAATCGCTAGCGAAGGACGGGTCGCCGCCCCCCATCTTTCCTGTATCGGCTCTTCCCGGGATTCCATCCGGGCCATCCTGGACGACTACCGGGCCGCCGGTATCCGCCATCTGGTGGCCCTGCGCGGCGACCTGCCGTCCGGCATGGCCCAGTCCGGAGAATTCCGCTACGCCAACGAACTGGTGGAATTCATCCGCCAGGAAACCGGCGACTGGTTCCGTCTGGCCGTGGCCGCCTACCCGGAATGGCATCCCCAGGCCCCCAGCCCGGCCGCCGACCTGCAAGCCTATGTGGGCAAGGTCCAGGCCGGGGCGGACATCGCCATCACCCAGTATTTCTACAATGGGGACGCCTATTTCCGCTTTGTGGACGAGGCCCGGGCCGCCGGGGCGGATATTCCCGTGTTTCCCGGCATCATGCCTATCGCCAGTTTTTCCAAACTGGCCCGCTTCTCCGACGCCTGCGGCGCCGAAATTCCCCGCTGGATGCGGCGTAAATTCGAATCCTTCGGGGATGATGGGGATTCCATCCGGGAATTCGGCCTAGATGCGGTCACCGCCCTGTGCCAGCGCCTGCTGGACGGAGGCGCCCCGGGCCTGCATTTTTACAGCATGAACCAGTCCGGCCTGATCCTGGAAATCTGCCGCCGGCTGGGCCTTTCCTAAGCCTTTTCCCAGTCTTTCCCGGGCCTTTCGGCCCGGGACCGTTCCCCTGGACAGGGAAGCACGACATAATGCCGTCATGCTGCTCGTCCCCCTGCCTCGGCGCCCGGATTGGCGCCATCCTCCCCTGGTCACCCTGGCCATCATGGTGCTGTGCACCCTGATCTACTTTTTCTGGCAGATCCCGGGGGACAAGGTCCAGGAGCAGGCCCTGGATTACTACGGCAAGTCCGTGCTGCGGGAGGCGGAACTGCCCGCCTACCTGAACTATCTTTCCGAGCAAGGCGGAGAAAAAGCCCGCCGCCTACGCCAGGCCTACGCCCATGACCGGTGGCCCCTGGTGCTGGCCGCCATGGAAAACGACGGGGAATTCCAGCTTCGCCTGCATCGGGGTCAGGTCATTACCCCCCACTCCCCCCTCTATCCCCAGTGGCAGACCGCCCGCCGCCATTACGAAGATCTCCGCAATCGGGCCGTCACCAGCCGCTACGCCTTCACCCCCACCGATCCCCGCCCCATCACCTGGTTCAGCCACATGTTCCTCCACGGGGACGAAAGCCATCTGGTGGGCAATATGGTGATCCTCTTCATTACCGGCTATCTGGTGGAAGAGGCCCTGGGAAGCCGGCGCTACCTGCTCTATTACCTGCTCGCCGGACTGGGGGCCGCCGGACTGGATCTGGCTCTCCACGGCCAGCGCAGCACCGGCAGCATCGGCGCTTCCGGGGCCATTGCGGGGGTCATGGCCATGTTTGTGGTGCTCTTCGGCGCCCGGCCCATCCGCTTTTTTTACTGGATCGTTTTCTACTTCGACTTCTGCGTCGCCCCCGCCATCCTGGCCCTGCCCCTATGGCTGGCCAACGAGGCCTACCAGCTCTGGGCCCACCCGGAAAGCCCCATCAATTACGTGGCCCACATGGGAGGCTTTGTCGCCGGCGCCCTGCTGGCCGCCTGGTTCCGCTGGCGCCATCCCCACCAGGCCCTACCCGATCCGGGGGCTACGCTGACGCCCGCGCCAGGGGAGGCGGAGCCCGCCGCCAGCCTGGCCCGCATTCAAATCCTGATTCGGGAACTCAAGGTGGATGAAGGGGTGGAGGCCCTGCGCCGCCTTTCCCGCCGCTATCCGGAAGACGAGACGGTGGTGAATCCCTATTACCAGCTGGCCAAACTCCACCCGGCGGACGATCACTACCATCGGGCCGCCGCCCGGGTGTTTGCCCTGCCCGCGGGGGACGGGGCCCGGGAGGCCCGGGTGCGGGAGGTGCTGCTGGAGTACATGAGCCTGGCCCGACCCTGTGTGCGTTTTACCCCGGACGGCCTGGCCACCCTGGCCCGGCGCCTGATTCTGGCCGGTTACGGGGAAGACGGGGAACGCCTGATCCGGGCCTTGCAGGCCCGCAACCCGGACCATGCCCAGATCGCTCCCCTGCTCATGGTCCTGGCCCGGCACCACGCCCGTCAGGGCAATCAGGAAGCCTTCCGCCGGGGTCTGGAAACCCTGCGCCAGAATTTTCCCGAAACGGAAGAAGCCCGGCTGGCCACCCAGCTGCTGCGCTAGCCGGGGGAGGGGCGCCCCTCAGGCCTGGGCCAGACGGGCCAGGGTGGCCAGATAGCGTTCCGCCTCGGCCCGCAGGGGATGGTCCGGGTAGCGGGCTTTCAGGGTTTCCAGAATGCGCCCGGCCATGGGGTCCTGGTGGAACTGCTCGCAGAGGATTTGGGCGCTGAGCAGATAGACGGCGGGAATGTCCCCGTGGCCCGGATTGCGGCGATCAAAACCCTTCATCACCTCCAGGGCCCCCCGAAAATCCCGGCCCCGGGCGGCGGCCTGGGCCAGGCCCAGCACCGTTGCCTCGGGCGTCTCCCAGGCGGCGTCCAGCTGGCGGCAGCGGCGCCATAGGGCCCAAGCTTCCGCCAGCTGGCCCCGGGCTAGATACACGGGCAGCACGGACCGGGCGTGGCTCAAGAAACGCTCCGTCTTATGGCCTAGAAGCAGCAGTTTCAGGTACCGGTCCTGGGCCCGGAAATCCCCGGGGGCCAGACGCTGGGCCTCATAGGCCACATCCAGGGCCTGATCCACCTGCCCGGCGGAAATAAGGGCGGCGATCCGCTCCCCCGGGTCCGCCGCCCGCTCCCCTTCCGGCCCGGCCAGCCCCTCATCCCCCTCGGCGGCCAGACCCAGGTCTCCGTGGTATTGGTACAGCACGTAGCCCATCAGGTTGAACATGATGAGGGTGAAATACATGAGGATGAAATTGATGGCGGGCACCATGGCCCAGAGGGGCAGCCGGGGCGCCACCAGCTTGAGCAGTTCCGGTCCCCCCAGGGAGAGGAGGAAGAGGAAGGCGCAAAGGCCCAGATAGGGCAGGCCGATGCTCCGAATCACCCGCCACAGGCCGGCGGGGCTAAGGGCGGCCCCCATGCTGCCGGTCAGGGTCAGCACCATGATGCTGGCGGGCATGGACAGATTCACCACCCCCTGGGCGACAAACGCGGCAAAGCGACCCGCCAGGGAGCACAGCCCCAGGGCCAGGCCCATGACAAAAAACACGGCGAATTGCTTGTAGGGTAGGGAATTGCGATGGGAGGTATCGGTCCGGTCGTAATCCTCCGGCGTCAGGTGCCCCCGGGCCGTCTCCTCCAGCACCCCGTAGGCGTAGCGGGTCAGGGCCAGCCAGGCGCCGAGGCAGGCCACCGCCGTAATCAGCAATTTGAGGGGCTTGATCATGGGCAGGACCAGGCCCGCCCCGCAGCAGGCGGCGAGAAAGAGCAGATAGCCCAGGGTCCGGGGCGCCAGGGGGAAGAGAAAGAAGCGGGGCAGGCGCTGCCAGAACGGGGTGATGGGGGCGGCAGAGAGGGCCATGGCGGAAGCTTCCCGATGTGATGACAAAAGGGTAGCCGAGGCCCCCGCCCCTTGTCCATCGCGCCAAAGCCATAGGCCCCCTCAGGCAGACTTGGGGCGGCTCACCAGTAATACCCCCACCAGCACCAGCCCGGCCCCCAGCAATTGGGCCCCAGACATGGGTTCCTTGAGCAGCCACCAGCTGAAGAAAATGGTCAGCATGGGCCCCAGGGTACCGATCAGCACGGAGCGGGAGGCGCCGATGCGGCGAATTGCCGCAGACTGCATAAACACGGGCAGCACCGTGGAAAACAGGGCCATGCCCGCGCCGCAGGCGTAGATGGGCCAGGGCTGGATGAGGGCGCCCAGGGGCTGGGTGAGGACAAAATGGACCTGGGTGGCACCGGTGGAGACCAGCATGGCCAGGGCGGTGAAGCGGGCCGAGCCCAGGCGCTGGATGGCCCCGGCGCTGCCCGAGAGGTAGAAGGCGTAGCTCAAGGAGGAAGCGAAGACAAAGGCGCTGCCCACCAGCACCGTGCCCAGGTCGGCGGCGAAATGGAGGTCATGGGCAAAGGCCAGGCCGATGCCCAGATAGGAAATGGCCAGGGAGGCCACCTCCCGCTTTTCCAGGCGCTTGCCGAGAAAGGCCACGGCAATGAGCACGGTGAGGGTGGGATAGGTGAACAGGATGAGCCGTTCCAGGCCGGCGGAAATGTAGCGCAGGCCGTAGAAATCCAGCAGGCTGGAACCGTAGTAGCCGAGTATGCCCAGGGCCGAGAGTTTGAGCCATTCCCGGGCGCTTAAGGGGGGCGCCCCCCGGCTCGAGCGGATACCGATCCAGAGAAAGGCGGGCAGGGCCAGGACCATGCGCAGGGAAAGCAGGGTCACCGCATCCACCGGGGCGGCGGGGGATACCAGATAGGCCAGTTTGACGAAAATGGCCTTGAAGGAAAAACCCAGGGCCGCCAGGATGGCGAGGACAATACCCAGGCGTTCGGAGGACCAGGGGAGGCGGGACATGGCGGCACTTCAACGGGGGAAAAGGCCCATTAGGCCAGGGCCAAGACGGGAAGACAATTGGCCTTCCCCCAAGGTAGGATTCGTCCACATCGAACGCTTATAGAAAGCCTTCAAGCGCCATGCACTACGATCTCACCGATCTACGCCTCTTCCAGGCCATTGCCGAGGCGGGCAATCTGACCCGGGGTGCGGAAAAGACGAACCTTGCCCCCTCCTCCGCCAGCCACCGGCTACGCCAGCTGGAAGGGGATCTGGGCACCCCCCTGTTTCTGCGCCAGGCCCGGGGTCTGCGGCTCACCCGGGCCGGGGAAGCCCTGCTGCGCCACACCCGCCAGGTTTTCGCCCGGTTGGAACAGATGCACGCGGACCTGGCCCCCTACGCCCAGGGCATTCGCGGCCACGTAAGCCTGTGGGCCAACACCCACGCCACCCACAGCTTTCTTCCCGACGACCTGGCCGACTTCCTCCGGGCCCACCCCCAGGTCAGCGTCACCCTGGAGGAACACACCAGCCCGGTCATTGTGCTGGCGGTGGCCGCCGGGGAGGTAGAAATGGGCGTGGTGGCCGGGGGCGCCGAGGGGGCCGGGGTGGAACTCCTGCCCTACCGCCAGGACCGGCTGGTGCTCATCACCCCCGCCGCCCATCCCCTGGCGGCCCGGGCCCGCTGCGGCTTCGGGGAGGTGCTGGACTACCCCTTTGTGATGCTCCACGCCGGCTCCGCCATCCACACCTTCACCACCAACGCGGCGGCGGCCCTGGGGCGCCACCTCAATGTGCGCATCCAGGTGCGCAGCTTCGAGGCGGTCTGCCGCATGGTGGGGGCCGGGGTGGGCATCGGTCTGGTGCCCCGCTCCGCCGTGCCTGGCGCCAATCTCCGGGAACCTCCCACGGTGGTGGAGCTGGACGAGCCCTGGGCCCGGCGGGACCTCTCCATCTGCATCCGCCGCCGGGACGCCCTCACCGGCTTCGCCGCCGCCCTGGTGGAAGAATTGGCCCGCCAGGGCGGCACGGGCGAACCCTGACGCCCGCCCCTTGTCCACCCAGCCGGGACCCGGGACTTTTCCCGGCCCCGGACCGTCAGGACCCGTTATGCCCAATCTGCTTGCCCAAGAGACCTCCCCCTACCTGTTGCAACACGCCCACCAGCCCGTGGACTGGCACCCCTGGGGCCCCGCCGCCCTGGCTTTGGCCCGGGACCAGGACAAGCCCATCCTCCTTTCCATCGGCTACGCCGCCTGCCACTGGTGCCACGTCATGGCCCACGAAAGCTTCGAGGATCCGGACATCGCCGCCACCATGAACCGGCTGTTCATCAACATCAAGGTGGACCGGGAGGAGCGGCCGGACCTGGACCACATCTATCAGACCGCCCATCAGCTCCTCACCCGCCGCCCCGGCGGCTGGCCCCTGACCCTGTTCCTCACCCCGGAGGGAGACGCCTTTTTCGCCGGCACCTACTTTCCCCCCGAGCCCCGCCATGGGCTGCCCGCCCTGGGGGAACTACTGGAACAGGTGGCGGCGGTGTACGCCCACCGCCGGGCAGACATCGCCCGGCAGAATCAGAGCATCCGCCACGCCCTGGCGGCCACCCTGCCACGCCCCGGGCAAGAGCCTCCCCGCCTCAAGGCCGAGCCCCTAGCCGCCGCCCAGGCCGAACTGGACGCCACCTATGACCGGCGCCGGGGCGGCTTTGGCGACGCCCCTAAATTTCCCCGGCCCACGGATCTGGATTTTCTCCTGCGCCGCAGCGCTACCACCGGGGATGACCACGCCCGGACCATGGCCCTCACCAGCCTGGAGAAAATGGCCGCCGGGGGCCTGCAAGACCAGCTGGGGGGCGGCTTTTTCCGCTACAGCGTGGATGGGGCCTGGACCATTCCCCACTTTGAAAAAATGCTCTATGACAACGCCCAGCTTCTGGCCTGCTACGCCAACGCCTGGGCCCTGGACC
Source organism: Azospira inquinata (assembly GCF_018905915.1). Lineage (NCBI taxonomy): Bacteria > Pseudomonadati > Pseudomonadota > Betaproteobacteria > Rhodocyclales > Rhodocyclaceae > Azospira > Azospira inquinata. The sequence goes on from NZ_CP064782.1 coordinate 1,267,225, forward strand.
ACCGGCCCGCCTTCAAGGCAGCGGCGGAGGGCATCGTAGCTTGGGCGGACAGGGAAATGGCCCTGGCCCAGGGGGGCTACGCCGCCTCCCTGGATGCGGACAGCGCCGGGGAAGAAGGGGCCTACTACCTGTGGACGCCAGAAGCCGCCCAGGCGGCCCTGAGTCCGGAACAGTGGGCCCTGGCCGCCCCGGCCTGGGGCCTGGACCGGGTACCCAACTTCGAAGGCCAGGCCTGGCACCTCCAGCAGGTGCGCAGTCCGGAAGCCCTGGCGGACGACCTGGGTCTGGCCCCCACGGCGGTCCGAGCCGGGCTCCAGGAAGCCCGGGCTGCCCTCCTGGCCGCCCGGGAACCCCGTCCCCGCCCGGCCCGGGACCACAAACTCCTGACCGGCTGGAATGCGCTGATGATCAAGGGACTAGCCCGGGCCGGACGTATTTTCGGCCGCTCCGAGTGGATAGACCGGGCCCTATCCACGGTGGATTTTCTCCAGGATCACCTGTGGCAGGAAGGCCGCCTGCTGGCGGTGCGGGCCGGAGGCCAGAGCCGGCTGCCCGCCTACCTGGACGACTACGCCCTCCTCCTGGACGCATTGCTGGAATGCCTCCAGGCCCGCTGGCGGGAAAAGGACCTGGCCTTCGCCCGGCGACTGGCGGACGGCCTGCTGCACGACTTTGAAGATCCGGCGGCGGGGGGCTTCTTTTTCACCGCCCACGACCAGGAAGCCCTGATCCACCGGCCCAAGCCGGCCCAGGACAACGCCCTGCCCGCGGGTAACGGGGTAGCGGCCCAGGCCTTGGGGCGCCTGGCCCTGGTGACAGATCATGAGCCTTACGCCCGGGCCGCCCGGCGCACCCTGGACCTGTTCTATCCCCTGCTGGAGCGCCAGGCCATCGCCTCCGGCGCCCTCCTGGGAGCCCTGGAAGACGCCCTGACGCCCCCCACCCTGGTACGCCTCACTGGACCGGCGGCGGAGCGGGACCAATGGAACGCCGAACTGGGCCGCCGGTTCCTGCCCCAGACCCTGATTCTGGCCCCAGAACCCGCCCCGCAAGACCTGCCCCCCAGCCCCCGTGTCAACGCCTGGGTCTGCCAAGGCGTTAAGTGTCTGCCGCCGGTAAATGAGTGGGAGAGCTTGCTGGGCATTATTTCCAAGCCGCCCAAACTGCATTAGTATTGGCGGGCTAAACAACAGCAAAACCCAACCTTCCTTTACGGAGCGAGAGCATGAAAGCTATTTACGTATCCCTGCTGGCCGCCGCCGGCATCCTGGCTGCTGGCGCCGCCCAAGCCGCTGATGAAACCGCCCTGGCCCAAAAGAGTGGCTGTCTGGCCTGCCACGCCGTTGACCACAAGGTCGTCGGCCCGGCCTACAAGGACGTCGCCAAGAAGTACGCCGGTAACAAGGCCATGGTCGGCAAGCTGGCCGACAAGGTCATGAAGGGCGGCGCCGGTGTCTGGGGTCAAGTTCCCATGCCCCCCAACAACGTGAGCAAGGCCGATGCCACCAAGCTGGTGACCTGGGTGCTGAGCCTGAAGTAAGGCGCTCCGCCAAGAAAAAAACCGACCCCCGGGTCGGTTTTTTTCTGCCCGCCGTTTTCCTCCGGCTCCGCCCGTCCTTTGGGCGCCCATGCCCCAAGGGGAGGCATTGGGGGGATAAAAAGCCCGTTTTTCCCCCCGTCTTCACCTCGATCCGCCCCACTCTGGTGCCTTTTTCCCCAGCCCCCTGCCGGGCCCCGGGCGAAAGCTTCCTGGCGGCTTGAAGGGAGCGCCGATTGGCGGTTGACAGGGGCTTTCACCGGCCACCAAAATCAATGCCCATGCGTTACGCCCCCCTTTTCAGGAGATAGCCCATGTCTTCCCCCCGTCCCGGTACCGCCCTCTTGGCCATGGCCGCCGCCCTGGCCCTGGTCGGTTGCAGCAACAAGGACAGCAGCGCCCCCGCCCCAGGCAGCTCCACCGGTTCCGGGGAAAGAACGGTCCTCATCGGCCACGCCGCCCCCCTCACCGGGCCCCAGTCCCATCTGGGCAAAGACAATGAATACGGCGCCAAGCTGGCCATTGAGGAACTCAACGCCCAGAACCTCACCATCGGCGGCCAGAAAGTCCATTTTGAACTCCAGTCCGAGGACGACCAGGCGGACCCGAAACAGGGCACCATCGTCGCCCAGAAGTTCGTGGACGCTAAGGTGAACGGGGTCATCGGCCACCTCAATTCGGGCACCACCATGCCCGCCTCCAAGATTTACGCCGATGCGGGCATTCCGGAAATCTCCGGCTCCTCCACCACCCCGGCCTATACCAAGCAGGGCTTTAAGACCGCCTTCCGGGTCATGGCCAATGACGAGCAGCAGGGCCGGGCCCTGGGCACCTACGCCACCCACCAGCTGGGGGCCAAGAAAATCGCCATCGTGGATGACGCCACCGCCTATGGCCGGGGCCAGGCGGACGAATTTGAAAAGGGTGCCAAGGCAGGCGGCGCCACCATCGTCACCCGGGAATACACCAACGATAAGGCCACGGACTTCAAGGCCATTCTCACCAAAATCAAATCCACCCAGCCGGACCTGATTTTCTTCGGCGGCATGGACGCCCAGGGCGGCCCCATGGCCAAGCAGCTGAAGGAACTGGGCCTGACCGCCAAGTTCCTCACCGGGGACGGGGGCTGCACCCCGGAATTCATCAAGCTGGGGGGCGCCGCCACGGAAGGCCAGTATTGCTCCCTGCCCGGGGTGCCCCTGGACAAGATGCCCGGCGGCCCGGCCTTCCGGGCCAAGTACGAAGCCAAGTTCAAGTCCCAGATCCAGCTCTACGGCCCCTATGTGTACGATGCCGTGATGGTGCTGGTGGATGCCATGAAGCGGGCCAATTCGGTGGAACCGGCCAAGTATCTGCCGGAAATCGGCAAGACCGACTACCCGGGGGTCTCCGCCCGCATCCAGTTTGACGCCAAGGGGGACCTGAAGGACGGGGCCATTTCCTTCTATCAGGCCCGCGCCGGCAAGTGGGTCTTCCAGGAAACCCTGGGTACCACCAGCGCCCAACCTTAACCAGGAAACGGCCCGACCGCTGGACGGCGCCCCCGGGCGCCGTCCCCTTGTCAGGCCCACGAGTCATGGACATCTTTCTGCAACAAGTCATCAACGGCCTGGTTCTGGGGAGCATCTACGCCCTGGTGGCCCTGGGCTACACCATGGTGTACGGCATCATGGGCCTGATCAACTTCGCCCACGGGGAAGTGGTCATGATCGGCGCCCTCACCTCCCTCACGGTCATCGACCTGCTGGCCAATTCCGGCCTGCCCGGCCCCATCCGGGCCCTGATCGGTCTGGCCGCCGCCATCCCGGTGTGCATGGTGGTGGGCTACCTGATGGAGCGCATCGCCTACCGGCCCCTGCGCAAGGCGCCCCGGCTGGCGCCCCTGATCACCGCCATCGGCGTCTCCATCGTCTTGCAAAACCTGGCCATGATGATCTGGGGCCGGGATTACCACGCCTTCCCTCCCATTTTCCCCGCCAGCCAGCATCTGGTCCTGGGGGCCACCTTCAGCGATTTGCAGGTGCTCATCGTGGTAGCGGCAGCGGCCATGATGGGAGGCCTGCTCCTGCTCATTAACCGTACCCGCCTGGGCCGGGCCATGCGGGCCACGGCGGAAAATCCCCAGATCGCCCAGCTCATGGGGGTGAATGTGAACCACATCATTTCCCTCACCTTCCTCATCGGCTCCGCCCTGGCCGCCGTGGCCGGGCTCATGGTCAGCGCCAATTACTCCATCGCCCACTACTACATGGGCTTTATCCTGGGTATGAAAGCCTTTACCGCCGCCGTCCTGGGGGGCATCGGCAATCTGGCCGGGGCCATGATCGGCGGTATTCTCCTGGGGCTCATCGAATCCCTGGGGGCGGGCTATATCGGCGACCTCACCGGCGGGGTGCTGGGCTCCAATTACCAGGATGTGTTCGCCTTCTTCGTCCTGATTCTGGTGCTCATCTTCCGTCCCTCCGGCCTGGTGGGGGAAAAAGTGGCGGAGCGGGCATGAACCGGCCCCTTGCTCCCGCCGCCCCGGCCCGGTTTCTGGGCCACCCGACCCCTTTTGTCCCACCTAGCGGCCTCCCTTCCCTAAAGGATTTCCGGCCATGAACTGGCAGACCTTCAAACAAGACCGGCGCAGCCTCTGGCTGGGTTATGGCCTCCTGGCCGTGGCCCTGGCGGTGCTGCCCTTTGCCGTGGGGGCCGGGCTGGGCAACGCCTGGCTGCGCACCCTGAATTTCGCCCTGCTCTACATCATGCTGGCCCTGGGCCTGAATATCGTGGTGGGCTTTGCCGGGCTCCTGGACATGGGCTACATCGCCTTTTACGCCGTGGGAGCCTATCTCTACGCCCTGCTGGCCAGCCCCCACCTGGGCAATGCCTTCCCCGCCCTGTTCCCCGGCGGCCTGCACTGGCCAGTGTGGGCCATCATTCCCCTGGGGGCCGGGGTGGCCGGGCTGTTCGGCCTGCTCCTGGGGGCCCCCACCCTGCGCCTGCGGGGGGATTACCTGGCCATCGTCACCCTGGGTTTCGGGGAAATCATCCGGATTTTCATGAACAACCTGAGCGCCCCCATCAACATCACCAACGGGCCCCAGGGCATTTCCAGCATCGACCCCTTCCATCTGGGGGACCTGACCCTGGCCAAGCCCATTGCCGTGGCCGGGCTGGAGCTACCGTCCCTGCACGCCTACTACTACCTGTTCCTGGCCCTGGCCCTGGTGATCATTTTCATCACCGTGCGCCTGGAAGATTCCCGCATTGGCCGGGCCTGGGTGGCCATTCGGGAAGATGAGGTGGCGGCCAAGGCCTGCGGCATCAACACCCGCAACATCAAGCTCCTGGCCTTTGCCATGGGGGCCACCTTCGGCGGCGTGGCCGGGGGCCTGTTCGCCAGCTTCCAGGGCTTTGTCAGCCCCGAATCCTTCGGTCTCATGGAATCGGTCATGGTGCTGTGCATGGTGGTGCTGGGGGGCATGGGCCACATTCCCGGAGTCATCTTCGGCGGCGTCCTGCTCACCATCCTCCCCGAGCTGTTCCGCCATGCGGCGGCCCCCATGCAGCAGGCCCTCTTCGGCCATGTGGTGGTGGATCCGGAAAGTCTGCGCATGCTGCTCTTCGGCCTGGCCCTGATTGTGGTCATGCTCTACCGACCCGCCGGGCTCTGGCCCTCCGCCACCCGGCGCCGGGAACTGAAGGGAGGGGCCCAATGAGCGCCGCTCCCCTGCTCCTGGAAGCCTGCCAGATCAGCCGCCGCTTTGGCGGCGTCCAGGCCCTGAAAGATGTCTCCCTGACCATCCGGCAAGGGGAAATTTACGGGCTCATCGGCCCCAACGGGGCGGGCAAGACCACTTTCTTCAACTGCCTCACCGGCCTTTACGTGCCCAGCGGAGGCAGCCTGAACTTTGACGGCGCCCCCCTGAAAGCCGCCGCCCCCCAGCAGGCGGCCCAGCGGGGCATCGCCCGGACTTTCCAGAACATCCGCCTCTTCGCCAATATGACGGCCCTGGAAAATGTTATGGTGGGGCGTCACCTGCGCACCCGCACCGGGGTCATCGGCGCCATTCTCCGCACTCCGGGGGCCCGGGCCGAGGAACGGGCCATTCAGCGCCGGGCGGAGGAACTGCTCCATTACGTGGGCATCGCCGACCGGGCTCAGGATCTGGCCAAGCACCTGTCCTACGGGGACCAGCGTCGCCTGGAAATCGCCCGGGCCCTGGCCACGGAGCCCAAGCTCCTGGCCCTGGATGAGCCCGCCGCCGGCATGAACGGGGCGGAAACCCTGGAGTTGCGTCAATTGATTGAAGGTATCCGACGGGACGGGGTAACCGTGCTGCTCATCGAACACGACATGAAACTGGTGATGGGACTCTGCGACCGGGTGGCGGTCCTGGATTACGGCAGCAAGATTTGCGAAGACATCCCGGCGGCGGTGCAGCGGGACCCCCGGGTGATCGCCGCCTACCTGGGGGGTGATGCCCCCGCCGCCCCGGAGGAGACCGGCCATGAGTGAAGCCCTGCTCATCGCGGAAGGTCTGCGCATCGCCTACGGCGGCATTCAGGCAGTCAAAGGCATCACCTTCCACATTAATCCGGGGGAAACCGTAGCCCTGATCGGCGCCAACGGGGCGGGCAAGACTTCCACCCTGAAGGCCCTGGCCCGGCAACTGGACCCGGCGGGGGGCAGCATCCGCTACCGGGGCCAGGAAATCAGCCGCCTGCCGCCCCACGACGTAATCCGCACCGGCATCGCCCTGGTGCCGGAAGGCCGGGGCACCTTCGCCCGCCTGACGGTCACGGAAAACCTGGAAATGGGCGCCTACAGCCGCAATCAGCCCCGGGAAGCAGCCCAGGACATGGAGCGCATTTTCACCCTCCTGCCCCGGCTCAAAGAACGGCGCCACCAGCTGGCCGGCACCCTGTCCGGAGGGGAGCAGCAGATGCTGGCCATGGGCCGGGCCCTCATGGGCCGTCCCCAGCTCCTGCTCCTGGACGAGCCCTCCATGGGCTTAGCGCCCCTCATGGTGCAGAAGGTTTTTGAGGTGGTGAAGGAAGTGGCGGGCCAGGGCATGACCATTCTGCTGGTGGAACAGAACGCCCGCCTAGCCCTGGAGGTGAGCCAGCGGGGCTATGTGATGGAATCGGGCCAGATCACCCTCCAGGACGAGGCCCGGGCCCTGCTCCACAATCCCCGGGTCCAGGCCGCCTACCTGGGTGAATAGGGTCGGGGATTCGCCCCATTCGGGGCGACCTGCCCTATTCCATCTTATCCGCGAAGCTCAGGGCTTCCAGGTGGGCCCGATTCACGTCGTCCGCCTTTAAGCCCAGCATGGCCGCCGAGGCCGCCAGGCCTTCCCCGTCCAGGGCTTCCGTGGCCAGGGCCAGATCGTAGAAGGGCTGGTAGATGCCGCCCCGCCCCAGCAACAGGTCGGTAATGGTCTCGGGCAGGTGCATGGCTTCCAGCACCTGATCCATGGGCACCCCCAGCATGTGGTCCAGGAGGGAAAAGGCTCCGGCGATGAAAAGGTTGTCGTATTCCGCCCGATCCACCAGGCCGTGGCCCAGGGTTTCCATGAGCCGGCCCCGGGTCAGGGCGGTGTGCATCATGGCCGGCGCCATGGGGTCCTTGGAGGCGGTAACCAGGAGCAGGGACAGCCACTTGTTGAGCTTGTCGTAGCCGAGAATAGTCACCGCGTGCTTGAAGGACTGGATTTCACAGGACAGGCCAAAGCCCACCGAATTGATGTAGCGCAGCAGCTTGTAGGAAAGGGCCACGTCCTGCTTCAAGGCCGTCTCGATCTTGGCCACATCCTCGTTGTTCCGCACCAGATTGAGCACCCGGATGATGTGGGCGTGGCTGGGGTTGAGACTCTTGCCCGCGGGCACGGTGAGGCGCTTGAAAAACCAGCCGGAGGCGGCGGATACGCCGCTATCCATGGCCGCCTGGAATTCCTGGGGGGTATCCGTATTAAAGGCCAGGGGAATGCCGAAGGCCTTGGTTTTGGCCACCAGCCCGGAAATTTGGGCCGGGGAATAGCTGTCCACATCAAAGCCGATGAAACGGAAGGGCAGGCCGGACGCCAGGTTATCCGCTCCGTCCTCGCCAAAATCCAGGCTCAGGGCGCAGGGATGGGCCTGTAATTCTGCCCGCAGGGCCCCGTCCCCGTTCCCCAGGGCATAGGGGGGAATTTCCAGCACGGTGTTTTCCGGCGGCGCCCAGAGCAGGAGATCCGGCCCCAGAGGCGCGCCAGCGCTGATAAACACGGACTTTTCCCCCTGGGGCCAGACCTCGGCCAGGGCGGTGAGGGCCGCGGCGGCGGCGGACATATCTCCCTGGGGATCGGGGAAATTGAGCCGGAAGCGGTTGGCGATAATTTTGCCCTGGCGGTTAAGCACGGGCTGGCGGGACAGAAAAACCTCAGGCATGACGCCTCCAAAGGCGGTCGATTCAGGCGGAAAAGGTGAAGGAATCGGCGAAAAATTCCGTTTCAGGCAGGGCGCAGCGACTAGCAAAATCCCGCCGGGCCGAGTCGATCATGGCGGGCGCCCCGCAGGCATAGACCTGGAAGCCGGACAGGTCGGGAAAATCGGCCATCACCGCCTCGTGGACGAAGCCGGTGCGGCCGCTCCAACCGTCTTCCGGCGCCGGGTCGGAAAGCACGGGCACGTAGTGGATATGGCCATGGTCCGCCGCCCACTGGCGGGGCAAGGCGTCCATATACAGCCCGGCCCGGTTCCGGTTACCCCAGTAGATGTACAGGGGCCGTTGGTCCCCTTCCCTCAGGGCGTGCTCCACCAGGGCCTTGATGGGGGCGAAGCCCGTGCCCCCCGCCAGAAGAATGGCGGGCTTAGGGGAGTCTTCCCGCAGAAAGAAGGTGCCGTGGGGGCCGTTGAAGCGGAGGATGTCCCGCTCCTTCATGGTCTCAAACACCTGGGTGGTGAACAGGCCGCCGGGCACCAGGCGCACATGGAGCTGGAGCAGGTTGTCGTCCCGGGGCCCGTTTGCCAGGGAAAAGCTGCGCCGCTTGCCGTCCTTGAGCAGAATGTCGATGTACTGGCCGGCCAGGAACTGGAGCCGTTCGCTGGCGGGCAGGCGCAGATGGAGCACCATCACGTCCGGGGCCAGTTTTTCCATTTTTTCCACCCGGGCGGGCAGGGTTTTTACCGGAATATCTTCCTGGGAGCGCACTTCCCGGCATTCCACGGTGAGGTCGCTCTGGGCCTTGGCACAGCAGAAGAGCACCAGCCCCTGGGCCTGTTCCGCCTCGGTAAGGGCGTGGGGCTGGAAAGCCCCCAGTTCCACCTCACCGCACAGCACCTTGCCCTTGCAGGCGCCACAGGCCCCGTTGCGGCAGCCGTAGGGCATCACCAGGCCCTGGCGCAGGGCCGCATCCAGGAGGCTCTCCTCCCCTTCCGCCGTAAATTGATGTTTGCTGGGTTCAATGCTGACCTTGAAGCTCATTTCCCGTCCTATTCCCCATGGAGGTTGCCCTGCCCCCGTCCCGCCTACCCGACCGAAGAAGTCGGATAAAATCGGGGGGTGCAAAAATTATTGATCGTGGGCTGCGGCGACGTGGCCCAACGGGCCCTGCCCCTGCTCCTCCCACGTTACCGCATCTATGCCCTGGTCCGCCGGCCGGAGCAGGCCGACGCCTGGCGCCAGCCCGGCGTGACGCCGATTCTGGCGGACCTGGACCACCCGGCCAGTCTGCAGCGCCTGGCCGGACTGGCCGACCTGGTGCTGCACCTGGCCCCGCCGCCCAACCGGGGCGCGGTGGACACCCGCACCCGGCACTTGCTGGCGGCATTGGCTCGGGGAAAAAGTCTACCACAGCGTCTCACCTACATCAGTACCACGGGAATCTACGGAGATTGCCGTGGGGCCTGGGTTTCCGAGACCCGGCCAGGGGCTCCGGCAACGGCCCGGGGACAACGCCGTCTGGATGGGGAAAAGCAGTTGCGCGCCTGGGGAGCCCGCACCGGGGTAACCGTGACCATTCTCCGCGCCCCGGGTATCTACGCCGCCGAGCGCCTGCCCCGGGAACGACTGGCGGCGGGGACCCCGGCCCTGCGCCCGGAGGATGACGTCTTCACCAACCACATCCACGGGGACGATCTGGCCGGGCTCTGCGCCCTGGCCCTGCGCCGGGGCGGCGCCAACCGCTGCTACAACGCCTGCGACGACGGCCAGCTCACCATGGGGGACTATTTCACCCTGGTGGCCCGCCACCTGGGCCTGCCTCCGCCCCCCCGCATTTCCCGGCAGGAGGCAGAACAGCGCCTCTCCCCCCTGCTCCTGTCCTTCATGAGCGAATCCCGGCGCCTCTCCAACCAGCGCATCAAGACCGAACTGGGTTACCGCCTGCGTTACCCGGACGTCTCCCAGGGATTGGTCGGTCTGGGGCACAATACGCCCCTGGCCTGATGGCCGGACCCGCCGTCCTGCCGCCCCCACCGCCTTCTGGAGCCCTTCATGGTCTATAACGTTCTCAAAGCCCTGCACATCGCCTTTGTGGTCTGCTGGTACGCTGGTCTTTTCTACCTGCCCCGGATTTTCGTCAATCTGGCCATGGTGCCCGCCGACAGCGGGGCGGAACGGGACCGGCTCCTGCTCATGGCGGGCAAGCTGTACCGCTTCATGACCCCCCTGGGCATTCTGGCGGTGATTTTCGGCGCCTGGATGTGGCTGGGCTTCGGGGTCCAGGGAGCCTGGATTCACGCCAAACTTACCCTGGTGCTGGTGCTGGTGCTCTACCACGCCTATTGCGGGCGCCTGCTGACGGACTTCGCCACGGGGTCCAACCGGCGCAGCCACCGCTGGTTCCGCTGGTTTAACGAACTGCCGGTGCTGATCCTTTTTGCCGTGGTCTTCCTGGCCGTGCTCAAGCCTTTCTGAGGCTTTTCCGGCCCCGCCACCCTTTTTCCGGTTTCCCCGTTTTTGCCGTTGTGCCGAGCCCCGTGCCCGGACTGAAAGCCGCCCATGTTTAAACTGTTCGCCACCTGTCCCCGGGGCCTGGAAGCCCTGCTCGCCGAAGACCTAGCCGCCGCCGGGGCCAGCGATATCCGCATCGTCGCCAGCGGGGTCGCCTGCCGGGGCTCCTGGGAGACGGTGATGCTGACCAATCTCCATTCCCGCATCGCCACCCGCCTCCTGCTCCAGCTGTCATTCGGCAAATACGCCAAGGAAGAGGACATCTACCGCCAGGCCCGCAAGGTGGATTGGCCCCAGCATTTCGACGTGAGCCGCTCCATCCGGGTCTATGTGACCGCCATCAAATCCCCCCTGAAGAGCCTGGAATTCATCACCCTGCGCATCAAGGACGCGGTCTGCGACAGCTTCCGGGATACGGTGGGGGAACGGCCCAACGTGGATACCCGGGATCCCCAGGTGCGCATCCACGCCTTTCTCACCGCCGAGGACTGCACCCTCTACCTGGACACCAGCGGCGCCCCCCTCTATCAGCGGGGCTACCGGCAAAAGACCGTGGAAGCGCCCCTCAAGGAAAACCTGGCCGCCGGCATTCTGCGCCTGGCGGGCTGGCAGCCCGGCACCGTGCTGCTGGACCCCATGTGCGGCAGTGGCACCTTCCTCCTGGAAGCCGCCCAGCAGGTCTGCGGTATCGCCCCCGGCGCCCGGCGCAGCTTCGCCTTCGAGAATTTCCGGGAGTTTGACGCCCGCCGCTGGCGCCAGTTGCAGCAGGCCGCCCAGGCCAAGGAACAGGCGCCCCAGGGCCAGCCCACCCTCTTTGGCCGGGATCAGGCCCCCGCCGCCTATCGGGCCACCCTGGCCAATCTGGACCGGGCCGGGCTGCTCGGCGCAGTGAGCCTGAGCCAGGGAGACATTCTGGAAATGGAGCCCCCCACCACGCCGGGCATCATGGTCTGCAACCCGCCCTACGGGGAACGGCTGGAGGAAAAGGACACCCTGGCCGCCTTCTACCCGGAACTGGGCCACGCCCTGAAGCAGAAATATGCGGGCTGGACCTGCTATTTCCTCACCGCCGACACCGCCCTGCCCAAGGGCGTGGGGCTCAAGCCGGGGAAAAAGACCCCCCTCTACAACGGGGCCCTGGAATGCCGCCTCTACCAGTTCAAAATGGTGGCCGGCTTTAACCGGCGCAAAAAACCGGAAGGGGCGGAGGCCCCCGCCGCCGACTGAAACCCCGGGGCATCGCCCGGGAAGATGCCGGGAGGCCCCGTCCCCTTTCTCTTCGCCCCGGAGGCCTGGCATGTCCGGCATGTTCTTCCCCCGTTCCACCCCCCTGGGGCGTGCCGCCCCCTGGGGCACCATGCTCTCCCTGCTGGCCCTGGGCCTGGGGCTGGGCAGCGCCCCGGCCCAGGCCGACGATCCGGCCACCCCGGCGGCCCACCAGCGCACCTATTTGCCCGGCTATCTGGCCCCGGGGGCCCTACCGGATAGTCTGGCTCTGCTGCCCCCGCCCCCGGCCCCCGGTTCCGCCGCCCTGGCTGAAGACCGGGCCGTGGCCCAGGCCAGTTTTCAACTGCGGGGGACAGCCCGCTGGGCCCTGGCCGCCGCGGATGCGGATTTGTCCTTTCCCCACGCCGCCACCACCTTTTCCTGTGCCCTGGGCCTGCCCATCGCTCAAGCCACCAGTCCCCATCTCTACCAGCTCCTCCAGCGCAGCCTGAGCGATCTGGGACTGGCCACCCGGGCCGCCAAACAGCATTACCAACGCCCCCGACCCTTCCTGGAAAACGGCCAGCCCATCTGCACTCCCGATGAGGCGGCGGCCCTGGCCAAAAGCGGTTCCTATCCTTCCGGCCACACCACCGCCGGCTGGGGCTGGGCCCTGATGCTCAGCGAACTGGCCCCCCAGCGGGCCGATGCCCTCCTGGCCCGGGGACTGGCCTTCGGGGAAAGCCGCAATGTGTGCAACGTGCATTGGCATAGCGATGTGGTCCAGGGGCGGACTCTGGCGGCCGGGGTGGTGGCCAAGCTGCACACGGCCCCGGAATTCCTGGCCGATCTCACGGCAGCCAAAGCAGAGGTAGACGCCCTGGGGGCCCGGGGAGCCACCCCGGAGCAGGACTGCGCCGCCGAAGCCCGAGCCCTGGCCCTACCCCCGTCCCTGGCCCAGTAAGGCCCCGGGGACGGCGGGCCCCTTTCCCGGGGCCGCCCTTAGTCCTTGAGTTCGGCCCAGCACCGAGTCCGGGCCGCTTCCAGGGCCGGACGCCGGTCTTCGGGTACCAGGGGTTCAACCTGGGCGAAAAAGTCAGCCAGAGCCCGCTCCACCCGTTCCCGGGGTAGGGCGGCCCCAGCCCCGGGGGCGGCCTGAACAGGCTGATCTAAAGCCTGGAGCAACTGGTACTTAGGGAAAAACCGGGGGCCTGCCGGACCGGTGCCGATCATGGGACCGGTTTTCACATATTCCTGGCCTTCAAAAAGAAAGCGGGCCCCCAGGGGCAAAAGGTGGATTTTCATGGCGCGGGGGGACGGCCCGGAGCCGTCCGGGGAGATAGGCTAGACAATATCCAGGTGGCCGATGCCGGCGGACAGATCCCGGTCCTTGGATTCCTTGCCGTTAAGCTTGATCTGGAGGCGCAGGTCGTTCAGGGAATCCGCATTGCGCAGGGCATCCTCGTAGGAAATTTTCCCCGCTTCGTAAAGCTCGAACAGGGACTGGTCGAAGGTCTGCATCCCCAGTTCCCGGGACTTTTTCATGATTTCCTTAATCTCCGCCACTTCCCCCTTGAAAATCAGGTCGGAAATGAGGGGGGAGTTGAGCATGATTTCGATGGCGGCGCAGCGCCCCTTGCCGTCCTTCAGGGGAATCAGGCGCTGGGAGACCAGGCCCCGGAGATTGAGGGACAGGTCCATGAGCAGCTGCTGACGCTTTTCTTCCGGGAAAAAGTTGATGATCCGGTCCAGGGCCTGATTGGTGGAATTGGCGTGGAGAGTGCCCATGGCCAAGTGGCCGGTTTCGGAAAAGGCGATGGCGTGTTCCATGGTTTCCCGATCCCGGATTTCCCCAATCAGGATCACATCCGGGGCCTGACGCAGGGTGTTTTTCAGGGCCGTTTCCCAGGAATCCGTATCCACCCCCACTTCCCGCTGGGTGATGATGCAGTTCCTGTGCTCATGGACATATTCCACCGGGTCTTCGATGGTAATGATGTGGCCGTAGGAGTTTTCGTTGCGGTAGCCGATCATGGCCGCCAGGGAAGTGGATTTCCCCGAGCCCGTACCCCCCACGAAGAGCACCAGACCCCGCTTGGTCATGGCCACGTCCTTCAGGACCGGCGGCAGCCCCAGGGCTTCCAGGGTGGGAATGGTAGTGTTGATGGTCCGGCAGACCACCCCGATGCGCCCCATTTGGACAAAGGCATTGACCCGGAAACGGCCAATGCCGGCGGGGGCAATGGCGAAATTGCATTCCTTATGGGCTTCGAATTCCGCTGCCTGGCGGTCATTCATGATGGCCCGGGCCAGTTCCGCCGTGTGCTGGGCCGACAGGGTCTGGTTGGAGACCGGGGTGAGCCGGCCATCCACCTTGATGGCCGGGGGAAACCCGGCGGTAATGAACAAATCCGAGCCCTTTTTGCTGACCATGAGGCGCAGCAAATCGTGCATGAAATTAAGCGCCTGATCCCGCTCCATACCTTATCTCCTCAACGCGCCGGGCATGGGCCCGGGCACGGCAACTGGGGGGCTTAAGCCCCGAACATGTCCTTATTCACCGCTTTGGCCTTGGCTTCCACGGGGGCCACCAGATTGCGGCGCACCAGATCCAGGAGGCATTGGTCCAGGGTCTGCATGCCGTAGGACTGGCCGGTCTGGATGGAGGAATACATCTGGGCCACCTTGTTTTCCCGGATCAGATTGCGGATAGCCGGGGTGCCCAGCATGATTTCGTGGGCCGCCACCCGACCGTTACCATCCTTGGTTTTCAGCAGGGTCTGGGAAATCACCGCCCGCAGGGATTCGGACAACATGGCCCGAATCATGTCCTTTTCCGCCGCCGGGAACACGTCGATGATCCGGTCCACCGTTTTGGCGGCAGAGGAAGTGTGCAGGGTGCCGAACACCAAGTGGCCCGTTTCCGCCGCGGTCATGGCCAGCCGGATGGTTTCCAAATCCCGCAATTCCCCCACCAGAATCACGTCCGGATCTTCCCGCAGGGCGGAACGCAGGGCGTTGTTGAAGGACAGGGTGTGGGGTCCCACTTCCCGCTGGTTGATCAGGCTCTTCTTGGCTTCATGCACGAATTCGATAGGGTCTTCCACGGTCAGGATGTGGCCGTAGAAGTTTTCGTTCACGTGATTCACCATGGCCGCCAGGGTGGTGGATTTCCCCGAGCCCGTGGGACCGGTGACCAGCACAATGCCCCGGGGATATTCGGCAATATCTTTGAAAATTTTCGGACAGTTGAGTTCTTCCAGGGTCAGGACCTTGGACGGAATGGTCCGGAACACGGCCCCGGCACCCCGATGCTGGACAAAGGCATTGACCCGGAAACGGGCCAGATTGGGGATTTCAAAGGAAAAGTCGCACTCCAGGTTTTCCTCGTAATGCTTACGCTGGGAGTCGCTCATGATGTCGTACACCATGGCATGCACATCCTTGTGCTCCATGGGGGGCAGGTTGATGCGGCGCACGTCGCCGTTAACCCGGATCATGGGCGGCAGGCCCGCGGAAAGGTGAAGGTCGGAAGCCTTGTTTTTGACCCCGAAAGCGAGAAGTTCGGTGATATCCATGGAGGAAGTCCGGGAAGGGGAGGAAGGGAGAGGCACCGGGCGGCCCCGGGAACGCCTCAGGCGGGGCCGGGAAGGGGGACGGTGCTATACTTTTGGGCTATAGGATAGCTTTGGATTATGACGCCAATTTTTGCCAACCTGCAAGCCGTGGGGGCCCGTCTGGACGGGGCTGCCCGGGCCGCCGGACGCCCCCCGGAAAGCATCCGCCTGCTGGCCGTGTCCAAGACCAAGCCCGCGGAAGACGTGGTGGCGGCGGTGGCCGCCGGGCAGACCGCCTTCGGGGAAAATTATGTCCAGGAAGGCTGCGCCAAAATCGGCCAGGTGGCCGATCTGCTTGCCGCCCAGGGCACCCCAACGGCCCTGGAATGGCACTTCATCGGCCCCCTGCAAAGCAATAAGACCCGGCCAGTGGCGGAAAACTTTGCCTGGGTCCACGCCATTGACCGGCTGAAAATCGCCCAGCGCCTCTCGGACCAACGCCCGGCGGAACTGCCGCCCCTCCAGGTCTGCGTGGAAGTGAATGTATCCGGGGAAGCCAGCAAGAGCGGCTGCGCCCCGGAAGAGGCCCTGGCCCTGTGTCAGGCCGTGGCCGCCCTGCCCCGCCTGCAATTGCGGGGCCTGATGGCCATCCCGGCCCCGGCGGAGGACGAGGCGGCCCAGCGCCTGCCCTTCCGCCGCCTGAAAGCCCTCTTCGACCAATTGCAACAAGCCGGTCTGCCGGTGGACACCCTGTCCATGGGCATGAGCCATGATCTGGAAGCCGCGGTGGCGGAAGGCGCCACCCTGGTACGTATCGGAACGGCCATTTTCGGGCCGCGAATCAAAAAGGAAATCCCATGAAAATCACTTTTCTCGGCGGCGGCAACATGGCCAATGCCCTCATCGGCGGCCTGGTCAACAAGGGCTTTGCCGGCAGCGACATCCGGGTCATCGATCTGAACAAGGAAAACCGGGAACGCCTGAGCAAAACCTACGGCCTCACCGCCTTTGCCAATGTGGAAGCCGCTGCCGTGAGCGGCAGCGACGTGGTGGTGCTGGCGGTCAAGCCCCAGCAGATGAAGGAAGCGGTGGCCCCCCTGGCGGGCCTGCTGCAAGCCTCCCAGCTGGTCCTCACCATCGCCGCCGGCCTGCCCCTGGCCGCCCTCTCCCGCTGGCTCAAGGGCCACAGCAACCTGGTGCGGGCCATGCCCAACACCCCGGCCCTCATTGGCGCCGGCATCACTGGCCTTTACGCCCTGCCCAAGGTCTCCGACAGCGACCGGGAAAACGCCGCCCGCATCGTTCAGGCCGTGGGGGAAACGGTGTGGATTCAGAACGAAGCCCAGATGGATTCCATCTGCGCCCTCTCCGGCAGCGGCCCGGCCTATGTCTTCCTGTTCATCGAAGCCTTGCAGGAAGCCGGGGCGGCCATGGGATTCAATGAAGAACAGTCCCGCCGCCTGGCCATCGAAACCGTCCTGGGCTCCGCCAAGCTGGCCGCCCAGTCCGACGAACCCGCCAGCATTCTGCGGGAACGGGTGACCTCCAAGGGGGGCACCACTGCCGCCGCCCTCACCGTGATGGGGGAACGGGGCACCAAGGAAGGCATTATTGCCGGGGTCCGGGCCGCCGAAGACCGGGGCCGGGAACTGGGCCAGCAACTGGGCGCGGCCTAAGGCTCCGCCGGGCTTGTCCCGGGGACCGCAGACGGCGGCCCAGGCCGCCCATTGCGCCCCAGGCATCAGGTAAATCCGGGCATCCCGGCCGATCCCTGCCCCTGGCCGGGCCCCCGTTCCTTCCTGGCCTTCCCCCCTTCTTTCCTGATTCCGAACCGGCCTCCGGCCGCCCTGAGAGAGACCCATCATGCTGACGGACATCCTGAGCCTGCTACTGGAAGCCTGCGCCGGATTTTTCGGCTATCTCCTGCTCCTGCGCTTTCTCCTCCAATGGCGTCGCGTTTCCTTCGCCAATCCCCTGGCCGAACTGACCATGCGCACCACCAACTGGGTGGTGCTGCCCCTGCGCCGGGTTCTGCCCGGGCTTTTGGGTCTGGATCTGGCCAGCCTGGTTCCCGCCTGGCTGCTCCAGGTGCTGGCCAAGTACATCCAGCTCCTGTTCAAAGCCGCCTCCCTGGGCGCCGCCCCTTTCCTGGCGGTGCCCGCCCTGGTCCTGGGGGTCTTTGAGGTACTCCACATGGGGGTCATGATCCTGGTGGTGGCCATGCTGCTCCAGGCCGTGCTGTCCTGGGTCAATCCCTACTCCCCCCTGTCCGCCCCGGTGGCCGCCCTCACCGATCCTCTGCTGCGCCCCATCCGCCGGGTGCTGCCCCCCATTGCCAATTTTGACCTGTCCCCCCTGGTGGCCCTGCTCATCGCCCAGGTGGTCTTCATTCTCCTGGCCTACGCCAAAGCGGCGGTCATGCCCCTGGTGTTCTGATGTGGGCCCGGCGCGGCCCGGAGGGCCGCCTCACCCTGAGCCTGCATATCCAGCCGGGGGCCCGCAAAACCGAAGTCATGGGCTTACACGGGGAAGCCCTGAAAATCCGCCTCGCCGCCCCGCCGGTGGACGGCAAGGCCAATGAGGCCCTGCTGGCCTTCCTGGCCAAAACCCTGGGCCTGCCCCGGGCCCGGATCAGCCTGAAAAGCGGCCAGACCAGCCGGGCCAAGGTGGTGGAAATTCTGGAGGCCCCGGCGGATACAGAATCCCGTCTCTGGCCCCAGGCCCCGGCCTGAAGGGGCTGGCGCCCAGTCCCTCGCTCCGCGGCCCCGAACCACCGCCTCACCCGCCGTCCCGCCAGCCCCCTTTTCCCGCCATTACCCCACGGCAAGCGCCTCCCTAAGCCAGCCCCAGGCGTTCCGCCACCGCCGCCGTGCGGCCCCGGCTGATGGGTACCCGACTGGCGGGGAAGGTGGCCATCACCACCCACTGCCGATCCCCTTCCTTTTCCAGACGGGCCGCATAGGCCATGGCGATGATGTGGCTGCGATGCACCCGGAGAAAGGCCCCTTCCGCCAGACGCCGTTCCAGGGCCGCCAGGCTCAGGTGGCAGAGAAAGGAATCCCGGGCCGTAAAAATCCGGGCGTAATGGCCTTCCGCCTGGAGATGAACCGCTTCCTCCAAATCCAGCAGCACCGTGGCGCCCCCCTGCAGCACAGGCAGCTTGGCCAGGGGACGGAGCCCGCTCACCGGGGCGGGCAGGGCCTGGCGCCCAGCCCGGGGCAAATCGTAGAAAAAGAGGCAAAAGCCTTCCAGACCCTGACGATCGCTTAGCGCCGTGAGTTTGATGAGCAGGGGCCGGTCCGGCACATTGATCATCATGGCCAGGGGCGAAGCATCCCCGGGGGCCTGGGCGGCGGCTTCCTGCAACAGCCAGGCGATTTTTCGCCGGGCGGGCTCCGGGTGAAATTCGGTTACCGGACGGCCGATCCAGTCCCGGTGGTAATGGCCCAGCACCTGTACCGCCAGGGGATTGGCGGAGCGTATGCGGCCCTGGCGATCCAGGATCACCACCCCGGGCTCCGCTTTCTGTAGCTGATATTCCAAACTTTCCATGGTTTCACTTTCCCGACCCGGCCGCCGTTCACGCCGCTCCGCCGCCGTTGGTGCAGACCGTCGGCTATTGGTGCATTGTCCCTTGTTCCCCGGCGCCTCCCCGGCACAATAGAGCCCATCTTACCTTTGGGAACCGGGACCATGGCCAAAATCGACCGCTACGAATCCTTCCAGGGCATCGACTGCTTCCGCAATGCCAGCGCCGTCATCGAGCGGGTGCTGCTCCATGTGAACGGCCCGGAAAAGACCAATATCTACTGGGAGTACTTCGTCAAAAAAATCCCGGAAGGCTATTACTCCCAGACTCCCACGGAAGACCTGCTCTATCTGGTCTGCTCCAACACCTACTACATTGAGGAGCTGTTCGAGAAATTCGAGGACCAGGAAGGCTTAAGCCGCCTGCAGAAATGTGAGCTGGAATGCTGCTGACCCAGTCCTTCCTCCCATAAAAAAGCCGGCAGTAAGCCGGCTTTTTGGTTCTGGGAATCCGGCCACAAGGGCCTGGATCAGGCCTGATACACCACCTGCCCCCCCACCAGGGTGCTGCGCACCCGACCCCGGAGCTCCCGGCCCAGGAAGGGGGTGTTGCGGCCCCGACTGCGCAGGGTGTCGGCCCCCACGGTCCATACCGCTTCCGGATCGAAGACGGTCACATCCGCCACCGCCCCCACGCTCAGATTGCCCGCATGGAGCCCGGCTACCGCCGCCGCGTCGCTGGTAATGCGGGCCAGGGCCTGGGGCAGGGCCACCCCGGCATCCTTGGCCCAGGCCAGGGTCAGGGGCAGGAGCAGTTCCAGGCCGATGGCACCGGGTTCCGCTTCGTCAAAGGGCAGGAGCTTGTCTTCCGCACTACGGGGATAGTGGTCGGAACAGATGGCCTGGATGGTGCCGTCGGCCACGGCCTGAACCAGGGCTTCCCGGTCCCCCTGGGTCCGCAGGGGCGGATCAAAGCGGGCCAGGGGATCGAAGTAGCCGATATCCTCTTCGGTGAGGTGGAGGTGATGCACATCCACGTCGCAGGTCACGGGCAGGCCCTGGGCCCGGGCGGCGGCCACCAGGCGCACCCCGGCGGCAGAGGAAAGGCGCATCAGGTGGAGGCGTACTCCGGTGGTCCGGGCCAGTTCCACCAGAGTGGCCACGGCCACGGTCTCGGCGGCCACGGGAATGCCAGCCAGCCCCAGGCGGGCCGACACTTCCCCGTCGTGGGCCACCCCATCCCGGGACAGGGTGTAGTCCTCGGGTTGGAGCCACACCGCGTAACCGTAGGTGGCGGCGTATTGCATGGCCCGCAGCAGGGCCTGGAAGTCGGTCACCGGAGAGGAGGCCTGGGACATGGCGATACAACCGGCACCGGTGAGGCCGGCCATGGCCGCCAGACTCTGACCTTCCAGCCCCTGGGTCAGGGCCCCCAGGGGACGCACCCGGGCTTGGCCCTGGGCCTTGGACAGGCGCACCAGGCGTTCCACTAGGCCGGGTTCATCCAGTACCGGCTTGGTGTCCGGGGGGCAGACCAGGGTGGTGACACCGCCGGCTACGGCGGCCTGCAATTCGCTGTCCAGATTGGGCAAGCGGGCGGAAAGATCCACCAGTCCGGGGCAAACCACCGCTCCGGCGGCGTCTAGTTCCCGGTCCGCCGTGAAACCGACGGGGGCCGCGCCCACGGCGGCCACCCGGCCATCGGCCAGATAGAGGTTGTGCTGGCCGTCCACCCCGTTGGCGGGATCAATAAGGCGGCCGTTTTTGATAAGAATGTTCATGATCTTCAGTTTCCGGCGAGGATGCCCATTACCGCCATGCGCACGGCGATGCCAAAGGTGACCTGGTTGAGGATGACGGCCTGGGGACCATCGGCCACGGCGGAATCGATTTCCACCCCCCGGTTCATGGGGCCCGGGTGCATCACAATGGCGTCCGGCTTGGCCAGGGCCAGCCGTTCCGGGGTCAGGCCGTAGCTCTTGAAGTATTCCCCGGCGGAGGGCAGCAGGGCCCCGTTCATCCGTTCATTTTGCAGGCGCAACATGATGATCACGTCGCAGTCCTTGAGGCCTTCATCCATGTCGTAAAAGACCCGCACCCCCAGGGTTTCCAGGTAGCCGGGCAACAGGGTCTTGGGTCCCACCGCCCGGATTTCTCCGCAGCCCAGGGTACGCAGGGCGTGGAGATCGGAACGGGCCACCCGGGAGTGGAGAATGTCCCCCACAATGGCCACCCGCAGACCGGTGAAGTCCTTTTTGTAGTGGCGGATGGTGTACATGTCCAGGAGCCCCTGGGTGGGGTGGGCGTGGCGCCCGTCCCCCGCATTCACCACGTGGATGTCGTCCCGGCCCATGCGGTGGAGATGCTCCGCAATGAGGAAGGGGGCGCCAGAACTGGCGTGGCGCACCACGAACATGTCCGCGTGCATGGAGCAGAGGTTGTCGATGGTATCCAGCAGGGTTTCCCCCTTGGCCGTACTGGAGCGGGACACGTCCAGATTGATCACATCGGCGGAAAGGCGCTTGGCGGCAATTTCGAAAGTGGTCCGGGTACGGGTGGAGTTTTCGAAAAAGAGGTTAAAAACGCTCTTACCCCGCAGCAGGGGCACCTTTTTCACTTCCCGGTCGGACACTTCCAGGAAGGAAGAGGCCGTATCCAGCACCTGATTGACCACTTCCAAGGGCAGTTTTTCGGTGGACAGGAGGTGTTGCAAACCGCCTTCCGCATTCAATTGGGGATTACGCACGCTCCTGACCTCCCAGCTTCCAGTACAAACGGCCATCTTCCTGCCGTCCCAAAATCAATTCTTCCCCGTCTCCCAGCTGCACGTCCCAGACACAGAACTGGGGAGCGATGGGCAGTTCCCGCTCGCCCCGATCCGCCAGCACGGCCAGATCGATGCGGGCCGGACGGCCGTAGTCGAACAATTCGTTAATGGCCGCCCGGGTGGTACGGCCGGTGTAGAGCACGTCATCCACCAGAATCAGGGGCCGGCCTTCCACCTCGAAGGGGATGGCACTGGGCTTAACCTGGGGATGGAGGCCCTTGGCGGCGAAATCGTCCCGGTAAAAGGACACATCCACCGTGCCGGTGGCTTCGCTGACGCCGAGCAGGCTGCGCAGGCGTTCCGCGATCCAGGCGCCGCCGCTGTGGATTCCCACCAGAGCCGTGTCCGGCGTCAGGTGGGGGCGGATGCGGTCGGCCAGGGTGGCCAACTGGGCTTCCGCATCGGGAAGGGTATCAATGGGCATCGAAATAACTTTGCAGGATAAGTTGGGCCGCCACGGCATCCAGATGGGCCTTGGCGGTTTTGGCGGAATGACCGGTCTCGCGCAAGCGCTCCTCGGCATCCAGAGAGGTCAGCCGTTCATCGGCATAGGCCACGGGCAGATTGAAACGGCCCCGCAGCTGATTGGCGAAACGGGTGCAGCGGGCGGTCATGGCGTGGGCTTCCCCGTCCAGGGAGACGGGCAGGCCCACCACCAGCAGCACGGGACGCCATTCATCCAGCAGGGCCTGGATGGCGCCGAAACGTTCCTGGTTGGAGGGGGCGTGCAGGGTGGTGAGGGGATGGGCCTGGCCCAGCAGGGTTTCCCCGATGGCCACGCCGATGCGCTTTTCCCCGAAATCGAAGGCCAGCACCGTGCCGCTCGGGGTCTGGAGGGGGGGGTGCAGCGCCGCCTCAGGCATGCCCGGCTCCCCCGGCCAGATTGGCGAAATCAATGCCCAGGGCCAGCATGGCGGAGGCCAGACGTTCCTCCGGCGGCAGGTTAAACAGCACCTCTTCCTCCGCCGCCACCGTCAGCCAGGCATTCTGGGCCAGTTCGTTCTCCAGCTGGCCCGCCGCCCAGCCTGCGTAACCCAGGGTCATGATCACGTCCCGGGGCACCCCGTCCTGGCCCATGGACACCAGAATGTCCCGGGAACTGGTGAGGCCCACCCGGTCGGTGACCTTAAGGGTGGACTGCCAGGGCCCCAGGGGGCGATGGAGCACAAAGCCCCGGTCAGTCTGGACCGGCCCGCCGAAATAGACGGGCAGATCCCCATAGCCTTCCGCCTGGAGGGGCACATCCACCTTTTCGAAAAGCTGGGCCAGGGTCATGTCGATGGGCCGGTTCACCACCACTCCCAGGGCTCCCTGGTCGTTGTGTTCGCACACATAGACCAGGGATTTGGCGAAATAGGGGTCCGCCATCGCCGGCATGGCGATGAGGAAGTGGTTGGTGAGATTGACGCTGGGCATGGCGGCTCGAATTTTAATCCGGGAGAGGTGGGGAACAAAGCGCTTTCGCCCCCGCCTTTCCGGGAGTGGGGCGGGAAAGGCCACCGGGCGGGGCCCCGCCCCCATTTGGGCAGGAGGGGCTGACACCAGAGTACAGGAAGGCGGACGGAGGAACCACCCGGGGCTAGAGACATGGGCCCGGGTAGTCTGGCTATCCGGGAAATGACGCCCCCGGAGCCCATCAGAAAGCCGCCCCCACCCCTCAACAGCCCCACGAAAGCCAAGGCCCACCCCACCTTCCTAAGTACGGACAACAGGGGCTATGGGCCCGCCCCCGTTGCTCCCCGGCCCGGCTGAGGTATGCTTGACGGCCCCGGGCATTACCCCGTTCCCCGCCTTTTCCCACATGCTCGACAAAGCCCTCGTCTGGTTCCGCCGGGACCTGCGCAATTTCGACCACGCCGCCCTCCATGCCGCCCTCACTGGTGCCCGGCAGGTCTGGTGTGTGTTCGTTTTCGACCGGGACATTCTGGCGCCCCTCCCCCATCCCCTGGATCGGCGGGTGGAATTCATTCACCGCAGCGTGGTGGAACTCCACGCCGCCCTCGCGGCCCAGGGTGGCGGCCTGATCCTGCGCCACGGCCGCCCGGTGGAGGAAATTCCCGCCCTGGCCCGGCAGCTGGGCGTCCAGGGAGTATTCGCCAACCGGGATTACGAGCCCCAGGCCAAGGTCCGGGACCGGCAGGTGGAGACCGCCCTGGCGGCTGAGGGGATTAGCCTGCATCTGAGTAAGGATCAGGTGCTTTTTGACGGGGACGAAGTCCTGACCCGGAGCGGCAATCCCTATACCATTTTCACCCCCTACAAAAACGCCTGGCTGGCCCGTCTCGCCGCCCCCGAGGGGGACTTTTTCCTGCGCCCCTATCCCATTGAGGCCCACGCCCACCGCCTGGCGCCCCTGCCTCCCGGAGAAAGCTCCCTGTCCCTGGCCGATCTGGGTTTTGCCCCCACGGACCTGGATAAATTAGGCGTGACGCCGGGCATGGCCGGGGCCCAGGAACGCTGGGAGGATTTTCTGCCTCGCCTGGACGCCTACGGGGAAAAGCGGGATTTCCCCGCCCGCAAGGGAGTTTCCTACCTCTCGCCCCATCTCCGCTTCGGCACCCTGTCCCTGCGCCACCTGGCCGCCCAGGCCTGGCGCCAGGGCACAGCAGGGGCCACCACTTGGCTGGCCGAATTGGCCTGGCGAGACTTCTATTTCATGCTCCTGGATCATTTTCCCCAGTTGCCGGAGCGCTGCTTCAAACCCGAATTCGACGCCCTGGAATGGGACCAGGCCCCCCATCTGCTGGCGGCCTGGCAGGCAGGAGAAACGGGCTATCCCCTGGTGGATGCGGCCATGCGCCAGCTGACCCACTGCGGCTGGATGCACAACCGGCTGCGCATGGTCACCGCCTCCTTCCTCACCAAGGATCTGGGCCTGGACTGGCATCTGGGGGAAGCCCACTTCGCCCGGCACTTGCTGGATTTCGACCTGGCCGCCAACAACGGGGGCTGGCAATGGGCTGCCTCCACGGGCTGCGACGCCCAACCCTGGTTCCGCATTTTCAATCCGGTCACCCAATCGGAGAAATTCGATCCCCGGGGAGAATTCATCCGCCGCTATCTGCCCGAGCTAGCCCGGGTGCCGGACCGATACATCCACGCCCCCTGGCTCATGAGTGCCGCAGAGCAAGCGACCTGTGGCCTGCGCATCGGCAAGGATTACCCGGCCCCGGTGGTGGATCACGCCCAGGCCCGGCAGCGCACCCTGGCCCGCTTTGAGGCCGTCAAGCACCAGGGCAAAACCGCCCTCTAGGGCCCCTGGGCGCTTCCCAACGGAAGGAAAAGGAGGCGCCGCCCGCCCAAACAAAAGCCCCCTGCCGGAAGGGAGGGGGCTTGGGGAGGGAGAAAATCCGGGCCTAGACCGGTTTCACCCCGGTGTAGCCCCGGACCAGTTCCAGCAATTCATCTTCCCGGTAGGGCTTGCCCAGGTAGTTGTTCACCCCGATTTCGAAGGCGTAATTGCGGTGCTTATCTGCCGTCCGGGAGGTGATCATGATAATGGGGATGGCCTTCAGCCGAGCGTCGGCCCGCACATTGCGGGTCAGGTCGAAACCGTCCATGCGGGGCATTTCGATATCCACCAGGAGCACGTCGGGCAGGGTATCGATCATCTTTTCCAGAGCATCCACCCCGTCCTTGGCGGTAACCACGTGGAAACCTTCCCGGGTCAGGAGACGGCTGGTGATTTTGCGCACCGTCAGGGAGTCATCCACCACCATGACCGTGGGCAGGGTAGCGGTGACGCTCTCGGCTTCCGGCACGGGCGCCGCGGCCCCTGGCGCGGGGGTAGGCGCCACGCCAACGGCGGGAGCGGGAGTAGCGGTGGCCCGGGACACGGCCAGGGCCACCGGGTTCAGGATCAACAGCACCTGACCGTCCCCCAGTACCGTAGCGCCTGCAATGCCCACCACCCGGGCCAGTTGGGGCCCCACGTTTTTCACCACAATTTCCTGATTGCCGTCCAGTTCATCCACCTGGACCGCGGTGCGCTGGCTGCCGCTGCGCAGGTAGAGCACCCAGGAGAGGCGCCGGGGCTCGGGCTGGGCGCCCTTGTCCCCGAGCAGGTGGGGAAGGAAGTAGTAGGGATAGTGGTTGCCCATCCACACCGCTTCCCCGGCCTGACGCACGGTCTCCAGGCTGGAGGCGGAAATTTCCTGAACCTGTTCGATCAGGGCGGAAGGCACGGCATAACGCTGGCTGCCCACCCGCACGATGAGAGCCTGGGTAATGGCCAGGGTGAGGGGCAGATAGATGCGGAAGGTCAGACCCTTGCCCGCCTCGGACTGCAATTCCACCCGTCCCCCCAGGTTACTCACCTCGGTGCGCACCACGTCCATGCCCACGCCCCGGCCCGCCACCTGGGTCACCACCCCGGCGGTGGAAAAGCCGGGAGTGAAGATGAAGTCGGCCAGACGGGCGTTATCCACCGTTTCCCCAGGACTGAGCAGGCCCATGGATTCGGCCTTGGCGCGGATTTTATCCAGGTCCAGACCTGCCCCATCGTCGCTCAGGGACAGAATAATTTCGTTGCCCTGCTGGGCGGCCTTGAGCAGCACCGCCCCGGCTTCCGGCTTACCCAGCCCGGTCCGCACCTCCGGCGCTTCCACCCCGTGGGCCACCGCATTGCGCAGCATGTGTTCCAGGGGCGCCACCATTTTGTCCAGCACCCCCCGATCCAGTTCCACCTGACCGCCCTGGATGTCCAGGCTGACCTTCTTGCCCAATTCCCGGGCAGTCTGGCGCACCAGCCGTTGCAGGCGCTCGGCCTGGCTGGCAAAGGGCACCATGCGGACACTCATCAGTTCCTGCTGCAATTCCCGGTTAAGCCGGGCCTGGGCGACGATGGCCGCATTGGCCTCGTCCAGGTTTTTCAACAGATTCTGCTGCACCGTGGCCACGTCATTCACCGACTCGGCCATCATCCGGGTCAATTCCTGGAAGTGGGTAAACCGGTCCAGTTCCAGGGGATCGAAATCCGCCTGATGTTCCGTGGCCTGGGCCTGACGGGCCTGAATCTGGGTTTCGGCCTGGATTTCCACTTCCCGCACCTGGCGGCGCAGACGGATGACGTTTTCCGTCAAATCCAGGAGGGAATCCTTCAGGCTGCGCATTTCCCCTTCGATCCGGGAACGGGCGATGGAAATTTCCCCAGCCTCATTCACCAGCCGGTCCACCAGATCCGCCCGCACCCGCAGATTGGCCTTGAGGGCAGCGGTTTCCGCCTCCAGGTCGGGCATGGCGGGCACCACCCCGGGAGCCACGGGCCGCACCCCCATCACCCCGGGCTGGGGTTCGGGGGCGGGCGCCGGGGCGGCTTCTTGAGCAGGAATCTCCGGCACGGGGGCAGGGGCCGGTTCGGCCTCCGCCGCTTGTTCGTGCGCTTGTTCCGCCGCCCCATTCCCCATTTGTTCCGCCGGAATTTCGGCGGGAAGCTCGGGGGCGACCTCCGTACTGGCAATCCCTGGGGCAGCCGCCTCGGGATTCACCGGCGCTTCCTCCGGAGACTCGGTTTCCAAAGCCGCAACAGGCTCCGGCACCCCTAGGGCGGCCGGTAGCTCGTCTCCGGCGGTTTCCCCAGCATCAGCCAGGGTGGTTTCCTGCGCCGGTGCAGGCGTTTCTGTGGCCTCGGCAACGCCAAGGTCCCCATCAACAGGCGCATCCCCTTCCGGAGTCTCCAGGGCAGGAGCCGGGCTTTCGTCCCAGACACCGTCGTCCCCGCTATCCGGCAATTCGGGCAAGGAAATTTCTTCGGCGGGCAGTTCTTCCGTGCCCTCTTCCGCCGCCAGTTCTTCCAGGGATACCTGGGGCTCGGTGGCGGCTTCAGATAGGGCCGGGGGTTCGGGCAGGTCGATGGCTTCCGTTTCGGGCACAGGGGCACCAGTGACCGAGACCTCCAGCCCTTCCGCCAGGCTCAGTTCCTCGGCGGAGGCGGGCACTTCCAGCGCGGGCTCAAGCGCGGTTGCTCCGGGAACGGCGGGCGCCGCCGGAGCATCGGCCTGGGCGGGCACCACGGCGGGCACATCGGGCCGTTCCCCCTGTTGCAGCCGATCCACGATCTGGGCAATGACGTCGAAATCGGCCTGGACGTCGTCGATGGCTTCCGGGGTCACCGCCCCGGATTTATAGGCCTGTTCCACCCGGCTTTCCAGGGCGTGGGTCAGATCCCCCAGGGCCATGGCCCCGGCCATCCGGGCGCTGCCCTTGAGGGTGTGGAGCAGGCGCCCCAGGGCATGGCCCACATCCCCGTCATCCGGCCGTTCCCGCCAGGCTTCCAGCTGGGTGTTGATGTTCTGCACCAAATCCTGGGCTTCTTCCAGGAAAATGGGCAGCAACTGGTCGTCCAGCTCGTCCTGGGCGTCCCCGCTGGGTTCGGGCAGACCGGGGATTACCGCCGGAATGTCCTCCTGGGGCACACACACTTCCCCCGGAATAGGCGCAGGGTAGAGGCTTTCCAGGGCGTCGATGAGCAGGGGCTCGGCCACCGGAGGCTGCTGCTCGGCCACGGCGGCTACCATGTCTTCCAGGGAAGAGATGGACAGGCGCACCGTTTCCAGGGCTTCCAGGCTGGCGGGCTGGGCCGCCTGCTGGCGCCGCAGCAGGGCTTTTTCCAGGGCATGGGAGAGTTCGTTGATGGCCGTCAGGCCCACGGTGGCGGCAATGCCCGCCAGGGTGTGGGCCGCCCGGGCCATGGGCTCGGGGGTGGGCATAGCGGGAGCCGTTTCCAGCTCCCCGAACTGCTGTTGCAGGGTGACCAGATGGCCCCGGGCCTCATCCAGGAAAATCTGGTAGAGGGTGGCGGAAATGGTCAGGGTCAGCTTGGGCTTGGCCAGTACCTCTTCCGGGACAGGAGCAAAAGGAGCGGCAGCTTCGGCGGCAAGCGGCGCCTCGGGGGCGGAAAAGTCCAGGTCGGGCAGGGGGCTTTCCAGGGCCGGTTCGGCCGGGGCCTCGTCCCCATCGTCCAGGGGCGGCAGGCCGAAATTGATGACCGTTTCTTCCAGGGAGGGGGAAGTTTCCGCTTCCGGCACCACCGGGGCGGGCGCCACTTCCGGCTCTTCCACGGCGGGGGCGGCGGGGGTTTCGGCCAGACGCATCCGGTCCGCTTCCCCAATCAGGGCGGTAGGGTCGGGGACCGTGCCCTGGTGGCTTTCCAGGTAATGCACCCAGTCCCCGAAGAGGGCGTGGGCCTTTTCAATGAGGGCAAAGAGCGGGTCGGAAACCCCATATTCCTGGCGCAGCCAGAGATTGAGCACCTGCTCGATGGCCCAGGCGGTTTCCCCCAGATCCTTGAGGCCCACCATGCGGCCCGAACCCTTCAGGGTGTGGAAGCCCCGCCGGATATTGGTGAGGAAGTCCGCATTCTGAGGCTGCTGGTGGAGCAGGCCGATGTGTTCGCCAATGGTGGCCAGCACTTCCTGGGCTTCTTCCAGGAAGATGGAAAGGAGTTCCGCGTCCAGCTCTTCGCCGGAAGCCTGGGACAGGGCCAGGGTTTCGGCGGAGGGGGCGGGGGCGGCAGCGCTGGGGCCTTGCAGGGTGGCCACCGCGGCTTCCAAATGGGGCACCGCTTCCCCGTGGGCGGGGGGCGTGGCTTCCAGGGCGGAGAGGGCCGCTTTGGCCTGTTCCCCCAGGGTTTTGTCCGCCACCAGATCCGCGCCCTTTTGCAGGGATTCCAGATTTTCCTTCAATTCCTGGCGCAGGGACGGATCGGCGGGCTGTTCTTTCAGGGCGGAAAGCAGGTTCTGGGTTTCCCGCTTTTGCTTGACCAGCTCCTGCTCCACGGAAGGCATCACGGCCGCCGCTTCCGGCAGAGGGTCCGCCTCCTGGGTATCAGGCTGGGGCCCCAGATGGTGGGTGAAGGCGGTGAAATCCGCCGTACCCTTGGCCAGTTCCCGGGGCAGGGCCTCCACAAAGAAGCCGAGAGCGGAAAGCTGGTCGGCCACCCCTTCGAAATCCTGCTCCGTCGGCTGGTAGTCGTCCTGGGCGAAGCGGTCCACCTGGGCGGCGCAATCCCGCAGGGCGTTGGCGGCGGCTTCCTGGCCGAGCATACTCAGGGCGCCCACGGCCTGCTTGAGCAGGGCCTGGGCACTGGCCAGATCGTCCCGCCGGCTCGGGTCCCGGAAAAAGCTGTCCAGCACCTGTTCGATCTGAACCAGATTGGACTGGATTTCCTTGGCTACCTGGCTGTTAAGGAGCTTTTCCTGGGCCTGCCGGGACATTTCGTCCAGGCCCGGCACCTCGGCGCCAGCGGCGGGAGGCGTACCCGCCAGACAGGCGGACAGGCGGGCGGTCATGACCTCCACCTGATGGGGGAAATCGGCGCCCAGACGATGGAAATTTTCCAGGGCCTGGCTGACCAGCAGAATGGCGGTGGCCATTTCCATGGCCAGGGCTTCGCTGTGCCGGGAAGGCTGGGCCGCCACCCAGGCGGCAGCCTGGGCCAGGGCATCCGCCAGATGGGCCAGATCGGGCTGTTGCAAGCCCCGACAGCCCTGGGCCAAGGCACCGGTCTGATCCTTGAAGGTCCCCAGGGCGGAGGCGCTGCCGGCGCAGAACTTGCCCCAGGCTTCTTCCCCGCTCACCACCACTTCCCGCAGACGGCGCAGGAGGCCATCCTGGGGCGGACGTTCCGGGCGGCCAGCACTCTGCTGTGCAGGCAGCAGGGAGGTAAGGCCGTAGGATTGTTGTACCGCCGCCACCGCCGGGTCCGCCCCGTCGCTCTGGGCCACCTTGTAGAGCACGTCCCGCAGCAGGCGTTCGGCGAAATTTCGGGAGCCTTCGATGAGGCGGCGAATTTGCAGGTCGATGCGGGCGCAGAGGGATTTCACGTCCGTGCCTGCCGCCAGACTGCCTGCGGCCAGGGCCGCCAGGAAGCCCTGGGAGGCCCACCAGAAAGCCCGGGCCGACGGCACGTCTTCCTGGCTGGATTCGATGGCCGCCAGGGCCTGGCCCATGGTGGTCAGCCCAGCCCGGTCGCCCCGCAGCCAGGCCAGCAGGCCCCGCTGGAACAGGGCCCGTTGTTTTTTCAGATGTTTGGTCAGGGCCGCCGGGGCCAGGGGGGCCACCGGGGCGCTGCGCCGGGGAGGACGCACGGACAGGTCCGGGTAAAACAGGTCGGCACCACCGGCACTGTCCACACCCCGAGCCCGCTGCACTTCCTCATAGAGATCCAAAAGCCGCAGGGGCTGGTTGGGCTCCCCATTGAGGAGGTCGTCCAGATAGCGACGAATGGCCTGGAAGGCCCGGCGCACCAAGGCCAGGGCCGGTGCATCGGCAGGGCGCTTGCCCTGCTCCAGATCGTCCAGTTCCCCTTCCACCGCCTCGATGAACTGGGTCACCCCGTCCAGACCCACGATGGTCAGAGCGCCCTGGACCTGGTGCAGATGGGTACGGGCAAACTTGATCTGGGTGAGATCGCCGCCTTCGGCCGACTCATATTGGCCCAGGGCCTGCTCGGCCCGATCCAGGGCCGCGTCGATTTCCCCCTTCACCCAGGTGAGGGGCCCCACATCAAATTCGCTTGCTGCCGTCATCAGTGGCTTTCGTTTGAGTCAGGGGATCAGGACACCTTGAAGCCCGCCACCGAGCCCTTCAGTTCGGTAGCCAGACTGGCCAGTTCGCCGACGGCTTCGGCGGTCTGCTTGGTCCCGGCCGTGGTTTGTTCGGTCACCTTGAGAATGTCCTGCATGGCTTCCGCCACACCGGCGGCGGAACGGGCCTGTTCCTGGGTCGCGGAGGAAATGTTTTCGATCAGGCTGGCCAGGTTCTGGGACACGGTACCGATTTCCGCCAGGGCCTGACCGGCGGCATCAGACAGCTTGGCCCCTTCCACCACGCCCTGGGTGGATTGTTCCATGGCGGACACGGCGTCCTGGGTATCCGTCTGAATGGTCTTCACAATGGCCGCAATCTGCTTGGTAGCCTCGGCGGACCGTTCCGCCAAACGCTGCACTTCTTCCGCCACCACCGTGAAGCCGCGCCCGGCTTCCCCGGCGGAAGCGGCCTGAATGGCCGCGTTCAAAGCCAGTACGTTGGTCTGTTCCGTAATGTCGGAAATCAGTTCCACGATTTCGCCAATTTCCTGGGAGCTTTCCCCCAGCCGCTTAATCCGTTTGGCGGTTTCCTGGATCTGCTCACGAATTTCGTTCATGCCCTTGATGGAATCCTGCACGGCCTGGGTCCCCTTTTCGGCGGCGGACAGGGACTGGCGGGCCACCTGGGCGGACTGGGTGGCTTCCCCGGACATCTGGCTCATGGAATTGGCCACGGACAGCACGGATTCCCCGGCGTTCTGAATTTCCTGGGACTGGCGTTCGGCGGCCAGCAGCAGTTCTTCAGAGGTACGCCGGGCCATTTCCGTGGCCTGGGTCACCCGGTTGGCCGCGTCGTTGATCCGGCCCACCAACACCCGCAGTTCTTCAATGGTGTAGTTGATGGAGTCGGCGATGGCCCCGGTGATGTCCTCGGACACGGTGGCGGTCACGGTCAAATCCCCGTCGGCCAAGTCCCCCAGCTCATTCATCAGCCGCAGAATGGCGTCCTGATTCTGCCGGTTCTGTTGTTCCGATTCCTGGCGCATGCGTTCGGATTCCGTCGCCCGGCGCCGGGTGTCATCCAGGTAAATCTTGGCCATCAGCACCAGGGCAGCCAGGGCGGCCAGCACCAGGAGCACCAGCAGCACAATGTAGATGGCCCGTTCGGACAGTTCGTCCTGGTAGCCCTGGGCCAGCTTGTCCGTAGCACTCAGCAGTTGTTCGCTGCCGCTGAAAATGGCGGAACCGGCCTGCTTGGCCAGCACCAGGCGCTGCATATTGCCCAGAATGCCGCCCACGGCCTGCTGGTATTCCTTGAAGACTTCATCCAGTTCCGCCAGCTTGGCTCCCACGTCACTGGGGGAGGAGGACTTGGGACTGGTTTTGATCAGGTCGTCCAGAATGTCGCGAAAGCTGTTGGTGTCCTTCCCCAGGAGGAAGGCCACTTCCGGGTCGATGGCACTGCCCACCAGCAGGGCGGAAGCGTTCTTGGCAATCCGCTGGGTCAGCATCACCAGCTGGTTGGCGGCGGCGATGTCGTGGGCGCCCCCGTTACTTTGCAGCTTCATGGCCGCCACCTGCTCGGACAATTCCAGCAGCTGGGGATTTTTGCCGTTGATGGTGGACACGTCCTTGCCCAGGGATACCAGGTTCTTTTCCATGCCCAGCAGGGCCTGGGCATTTTTATTGGTCTTGTCCCATTCCGTTACCAGGGCCTGCAACTGGGGCTGAACCCCGTCCGGTGAAGGAGGCACCGCCACGTCGTTGATTTCACCGCCGGAGGACAGATGCTGGAGCAGGGAGGAGAACTTTTCCCGGGAATCCTTCAACTGCTGGAAGGCCACCGGATTCCCTTGCAGGGCCTGGGCGGAAGCCTTGGCCAGGCGTTGGGACAACATGCGCATTTCCCCGGAAGCCGCCACATAGGCCGTGCCGTAGGTGGAGTCCCGGTTGTCATGGTAGATCAGCCCCCCGGTCACCAGCACAATGACCAGCAGCCCGGAGCCGAGAATCTGCAACTGCTTGATAACCGGATATTGGCCGAGGAAATTGGCCACCACCGCCGCCGGTTCCTTGCTCTTTTTCTTGTGCTTCTTGGGGGCAGCGGCTGGGGCCTGGGCTTCCATGATCTTGGTGGGAGCGGCCAGCGTTTCATCACCGATGGGTTGGGCGGATTTGCCCTTGCCGAGAGAGAATTTGGGCAATTTCAGCTTGAACGCCATTTGGGTCTCCAAAATGAATCGGGGGTCGGCATAAGGCAGTCACCCATGACCGGACTCAACCACATATCTGCATGAAATTCGGATCGGACAGCAGGGCCCGTACTTCCAGCTTGCGCCAGGTACGTTGTTCGCCATCCGTGAAAGAGGCCTGTCCCCAGGCGGGCGCCGCCGTATCGGCGGGCCGGGAGGTCAGGGTGTCGATGTTCTTCAAGCCCAGGGAACGGGTCACCAGCAGGGCCGCGTTGCTGCCGTGGCGGGTGCCGATGAGTAACAGCCGGGCATTGCTGTTCCGGGGGGTGGGCTCCCCCCCCAGGAAGGCGGAGAAATCTGCCACGGCATAAAGGCTGCCCCGAATATTGGCCAGCCCGGCAAACCAGGGCTGGGTCAGGGGCACCGGGGTGAGTTCGGCGCTCAGGGGCACGATTTCCCCCGTATCGCTCAGATTCAGCAACCACAGGGCATTGCCCGCCTGTACGCCGAGCAAACCCGCCGCCCCCTGGCCCTTGGCCGCCCCGGAGAGGCGGGAGGCCAGGTGTTCCTGGAATTCGCGGAGACTGATCTTTTTCGCCATACCGGCCGGGCCCCAGGTTTAGATGGCGGAAATCTTCGCCAACAGCTCTTCCGGATTAATGGGCTTCACCAGGTAATCCTGAGCCCCCTGGCGCAGGCCCCAGATTTTGTCCGTTTCCTGGCCCTTGGAGGTGCAGACGATGACCGGGATGTCCTTGGTATCGTCATCCCGGGTCAGGGTGCGGGTGGCCTGGTAGCCGTTGAGGCCGGGCATCACCACGTCCATCAGCACCAGATCCGGCTTTTCCGCCTTGGCCTTGGCGATACCATCCTCGCCATTTTCCGCCGTCACCACCTGGTAGCCGCTCTTGGTCAGAATTTCCACCATGAAATGGCGCTCTGTGGGGGAGTCGTCCACCACCAGAATTTTTTTCACAGACATAGAAAACCTCTTGCTCTCTCTAATTTCATTCACTGCACCTGGGGCTGACCGTGTTCCGCCACGGCCAGGAGCAGGCTGTCTTTGGTAAAGGGTTTGGTGAGGTATTGGTCGGAACCGACCATCCGCCCCCGGGCACGGTCAAACAGGCCGTCTTTGGAGGACAGCATGACCACCGGAGTGGAGCGAAAACGGGGATTTTTCTTGATCAGGGCACAGGTCTGATAGCCATCCAGACGGGGCATCATGATGTCGCAGAAGACGATATCGGGCTGATGATCGGCAATCTTGGACAGGGCATCGAATCCGTCTTCTGCCAGCACCACCTGGCACCCTGCCTGAACGAGGAAAATCTCCGCGCTGCGACGGATGGTATTGCTGTCGTCAATCACCATCACCTTCACGCCACGCAGATTGTGGACTTCCGGCACATCGACCTCCCAATATCTGGGCTATTAACCAGTCTTATGAATTATGCGGCAATACTAATACGGTCCCCCCAATTTGCCTAGATTTCCATGAAATGCTTATGGTCATTTCTTAGAAAACCCGGCCAGGGTACGGACTAAAAAGCACTTTTTACCCTATTTCCTGATCTTCGAGCGCACTTTTTCCCACCTATTTCCTTCCCCTTCCCAGGTTTTTTCCCGGCCTCCCGTCTTTTCCCCGGCCCGGGGCTCCCCGGGACAAAGCCGGGACTTTCCCCGCCGATTCATGGGGAAGGGGGATTCAGGATAAAATTGGGTGACTTTTCCCAGCCGGGCTCCGGCCCGCCCCCTCCAGGCTCCATGACCACACCCACCCCCCAACTGCTGCCCCCCATCGTTCTTACCTTTGCCGCCGCCGACCCTTCCGGGGGCGCGGGCATCCAGGCTGATCTGCTCACCCAGGCCAGCCTGGGCTGCCATCCCCTGTCCGTCATCACCGCCCTGACGGTGCAGGACACGGTGGGGGTGGAGGCCATCCAGGCCATGGACCCGGACTGGGTGGAGGATCAGGCCCGCTGCCTGCTGGAAGACATGCCCGTGGCCGCTTTCAAGATCGGGCTGGTGGGCAGCGTGGAAAATACCTCGGTAATCGCCAGCATTGTGTCCGATTACCCGGACATTCCCCTGGTGCTAGACCCGGTACTGGCGTCCGGCCGGGGGGATGAACTGGCCACGGAGGACATGATCGCCGCCCTGCGGGAAATGCTCATTCCCCAGGCCACCCTAGTCACCCCCAACAGTCTGGAAGCCCGCCGTCTGGCGGACGAGGATGACGAGGAGGAGCCGGAGCTGGACGAATGCGCCCGGCGCCTCCTCAGCTACGGGGCTGAATTCGTGCTCCTCACCGGCACCCACGAAAACACCGCCAAGGTGATCAACACCCTCTACGGGGAAACGGGCATGGTCCGGGCCGACCGCTGGGAGCGCCTGCCGGGCAGTTACCACGGCTCGGGCTGCACCCTGGCCTCCGCCATCGCCGCCAATCTGGCCAACGGTCAGAGCATCGGCGATGCGGTGCGGGATGCCCAGGACTACACCTGGCAGGCCCTGGCCGCCGGTTTCCGCCCGGGCATGGGCCAGTACATTCCGGACCGCTTTTTCTGGGCCCGGGCCGCCGAGGACAATGGCTCCGGCCATGTCTGAGCAGCGTTTTCCCCGCCACGCCCCGGCCCGGGGGCTCTACGCCGTCACCCCGGACGGTCTGTCCACCCCTGCCTTACTGGCCCAGGCGGAAGCCGCCCTGGCCGGCGGCGCCCCCCTGCTCCAGTACCGGGAAAAAAGCGGCGACCGGACCCGGCGCCGGGAACAGGCCACCGCCCTCCTGGCGCTCTGCCAGCGCCACGGCGCCCGGCTGATCATCAACGACGACCTGGAACTGGCCCTGGCCATTGGGGCCCACGGGGTCCATCTGGGCCGGGAAGACGGGAATCTGGCCGCCGCCCGGGCCGCCCTGGGGCCGGACCGGATACTGGGGGCCTCCTGCTACAACGAATTCGCCCTGGCCCAGCAAGCCGCCCAGGCGGGGGCCAGCTACGTGGCCTTTGGCGCCATCTATGCTTCCCCCACCAAGCCCGGCGCCGTCCAGGCCCCCTTGAGCCTGCTCCAGCGGGCCCGCCGGGAACTGCTCCCCGCCTATCCCGGCCTCACCCTGGCCGCCATCGGCGGCATTACCCTCACCAACGCCGCCCCGGTGCTGGCTGCCGGCGCCCAGTGTCTAGCGGTGGTGAGCGACCTTTTTCAGGCCCCGGACATCCCTGCCCGGGCCGCCGCCTATCAACGTCTTTTTAGGGAAAGCACCTGCCATGACCAGCCGTAACCAGTCCCTGTTTGAAGCCGCCCAGCGCCATATCCCGGGCGGCGTGAATTCCCCCGTGCGGGCCTTCGGCTCCGTGGGCGGCATCCCGCCCTTTTTCGCTGGCGGCAAAGGCCCCTGGGCCTGGGACGCGGACGGCAAGCGCTATCTGGACTACGTGTGCTCCTGGGGCCCCCTGATCCTGGGCCACGCCCATCCGGAAACCGTGGAAGCGGTCCAGGAAGCCGCCTCCCGGGGGCTTTCCTTCGGCGCCCCCACGGAAGGGGAAGTGGAACTGGCGGACCTGCTCTGTGACCTGCTGCCCTCCGTAGACATGGTGCGGCTGGTGTCCTCCGGCACGGAAGCCACCATGAGCGCCATCCGCCTGGCCCGGGGCCATACGGGCCGGGATCTGCTGGTGAAATTCGAGGGCTGCTACCACGGCCACTCGGACAGCCTGCTGGTGAAGGCGGGCTCGGGCATGCTCACCTTCGGCAACCCCTCCTCCGGCGGCGTCCCCGCCGACGTGGCCAAGCACACCCTGGTGCTGGACTACAACGATCCCCAGCAGCTGGCCGACGCCTTCGCCACCCGGGGTCAGGAAATTGCCGCCGTGATCGTGGAACCGGTGGCGGGCAACATGAATCTGGTGGCCCCCAAGCCCGAATTCCTCAAGGCCGCCCGGGAGCTGTGCACCCGCCATGGCGCCGTGCTCATTTTCGACGAGGTGATGACCGGCTTCCGGGTCGGGCCCCAGTGCGCCCAGGGCCTCTTTGGCATCACCCCGGACCTGACCACCCTGGGCAAGGTCATCGGCGGCGGCATGCCCCTGGCAGCCTTTGGCGGCAAGCGGGAAATCATGGAAAAAATCGCCCCCCTGGGCCCGGTCTATCAGGCCGGCACCCTGTCCGGCAACCCGGTGGCAGTGGCCGCTGGCCTGGTAACCTTGAAGGCCACCCGGGCTCCGGGCTTTTATCAGACCCTATCCACCCGCACCCGGCAGCTCACGGATGGCCTCACCGCCGCCGCCCAAAAGCACGGTATTCCCTTCTCCGCCCAGGCGATGGGGGGCATGTTCGGCCTCTATTTCCGGGCCGCCCCCCCCACTTCCTACAGTGAAGTGATGGAATGCGACAAGGAACGCTTCAACCGCTTCTTCCACACCATGCTGGACGCTGGCCACTACTTCGCCCCCTCCACCTATGAAGCGGGTTTTGTCTCCGTGGCCCATAGCGAAGCCGACGTAGCCAGCACCCTGGCCGCCGCCGAAAAGGCCTTCGCCGCCCTCTAAGTTACTCCGTAGCGCCCATCCCCGGCCCTCCCCGGCCGGGGACCTTTCCCCCTCCCGCTCCTCCGCCCCTTTCCCCGGGGCCGATTCCTCCTCCGGGGTGAAATCCGACATTTGTCGCATTTCTTACAGCCCCTTCCCCGTACCGCCATTTCATTACAAGCCTTTGTTTTAACTTGAATTAGCCACTGTCATTCCGGTTGGCACCCTTATTGCGTAGTCCCTGGCGAGAGGTTATGCCATGACGACGAACCGGATCATCACCATTAACGACACCACCCTGCGGGACGGCGAACAGACCGCCGGGGTCGCCTTTACTGCCGAGGAAAAGCTGGCTATCGCCCGCGCCTTGGCGGCGGCGGGCGTGCCGGAAATGGAGGTGGGCATTCCGGCCATGGGCCCCCTGGAGCAGGAAGTGATCCGGGCCATTGCGGCGGAAGACCTGCCCTCCCGGCTCATGGTCTGGGGCCGCATGTGCGCCAGTGACCTGGAAGTGGCCCGCCAGTGCGGCGCCCACATCGTCAATCTGTCCGTCCCCGTCTCCGACCTGCAAATCCGCCACAAGCTGGGCAAGGACCACCGCTGGGTGCTGGACAGCATCCGCCGCTTCGTCCCCCTGGCCCGGGACGCGGGGCTGGATGTGTGCGTCGGCGGGGAGGATTCCTCCCGGGCCGATCTGGATTTCCTCCATCAGGTGCTGGCCGCAGCCCAGGCCGCCGGCGCCCGCCGTTTCCGCTTCGCCGACACCCTGGGGGTGCTGGACCCCTTCGCCACCTTCGACCGGATCAAGGCCCTGCGGGCGGAGAGCGA
This sequence comes from Azospira inquinata, assembly GCF_018905915.1. Lineage (NCBI taxonomy): Bacteria > Pseudomonadati > Pseudomonadota > Betaproteobacteria > Rhodocyclales > Rhodocyclaceae > Azospira > Azospira inquinata. The sequence continues at coordinate 1,305,879 of NZ_CP064782.1, forward strand.
TCTGGAAATTGAAATGCACGCCCACGATGACCTGGGCCTGGCTACCGCCAACACCCTGGCTGCCGCCTGTGCCGGAGCCACCCACATCAACACCACGGTGAACGGTCTGGGAGAACGGGCGGGCAACGCGGCCCTGGAAGAATCGGTGGTGGCCTTGAAGCACCTCTACAACATGGACACGGGGGTCGATCCCCTGAAATTCCCGGAAATTTCCGATCTGGTGGCCCGGGCCTCGGGCCGGCCGGTGGCGGTGAATAAAAGCATCGTGGGGGCCAACGTATTCACCCACGAAGCGGGCATCCACGTGGATGGCCTGACCAAGAATCCGGCCAATTACCAGGCCTTCGATCCGGCGGAAATCGGCAAGGGCCACCGCATCATCCTGGGCAAGCATTCCGGCTCCAGCTCGGTGATCCACGCCTACCGGGACCTGGGCATTGAACTGAGCGAAGACCGGGCCCGGCGCATTCTGCCCCGGGTGCGCAACTACGCCATGGCCTACAAACGCCCCCCCGGATTTCGGGAACTGATGAGTTACTACCTGGAGAGCAGCCGTCCGGCTGCTTCCTGAAAAGGAGAAAGCCATGGAAGCCCTGATGGACGAACTGCAAAAGCTTTCCAGCGCCGAAGAGTTCCTCAATTACTTCGGCCTGGAATACGACCCCAAGGTGGTAAGCGTTTCCCGCTTGCACATTCTCAAGCGCTTCAACCAGTACCTGGCCCGGGAAGGCGGCCTGACGGGCCTCAACGACGGGCTGGCCCGGGCCAAGTGCCAGGAGCTGCTGCTCCGGGCCTATACGGACTTCGTCCATTCCTCCGGTATCGAACAAAAGGTTTTCAAGGTCTTTCATCAGGGTGTGCAGCAGGTGTCCCTGGACAGCCTGCGCCACTCCTTAGGAGAAGCTCGCCATGCATAGCGTCGTCTGTATCAAGCAGGTGCCGGACTCGGCCCAGATTCGGGTGCACCCGGTCACCAACACCATCATGCGTCAGGGGGTGCCGGCCATCATCAACCCCTTCGACCTCTTCTCCCTGGAAGAAGCCCTGCGCCTGAAGGACAAGTTCGGCGGCACGGTAACCGTGGTCTGCATGGGGCCTCCCATGGCGGAAGCGGCTCTGCGCAAGTGCCTCTCCTTCGGGGCGGACGACGCCATTCTGGTCTCCGACCGGGCCTTCGCCGGTTCGGACACCCTGGCCACCTCCTACGCCCTGTCTTCCACCATTAAGAAAATCATGGAAAAGCAGCCGGTGGACATCATTTTCACCGGCAAGCAGACCATCGACGGGGATACGGCCCAGGTAGGCCCAGGCATCGCCAAGCGCCTCAATTACCAGCTGCTCACCTACGTTTCCAAGATCGTCGGCGTGGATCTGGAAAAGCGGGAAGTCCAGGTGGAACGCCGGGCCGAAGGCGGGGTGCAGCTGCTCAAGACCGCCATGCCCTGCCTCATCACCATGCTGGAAGGCACCAATGAAATGCGCTTCGGCGACCTGGACGATCTGTTCCGGGCCGCCCGCTACGACCTCAAGGTGTGGAACCGGGAAATGGCAGGCATCGCCGAGGTGACCAATATCGGCCTCAAGGGCAGCCCCACGGTGGTGGGCAAGGTCTTCGCCCCCAAGCCCCGCAGTCAGCGGGCGGAAATGATCGAGACGGTGGACGGGGACCCGAAGAACCTAGCCGCCACGCTGCTGGCCAAGGTGTTCACCCAGAACCCCAAGCTGGAAAAGGAAATCGCCAAGCGGGCGATGTAACAGGGAGACATCAACATGAGCGAACAAGTCAAAAAACCCGCGCGTAAGAAGGTCGAACTGGACCCCCGCTTCGTCAATTACAAGCACGTCTGGGTATTCATCGAAAGCGAACGGGGGGAAGTGCACCCGGTTTCCTGGGAACTGCTGGGGGAAGGCCGCAAACTGGCCGACACCCTGGGGGTGGAACTCTGCGGCGTGGTCATCTGCGGCCCGGGGGAACGGGGCGCGGGCATCTGCCAGGAAGCCTTCCACTTCGGTGCCAACAAGTGCTACCTGCTCCAGGATGAGGTGCTCAAGGATTACCGCAATGAGCCCTACACCAAGGCCCTCACCGACCTGGTAAATACCTACCAGCCGGAAATCCTCATGCTCGGCGCCTCCACCCTGGGCCGGGATTTGGCCGGCTCCGTGGCCACCACCCTGGGCACCGGCCTGGTGGCGGACTGCACCGAGCTGGTCATCGAGGAAGGGGGCCGCAATCTGGCCTCCACCCGGCCCACCTTCGGCGGCTCCCTGCTCTGCACCATCATGACCCAGCGCCACCGGCCCCAGATGGCCACCGTGCGCCCCCGGGTCATGGCCATGCCGGACGAGGACAAATCCCGCACCGGGGAAATCATCCCTGTGCCCTTCACCATGCTGGAAACCAGCATTGTCACCAAGGTCCTGGAATTCATCCCGGATGACACCCGCAACAAGCCCAATCTGCCCTTTGCCGACATCATCGTCTCCGGCGGCCGGGGCCTGAAAAAGCCGGAAAACTTCCAGCTGGTCTGGGATCTGGCCAAGGTGCTCGGGGCGGAAGTGGGGGGTTCCCGGCCTGTGGTCCAGGCAGGTTGGGTAGAACTGGACCGGCAGGTGGGCCAGTCGGGCAAGACGGTGCGCCCCAAGCTCTACATCGCCGCCGGGATTTCCGGCGCCATCCAGCACCGGGTGGGCATGGACGGCTCGGACGTGATCATCGCCATCAACACGGACCCCAATGCCCCCATTTTCGACTTTGCCCACTACGGCATCGTCGGCAATGCCATGACCATCCTCCCGGCCCTGACCGAGGCCTTCAAGGCCCACATGGCCCAGGTCCGGAAAGCGGGTTGAGCCATGTGCCCGGGCCAGCCCACCCTCCGCCCCCGTTTCCTCTTGCCCACCTCGGGAAGCGCCGCCAGACAAGCGGTCAGCGTTTTCCGGAAGGAGTCTTAAATGCCTGAAAAATTTGACGTCATCGTCGTAGGAGCCGGCATGGCCGGTAACGCGGCGGCCTACACCCTGGCCAAGGGCGGCCTCAAGGTCCTGCAGATCGAACGGGGGGAAACCCCGGGTTCGAAAAACGTCCAGGGCGCCATTCTGTATTCCGACGCCATTGAAAAAATCATCCCGGACTTCCGGGACGAAGCGCCCCTGGAACGGCACCTGATCGAACAGCGGGTGTGGGTCCTGGACGACAGCTCCTACATCGGCAGCCACTACCGCTCCGAGGATTTCAACAAGCCTCCCTACAACCGCTACACCATCATCCGGGCCCACTTTGACCAGTGGTTCAACAAAAAGGCCCGGGAAGCGGGAGCCCTGGTGATCTGTGAAACCACGGTCACCGAACTGCTCCTGGACGGCAACAAGGTGGTGGGGGTGCTCACGGACCGCAAGGGCGGGGAAATTCACGCCGACGCCGTGATCCTCTGCGACGGGGCCAATTCCCGCCTAGCCACCAAGGCCAACTTCCATCCAGAGATCAAGCCCAAGGACGTGGCCCTGGCGGTGAAGGAAATCCACTTCCTGCCCCAGGAAACCATCGAATCCCGCTTCAACATCGGCGAGGATGAAGGGGTGGTCATCGAAATGGCGGGCAAGATCAGCGCCGGCATGATGGGCACCGGGTTCCTCTACACCAACAAGGAATCCATCACCCTGGGGGTGGGCTGCATGCTCTCCGACTTCAAGAAACAGAAAGTCACCCCCTACCAGCTGCTGGACCAGATGAAGAACCATCCCTCCATCGCCCCCCTGATCGCCGGCAGCGAAATGAAGGAATACGCCGCCCACCTGATTCCGGAAGGGGGCTTCAACGCGGTGCCCCAGGTGTATGGGGACGGCTGGATGATCGCCGGGGATGCGGGCCAGTTTGTGAACGGCATCCACCGGGAAGGCTCCAATCTGGCCATGACCACCGGCATGCTGGCGGCCCAGACCCTGGTGGAACTGAAAGCGGCAGGCAAGCCCTTCAACGCTGCCAACCTGGCCGCCTACAAGGCCCGTCTGGACGACAGTTTTGTCATGAAGGACCTGAAAAAATACCGGCGCATGCCGGACATCTTCCACCAGAACAAGCAGTTCTTTACCACCTATCCGGAACTGCTGTCCAAGGCCGCCCAGCATCTGATCCGGGTGGATGGGGTGGATAAAAAGACCAAGGAAAAGGAAATCAAGAAAAGCTTCCTGGCTTCCCGTTCCCTTTTTGGCCTGATCGGCGACGCTTTCAAGTTCTGGCGTGCGGTGGAGTAAGCGGAGGATATGACCATGATGAAGGTAGAAGAAAAGCTGTTCCAGGACCGTTACCGGGTGGATGGGGGCCGGCCCCACATCAAGATCAAGGACCCGGAGGTCTGCATCCACCAGTGCGCTGACCAGCAATGCACGGTGTGCTGCCCGGCGGGCTGCTACACCCAGGAAGGCAACGGCAAGGTGGTACTCATCTCCGACGGCTGCCTGGAGTGCGGCACCTGCCGCATCATCTGCGACGAACACCGGAACCTGGACTGGGAATGGCCCCGGGGCGGCTTCGGCATTCTTTTCAAGTTCGGTTGAGCCGTACCGGGTCCCCGGGGGCAACGGCGCAGGTCCGCCGCCCCCGGCCCCCTTTCCTCACAAGGTAAAAGAACATCATGGACGACATACATCTCTTCCTGGCCCACGCCATCCGTCTGGAGACGGATTCGGCCCGGCGCTATGAAGAACTGGCCACCAGCATGCAGACTCTGGGCAGCGCTGACGTGGCCGCCTTTTTCCGCCAGATGGCCCACTTCTCCCGCCTGCACCTGGCGGAAGCCACGGAACGGGGCGGCTTTCGCCACCCCCCGGTGCTGAAGCCAGAAGAATATCAATGGCCCGATGGCACCAGCCCGGAAACCGCGGCCTGGGCCGGGGTGGACGGCTTCATGGACGTGCCCGGGGCCCTGGCCCTGGCTCTGGACGGAGAACAGCGCAGCCGGGCCTTCTACGCGGACATCGCCGCCGCCACGGCCAATCCCCGGGTGAAACGCATGGCGGAGGAATTCGCCAAGGAAGAAGGGGAACACGTGGCCGCCCTGGAAAAGCGCATCGCCGGCAACGCCTCCTAGGCACGGCTCCGGGCCCGGCAAGGTTTTCAGGGAGTTTCCGGCAGACGCGGCGCAAAGAACGCCGCCCCCGGCAGAGAACAACAGGAGTTCAGCATGGCCAAGCCCAAGAAGCACGTCTTTGTTTGCACCCAGAGCCGCCCCCCGGGACACCCCCGGGGCAGTTGCAGCGCCACCGGCGGCCAGGCGGTAATGCAGGCCTTTTTCCAGGAGCTCACCAACCGCAACGCCTTTGACCGCTTCGCGGTTACCGCCTGCGGCTGCCTCGGCCCCTGCGACGGCGGCCCCCACGTGCTGGTCTATCCGGAAGGGGTCTTGTACCAGCACGTCCAGGTGGAAGACGTGGGGGAAATCTTCGACCGTCACCTGGAATTCGACGAGCCGGTGGAAAGATTGCTGGCGCCCCCCTTCCTATGGGGCTAATCGAAGAACTGGCGGACCCGGACGGGGGCCCCCTGCCCGGCTATTGCGGCGATGTTCCCGATCCGGTGGCCCGGCTGCTCCTGGCCGCCGCCGAAACCCGGGACGACGGGGAGGGGGAAAGCCTGCTGCGCCAGGCCCACCAACAGGCACCGGACAACTTCGCCGTGTACCTGGGACTCTACAAATTCCACTTCTACCGCCAGCACTTCCCGGAGGCGGAACACTGGATGCGGGCCGGGCTGGCGGCCGCTGCCGGGGCCGCCGGGTTTCCCCTGGACGCCCCCGGGCCCAACCATTTCGCCGAGCCCCTGGGCCCGGCGCCCCGGTTCTACCTCTTTTCCCTGAAAGCCCTGGCCTTTACCCTGCTGCGCCAGCACCGCACGGCGGAGGCCAGAAGCTACCTGGATCAGCTGGAACGCTTCGATCCCCAGGATCGGGTAGGGGCGGAACTGGTGAAGGCCATCGCCGCCCAGTGCTGAAAAGCCCCCGTTCGGGCCGGACCATAAAGCCGACCCACCGGCGGTAAAAAAAGGGCGGAGCGTCCGGTTTCCCCGGCACCCCGCCCGACCAATGTCCCATGGGGACGCGACGATAAAACAAACCTCTTCCCTCACCGGTCCGGGGTAAGCCCCCGGACCGGTGCCTCTTACAGGGAGGCCAGGAAGCGCAGCAAATCCTCCCGGCCTCCCCGATCCAGTGCCACAAAGCGCTGCCGCGCCCGCCGGGCTTCTCCCCCGTGCCAGAGAATGGCCTCCGTCACATTGCGGGCCCGGCCATCGTGGAGCAGGGTGCTGTGCTCGTTGATCTTTTCCTGTAGCCCCAGGCCCCACAGGGGCGGCGTGCGCCACTCCCGGCCCCCGGCCCGGAAATCCGGCCGGCCGTCCGCCAGACCGAGCCCCATGTCATGGAGCAGCAGGTCGGTGTAGGGGGCAATGGTCACCTTGGCCAGTTGGGGGAAGGCCCTATGGGCGCCGGTGTGGAGCTCGGGCTGGTGGCACTGGCCACAGCCCAGGCGGCTAAACAGGGCCTTGCCCCGCATGACCGGCGCCTGATCCTGATCCCGGGGGGCGGGCACGGCCAGGAGGGCCAGATAGGTACGCAGATCTTCCAGCTGGGCGGCGGTCAGCTCCGGCTCACCCCCGGCGGGGGCCCGACGGCAGGCGGTCTGGCCCGCCATGCAGTTCTGTTCCGGGAAAATGGGGGAGGTAATGCCCAAATCCCCCCGCATGGCCCCGGCGATCTGCTGGACCAGACTGGGCATATTGGCCTTCCAGCCAAAGCGGCCCACCACGGTTTTGCCCGCCGTGGCGTCCCACACACGGTTCACCCGGCCCCGCACCCCGTCCGGCTTGGCCGCCCGGGCCCGGGCTTCCAGGTCGGCCACAGGCACCGCCTCCAGAAGCCCCAGGCCGAATACGGAGGGCCCCACCCGGGGAGAGGTCAGCACCCCGTCCAGGGGCCCGTAGGCCAAATCCACGAAATGCAGGGTCATGCGCCGCAGGGGCACCCGGGTGCCGTCTCCCAGGGTTACCGGCGCCAGTTCCTGCCAATGAACATCCGCCCGGCCTTCCCCGGGGACGCCGGGAATGCCTTCCTCGTTGAGTTGATCCCCGTAGGCCGGATGGGGCTTGGGTCCCCCGTGGGGCCCCCGGCCCGGCACGGAAAGGCGCACCAGCATGGACTGCATGCGCTGCTCCGGCCCGTCCGGTGCCTTGCCCCGGCCCTCCTTGGGGTGACAGGAAAGACAGGCCAGCCGGTTGTAGAGAGGCCCCAGCCCATCCACCGTATCGTCCTTGGCGGGGGCCACTACCCAGTCCTGGCGAAACAGGCTGCGGCCCCGAAGAAAGGCCTGACGCTGGCTTTCGCTCAGCCCGGGCAGGGGCTTGGTATAGGCTTCCCGACTGTCGTCCGCCACGGTCCCGCCGCCCCAAGCGGCGAGAGGAGGCAGGCCGGCCCCAGCCAGCAAGGCCAGGGCCCCCAAACGTTTGAAATTTTTCATACGCCCAACTCCTTGAGGGCCTGGTCGGCCTGGGCCCGGCGTTGGGCACAGGCGGCCCGCCAGGCCGCCTCCACGGCGGTCACCGGGGATTCGTCCCCTTCCACCCGGTCCCGATAGGCCGCCAGCAAGGCCGGATCGGCGGCCTGGGCCTCGCTCAGGGGCGGCACCCCCAGCAGCCGGGAGACATCCGCCAGGGCCTGGGGCCCGGCTCCCCGCTCCCGGGCCAGCCGGGTACGCCGCCACAGGTCCGCCTGTTGCCCCTGGGGCTCGATGAGCATTTGCTGGAACAGGGCAGCCACCAGGGAGAGCCGATCCCGGGTGCGGGGCCCGTCGTAGTCATAGGCCCCCTGGGCCGCGGCCTGGAAGGGCCGGTGGTAGTCCGCCGGCAGCCCCTCATAGACGGTGGGGCGTACCGGCAGTTTGCGGATGTCCCCATGGGTGAGGAGCTTTTGTCCGGTTTGGGACAAAACAAACTGGACAAAGGCGGCGGCCCCGTCGCCATGGGGGGCGGCGGCGGTCACGGCAATCTGGGCCGGGTTAATGCCCCCGTGGGTCGGATAGACGAAGCGAATGGGGGCTCCGTTGGCGATGGCGGACTGGACAAAAAAGTCGATGGACAGGCCTACTGCGGCCCGGCCTTCTGCCACCTCGTCCCCCACAAAGGTGGCGCCCCGATCCACCAGGCGGGACTGGGCGGCAATCTGGCTCCACAGGGTCCAGCCCTCATCCCAGCCATAGGCCTGGAGCACCAGATCCACCATTACCGGGGCAAACCCCACCCGGGCCGGGATGGGCAGGGCGATACGCCCCGCCAGCCGGGGATCGGCCAGATCGCGCCAGTCCCGGGGCAGGGGCACCCCCAGTTGCTTGAGTAGGGGCTCGTTACAGGCGAAGCCGTAACCCGCCATTTCCGTGGCCGTATAGGTGGCCGCCGAATTACGCAGCTCGGTCTTACCGATGTGGTCGGGCAGGCCTTCCAGAGCCACGGGCAGGGGGCGCCAGGCCCCTTCCTGGTGGAGGCGGGCGAAATTCCGGGGGGAGGCTGACCAGTACACATCCACCCCGCCCTGGCCCGGTTGTTCCAGGTAAGGCAGGGCATCGTGGGGCATGCGCCAGATGAGCTGGAGCCGGTACTGGGGATAGGCCTGTTCAAAGGCCGCCTCAAAGCGGGACAGCACCTCATCCGGATAGGCGGTGAGCACCACCACCGGGGTGGGTTTGGTCGCCGCCCAGAGGGGCCGGGCGGCCAGGGCCAGGGCACTCACCCCCAGGGTTTGCAAGGCCCGACGCCGATCGGGGCGAAAAACCCGGGAGGTAAGGCTAGGAGAAAATTTGGACATGGACTTCCTCACAGGGGGGCGTTGAACTGGACGAAGAAGGTGCGGCCTTCCTCGTAAAAGCCTTCGCTATAGGCGTAGAGGCGGTCGAAGAGATTGCGGATGCCCGCTTCCACCACCGTGCCGTTGCCGAAGCGGTAGCCGGTCTTCAGATTGGCCACGGCAAAGCCGTGGGCCACCTGGCTGCCGTCCGTGGAGGAATAGCGATAGGAGGAAGCTTCCACGCTGCCCGTGGTGCTCCAGGCGCCATGGTGCAAGGTGCCGAAGGAGAAGAGCTTGTTGCGGGGGGTGTCGGTGAGCCGTACCGTGGGATCGGATAGATTCACCCGGTCCAGGTAGGTGTAATTGCCCCCCAGATCCCAGGGCCCCAGGCTGCCGGAGAGGGACAGTTCCACCCCCTTGGCCTCCGCGTGGCCCACGTTCTGCATCTGGGTGCAGGGCGGGGTGGAACAGGCGGTGGGCTCGATGCGCACGGACTGGATCAGGTCCCGGATGTCGCTATAGAACAGATTGGCTTCGCCCAACCAACGTCCGGCCAGGAGATCGCTGTAACCCACTTCGTAGTTATTGGCCCGCTCCATTTTCAGGTCCGCGTTGGGAATGGCGGTACCCATGCGGTAGGAGTAACGGTCCTTGATGGTGGGGAAGCGGCTTTTCCGAGCCATCGTGGCGTGCAGCTTGCCGGTCTCGGAAGTCTTGTAGAACAGGCCCAGTTGCAGGTCCGTGGCCGAGTTGTCGCTGGGTTTGAAATCCGACACCACCCCGGTTTTGCTGTTGTAGTCCTGGGCTTCCAGGCTTTCCCGCCGGGAGAAGGCCACGCCTCCCACCAGGGAGAGGCGTTCGCCCAACTTCTGGGTATCTTCAAAGGCCACGTCCTGGGTGCGGTCCTTGAAATGGCGCACCGGCTCCCCGGCGTTGTGTTCCCGGTGCACGTCCTCCTTCCAGTGGTAGGCCACCTTCAGCACATTGCTGGCGCTCAGGTCCAGATCGTCTTCCACGCTGGCCCCGTCCGTGTAGTCGTTGTACCAACTCTTGAAGGAAGACTTGAACTTCATGGAGTTGTAATTGCTGTTGTCGAAGGCGAACAGGGAATTCCGGTAGGTATCGTGATAGACCTTGAACTTCAGGGTCTGGCGCTCAAACCGGGTACTGGAAATGAAGTACAGGCTGTCCTTATCCCAGTAGGGCCATTGCCAGTAGCGGGGCGTCTGACCGGCCACCGTGCCCGCATAGGGGGGCGTGCCCTTCACCCCATGCTGGTTGATGTAGTTGATGCTGTATTCGTCCGTGGCGTTGGGGGTGAAACCCAGCTTGAGATTGACCTTGCCGTCCCGGTTGTAGCTGTTGTTCCGGTCCCCCCCGTCTTCCCCCGGGGCTCGGGAAAAGCTGTCGGGCAGGCGGAAATATTCCTGATCCAGATAGGAGGCGCTGGCCTGGAAGTACCAGGAGCCCTGGTTACTGCCCACATTGGCGTAGGCCCGGTAGCCGTTGCCCTCCCCCTTGTCCGTGAGGGTGAAACCGCCCCCCACTTCCCCCTCGAAGGCTTTAGTGGGCCGCCGGCTCACCAGATTAATGGCGCCCCCCAGGGTATTGGGCCCGTAGGCCAGGGAACTGAAGCCCTTAGAAACCTCGATGCGGGACAGGTCAAAGGTGTTGAAACGACCCAGATCCACATAGCCGTCATAGGGCACATACACCGGAATGCCATCCACGAAGACCGGCACCTGGCGCAGGTCAAAGCCCCGCACATAGGCCATCTGCTCGTTGCGGGCCCCCACCTTGCTGATATTCACCCCGGGCAACAAATCCAGGGCCGTGCCCACGGTTTCCCGGTCATGCAGGCGCATTTCCTCCAGGTCCACCACGGCGGAGCCGGGAGCTACCTCCTGGAGGGGGGAACCGTTAACCTGCACCTCCCCCAGGGTAAATACCGGCTCATCCGCCCCCTGGGCCCCGTTCAGCAGCAGGCTCCCCAAGAGGCCTACCCATATTTTCCGTTCCATGCTGTCCCTTTTTTCCCCGGCGGTCGGAAAGCCAACCGTCCGCCAATATGTTGTTGGATATATAACGATTGTCGGAATGCGGGATTCCAAGGGCCCTTTAGCGAAGGCCGTGCCAGGGCCTAGCCATCCGTTATATTTTCAAGGAAACAACCAGATTTGGCGGGGCTTCGGCCATCCCACCCCCATTGACAGCCCCGGGTCAGCAATGCAACACGATGTATCTTTTCGTACATAGCGCACCAGGATAGGGAGGCCCTTCCCCAAACCCGGGTCCGGGCGCTGATCTGCCCCACCCTGTCGGCTCTACGACAAGGGATTCCACCCAGGGCCGCCCGGCCCGCTCCCAGCTCGCCCCCCGGCTTCCCGGCGGGGCAGACCCGGCGCCCCTCTCCGCCCCTCTCCCGGTCCGTGGCACGCTACTCGCTTATATAGCGACATTCGAAGAACAAATTGAAAGGTAGCCCACCATGTCCCACTCTCCCTCCACCCTCCTGCCCTCCCCCGCCCTGGCTGCCGGTTGGCCCAATCCGGCGGCCTGCGATGGGGAACACGAACGTCTGGCCTGGCTGGAGCGGGCCGTGCGGGCCAACGGCATGCTGCCGGTGCCGGCGGCGGAGAGCGGCTCCGCCCGGCGAGCGGTCCAGGAAATGAATAATCTGGCGGGGGAAAGTATTGCGGAATGGGTGGAAGGGGACGTGGGCTGCGGCCTGCGCCTGACCTATCGGGGACGCCGCCTGGCAGTGGCCCTGGTGGCCCTGCGCCAGGAGCAGGACCGGATGCTGGAACGGTTCGGCGAGCACTTCGCCGACGACCTGCGCCTGCTGGACCGGGTGACGGTGCGCACCAGCGCCCGCAACCAGTTTTTCTGCCGGGTGGAACACATTGCGGAACAGGGCATTCAGGACCGGGTCACCCTGCGCCTGCCCGGAGGCCAGGCCCTGCGGGCCAGCGTTACCCGCAACAGCGCCCAATCCCTGGGCCTGACCCCGGGCCAGGAAGCGGTGGCCCTGATCAAAGCCTCCTCCATGCTCCTGGTGGGCTGCGGCGACGGAGAGGATTACAGCGACTACAACCGGCTTTGCGGCCGTATTTCCCGCCTCCAGCGGGACGCGGACATGACCGAGGTGTGCGTGGAACTGGGCGCCGGAGTCACTGCCGTGGCGGTCATGGCCAACGCCCTGGCCGCCAATCTGAGCCTGGGGGGTAATAGCACCCTGGCCTTCCGCCCCTCCGCCGTGATCCTCGGCGTGGTGGCCTGAGCCGGGCCCCACCGGACAGGCGTTCCGACGGGGAAAGCGCCTGCCCGGGGACATCCCTCCGCCCTCTGGGGCGGGCCTGTTCATTGCTTAGTCTCTAGGTAGCGGCTTTTCTTGTCGGGCTTACCACACCCTAGGTGGGGGGCGACCAGAAGGCCGGGGGCCCGCCCCAGGCGCCCTGAAATCAGGGGCGGCAAGGCGCGGGCCCCGCTTGATGTCTGCCAACGAGGCCCCACGGTGTCGGAAACTCCACACAATTCGTCCCCCAACCCACCGGACACCGGGAGTCCCCGGCCCGGTCCGGTGCCCAAGGCAAAGCGGCTACTGGTGCCGATTCCGCCCCTCCAGCTGCCCCCGCCCCTGCCCGGGGCGCTCCGGGAAATGGGGGAAGAAAAGCTGCGCTGGCGCTGCCTGACCCTGGCGGAAGAACTCCAGGCCGGGCCTCTGGCCCCCTGGCTTCCGGAAGATGCAGACGAGTTTTCCGATCTGGCCGCCGAACTGGCGGAATTGGTGGTGAGCGGTCTGGCCCCGGGCAGAAAAGCCCGGGCGGTGCTGGCCTACGCCCGCATCACCGGCCGCCACGGCCCCTTGAGTCTGAGTCCCGCCGCCCGGGCCGCCTGGTTACAGGCCTGGGCCCGACAGCTGCAACGGGCCCGCCTGCCTCACGCCACCCAGCGTCAGCTCTGGCAGTGGATGGCCCGGCTCATCGCTCCCTGGGTCCGGCACGAGGGGGATGCCCTGGTGCTGCCCTGGCCCGGCGCTCGGCCCCGGGGGCGGCCTTAGGCCTTGAGCGGCGTCACCGCCTCTGACTTCTTCCCACGGTCCTGCCAATCCACGTAGGTAGGAACCCTCACCGGGATTCACCCCCCAAGGAGCAGGTCTCGCGGAAAGGTGGGATCGGGAGGGGGAAGAGAGGACGAAGCTTCGCCATGGGCCGGGAGAGGCCCCTTTGGGGGAAAGGCTAGTCCTCATCCCCCAGCAAGGCGGGAGAAAGCGGTTCCTCTGCACGAAGGGGACCTCACCGCCGGATCAGGCCTGATCCGGGCTCCCTGCACATTGATGTTTCACCGCGGGGGCTTCCCCCCAGCGCCCCCCGGACACCCCAGGGCTCCCGCCCTAGGCATCCCGGACCCCAGGGCCTCGGAGCCCCGGTCAGCACACGGAAAAATCCACCTGCACGTCCCGGGGCGGCGCCATATAGGGGGCGGAGGACACCAGCACCTGGGCTCCGGCGGCCACATAGGCGGCCCCGTTGCCCGCGTGGATGCCTCCAGCGGCGGCCAGCCGGGGCGTCAGCCCCTCCGCCGCCAGAGCCTGACGGCAGGCGGCGATCTGCTCGGGGAAAAACTTTTCCAGCTGCAAAACATCGGCCCCGGCCCGGGCCCAGAGCAGGGCCTCGTCCTGGTTCTTCACCTCCACCACCACTTTTTTCTCCGGCTGGCGCTGTTGCAGCCGGGCGATGCATTCCCGGGGCTCTTCCGAGAGAAAGAGCCGGTGTTCGGGAAAGACCAGCAGGGTTTCGGAGAGGCCCAGGCGGTGCATGACCGCGCCCCCGGCAGCCACGGCCTTGGCCGCCAGAGCCTTGGTGCCCGGGGGATTTTTCCGGGTGCAGGCCACAGGCACGGGGGCGGCCACCCGCACCAGTTCCGCCGCCCCGGTAGCCAGGCCGCTGGCCCATTCCACCAGGATCTGGGCGGTTTTCCAGGCCAGATGCAGGGAACCGGCCGGGCCCTCGGCCCGCAGCAGCACCTGGCCCCCGGGAGCATCCAGGCCAGTGCCATGGACTAACTCCGCCTCCGCGCCGGCCAGCAGAAAGAGGCGTACCGCCTCTTCCACGCCGCACACCCGCATGGCCTGCCGGGCGGAAAACACCAGACGGCCCCGGCACCCGGCAATGCCCAGGGCCTGGGTGGTCAAATCCCCATAAGGGGCATCCTCCGCCAGGAGGGCGGTTAATTCCCCGTCCGTCAGCACACAGCGGTTATCCCCGAAGCGAGGGGGGCAATTCAGTGGGGGGAAAACAGATCTTTCAGCTTGCATAGTAGTTTGGTCGGATTAAAGCGGGGATCGGGCAACACCTCCCCGGCCACCACCTTGGCCAGGGCCCGACCGGGATCGGTTTCCCCGGTGAGCAACACCTGGGCGCCCCGCTTGGCCATGTGGCGTAAAAAGCCGTCCCCGGCGCTGGCGGCAATGACCACCCCCATCCCGTCCAGGGGATGGGGCTGGGCGTCGTCCGCGTAGTGGATGACCTGTTCTTTTTCTAGACTGAGCCGGGTCGGCCCGGGCAGGGGCTGGCCCGGCTGGCAGTCGTAAATCAGCCATTGCCGGGCTTGACCCGCATGTCCGGCAACGGTGGCGAAATCCTTGGTGGCGATGGCGATTTTCATGGTGTCGGGTTTGGGACACAGGTTGTAGTCAGTTTTTCCCGAAGCGAGTTCCGTACCCGCCCCATTTTTCCCCACGGCTTTGGCCCCAGGGCGGTCTCCGCCGCCCTGACCGCCGATCAGGCCAGCAGGGCGACGGCCTTGATCTGGGCCCAGACCCGGGCGCCGGTGCGTATGCCCAGCTGATCCCGGGAGCGGCGGGTGATCCGGGCCAGCAGGGGCGTTCCCCCCGCGTCCAGGCGCAGCAGCACGTGGGCTGGGGTGTCGGCTGCGCTTTCCGCCACCACGGTGGCGGCCAGCACATTGAGTATGGAAGTGTCCTCCGCCCGATTCAGGGTCAGGCTCACGTCCCGGGCCCGCACCTGAAAGCGCAGACGGCGGCCCAGCTTCACCCCGTCGTGGGCCACATGGACCGCGCCCCCGGGGAAGTCGATGCGCACCAGGCCGTATTCCGGGTCCAGGGCCGCCACCGTCCCTTCCACCACCACCCCGGCCTCGTCCCCCAGGGCCAGGGGCAGGTCCAGGCGGGCCAGGGTTTCCTTCAGGGGGCCGCTGGCCAGCACCTGGCCCTCGGCTAGGAGCACCAAATGGTCCGCCAGCCGGGCCACCTCATCCGGGGAATGGCTCACGTAGAGCATGGGAATATCCAGCTCGTCGTGAAGTTTTTCCAGGTAGGGCAGAATTTCCGCCTTGCGCTGGTGATCCAGGGCGGCCAGGGGCTCATCCATGAGCAACAGGCCGGGGCTGGTAAGCAGGGCCCGGGCAATGGCCACCCGCTGGCGCTCGCCCCCGGACAGGTGGTCCGGGTAGCGACCCAGGAGATGGCCGATATCCAACAGGCCCACGGCCTGATCGAAAGCTACCCGCCGATCTGCCCCGGGCACCCGGCGCTGGCCGTAAGCCAGGTTGGCCTGGACCGATAAATGGGGAAAGAGGCTGGCCTCCTGGAACACATAGCCCAGGGGACGCCGGTGGGTGGGCAGGAAATGGCGGCCTTCCTGCCAGACCTGGCCGTTCACCGCCAGATAGCCCCCCGGGTGCCGCTCCAGCCCGGCAATGGCCCGCAGCAGGCTGGTCTTGCCACAGCCGGACTGGCCAAACAGGGCGGTAACGCCCCGGCCGGGCAGGGTCAAATCCACATCCAGGGAAAAATCCCCGTAGCGGATGGCGAAGCGGGCCACCAGGCCCTCCCCCGCCTCTGTGGAGGCCACCGTGCCGCTCCGGGCTTCCCGGCTCAGAGCGGCTTCCAGGTTAGCGCCCATGGCGCACCCCCGGTTTGAAAACGTACATCACCAGCAACACCAGGAAGGAAAACACCAGCATGCCTCCCGCCAGCCAGTGGGCCTGGGTGTATTCCAGGGCTTCCACATGGTCGTAAATTTGCACCGACACTACCCGAGTTTCCCCCGGGATATTGCCGCCGATCATCAGCACTACGCCGAATTCCCCCACCGTATGGGCGAATCCCAGAATGGCGCCGGAAAGAAAGCCAGGCACTGCCAGGGGCAGGGCCACGGTACAGAACCGGTCCCAGGGGGAAGCCCGCAGGGTCGCCGCCACTTCCAGGGGACGGTCTCCCATGGCCTCAAAGGCGTTCTGCACGGGCTGGACCACGAAGGGCAGGGAATAGATCACCGAGCCCACCACCAGGCCGGTGAAAGTAAAGGGTAAGGTGCCCAGGCCCAGGGCCTGGGTGAAGTGGCCCACGGGGCCGTTGGGGCCCATGACCACCAGCAGATAGAAGCCCAGTACCGTGGGGGGCAGCACCAGGGGCAGAGCCACCAGGGCGCCCACCGGGCCTTTCCAGGCGGAGCGGGTACGGGCCAGCCACCAGGCAATGGGGGTACCCACCAGCATCAGCAGCAGGGTCACCAGGGTCGCCAGGGCCAGGGTCAGGCGTATGGCCCCCCAGTCGTCAGGGCTGAACATAACAAAATCCGCAGAAAAAAATGGGGGCCGGGCCCCCAGGCGCCAGCCCGGCGAACCTTCCGAAAAAGGTCCGCCGACAGACGGGCTTACAGGTCGTAGCCGTAGGATTTGATGATGGCCTTGGCCTTGGCGCCCTTGAGGTATTTCATCAGGGCTTCGGCGGCCGGTTTGCCCTTGCCCTTGGTGAGCACCACCCCGTCCTGACGGATGGGGTTATAGAGCTTGGGGGGCACAATCCAGGCGGAACCGGACTTCAGGCGACCGTTTTCCCAAACCTGGGAGAGGGCGACAAAACCCAGCAGGGCATTGCCCGTGGCGACAAACTGGTAGGCCTGGGAAATGTTGCCCGCCTGGACGATCTTGCTTTGCAGGCTGTCGTAGATGCCCAGGGATTTCATGGTTTCCACGGAGGCCAGGCCGTAGGGGGCCAGCTTGGGATTGGCGATGGACAGGTGGTCAAACCCGCCCCGCTTCAGCACTTCCCCCTTGCCATCCACCAGGGCGGATTTGGCGCTCCACAGCACCAGTTTGCCGATGGCGTAGGTGAAGCGGCTGCCCGGCTCAATGCCCCCTTCCTTTTCCAGCTTCATGGGGGTTTCGTCGTCGGCAGCCAGGAACACTTCAAAAGGCGCTCCGTTCTTGATCTGGGCATAGAACTGGCCGGTGGCGCCGAAGGACAGCACCGCTTTGTGGCCCGTGTCCTTTTCGAACTGGGCGGCAATTTTCTGCATGGGGGCGGTGAAATTGGCGGCCACCGCCACCGCTACCTCATCGGCCCGGGCCAGGGCGGAGAGGGAAGAAATACCGGCGGCCAAACAGAGGCCGACCAGCCAGGAACGGGAAAAGCGTTTGGGCATTACACACTCCTCGTAAAAGATAAAAAATCAGGCGTAAACCGCCAGAATCACGCTGGAGGCCTTGAACACGGCGCAGGCCTTGACGCCCGGCGCCAGGCCCAGGTTTTCAATACTGTTTTTGGTCACCACGGCGGTGACGCTCTTGCCCCCGGAGAGGGCCAGGGTGACCTCGCTATTCACCGGGCCGTCGTGGATTTGCACCACCTCGCCCCACAGCTGGTTGCGGGCGGTGATTTTCAGGGCCGGGTCGGTAATCAGTACCGGGGAGGAGGCTTTGACGAAGGCGAAGACTTCCTTGCCGATGGCCAGTTCCAGGGTTTCCGCCGATTCCCGGGTAATGACGGCCACCACCTCATGGTCCGCCTCCAGGCGAATGCGCACCTCGAAATCCACATCCCCTTCCCGCAGGCCGACGATTTTCCCGACGAACTGGTTGCGGGCACTGGTTTTCATGGACAGGCGCCGCATCATGGACTGGAACTTGCGCATGTCCCCGCTCTGCACCTCGTCCATACGCTCCGTCAGCCGGTCCAGGGCATCCTGGTATTCCTGCTCCATGGCCCGGAACAGGCCGATGATCTTGCGACCGTAGTCGGTGAGCACCGTACCGCCCCCGTGTTTGCCACCGGTGGTACGCACCACCAGGGGCTCTTCCGCCAGATTGTTCATGGCATCCAGGGCGTCCCAAGCCGCTTTATAGGACAAGGGAACCGCCTTGGCCGCCTGGGAAATGGAACCGTGGCGGTCGATGGCTTCCAGGAGGCGGATGCGGGTATCCCCAAGGAAGGGGCCGAATTCGGTTTCCAGGGCCAGCTTGCCCACCAGTTTGGCGTTGCTCTGGGGCATGGCAGATTCCTTACAGAATATGTAATGAGTTATACAACGGTACAGCAGGAGCAAATAGCCTGCCATAATCATTTTGAACTATTGTCGTCGCTATGGTTGTGACTTAGCAGCGCTTTTTCCTAGAATGGTTTCAGTCAGGCAGCAGTTCATTATCTACTTTGGTGCATAGCGCACCAGCTTGTGGCATTGCCCAGGAGAACCGACATGAAAGCCAGCGCCCGTAACCTGTTCAGCGGAAAAGTCACCGCCATCCGTCCCGGAGCCATTAACGCGGAAGTGGAACTGACCACCGCCGGGGGGGACAAAATCACCGCCATCGTCACCCAGACCAGTGTCCAGACCCTGGAACTGGCGGTGGGCAAGGAAGCCATCGCCCTGATCAAGGCCCCCTGGGTGATGCTCCTCACGGAGGACGGGGATATCAAGCTGTCCGCCCGCAACCGGGCTTCCGGCAAGGTGAGCAAGCTGGTCAAGGGGGCGGTGAATACGGAAGTGGCCGTAACCCTGGCCGGAGGCAGCACGGTGTACGCCATTATCACCAACGACGCGGTGCTGGAGCTGGGCCTGGCCGAAGGCCGGGATGCCACGGTGCTGTTCAAGGCCAGCCACGTCATCCTGGGCGTCCCCGCCTGATTCGCCCCAGCCCCATTCCCCCAGCCCCGCCCAGCGGGGCTTTTTTATGGGGGATGTAGGAGAAAAGCCGGAGTTGGAATCCCTCGGCCCGAAAAGGCCCTTCCGGGTGGCTTGCCCCTCCCGGCCTCAGCCGGGCAAGGCCCGCCCCCCGGGCAGGGTGCGGAAATGGACCAGGGGCGCCCCATCTTCACTGCCAAAGCATTCCCCGTAACTGGCACAGACGCCGCAGGAGGGGGCGCGGCAGGCCCGCACCTGGGCCCGGTCGCAGAGTTGCTTGTAGAAAAACTTTTTCCAGCGCATGGCCGGCCGGTTGGCCCGCACCAGGGAAGGGAAATGGTCCGCCATGAGCCTGCCCAGCACGTCCCGGCTGGGCAGGCCCAGATCCTGCCAGAGATGGTTCTGGCCCATGGAGCCCAGGGCCAGGGCCGCCGCCAGACGGCGCCGATCCGGGTCTAGGGGCCCGGGGGGGGGCGCCGCCTCCAGCAGGAGGGCCAGAATGTCCTCGTATTCATCGTCCCGCTCCCGGGGCAGGGCCGCCAGACGGGCGTGATCCATCAAAGACAGATAGCTTCGGGCATCCATCACATTCTCCTTCGCCTCCCCGGCCGCCTCCGGCCCGCCGCCCGACCAAGGGCGGCTACCGCCTCACACCGTGGCCGGGGTGTGGCTGATGCACTTCTTGGAACAGTTCCGGGCACAGGCTTCGCAGCCCACGCAGTTTTCCGGATGGACCACGGTCATCACCTTCTTTTCGTAGTCATCATCATCCCCGTCCTCCAGGGCCACCAGTTCCCCTTCGTCATCCACGGCCATGAGGGACAGTACATCCCGGCCGCAGGTCTTGAAACAACGGCCACAGCCGATGCATTTTTCCTGGTCGATCCCGGCCACGAAGTTGGGGGTCCATTCCACGCCGGAGGGCAGGGTTACGCTGAAATTGGCCATCTTGAGTTCCTTTATTTCCTTTGGGTTGTAATGGGGCCGCCCTAGCGGGGCAGGCCCTTGCTCAGGGTGTAATGCCGATATTCCGGCGCACAGGCACAGGCTGCCCCGTGTTCCCGGGTGCAGACCAGCCATTGGCCGCCCAAACGCCAGGCCATGCGGGACTGGCCGTAGCTGCGGGCTTCCTCGAACAGTTCGCCGTCTTCCTCGTCCAAGCCCTGGGGCGCCCGGCATTCGTAGACCTGGTGGTAGAAGCAGGCTTCCCCCCAGCGGTCATAGCCCCAGACCCGGGCGCCTCCCGCCGCCCGGTCCCGGGCCAGGGCAAAGCGCACCGGCACGGCCACCCGGCGGGCGTAATCCGTGGGCAGGAAGCGGCGCCATTCCCGGCGCCAAGCCACCTCGTTCCAGTTCAATTCGGGCAGATGTTCCATGGGGCTTGAGGCAGACGGGCATCCGGACCTATTCCAGGGCGGCCAGCTGCTTCCGCGCCTCGGTCAGGGCGGCGTAGATATCGTGGGTTTTCTGGGCTGTTTCCATGATCTTTTCCCAGTTCATGGGCAGCTCTTCCGAAAGATCGTGGAGATTCATCTTCCAGTTGGTGGCCTGGACCGAGAGTTTCTTTACCCGGGCCTTCAGTTCTTCCGCACTTTCACTCATGGTGTGCTGTTCCTTCCTTGTTTCCTGCGCCTTAGCCGTAATTCACCACGGCGCTGAACTGGCCGATCATGGTGGCGGCCTCATTGACGATCTTGTCCCCCACGGCAGCCATGGCTTCCAGGGAGTCGAAACCGAAGCGGTGCACGTCCCGGTGGTATTTGTTGAAGACTATGAGGCGGCCGGCGATGAGCACCACCCGACCGAAGCCTTCGTGGCTCATCTTGATCATGGGGCCGCACATGGCCCCGGTACGCCGCTCAATGGCCAGCCCGGCGGCGTTGTAGAACAGTTCCAAGCGCCAGAGCAGGTCCGGGTCCGGATCGTCGATGATGGGGATGGCCTTGCGGGCTTCCTTATCCACCACATAGGGGCCCAGCACCTCCTCATCCGTTTTGCCGTCCCAGTGGCCGTAGCTGTCCTGGGAACGGAGCTGCTTGAGGAGCTCGGAGAGAAAGGGGGAATCGTTAATTACGGAGCTGGCGACTTCAGGCATGGGGGGCTTCCTCTTCTTCCAGAAAGGCGTCGAAATTGCGTTCCTGGCCCTTCATCAGGGCCTTGCGCAACCAGGGGGGCGGGGTGCCCCGGAGCACGCCCTGGAGCTTGCCGATAATTTCCGCAATGCTTTCCGGGCTGGGCACTTTCACCGGATGGATTTTCATATTCACCACCCGGGCCGCCGCCGAACCGCCAATGGCCGCCACATAGACGATGGCGCAGTCCTTGATGGCGTTGAGCTTGGCGGAGAGTTTGTCCTCCGAGCCGTCTTCTTTCAGGTCCCCTTCAAACTGGACCACCTCCACCAGCCGGGCGTCCTCCGGGGTGATGTCGTAGACAGCGATGTGGCGGGCCCAGCCGAAGTGGGCATCCACCGTCTTCAGGTCCTCGCTGGCAAAGGCCACTTTCAATGGGTTGCTCATACCGCGCCCCTCCTTGGGTTGATCAATGACAAGAGACAGCCGCCGGCATTTCGGGCCGGACCCCGGCGGCGGGTTGGGAGTGCTCTGGCGTGTGTTCATGCTGGTTTTCGATAAAGACATTGCCCACCTCGAAGATCAGATCCCGGGTTCCCCGGTAGCCCACGCTCACCCGATGGGCGGCGCCGAGGCGGTCGAAAGTCGGCAGACCACACCGCCAGAAAGGAATACCCAGGCGGGCGGCCGCCTGGCGCCCATGGGAATGGGTCACCAGCAGGTCCGCTCCTTGGGCCCCCTGTTCAAAGTCCTCCAGATCGCCGATGAGCACCTCCTCCGCCGGCAGCCGTTCCAGCACCGGGCTGTCGGTGGTGGTCACGGCCACCTGAATTTCCGCCCCCATGTCCGTGAACCAGGCACAGAGGGCGTAGAGCAGATCCGGCTCGGCGGCTACCGCCACCTTCTTTTTGCCGAAATGGAAATGGCCGTCCAGCATGGCGTCCAGCAGCTGACTGCGCTGGCGGCGATATTTGGCGGGCACCTCGTTTTCCGAGAGGCGAGCCAGGAGGGCAAGAAAGTCGTCACAGGGCTTGAGCCCGGTGAGCCGGTCGAAGACCTTGTAAGGCACCCCGGCGATTTCCTTAAGCTTGGCCGCTGCCCCTTCCATCTGGGTCCCCAGGGCGATGGTCAGGGCCGATTCCCCCATGGCCTTGACGTCTGCCAGACGGGTGCCCCCCAGGGTGGTGGGGAGAAAGGTCTCGGGCATGTGGCCGTCCAAGGAGCCGGACAGGTCGGGGAGAATCAGGGGGGTGAGGCCGAAGGCTTCCACCGTTTCCCGAACTTCTTCAATGTCCCCCGGGGTGAGATGGCAACCGGGCAGAATATTCACCTGCCAGGGCCGCCGCACCCCGGAGGGCCGGGCGATTTTGGCCACCATACGGGTCACGGCCTTGGCCCAGCCGTCTTGGAAGGCTCCGGCAAAATCCGGGGTGGAGACAAACACCACCTCCATATCCGCCAGTTCCGGATGCCGTTCCCGGATCAGGGCCAGAAAGCCTTCCACATCGTCCCCCTTGGCTTCCGTAATGCCAGTGGACACCAGGCCCACCAGGGCCGGATGGGATTTTTTGTGGATGGTGAGCAGGGCCTGCTCCACGTTTTCCAGGCCCCCCAGCACCGTGGTCACCTCGTTCATGGCCGTGGTTTGCAGGGGAATGGTTTCCCGGAAGTGTTTGACGAACAACACCAGGCCGAAGGCAGTGCAGCCCTGGGAGCCGTGCATCAGGGGCAGGCAGGCGTCCATGCCGAGAAAGGCCAGGGCGGCGCCGATGGGCTGGCTCATTTTCAGAGGATTGACCGCACAGGCCTTTTTATTGCTCTTAATGTCAGTCATGGGCGAGCTCCGAAGCGGGGGCAAACCGAGGAAGGGAAAGGGCCAGGGCGCTCATAGGGCCTCCTCTTCCCAGCCCCAGTCCGGCTTTTCCCAGGGGGCGGGTTCCCGCACCTGGGCCCAGATGGGGTTGTAGAGGGCTTTGTCGATTTCCTCCACCAGGGCCACGATGCCCTCGTAGCCCGCCAAGGCGTGGTGGCGCTCCTGGTTGATTTCCACCCAGGGAGTCTTGGCCTTCAGGGCCACGAACTGGGAGCGGCCGCCGGACAGCATGATGTCCGCCTTGGCGTCCTTGAGCTGCTGGTACATTTCCCGGGGGGGCAGGGAATCGAACATGTGGGCGTCCGTGCCCATGATTTCTTTCACCTTTTCCCGGTCGTTCATGGTGGTTTTGCGCATGGAAGTGCCGACGATTTCCATGCCCACTTCCTGAAGGGCGGAGACCACGGACCAGGATTTCACGCCGCCGGTGAAGAGCAGTACCCGTTTCCCCTTGAGCCGGGGTTTGTAGCTTTCCAAACGGGCCCAGGCCTTGGCCTCTTCCCGGGCAATGAGGGCTTCAGCCCGATCCAACAAATCCGCCGGGGCGCCCCGCTGCACCAGCAGGGCACTGATCTTGCGCAGGCAGTCGCTCATGTCGGAAATGCCGTAGAAGCTCCCTTCAAAATAGGGAATGCCGTAGCGTTCTTCCATTTTCCGGGCCACGTTGATGAGGGCCTGGGAGCACAGCATGATGGCGGCCCGGGCCCGGTGGGCACAGGCAATGTCGTTGTAGCGGCCATCCCCGGAAATGGTGGCGAGAATGCGGATGCCCAGCTCATCGAAAAGGGGCTTGATCTGCCACAGTTCCCCCACCACGTTGTATTCCCCGATCAAGTTAATGTCGTAGGGGGTGGTGGATTCGGGTTCCCGGGTGCCGATGACGTAATCCAGCAGGGCTTCGCCGCCCAGCTTGTTGCCCAGGTTCTTGCTGCCCACAAACCCGGGGGCATTGACCGGCACCACGGGCTTACCGAATTTGGCGGCGGCCGCCTTGCACACCGCCTCGATGTCGTCCCCGATCATGGCGGGCAGACAGGTCTGGTAGACGAATACGGCGGGAGGATCGTATTTGTCGATGATTTCCTTGATGGCGCGGAACAGCTTTTTCTCCCCCCCGTACACCACGTCCATTTCGTTCATGTCCGTCGTGAAGCCGGTACGGTAAATCTGGGGGCCGGAGGAGAAAGTATGGCGGGAATCCCAGGAGTTGCCTTCGCAGGCAATGGGGCCATGGACCAGATGGGCCACGTCCGCAATGGGCTGGAGGGCGATTTTGGCCCCGTCGAAGGCGCAGCCCCCGGCCGCTGCCCCCGGGGTCAGCACCTTGCGGCACCCGGCCTTGCGCTCCTTGTCCCCCTTGGCCTGATTCTTGGCACACCCGGGTTCTTCCAGGACACTGGCGACCCGCTGTTTCAACGCGCTCATGTCATCTCTCCTACATCTTTTTTTGTCACCCCTCTAAAAGCAGGTTTGGTGCCACGCGGCCCCGGTTTTTCCAAGGGGCTGATAACACGGTGGTTTCCATAAAATCTCAGGAGCTACCGGGCCCGATCAATGTCAGGGAGGCGACACATCCAGGGGGGCTTTGTCACAGGGGGGAAGGGCGGAGCGGAGTAAGGCTCGGGCGGCCCGGAAACCCGGGCCGCCGGCCTTTTCTTATGGATAGAGAAAGGGAGTTTCTCTATTGGGGGGAGTGCGTAGGCTGGGAGAGAGTCACCCACACACCGGTGCGACACTGGTACAGGGGGCCTGACGGGCAGACCTCCGAAATTCTTGGGGGCTCAAACGGGGCGGCAATTCCCCTGCGATGGGGGAAAAGAGACCCCCCAACCGGCTAAGGCCGGGGGGCCAACGTCACCGCACGACGTCGAAACCATCACTACTCCCATACCTGGCGGGCCGGCCGTCATGAATCCGGCTCGTCAGACTTGGTAACCCTATTTAGCGAATGTCGTGCCAGCTCCTCGAAATTCTCAAAAATCGCTTTAAATCATGGCGATATCAAAAACAACCCGCCCCTTTGAGGAACAGGGCGGATGGCGCGGCCGGAACATTTTTGGGGGGAAAACCCACAAATTTGTCGCATAGGAACCAGCCCCATCCAGTCAGATTCCCAGCCACCGGCCCGACTAACGGATAGAAAAAGGGCGCCCCAGCGGGAGCGCCCTTTAAGGCTGAGGGAAGGCTTCCCCCGGTGGCGGCACTGCCCCCCGAAGCCTCCGACCTAGAACTTCACCGCAATATCTTCATCCAGAAGCATGTACTGGCAGGCCAGACGCCACACCGGGGCCACATCTTTCACTTCCAGATCGGCCAGATCGCTTTTTTTGATCTTGCCCGCCAGAACCAGGGCCACCTTTTCCTTTTCCGTCAGGTGGGTGGCCAGGGGCGGCTTGTGTCCCAGGGGCATGACCTGAACCGCACAGGAGCCGCAATTGCCTTCCTGACACTCAAAGTCAATGGGCAGCTTATGGTCCTTGGCCAATTGCAACAGGGTGCCCCGGGAACCGGTGACCGCATAAACGGTGACGTCTTTTTTCAGTTTCGGGGAAATGAAGGTTACGTTGGGCATGGAAGACTCCGCATAAAAAAGCCCCGCCCGGCCCCCCCAAAGGGGGCATGGGGGCGGGGCTGGGGGTTAGCGCACCACGTCGAAGCTGAGGCCCTTGGTATCTTGGTCCAGCACGTCGAAGATCTTGTCCAGAATCTTCACCAGCACATTCAGGCCGCCTTGGTAGCCCCAGATGGGGAAGCGGTGATGATGGTGCCGATCGAAGATGGGGAAGCCGATACGGATCAGAGGCACCCCCGTATCCCGTTCCAGGAACTTGCCGTGGGAGGAACCGATGAGGAAGTCCGTGGGTTCCGTGGCCATCAGGGAACGGAGGTGCCACAGATCCTTGCCAGCGTAGAGCTTGGCTTCCTTGCCGAAGGGGCTGGCTTCCAGCAGGGCATTCAGGGCGGCATCAAATTCCTTGGTGGAATTGGTCACCACGATGTGCTTGGGCTCGGCCCCCACTTCCAGGAGGAAGCTCACCAGACCGTAGACCATGTCCGGATCGCCGAACAGGGAGAAGGTCTTGCCGTGGAGATAGGCCTGGGAGTCGGCGATGGCATCCACCAGCCGGCCCCGTTCCTTTTCCAAGGATTCAGGGATGGGCTTGCCGGTGACCCGGGACACTTCCATAAGGAAGGCGTCCGTAGCCGTCACCCCGATGGGGTTGTGCAGGGCCACCACTTCCTGGCCCGCCGTCTTGATGAATTCCCCGGTCTTGGCGGTGCAGAAGCCTTGCAGCAGGAAGGTGGCCTTGGCGTTAATGGCCGCCTTACCCGCTTCGATGGTGGTACCCCCGTCGTACATGCGGAATTCCCCATCCGCCGGGGTATCGAACACATCGGAAGGATCGGAGAGCAGGGTGAAATCCACGCCCATCATGCTCAGCATGCGCTTGATTTCCCGATTGTTGCCCACGCAGTAGCCGTCAAAGCCCCCATTGACGTTGATGGCGTTGCTTTCCTTCCGTTCCTGACCGGCCCACAGGTTGGTCAGCATGCCCTTGAGCATGTTGTCGTAACCGGTGATGTGGCTGCCCACGAAGGAAGGGGTGTGGGCGAAGGGCACCCGGAATTCTTCCGGGATGGAACCCTTTTGCTTGGCGGTCTTGATGAAGGCGTCCAAGTCATCGCCGATCACTTCCGCCATGCAGGTGGTGGACACGGCAATCATCTTGGGCTTGTAGAGGGCGTAGGCGTTGGCCAGACCGTCCACCATGTTGTTCATGCCGCCGAACACGGCCGCGTCTTCCGTCATGGAGTCGGAAACGCAGGAGGAAGGTTCTTTGAAGTGGCGGTTGAAGTGGGAGCGGAAGTAGGCCACGCAGCCTTGGGAACCATGCACATAGGGCAGGGTGCCTTCAAAGCCGGAGGCGCACAGCACGGCGCCCAGGGGCTGGCAGGCCTTGGCCGGATTGACGGTCAGGGCTTCCCGCTTGAAATTGATTTCCCGGTATTCCCAGGACTTGGTCCAGGCTTCGGTTTCCTTCACCTTGTCGGCGCAGGGAGCCTCTTCGAAGGCCTTTTTCCGGGCCATCAGGTCCTGATACTCGGGCTGCTTAAACAGCTCGTTGTGGTCGAGCACTTTGTCAGCGGATTGCGGCATTTTGAATCTCCTTTTTACGCCCCGGGCGGTCATCCCCGCACCAATGGCGCTTCAAGTTTCCGACCGCTTCCTAACCCGGCGCTGCCAAGCGGCGGGCATGAAGGGCGGACTGGGTGCTGCGGGCGGCCGGGCTTATTTCTTCCAGGGCGCCTTGGTCATGGACCAGACCGGGCTGTTGATGGCCATGTCCATATCCCGAGCGAAGATGGCGAAGCCGTCATAGCCGTGGTACGGACCGGAATAGTCCCAGGAGTGCATTTGCCGGAAGGGCACACCCATTTTCTGGAAGATGTACTTTTCCTTGACCCCGGAACCCACCAGATCGGGACGGATTTTTTCCACGAACTTTTCCAGTTCGAAGCCATTCACGTCGTCATAGATCAGGGTGCCGTCTTTGACGTAGTGGGTGGTACGCTGGTAGTCATCGCCGTGGGCGAATTCGTAACCGGCCCCCACCACTTCCATACCCAGATCTTCGTAGGCGCCCACCACGTGACGGGGACGCAGACCGCCCACGTAGAGCATGACCTTCTTGCCGTCCAGACGGGGCTTGTACTTGGCGATCACCCCATCCACCAGGGGTTGATACTGGGCGATGAGCTTTTCCGCGTTTTCCTTGATCTTGTCGTCGAAGTGGGAAGCGATTTCCCGCAGGGAGGCAGCGATCTTGGTGGGTCCGAAGAAGTTGTATTCCACCCAAGGAATCCCGTACTTCTCTTCCATGTGCCGGCTGATGTAGTTCATGGACCGGTAGCAGTGGAGCAGGTTGAGCTTCACCTTGGGGGTCTTTTCCATTTCCTTCAGGGAACCGTCCCCGGACCACTGGGCGACCACGCGCAGGCCCAGCTGTTCCAGCAGGATGCGGGAAGACCAGGCGTCACCGCCGATGTTGTAGTCACCGATGATGGCCACATCGTAGGGGCCGGGTTCGAAGGCCTTGTTGTCCGCCTTGTCCAGGACCCAGTCCCGCACCATGTCGTTGGCGATGTGGTGACCCAGGGATTGGGAAACCCCCCGGAAACCTTCGCAGCGCACGGGCACGATGGTCTTGTTGCTTTCCTTACCCTTACGCTTGGCCACCGCTTCGATGTCGTCACCGATCAGGCCGATGGGACATTCGGATTGGATGGAAATACCGTTGGACAGGGGGAAGAGCTGGTTGATTTCATCGATCACCTTGTCCAGCTTCTTGTCGCCGCCGAACACGATGTCCTTTTCCTGGAAGTCGGAGGTGACTTGCAGGACGATGAAGTTATCCACCCCGGTGGTGCCGGAGGCGTAATTGCGCCGGGTGCCCCAGGAATACTGGCCGCAACCCACGGGACCGTGGGAGATGTGCACCATATCCTTGATCGGGCCCCACACCACGCCCTTGGAACCGGCGTAGGCGCAGCCCCGGATGGTCATCACCCCGGGCAGGGACTTGATGTTGGATTTGACGCCGCAGTCGGGCTTGCCTTCCTCATAGACGTTGAGGTGCTTGGCCCGCTTTTTCGCCGCCTTTTCCGGGTAGGCTTCCAGGACTTCCTGGATCAGCGCTTGATTGCGCGTTTTATCGTCGAGTACCGCACTCATGTGATTCTCCTAAATGCTGTGTAGCCTGCGGGGGCGGCGCCAAGAGCCCGCCCCCCGGGGGATTAGGCGGCGCTCTTGGCCTTGCCGACGACGGATTCGTCGTCCCGTTGCATGATGCCGAATTCCAGCAGCAGGTCTTCCAGTTCGTCCATGGAGATGGGGGTGGGGATCACGCCGTTGCCCTTGTTGGCATGGACCTTCTGAGCCAGGGTCCGGTATTCGGCGGCCTGGGAGCATTCCGGGTCGTATTCCAGCACGGTCATACGGCGCAGTTCCGCGTGTTGCACCACGTTGTTACGGGGCACGAAGTGGATCAGTCTGGTGCCCAGCTTCTTGGCCAGAGCGTCCGCCAGTTCGTATTCCTTGTCGGTCTTACGTTCGTTGCAGATCAGACCGCCCAGCCGCACGCCACCGGCGTTGGCGTACTTCAGAATGCCCTTGGAAATGTTGTTGGCCGCGTACATGGCCATCATTTCCCCGGACATAACGATGTAGATTTCCTGGGCCTTGTTTTCCCGGATGGGCATGGCGAAACCGCCGCATACCACGTCACCCAGCACGTCGTAGGAGACGTAATCCACGCCTTCGTAGGCGCCGTTTTCTTCCAGGAAGTTGATGGCCGTGATCACGCCCCGACCAGCGCAGCCCACGCCAGGTTCCGGACCGCCAGATTCCACGCAGCGGATGTCCCGGTAACCCACCTTGAGCACGTCTTCCAGTTCCAGGTCTTCCACGGAACCGGCGTCAGCGGCCAGGGACAGCACCGTGTCCTGGGCCTTGGCGTGAAGAATCAGACGGGTGGAGTCGGCCTTGGGGTCGCAGCCGACGATGAGGATCTTTTGGCCCATTTCCGCCAGGGCCGCCAGGGTATTTTGGGAGGTGGTGGACTTACCGATGCCACCCTTGCCGTAGAAGGCGATTTGACGCAGGTCACTCATTTCATTCCCCTCGATGGTTGAAGTCACAAACTATTCCCGGCGGTGCCAGGCTCGACCTCCTTATCGCAAGGGCTGTGCCAACCCTAAAAACATTCATTACGTCATTGTTTTTATTGAATTAATTTAGATACCCCCAGGGTTTTTACACGTGTTGTGAAAACGACAATGGCCGAAATGCCATGTCGTAAAGACCGCATAGGCAACCCTGGTTTCCTTTGCGACAAAAGGCGCCAGGGCCCCATTCCCCACCTGAGGAATAAATGTTGCTTATGGAATGGCAATGGACGCCATTTCCCAATTTCCTGTCGGTCACAGCACCAACCTAGTGGGATTGCCCACCGGGCTGCTGGCCAGCGCCGCCTTTAACGACTATCCCCAGCCCCTGCACATTGCCGGGGTTCGGGAGACCAACCCGGCCCTCTTCCGTATGTTGGAAGACGCCACCTGTCGGGACGAGGGGGCAGAGGCTTTCGAGAAGTACATGATGGCGGTGTTCGGCATTCAACCCGCCGCCCCGGGCCGGCCCCTGGTGCCCCACCGCTTCCGCTCCAGCTACCGGCTCCTGCTCCAGGGCTGGGGCTTCGACGCCAACGGGCCCCAGGGGGCGGTGCTGAAAGGCTGGGTGGAAAGCCGCTTCGGTCTCATGCCCACCTTCCACAAGGAGGCCCTGGGCCACTACCCTTCCGCCGCCTGGATGGCCTATGTGGAAGAAAAGATGAATGGCCGCTATCACAACAATTCCATCCACCTCCAGCTGGACCTTTTGTATGAATTCGGCCAATGGATGATGGAGCACTACTGGCTGCCCGGGCGCCAGCACCTGACCCTTTACCGGGGCGTGAATGACCTGGAAGAACACCAGATCATTGAGCGGGTCAGCAAGCGGGAAGCCATCGTGCGCCAGAACAATCTGGTCTCCTTTTCCGAAAGCCGGGAGGTGGCGGATCAGTTTGGCGACACCATCCTGGAAGTCCAGGTGCCCCGGGTGAAGGTGCTGTTTTTCCACGGACTCCTCCCCGGAGCCTTTCTCAGCGGGGAAGGAGAACATCTGGTGCTGGGGGGGGATTACCGGGTGCGGATGACCTATTTTTAAAGGCGGCTCGGCCCAAACCGGACCGCTAAGGAGAAATGTCGTGTTTCTGACCAGTCGCCGGAAAAAGGCGGACGATCTGCTGCGCCGGGCCCGGGGCGCCTACCTGGCCTTTGCCTGCGGCGACGCCCTGGGGGCCACGGTGGAATTCCTCACCGCCGGGGAAATCCGCGCCCAATACGGGGTACACCGCCATCTGGTAGGAGGCGGCTGGCTGCGCCTGAAACCGGGCCAGATCACGGACGACACCCAGATGAGCCTGGCCCTGGGGGATGCCCTGGTGGAAAAAGGGGACTGGGATCTGCCCTGCATCGCCGACCACTTTCTCGCCTGGCTCAAAACCAAGCCCATCGACGTAGGCAACACCTGCCGTCGGGGCATTACCCGTTATATGCGCCACGGCACCCTGGAATCCCCCTACAGCGACGGGGATGCGGGCAACGGGGCGGCCATGCGCAATCTGCCCGTCATCCTGGCCAGCCTGGGGGACGATGATGCCTTTGCCCGCTGGACCCTGGCCCAGGCCCATTTCACCCACAACCATCCCCTGTCTGACCTGGCCACCCTGACCCTGGGCTGCATGACCCGGGCCCTGCTGCTCGGGGAAGGCAAGACTAAGGCCCGGTCCATTGCGGACGCCCTAGTGGCCGGGCACCGAAATTTCCGCTTCGATCCCTACCCCAAGCGCTGCACCGGCTATGTGGTGGATACCCTGCAAACCGTCTGCCATTGTTTCTTTAATACGGACAGCCTGGAAGAATGCCTGGTGGAAACGGTCAATCTGGGAGGGGATGCGGACACCAACGGGGCCATCGCCGGCATGCTGGCCGGGGCCTACTACGGGGAAGAAGCCCTGCCTTACCGCTGGATGCGGCGCCTGGACCGGCCGGTGCAGGCCCATATCGGCAGTCAGGTGGACGGACTGCTGGCCCTGGCCTGGTCCCGGGCCACCGGGCCGAAAAACAAGAGCTAAGGCCCCCCGGGAGCCGGGGTTAAGGCCGCCTAGGCCCGCCCCTGGCCCCTCCGCCCCATTCCCCGGCCCCCGGCCAATGGGGTATGGTTACGCTTATTTCATTTTTCCCCTCGCCCATGGCCCACGCCGACAACACCCAACACGAAGTCTTCAACCAGCTCGGGAAAATGACCCGAAACCTGCACAAAACCCTGGGCGACCTGGGGCAGGACAACACCCTGGAAAAGACCGTGGCCGAAATCCCGGATACCCGGGAGCGCCTCAACTACGTTTTGACCATGACCGAGCAGGCCGTATCCCGGGTGCTCAATGCGGTGGATGCCATCAGCCCCAGCCAGGATCAGATGCAGACCCGGCTGGCGGCCCTGGAAAAGGCCTGGGCCCAATGCGGCGACGGAGACCAGTTGCCGGCTCCCTGGCGGGATGCCCTGGCCCAGACCCGGGGCTTTTTTGCCCAATTGGACCAGGAAGCGGCCAACAACAAGGCCCAGCTCACGGAAATTGTCATGGCCCAGGAATTCCAGGATGTGACCGGCCAGGTCATCAAGAAAATTGTGGATCTGGCCCAGGACATGGAAAGCCAGCTACTGTCCATCCTGGCCCGCACGGCACCCAAGGATTTGGCCAAGCCCGCCAAGACGGAAACGGGAGCCAGCCCCCTGCTCAATGGCCCGGCCATGGCGTCGGAAAAGGAAACCCAGCAAGCCCTGGGCTCCCAGGCGGAGGTGGACAGTTTTCTCGACAGCCTGGGGTTTTAGGCTGTGCAGACGGAAGACCTGGAAAAGCTGGTACGCCTAGCCATGCCCTTCGGCAAGTACAAAGGGCGGGTCATCGCCGACCTGCCCGGCAATTACCTTAACTGGTTCGCCCGGGAAGGTTTTCCCCCCGGGGAAATCGGCCGACTTCTGGCCCTCATGCAGGAAATCGACCACAACGGCTTGAAATCCCTGCTCCTGCCCCTGCGCCGGGGCAGCTAGGGCCCTTCAGGCGATCTGGAAACAACTCCCCATTTCCCCGTCATCCCCCAGCCGGGCCAGTTCCCGGCGCACATGGCGACGCAGATCGCTCCCCGCCTCCACTCCATCCCGTAGCACCACTTCCCAGCCCTCGGCCCCGGGGTGGATGTCCGCCAGGGTTTCCGCCAGGATTTCCGGCACCCCGTCTTCCAGACCGTAATAGCGCTCGATCCACCGCAGGCGGTGAAACGGTAGGGCGGCCAGGCGTTCCGCCTGCTGGGCCAGGGCGGCGGCAATCACCCGGTCCATGGCCCAGGCCATGGACACCCCCGGGTTTTCCGGAAGCTCATGGCAAACCACCATCCAGCTGTCCGGCTCCATCCCGGGGATGAGGGAGAGGCCACACAGGCCCGGACGCCCCCGGCGGTCGCGAAAATGGACGAAATCCACGGACCGGGTCCTCAGCGGTCAGGCCAGGACCGCACTCAAACCGCTCACCACCTGATCCAGGGGCTGATCCACCACCCGAATGCCCTGCTCCCGAATAAAGCGCAGCTCGTTCTTGGTGAGCTCCCCTTCGGGCAGCACCGCGTAATGGGGCCCGGCGGAACGCTTCATCACCTGACGGGCGTAGCTACGGGACAGCTGATCCCGAAAACGGCAGCCGAGGAAGAGGAAACCACAGTGACTGCGCCGCTCCTGCACCGTGGTGGGGATAGGGGTCTGGATGTCGATTTCCGTCAGTACTTCGACAAAATCCGAATCGGAAATGATGAAATTACCTTCCGGCTGCACCGATCCCAGGGGCTTGTAGAGCACGGTATGACGGCTTTCCAGGGCGCTTTCCGGCAGGGTCGCCCCGTCCGGGCCATAGCACCGGTACCAGCTATCCCTTACCTCGGCCCGGCTCACCCCTTGGATCTGGCCCCAATCATCCCCACCCAAAACCGTGGGCAGGGCGCTGTCGTAATTGGTATCCACCATCAGGGGCGGCGCCAGACGGGCCAGCAACCGGTACAGCTCAGGGGGCTCCGCCGGGGTGGCGTAGGCTTCCAGCATGAGCTTTTTCAGGGTTTTACGGTGGCGGAAGTTCTCAATGTACTGGGCCGCCGCCGTGGGGTTACGCCGAATGCGGGAAGGCACCGTGGCCCGTTTGGAGAGAAAGGTGGCCAGGGCTTCCGGCGCAATGGGCAGGCTTTGGTTGTCCGGCGCCAGCAGCAGGGCCTCGGGCCCCAGGTAGGGGGCCAGGGCCCCACTTTTCAGGCCTTCGGCCAGCGTCGTCAGCAGGGCGTCGCTCATGGCGTTCCCCCTCAGGCTTCTTCTAGCTTACGGGCTTCCACGGTGACGGGCATCGGGGTGGTTTCCGCCATGTCCGGCAGAGCCAAACGCCAGCCGTTACCCAGGGTGATCACACCGCCCCAGAGGGTCGCCTTTTCCGTGGCCACCACGTCCTGTTCCAAATCCTTTTTGGGCACGTAAACCGACAGATTGCCGTTCTTATCCTTGCGCAGGGTGATTTTCACGATGCCCTCTCCTGTGATGTCCAACGATTCGATTTCGCGTCCCTTCATGCCGACCAGGCAACCCCGGTCCACAAAGTCCACGCCGTAGATGTAAAACTGTTGCAGGAAGGAGCCGATGCTGGCGACGTAGCCCACATCCCCCTTCTTCACCAGTACTTCGCCGATCTCCCGGCCCGGGTAGGTGCCATCGTTACGAATATGGCGCCGAGCCCGGACCTTTTCCCCGTAGGTGTAGGCGGGGGGACCGTCCAATTCCACGATATCGCTGTCCCGGGCAAACATGGGCTTACCCCTTGGTCTGGTTGCAGGTACCGGTGGGAGCGGCTTCCCGCTTCATGAAGGTCACTACGCCCACCCCGGGAGCACCGCCAGAAGTGGCGCCACAGCCGCAAACATGGGGGGCCGCCGGATTGTCGAAAACCAGTCCGCCGACGGTGGCGCTTTCCCGAAAATCAATGGTGCAGCCGGTGAGCAGGTTGCAGGATTCCGGGGTGAGAAAAAGCAGGGCGCCGTTTTGCTCGATGATGGTGTCCCCGGCCTGGGGCTGCTCTTCCACGGTAAAGGAAGAATCCAGGCCGGAACAGCCGCCGGGCTTCACCGTAAGGCGAAAGCCGGCGGCGGCGGAGCCTTCACCGAAACGCACCATCCGGCGCATGTATTTGGCCGCACGGGGTGTGATGGTTACGCACATGGCTCGCTCCTAGAAAAGGGCTTAGGCTTGGTAACGGGGCACGCTCTTGTCCACCACAATGCAGTCCGCCGGGCAGGCGGCCAGACATTGGGGATCGTCGTAGTGGCCGATGCACTCGGTGCACTTGTCGGCTTTGATGGCGAACAGGCCGTTCTTTTCGTAGATGGCGTCGTTCGGGCATTCGGATTCGCAGGCGGCACACGCGGTGCAAGCGGAAGCGTTGATTTTGTAGGCCATGATGATCTCCTGTCGTTGGCTGACGTTGTAAGAATTAGGCGGCTTGGCGTCCCTTATCCCCGGCCTTGGCCGCCAGATGGCGTTGGAACCAGGCGAGAATGGACGCTTCGATGTATTCGTGGGCGAAGTCCTGGACCGGCTCAATGCCCGCTTCTTCCAGCTCTTTCATGGGGCAATGGCCGATCTTGGCCACCAGTACGGCGGCGCAATCCTTGAGGGAATCCAGAATGGAAGGCATGGCTTCCTCTTCCTCGTAGCCCCCGGCACAGTAGTGGTCCACCTTGCGGTGGCCGATGAAGCGCACCCCGGCGGCGGAAGCTTCATAAATCTGGAATTCGCTGGCGTGGCCAAAGTGCTGGTTGATGCGCCCGCCCCCCTTGGTAGCCACGGCCACCAGAGCCCGGGCATCGCCCACCACGGCCTGAAGTTGTTGGCGAGCTTCCGCTGCCTGCTGATCGGCCCTTTCTTTTTCCACGTAGGCCCGATAAGCCTCCCGGGCGGCCGGATCGTACTGCACGGTACGGGTTTCCAGCTTGTCCGTGGTGAATTCCTGGCTCCGGTCTTCCCCCAGCATCCCCACGGCGTCGGCCCGGCACTGGCGGCAGTGGCGCATGAGGCGCATATCCCCTTCCAGAGAATCCTGAAGGGCCTGCAATTCCTGGGGCGTGGGGCCCCGCTGGCCGTTCAGGCCGTAATAGGTGCCATGGGCCGGGTCGGAAATGAGGGGCATGATGTTGTGCAGGAAAGCCCCCTTGGACTTCACCACCCGGTTCACCTCTTTCAGGTGCTCATCATTGATGCCGGGGATGAGGACCGAATTCACCTTCACCAAGATGTCCGCTTTTACCAGCATTTCCAGGCCCAGCATTTGCCGTTCGTGGAGGATGCGGGCCGCTTCCACGCCGTGGTAGCGCTTGTGGTTGTAGAAAATCCAGGGGTAAATCTTGGCGCCCACTTCCGGGTCCACCATGTTGATGGTGATGGTGACGTGATCCACGTTAAAGCGCTTGATGGTTTCCACGTAGTCCGGCAGGGCCAGGCCGTTGGTGGAAAGACAGAGCTTGATGTCCGGCGCCGTGGCCTGGATCAGCTCAAAGGTGCGGAAGGTCTTGGCCGGATTAGCCAGGGCATCCCCCGGGCCGGCAATGCCCACCACGGAGAGCTGGGGAATTTCGGCGGCCACGGCCAACACCTTTTTCGCGGCCTGGTCCGGCGTCAGCTTTTCGCTGACCACCCCGGGGCGGCTTTCATTGGAACAGTCGTATTTCCGGTTGCAGTAGTGGCATTGAATGTTGCAGGCCGGGGCCACCGCTACGTGCATACGAGCGTAATGGTGATGGGCCTCCGTGCTGTAGCAGGGGTGGTCCTTGATCTTGGCCCAGATATGCTCGGGGAGCGTCCCGGCACCTTCCTGGGAGCCACAGCTTCCGGAGCTGCATCCCCCGCTGGTGGCGGGGCTGCTGGCGGCGATGGGAATCACCCGCATCGGGCGGGCCCCGGGTTCTGCTTCCAGACGGTTTTCCGGCATGGTCGGCTCCATAAACATGCCACGCCACTGCGCGGCTTGCTTTCCTTAGAGCAACCCATGTGCCAGGGCCAATTTTCTCTTGTTAATTCCTTATTTATCAATGAATTGACGAGCGCTTCCCGGCGGATTCCCCTGTGTCGTGCTTACGACGTCCCTGTATCGAAGCTGACAAAGGCCCGGCCGCCCCCCGCTTTTCAAGGAAAGGCCGGAAATGGCCGTCCTTCCTGGCTTTTAAGCCAATTGGCCGGATTGGCACAATTCTCGCAAATGGGGAACAGAAACGTTCCTTTTTCTTTCTACGAGGCCATCATGACCCAACTCTTTACCGCACTGGCAGGCAAGCTGTTGTCCCCCACCTTCAACGGTCCCACCGGCAAGTCCAATCGCTTCGGCTTCCGGGGCGAGCTGGGCTTGAAATTCCCGGAAAGCATGGCCGGGGAAGCCCGTCCTCCCCTGGTTAAGGCCGACCAGGTGATCTTGGCCGCCGAGGGCGATAAGCTGGTATTTTTCGCGGCCCACGTGGATTCCCTGGCCGAGCTGGACCTGATCATGGACACCCTGGGGGACGGCCTCAACTCGGAGGGAAAGTACTTCCTCTTTGCTGGTAACGTGGATTTCTCCAAGAAGTACAAGGTGGAGGTCAAGGGCATCCCCTGGCATGTGCTGCCCCTGGACGAAGCCACGGTGTGGAATGAAACCCTGGATCTGCTCTACCTGGAACGGAGCGACCTGAAGCGCCTGTCCCCGGAAGCCAAGGTGGATGCGGTGGTGGATGCTGCCCTGGCCTATAACGGCAAGCTGCCCGAAATCCCCTACAGCCAAGCCCTGGCGGAAATGGGGCCGGTGAAGGTGGCGGAAAACCGTCCGGTTTAAATCACTCGTTAAGGAGAACGGGCCATGGCCCTGGTGGTGTTTTACGAAAAACCCGGTTGCGGCGGCAATGCGCGACAAAAAGCCCTGCTCACCGCAGCCGGCCACCAACTGGAGGTGCGCAACCTGCTCACCCATCCCTGGACGGCGGCCACCTTGCGGCCCTTCTTCGGCACCAAGCCGGTTAAGGACTGGTTTAATCTTTCCTCGCCCAAGGTGAAAAGCGGGGAAATCGATCCGGCCAGCTTTTCTCCGGAGGAAGCCCTGGCCCTGATGGTACGGGAGCCTCTGCTCGTCCGCCGTCCCCTGATGCAGGTGGGGGAGGAGCGGCGCAGCGGCTTCGATGGTGCAGAGGTAGCCGCCTGGGTCGGTCTTGGTGACCAGGCGGTGCCGGAAGATATCGCCAGCTGTATGAAGGGCCACGCCCATACCCCGTGTCCTGAGCCTGAACCCTAAAGGACTGCTCTTCCGACCATGCCTAGTCGGGTTAGAGGTTGGTCTACGAGAAAAGGGGGCGCCGGAAAGCGCCCCCTTTTTCTATGGGGCTTATAGCCGCTTAACCTCGATGTTGTACTTCTTCAGGGCATAGCCAATCTGACGGGGCGTGAGATTGAGCATTCGGGCCGCTTTAGCCTGGACCCAGCCACACTTTTCCATGGCATCCACAATCCGGTCCCGCTCACTCATGAACAGGGGATTGTTTTCCCCTTCCAGCACTTCCAGATCCCCGTCTGCCGCTTCCCCTTCCCCCGCCACCGGCGGCATCCCCATGGGAGGTGGGCTGGGCATGGTGGGGAAAGAAGGAGCCCCGGCGGGCCCACCATGGCTCATATCGATAATGGGATGGCAGGCCCGGGTGGAGGCGGATTCCAGGAGCACGGAGGAAAAGCACTGTCCCTTCTGGCAGCGCATATCCACTTCCCGGATTACCGCTCCCCGGGTCATGGTGGCGGCCCGCTCCACACAGTTTTCCAGTTCCCGTACATTTCCCGGCCAATTGCACTGGAGCAGAATTTCCAGGGCCCCCGGGCTCATGGCCAGCTTGCGCCCATTTTCCCGATTGAAGCGGGTCAGGAAAAAATCCACCAGTAGGGGGATATCTTCCTTCCGTTCCCGTAAGGCCGGTAAAAATATGGCCACCACGTTCAGGCGAAAATAAAGGTCGGCCCGGAAGTCCCCCTTCTGAACCATTTCCTCCAAGTTCCGGTTGGTCGCGGCCACCAGACGGAAATTGGCTTTCAGGGTCTTGTTACCCCCGACCCGCTCAAATTCGTGTTCCTGCAACACCCGGAGTAGTTTGGCTTGGAAGGAGGGGGAAACGTCGCCGATTTCGTCGAGAAACAGGCTGCCCCCGTCCGCCATTTCAAAGCGGCCCTTGCGCTCCGAAGTGGCACCGGTAAAGGCACCCTTTTCGTGACCAAACAGCTCGGATTCCAGCAGAGTTTCCGGCAGAGCCGCACAGTTCACCTTGATGAACGGACCTTTGGCCCGGGGTGACAGGTAATGGATGGCATGGGCAATGGCCTCTTTCCCTGTCCCCGACTCTCCCCGCAACAGGATGGTGGAGTTGCCTGGGGCCGCCTGATGCACGTCGGCAAACACTTCCTTCATGCGCCGGGAACGGCCAATGACGTTTTCCACATCATAGTTGGACTGAAGCTGCTTCTGGAGCCGATGGGTATCCAGAATGAGCTGTTCCCGCTCCGCCGCAATCGCCCGGTGCAGCTTTAGGGTTTGGCTCATCAACCCCGCCACCAGGGTCAGCAGGCGCACATCCCGGTCAAAGCCAATGGGCCCCTGGGTATCCGGAGGACGATCTACGCTGAGGATGCCGATAATTTCCCGGTTATCCTTGATGGGCACAGCAATGAGGGCCACTCCCACACAGCGGCTCAAATCCCGGCCGGTGCGATTGACGAAGAGGGAATCCCGAGTGATGTCCGGCACCACCATGGGGGAACCGGTACGGATAATCTGACCGGCCACCCCGGTCTCCGTATCCAGCACAATGTCCTCATCCTCGGCGAAGGGGACCCCGGCCGCACCAACCACGTGCAACTTGCCCTCTTCTTGCACCAAGCTAACCACCCCGTGCTGCATCCCCAGGTGGGTCAGCATCACATTGAGGGTTTCCCGCACCGCCCGCTGGAAATCCAGGGAGGCAGTCAGGATTTTGCTGATCTCATAGATGGTTACCAGCTCGAGATCCGCACTGCGATCGGCCAATTCGGTTGCCATTTGCTTGCTCCTGGAGCGCTGCGATAACTTACCCGCACCGATTTCTTGTTTTAGTTGGCTATAGAGAGGCAAGAACCACACCAATCCAGGGTATTTATCCCTGGTATTAGGGATTTTTATCCAATAACGCCCTTTAAGCCGGATGGAACAGGGGTATCCAGTTGAGCAAGCAGATAACGGAGGGGGGGGGGTGGCAGCGGGGAGCGTGACGGCGAAGGCAGCGCGGAGCACGGCGAAGAAAGCGTAAGCCAAGGAATAGGAAGAAATAGAACCCGGCGGAAGCCGGGTTTTTTTATGGGGGAGGCTGGGGGAGCAAGTAGGAAGGAGGCACAGGCTACGGAGAGAAGGGAAGGCTAGAGAGGGGGAAGCGGGGAGTTTTCCCCACCGGAGGCCGGGAGCCCGCAGACGATATGCCTAGGCAGCAAGGAAACAAGGAGAGGGAGGAAGGTAAAGCGAGGAGAAACGAGTAGGGGAGATACAAAAGTAAAAGCCCCCGCCAAGAGAATGGCAGGGGCTTTTGAGGAGGAGCCTGGCGGTGACCTACTTTCGCACAAGAGATATGCACTATCATCGGCGCAACTCCGTTTCACGGTCCTGTTCGGGATGGGAAGGGGTGGGTCCGGAGCGCTATGGCCGCCAAGCGTAACTTGTCCGTGCTCCGCTGGGCGGGGCACGCAAAAAGGAGAAAGAGTTGTGATTGCAGCTGAGTTGCTACTTAAAGTTATAGGATCAAGCCTCACGGGCAATTAGTATCGGTTAGCTTAACGCATTACTGCGCTTCCACACCCGACCTATCAACGTGGTGGTCTTCCACGACCCTACAGGGGGATTGAATCCCCAGGGAAGTCTCATCTTGAGGCGAGTTTCACGCTTAGATGCTTTCAGCGTTTATCTCTTCCGAACTTAGCTACCCGGCGATACGACTGGCGTCATAACCGGTACACCAGAGGTTCGTCCACTCCGGTCCTCTCGTACTAGGAGCAGCCCCTCTCAAACTTCCAACGCCCACGGCAGATAGGGACCAAACTGTCTCACGACGTTTTAAACCCAGCTCGCGTACCTCTTTAAATGGCGAACAGCCATACCCTTGGGACCGGCTACAGCCCCAGGATGAGATGAGCCGACATCGAGGTGCCAAACACCGCCGTCGATATGAACTCTTGGGCGGTATCAGCCTGTTATCCCC
Source organism: Azospira inquinata (assembly GCF_018905915.1). Lineage (NCBI taxonomy): Bacteria > Pseudomonadati > Pseudomonadota > Betaproteobacteria > Rhodocyclales > Rhodocyclaceae > Azospira > Azospira inquinata. The sequence continues at coordinate 1,346,542 of NZ_CP064782.1, forward strand.
AGAGTACCTTTTATCCGTTGAGCGATGGCCCTTCCATACAGAACCACCGGATCACTATGACCTGCTTTCGCACCTGCTCGACTTGTGGGTCTCGCAGTCAAGCACGCTTATGCCATTGCACTATTAGCACGATGTCCGACCGTACCTAGCGTACCTTCGTACTCCTCCGTTACTCTTTGGGAGGAGACCGCCCCAGTCAAACTGCCTACCATGCACGGTCCCCGATCTGGATTCACAGACCAAGGTTAGAACCGCAAACAAACCAGGGTGGTATTTCAAGGTTGACTCCACCAGAACTAGCGTCCTGGTCTCACAGTCTCCCACCTATCCTACACAGGTCGGTTCACAGTCCAATGCAAAGCTACAGTAAAGGTTCATGGGGTCTTTCCGTCTAGCCGCGGGGAGATTGCATCTTCACAAACATTTCAATTTCGCTGAGTCTCAGGAGGAGACAGTGTGGCCATCGTTACGCCATTCGTGCAGGTCGGAACTTACCCGACAAGGAATTTCGCTACCTTAGGACCGTTATAGTTACGGCCGCCGTTTACCGGGGCTTCGATCAAGAGCTTGCACCCCATCACTTAACCTTCCGGCACCGGGCAGGCGTCACACCCTATACGTCCACTTTCGTGTTTGCAGAGTGCTGTGTTTTTATTAAACAGTCGCAGCCACCATTTCACTGCAACCCCATCGAGCTTCAATCGCGAGGATCTACACTCTACCGGGGCGCACCTTATCCCGAAGTTACGGTGCTAATTTGCCGAGTTCCTTCTCCTGAGTTCTCTCAAGCGCCTTAGAATTCTCATCCTGCCCACCTGTGTCGGTTTGCGGTACGGTCTCTTTGTAACTGAAGCTTAGAGGCTTTTCTTGGAAGCTTGGTATCAATCACTTCGCGGTCAAAGACCACTCGTCATCACGCCTCAGCTAAGCTTTCCGGATTTGCCTAGAAAGCACGCCTACACGCTTAAACCGGGACATCCAACACCCGGCTGACCTAACCTTCTCCGTCCCCCCATCGCATTACAAAGAGGTACAGGAATATTAACCTGTTTCCCATCGACTACGCTTCTCAGCCTCGCCTTAGGGGCCGACTCACCCTGCGCCGATGAACGTTGCGCAGGAAACCTTGGGCTTTCGGCGAGCGGGCTTTTCACCCGCTTTATCGCTACTCATGTCAGCATTCGCACTTCTGATACCTCCAGCATCCCTCACGAGACACCTTCGCAGGCCTACAGAACGCTCTCCTACCATATCTAAAAGATATCCGCGATTTCGGTGCATAGTTTGAGCCCCGTTACATCTTCCGCGCAGGACGACTCGACCAGTGAGCTATTACGCTTTCTTTAAAGGGTGGCTGCTTCTAAGCCAACCTCCTGGCTGTCTAAGCCTTCCCACCTCGTTTCCCACTTAACTATGTCTTTGGGACCTTAATCGGCGGTCTGGGTTGTTTCCCTCTTGACACCGGACGTTAGCACCCGATGTCTGTCTCCCAAGCTCGCACTCCACGGTATTCAGAGTTTGCTATGGCGAAGTAAGTCGCGATGACCCCTTCAACCATTACAGTGCTTTACCCCCGTGGGTGATACTTGAGGCACTACCTAAATAGTTTTCGGAGAGAACCAGCTATTTCCGGATTTGTTTAGCCTTTCACCCCTATCCACAGCTCATCCCCTAACTTTTCAACGTTAGTGGGTTCGGACCTCCAGTGCGTGTTACCGCACCTTCATCCTGGCCATGGATAGATCATCCGGTTTCGGGTCTACGCCATGCTACTAATCGCCCTTATCAGACTCGGTTTCCCTACGCCTCCCCTATTCGGTTAAGCTCGCAACATAACGTAAGTCGCTGACCCATTATACAAAAGGTACGCAGTCACCCCACGAAGGGGCTCCCACTGTTTGTATGCATGCGGTTTCAGGATCTATTTCACTCCCCTCCCGGGGTTCTTTTCGCCTTTCCCTCACGGTACTGGTTCACTATCGGTCGATCACGAGTATTTAGCCTTGGAGGATGGTCCCCCCATGTTCAGACAGGGTTTCACGTGCCCCGCCCTACTTGTCGCAAGCTTAGTTCCACTAAAGGGTTGTCGCGTACGGGGCTATCACCCACTACGGCGCAACTTTCCAGATGCTTCCACTAACCCTTCAGCTAAAACTTGCAGGCTGTTCCCAGTTCGCTCGCCACTACTTTGGGAATCTCGGTTGATTTCTGTTCCTCCGGCTACTTAGATGTTTCAGTTCACCGGGTTCGCCTCCCATACCTATGTATTCAGTATGGGATACTCCTTGCGGAGTGGGTTTCCCCATTCGGATATCTCTGGATCAAAGCTTTATTGCCAGCTCCCCAGAGCTTTTCGCAGGCTTACGCGTCCTTCATCGCCTGTGATCGCCAAGGCATCCACCACATGCACTTAGTCGCTTGATCCTATAACTTTAAGTCCTCCGAAGAGGCGTTATAGGCAACTCAGTTTGTGCGTATCGTGCTAGCTGTAACACGATACGATGCAATCACAACTTGTATCTGGTCTTCGGTTGTCGGCAACCAGATACATCTTTCTCCAATTTGTTAAAGAACGAACAGCATTTAAGCTTTCTGACCAAGGGTCAGAGATAAGAGCACTGCGTGCGCTTATCTCTAAGTCCTGGTGGAGGCAGACGGGATCGAACCGACGACCCCCTGCTTGCAAAGCAGGTGCTCTCCCAGCTGAGCTATGCCCCCGATAAGTTGGTGGGTCAGGTTGGAATCGAACCAACGACCCCCGCCTTATCAAGACGGTGCTCTAACCGACTGAGCTACTGACCCTGTTTGTCGGGGCCAGCGGCAAGACCAGGAGCCAGCACCTTTCGGTTACTCCTCACTCCTTGCTTCTTACCCCTTGCTGCTCTTTATTGACAACCGATAGGTTGTGGATACTTGGCGGATGCTTTCTCTAGAAAGGAGGTGATCCAGCCGCACCTTCCGATACGGCTACCTTGTTACGACTTCACCCCAGTCATGAATCCTACCGTGGTAATCGCCCTCCTTACGGTTAGGCTAACTACTTCTGGTAGAACCCACTCCCATGGTGTGACGGGCGGTGTGTACAAGACCCGGGAACGTATTCACCGTGACATGCTGATCCACGATTACTAGCGATTCCGACTTCATGCAGTCGAGTTGCAGACTGCAATCCGGACTACGATCGGCTTTCTGAGATTAGCTCCACCTCGCGGCTTGGCAACCCTTTGTACCGACCATTGTATGACGTGTGAAGCCCTACCCATAAGGGCCATGAGGACTTGACGTCATCCCCACCTTCCTCCGGTTTGTCACCGGCAGTCTCATTAAAGTGCCCAACTAAATGATGGCAATTAATGACAAGGGTTGCGCTCGTTGCGGGACTTAACCCAACATCTCACGACACGAGCTGACGACAGCCATGCAGCACCTGTGTCCAGGCTCCCTTTCGGGCACCAATCCATCTCTGGAAAGTTCCTGGCATGTCAAGGGTAGGTAAGGTTTTTCGCGTTGCATCGAATTAATCCACATCATCCACCGCTTGTGCGGGTCCCCGTCAATTCCTTTGAGTTTTAACCTTGCGGCCGTACTCCCCAGGCGGTCAACTTCACGCGTTAGCTGCGGTACTAATGGGTTTAACCCCACCAACACCTAGTTGACATCGTTTAGGGCGTGGACTACCAGGGTATCTAATCCTGTTTGCTCCCCACGCTTTCGTGCATGAGCGTCAGTACTGGCCCAGGAGGCTGCCTTCGCCATCGGTATTCCTCCACATCTCTACGCATTTCACTGCTACACGTGGAATTCTACCTCCCTCTGCCGTACTCTAGCCTCGCAGTCACAAGCGCAGTTCCCAGGTTAAGCCCGGGGATTTCACGCCTGTCTTACGAAACCGCCTGCGCACGCTTTACGCCCAGTAATTCCGATTAACGCTCGCACCCTACGTATTACCGCGGCTGCTGGCACGTAGTTAGCCGGTGCTTCTTATCAAGGTACCGTCATCTACACCAGGTATTATCCGGTGCAATTTCTTCCCTCGCGAAAGAGCTTTACAACCCGAAGGCCTTCTTCACTCACGCGGCATGGCTGGATCAGGGTTGCCCCCATTGTCCAAAATTCCCCACTGCTGCCTCCCGTAGGAGTCTGGACCGTGTCTCAGTTCCAGTGTGGCAGATCATCCTCTCAGACCTGCTACGGATCGTCGCCTTGGTGAGCCTTTACCTCACCAACTAGCTAATCCGACATCGGCCGCTCCAAGAGCGCGAGGCCCGAAGGTCCCCCGCTTTCCTGCTCACAGAATATGCGGTATTAGCGTAACTTTCGCTACGTTATCCCCCACTCCAGGATACGTTCCGATGCATTACTCACCCGTTCGCCACTCGCCACCAGGAGCAAGCTCCCGTGCTGCCGTTCGACTTGCATGTGTAAGGCATGCCGCCAGCGTTCAATCTGAGCCAGGATCAAACTCTTCAGTTCAATCTCTGCTTAAAACTCGCTTGACGGATGTGAATTCAAGTTTCCTTGAACTACATCTGTGTAAGCGCTCAATCTTTTGCCTGACTTACGTCAGTACATCCAACCAAGCACCCACACCTATCGGTTGTCTTCTTTTTAAAGAACTCTCTGCAAATTCAACTACTTACCGCTCTTTTGCAGCGCTGCCGTAGCAACGAAAGATGCGCATTTTAGAGAAAACTCAGAAGCTCGTCAACTCTTTTTTGCAGCACCCGGAAAACTTTCTTTCCGCCTGTCGCGCTTTTCCAACGAATTCCCGGTCGCTTCCGCTTCCTTCACTTCCGCCGTCAGTCACAACAGGCCGCGCATTCTATACGTTCCCCAATTACCGTCAACCCCTAGGGAACGCCGGAAAACGCCTTTTAACACGGTTCTGCAGCCGAAACCTATAACAAACAGTCAGTTAGGATTTGTGGAAAAATCCAACTCTTTTTCATAAATCCAGGATATTTGGCAAATAAGGCTATTCTTTTGACCAATAACGCTGCATCCGGGGCCTGGCATCGGATCACTCTACCTAATGGTGACCGCTAGGCAGCACCATGTTGTCCGCCCCACCTGCCGCTGTTTATGCCTCACTCCCCCAAGGTAGGCCAAGAGAGAGCTACTAGTACCAACACTTAACGTAGCGCGCAGAGACATCCCCAGGGGATGTCGACCGATAAGTAGCTTACTCAATTGGCGCCGGCGCCCGCCCGCTAACACCCAACCGCATCAGTACGCTCTTTATCTAGAGCGATGGCCCAGCCCGCCTTCTCTATTGGGCTTCTATATGAATCCCACCAAGTACAACAGCTGACAGCGCCGAAGGACGGAAACAGGCGTACGCCCAACACACGTCGTTAATAGCCAGACAATAGAAAGGGGGAAAAACGAAGAAGAACCACTGGAAAAGAAAAAAGCCCTGATTTCTCAGAGCTTTTTTCTTCGAATTTGGTGCGCTCGGCGCGATTCGAACGCGCGACCCCTGCCTTCGGAGGGCAGTACTCTATCCAGCTGAGCTACGAGCGCCTTGGGAAGAGAGGCGAGAGGATAACGGTTTTTCCGCTCCACGTCTACGGCCCGTCTTTTAGGCACTGGGTGAATCCAATATAATGTGGCGATTTGTCACTTTTCATCTATAAAGGAATAGCCATGTCCCAGCAGCAGGATTCTTCCAGCAGTTCCATCTTGTTATGGACGATTGTGGGCGCCGTCGTCCTCATGCTTATTGCCGTACCTTTCGCCTACCTGGGCAAGGGCAACGGCTCCAGCAACAATGACGACGCGGAAACCCGGATCGCCCCCGTAGCCCAGGTGGAAATTCAATCTGGCGGCGCTGATGCGGACAGTGGCAAACCCAAGGACGGTCAAACCGTGGTGCAAACCGTGTGCAGCGCCTGCCACGGCAGTGGGGCCCTGGGTTCCCCCAAGATCGGTGACAAGGCGGCCTGGGGTCCCCGTATCGCCCAAGGCAAGGAAGCCCTCTATCACAGCGCTCTGAACGGCAAGAACTCCATGCCCGCCCGGGGCGGTTCCGCCACCCTGACGGATGATGAAGTGAAGGGCGCGGTGGATTACCTGATCAGCCAAGCCAAATAATTCGGTTTTCAGGCCTGGCGCCTGACCCCAAAAAAAAGGGCACCGCAAGGTGCCCTTTTTGCTATCCGTGTGATCCGGCTTACCGCCCTAGGCGGTCCGCCCTTACTTCTTGGACGTATCGGCCTTGACCGCTTCCGCCTTGGGAGCGGCTTTGGTTTCCACCTTCTTTTCCGCCTTCACCGTCTTCGCTTCGCCCTTGGCTTCCGCCTTCACTTCCGGCTTGGTTTCGGCCTTGGCACCGTCTTCCTTGGCGGCCTGTTCTTTCACTTCGTGATGTTTCTTGTGAGCCACGTGCTTGGCCTTGGCTGCCTTGCCTTGATCTTGGGCAGCTTCCGCTTTGGGCGCATCAGCCTTGGCGGCAACGGGGGCAGCCGGCGTGGCCGGGGCCGTGGCAGGGGTTTGGGCAAAAGCGGTACCGAAAACAGCGGCCAGAGACAGGGCGATCAGATTCTTGGTGATGGTCATTTTGTTACTCCTCAATGGATGAATTGTCCGGGTTTAACCGGGTCGGCCGCTTTTTTCTTCGGCCTTGCTGTCATTAACGCGGAGGATGACGGCCCGGATATCATCAGTTGAGTAACACGGCGTAACCCTTTATGCCCGAGGTGACGCTCTGTAACCCGCACCCCGTAAGGGTTTAGCAAAACACCCCAGGAAAAGTGGCTTCCTTACTGATCCCCGGAGAGCATGGCCTTGAGAGCAGCCAAGCGTGCGCTCCCCGTGGCCTTGTCCGGAACAGCAGCCTTGTCGCCGGAAAACTTCAAATCTTCCTTACCCATCTCGTCAATAAAGCGGGAGGGCTCGCAGGGCACCATTTCCTTCCCCTGTTTACGCTTCTGGCACCAGGACAGGTGCAGGCTGTGGCGGGCCCGGGTGATACCCACGTACATCAGGCGCCGCTCTTCCTCCACCTTGCCCGTTTCCACTGATTCCCGGTGGGGCAGAATGCCTTCCTCCACCCCTACCAGGAACACATGCTTGTATTCCAGGCCCTTGGCGGCATGGAGGGTGGACATCTGGATGGCGTCGATCTCCCCGCCGTCATCCCGCTTTTCCAGCATATTAATAAGGGCAATGGTCTGGGTCAGTTCCACCAGGGTCTTGCCCTCCTCATCCCCTTTGCTGGAAAGCCACTGGGTGAATTCCTTCACGTTGTTCCATTTGCTTTCCGCCGCCCGACTTTCCTCGTGGTCGTACAGCCAGGCCTCATAGCCGATAGCCCCCAGCAGATCCCCCAGCACCTGTCCCGCCGGTTCCCGGGTAGCCCGCCACTCCATGCGGTTGATGAAATTGCCGAATTCCCCCAGGGGCTCCAGCTGCCGGGGAGAAACCCGGTGGGCGAAGCCTTCTTCGAAGAGGGCGGCAAAGAGAGAGATGTGGCGCTCCCCGGCGTATTTTCCCAGGGCCTCCAGGGTGGTGGAACCCACGCCCCGCTTGGGGGTGGTGACTGCCCGGATGAAAGCCGGATCATCGTCCTGATTGGCCAAAAGGCGCAGATAGGCGGTGAGATCCTTGATTTCCGCCTTATCGAAAAAGGACTGGCCGCCGGACAACAGGTAGGGAATGCGGGCGTTGCGCAAATGCTGCTCGATGCCCCGGGCCTGGTGATTGGAACGGTAGAGAATGGCGTAATCGCTGAACTTGCTGCGATGCTCGAAACGGTGGGCCTGGAGCCGCATCACCACCTGCTCCGCCTCATGCTCGTTATCCCGGCAGGCGGTCACCGTAATCGGGGTACCGTGGCCCAGGTCGGACCAGAGCTTTTTCTCGAACAGCTTTTCGTTGTGGGAAATAACGTTATTGGCCGCTTTCAGAATGCGCACCGTGGAGCGGTAATTCTGTTCCAGCTTGACCACCTTCAGCTGGGGAAAATCCTTGGGCAGATTGCGCAGATTGTCGATATCCGCCCCCCGCCAGCCATAGATGGCCTGGTCATCGTCCCCCACGGCGGTAAACATGGCCCGGGGGCCCGCCATGAGTTTGAGGAGCTTGTACTGGCAGGCGTTGGTATCCTGATACTCATCCACCAGCAGGTAACGCAGGCGGCTTTGCCATTTTTCCCGCACCTCCCGGTTTTCCTCGAACAGCTGGGCAGGCAAGAGAATCAGGTCGTCGAAATCCACCGCCTGATAGGCCTTCAGGGTTTCCGCGTAATTCAGATAGGCCCGGGCCGCCAAGGCATCGCTTTCCGTTTCCGCTTCCTTGAGGGCCTGATCCGGGGAAATCATGGCGTTCTTCCAGCGGGAAATGGTGGATTGGAGGCGGCGCAGGGTGGCCTTGTCCGTACTCCCGGCTAGGTCGGACACAATCCCGTAGCAGTCCGCGGAGTCGAAAATGGAAAACTTGGGTTTATAGCCCAGGGCCCGAGCCTCTTCCCGGAGTATGCGCACCCCCAAGGAGTGGAAGGTACTGACGGTAAGGGCCTTGGCCGCCCCCGCATCCAGGATTTTCCCCACCCGATCCTGCATTTCCCGGGCCGCCTTGTTGGTAAAGGTGATGGCCGCAATGGTGGAGGGCTTGAAGTCGCACTGCTGCACCAGATAGGCAATTTTCTGGGTAATCACCCGGGTCTTGCCCGAACCGGCCCCGGCCAGGACCAGTAAGGGTCCGTCCAAATAGCGGATGGCTTCCCGCTGGGGGGGATTGAGGGTATCAGCAGACATGGGCGTGGCGGGACGAAAAGCAGGGGACCAGGGAAATGAAACGCCCCGGCAAGCCGGGGCGCGGGAGAATGGTGGAGGATTTTACTATTTGAGCAGGCCGCCGAACACCTTTTCCAGGAGCTTGCTGCCGGTGCCCACCGGGTCGTGGCGAATGGCTTTTTCCTGCTCGGCGATGACGCTGTAGAGCCCGTCCAGGGCCTTGCGGGTCACATAGTCATCCAGATTGGCGTCCTGGGTATCCAGCAAATGGAGCTTGGCCGCCTTCCCTGCCAGACGGTTGTACTGGTCGGCCAGCTGCACCCTGGCCGTGGCCTTTTGCACAATGGGAAGGAACTTGGCCGTCAGGGGCGTGGCCGTGGTGCGGCGGAAATACTGGGTGGCCGCATCATCCCCGCCGGTCAGAATGGCCTGGGCATCTTTCACGGTCATTTGCTTCACCGCATTCACCAATAGGGGCTTGGCTTCCGCCACGGCGCTTTCCGCCGCCCGGTTCATGGTTTCCTTTAATTCATCCGCCTGCTTGCCCATGCCCAAACCCCGCAACAGGCTTTCCCCTTTTTGCAGGGAGTCGGGCAGGGGAATACGCAGCTTGTCGTTACCCCAGAAGCCGCCCGGCTTACCCAGCTGACCCACCGCCGTTGCCGCGCCCCGGCTCAGGGTTTCCTTCAGCCCGGCCACCGCATCCTGATTGGAAACGGAACCCGCCCAAGCCGTTTGGCCCAGGGTCAGGATGACAAGGGTAGTCAAAATCCCCACAATACGTTTCATACTGATCGGCCTTTCTTCCATGTCCAGGTTCCACAAGCTTATTCTCCTGCTCGCCCTTGCCGCAATCCTGGGCGCCTGGCTGGTTACTTTGGCCAAGCGGCAGGCCGCCCCGGCGATCACCCTGCACACCCTTTCCGGCAGTTCGGTGGCCCTGCCCAGCCTGAAAGGCCGGGTAGTGCTCGTTTATTTCTGGTCCCCCAGCTGTGAGCCCTGCACCCGACAGCTAGCGGATCTGGCGGACAGCTACCGGCAACACCATGGGGAAGGCCTGGAAATCCTGGCCGTGGCCATGGCCTACGACCAACCCAATCAGGTGGCTGCCTACGCCTTCAGTAACGGCCTGCCCTTCCCGGTAATGAGCGACGAAGGGGGGCTGGCTGCCAAAACCTTCTATAACGTCCAGTCCCCCCCGGCCCTGTTCATCATCGATCGGCGCGGCCACCTGGTGCATGGCGCAGCGGAAAATCTGCTGCCGGAAAAACGCCACGTCCTGATCCAGCAGTTGCTGGAAGAAAAAGCCTGAAACTTCAGCCCTCCGGAGCCTCTTCCCCGCCCCCCGGGTGGCGCAGGGGCTGGAGCTTGCGATACAAGGTACGTTCGCTGATCCCCAGCCGGGCCGCCAGAGCGCCGGGCTTTTCATTTCCCCAAGTAGCCTGAAGCCAGGCCAGATAGCGCCGTTCCACCTCCGCCAAGGCCAGGGGCTCGGTGAGATGGAAGTCCTGGCCGGACGCCGCCCCCAGGGCTGGTAAGGCGGGGCGCCCGGATTCCCCTTCATCCAGTCCATCCAGGCAGTTTTCCAGGGAAATGACCTGACCGTCCCCCAGCAGGGCCGCCCGTTCCACCAGATTGCGCAATTCCCGGATGTTGCCGGCGTAATCCCGGCCTTGCAGCCAGGCCAGGGCTTCCGGCGCCAGGCGGCGGCCGGGCCGGGAATCCACCCGTTCCAGCAGGGAGGCAGCGAGCATGGGAATGTCTTCCCGCCGCTCCGCCAGGGACGGGGTGCGCAGGGGAAAAACGTTGAGCCGATAGAAAAGATCCTGGCGGAAGGAGCCGGCCTGGACCATGGCGGGCAGGTCCCGGTGGGTGGCCGCCACCAGACGGAAATCCGCCCGCAGGCTGTCCAGGCCGCCCACCCGCCGATAGGTGCCGCTTTCCAGGAGACGCAGCAGCTTGACCTGCAAGGTCAGGGGTAATTCCCCGATTTCGTCCAGGAACAGGGTGCCCCCGGAGGCCGCTTCCACCAGGCCCAGCTTGCGAAAATTGGCCCCGGTGAAGGCCCCCTTTTCGTAGCCGAACAGTTCGCTTTCAAACAGGGTTTCCGTCAGCCCGGCGCAGTCCACCGCCACAAAAGGCCCGTGACGGCGAGGGCTGGCTTCGTGCAAGGTCTGGGCCACCAATTCCTTGCCCGTCCCCGTGGCCCCCAGAATCAGCACCGCCGATTCCGCCGCCGCCACCCGCATGAGCCGCTCCAACAGCCGAAGGAAAGCGGGGGAGCGCCCCACCAGCCCCTGGGCGTGGCGCGCCTGACTGGCCTGACGCACCACCTGAAAGCTTTCCACAAAGTAGCGCAGCACCCTTTGCTCGTCCCGGATGGGGGTGATTTCCACATCCACATGCTCTTCGCCCCGGGAGGTATGGTGCAGGTGGAGCACTCGCCGGGTATCCCCCTCCTCCTGGGCCAGTTTCAGGGGGCAGGATTCCCCGGCCTGGTCGCAGGGCACGGTGAAGTGGTGGGACACCTCATAGCAGCAACGGCCAAGAATGGACTGGCCACCGCCGAATTCCCGGCGATAGGCCCGGTTGGCCCCCACGATGCGGTAATCCCCGTCCATCACAATCCGGGGACTGGGCAAGCTGTCGAGAAAGGACAGCAGTTCGGCCAGGGAAGAATTAGGCAGGGTGGACATGGGGCGATTTTCCGTCATATCTGACAATGCCGCCAGACTTGTTCCGCCATATTTGACAGACCGATACTCTCCATCCGCCACCCCGGCCAGGAGACCGCCATCAAGCCATTGATTTAAATCAATTCCATTTTCCACCAGGGGGATGGCACGGTACTTGTTATAGCTTTGGTCAGATCGGCGCCGAGCGCCCCCTTTTTTCGGAGTTTCCGTTTTGCAGGTTTTCCGCCAGCTGCTGGACAAGGCCAGCGCCACCTTCACCTACCTGATCGGCTCCCGCACCAGCGGCCAGGCCATTCTGGTGGACCCGGTGCTGGGCCAGTTGCCCCTCTACCTGGGTCTTTTGGCGGAGGAAGGTCTGCATCTGGCCTATGTGGTGGACACCCACCTGCACAGCGACCACCTTACCGCCGCCGACCGGCTGCGCCAGGCCACCGGCGCCCGGGTAGCCCGGGCCGCCGCCCCGGAAGTAAGCGGCGCAGACCTCTTCCTGGAAGAAGGCGATCTGGTGGGGGAAGGGGACAACCAGTTGAAGGTGCTGCTCACCCCGGGCCATACGCCGGACAGCCTGTCCCTGGTCTGGAGCGACCGGATTCTCACCGGCGACAGCCTGTTGATCGGGGACTGCGGCGGCTGCCGGGAACCGGGGAGCAATCCGGGCCAGCTTTTCGACAGCGTCACCCGGCGTCTCCTGCCCCTGGCAGATGAATTGCTGGTTTTCCCCGGCCACGCGGGAGAGGGTCGCCGGGTCAGCTGCATCGGCGAGGAAAGACAGAACAATCCCCGCTTCCAGGGGGTTTCCCGGGACGAGTTCATCGCCCGGGCCCTGGCCGGTGGAACGGGGACAAGCGAGGACCGGACGACTATACTGGCCGCCAATCGGCGCTGCGGCCGGGCGGAAGCGCCGCCGGTCCTGGCCGCCACCCCCTTAAGCCATTGATTTCATAATCACCAACCTTGTTTTCCAAGGAAAAAACCCATGAGCGAGACGAATCCTAGTCCAGCCACACCTAACTCCGGAGGCTCCCTGTACGAGAAGCACCGGAAAATCTACGCCAAGGCCGTCAGCGGGCTGTTCGCCAACTGGCGCTGGGTGATGGTTTTCATCACCCAGGCGATTTTCTACGGCGGCCCCTGGCTGCAATGGAATGGCCGCCAAGCCATTCTGCTCCACCTGGTGGAACGGAAGTTCTACCTCTTCGGCCTGATTTTCTGGCCCCAAGACGTGATTTACCTGGCCATTCTGCTCATGGTTTCGGCCTACGGCCTCTTCCTGGTCACCGCCGTGGCCGGACGGCTGTTCTGCGGTTACGCCTGTCCCCAAACGGTCTACACGGAAATTTTCATGTGGATCGAACGCATGGTGGAAGGGGACCGGAACGCCCGTATGAAGCTGGACAAGGCCCCCATGTCCGGCGCCAAGGTGGGCAAGAAGCTCACCAAACACGCCCTGTGGATCATTCTCGCCCTCTACACCAGCTTCACCTTCGTGGGCTATTTCACCCCCATGAATGAGCTCCTGGGCGAACTGAAGACCCTGCACCTGGGCCCCTGGGAAACCTTCTGGATTTTCTTCTACGCCGGTTTTGCCTACCTCATGGCCGGGTTCATGCGGGAGCAGGTGTGCAAATACATGTGCCCCTACGCCCGTTTCCAAAGCGTGATGTTCGACCCGGACACCCTGATCATTACCTACGATCCGGAACGGGGCGATCCCCGGGGCGCCCGGAAAAAAGGTGAAGATTACAAGGCGGCGGGCAAGGGGGACTGCATCGACTGCGGCGTCTGCGTCCAGGTCTGCCCCACGGGCATCGATATCCGCAACGGCCTGCAATATGAATGTATTGGCTGCGCCGCCTGTATCGACGCCTGCGACGGGGTGATGGACAAGATGGAATACCCCCGTGGCCTGATCCGCTACTCCACGGAAAATGTGATGAACAAGAAGGTGGAGCGGACCGGCATCATCGGCCATGTGATCCGTCCCCGGATTCTCATCTACTCCGGCATCCTGACCATCATCACCGTGACCGCCGGCTGGTTCCTCTTCCACCGGATCCCCCTCAAGGTGGACGTCATCCGGGACCGGGCCACCCTGGCCCGGGAAACGGACGATGGCCTGATCGAAAACGTCTACACCCTGCGGGTGATGAACACGGACGAAAAGGAACACCACTACTCGGTGAAGATCGACGGCCTAGATACAGCCTCCGTTTCCACCAAGGAAGTGGTGGTGCCCTCCGCCACCACCACGGAAGTGACGGCGGAAGTCCATGCCAGCCCGGATGCGGGCAAGAAGGGCTCCAACCCCATCCACTTCGTCATCCAGGCGGAAGACAATCCGAACATCCAGGTCAAGGAAAAAGCCGCCTTCATGCAGCCCCAGTAAAGAGGGGCGCCGCCCCGGCCGGTACGGCGGGACAGAAGGCGAAACATCCAGGGAAAGGCTTCGGCCTTTCCCTTTTTTTGTCCACCGGCCCATCTTAAACAATGAAAATTCTGGTAAAGATGGGACTCCCGGGCTCCCCCAAGGGCGCCCGTCATTCCACAATAGCCGTCTCCCCTCCCCCGACCCCGCCCATGTCCGCCCCGGAATCCTCCGCCCCCCAAATCCCCCCTGAAGTGGCCCTGATCCAGGCCGCCCTCAACCACAGCGCCCAAGGGGACACCACCCTGCCCTCCTTGCCCCCCGGCATTCCCCCGGAAAAGCTCCAGGCCGCGGCCCTCCACCTCCTGGCCATCCTGCGCCAGAACGCGGGCCAGCTGGAAGCGGCGGAGGCTTTAATGCGCCAGTCCCTGGCCCTGGAGGAAACCCCCCTGACCCTCCATTCCCTGGGCGTACTGCTGCACCGGATGAAACGCTGGGAAGGGGCAGAAGCCGCCTATCGGCAGGCCATCGCCCTCACCCCGGACTATGGGGAGGCTTACAACAATCTGGGGATTCTCTATAAGGACTGGGGCCGCCCGGCAGAGGCGGAACAGGCCTATCTGGAAGCAGTGCGGGTCAAACCCGAATACCCGGACCCCCACAATAATCTGGGGGTGCTCTACAAGGGCCGGGGGCAACTGGAGGCGGCGGAGGTAGCCTATCGCCGCGCCCTGGAGCTGCGCCCCGATTTTCCCGAGGCCCTGAATAATCTGGGGGTGGTATGCAAAACCCGGGGTGAATTCGCCCAGGCGGAAGGGTTCTACCGCCGGGCCGTGGACTTACGCCCCCATTATGCCGAGGCTCACAATAACTTGGGGGTGGTGTACAAGGAGACCCGCCGCCCGGTGGAAGCAGAAGCGGCCTACCGGGAAGCCCTGGCCCTGCGCCCGGATTACGCAGACGCCCGTTGGAACCTGGGCCTGCTTCTCCTTTCCCTAGGCCGCTACCGGGAAGCCTGGCCCTGCTACGAATCCCGCTACCACCCCAATCGCACGGAGGCGGTGAGCGTGGCGCCCCCCTTCCCCTTTCCCCAGTTGCAGCGCAACGACGACCTGGCAGGGAAATCCCTGCTCATCTGGCCGGAACAGGGCTACGGGGACGCCATCCAGTTCGCCCGCTTTCTCCCTGAAATGAAAGCCCTGGGGGTCCAGCGTATTACCCTGTTCTGCCCGCCGGTCCTGGGGGAATTGCTGGCCACCGCACCGGGGGCAGATCAGGTGATCTGGGATGGGGCCCAGCTCACCCAGCATGATTACTGGGCCTTTTCCCTCAGCCTGCCCTATTACTGCCACACCTCCCTGGGCACCCTACCCGCCGCCCCCTATCTCCACGCCCCGGCGGACCGCCTGGAGGCCTGGCGGGAACGGCTGGCCGGCCCCGGCTTCAAGGTGGGCCTAGTGTGGAAAGGCAATCCGGAGCACAAAAACGACCAGCACCGCTCCCTGCCCGGGCTTTCCACCCTGGCGCCCCTGTGGGAAGTACCGGGAGCCCGGTTTTTCAGCCTGCAAAAAGGGGCAGACGAGGGCGCTGCTGCCCAGCCCCCGGCCCGGCAGCCCCTCACCGCCCTGGGGGGAGACATTCGGGATTTCGCCGACACCGCCGCCATCGTCAGCCAGTTGGACCTGGTCATCTGCGTGGATACGGCCGTTGCCCACCTGGCGGGGGCTCTGGGCAAGCCCTGCTGGCTGTTACTCAGCGACCACGATACGGACTGGCGCTGGCTCAAACTCCGCAACGACTCCCCCTGGTACCCGGAAGTCATGCGCCTCTTCCGCCAGCCGGAAGACGGAGATTGGGCCACCGTCATCGCCCAAGTAAAAACCGCCCTGGCCCGGGCGGTAGTAGAACAGGAGTAGGGGACGAAGCCCCCCTCGAACAGGAGGGATAGCCTTCCGCTGACGGCTTCAGGCTTTCAGCAAAAACAAAAGGCCAGCCACGCCGGATCGTCGATCAAGCTTAACGCCAGCAAGATGACCAGACGATACAGTTCCGGAGACCATCGCTGCCAATAGGCGCTAAAGGGCCGGGGAAAATTCGGAGAACTCAAGATCACAACTCACGCCAGAATAGCTAACAAAAAAGGGGCAATTGCCCCTTTTTTGGATGCTACGCCAAATTCAGATGCGGGCGTAATCGCTATGGTGCTTAGAAGTGGTAGTTAATCCCGACGGTCCAGACGGACGCATCCAGTTTCACAGTCTTGCCTACCGCCTCGGCAACCTTGGAGCCCCCTACATCTTCATACTGGACCCGGGCTTCCCAGTTTTTATCGTAGAAATAGGAGACCCCCAGGCCCAAGATGGGTACAGCGGCCCGCTTTGTCTGTTGGTAGTTTTCATCCGGGTCAAAGCCTTCTCCGTCGGTATGGGCATTGGCCTTGCCTTCAGCAAACAGTACGCCGGTCTTGGCAAAGAGGCTCCATTTTTCATGGACGGGCCAGGACCACAAGGCATTCACCGCGACCCCATGAATTTTTGCCGAAGCGTGGTCACTATAACCATCCGTACGGCGGAGGGAATATTCACCCAAATCCATATAACCCCCTTCTATGGCCACATAGGGGCTGAATTTGTAACCCACATGGAAGTTATAGGCCGTGTCATCCCGATCCTGGCTCAGCCAGCTTTGGTTGGCGGAATACCCACCCGGCAGTTTCAGGTCGTAGTGAGTTTGCCCCACATCAGCCCCCACGTACCAGTTGGAATCGTCAGCCCAAGCCATTCCGCAGAACATGGCCAACATCAAACAAGCAAGCTTCCCTGAGTATCTATTTTTCATGATTTTTTTGAATGTGAGAGGAAATAAACGACGGCGATTCTAGGCGTTCTTTACACTTCTTTAAATATTACGTTTGTATTATTTATAGCAAAAATCATGGATTTCACATTAACAAACAATAGACTACCAATTTTAAGAAAGCATAAATTGAATTATTTGTCATACACCTCATCCCAAACAACACCCGCACAGACTGTTACAAACTGACCCGCTTTCCGCGTCTTCCGAAATGGATTCTGGGGCGTTAAGGGAACATGGCACTCAAATAGCGGAGACCGCACATGTTCATCAACCAGACCGAATCCAACGAATTTCTCCAATCCCTGAAACAGGCTGGGGTCACCATTCAAAACGAACGGGAAGTGACTGAGCGTTTGGCCGAAGCGGGGGAATGGCACTACGCCTTCCGTACCCTGGTCAATGCGGGCAAGCGTATCGGCATTCACTTTGCCCCTTCCACCCCGATCCAACCCCAGCAACTGGACAACGTTTTTGCCCAGTTCCGCTTCAACAGCACGGACGCCTCCGCCTTCGAGGCCGCTCTGCAAGGCTAATCGCCTACCAGACCTTGACCGGGGCACCATTTTCCAGGATGCCCCTAGGCCTGCCTCCAGAATTAAAAGCCACACCCGGTCAGGGCGTGGCTTTATTGTCCGGCTCAGGGCCCTGGGGGCAGCCAAGCCGCTCGTAGATGGTGTAATGCCCTGGCCGCCGCCAATACCCATGGTGGCCATGCCGTACCGGGCCCCACCCGCTGCATTTCGTGGCGCAGCTAGGTGACGATTACCGCTCCGGTGGCACCTACTGGGTGGCCCAAGGCAATGGGCTAAGACACCAGCCGGGCCAGGGGCTTGTGCCCCGCTGCTACCGCCTTGTCCCCATCGGCCAGCACCAGAAAAGCCGCCCCGTCATTGATGCCGGCTCCCCTATCCCTGGGCTCACCCGGCCAGGAGAGCCCCGCAGATGACAAAAAAGTAATCACCGCGTCAGGAAACGGTAGGGCCCAAGGCCCCAAACTCAGGTTCACCTCGTTACGGGCCGTCCCCATGACTCTCCAATCCTCTCTTCGTCCCACCTTCCTGGCGATAACCCTGGTGACTTCCAGCGCCGTCTATGCCCTCCCCCCGCGCCATGTGGACGTTTATAAAAGCCCCTATTGCGGCTGCTGCGAACAATGGATCGGGCACATGGGCCGAGCCGGTTTCGAAGTCATGGCCCACGATGTGCAGGATGTACCGGCTACCCGCAAAACCCTTGGCATGCCTGACCGCTACGGCTCCTGCCATACAGCCAAAGTCGGTAACTACCTCATTGAAGGCCACGTCCCCGCGGCGGATGTACAACGCCTCCTCCGGGAGCAACCCACCGCCATCGGTCTGGCCGCTCCGGGAATGCCCCAAGGGTCACCGGGGATGGAAACCGCCACACCCCAGCACTTTGCCACCTTGCTGATTCGCAAAGACGGCAGCTATGCCCTTTTCGCGAGACATTGACCGCTCAAACAAAGGCACGGTCCATTAATCCTCCAGGCTTGCCGCCCAAGCCCCCGCTGGGGAGGTCCCAAAATAAAAAACCACGCCCGGTAAGGGCGTGGCTTTTTTGTCCGGCCCAGGGCCCTGGGGATCAGCCCAACCGCTCGTAGATAGTGGTAATGCCCTGGCCACCGCCGATGCACATGGTGGCCATGCCGTAGCGAGCGCCCACCCGGTGCATTTCGTGGAGCAGCTTGGTGACGATCACCGCCCCGGTGGCACCCACCGGGTGACCCAGGGCAATGGCCCCCCCATGGACGTTGGTCTTGGCCGGGTCCAAGCCCAGACCCTGCTGCACCGTCAGAGCCTGGGCGGCAAAGGCTTCGTTGGATTCGATCAGGTCGATCTGGTCCAGGGTGAGCCCGGCTTTTTTCAGAGCCAGCTTGGCGGAGGGAATGGGGCCTTCCCCCATCACGTCGTTGGGCACCCCGGCGATGGCGTAGGACACCAGCCGGGCCAGGGGCTTATGCCCCGCCGCCACCGCCTTATCCCCGTCGGCCAGTACCAGGAAAGCCGCCGCGTCATTGATGCCGGAGGCGTTACCGGCCGTCACCGTCCCGTCCTTCTTGAAAGCCGGGCGCATCTTGGCCAGGGCTTCCAGGGTGGTCCCCGCCTTGGGATGCTCATCCGTATCAAACACCACTTCGCCCTTGCGGGTCTTCAGGGTAATGGGAACGATCTGGGACTTGAAGTAGCCCGCCTCAATGGCCTTTACCGCCCGGGCCTGGGATTCCACCGCAAAAGCGTCCTGGGCTTCCCGGCTGATGCCGTGTTTGACTGCCAGATTTTCCGCCGTAATGCCCATGTGGCCCACACCGAAGGGATCGGTGAGCACCGCCACCATGGCGTCAATGGCCTGGGTGTTGCCCATGCGGGCCCCCGTACGCAGGGCGGGCAACAGGTAAGCGCCCCGGGACATGACTTCCACCCCACCCGCCAGGGCGTAATCCGCGTCTCCCAGCATAATGGCCTGGGCCGAACTGACGATGGCCTGTTGAGAGGAGCCGCACAGCCGGTTCACCGCAAAGGCCACCGAATCCATGCTCATGCCCCCCTGAATGGTGGCCACCCGGGCCACATAGGCATAGCGGGATTCCGTGGGAATGCAGTTGCCCACGCTGGCAAACGTCACCGCTTCCGGCGCCACGCCGGAACGGGCAATGGCCTCCTTCACCACCACCCCCCCCAACTCGGCAGGTTCCATCTCCTTCAGGCTGCCGTTGAACGTGCCGATCGCGCTACGTACGGCGCTGAGAACAACAATATCCTTCGCCATCTCACTTCTCCTCATTGATGATGTGGCCCGTCACGGCCCCTTTTGCGGGATTCTTGTTGAACGTGACGCCCAGAAAAAAGGGGGCAGAATTGCTGCCCCCTCCCACGGTCCCCTCGCCACCCAAAGCAGCGGGGATACCGTTAGAGGATTCTACTATTCTTATGGCGTAAATCTGCGACCTACCCGAGGAGGAAACAGGGGCAAAAATGAGCCCTAATCAAGAATCCGTGGCCTACCATACGGTCAAGCGGACGCCAACAAAGCCAATGGTTTCGCCATTTTTTGTCAGAGCACTCCACTCACTACGCTCTTTATGGCTCACCTTGGGCGTAAGGCCACTATGGCCCGACATACGCTCGTTAAGCTTGCCCCAGTATCCGGCGCAATCGCTGTCACTGGCATTGCGCATGCAATCGTGTCCGAAGAAAGGAAGTCAGCCTTGAAATACAACCGCATTGATCTCAAAGGGAAGTCCATCGCCTACATGACGGAAGGCAGTGGCTCTCCCATCGTTCTGCTGCATGGGTGGCCGCAAACATCCCATGTCTGGCGCAAAGTTATTCCATTACTTGCTACCAAGCACCGGGTTGTAGCGATTGACTTACCTGGGCTTGGCGAAAGTCAGGCCTTTGACGTTTTTGATACTGGCGCCGTCGCGGACATCATTTCTGATGCGACCGAAACATTGGGTATTTCGAGCTTTCACTTGGTCGGCCACGACATAGGGGCATGGGTTGCCACATCCCTCGCCCTTCGGCAAGAGGGACGATTGAATTCCCTTACCGTTGTGGATGCGGGAATTCCTGGCCTCATCCCGGACGAAATATTCAAACCAAGTAATGGGTCGCGTATCTGGCAGTTCTATTTCCATGCGGTTAGCGATATTCCCGAACTTCTCACAGAGGGACGTGAGCGGGAATATCTCTCTTGGTATTTCCGCAACAAGGCAGTCGTCAAAGATGCAATCTCCGAGACCGATGTCGATCTCTATACGAATCAGTATCGGCGCAAACACGCTATGTCTAACGGATTCGGGTATTACCGGGCGTTCGCACAGAGCGCAGACCAAAATCGATCATTCCAGCAAAAACTGGCCATTCCTGTTTTTGCCGTCGGAGGTGAATCAGCCATCGGAGCGAGCATTGGCGCGGCAATGAATAAGATCGCAACCGACGTTACCACCAAGGTCATCGTCAACTGCGGTCACTATGTCCCCGAGGAGCGTCCAAGTGAGTTTTCTGAAACTCTGCTTGAGTTCATCAATAACCTTGGCCTAGTCTAAGAACGCTGCACAATAAAGCGTTGAGCAACGCCCCTGACATTAAGTGTTATGCCTATGGAGGATTTATGAAGCTGTTCGCACTGCTCATCCCTCCATTGCTCATGCTGCCCAGCGTCTGGCTTCCGCCCCGACCTGGTGATCGAGGTCTAAAACCCTAACGGCATCGCCCATGAAAAAGGCCACTTAGGTGGCCTTTTCGTTTCACCGGAGCCAAGGGAATCTTTGCCCGGTAGCGTTTATCGATGGAGAGTAGCTTTTATCGTTGTTCAGTAGCTTTTATCGATGGAATTTACAACAACTATAAATTCCATCGATAAGTGAGAACAAAATCCGTAACCTCAGATTTTTTTCACAACGATCTTCAGTAGCCAAACAACATATTTCGAGACCGGATTAAGATATCACATCGATGTTTTGGACCATATGGCCATGCCTGTCCGGAAGATCAAGAAGAACTATCGCAACGTTACTGGGATATGTGCCGCAACGAAAGCTGTCGGCGAAGCCCAGTTTGAATCTACGCTGGAGCGGGACTTTCTTCGGTTGCTGGAGTTCTCCCCTGAGATCGCGGAGTTCGAGGTTCAGCCGCTTACCCTAACCTGGGCAGACGATTCCGGTACCGAGCGTCGCTACACACCCGATGTCCGAGTCGTTTTCCATGAATCGACGGGCATGAAGCCTTGGCTATGTGAGGTTAAGTATAGATCAGACCTGAAGGAAAACTGGTCCGTCCTCTACCCAAAATTCCGTCAAGCAATCCGGTATGCCAGAAAAAAGGGATGGCGCTTCCGCCTGATAACAGAGAAGGAAATCCGGGGCAACACTCTGGAAGTAGCCAAGTTTCTCCTCCCGTTTCGCCGTAGAAATATTCCCCCTGACAAAGCAGCACACGTCTTGGCTCTCGTCGGCACGTTGAAACACACGACCCCTGAGGGCCTGCTTCAACACATTAGCGCCGACCCTCTGGTCCAGGCTGAGTGGTTACCTGCAATTTGGAAGGCCGTAGCACTCTTCCAAGTCGGAGCAGATTTTAAATCCCCTCTCTCCATGTCTTCCCGGCTTTGGAGCCTGTCATGAGCGATCAAACTCCACGCCTTGTCTTGGATTACGGAACATCTGTGTTTTATCGGGGCCGTCGCCACGTAATCTGCCAAGAATCGACGGACTTCGAATCAGTGATGCTTTCCGACCCGGATACCGGCAAGGTATTTCAGGCGCTGATTGCGGATATCTCTCCCTTCTCAGAACAACCTGTTGCCGCTGTCGGTGACTTGACGTCCATCAACGACAACAAGCTTGCAGAGGCCAATCGGAAATACGAAATTATCCGACCGCTGCTGACTATGGCGAGGCGTACCAAGGCTGATGTCCTGGCTTGCGCGAGCGCACATAGAGTCGGCACTTCCACAATCTACCGATGGCTGCATGAGTTTGATCGGATCGGCCGCGTCTCCGTATTTGTGCGAAGTACTCGTAAGGACAAAGGCCACGCTACGCTACCGGAAGCGATTGAGACGGTGCTAGCCGATACCATCAAAGTCCATTACCTCTCCAAGCAAAAGAAGAACGTCTCCAAGGTAATTCGAGAGTTGGAAGCGCTCTGCAAAAAGCTCGGCCTGGAGGCTCCCCATCCGAATACGGTCCGTAATCGTATTAAGCAGCTGAATGCCTATGAGAAGAAAAAAGCGCGGGAAGGTGGCAAAGCGGCAAGGGATGCTTACGCTGCGATTAAGGGGAAGTTTCCAGGAGCTGATTTTCCGCTTTCTGTCGTTCAGGTAGACCACACGCCCTTGGACATTGTCCTGGTAGATGACCTCTACCGGCTACCGATCGGACGGCCTTGGCTGACCCTCCTGATCGACGTGTTCTCCCGCATGGTCCTGGGCTTCTACATCTCGTTCGATCCCCCCGGCAACCTGTCGCTGGGGCTATGTCTGACCCACGCCTTCCTGCCTAAAGAAAAGTGGCTGGCCAAGCAAGGAATTGAAACAGCCTGGCCTTGTTGGGGAATTCCCCGGACGATCCACGCTGACAATGCCAAAGAGTTCCGGGGGAATATGCTGAGAAATGCCTGCAAAGAGTACGGCATTGACCTGGAGTGGCGGCCGGTGGCGACACCTCACTATGGCGCCCACATTGAGCGGCTCCTTGGCACCCTGAACACGGAAATCCATGCGGCCCCCGGAACTACATTCTCCAATCCCAAGCAGAAGGGGGAATATGACGCTAACGGTCAATCCGCCATGAGTCTGTCCGAGTTTGAAAAGTGGTTCACGATCCTCTGTGTGGAGGCCTACCACCAGCGGCCCCATTCCCAGCTCGGTATGCCCCCCATTGCCAAGTGGCAGGAAGGCATTTTGGGTACCAAGAAGAAACCGGGCGTCGGCATTCCTCCGCGCATTACCGACGAGCTGCGCCTTAAGTTGGACCTCATGCCCTTCGAAATCCGCACGGTGCAGCACTACGGCATCGTCTGGGACCACATTGAGTACCAGCACGATGTGCTTCGCCGCTGGATCAACGCGCCAGATCCGGACGCTCCCAAGCTCAAGCGCAAGTTTCTCTGCCGGCGTGACCCTCGGGACATCAGTACCATCTGGTTCTACGACCCGGAGGTTCAGGAGTACTACCCCATCCCTTATCGCAATACCTCTCATCCGGCCATCAGCATCTGGGAACTTCAGGAAGCAAAAAACCGCATCAAGAAGGAACATCCCGGGACGCCCGTGGATGAAATGCTGGTTTTCGATGCCTACGACAAAATGCGGGAAATTGAGGAGCAGGCCAAGGTACTGACCAAAAAAGTAAGGCGAGACCGGCAACGCAGCAGGATGGGCATTATCAATGCCCGTAACTACGTTTCCCCACCCCCTCCGGAGGTCATCCCTTCTCCGTTACAGAGCGACTCCACCTCGCCCCGAGTTATCAAGCCTTTCGAGGACATTGATGACATGCAAGGGGAAGACGATGACTGAGGCAGCCCCCCATCTCCTCAGCAAAGCTGCGGCTTATCTGGAGCGCTCAGATGAGGAGCGGATGGCCTACATTCGCTCCCCCCGGTGGATCGGCTACCCCAAGGCCCATGAGGCCTTAAACAAATTAGAGGAATTGCTGACCTACCCCCAATCCCATCGGATGCCGAATCTGCTCATTGTGGGCGACACCAACAACGGCAAAACCATGTTGGTCCAGCGCTTCTGCAAACAGCACAAGGCGTCCGACAATCTGGAAGGGGAAGCGGCCAACGTACCGGTGCTCTATCTGCAGGCGCCCCCGGTTCCCGATGAGGGGCGGTTCTACAACGCCATTCTCGAACACCTCTTCGCGCCCTACAAATCGGGGGATCGGGCAGATCGAAAGTTGTTTCAGGCCATCAAGATCATGAAGGCCGTAGGGCTCCGGCTTTTGATCATCGACGAAATCCACCACATCCTGGCCGGATCCATGACGAAGCAGAAGGCGTTTCTGAACGTGATCAAGTATCTGGGCAACGAGCTGCAAATCCCGATTGTCGGGGTCGGGACCAAAGATGCCTTCCGTGCGATTCAAACGGACCTTCAGCTCTCCAATCGGTTTGATCACCTCTCGATCCCCCGTTGGCACAACGATGAGGATTACCTACGGCTGCTGGCTTCATTTGAGCAAATCATTCCTCTTCGGAATCCTTCCCACCTGGTAGATGGCCCCCTGGCCGACAAGATTTACTCCATGACTGAAGGCTACCTGGGAGAGGTAGCCCGACTCCTGGTGAAAGCCGGGGAGCAGGCCGTGGCCAGTGGTAAAGAGCTCATCGACAAGAAAATACTGGATGGCTTGGGCTGGACGGCCCCCTCGGACCGCCGCAAGGAACCGAGGACCTGACATGTCCTACGGCAAGGTCTGGCCCGTCCATCCCAAACCCTTGCCGGACGAACTGTTGTCCTCCTGGATGGTGCGCCTTGCCCAGGCCAACGGGATCAAGCTGCAAACCCTCTCCTGGCAGCTCTTTGGGAATGCCCGGTCACCTTGGAACCGGGACATTGACCGCTCAGCTCCCCCCTGGTTGATTCGGGAGTTGGCCCTTCATACCGGAAGCAACTACTGGGATATTTTCCACACTACCTTGGTGACTTATCGTCAGCGTCTTTATGCCCGGCGGCGATGGTCCGGCCAGTTACCCTGGATACTGCCGGTGAATAACTACGGCATGCGCCATACGGCCTTTGGCCAGCAATTTTGCCCAGTCTGCTTGTCCAACGATCCAACTCCCTATTTCCGCAAGCAATGGCGGCTGGCTCCATTTACTTACTGCCCCATTCATCAAGTCAAACTAGTGGAGGCCTGTCCCAGCTGCGGCCTCGCCGTCATGTACTACCGGGGAGATTTTGGCAGGACGATTCAGGAAGCCCGCCCCATGCACGTTTGCCATGGTTGTGGCTACAACTACGCGGAAATAGAAGGTGAGCCGACAGAATTCTTCTCGGAAGAAATTCACCAGACCTTTAATGGCATGCTGATGTCGCTGTTGGGACCAATTTCCCAGGCGGGGACATTTACCCTCCCATTTTTCTTGGTGCTCCACCAGCTGTCCTCAATCCTGGTAGGTCTGGGCAATAAAGCTCGGCTTGAGGAATTCATCTGCCAGAGGCTGGGAACGCCGTTCGTAGCTCGGCCCCGAAGGAGGTTACCCATTGAGGGATACACGCTCACGGAGCGCCATCACCTACTTCAGTGTGGATTGTGGCTGATGGGGGATTTAGCTGGTCGCCTGGGTGAGGCGTGGGCCGGGAAGGCAATCCGGTATAACTACCTGCTCAAGGGCTTTGATGGAGCACCGAGGGAATATCGGCAATTGGTGAGGAGATTTTCTGATTGGCGAAAACTTTAGCACGGCCAAATACTTCCCCTCAAAACCGGGCCATAAAGCACCTGCTGGTAGGCGGCAAAACTGTGATGGGAAAGGGACGAACTTCGGATATGGATCATATTCAGCCAACAATCCCGGGCAGATGCTACCCAGTTGCGCCTATGGAAAGCAAGCAAAAGTGCCCACAACCGACGAAAGCTGCTCCGGTTTGTACTTTATAAACATACTACTCTGCGTATGCGAACTTGGTATGTGCCCTGCCTGTAGTATCCACGGGGAATACGAAGCTTTTCCAGTCTCCGCCCGTGTGAGCCTTCATCAGCTCATGCAACTGATGTATGAACCTATACACATTGCCTGTGGAGTCGTTCAGCCTCGCACAATGCAAAGCTCCTTCTCGGACAAACGAGAACTCAGAAGTCCCCGTCGTCAATATAGTAGTCAAACCGACAGGCCATTTCCTCATAGTTGAACTCGACGGACTGGCGCATGGCTTGAATGATTTTGTTTAGAACTTCTACCTGCTCCTAGATTGTCATTGCTCCGCCTTTTCTGAAAGAATCTTTGCGTCGGCACCACGTTTATCGAATTACCAATTGTCAAATTATCCTGCAGGGAAACGTGGTTGAGACTTAAATGGCCAACGCAGTACGTATAATTTATTACACCATATAGTAAATAATACAGTATAATTTACCATATTGTATGGTTGTTTACATGAAATCTTAGGGGATGATATGTCCAAGGCGGATACAACACAGCAGCGACTATCAACTCTTGAGCTATTGCTGCTATGGGAAGGGGTTCTGAATCGCAGCAGGCTCGCCAATATTCTTGGGCTTAGCAACATTCGAGCAAGCCAATTGATTCAAGAGTTTCGTGCTGAGTATCCCCGGTGGCTTGCATGGAACAGCAAGTCACGCAGCTATCATGTAACGCACGAAGCCTATTTAGCTACTAAGCGTGACGATAGAGCTCATGATCGTGCTGAGTCTTTGGCAAAGTACCTCAACTTGGTCGGTTTGTCTTATGTCGCAAGTGATGCTGAAGCCGCCAACCCGATATGTTCTGCATTCCCTGATCTAAGTACGCCAGAACCACAAGTCTTCGCGATCTTGTCACAGGCGATACGATCGAATTCAGCAGTTGAGATCACGTATCGGTCTATGGCGGAACCGGAGGCACATCGGCGAATTATTTTCCCTCATCATTTGGTGCGCGCCGGCCGGCGCTGGCACGTGCGGGCATTCTGCGCAGAAAGCGATTCCTTTCGGGATTACACCCTGCGTCGTATCGTTGAGGTGAGCCCGCTGAAAAATGCCGCAACGCAAGGGGCAATATATGATAAAGCGTGGATGACGATGGTCTCGGTGCGGCTGATTGCTCATCCCTTACTCTCCTTCGAGCAACAAGAGGTGATCCGCTTTGAGTACTTCGCCAACACCTCCGCGCGCGTCGATACCTGCCGCGCAGCGCTTGTTCCCTATTTCATCCAGGACATGCGGGCTGCTCTCGACCCGGAAACCCAGCGCCCCCCCGATTACCAGTTGGCGGTACAAAACCTTGCCGAGGTGAAACCCTGGGTATTTTCACCATGACCTCCTCCGCCATTAGCCTCTTCGATCGGCTGCCGCCAAACATCTTTGCCATACTGCACGGCGCGAATGCCCGCCGGGCTTGGGAGCTATTGGAGCGGCTCGCTATCCAATATTTTGGCCCCGACAACGAACTACCTTATCCGGACGGCTATCTTCATAGCGACATCACCAAGGAAATCGAACGTTTCCTCCTAGATAAGGGATGGGAGATCGATGACGACGAGGGCGTCGGACAGACCATCAATATAAAAGCCAACTATCTTCTTGCCCGCCTCGTAGAGTCGGGATGGTTGTGTGAGGATAAAGTCGGCGGACGACTGTTCATCACCATGAAGCCGGTTGTTTCGCGATTCTTCGAAATGCTGCATCAATTTGCCGCCGAGGGCCCGCCGATGATCGGCGGCAATATCCAGGTCGTGCATGCGCAGATGAAATCGGTTGTTGAGAACCCCCGGGAGCAGGCAGCCGGCTTCGTCACGGCCGCCAAGTTGTGCACGCAATTGATCGGTTCGCTGAACAGCACGGCATTCCGTGTCCGTGACCTGATGCAGGAGATCGTCAAGGAAAAGGAAATCCACCTCTTCGTCAGACGTTTCTTCTCGGAGCACATTTCCCAGATCTACATCCGCGACTTCAAGGAACTGCGCACAGAGAATCACCCGCTGCGGCATCGCATGGACATCCTCGCGCTAGTCGATGAAGTCGCCCGGAACGAGCCTTCTCGGTCGCTCCTCTTGCAGGGCTACCGCGACCTACCGGGAACCAAGCTCGGCGAGGAGGAGGTAATGCTCGAGCGCGATATCGAACGCTTTCACCGGTTGATGACGATTGAGAGGTTCCTCGAACGTATGGACCGCATAATCGAAACCGTCTATCAGCAAGCGAATGCCTACCTTGCTTACCGCCTAAAGGCCACCGAGCGGATTGAGTCCATCATTGCAGACACCATCGATGCCGCCACTCGGGTCGACAGCTTGGGCCTGACGATCGAGGGCAACATCCTATCGCCGCGCCCGCTCGTAAATGAGGATCATCTCTATTTGCCGTCCCAGCGCCGCCCAAAGCCCGCCCCGCTAGCGTGCAAAAAGCGGGAAATGACCCCCGTCGAACGAGCCATGCATCAACTGCGCAAGGCCATGATCGCCAACCGCGATACTTCCGCAGCGGAACTTCGCCTCTACGTAGAACAGAATCTACCGGAAGGGGTGACGCTCTCTGCGGCCGACCTACCGACGGGAACAGTCAAGGATCTAGCTGCACAAATGGCGCTGTCACACTTGGCTGCCATTGCTACCTATGATCTAGGGAAGTTCCGCAACGATCGCTTGCTGAGGAATCTTGGCTTTGTAGTAGAAAGTGTACCAGGTGAGCGGGTCGATACCGAATTTTTCAACATGCCGAACTTCACGGTCCGGCGCGAAAGGAAAAGCAATGCCACGTAACTGGGACGCCATCGCCGATGCTGAGGATTGCCTCTACGAGCCAGACGATTTCCGGCGGGCCATGTACCAGATCGTATGCCAGCAATGCCTCTACCTGCGCAATCCGCAGCAGGCGGTTGCATACCGCCTGATTGCCCAATACAAACCCCAGTTTGCGGAAGCCCTGGACCTGCTGGGTCTGAAGCTCATCCATAACGCGGTGCGCGAATATTGCGTGGTTACGCAGCGCGTTTCCCGTCATCAGCCCATGACGCTCCAACAGACCTACTTCCTCCTCGCCTTGCGGCAGGCTTACCACGTTCGCGCCAACGTCGGCGACCTGACGACAATGGGAGACGCTCATTACAGCATCCCTGACTTCGAGGAGTTGTACCGGGAATTGACTGGCCGGGATTTGCAGGCGACGGGGATGCAGTCTTTGCGCGATGCGTTGCGCGACGCGCAACGGCACGGCTTGGCCCGCGAGGAGAACGCCCCTGAAGATGATCCGCAGCCGTTTGTTATTGCCATCCTGCCGGGTATCACCGACATCCTCAATGAAGAGGCGATTAGTCGCTTCGGTGCCAACTTGAAGGCGACGCTGATCGAAGTCGACGCAACTCACATAGAGGCGGATGACGAAGAGGAGATGCAATCATGATGCACTTGATCGACGTTCACTTAGTGCACTTCTATCTGTGGGACTACGAAACCTTCCATCCTTCCCCCCGGGGCTTCGGTATTCTGGGCGCGAATGGTGCTGGCAAGACGAGCTTTGGCGATGCCGTCCAAGTCGCCTGGGTCGGCGGAAATGACAGGTATCTGCATTTCAACGCTCAGTCGGTGCAGAAAGATGCCCGCTCACTGCGCGACTACGGCCTTGGAATGATCCGTTCCGGACAAGGTGACCACACCGTCATCAGCCGCAAGCGGGACGAGGGGCTGACCTACATCACGCTAGTATTTAGGAGCGACCAAAATCCGGCCAACGTGGTCAGTGCTGGCATCTGCTTTCATTCACGCATCT
The DNA here is from genome assembly GCF_018905915.1 of Azospira inquinata. Taxonomy (NCBI): domain Bacteria; kingdom Pseudomonadati; phylum Pseudomonadota; class Betaproteobacteria; order Rhodocyclales; family Rhodocyclaceae; genus Azospira; species Azospira inquinata. Next base: position 1,376,158 of record NZ_CP064782.1, read on the forward strand.
CGGAGAAAAATCACGACACGCTGGGCCTCTATGTCCTGCCCGGCGTTCACCTTTCGCTCGATCAGCATCTTGAAAAGGTGGGCAGCGACGCCTACCGACCGATGCCCTGGGAATTGTTTGATGCCCAGGCTCGCCAACTTGCCGCTCGCGCTGGTCGCACACCCACGCTCACCGCGAAAGCAAAAGTCTATGTTGAAGAGCTCATGCACAACCTCCAGCACCCGGGGCAACCGATCAACACCGACACCTTCTTGCGCGCCTTTAGCCATAGCGTAAAGCTAAAGCACGTTGACTCGGTGGGCGAATTCCTGCGCGGCTACCTGGTCGAAGCCAAGGCCATCGAAAAGCAGGGGACGCTGCTCCACATGCAATCGCTACGTGAATTGCAGGTGCAGATCGCGGAAGTAAAGCAACAGATCGTTGAGCTGGCTTTGATTGATAAGTGTTACAAAAAGCTCGCTTCACACCTGCGCACCAAATGCACCGCGGAGGCGGTCCGGGGGCAGCTGCAGTATGAGAGCCACTCTTCGACATTGGACAGCCTCCAAGGCGATATCGACAAAGTCGGGGAGTCCATCAGGACGCAGGCTGCGCGCCTTGACATCCTGCAGAACAAGCTTCCACAGTTGAAGGAAACATATGAGCAGCTATTGGCAGCGTTCAACACGGACCCGGATGTCCTAAAGTCAAGTCAGGCAGCCCGCGTTCATGAGGCAAAGCTTAGGGCAGTCGGGCTCCTTTTCAGAGAAATCGAGCGGCTGCAATTGTTGGTCCGGGGCTCGCTAGCTGCGCTGCACGTTGCCTGGGAGAACGGATCCCAGAAAGAGGCCAAGGCGGTGGCGGATCTTCTCAAGCAGTGGGATGCCAGAGCCGAACAGGGGGAGGCGGCGGGGTTGGACGACATCAACCATGTGCTACCACTCCTTACGACTGCCGGCGAACAATTGAGTAGGCATATCTCGGCGCAGGCAAGGCGGGTCGCCGAAGCCAAGACCAACTTCGACGCCGTCACTGGCAAGATATCCGCCAGCCAGCGCGGCTTTCACGTCTCCGATGATGGCGCAGCTACGGCCATGCTGGCGCTTGAGCGGGCGGGCATTAGCACTCAGCCGGTGGGAAGTCTAGTGTCGGTGACGGCACCAGACTGGCGGCGCGCGATTGAATCGTTCCTGAAGCGGAACCGCTTCTCCATCGTGGTAGATCCGGGCCGGGAACAGGACGCCATGCGCATTATGCGCAAAGAGAACATCAGGGAAGTGACGGTGGTGGTGCCTTCCCATGTCTCCGACTGGATTGGAAGAAAGCCGCACACAGAGAGCGTCGCCGCCCTCGTCGACGGTACGCATCCGGTGGCTCTTGCCTACGTGCGCCAGCTACTTGGCAGCCTCCGGCAAGTGGAAACGGAAGAGGATCTTGAGCGTCACTCACGCTCGTTGACCCGGGACGGCATGCTAAGCGCCAACGGCGGCACCAAGGGCATCCGCCTGATCCCGGAGGCCGAATGCATGCTTGGGCGCAAGTTATCCAACGAGGACAAGGCCGGATTGCAGGCTGCCCTCATCACGGCAACCGACACTAGGGCGACGGCCCAGCAGCAACTGAATCTCCTGAAGGCAGCCGACGAGCAGATTCGCGCCACCGTGCGAGACGTTTCCCTGGAGCGCTTCGCGCGTGCTCTCAACGACTATCAGACCGCCAAGGCGGACGCCGATGCTTCCAAACCCATACAGACGGAAAAGGTATCGGAGCATTTGGTGGCGCTGAAAGAGCGGATGGATAAAGCGAAAAACGCCCTCAAGGACGCCGAGACCGAAGTCGAGAAACTACTCCCTGACCTGGGTGGCGATCGCCAGAAGCATCAAGACCTGCTCCGGCGGCATGAAGACACTCAGAAATTGATTGATACCAGCAAGAGCCTTCTTGATGAAATCCGGCAGCGGGTTGATTACGACGATGCTGATTTCGTCAAACTATACAGCCACTGCTTCGATGTCATCTCCGCCGATTCAGACACTGGTCCCGCCGACGTGATGATTCTATTGGAGAGGCAGATAAAAGGAGCCGATTCGCGCATCGGAGGTGCCGATCGCGAGGCCACTATGGCATTCGCCGATTTCATCAATCCGCGTTCCATGGTACTTCAGGAGGAGCGAAGCGACTGGCGGAAGGCCGCTGTCTGGGTCGCAAACCGGATTGAGATGCTTCAGGGCTCGACCCTAGGAAAATATGAAGAGGAAGCGGCCGATGCGCGAGCGGCGGCTGAAGCCGCCTTCCAGGCGGACGTAAAGTTCAAGATCCGCGAAGCCTGCGCAGAAGTAAAAAACAGAATCAGCGACTTAAATCGTATTCTCACGAGTTCTCCGGCTTTTACCGGCGGCGAAAAATACGAATTCGTGTTCACCCCATCCCCCGCTCACGAAGCACTGTTCAAGGCGATCATGGACCAAACTCTTGACTTCCAGCCCGGCACGATGTTCGCGAATCCCGAGATGCAGAAGGAGGTATCACGGCTGCTCGACAATTGCCAGAGCGGCCTGGACAAGAACAACAACCCCTTCGAGGATTACCGACTCTTCTACAATTTCGACCTTAGTATCCTGGTAGATGGCAAGAAGGTCGATAGCCTGAGCAATCGGATGGGGGTTGCCTCCAATGGTGAGCACCGTGTGCCGTTCTACGTCATCGCGGGGGCAGCGCTAGCGAACGCTTACCGGATCAAGGATCCGGCAACCCATCAAGGGGTCGGCATCATGATCCTCGACGAGGCATTCTACGGAATCGATGCCCAAAACAGCTTTGCCACCATGGAGTTTCTGAACAGCCTCGGGCTACAGGTCATCCTAGCAGGGCCAGACACGGATGCTGGGAAATTGGCACCAATGATGGAGGCCTATTACGAACTCATCCGGCCCAACAACGGTACGGACGTCTTTCTCGAATATATCGTCGTGAAGGAGCCGACGCACCAGAAGTTCTTGAGCGACATGCCCGAGCGTAATCCCGAACTGGTAGGACATGCCGTCGCCCAGCTATCGCTATCGATACCATGAGCGAATTAGCTAGGCGGGCGTTGAAAAAATTGCTGGCAGCAGCGGAAAATGCCATCGGGCGCGAAGCGGCTGAGCGCACGATTTCTCTATGCTTTTCTCCAGCCTCTTTCCCAGAGTATTTGTCCACGGAAACACATGCCAAGAAGGCGGCCTGCAACGCAGCCCTAATGCTGGCAGAACGCTTCGGCGCGATCAGGATCGACTGGGACCGGCGCGCCGGCGACAAGACCAGCATTGATCGCGTGGTGCTGGCTGACATGGCATTACTGGCTCAGCATCTTGACGTTGTACCGCGATGGGAAGTGATCACCAACGCAAGTGCGGAGTTTGCCAGTTGCCGCAGTGCTCATCCGATTCTGGATGACGTTCTGGAGTGCTGGCGCCGTGGTGTTCAAGCTCGCGGCACGCGCCTAGGGAACACCGCAGACTGGCTAGATGCAATTACGATCGTCGATTTCTGCCGGCAGTCAGGCGAGCTTGAGATACCGGTTCGTCGCTTAAGTGCCCACCGATTAGACGATACCAAGCGTATCGAGAAGCTTTCGTCCTTGATCGACGCTGTACTTCAATCGGATCTTTCGACGCCGGTTCGAGATCAAAATGAGATTTTTTCAGAACTCGGTCTGATGAAGTATCCGCAAACCGTTCTGATCTCGGGCTGTATTGATGTCTTAATCGATGGCGTTCCGGTACAGATACCTCGCCCTTATTTGGGGCTGCCGCCTCTATCCGTCACTGACTTTGTACTGCGGACTCAACCTTTATTCGTGCTGACGATCGAGAACTTGCAAAGCTTTCATGAGTTCGTGGCGACCATGCCGGCGGATGCTAGTGCGATCGTGCTCTATACCGGTGGTATGCCCAGTCCTTCGTGGAAGCGATTGTATGGGCTTCTGTTGAAATCGGTGAATCCGGCAACGCCACTATTGCATTGGGGGGATATCGATCTTGGTGGCTTCCGGATTGCAGGTCACGTGGCAGCCTCCTGCAAAAAACTGCTGAGAAAATTACGCTTGCACGCCATGGTGGCGCCGGTCGGCAATGCAAAGCCCTCTATTCGAAAGGAGCTGTCAAAAACCGAGGTTTCGCGAATCACAGACATCTGCAACCACTGGGGGTGGACACTTGAGGCCAAGCAAATCATAGAGTTTCCCTATGCCATCGAACAAGAGGGAATTATCTGCACATGCACGCAATATGCGTTTGTTTTGACTGCATTAGCAAACTTGGAAGAGGTCTAATCTATTGCCTTAATTGCGTTGTTCGGCTGCCACATAACTCCGAAAAACTACTAAGAACAGAGGATCGTCTCCAGGTGATGAGGCACTATTGATACCGTTCGACCTAGCGCTGCGCAATATCAGCCGCAAATAGACCATGCCGGTTCGGGATTGGAAGGCTGCGCTAACTCGCTTTACCATTCAGCTCAAAGTGCGGATGAAAGACCTTCTACCCAAACCCCGTTTATACAAAATTTCAGACACACTCATTCAACAGCCGCCTGTCTCCGCCATCCTCAAACCAAACGTTTAACGTCTGCAGGTCCAAACTTTGACCGTCGCCTTTGAATCGTTACTTGCCTGGTGACATACCCTGCAACGCCTATGGCAACAACCGGCCAAGAGCAGTCATTGAGGATTTGTCCCGATAGCGGACATCCGAGCAGTCCTCTTGGCATCTGTATTATTTGAGTTGTTATACGGACCTGTCGGAGGCCACTTCCTTGCCCCACAAGCGATTCCGAATGCATAATGGCCGCATGTATATCAATTCACATACGGACCCAGCGGGTCCGTTTAATAATTGTTAGGCCCTAAGAGGCTGTTCACAATCAATCGCATGTCGTAGACTGGGGCATGAGAAAGAGATACCCCAGTGATATCAGCAAGGAAGCCTTTGAAGAAATCAGGCCCTTGCTCGAAAGCGTGCGCAAGCAGACCAAGCCACGGACAGTTGATTTATACGAGGTGTTCTGCGGCGTGCTGTATTTGCTGAAAAGTGGCTGCCAGTGGCGGATGCTGCCCAGTGAGTATCCGAAATGGCGAACGGTACACGCCTACTTCGCCAAGTGGAGCGAGCCTGGTCCTGACGGTTTCAGCGTTTTGGAGCGGGCTTTAAAAAAATGTGGTTGGCGAGGCTCGTACAAGACAGGGGCGCAAATCCTCGACGAGCTTTTTGATCGTCGACGCGCAGAGCGTCAAGAACACGGATAGCGCGGGCGAGAAAGGCTACGACGCCGGCAAGGAGGTATCGGGAATCAAACGCCACATTGCCGTCGATACGCAGGGCTTACCCCACGCCATCGCCGTTACAACAGCCGAAGTGACCGACCGCAAGGGCGCATTGCTTGCTCTGGGCCGCTGCGCTGCCGATTTGCAAGCTGTCCAGAGCCTCTTGGCCGATGGCGGGTATGTCGGTCAGCCATTTGCCCATGCCGTTGAAGAACTTCTCGGCGCTCAGGTTCAAATCGCCAAACGCAGTGAGCTACACACCTTTGCCATCATGCCCCAACGCTGGGTAGTTGAGCGATCCTTTGCCTGGATCGAGAAATGCCGCCGTTTGTGGAAAAACTGCGAGCGCAAGCTCAACACCAGTCTGCAGTTCATCCACCTTGCCTTCCTCTCGCTTTTACTCAGAAGATCGTGAACAGGTTCTAAGAGGTAAATCAACTGCAAATTGCTCTGGTCAACGATGAGCCAACCGAGGCCTTCCCGAATGGGCGTGGAACGTGTGCCCAGTGTGGTTCCGAAATGGTTGCTAAGTGTGGTCCTCGGGTCATGCACCATTGGGCCCATCACTGGTCGCGGAATTGCGACCCTTGGTGGGAAAACGAAACCCCCTGGCATCGGGACTGGAAGAATCTTTATCCAATAAATTGTCGAGAAGTCTCACACAGGGCCGAAGATGGAGAAATTCATCGGGCTGATGTGAAAACACCAACGGGAATCATTGTTGAGCTGCAACACTCGGCAATGAGTGATAGTGAACGCATTTCTAGAGAGGATTTCTACCAAAACTTGGTGTGGGTGTTAGATGGCAGCGTCTTTGCTAAAAATTTCGACATCTACCACATGTTGCCGGCGCCAGATTCGAACATCGCACAAGACCTCGTATGGTCTAAGGCGCAGAGACACATGGAAGGAGCAAACGAGGGGCTTTTCTTTCGTGTGTCGGAGGCGCGAGAAGATGACCCGTTGGCAACGAAAGCCTCAGTTCGTGGAGGCTGGATTCATCACCTGTACGACATTAAGGAACAAGTTGCGCTTTCATATCGTGGCCATCATCAATATGACTGGGTTCGGCCCCGGAAAACTTGGCTAGATGCGAAATGCCCCGTTTTTATCGATTTTGGCAATGAGAGCTTGGTTAAGTTGTGCACTTACGATGAGTCTGATTTGCCTTGTATCCAATTTGTAGCGAAAGGCAAATTTCTACATGATTCCATGCATGAAACACGGGCCAAAGACATCGGTACAAAGTTCTACCCCATTAGTCCTGCACGGGCCTAACGATGCGTTTCAAGGGGCGTTCCCGAAGGTCCGCTTATTAAAGGCTACTTCCGCTTAGGGTCGAAAGCCGTCGTAAAGAGCAGGATGTGCTGCTGTTACCTTTTAGCAGGAACACGGATTTCCATAGTGGCACGCCAAGCAATTTTGGTGCACTTACTTTTCCGATATGCAGCCTAGGTCAGGTGACCCGCCGAAAAAAGACAAGACACTTTGTAAAATTTTAATATGTTGATTGTTATAAATAATTATCGCAATAAGCAGTACTCTCCCCTCGTCACTGCATAGACAAAAATCTCTGCACCATTTCTAACCAGCCTGTTTTTTCATTAGCTAGCCACTGCACTTCCGAGCAGGGCGCTGAAATGATCGCCCCCTCGACAAATCCCATGATCACCGGCTCCACACAGTTCTTCATTCCGGAGAACCTCACAAGGCAGGCAAGCCTGGGCCGTTCGTGATCATCCGGCCCCCGATACATCCCCCTCGAATCAATCACCCCGTCCTCGTCCACCACCAGGGGTAACGGAAATAGCGCTTCCATTCGGCCGGGTAAAACGATCCGCTCCACTTTCACGGGGTGATAGGGATAGGCCGGTTCCAGTTCCTTGCATTTGCGCTCTATCCCCTCCTTCAGCCAGTGAGGCAAAGGCGAAGAATCCTGGGATAACGGAGGCGGGACGCTCTGCCTTACGCTTACAGAGGCTTCAACGGCCCGGGTTTCGCTATTCCCCTCCGGCGTACCGAATCCCACCTGTTCCCACAGACCCGATTTCCGGTGGACGAAGACATCCACGTTCCCGAATCGAACCTTGTATTCCTCCCACAAGGGTTTATGGGTCAAATCCGGGAACCGGTCCCCCTCTCTGCCTTCAATGGATAAGAGCGACTTACCTCGGCCAGGATCATCGTCACCGAGTGACTGGTGAGCAGCCCGGGTGACCAGGGCGGTTTTTCGCTTTTCCTGATCAGCGGGGGAAGCACCTTCAGGGGAAGTCTTCGATGGCCGCCGCACCAATGGCCGCCCCAATTCATAGGACAAGCTCCGGAAGGGAAAGGGGTGGGTGCACTGGCGTAGATGAGAAACCACGAAGAGGCTTCTGGGCCGGCCCAGATATGGTAACCAGGTGCCAACCGCCGTCAGAGACGTTCTCCCCTGGAAAGGGAATCCCATGATGGGGTAGATACGGGACTTCCCTGGCAAGCCGTCAGCCGCTTCTTGAGCGCAATAACGGTACAGGCTGTCTGCCTTTTTCCAGGCGTACTCACTCATGGCCATCCGGCCAATGTCTGCGGCGGAAGCCTTGGAGATACCGTCCGCCAGCTTCAGATGCAGGTGCCCGATCTCCGACTCGTACTGCTTCACGCTCCAGAACTTTTCTGGGGTAATAGGGCCAGACCAGAGACGTTGCAGAAGTTGGCTGGAGGACCCGAAATAGAAGCGGATCAGTTCCATGCAGGGAATCAGCAAGGCCTGGATTCCCCGGGTGATTAGTAAGCAATGGGACTGGGTATGATGCTGATGCCACGGATAGAGATTAAACGGCAGCAGATAGTCGGAGCCGCAGGGAAGTCCGGCTTTGATGACACTGACGGTATCGGGATAAATCAGCTGATCGGGAAACTGCTCGAAGTCATAGGTCGGACGGCGGGTCAGTTTCCCTTGTGTCCAGATGTCACCGACCCGTAGCAAGGGCAGCAAACCGATAGGCAGCCAGACATCCCGTTGTTCCGCAGGATTGCTGCGGATCCGGTTGAACAGCAAGCAGCTGGTGGTGGGCGAAATGGCAATACGGATACTTGGCTGGCGCCGGCGATTTACCGTTGGCGGGTAAGCCACATCCCCCAGCCAATCGATACGCCAACTTCGCTCGTCCGGCGTCAGGCCGGAAATTACCGGCGCAGTTAGCGCCATGCAGCACTCCGTCTATTTTCAAGGGACAGGCGTCAGGCTATAACAGCAGCATCGTTCTTTCCAGCCTTCCTAGGGAAGGCTTATCAGGAAGCAGACAAATGAAAATCGCATTGGTCTCTGATCTTCACCACGAATGGGGGGACTGGGTGCCTTCCGAGGCAGCCCGATCCGCCGATGTGGTAATCCTGGCGGGGGATGTGGAACATGGCTCCCTGGGGATCTAGTGGGCCAATCGCTCCTTCCCTGGGCAAACCGTGGTCTATGTGGCCAGAAACCATGAGTTCTACCGAAACAGCCTGGACCTGGTGGGGAAGCTATAAGCCCCGGAATGGAAGGCCCTTGGCGTCCACTTCCTGGAGCGGGCCGTTCTGGGACTCCCTGGGGTACGCATCCTGGGGGCCACTCTATGGTCCGGCTTTTCTCTCCAAGGGGAGGGAGAGGCCCGGCAGGCCGCCATGGCTACGGCCCAGGAGCGCATCAACGATTACTGGGATATTCAGGTACGGGATGAGGGGCCCATGCTGACACCGGCCGATACCCTGGCGGTTCATGAAGCCACCGTCACCTGGCTAGACCAAGCCCTGGCTCAGCCATTCGAAGGGAAAACGGTGGTGGTCACCCACTTTCCTCCGTTACCCCAGTGTGTTCATCCCCAGATGGAAGGCACCTCCTTAGCGCCCTACTACGCAACGGACCTTTCCTGGCTCATGGAGAAGTACTCTATCGACCTCTGGTGCCATGGCCATACCCACAGCAACACAGATTTCCTGGGGCCGAACGGGTGCCATATCCTTTCCAACCACCGGGGCTACCCGGGCCAGCATACGGGGGATAAGGAAGGGGAAAAGCAGGGGAACCCAAGCAAGCATCCTTTCCGGCCAGACCTGGTGCTGACCTTGTAGGACTTTCCATGCTGCATGTCTTTTTCGATACCGAATTCACCGACCTGGGCAAAGGATCCAAATTGATCTCTATCGGATTGGTGACGGAAGATGGTAACCACCAGTTTTACGCAGAGCTGGCCGGTACCTATGAACTTTCCGAGTGCTGTGATTTTGTCCGGGAAACCGTACTGCCCCAGCTGGAGGGCGGATCAGTACCGATGGACCCGCCAACCCTGGTCCATCGCCTTGGCGAATGGCTGCTGGGGTTAGGAGAATCCGTTCAGTTAGTGACAGACTCGTTGGCCTGGGACTGGCCTTGGATTCTGGAGATTTTCTGGGAAAAAGATTCCTGGCCCCGGAATGTGTTAAGCCAACCGCTTATTTTGGGATAAACCGAAGAGATGAACGAGGCAGTAGAAGCCGCATTCGCTCAGGGACTCCGGCAGCACCATGCTTTGGATGACGCCAAAGCTAATCTCTTGGCCTGGCTATCGAGACAACGGGGAAATTAGCGCGACAGGTTATCGGCCAAAGCCGACTTACAGATGCAGGGCAATGGATAACAGCCTCCCCCATCAATGCAGCCATTTAAGAAGGGCGCTACTTTCTTGATCCGAGCCCCAAACAGAACAGAAAACTGCCCAATCCGAAGCCCGCAATGGTCAGCCCCATAGGGAAGGGGGTGCCGTTTGCAAAGTAGCCGACACAGGCCGAACCGAAAATTCCCGTTCCATACTGCAGGGCACCGATCAGGGCCGAAACCAAGCCGGCCCGGTCCGGGAAAATTTCCAGCGCGCCCACGATGGCATTGGCGACGATGAAGCCCGTGGCCGAAGCAAAGAATAAAAGCGGCAATACCAATCCCAATAGCCCGCCCCAGTCATACCAGGTATCGAGAGCTGCCACTGCCCCGGAGACGGTCGCCAGGCGGGCACCGAAGCGGATCAGGCGATCAATGCCAAAGCGGCGTACCAAGCGAGCATTGAGCTGGTTCGCCACCATGATACCGACAATGCCAAGAGCGAAAAGCAGGCCGTAATGCTGGGGCGACACCTGATGATAGGAGATATAGGCCGCCGGGGTACCGGCGACGTAGGCAAACATGCCGCCATAGAAGCATCCTCCAACCCCCGTATAGGCCAGCAACCTGGGGTGGCGCAGCAGTTGCGCGTAGCCCAGAAAGGCCGAGAGGATGGACTGAGGGTTGCGCCGTTCCGGTGGCAAGGTTTCCGGTAGAACCGTCAGGGACCAGAGGGTGAGCAGGCCCACTGCCACCAGCAACCAGAAGATGGCCTGCCAGGAGCCCACATGGAGGATCAGCCCCCCCAGGCTGGGACCGATCAAGGGGGCGACGGCCATGGCGGTGATCAATACCGACAACATTCGAGCTGCTTGATGGCCCACATAGATATCCCGCACCATGGCCCGCGACAGAACCACATTGGCGCATGCCCCCACGGCCTGCACCAGGCGCCAAGCGATCATCATCGGCACGCTGCGGGACAGCGCGCAACCCGCCGAACCTACGATGAACAGCAGTAATCCCTGGGCGATGGGCAGACGGCGGCCATAGCGGTCGCTGATCGGCCCCCAGAAAAGTTGGCCGATGCTGAAGCCGATCAGATAGCCGGAAATAGTCAGTTCCATCGCGCCCGCATCCGCGTGCAGGGAGGCCCCCATGGCTGGCAGTGCTGGCAGGTAGAGGTCTGTGGAAATGGAGGCGAAGGACATCAGGGTGCTCAAAATGGCGAGTACCCTGAGGCTTTGCCCCTGAATCGAGCCCGGATATCCGGTAGCCGACAGTGATTTGCCTTTGTTCATTCGTCTGGCAAGCCTGTTTGCTCTCAGATGTCCAGTCGCCGCTCACTCATCCATTTGACGATGGCCGGATCCCGGTGGGAGAAAAAGCTGCTGGTTCCGGTTTCCAGTTGGGCAATCTGGCTCAAGTCATCCGGGGAGAGTTCGAAGTCGAAGACCGCCAAGTTTTCCAGCATGCGCTCCTTGCGGACTGACTTGGCCAAGGCCACGATGCCCCGTTGAATCAGCCAGCGCAGCACCACCTGGCCGACCGTCTTGCTGTACCTGTTAGCAATGGCCAGCAACTGCTCGTTCTGGAACAGATTGTTCCGTCCTTCAGCAAAGGGAGCCCAGGCTTCCGGCTGCACGCCGAGTCCGGCCATGAAATCCACGCTTTCCTCCTGCTGGAGGAAGGGATTGACCTCGATCTGATTTACGGCAGGCGTGATCTGATTGAAGGCCGCGATGTCCATAAGCCGGTCGGGCTGGAAATTGCTGAGCCCGATAGCGCGCAGCTTGCCCGCCTTGTAGGCTTCTTCCATCGCTCGCCAGGCACCGTGCACATCCGAATAGGGTTGATGAATCAGGTAGAGGTCCAGATATTCCAGACCAAGACGGCGCAATGACTTGTCGATGGCGGCCCGGGTACGTTCGTAGCCTGCATCTTCCACCCACAGTTTGGTGGTGATGAAGAGTTGCTCCCGGGACACGCCACAGGACTTGATACCTCGGCCGACCGCTTCCTCGTTCTTATAGGAGGCAGCAGTATCAATCAGCCGGTAACCGGCCTGCACGGCATCCACGACGCAGCGCTCGCACTCGGCCGCATCAGCAATCTGGAATACGCCGTACCCGAGGATGGGCATGCGGACGCCATTGTTCAGGGTAACTTCTAACATTTGCATCTCCTTCACTATAGGGTGAGAGCCCCACGTTATGGTTCAGGGGTAAATCGCAACCCAGTTCCTTACAGCCCCGTTCGTTTCTCGAGTGCTTCGGGATAGCGTTCGCCGATGATCTGGATTTGCCCGGCGGTGGCCTCAATCTTTTGCAACTCGGCCTGGGACAATTCCACCCAGGTAGCGCCCAGGTTCTCTTCCAAGCGGTCAGTCTTGGTGGTGCCGGGAATGGGTACGATCCAGGGCTTCTTGGCCAACAGCCAAGCCAGGGCGATCTGGGCGGGAGAAACATCCTTGGCTACGGCGATGCCGGTGAGCAGGTCCACCAGGGAACGATTGGCCCGGCGCGCATCCTCGGAGAACCGCGGCACGATATTGCGGAAGTCACTACCGTCGAACTTGGTGTTCTCGTCGATCTTGCCGGTCAAGAAACCCTTGCCCAGGGGACTGAAAGGCACGAAGCCGATCCCCAGTTCCTCCAGCGTGGGCAGCAGTTCTTCTTCCGGTCGGCGCCACCACAGGGAATACTCGCTCTGTACCGCCGTCAGGGGCTGCACAGCATGGGCACGGCGGATGGTCTGCACCCCGGCTTCGGACATGCCGAAGTGCTTGACCTTGCCGGCCAGGATCAACTCCTTGACGGTTCCCGCCACGTCCTCGATGGGCACCAGGGGATCGACCCGGTGCTGATAATAGAGGTCGATGGCCTCCACGCCCAAGCGCTTCAGCGAGCCTTCCACGCTGGCGCGAATTAGTTCGGGGCGGCTGCTCTGCACCTGCTGGCCGTTTTCCATGTGAATGCCGAACTTGGTGGCGATGACCACCTGGCCCTTGAAGGGAGCCAAGGCCTCACCGACCAGCTCTTCGTTCACGTAAGGTCCGTAAATTTCGGCGGTATCGAAAAAAGTGACTCCCCATTCCACGGCTTGGCGGATCAGGGCGATCATGTCCTTGCGGTCCGCCGGGGGGCCATAGGCGATACTCATGCCCATACAGCCAAGGCCTAGGGCGGAAACTTCAAGATTGCTGGTGCCGAGTTTGCGTTTTTGCATTTGGGTTTTCATGGTGATTTATCTCTGAAATTAAGCCCTTTGGATTTCATGTCACATGCTGCTCGCGCCAGTTGCTGTCGCATCAGCCAGGTACTGAAGCTCGCTGACCTGTTCCAGCCAATCCACTACCTTTCCGTCCTGAGCTTCGGCGATGGCGATGTGGGTCATGGCGGAGGTTGGTGCTGCCCCGTGCCAGTGCTTCACGCCGGGAGGAATCCACACCGTGTCACCGGCCTGGATGAGCAGCACCGGGCCACCCCAGTGCTGCACCCGACCAGTGCCTGCCGTGACAATCAGGGTCTGCCCCAGGGGATGGGTGTGCCAGGCAGTGCGGGCGCCGGGGGCGAAGCTCACCGTGGCGCCGCCGATGCGGGCATCCCCGGTGCCGGAAAAAGGTGCGTCAATCCGCACGCTTCCAGTGAAATAGCTAGCTGGCCCAGTCATGCTGGACTGGCTGCCTGCCCGGGTGACCTGGACGCCCTGGGGTTCTTCCGCCAGGGTGCTGCCAGCAATCAGTCCGGCGGTGGAAACCGCGGCAATCAGATTTTTCATGTCCGTCTCCTGATGCGTTCAGAGGGCGCGCTTCAGGATGTCGGCCAGCACATCCCGGGTATAGGTTTCGGCTAGGCCAAACCACTGGGCATTGCCCTGCAGGTTGTCGAGGGTGGCTGGCAGTTCGGTGGCGGTAATACCAAGTTGGGAGAGGCGGGTAGGCGTGCCAATCTTGTCGAACCACTGCTCCAGGGCAGCGATGCCCTCTTCGGCCGTCTTCAGGCCGAATATCTGTTGGGCGAAGCGCTCAAACTGGGGCAGGTTGCGGCTGTGATACCACTTCATCCAGGCAGGCATCACCACCGACAGGCCAGCACCGTGGGGCACGTTGAACAGGGCCGACAGCGAGTGTTCGATCATGTGGTTGGGGTAGCCAAATCCCGAAGTGCCGGCATAGATGATGCCGTTGAGGGCCAGGGTGGCGGCCCAGGCGAATTCGGCGCGGGCGTTGTAGTCGTTCGGGTCGGCCAGAAGCGTTTCCGTAGTCTCCATCACCGTGGTGATGACGGATTCGACTAGGCGGGACTGGATCTTCGGCTGCACCGTGGCGGTGAAGTAGCCCTCAATGGAGTGAGCGATGATGTCGGCAGCGGAATAGACCAGGTAATCCCGGGAAATGGTCCGCATCAGCGCCGGATTGACGATGGAAACCTTGGGGAAGGTATGCACCGACTGGATGGCAAACTTTTCCCGGGTCGCTTCATTGGTGACGACCGCGCCTGAATTCATCTCGCTGCCCGTAGCGGCCAGGGTAAGGATGTCGAATACCGGTAGCGCCCCTTCAATGCGGGCCTTGCCGAGGAACAGATCCCATACATCGCCGTCGTAGCGGACCCCGGTGGCGATAGCCTTGGAACTGTCCAGCACGGAGCCGCCGCCGACGCTTAGCACGGCTTCCACCTGCTGGCTGCGAGCCAGGGCGATGCCTTCGCGAACTTTGGAGAGCACCGGGTTGCTGACGATGCCGCCGCATTCTACGAACTGGATGCCCTTATCGCCCAGGCTCTTGCTGACGACGGCATAGAGGCCATCGCGCTTGATACGCTCGCTACCGTAGGTCAACAGCACCTTTTTAATGCCATGCTCGGCCAGATACTGACCGATGGCCTGTTCCTTGTTCTTGCCGAATTCGACCTTGGTGGGATTGAAGAAGGTGAAGTTGTCCATGAATGTTCTCCAGAAGAAAGTGTGTTACGCGCGATGGACGAACTTTAGTTTCCGAACGAACATCCAACTAGCAGCAAATAATTTGTATTATTTACAACTAATAAATGTTAATTGAGTGAGCAGCCCCATGCCCATCAACGAATTGCGCTCCATCACCACCTTCATCCGCACCGTGGAAACCGGCAGTCTGAGCAAGGCAGCCGCTGTTCAGCAGATTTCCCCCCAAGCTGCTAGCAAGGCCCTGGGGCAGTTGGAACAGCATTTAGGGGTCCGGCTCTTTCACCGCACGACCCGCAGCATGTCCCTGACAGAGGAGGGGCAGCGTTTCTTCGAAGCAGTCCAACCATCACTGCTCGGTCTGCAACAGGCGCTGAATGGCGCGCGCCAGACCCGCGAGGATTTGGCGGGACCGTTGCGCATCGTCGGGCCCCGTTCGGTTTCCCTGGCTGTCATTAGCCCTGTGTTGGAGGAATACTGTCGTCTCTATCCCGAGGTACAGCCGGACATTCAGCTGGATGATCGGCGCAGCAACTGGGTTGAGGAGCGTGTAGACGTGGGTTTTCGCCTGGGTTCTTCGCCGGAGGAGGGGCTAATTGCCCGCCCGCTGTTTCCTATGCAGATGGTAATTTGCGCAGCACCAAGCTATTTGCGCAAACATGGCGCCCCGCGCAGCCTCGACGAACTGACGGCCCACCGCTGTAGCGCTTTTCGCCGTTCGGATGATGGCCGGGTCGTGCCCTGGCGGGTGCGGGTGGATGGCGGCGAGCAGGAGCACCCGATTCATCCGGCTTTTTGTACCAATGATGAGCAATTGGAACTGCACGCCACCTTGGCTGGCGAAATCATCGCCCAGATCGCAGTACCCACCGCCATTTCTATGATCCGCAATGGACGCCTGGTTCCCCTGCTGCTTCAACATATGACTGACAGTTACCAGATGTTCATCTACTACGGCAGCCGCCAGGCCCAACCGGCCCGGGTAAGGCGCTTTATTGATCTGGCAGTTCAGCGGCTTGGAAACAGCAGCGACTATGTGCTGAGCCGGGATGAGTTGGCGGCTGCGGCTGCTAACCAGCACATTGCAGCCTGATTCCGATTGTTTTTGAAACGTCAGCTAAGGCCGATTAGCCGACTAATTCTGGTTGGGCAATTACTCTGAGCAACTGCCTATAGATATCCGGAAATCTAATTTATCTATCGGAGTCTACAATCGGACCTGCGATGGCAATTTGGGATTCACTACACTACAAAAAGCAAAGTCCGGATCAATGAAAATCGCCTTCTTCTCTGACCTTCATCTGGAATGCCTACGCGCTTCCTGGGCTCCCCAGCCTTTGGAGGTGGATGTGGTGATACTGGCAGGCGACATTTCCCTAAGCACCTACGGGATGCAATGGGCAGTAAAGACTTTTTCTGCCTGGCCCAGCGCCCCAGCCGTGATCTACGTTTGCGGGAACCATGAGTTCTACGAGGGAAGCCTTCGGCTCATCGAAGAGCTGCAAAGTCCCACCTGGGCCAGGCAGGGAATAACGTTCCTTGAACAGGGAACAGTGGAATTCCCCGGGGTTCGTATTCTCGGCTGTACGCTATGGAGTGGCTTCGATTTGTACGGCGCAGGGACACAACAGGCGCTTGCCATGGCGACGGCGCGGGCCAGCATCAATGACTATTGGATGATCCTGGGGCGCAGTGGCAAGCGGCTAGAGCCCAAGGGGGCCCTGGCCCTGTTTAAACGCTCCGTAAAATGGCTCAAGTCCGAGTTGTCCAAACCCTTCGAGGGCAAAACCATTGTGGTCACCCACTTTGCGCCCCATCGGGGATGTGTCGCCCCGCAACACGAAGGCAGCGAGGTCTCCCCTTACTTCGTCACCGATCTGAGCCACCTGATGGCAGCCCATCCCATCGCCCTGTGGTGCCATGGGCACACCCACACTAACAATGACTTTATGGCCGAGAACGGCTGTCGGGTGATTTCCAATCAGCGGGGCTATCCCGGTGAGGTGGCCACTAGCGACTTTCGCCCCGACCTGGTGATCGAGGTCTAAAACCCTAACCGCATCGCCCAGAAAAAAGACCACCTAAGTGGCCTTTTTCTTCTTTGGAGAAGAATGTTCAGAGGACTATCCGAGTTCACAGTCTCAAATAGCGTTGTACGTTCTCAAATATCTATGTTCATTCTCATTTATCGATGGAATTTACAACAACTCCCGCCGTTTCCGCCTGCCGATCAGCCCAATAGCTGGAACGTACCATTGCTGCACAGGCAGCGCCGGAAAATCCCATGATTTTCGCCTGATCTTCGAACATCTTGAAGGTATCTGGATGAACGTAGCGAACCACGGGCAGGTGGTGGTTGGAGGGGGCCAGGTATTGGCCGATGGTGAGGAGTTCCACGTCGTAGGCGCGCAGGTCTCGCATGACGTCCAGGATTTCCTCGTCCGTTTCACCCAGCCCCACCATGAGGCCGGACTTGGTGGAGACCGCCGGGTAGCGGGCTTTGAACTGCTTTAAGAATTCCAGGGAGTGGGCGTAGTCGGCGCCGGGGCGGGACTGCTTGTAGAGCCGGGGCGCGGTTTCCAGGTTGTGGTTGAGCACGTCGGGCAAGGCCTGGCCCAGGATGTCCAAGGCGATGTCCATGCGGCCGCGAAAATCGGGCACCAGGGTTTCGATGGTGGTTTCCGGGGAGGCTTCCCGCACGGCCTTGATGACATCCACGAAGTGTTGGGCGCCCCCGTCCCGTAGGTCGTCCCGATCCACACTGGTGATGACCACGTAGCGCAGTTTCAGGCGGGCCACGGATTCCGCCAGATGGGCCGGTTCCAGGGGGTCGGGGGGCAGGGGCTTGCCATGGCCCACGTCACAGAAGGGGCAGCGGCGGGTGCAGATATCTCCCAGGATCATGAAGGTGGCGGTGCCCCGGCCAAAGCATTCGCCGATGTTGGGGCAGGAGGCTTCTTCGCAAACCGTATGCAGCTTCTGTTCCCGGAGCATGCGCTTGATTTCGCCGAAACGGCCCTGGTCATTACCCGCCTTGACCCGAATCCAGGAGGGTTTGCGCAAAACTTCGTCCCGGGGAACGATTTTGATGGGAATCCGGGCGGTTTTGGCTTCGCCTTTTTCTTTTACGCCGCGTTCGCTGCTCATGGGTTTGTCTCCAGTTGTTGTGCCAGATGCCGGGTCAGGGCCGCCGATGCTTGTGACACCGTGAGCGCCACGCCCAGATCCTTGAGTTGGGTCACCGGCATTCCGGCGTACCCGCAGGGATTAATGGCCTTGAATGGGGCCAGATCCATATCCACGTTGAGGCTGACCCCGTGATAGCAGCAGCCGTGCCGCACCCGCAGGCCCAGGGCGGCAATTTTCGCGGGCCCCACATAAACGCCGGGGGCCCCTTCATGGCGGCAGGCCGTCACCCCCAGCTCGGCCAACAGGTCAATGACCGCCTGCTCAATGTGGGTGACCAGTTCCCGGATTTTGAGATGGCGCCGGGGCAAATCCACCAGCAGATAAACCACTGCCTGACCAGGCCCGTGGTAGGTCACCTGGCCGCCCCGGTCGATATGGACCACGGGCACCCCGATGTCCCGCAGTACATGTTCCGGCTTGCCCGCCTGCCCCAGGGTGAACACCGGGGGATGCTGCACCTGCCAAAGCTCATCCGGAGTTTCCGGAGTACGGGCGGCGGTGAAGTCCATCATGGCCTGCCAGGTAGGCTGGTATTCCACCAGCCCCAGGTCCCGCACGATCAGAGATTGATTCACGCTGCTGCTTTCAAAAAATAAAGGCCCCTCGCCGGGTGGCTCACAACGGCGCCTGCACCTGGGTTTGCCACGGCCATAACCCCTTCTCGGCGCCTGGTGTTGCTCGCCTTGCCGTCGATCCCCATGCCCTGCATGGGGCCCCTCGCCGGGTGGCTCACAACGGCGCCTGCACCTGGGTTTGCCACGGCCATAACCCCTTCTCGGCGCCTGGTGTTGCTCGCCTTGCCGTCGATCCCCATGCCCTGCATGGGGCCCCTCGCCGGGTGGCTCACAACACCACCTTCACCAAGGGATGGGAGGTCAGGGCCCGGTAGAGGTTGTCCAGTTGTTCCCGGGAGGTGGCGCGGATGGTGCAGGTGAGGGAGAGGTAGTTGCCCTTGGCGGAGGGGCGCATTTCCATGGTGGAACCGTCGAAGTCCGGGGCGTGGCTTTGCACCAGGGTGAGGATTTCCTGGGAGAAGGTGGCTTCCATGCGGCCCATGATTTTCAGGGGGAAATCGCAGGGAAAATCCAACAGGGGCTTTTGTTCTTGGCTCATGACAGGCTCGGGGCAGAGGCAGGGCTTAGCGGTCCGCGTGGCGCATGATCTGGCGCTTGAAGTCCTGGTACCAGGCGATCATCTGCTGGCCTACGGGGCCGGGCACGCCGGCACCCACGGGCTGGTCGTCCAGGCGGGTAACGGGCAGCACTTCCTTGGTGGAGGATGTAATCCAGACCTCGTCGGCGCTGCGGAGTTCCGCTTCGCTCACGGGGCGGATATCGTGGGGCAGACCGTGGGCGGCGGCCAGTTCCAGCACCACGTCGTAGGTCACCCCGGGGAGAATGAGATGGCTCTTGGGGGGCGCCACCAGGGTGCCGTTCCGCACCACCATGATGTTAGAGGAAGAGCCTTCGGAGAGAAAGCCGTCCCGCAGCATAATGGTTTCGGCGCAGCCCGCATCCACGGACTGCTGGCGCAGCAGCACATTGGCCACCAGGGACAGGACCTTCAGATCGCAGCGCTGCCAGCGGTAATCCGGGGTGGTAATGGCGGACACGCCCCGGGCCAGCACTGCCGGGGAGGAAGTGACCAGGGGCGCGGCAAAGGCGAAAACGGTGGGGGGGACGGGGGGCTGGGGAAAAGCCTGATCCCGGATCGGCGCCGCCCCCCGGGTAACCTGGAGATAGACAGCCTGATCCTCCGCAGCCTCTTCCCCGATTAGGCGCTGGGCCACCTGGCCCCAGGCCGCCTCGTCTAGAGGATTGGCCAACTGGATAGCGGCCAGGCTGCGCCCCATGCGGGCCAGGTGTTCGGCCTGGCGGAAGGGGCGCCGGGAATAGACCGGGATCACTTCATAAACCCCGTCACCGAAGAGAAAGCCCCGGTCCATGGGGGAAATGCGGGCCTCTTCCAGGGGCAGATAGTCACCGTTGAGATAGACCGTCATGGTCAATGCCCTTCCCTTGAAAATTATTGGAACCAGAGCCGGATACTGTCCCACAGGCGGGTGAAGAAGCCGCCCAGGGGCACGTCTTCCAGAGCTTGCAGGGCAAATTCCCCGTAGGGCTTGCCGTCCAGGGTGAGCTTCAGGGTGCCCACCCGCTGCCCGGCCTTGATTGGGGCCACCAGGGCCTTCTGGGGCACGATCTGGGTCTGGATGCGGTTGCCGAAGCCCTTAGGCACGGCCACGGCGAAGTCATAGGGGAAACCGGCCTTCACCGTGCCGCTCTGGCCCTTGAAAACGGTCACATTGGCCGCCGCCTGGTTGCGGGCAAAGAGGCGGGGGGCATCGTAATACTGATAGCCGAAGTTCAGCACCTTTTGGGATTCCCCGGCCCGGGCCCCGTCGGAGGAGGTGCCCAGCACCACGGAGAGGAGGCGCCGCCCGTCCCGCTTGGCGGAGGCGATCAGGCAATAGCCGGCGCTTTCCGTATGGCCGGTTTTCATCCCATCCACGGAGGGATCGGCCCACAGCAGGCGATTGCGGTTGGGCTGGGTAATGTTGTTATAGCGGTACTGCTTCATGGAGTAGTACTTGGCGTACTCCGCGGGAAAGTCCCGAATGATGGCCGTGGCCAGCAGGGACAGATCCCGGGCCGTGGTGTAGTGCTGGGGATCGGGCAGGCCCGTGGGGTTCATGAAATGGGTATTTTTCATGCCCAGCTTGGCGGCCTGCTGATTCATCATGTCCGCAAAACGGGCCTCCGAGCCCGCAATGGCTTCCGCTAGGGCGATACAGGCGTCATTGCCGGACTGGACGATCATGCCCTGGATCAGCTCCTCCACCGTCACCGGCTTATTGGGCTCCACGAACATGCGGGAGCCCTGGACCTTCCAGGCGTTTTCCGATACCGGAATGGTCTGGTTCAGGGACAGGACCCGCTGATGCAGGGCGGAGAAGGTCAGATAGGCCGTCATCAGCTTGGTCAGGGAAGCGGGTTCCACCCGCTGTTCCCCATTCACCGAGGCCAGCACCTGGCCCGAGCCCACTTCCAGCAGCAGCCAGGCCTTGGCAGCGATGTCCGGGGTGGGGGGCATCTGCTGGGCGCTGGCGGGAGCGGCGCCCCACAGGGACGCCAGGAAAGCGAAGGAAATACCGAGGTTACGCAAAAAGGGACGCATGGAAAGTGACCTGAAGGGGGAGCGGGAATTATAACCCAGGGCGAAAAGGCCGCCGGGGCGCCCTCCCCGGCGCCGGGCCGTCCGGGGGCTCCAAAGGCGGGCTTCCGGGGCTAGGCCGGTGGCGGCTCGCCGCCCCCAAAGGGGCCCAGGGGGGGCCGCCCCATTTCGTTACAAAAAACCCCAATTCCGCCCCCATGGGGTGCGCTAGAATCCGCTCCGTCAGTTTTGCGTCAGACTTCTGACCCTTATCTGACCCACCCCTCCCCGGAGCACAAAAAAGGGCGAAAACCCTGGTTCCACCGGGGACGGCGCGGCAATGCCGGGATTTTCCCCGGCTCCCGTTTCTGAATTTGGCATATGCCTTGCTCGTTCGCCCCCATGAAACCACGATTTATCCCCACCACCCTGGCGGCCCTGCTCCTGGCCGGTTCCGCCTTCGCCGCCCGAGCCGACAACTACGGCCTGGAGCAATTGCTGCGCCTGGCCGCCACCAGCAATCCGGGCCTGCAAGCCGCCCGGGACAGCGTCCAGGCGGCCCGTTCCGACGTGGTCAGCGCCGGGGCCTTCCCCAATCCGGAAATCGAATACCTGGGCGGTAACGCCCGGGCCCGCACCCCAGGCACCAACGCCGGTCATTCGGACAGCGTCACCCTGACCCAGCGTCTGGACCTACCCCCGGTGCGCTCCGCCCGCATCGATGTGGCGGACGCGGGGCTGGCCGCCACCCACGCCGCCAGCCGCAGCTATGAAAGCGAGCTGGCGGCCCGCATCAAGCTGGCCTATTACGAACTGATCCGGCGTCAGGCCGAGCAGAAGGCGGCCCGGGAAGATTTGTCCCTGATAGAAGCCATCCGCAACCGGGTCCGGGTGCGGGTGGAAACGGGGGAAGCGCCCCGTTATGAACTGATCAAGGCCGACGCGGAATTGCTCAACGCCCAGAAGGCCCTGCAAAGCGCCCAGCTGCGGGGCGAGCAGGCCAAGGCCATGCTGCGCCAGGCGGTGGGCGCCGCCCTACCCCCGGATTTCAACGTGGTTCCGACCACGGACCCGGCGCCCCCCGCCGCCCTGGAAGCCCTGCGCCAGACCATGCTGAAAAACAGCCCGGATCTGGCCCAGACTCGGGCGGAAGCGGACCGGAGTCAGCGTCAGCTGGAACTGGAGCGCCGCCTGCGCCTGCCGGAAGTGGCCCTCAAGGCCACCCGGGACACGGACCCGGACCTGCGTACCAATAAAGTGGGGGTGGCGGTCACCATCCCCCTCTGGGACCGGCGCAGCGGGCCCATCGGCAGCGCCGTCGCCAATCTCTCCCGGGCCAGGAACCGGCTCACGGATCAGGAATTCGCCCAGCAGCGGGCCCTGGAAAACGCCTATCAGCAATATCAGATCGCCAACAGCCAGGTTTCCGCCCTGGAGCAGGGCATCCTGCGTCAGGCCGAATCCGCCCTCAAGGTGGCCGAAGCCGCCTACCGCTTCGGTGAGCGGGGCATTCTGGACTACCTGGATGCCCAGCGGGTGTACCGCTCCGCCCGCAATGAGCTGATCACCGCCCGCTATGAATTGCGTGCCGCCCTGGTGGATATCGACCGCCTGGTCGGCACCCCCCTGACGCCCCGCCCCCAGGAACAATAACCATGTCTTTCCCCCACGCCCCCACGCCCTCTGCCTGTACTCCCTGTTCCCGTCACCCTTTTCGCCTGCGCCTGGCCCTGAGCCTGGCCGGTCTGGCCCTCCTGGCCGCCTGCCACAAGGAAGCGCCGCCCCCCGCCGCCGCGCCGACGGACCCCAATCTGGTCACCATCGGCCCGGACCTAGCGAACCAGATCAAGGTGGCCACCGTGGGCAGCGCCCCCATCAGCGAAACCCTGCGGGTGGCCGGACGCCTGGATTTTGATGAACAGCATCTGGCCCGCATCGGCGCCACGGTCACCGGCCGCATCACCCAGGTAAGCGCCATCCTGGGCCAAAACGTCAAAGCCGGTCAGCCCCTGGCCCAGCTCAACAGCACGGAACTGAGCGACGCCCAGCTGGCTTTTCTCAAAGCCAATGCCCAGGCCCAGTTGGAGCGACGCAACGTGGACCGGGCCCAACAGCTCTATTCCGCCGACGTGATCGGCAAGGCCGAACTGCAACGCCGGGAAAACGAGGCGGCCATCGCCCAGGCGGAACGCCAGGCCGCCGCCGACCAGCTGCGGGTGCTAGGCATGTCCCTAGGGGATGTGGCCCAGTTGGGCCGCCGAGGCACCATCAACTCGGTCACTCCGGTGCTGTCCAGCATTGCGGGCACGGTGGTGGAACGGAAGGTCACCCAGGGCCAGGTGGTGGCCCCCGCCGATGCCCTGTTTACCGTGGCCGACTTGGGCCAGCTGTGGGCCGTGGCGGACGTGCCGGAGCAGGAAGCGGCCCTGGTTCAGCCCGGTCAGGATGTGGAACTGGAAATCCCGGCCCTGGGCGGGGAGCGGCTCCATAGCAAGCTCATTTACGTGGGGGATACGGTGGATCCGGAAACCCGCACGGTAATGGTACGGACCGTGTTGCAAAACCCGGAACGGCGCCTTAAGCCGGCCATGCTGGCCACCATGCTGATCGCTGGCAAGGCCCGGCCCCGGCTGGTGATCCCCGCCGCCGCCGTGGTCCGCCAGGATAACGGGGACTATGTGTTCCAGCAGCTCAAACCCGGCCAGTTCCGGCTCATCCCGGTGACCCTGGGGCCGGAAACCGCCGGCCATCGGGTGGTGCTCTCCGGCCTCAAGGAAGGCACACCCATTGTGGTGGATGGGGCCTTCCACCTGAACAACCAGCGTCAGGCCAAGGAACTGGAGGGCGGCGCATGACCCTCCCCCTTCACTCCGCCCTGCCCTGCCCCGCCCCCCACCCTGAGATGGGGAGGGGCCGCTCATGATCGAATCCCTGATCCGGGCCGCCCTCAAGCAGCGCCTCATCGTGGCAGTGATTGCGGTGGTGCTGCTGGTGTTCGGCGTGAACGCGGCGCGCAAGCTGTCCGTGGATGCCTTTCCGGACGTCACCAACGTTCAGGTACAGATCGCCACCGAGGCCCCGGGCCGCTCCCCGGAAGAGGTGGAGCGCTTTGCCACCGTGCCCCTGGAAATCGGCATGACCGGCATGCCCGGCCTCACCGAAATGCGCTCCCTGAATAAGCCCGGCCTATCCCTCATCACCCTGGTCTTCACCGACGACACGAACGTTTATTTCGCCCGTCAGCTGGTCATGGAACGGCTGCTGGAGGTGGGTTCCCGCATGCCCCAGGGGGTCACCCCGGTGCTGGGCCCCGTCTCCACGGGCCTGGGGGAGGTTTACCAATACACCCTGGAACGGCCCGATGACGGCAACCGGGCCCTCACCCAGGAAGAGCTGACCCAGCGCCGTATCGTCCAGGACTGGGTACTGCGCCCCCTGCTGCGCTCCATTCCCGGGGTGGCGGAAATCAATTCCCAGGGTGGCTACGAAAAGCAGTACCAGGTACTGGTGAACCCAGACCGGCTGCGCCACTACGGCCTCACCGTGGCGGACGTGTACCAGGCGGTGGGTCGCAATAACGCCAATTCTGGCGGCGGCGTCCTGCCCCACTACGCGGAGCAGTACCTGATCCGGGGCGTGGGCCTGGTGAAGAACCTGGACGACATCCGCTCCATTGTTTTGAAGGAGGTGGATGGGGTGCCCGTGTACGTGCGGGACGTGGCCGATGTCACCTTCGGCCATGCCCCCCGCCAGGGGGCCGTGGTGAAAAACGGGGTCACCGAATCCGTAGGGGCCGTGGTGATGATGATCGCCAGCGGCAACGCCAAGGAAATCGTCGCCCGCATCAAGACCAAGGTGGATGAAATCAACCGCAAGGGCATGCTCCCGGACGGCTTGAAGATCGTTCCCTACTACGACCGCTCCGAACTGGTGGATGCGGCGGTGCATACGGTCACCAAGGTGCTCATGGAAGGGGTGGTGCTGGTGGTCCTGATCCTCCTCCTCTTCCTGGGGGACATCCGTTCCGCGGTCATTGTGGTGGGCACCCTGATTCTCACCCCCCTGCTCACCTTCATGGTCATGAACCAGGTCCACCTTTCCGCCAACCTCATGTCCCTGGGGGGCCTGGCCATCGCCATCGGCCTCATGGTGGATGGTTCCGTGGTGGTGGTAGAAAACGCCTTCGCCCACCTGGGCCGGGCCGAGCCCGGGGAAAGCCGGGTGCGCACCATTTTCCGGGCGGTGACAGAGGTGGCCACCCCAGTGATTTTCGGGGTGGGCATCATTATTCTGGTGTTCCTGCCCCTGATGACCCTGGAAGGCATGGAGGGCAAGATGTTCTCCCCCCTGGCCTTTACTATCGCCATCGCCCTGGCTATTTCCCTGGTCCTTTCCCTGACCCTTTCCCCCGTACTCTCTTCCTATCTGCTCAAGGTGAAGGCAGGGGGCGGGGACCACGATACCCGGGTGATTGCGGCCATGAAGCGGCCCTACCTGCAGCTGCTCCATCTGGCCCTGGATAACCGGCGCCGCACCATGACCGTGGCCCTGGGGGCCTTTGCTGGCGCCCTGCTGCTCCTGCCCTTCCTGGGCACCGCCTTTATCCCGGAAATGAAGGAAGGCTCCATTGTTCCCGGCATTAATCGGGTGCCCAATATTTCCCTGGCCGAGTCCATCAAAATGGAAATGCAGGCCACAAAACTCATCATGACCGTGCCCGGGGTGAAATCCGTGGTTTCCGGGGTGGGCCGGGGGGAATCCCCCGCCGATCCCCAGGGGCCCAACGAGTCCTCCCCCATCGTCAGCCTCAAGCCCCGGGCCGAATGGCCCAAGGGCTGGAACCAGGATGACATTGCGGAAGCCATGCGGGACAAGCTCAAGGTGCTGCCCGGGGTGCAGATTGTTATGGCCCAGCCCATTTCGGACCGGGTGGATGAAATGGTCACCGGGGTCCGTTCCGACATCGCCGTCAAGGTTTTCGGGGACGACCTCCAGGTACTCAAAGCCAAAGCGGAAGCCATCGCCAAGGTGGCCCAGTCCATCCAGGGCGCCCAGGATCTGCGGGTGGAACGGATCACCGGCCAGCAATATCTGGTGGTGGAAATCGACCGCCAGGCCATTGCCCGCCTGGGCCTCAACGCCAGCGACGTGCACGACGTGATTGAGACCGCCATCGGCGGCAAGGAAGCCACGGACATTTACGAAGGGGAACGGCGCTTTGCCGCTACCGTGCGCCTGCCGGAAAGCTACCGGGGGGACGTGGAAGCCATCCGCCGGGTGCTGGTCACCGCCCCCTCCGGGGTCCAGGTGCCCCTGGAAGCCGTGGCCAATATTCGCCTGGAAGACGGCCCGGCCCAAATCAGCCGGGAAATGGGCAAGCGCCGCATCGTGGTGGGCGTCAATGTGAAGGACCGGGATCTGGGCAGTTTCGTGGCCGAGCTCCAGCAAAAGGTGGATCAACAGGTGAAATTGCCGGAAGGCTATTACCTGGAGTGGGGCGGCCAGTTTCAGAATATGGAGCGAGCCTTGGGGCACCTGGCGGTGATCATCCCGATCACCGTCGGTGCCATTTTTTTCCTTCTCTTCCTGCTCTTTAAGTCCCTGCGCATGGCCACCCTGATTATTCTGGTCCTGCCCTTTGCCTCCATCGGCGGCATCATCGGCCTCTTTGTCACCGGGGAATACCTGTCCGTGCCCGCCTCCGTGGGCTTCATCGCCCTCTGGGGTATTGCCGTGCTAAACGGGGTGGTGCTGGTCTCCTATATCCGCAATCTGCGGGCCGAAGGCCTGTCCGTGGAAGAAGCGGTGGTGAAGGGGGCCGCCCTGCGCTTTCGCCCGGTGATGATGACCGCCACCGTGGCCATGCTGGGCCTCATTCCCTTCCTTTTCGCCAACGGACCGGGGTCCGAGGTGCAGCGGCCCCTGGCCATTGTGGTGATCGGCGGCCTCATTACCTCCACCCTGCTCACCCTGGTGGTGTTGCCCACCCTTTATAAGTGGTTCGACGAAAAACCGGTGGAAGCTTAAAGTGGCTGGGGTCGGGGCAGCCTTCCCGGCCCCTTCCCAAACTGACCGGCCCCCTTTCTTTTCCCCCGCCCTACGGGAGACTGCGCCATGAAAGAAATCAAGGCGGTAATCCGCCCCAATAAACTGACCGCCCTGCGGGACGCCCTGCGCACCGTGCCCGGTTTCCCCGGCATGACCGTGACCAAGGCCGAAGGCTGTAGCGCCCCCGCCCGGCGTCCCGGCAACTCCATCAAGGAAGAGCTCACCGACTACACCCCCAAGGTGCGCCTGGAAATCGTGGCGGAAGACCAGGTAGCAGAAGCCCTCTTCCAGCGCATTATCGAGGTCACCCAGACCGGGCAGGTGGGGGATGGCCTGGTGTGGATGACCGACATCCACAAGGCCGCCTTCATATTCAAGACCACGCCGGGGGCGGAGGGGCTTTAGGGCCCCGTGTCCAAAGCGCTGCCCCCTGCCCTGGAACGAAAAAGGGGCCTCCCGGCCCCTTTGCAATGGCTGGAATAGGCCAGCAGCTATTCGGGCTTCAGGGTATCCCCATGGCTCTTCAGCTTCTGTGCCGCCGCTTTGCCCGCCTTGCTAGGCATGACGGAAGTATCCGCATTGGACACCCCGTCCGCTGACGGCATTTCACACTTCACATTGAGGGTGGTTCCCCAGGCTTGGTAGGTCACGGAGCCGGGGGCGCTGGCCACCCGCTTCAGGTTGGCCGGCTGACAGGGCACCTTACTGGATCCTAGCACGGCGCTGATCTGCACCGTATAGGGTTGGCCGTCCCCAATGGCCGCCAGGGATTTACAACGGGTCTGGCCGATGGGGAAGGAATCCGACCAGTCCGTGGCGTAATCCCCCGATACCACCCGCATCCAGGCCGCATACCCGGCCCCCACCAGCAGGCTGACGCAGGCCGATTGCTGGGCAAACACGGCCCCGCTACCCAACACCAGACCCGCCAGCCCCAAGCCTTTCAGACTACGACCCATCCATTTCATCGGTGACGTTTTCATGGCGATCCACTCCTGAGAAAAGGTGCCGCTGCCTGCTTTTCACCGGCCCCAGCGGCAAGAGAGCCGATCCAGGGCATGGGGGCTAAGCCCCTGGTAACGCCCTCGGACAGAATATGCATACGGCAAACTATTTGCAATTGTCATCGAACGGCATCAGAGAATGGATGGGAGGACAGGGGGGGAACACCCTCCACCTCCCTACAGAGGAGAGGCAGAAGGGAAGGGGCAAGTCGAAGGCAGGCGCCCGGAGGCTGCCGGGACTGGGGTCAGCGGGTCACAAAGGTGGGCTTGAAGCCCAGGGAGACGCGGATGCGCTCCGCCACTTTGTCCGCTTCGGCCCGATTGGGGTAGGGGCCCACTTGCAAGCGGTGGATGCCCGCCTGGCTGTTGATCTGCATACTCTGGCTCAGCCAGTCCAGATCCCGGGCCAGACGGGCCCGCAGGCTTTCCGCGTTTTCCTGGCTGGAAAAGGCCCCCAACTGGAGATAAACCCCCGGGCCCAGGGCCCGGGCGGCGGGAGCTGTGCCGGCCAGATGCTGATCTTCCGTCTCCAGACGCATGGCCAGTTCCCCCAGCTCATCCCGATCCTGACCGGCCGTATTGCTGCGGCGGCTCGGGCGCACGGGCATGGGCGGCGCCACCTGGGCGTAGGAAACCCCGGTGAGGTCGGGCACGATGGCTTCCACTTCCACTTCGCCGCTGCCCGTGGCCACTAGCCCCAGCTTGTGGGCGGCGGTGTAGGACAGGTCGATGACCCGGTCCGCGTGGAAAGGGCCCCGGTCCGTCACCCGCACCACTACAGAACGACCGTTGTGGGTGTTGGTGACCCGCACATAGGAGGGAATGGCTAGGGTGGGATGGGCGGCGGTCATGGCGAACATGTCGTAGGGTTCGCCGATGGAGGTCTTCTGGCCGTGGAATTTTTTCCCGTACCAGCTGGCAACCCCCACCGCCTTGTAGGGCTGGAGGGAGGTATTGGGCACGTATTCCTTGCCCAGCACTTCGTAGGGTTTGTTGGCGAAGCGGTTCAAGGGCTCCAGCCGGGGTACCGCATCGGGAATTTCGTCGATGTTGTCCGGAATGTCTTCCAGGGGGCCGTCGTCCTTGTAATAGCCCCCCCCTTTTTTTAGGACCAGGGGCCGGCGGACCTTGCTGGGGGTCGGGTTGCTGCCGTAGTAGCCCCCATAGGGGGAGTCGGCCCCATCCACCGGGGCCCGGGACGGGGCACCGCTACAGCCCACCAGATACAGGGTGGCCAGGGCCGCAGCCAGACCGGTGGGAGCAGCAGGCTTCACTTTTTCACCAGCATCCGGTGGGTCTGGATGCTCATGAGGATGCCCAGGCCCAGGAATAGGGTCACCAGGGCGGTCCCGCCATAGCTGATAAAGGGCAGGGGCACCCCCACCACGGGCAAAATGCCGCTCACCATGCCCATATTGACGAAGGCGTAGGTGAAGAAAATCAGGGTGATGGAGCCCCCAAGCAGGCGGGTAAACAGGGTGGGAGCGTTGGCGGCAATGACCATGGCTCGGCCGATGAGCAGCAGGTAAAGCATGACTAGCACCAGATTGCCAATCAGGCCCCATTCCTCGGAAAAGACAGCGAAGATGAAGTCGGTGTGCTTTTCCGGGATAAATTCCAGGTGGGTCTGGGTGCCGTTCAGCCAGCCCTTGCCGAAGATGCCCCCGGAACCGATGGCGATGGTGGACTGGATAATGTGATAGCCCGCCCCCAGGGGATCGGAACTGGGGTCTAGCAGGGTCAGGATGCGCTTGCGCTGGTAGTCGTGGAGCACGTTCCAAATCATGGGGGCGGCAGCCCCCGCGGCGGCCAGCATGGCCAGGATCACCTTCCAGGGCAAACCGGCCAGGAAAATCACGTAAAAGCCCGCCGCCGCCACCAGAATGGCGGTACCCAGGTCCGGCTGTTTGGCGATCAGGGCCACGGGCACCAGCAGCAGCACCGCCGCCACCAAGTGCTGGCGCCAGTTCCGGGAGGCTTCATAACACTGGTAGTACCAGGCCAGCATCAGGGGCATGGCGATTTTCATGATTTCCGAGGGCTGGATACGGGTCACGCCAATGTTCAGCCAGCGCTTGGCCCCATTCACCTTGACCCCGGCTACCCACACCCCCACCAGCAGAATGAGCCCCAGCACGTAGAGGGGAATGCCGAAGCGCATCAGGGTCTGGGGTGGCATGCGGGCGACGAACCACATGAGCAGGAAGGCGGAAAAAAGATTCACCATTTCCGGCAGCAGGCGGCTGTTACCCACGTAGGTGGCGGAATAAACGGTCATGGAGCCCACCACCATGAGGGCCAGGGCCACCCAGGTGAGGAAGGGGTCCAGATGGGCCGAAAACCGGCCCCACAGGCGCCTAATCAACTGATGCATGGCCGCTCTCGTCCCCGCCCGTGTCATTCCCGGTCTTGATGTCCGCCGCCGGGCCCTTGGGCACCTTGCCCAGGAGATAGTAGTCAATCACCATGCGGGCGATAGGTCCGGCGGACTGGGCGCCGAAACCGGCATTTTCCACCAACACCGCCAGGGCGATGCGGGGCTTGTCCGCCGGGGCGAAGGCGATGAACAGGCCATGGTCCCGCAAATGTTCCCGCACCCGGCCGGCAGCGTATTTTTCTCCCCTCAGGCTGTACACCTGGGCCGTACCGGTCTTGCCACCGGACTCATAGGGCGCCCCGGCAAAGGCCTGGGCCCCCGTCCCTTCCTTATTCACCCCCACCATGGCCCGCTTGATGGTGGCGATATTTTCCGGCTTCAGGGGAATGACCCGCACCGGCTTGGGTTCCACCACGGTACGGGCACCGCTGCGGGCGTCCGTGATGTATTTGACCAGATGGGGCCGGTACATCACCCCATCGTTGGCCAGGGTCGCCACGGCCTGGGCCAGCTGGATGGGGGTGTAGGCGTTGTAGCCCTGGCCGATACCGATGGAAATGGTTTCCCCGGCGTACCACTTCTGCTGTTCGGGACGCTTGAAGCGGCGCCGCTTCCAGGCAGGGGAGGGCAGCACCCCTTCCGCTTCCCCCTCAATATCTACCCCGGTACGCTGACCGAAGCCGAACTGGCCGACGAACTTGGAAATTGCGTCAATACCCATATCGTTGGCTAGCATGTAGTAATAGGTATCGCAGGACTGGACGATGGACTGGTAGAGATCCACCCGACCGTGGCCGCCCTTTTTGTCATCCCGGAACTGGTGTCCGCCGAAATTGAAAAAGCCCGGGTCCATGATGGCCTGGGAGGCCGTACGCTTGCCCAGTTCCAGGGCCCCCAGGGCCATGTAGGGCTTGAAGGTGGAGCCCGGGGGGTAGGCGCTGTAGATGGCCCGGTTGAGCATGGGCTTGTCCGGGTTGTTGTTCAGGCCATCCCAGTCATCCGGGCGGATGCCGTCCACAAACAGGTTGGGATCATAGGTGGGCTTGGAGACCAGGGCCAGAATGCCGCCGGTGGTGGGGTCGATGGCCACCATGGCGCCCCGCCGGGCACCGAAGGCGGTTTCGGCGATTTCCTGGAGCTTGGAATCCAGGGTCAGGGTCAGGTTATTGCCGGACACCGGGGGGGTACGGGAGAGCACCCGCACCGCGTGGCCCCCCGCATCCACTTCCACCTCCTGATAGCCGGTCTTGCCGTGCAGCTGGAATTCGTAATGCTGCTCCAGACCGGATTTGCCGAAGTGTTCCGTGCCCTTGTAATTGGCGTCTTCTTCCGCGTCCGCAATACGGTTCAGGTCATTGTCGTTGACCCGGCCGATGTAGCCCAGGGCGTGGGAAGCCAGTTCCCCCAGGGGATACTGGCGGAAGAGGCGGGCCTTCACCTCCACCCCGGGAAAGCGGTAGCGATTGGCGGCGAATTTGGCCACTTCTTCATCCGTCAGCCGGGTGCGGATGGGGATGGACTCAAAATTCTTGGCGTCTTCCAGAAGCTTGCGGAAGCGTTTCCGGTCCTTGGGGGTCACTTCCACCAGCTGACCCAGGGCGTCGATCACCTCATCCAGGGGACCATCCACCTTGGAGGGGGTAATTTCCAGGGTAAAAGCGGAGTAGTTGCGGGCCAGCACCACCCCGTTCCGGTCCATGATCAGGCCCCGATTGGGCAGGATGGGCACCAGGGAAATACGGTTTTCTTCGGCCCGGGTGCTGTAGTAATCGTTCTGCACCACCTGGAGCCAGACAAAGCGGCCCACCAGGAGAATGAAGGCGATCAGCACCAGGGCACCGGCCACCCCCAGGCGGTAGCGATACTGCTCCACCTCCCGATCCGGCGCGTTGAAGTCGTTAAAAGGCATGGGAAACGGTCCCGGAACTCAGATGGGACGGTTTTCGTCCCGCTCCACCGGCTGGTACTGGGGTAGCAGCAGGATATAGGTGGCGGGCACCCACAGGGCGGCCGCCAGGAAGGGGCCCATGAGATAACCCAGGCCGGGGAAGGCAGCGCCAGCCATCATGCGGGCGCCCACCTGAATGAGCTGGACCAGCATGAGCAGAGGGAAAATCTGCAAAGCCTGCTGCCCCAGGGGAAACCAGAGAATGCGCCGGGACAGGCTGGTGGCGCCGTAGGAGAGGAGCACATAGGCCAGGGCATGCTGGCCCATCAGGCTGCCGTCCGCCACATCCATCAACACCCCGAAGAGAAAGGACCAGCCCATGCCCACCCGGCGGAATTCCCGCAAGCTCCAGAAGCACAGGGTCAGGGCCACCCAGTCGGGCATGGCGGGCCACCGGGCCGTGGGCAGCAAATTCAGCAGCAGGGCCACGAACAGGGAAAAGAAAATGAACCAGGGCCGGACCGGCAGCAGGATGCGGGAGGAGGTGAACGAGGATTGCATGGGACCTCCCTATTTGCCCGCCGCTTTGGCCGCTGGCTGGACCTTGGTCCGCACCGGCGCGGGCTGGTTGGCCCGCCGGTTGCCGGCGACCGTGTCCGGCGTGGGGGCGGGGGCGATGTCGTTGTTGCGGGGATTTTCCGGGGGCCGGGGAGGCAGGGCTTCCCGGGGATTGAGGATAAGCACTTCGCCGAAGCTTTCCACCGAACCCACGGGGGCGCAGATGATGCGGGCGAAGGTGTAGGTGGTGTCCCGCTCGATGTAAATCACCTTGGCCACGGGGAAACCGGCGGGGAAAACCCCGTCCAGACCGGAGGTGACAATTAGGTCGCCGTTCTGCACATCCGCATTGGCGGGGAGAAAGCGCAGCTCCAGCTGGCCATTGCCCAGACCGAACACCACGGAGCGAAGTCCGGAGCGTACCACCTGGACCGGCACCGCCTGATCCTTATCCGTGATCAGGGTAACTTCCGAAACCATGGGATAAACTCGGGTCACCTGGCCGATCAGGCCCCGGTGATCCACCACCGGCTGGCCCGCTGCCACCTTGTCCTGCAGGCCCTTGTCCACAATCACCCGACGGGAAAAGGGGTCCCGGGCGGCGTAGAGGATCTGGGCCATCTGGCCGCCGGCGGGCAGGTGTTCCTTGGCCCCCAGCAGGGCCCGCAGATGGGCGTTTTCCGCTTCCAGATGCTGGACCCGTTGCAGGGTGGTGGCCACCGCCAGCTGGGAGTGCTTCAACTGGCCGTTTTCTTTTTGCAGCTCGGTCAGGGTGGTGAAGTAGTCACCCAGCTGATAAGCCGCCTCCCCGGGGGCGTGGGCCACCATGTGTAGGGGCGCGGTGACCATGGACACGCCTTGGCGCACCCATTCCAGGTAGTGGAAACGGTGGTCGAGCACCAGAAGGGACAGGCTCAGCCCCAGGTACAGGGAGAGCATGGCCACGGGCGCCGGGCCCCGTTTGAAGAAAGGTGGTGGTATGTGGTCGATGCCGGCCACGGTGGTCTTTCAGAACGTCAAAGCCGCCCGAAGGCGGCGGAGATAGCGGGAAGGGTAATCAGCGGGCGGGGAAGGGAGCCCCCGGCGGACCGATTACCCAGCCGAAATTTACTCGGAAGCGAAGATACTGCCAAGCTTGTCCATCTTTTCCAGGGCCATGCCAGAGCCCCGCACCACGCAGGTCAGGGGATCTTCGGCCACGATCACGGGCAGGCCGGTTTCTTCCATGAGCAGGCGATCCAGGTCCCGCAGCAGGGCGCCACCACCGGTCAGCACCATGCCCTTTTCCGCGATGTCCGCTCCCAGTTCGGGAGGGGTCTGTTCCAGGGCGCTCTTGACGGCGGAGACGATGGAATTCAGGGGATCGGTCAGGGCTTCCAGAATTTCGTTGGAAGAAATGGTGAAGCTGCGGGGAATACCCTCGGCCAGATTGCGACCCTTCACTTCCATTTCCTTCACTTCGGAACCCGGGAAGGCGGACCCGATTTCCTTTTTGATGTTTTCCGCCGTGGTTTCACCAATCAACATGCCGTAGTTACGGCGGATGTAGTTGATGATGGACTCGTCGAACTTATCACCGCCGACCCGCACGGAACCGGCGTAAACCATGCCGCCCAGGGAGATGACCCCCACTTCCGTGGTACCGCCACCGATATCCACCACCATGGAGCCGGTGGCATCGGCCACGGGCAGACCGGCGCCGATGGCGGCGGCCATGGGTTCCTCAATCAGGTAAACCTGGGAAGCCCCGGCACCGATGGCGGATTCCCGGATGGCCCGACGTTCCACCTGGGTAGAGCCGCAGGGGACGCAGATGATAATACGGGGGGAGGGGGAGAAAAGCTTGGAATCGTGGACCTTCTTGATGAACTGCTTGAGCATCTGCTCAGTCACCGTGAAGTCCGCGATCACCCCGTCCTTCATGGGACGGATGGCGGTGATGGAACCGGGCGTTTTGCCCAGCATCAACTTGGCTTCCTTACCCACCGCCTGGATGGTCTTCTTGGCATTGGGGCCGCCTTCCAGGCGGATTGCCACCACGGAGGGTTCATCGAGAACGATGCCCTGGCCGCGACAGTAAATCAGGGTGTTAGCCGTGCCCAGGTCAATGGCCAGGTCATTGGAGAAATAGCTGCGTAGAAAACCGAACATGGGGGGAAGATTCCGTACAAGGCTGCTGGGGTAAAGGTTTTATGATACCTTATAAAGCTTTCCGGTATAAGACCTTACCGCAGGCAAGCCCATGTCTCTTTCCCTCGACGAAGTCCATCGCATTGCCCATCTGGCCCGCATCGAAATCACCGACGCGGAGGCCAATGCCACCCTGGGCCAGTTGAACGGTATTTTCTCCCTGATCGAGGCCATGCAGGCCGTGGATACCGCCGGTGTGGCCCCCATGGCCCACGCCCAGGACCTGCCCCAACGCCTCCGGGAAGACCGGGTGACCGAATCCGACCAGCGAGCCGCCTTCCAGGCCGTGGCCCCGGAAACGGAAGCCGGGCTTTACCTGGTGCCCAAGGTCATCGAATAGGGCAGGGTCCGGGGCCCTTTTCCTTTGGAACTGCGTCCCTTCCCCCGTTTCCTTTTCCAGCGTCCGATTCCGACCCCCTTCATCCGTCGCGGTCCGGCCGCCGCTCCCCCCGGGAGCTTCCGCCGCCGCCAGCCACCCTCAGAAACGCCATGATCAACGCCAGCCTCAAAGAACTGTCGCAGGCCTTAGCCGACAAGAAAATTTCCAGCGTGGAACTGACCCAGCTCTACCTGGACCGGATCGCCCGTCACAACCCGGCCATTAACGCCTACATCACTGTGAATGGGGAGCGTAGCCTGGCCCAGGCCCGGGCCGCCGACGCCCGGCGGGCCGCCGGAGATGGGGGTCCCCTGACCGGCATCCCCCTGGCCCAGAAGGACATTTTCTGTGCCCAGGGCTGGCGCACCACCTGCGGCTCCCACATGCTGGCCAATTTCGTCAGCCCCTATGACGCCACGGTGATCCAGAAATTTGACGCTGCCGGGGCCGTGAATCTGGGCAAGACCAACATGGACGAATTCGCCATGGGGTCTTCCAACGAAACCTCCTGGTTCGGGCCGGTAAAAAACCCCTGGGATCAGGAACGGGTGCCCGGCGGCTCCTCCGGCGGCTCCGCCGCTGCAGTGGCCGCCCGGCTGGCTCCCGCCGCCACCGGCACGGACACGGGGGGCTCCATTCGCCAGCCCGCCGCCCTGTGCAACCTCACCGGCTTGAAGCCCACCTACGGGGTGGTTTCCCGCTGGGGCATGATCGCCTTCGCCTCCTCCCTGGATCAGGCGGGCCCCATGGCCCGCAGCGCCGAAGATTGCGCCCTGCTGCTGAACACCATGGCGGGCTTTGACCCCAAGGATTCCACCAGCCTGGAACGGACGCCGGAAGATTACGGCCGCCTGCTGGACGCCCCCGCCGGGGCCAAGCCTCTGGCCGGGCTGAAAATCGGCCTGCCCAAGGAATTTTTCGGCGCTGAGGAACAGGCGGGCTGTGACACGGAAGTCATGGCCACCATCCAGGCCGCCATCGCCACCTATCGGGAACTGGGGGCGGAAACCGTAGAAGTCAGCCTGCCCAGCATGAAGCTGGCCGTGCCCGCCTACTACGTGATCGCCCCGGCGGAAGCCAGCTCCAACCTCTCCCGCTTCGACGGGGTGCGCTACGGCTATCGGGCCCCGGAATACGGGGACCTGAACGACATGTACTGCAAGAGCCGGGCCCAGGGCTTCGGCGAGGAAGTGAAGCGGCGCATCCTCATTGGCACCTACGTGCTCTCCCACGGCTATTACGACGCCTATTACCTCCAGGCCCAGCGCATCCGCCGCCTCATCGCCGACGACTTTGCCGCCGCCTACGCCCAGTGCGACGTTATCCTGGGGCCCACCAGCCCCACCCCGGCCTTCAAGCTGGGCGCCAAGTCCGGGGACCCGGTGCAGATGTACCTGTCCGACATTTACACCATTGCGGTGAATCTGGCGGGCCTGCCCGGCATGTCCCTGCCCTGCGGCTTTGTGGGCGGGGCAGACAAGCCCCTGCCCGTGGGGCTCCAGCTCATCGGCAACTATTTTGACGAGGCCCGGCTGCTCAACGTGGCCCACCGTTACCAACAGGCCACGGACTGGCATCAGCGCCAGCCCGCCGGCCTGGAGTAAGGGGAAGGCGCCGTGGCCCGCCCCCTGTGCCCCTCCCCCTTACCGCTCCGCCTCGGGGCGGCGGGACTGCTGGCCGCCCTGATCCTGGCCGGTTGCGCCACGCCTCCCGGCCAGGCGCCGGTGGAAGAAGAAGGGGTGGGCGCTCCCGCCGTAACCCCGTCCGGGGTGCTGATCAACGCCCCCTTGAAACACCTGTCCAAACGCAAACTGGCGCCCATGCCGGTCCGTCCCCTGAATGTGCAAACCCGTTGCGCCTTCCGGGACGATAACGGCTACGGCGGCAGCATCCAGCTGCTGGTGAAGGAAGCCCAGGTGCAGCAATTCAGCGCCAATGTGGATATTCCCAACCAGGGTAGCTGCCATTTCGATCTGAAGGATTTCCGCCAGACCGGCACCCTGCCCCAGATCGCCCTGGCCGCCAACGCCGGGGACTGCGCCGTGCATATGTGGGAGCAGGGCCCCCGGGTCACCGTGGCCTTCGCCAATTGCCGCGCCCAATGCAGCGGCGACGCGGTGGATTACCTGTGGCCCATCCAGGTGGATCCCCGCAAACACGACTGTTTTTAACCTCTTAACGATTTTTCCTGGAAATGCCCCATGAGTGCTAGCAACTGGGAAGTGGTCATCGGTATCGAGACCCACGCGCAACTGGCCACCTGCTCCAAGATTTTCTCCAGCGCCGCCACCGCCTTCGGCGCCGAGCCCAATGTCCAGGCCTGTGCCGTGGACCTGGCCCTGCCCGGGGTGCTCCCGGTACTAAACCGGGCGGCGGTGGAATGCGCCATTAAGCTGGGCCTGGCGGTGGGCGGCCAGGTGGCCCCCCGTTCCGTTTTCGCCCGGAAAAACTACTTCTACCCGGATCTGCCCAAGGGCTACCAGATCAGCCAGTACGAGCTGCCCGTGGTGTCCGGCGGCGGTATCACCCTGCGCCTCGGGGAAGGGGAACAGGCCACGGAAAAGGTGGTGCGCCTGACCCGGGCCCACCTGGAAGAGGATGCGGGCAAATCCATCCATGAAGGCTTCCATAACAAGACCGGCATCGACCTGAACCGGGCCGGTACGCCCCTGCTGGAAATCGTTTCCGAGCCGGACATGCGCTCCTCCGCCGAGGCTGTGGCCTACGCCAAGGCCCTCCACGCCCTGGTCACCTGGATCGGCATCTGCGACGGCAACATGCAGGAAGGCTCCTTCCGCTGTGACGCCAACGTCTCCGTGCGCCGCAAGGGGGACCCGGAATTCGGCACCCGGCGGGAAATCAAGAACCTCAACTCCTTCCGCTTCATGCAGCAGGCCATCGACTACGAAGTCCAGTGGCAGATCGACACCCTGGAAGACGGGGGCCGCATCCAGCAGGCCACCGTGCTCTTCGATCCCAGCACCGGGGAAACCCGGGCCATGCGCACCAAGGAAGACGCCCACGACTACCGCTACTTCCCCGACCCGGACCTGCTGCCCCTGGTGATCGCCCCGGAATGGGTGGAACGGGTTAAGGCAGAACTGCCCGAACTGCCCGGTGCTAAGCGGGATCGGTTCATGGCCGACTATGGCCTCTCCGGCTACGACGCCGCCACCCTCACCGCCGCTCTGGACACCGCCGACTACTTTGAAGCCGTGGTGCGCCTGGCGGGCAAGGCCCAGGCCAAGACCGCTGCCAACTGGGTAATGGGAGAACTAGCCGCCCGCCTGCACAAGGAAGACAAGGCCCTGGGCCAATCCCCGGTAAGCGCGGAACAGCTGGCCGGTCTGGTGGCCCGCATCGGCGACAACACCATTTCCAACAGCATCGCCAAAAAGGTTTTTGAAGCCCTGTGGGCCGGGGAAGGCGCCAGCGCCGACCAGATCATCGAGCAAAAGGGCCTGAAGCAGATCACGGACAGCGGCGCCATCGAAAAGCTGGTGGAAGAAGTGCTGGCCGCCAATCAGAAATCCGTGGAGGAATTCCGGGCCGGCAAGGAAAAAGCCTTCAACGCCCTGGTGGGTCAGGTCATGAAGGCCGCCCGGGGCAAGGCCAATCCCCAGCAGGTTAATGAACTGCTGAAAGCCAAACTGGGCGCTTAAGCCCCCTAGGGCAGCAATCAAAAAAGGGCGGCCTGGAGCCGCCCTTTTTCTTTGTCCGCGCCCGCCCCCCTAGGGCAAGCCACCGGGCCAGGCGGAAAACACCAGCAGGGCAAGGAAACCGCCACCGATGGTGAGCAGGGTATTGCGCCGCCAGGCGGCCAGCCCTACCGCCACCAACCCCGCCGCCGTGCGGGCGCCCAGGTGGAAACGGCCCTGGAGCAAAAACAGGTCGGGAGTCACCAGGGCAACCAGCGCCGCTACAGGCACCAGGGGCAGGAGCGCCACGAACCAGCGGGGCGTCCCCAGGCGGCCCTGGAGGGCGATAAAGGAAAAGCGCAGGAGAAAGGTCGCCGCCCCGGCCCCCAGGAATATCCAGCCCACCCTATCCATGGCGCCCTTCCTGCCCACCAGGGGCAGTCCGCCGGGGTAGAAACAGGGCTCCCGCCCCCAATCCGGCCAGGGCCGCCACAAACAGGCCCAGCTTATAGGGCCAGAGGGCTCCCAGCACCGCCACCGTCCCGGCCACCAGGGCCGCCACGGCCTGGGCCCGACGGCGAATGAGGGGCACGGCAATGGCGATAAAGGTCAGGGTGGCGGCAAAATCCAGGGGTAATTCCGGGGGCAGCTGGCTGCCCAGCACCACCCCGGCCAAAGTCGCCAGCTGCCAGCCGGACCAGAGGCTGAAGCCCGCCCCCAGGAGTATCCAATGGGCCTGCCCCTGTTTATCCCCCTCCAGCAAATGGGGAATGGCCGCCGCGTAGGCTTCGTCGGTGAGCAGGTAGGCCAGCAGGGCTTTCCAGAGGCGATTGCGGCCCGCCAGGACGGGGGCCACGGAGGCGCTATAGAGGAGATGGCGCAGGTTGATCAGGGTCACGGTGGCCAGCATCACCAGGGCCGAGGCCCCGGCCCCCAGGAGCTGGGCCAGAACGAATTGGGCAGAACCGGCAAAAACCACGGAGGACATGGCCACCGCCGCCACGGGGGAAAGGCCGGACCTTAGGGCCACCACCCCGTAAATCAGGCCGAAGGGCACGGTACCCAGGAGCAGGGGCGCTAGGGCGCGGCAGCCGAGGAAGAAGGCAGCACGGGGGGTCATACAAGGGGATGGGGCCTGGGCCCCAGGGGAAAGAGACGCCTCAATGGGGCGCCAGGGCCGGATGGAGCTCGCCGTTATGGCCGCTGATCAGCTCCTGGTAGCGCTTCCGGTCCGCTTCGTAGCGGGCATTGGCGGCGCCTAGCTCCTGCCGTTTCTGGTTCAACTGGTCTTGCAGGCTGCGAATGTCGTAGCCGTTGTCCTTCACCTGTTTGG
Organism: Azospira inquinata; assembly: GCF_018905915.1. Lineage (NCBI taxonomy): Bacteria > Pseudomonadati > Pseudomonadota > Betaproteobacteria > Rhodocyclales > Rhodocyclaceae > Azospira > Azospira inquinata. Next base: position 1,416,734 of record NZ_CP064782.1, read on the forward strand.
TCAGGTCCGGCGGCATGGGCTTGTTGCGGTAAAACTCCGCCTCATTCTGCAAATGGGTGCGCCGTTTCAGGGCTTCGTTCAAGCGCCCCTGGAGCTGGCGCTGTTGCAGGGTGATGTCCTGCTGGCTGCGGGTCTGCTGCTCCTGGATATCCTGCACGCTGGCATACATGTTGAGCAGAGCCTGATCCTTGCGCTTCTGCTCCTTGGCCGCCTGATCCTGGGCTTTTTGCTTTTCCAGCTCCGCCGCCCGACGGGCCTGCTGTTCCGGGGTCAGTTGCCCTTCCACCTGGCGGGTCACCACCCCCTGGGGATTGAGTTCCTGGTAGCCCCGTTTCTGGCACAGGGGCGGCACCGTATCTCCGCACACCTTGTGGCCGTGGGCGTCCTGACAGCAGTAGAGCTGCCCCGCCCCGGCAGGCAGGGCGGTGAGCAGCAAGAGCAGGAGGCTAGCGGGCCGCCACACCGTAACGGTCCCGATAGGCGCCGATGGCGGGCCGGAAGGCGGCCAGATCGGGGCGCCCTTCCAGAAAGGCCATCAGATCCTGAAGACTGGCCACGGCAATCACCGGAATGCCGTAATCCCGCTCCACTTCCTGGACAGCGGACAACTCGCCCTTGCCCCGCTCCATGCGGTCCAGGGCGATGACCACCCCGGCGGGGGTGGCGCCCCCGGCGCGAATCAGTTCCACCGATTCCCGCACCGAGGTACCGGCAGAAATCACGTCATCCACAATCAGCACCCGGCCAGAGAGGGGGGCGCCCACGATGGTGCCGCCTTCCCCATGGTCCTTGGCTTCCTTGCGGTTGAAGGCGTAGGGCAGGTTGCGCCCTTGCCCCGCCAGGGCCACCGCCACGGCAGCCACCAGGGGAATGCCCTTGTAGGCCGGGCCAAAGAGCATGTCGCACGGGGGGGCCGCTGCCTCGATGGCTTTCGCGTAAAATTGGGACAGCTTACCCAGGGAAGCGCCGTCGTTAAACAGCCCGGAGTTGAAGAAATAGGGCGAGAGGCGCCCGGCCTTGGTCTTGAATTCGCCGAAACGGAGCACCTCCCGGGCCACGGCGAATTCGATAAATTCCTGACGAAAATCCATAACACTTCCTAACACGCCCTCCGGGCGCAACGCGGCTATGTTACGCATCATCTCCCTCAATCTCAACGGCATCCGCTCCGCCTGGAGCAAGGGCCTACCCCAATGGCTGGCGGCCCAGGAGGCGGACGTGGTCTGTCTCCAGGAACTGAAAGCCCAGGAAAAAGACCTGAGCCCGGACATGTTTGCCCCCGAATCGGGCCGGGGCCCATTCCACGGCCATTTCCACTACGCGGAAAAGAAAGGCTACAGCGGCGTGGGCATCTGGAGCCGCCAGGCGCCGGACCGGGTCACCGTGGGCATCGGCCATCCGGGCTTCGACGCGGAAGGCCGCTACCTCCGGGCCGACTTCGGCCAGCTCTCGGTCATTCCCGTCTACGTGCCCTCCGGTTCCAGCTCCCCGGAACGGCAGGAAGCCAAATTCCAATTCCTGGACGAATTCCTCCCGGTCCTGGCCACCCTCAAGGCGGAAGGCAGGGAAGTGGTGCTGTGCGGCGACTGGAACATCGCCCACCAGGAAATCGACCTGAAAAACTGGAAATCCAACCAGAAAAATTCCGGCTTTCTCCCGGAAGAACGGGCCTGGCTCACCCGGGTCCTGGACGAACAGGGCTGGATGGACGTATACCGCCACCTGCACCCGGACACCACGGGCGAGGCCTACACCTGGTGGTCCAACCGGGGCCAGGCCTGGGCCAAGAACGTGGGCTGGCGTATCGACTACCAGATCGCCACCCCGGGCCTGGGCGCTAAAGCCTTGCAAACCAGCATCTACAAAGAGCAGCGCTTCTCAGACCATGCGCCGCTGACGGTGGATTACGACTGGGAGGGGTAAGGAGGCGGAGGTTGGCTGTCGGCCGGAAGCGGCCATACAATGCCATTGGCACGATTTCAGAGCTTGCAGGGTTTGACGGAATATTTAGGACTAGAGGTAGGCCGGCATAATAATGAAATCCAATTGAAAAACAATTGATTGCATCATTATGTGCCGCCAGGTTATCCATCTCGAATCCGTGAAACCCTGCAAAATTGACGTCTACTTTACGTTAGAGATCTCATCATGATGCAATGGGTCGTTGAAAAGTTTATTGCGCTAATCCCCGCGTTTGAAAAGGCGTCCTCTCTTCGGCGGGACATGCAAGACAATGCCCTTCGCGCAATCTCACATGCTCTGAATGAGACCTTCCTTTACTACCGCGACATTGACAGCGGGAAGCCACGAAATCTAGATGTAGAAGCACAGCTATCTCGTTATTGGGCTGCTGCGGCAATTCCCTTACGCCATTTAGATCGCGAACTTGCTGGAATCTGCGAGTACAAATCCGAGTATTGGGTTAATCCGGAAACGTGGAAGCACGAAGACGTTGAAAGGCTCGGTATCGGGCTTGAGAAGGTCCGTGACCAGTACCGTTCCCTTCTAGCACCAAAGAAGTTTTCACTTGCGGATAAGCGCGGTGGTCGCGATCTCTGACCTTTCGTTCGAGAGGGACCTCGCGCGAAAAGCCGCGCGAGGTCCCTCAACTCCAAGTTATACATTTGGGGCTCGCACGTCATGAAAAGAAACCAAGTACTTGCCGCCCTTGAAGACACGCAATGGGCCTATGCACCAAATGATCAAGCGCATGCTTTGCAAGAGCTTGCCCAGCGCATTGCCAGAACAGGGCGCCTTAACCGGTCTCTCATTTCATATTCAAATCTTGTCGCTGGTGTTCGTTTTCAGTTTTCGAATGTCAACAACGGCGAGCCATTCGAAATAGATACGCACAATTGGCATGGCCTTCATCGCAGAATTATTGGCGATCTATTAGGGTATCTATCGTTCTTGTCGTATCGCGATTACGACTTCATGGCTAGTGCACTCGTCGCAGGCCTAATCGAAAACAGACCAAGCGAAATTTTCTTTGAATGGATGGAGTCGTTGGGGGCACTGCCAAATCTATCAGAAGATGCAATCACTGAGTTTTGGGTTGGCGAAGTCAACAAGGCAGTTAATTGGTATCGGCAAAACCCTCAAGGATTCCATGTATAACACTTCGGTCAACTGGGGTGCCCAAACAGACGGCTTCGCCGCCTGTTTGGGCACCCGTTACCTCCGACGTTAGAGCACTACACCATGCCCGCTCCGCTCACTGATGCCGTAATCATTGCCGTGGCGCGTCTCGTAGACGACGCACAAACGGAGACTCGCGAGCCTAGCCACTCCGATATCGAGTTTCAAATTCAACGGTCCCGGCTCACGGCAGGCGATCCCAAAGCACAAGGTCAGTTGGTGGGAAAGGCCAAGCGAGTGCGAGGCACGCTCAATTGGGCACTGAAGAACAATGCTGCCGCTGGGGAGTCTCTTATTGAAAACATCATTTCCCTAGTTCGTGGCTGCGGTGGCTTCCGGCCTGCCTCGCCCAACTTCGTCGGCTCCGAGGCCATCGAAAATGCAACCGCTGCGTTTCGTACCGAGGGCTTCGTTCTAACAAGCGATGGAGAACTACACGCTGTCGTTCTTGAAAACTTGTCCGGTGCCGCACTTACTGATGCACTTCAGGCCTATGTTCGCCGCGCCAAGCGCGGCGCTGACGACGCAGCTCTACTCACTGGTACGGGCAAAGATCTTCTTGAGGCAACCGCCGCTCACATTCTTGTCGAAAAGTCTGGCTCTTATCCCCGGGGAGCCAACTTCGAAGGTCTCTTAGGCCAAGCTTACGTAGCAATGGGGCTTGTAACTCCTCAGCATCCGGTGCAGCCGGGTGAGGCGCCTCAACGAAGGATCGAAAGGGCCATGTTTGATCTCGCCTGTTCTGTAAATGCCTTGCGAAATAAGGCAGGTACTGGTCACGGTCGTCCTTGGCTTCCAAACGTTACCGATACCGAAGCAAGGGCGGCTATTCAATTCATGGGCACTATTGCGGAGTGGCTGCTGTATGCACTTAGCAAGCGACCGTAGTACTCTAATTCCCCCCAAACCCGCCGCCAGACGGCCCTGGCGCGTTGCTTTTGCGCCCCAGTCCGGCTAACCTTTGGGCTGGAACCATCGCTGCACCATAACCAATACGCATCACCTAGCCTTCGGGCGTTTCTTCAAGAGGATAAATCATGAGCACCCCCGCTTCCGAACTCTCCAATCTGTCCGCCGTCTCCAAGGACAAACTGGTCTCAGACCTGCGCGTCGTCGTTGCCGATGCGGAAGAAATCCTGAAAGCCACCGCCAGCCAAGCCGGTGAAAAGGCCGCCGAACTGCGGGAAAAGATTTCCGCCCGCCTGCGGGACGCCAAGCTGCGTCTGGCCGACGCGGAAGCCGCCCTGGCCGACAAGACCAAGGCCGCTGCCCGGGTGACCGACGACTTCGTCCATGACAATCCCTGGAAGGCTGTTGGCATCGCCGCCGGTGTGGGTCTGCTCCTCGGCGTCATCATCGGTCGCCGCTAACGCGACCCATGCCTGAGCAAAATCCCGGACGGGAAGGGTTCTTCAAGTCCTTGAAGAACCTGCTGGCGACCCTGGTCGCCATGGGCCGCACCCGCCTCGAACTCCTGGCTACGGAGTTCGAGGAGGAAAAGCTGCGTATCGCCAATCTGCTGATCCTGGCCGTGGGCGCCATGGTCTTTCTCGGCATCGGCATCGTACTGCTGGTCGCCCTGCTGGCCGCCGCCTTCTGGGAAAGCCGGATCGTGGTCTTTGCCGTGGCCTCCCTGATTTTCTTCGGCGGTGGCATCGGCCTGGGTCTGGGCTTTTTCCGCCTCTCCCGGCGTCCCTCCAACCTCTTCTCGGCCAGCCTGGACGAATTGCGGCGGGACATCGAAGCCCTCAAGCGGGAACAGCAGCCGTGAATCCCCGGCGCCTGGAACTGGCCACCCGGCGAGGGGAGCTGCGGGCCCGTATCGCCGCCCAGCGGAACGATCTGGCCCGGCTTTCCTGGCCGGTACGCAATACTCTGGATTTGGCTGACCAGGGGGCCAAGGGCCTGCACTGGCTGCAAGACCACCCGGGCACGGTAAGCGCCGCCGTGGCCGCCAGCGTGGTGCTGCGTCCCCGACGCATGTTCCGCTGGCTGCGCCGGGGCTATTTTCTCTGGCGCGGCTACCAGGGCCTGAAACGGCGTCTGGATCTGGCCCTCCACGGGGCCGGCCAATAATTCCCATGGCGCCTGGCCACCCCTCTTCCCACCCGGGCGCCCACTCCGGCAGCGGTCCCCGGCATTGGTGGCAATGGCTGATCGCCGCCCAACGCCGGGAAGCCAAACGGATTCTCACGGAAATGCTGCAAATGCGGGGGCTCATGCCCCTGCTCATGAAGCCCCGCAACGGGGCCAGCTGGACGCCGGAAGAGCGGCGCCAACTGCTCGGCCAACTGCGCCGCCTGTCCCGCCTTTCCCCCTACCTGCTGCTCCTCATCCTGCCCGGTTCAATCCTGATTCTGCCTTTCTACGCCTGGTGGCTAGATCGGCGGCGGCAGCGCCGGGTCACGCCTCTGGAGCCCTAAACGCCCGTCCCCTGGCGTCTTCCCTCACACCTGGGGCGCAGCTTCCTGACGCCAGGGGGCCACTTTCACCAGCAGGGCCATACCCGGCAGGGCCAAAAGGGCGCAGAGCAGGAAAAAGGTGGTCCAGCCCAGGTCATCTACCAGCACCCCGGCAGAGGCATTGATAAAGGTCCGGGGCACCGCCGCTAGGCTGGTAAATAAAGCCAGCTGGGTGGCCGTATAGGCCGGATGGGTGGTGCGGGCGATAAAGGCCACGAAGGCCGCCGTGCCCAGGCCCACCCCCAGGGCTTCCATGCCGATCACCAAAGCCAGAGAGGCCTGCTGGGCCGGGCCGATGTCCGTGTGGGGCCCGAGCCAGGCCAGCCAGGCAAAGCCCAGGATGGACACCACCTGGACCACGCCGAAGAGCCAGAGGGCCCGGTTAATCCCCAGGCGCACCATCCACAGGCCCCCCAGAAGCCCGCCGATCACCGCCGGCCAGAGGCCCGCGTGTTTGGCGATGAGGCCGATCTGGGACTTGGTAAAGCCCATGTCCAGATAGAAGGGGGTGGCCAGGGCGGTGCACAGGCTGTCCCCCAGCTTGTAGAGGAAGATGAAGGACAGGATTAGCAGGGCGCTGCGCCAGCCCTGGCGGCTGATGAATTCGTGGAACGGCTCCACCACCGCCTGACGCAGGGTGCGGGGCGCTCCTTCCCCGGCGGCGGGTTCCTTCACCAGCACTGCCATGACCATGCCCGGCACCATGAACAGGGCGGTGATCCAGAACACCAGGGCCCAGGGCAGGTGATCCGCCAGGATCAGGGAGAGGGAGCCGGGCACCAGGCCCGCCACCCGGTAGGCATTGACGTGCACCGAGTTGCCCAGACCCAGTTCCGCTTCCCCCAGAATTTCCCGGCGGAAGGCGTCCAGGGCGATGTCCTGGGTGGCGGAAAGGAAGGCCAGAAGGGCGGCCAGGGCCATGATGGCCCCCATCTGGGTCTGGGGCGCCAGGCCGCCCAGGGCACCGATCACTCCCAGCAGGCCCAGCTGGGTCACCAGCATCCAGCCCCGGCGACGGCCCAACCAGGGAATGCCGAAGCGGTCCAGGAAGGGGGACCAGAGGAATTTCCAGGTATAGGGAAACTGGACCAGGGCGAAAAAGCCGATGGTCTTTAAATCCACCCCCTCGCTGCGCAGCCAGGCGGGCAGGAGGTTGAGGAGCAGGTAGAGGGGCAGGCCGGAAGTAAAGCCGGTAAAAACGCAGACCAGCATGCGCCGGGTGCACAGGGCCCGCCAGGGAGACGGGGCGGTGGGGGAATCAGGATTCATAGGAAGCAGAAAGGGGCGCCGGGCCCCGGGGCTGGGGAAAAAGGGGAAGACGGGTAGGGCAAGGAGAGCGCCCCATGAAAAACCGGCCCCTGGGGGCCGGAGAGGGCAGGGGGACAGGGCCCCACACCGGGCCGGACCTGAAGCGATGGGGCTCCAGGTCCGCCATTTTAGGCCCGTCCCAGGCGGCAGAGGGCCATGCTAGCGAGGAAATTGGGTTCTTCCGTCACTTCCTTGCCGTTATCGAAGGCCTTCAGCTCCTTGATGACGATGCCCTGCTCCCGGCACAGAGCCTCAAAGTCCGCAATGGTGAAAAAGCGCACGTTGGGGGAGTCGTACCACTGGTAGGGCAAGTCCTTGGAGACCGGCATACGGCCATTGAGAATGGCCTGCCGGTGGCGCCAGTAGGCAAAGTTGGGGAAGGACACCACGGCTTCCGCCCCCACCCGGAGCATTTCCTGGAGCAGACGCTCCGTATGCTTCACGGTCTGGAGGGAGAGGGACATGATGACGTGGTCGAAAAAGCCGTCCTCGAATTCCACCAGGCCCTGATCCAGGTTGGTCTGAATCACATTGACCCCGTTGGCCATGCAGGCCAGCACCTTGTCCGGGGCGATTTCCACCCCGTAGCCCCGAATGCCCCGTTGGGCGCGCAGATAGCCCAGCAGGGAACCGTCGCCGCAGCCCAGATCCAGCACCCGTTCCCCGGGGGCGATCCAGTTGGCGATGGCGTCGAAGTCAAAACGGTCGATTGCGTTATTGGTCATGGTAGGCGCCTCAAACCTTAATGCCCTGGAAGTAGGTGCGCATTACCCCGTGATACTGGGGATCGGTGAGCAGGAAGGAGTCGTGGCCCGCATTGCAGTCGATTTCCCCGTAGGAGACGTTGCGGCCGTTGTGGAGCAGGGCATAGACCATTTCCCGGCTGCGCTCCGGCGCAAAACGCCAATCGGTGGTGAAGGAGACCAGGAGGAAATTGGCCCGGGCCCGGGCCAGGGCGGCCTTCAGGTCGCCGTCGTACTCCCGGGCCGGATCGAAGTAATCCAGGGCCTTGGTGGTGAGGAGATAGGTGTTGGCGTCGAAAAAGCCGGCGAACTTATCCCCCTGATGGCGCAGATAGGATTCGATTTCAAAATCCACGTCGTAGCTGTACTTGAGCACCCCTTCCCGGAGCTGGCGGCCGAATTTTTCCCCCATCTGATCGTCGGAAAGATAGGTGATATGGCCCACCATGCGGGCCAGGCGCAGGCCCCGGGCCGGCACCACGCCATGGTCGTAGTAGTTGCCGCCGTGGAAATCCGGATCGGAAAGAATGGACTGACGGGCCACCTCGTTAAAGGCAATGTTCTGGGCCGTGAGCTTGGGGGCGGAGGCGATGATCAGGGCGTGGCGCACCCGGTCCGGGTAGGCCAGGGTCCATTGCAGGGCCTGCATGCCTCCCAGGCTGCCCCCCAGCACCGCCGCCCACTGCTCAATGCCCAGCAGATCGGCCAACCGGGCCTGGGTTTCCACCCAATCCTCCACCGTGGCCACGGGGAATTCGGCCCCATAGGGCTTGCTGGTGGCCGGATTGAGGGACATGGGGCCGGTGGAGCCGAAACAGCCCCCCAGGTTATTCACCCCCACCACAAAAAACTTATCCGTATCCAGGGGTTTGCCCGGGCCCACCAGGTTGTCCCACCAGCCCACATTCTTGGGGTTGTCGGCGTAATAGCCGGCCACGTGGTGGCTGCCGGACAGGGCGTGACAGACCAACACCGCGTTGGAGTGATCCCCATTCAAGGTGCCGTAGGTTTCATAGACCAGATCGTAGCCGGGCAATTCAAAGCCCCCGGCGAGGCGGATGGGTTCGGCAAACCGGGCCTTTTGGGGGCTCACGGCGCCGACGGAATGCTTTGGCGACATCGTTTTCCTGAAAACAATAAGCCCTGTCGGAGTTGCGATAGCTAGGATCGGCTCGGACAGGGCGTCGGTCCCGCTTTAGCCGCATTTTTTAAGCGCCCGCAAGCTGTTGGTTCAAATCGGCGCTAGAGCAGCATGATAACCAAGCCCGGGGAGCGGTGCAAACCGGCTCCGGCCCGGGCCCTGCAAAGTCAGACGTTGATTTTCTCGATCTGTTCCCGGATTTTCTGGGGCTCGTTGTAGCGCAGGATTTTGCGCACCACCGGGCCCAGGAGGGAAACGTCACTTTTCAGAATCTGCCGCTTCACTTCCAGGATCTGGGTGGGGTGCATGGAGAAAATGCGCAGGCCCATGCCCAGGAGCAGGCGGGTCATGGCCGGGTCCCCGGCCAGCTCGCCGCAGACGGAGACGGGCAGCCCGGCCTTTTCCCCGCTGTAGAGGGAATGGGCCATGAGCATGAGCACCGCCGGGTGCAGGGGGTCGTACAGGTGGGCCACCTGTTCGTCGGAACGGTCGATGGCCAGGGTGTATTGGATCAGGTCATTGGTGCCGATGGAGAGAAAATCCAGGCGGCGCAGGAACATGCCGATGGCCAGGGCGGCGGCGGGGATTTCGATCATGCCCCCCACTTCAATGCCCTCGTCGAAAGCCAGTTTCTGTTCCCGCAGGCTCTGTTTGGCCTGCTGCACCGCCACCAGGGTGGCGTCAATCTCATGGGCGTGGGCCAGCATGGGAATGAGGATTTTCGCCTTGCCGTAACGGGAGGCCCGGAGAATGGCCCGCAGCTGGGTGTGGAACATCTTGGGCTCGGCCAGTTGCAGGCGGATGGCCCGCAGACCCAGGGCCGGATTGGTTTTCACCCGGTCCAAATCCACCAAGCTTTTATCCGCCCCCAGGTCGAAGGTGCGGATGGTCACCGGCTTGCCTTCCATGCCCTTCAGCACCTTGCGGTAGGCCTCGAACTGCTCGTCCTCCGTGGGCATGTCGCCCCGGTTCAGGTAGAGGAATTCGGTACGGAACAGGCCAATGCCCTCGGCCCCCGCTTCCTTGGCCGCCTCCACGTCGGAGGGCAGTTCGATATTGGCGTAGAGGGCGATATCCACCCCGTCGATGGTGGTGGCCCGGGCTGTCTTCAGGCGCTTTAACTTGGTCCGCTCCAGTTCCAGCTCGCTCTTGCGCAGCTGGTATTCCTCCAGCACCCGGTCATCCGGATTGACGATCACCACGCCCCGGGTGCCGTCCACGATAATCAGTTCTCCGTCCCGGATCAGGTCCCGGGCCCGGGGCAGGCCCACAATGGCCGGGGTAGCCATGCTGCGGGCCAGGATGGCGGTGTGGGAGGTGGCGCCCCCCACTTCGGTAATGAAACCGGCGAAATGCTGGTCCTTGTAGCCGATGGTGTCGGCGGGAGCCAGATCGTGGGCGACGATAATCTGCTCTTCCGTCTTCAGGCCCTTGCGGGGCTTCAGGGTCGTGCGTCCGGGCCGGCCCAGGAGCACCTTGACCACCCGTTCCACCACCTGAATCACATCCGCCTTGCGTTCCCGCAGGTAGGGGTCGCCCATGGCCTCAAACTGCTTCACCAAGGCTTCCATCTGCTGCACCAGGGCCCACTCCGCATTGCAGCGCCGTTCCCGGATGATTTTCTTGGGGGCCTCCGCCAGTTCCGGATCGGCCAGGATCATGGCGTGCAAATCCACGAAGGCCCCCAGTTCCGCCGGGGCGCCTTCCGTGTTCTGGCGCAATTCCAGCAGCTCCTGGCGCACCGACCCCACCGCCGCGTCAAAGCGGGCCAGCTCTTTCTCGATCTGGCGGGGATTCAACACCAAGTGGGCCACCTCCAGGGTGGCGTAGGACATGAGCTGGGCGTTGCCGATGGCGATGCCGCCGGAAACGCCCAAACCGTGGAGGGTAAAACTGACGTGCTGGCTGGCCGTGGCCAAGGGCATCACTCGCCCTCCCCGAACTTGTCGGCGATCAGGGCCACCAGGGCGTCCATGGCCTCCTGGGCGTCCTGGCCCTCGGTTTCCAGCAACACCTTGGAACCCTTGCTGGCGGCCAGCATCATCACCCCCATGATGCTTTTGGCGTTGATGCGGCGACCATTCCGTTCCATCCACACCTGGCAGGAAAATTTGCTGGCGAGTTGGGTCAGCTTGGCCGAAGCTCGGGCGTGTAGCCCCAGCTTATTGACGATTTCCACTTCGTTACGGCAGGTCTGGCTCATGGCATCTCCGCGTTGTCGGCGTCGGGGGAAAGGCTTATTCCAGGATGGCCGTGCATTCCACGGCCGCGGTCAGGGCCCGGGCCGCCAGGGGGGCGGCGGGCAAATTACGGTCATTGAGGGCACGCAGCAGGATAGGCATGCTCACCCCGGCCAGGGCCGCCACCTTGCCCGAATGAATCAGCTCCCGGGCGAAATTGGAGGGAGTGGCGCCGAACAGGTCGGTGAGGATGAGGACCCCATTGCCCTCGTCCAGGACCCCAATCTCCCGCCGGGCCAGGGCCAGAAAGGCCTCCCGGGGCTCGTCATGACCGGCGGAAAGGGCCGTCAGGCGCTCCGGGGTGCGGCCCAGGATGTGACTGGCACAGTCGATCAACACTTGGCCCAGCTGGCCGTGGGCAATTATCAGGATTCCTGTCTGCATTTTATTCTGGGTGAATTCCGCTCAAACATCGCAGGCGGGGCGGGGAAGCCAGGGCTTCCGGGGCGTCCGCCCCGCCGGGAAACCATCATGGTCCCACGACTTCCGTATCCACGCCACTCTCGAACTTGATCCGGTCATCCAGGGCCCGGGTCACCTGGACCTTGCCACTGGCATCCACCCGCAGGGCCTGGCTCACCCCCAGTTGCCGGGCCAGGCGCAGCCACTGGCTGGGGCCGCCGATGAACAGGGGCTTGGAAGCCGCATCGGACAAGGCGCCCGCGTGGGGACCGGGGGGAATGAGCACAGTCACCGCTTCCGTCCCTTCCGCCGGATGGCCGGTGCGGGGGTCCAGGAGATGGCAGTAGCGTTTGCCCCCCACCTCGAAAAATCGCTGGTAATCCCCGGAGGTGCCGATGGCTTCCCCGTCGTGCAATTCCAGGGTGGCCATGGGGCCCGGCTTGCGGGGATGCTGAATCCCCACCCGCCAGGGCTCCCCATGCTTGTCCCCCAGGGCCAGCACATTGCCGCCGATATTGATCAGGGCATGGTGGATGCCCCGGGCCTTGAGCATGGCTGCGGCCCGGTCCAGAGCCACCCCCTTCAGGTAGCCGCCGAAATCCAGGGCCACCGCCGGGTTGGGGGAATAGAGCTTATCGCCCCGGATCTGCACCCTTTGCAGGGAGGGATGGGCAGCGGCGAGGAAGGAGACCCGGGCCATGTCCGGCAGCTGGGGACGGAATTCGTCATTGTGGAAGCCCCACACCTGCACTAGGCGGCCGATCCCCGGATCGAAAAGCCAGTCCCCCTTCCGAGCGATGGTCTGGGCATCCGCCACCAGCCCCCGCATTTCCGGGGACACCCGGACGGCCTGGCCGTTCTGGAAGGCCTGGTTCACCCGGGTCAGCTCGGAGGGCTGCCAGGCGTGGTAGGTCCGGTGCAGCCGGTCAAATTCCTGGAGCACCGCAGCCACCGCCGGACGGGCCTGGGCCTCCGGCTGATCGGCCACCAGTACCTCCACCCGGGTGCCGAAAACGTAGGCTTCCTGGCGATAGGGTTCGGGAGCGTGGCTACAGGCGGTCAGCGCCACCCCCGCCGCCACGGTCAGAGCGGCCAGCAAGCCCCGCCAGGGGGACCGGACGCCGCCCCGGCAGGGCGCCAAAACAGTATTTCTCACACACATACCTCCGCACCCCGGCTCCGGGGCCATGCACCGGTCAGGCTTCGCCCCAGGCCCGTTCCAGGGCCGTGATGACCGTGCCCGCCACATCGAAGCCGGTTTGCTGTTGAATTTCCACCATGCAGGTGGGGCTGGTGACGTTGATTTCCGTGAGGCTGTCACCGATCACGTCCAGGCCCACCAGGAAAAGCCCCCGGGCCGCCAGGATAGGGGCCAGGGTTTCGGCAATCTGCCGGTCCCGGGGGGTGAGTTCCCGGGCCACCCCGGTGCCCCCGGCGGCCAGATTGCCCCGGGTTTCCCCGGCCTTGGGAATGCGCGCCAGGCAATAGGGCACCACCTTGCCCCCCACCAGGAGAATGCGCTTGTCCCCCTCCCCGATTTCCGGGAGAAAACGCTGGGCCATGACCGTGCGCTGCCCCAGCTGGGTCAGGGTTTCGATAATCACATTGCGGTTGGGCTCAAAACGATGGACCCGAAAAATGGAGCTGCCCCCCATGCCGTCCAGGGGCTTCACCACCACGTCCCGCTGCTCGTCGATAAAGCGTTGCAGCACCGCCCCGTCCCGGGAAACCAGGGTGGGTACGGTGAATTGGGGAAATTCGGCAATGGAAAGCTTTTCCGAATGGTCCCGCAGGGCCCGAGGCCGGTTAAAGACCTTGGCCCCTTCCGCCTCGGCCCGTTCCAGGAGCCAGGTGGCGGTCACGTATTCCATGTCGAAGGGGGGATCCTTGCGCATCAGCACCCCATCGAAATCCTTCAGGGCCACCCCTTCCTGGGCCGCCTCCCGGTACCAGTCGTGGTCATCGGGCCGGGTGCGGAGGCGCACCGCCTCCCCCCGTACCCCGCCGGACTGGCTCCATTGCAGGGTTTCCGCCTGGAGGGTCCAGACTTCGTGACCCCGGCGTTCCGCGGCCCGCATCATGGCCACGGAGGAGTCTTTGTAGGCCTTGAGTTCGGCCAGGGGATCGACGATGAAGGCGAGACGCATGGGGATTACTCCTCAGGGGCGGTGCGCTCCAGTTCCACCGAGGCGGCCAGGAGGGCAAGACGGGCCACCACGCCATAGGCGTAGAAGCGGTTGGGAGGGGCATCGGGCCCCAGGGCGTGTTCCGGCTGGTTGCAACAGGTCTCGAAAGCCAAAGGCTTGAAGTGCATGCCCGGGGCGTTGAGGTTTTCGTCCCGGCTGCGGCTGCCGTGGACCCGGTAGAAGCCGCCCACCACATAGCGGTCCATCATATAGACCACCGGCTCGGCCACTCCGTCATCCACGGTTTCGAAGGTATGCACCCCTTCCTGGATGATTACCTCGGAGACTTCCAGACCTTCCTTGATCACGCTCATTTTGTTGCGCTGCTTGCGGTTCAGGCCCACCACCTCGGAGGCGTCCCGCACCGTCATCACCCCCATGCCGTAGGTGCCCGCGTCGGCCTTGACCACCACGAAGGGGGTCTCGTCGATGCCGTATTCCCGGTACTTTTCCCGGATGCGGGTGAGGAGCATATCCACGTTGGCGGCCAGGCAGTCTTCCCCCTGGCGCTCATGGAAATTGATCTGGTTGCAGACGCTGAAATAGGGGTTGATGCGCCAGGGGTCCAGGCCCAGGGCCTCCCCGAAGGCCCGGGCCACCTCATCGTAGGCGGCGAAATGGTGGGATTTGCGGCGCACCGCCCAGCCTCCGTGGAGGGGGGGCAGGAGAAACTGCTCGTTCAGGTCTTTGAGAATGTCCGGAATCCCAGCCGACAAATCGTTGTTAAGCAGAATGGCGCAGGGATCGAAATCCTTCAGGCCGAGCCGGTACTGGCTGCGCACCAGGGGCTCCAGGAGCAGGCGCTGGCCGTTTTCCAGGTCGATGGGGGTAGGCTCGGTGATTTCAGGAATCAGGGTGCCCAGGCGCACATTCAGGCCCGTCTGGCGCAGGATGGTGGCCAGGGTGGCCACGTTTTGCAGGTAGAACTGGTTGCGGGTGTGGTTTTCCGGAATTAGCAGCAAATCCCGGGCTTCCGGACACAGGCGCTCCACGGCGGACATGGTGGCCTGGACGCAGAGGGGCAGAAAGGCCGGGTTCAGGTTATTGAAACCGCCGGGGAACAGATTGGTATCCACCGGCGCCAGCTTGTAGCCGTTGTTGCGCAAATCCACGGAGGCGTAGAAAGGCGGCGTGTGCTCCAGCCACTGGCCCCGCAGCCATTGTTCAATGCGGGTGCTGTTGTCGAGGAAAGCCTTCTCCAGTTCCAGCAGGGGGCCGGAGAGGGCGGTGGTGAGATGGGGAACCATGGGATGCGTCTCCACGGGCAACCTCCAGACGATGGGTCGGAAGGCCCAGGGTAAAAGACAAATCTTACCAAACCGGTGCGCTCCCCACCGGCCCGGGAGCGCCAATCCATACCGCCCAGGCGCCGCCGGGGGCGAAGAGGCAAGGGTAGGGGCCTCGGGACGGCTGTCGGTGTCGGTGTCGGTGTCGGTGTCGGTGTCGGTGTCGGTGTCGGTGTCGGTGTCGGTGTCGGTGTCGGTGTCGGGTCGGGTCGGGTCGGGTCGGGTCGGGCAGAAAGCTTAGGGCCAGTGGACCGGGGGCGGGGCAAAAGATTCCGTCCGGACCGGGAAAGGGCCGTGGATAGGCTCCCCACGCCCTTTTTTTGCCCTGCCGGGCAAGGAAATTGCTCCAAATTCCCCCGTCCGGAGTCCCCAGACGGGCAAAAAACCTTTAAAATCCAGGCCCCAATATCCAACTTTCGTCAGATCTGGAGAATTCAAATGGCTTCCACCTCCAACCGTACCCGTCGTTCCACCCTGGAACGCCGCTGCCTGTCCAAGGCCGCCAAGCGCCTGTTCCTGAGCAGCTCCAAGGAAGTTCGCAAGGCCGTCTACGCCGCCGAATGCTCTTCCCGTAACAAGCCCGCCCTGGGCGCCGGCAAGTAAGCCCGGACCCGATTCTGGCTTGATCCGGGGGCGGCTTGACCGCCCCCGGTGCTTTTCCGCACCGCCCCCGCCCCCATTCCTTCCGGGGCCGTGCTGTAACGCTCCGAGGAGGCCATCCTCGCCCCCTCTCCAAGGACACCCATGCTCGTCGCCGCCAATATCACCATGCAGTTCGGGGCCAAGCCCCTGTTTGAAAACGTCAACGTCAAGTTTGGCGAAGGATTCCGCTACGGCCTTATCGGCGCGAACGGGGCGGGTAAATCCACCTTCATGAAAATCCTTTGCGGCCTGCTGGAACCCACCGGGGGCAACGTTTCCAAGGATACCCACGAACGCATGGCCTATCTGCGCCAGGACCAGTTTGCCTACGAGGACATGCGGGTGCTGGACGTGGTACTCATGGGCCATGAGGAAATGTGGGCCTGCATGCAGGAAAAGGACGCCATCTACGCCAATCCGGAGGCCACGGAAGAGGATTACATGAAGGCCGCCGAACTGGAAGGCAAGTTCGCGGAATACGACGGCTACACGGCGGAAGCCCGGGCCGGGGAGCTGCTCCTGGGGGTGGGTATCCCCACGGACAAGCACAACGGCCCCATGCGGGAAGTGGCCCCGGGCTGGAAGCTGCGGGTATTGCTGGCCCAGGCCCTGTTCGCCAATCCGGACATCCTGCTCCTGGACGAACCCACCAATAACCTGGACATCAACACCATCCGCTGGCTGGAAGACGTGCTCAATGAGCGCAATTCCACCATGGTCATCATTTCCCATGACCGCCACTTCCTGAACCAGGTCTGTACCCACATGGCCGACCTGGACTACGGCAAGATCACCCTCTACCCGGGCAACTACGACGACTTCATGGAAGCCTCCACCCAGGCCCGGGAACGGCAGCAGCAGGCCAACGCCAAGGCCAAGGAACGGGTGGCCGAGTTGCAGGACTTCGTGCGCCGCTTCTCCGCCAACAAGTCCAAGGCCAAGCAGGCCACCAGCCGCCTGAAGCTGATCGACAAGATCAAGCCGGAAGACATGAAGCCCTCTTCCCGCCAGTACCCCTGGATTCGCTTCGAGTACGACGACAAGGACAAGCTCCACCGTCAGGCTGTGGAAATCGAAAACCTGAACTTCGGTTACGACCCGGCCCAGCCCGTGATTCAGAACTTCACCTGCACCATCGACGCTGGCGACAAGGTGGCGGTGATAGGGGAAAACGGGGCGGGGAAAACCACCCTGCTGAAGCTGCTCATGGGCCAGCTGCAAGCCCAGCACGGCCAGATTAAATGGGCGGAAAAGGCTCGCCTGGGCTACTACGCCCAGGACCATGCCGCCGACTTCGCCGACGACACGAGCCTGGCCGACTGGATCACCGAATGGGTGCGCATGGGGGGCTACGAAGGGGGCGACGTGGAAACCTTGATCCGGGGCACCCTGGGCCGCCTGCTCTTCTCCGGGGACGAGGTGAAAAAGTCCGTCAAGGTCATCTCGGGGGGCGAACAGGGCCGCATGCTCTTCGGCAAGCTCATGCTGCTGCGCTCCAACGTACTGGTGCTGGACGAACCCACCAACCACTTGGACATGGAATCCATCGAATCCCTCAACACCGCCCTGGACCTCTTCAAGGGCACCCTGGTGTTCGTCTCCCATGACCGGGAATTCGTCTCCTCCCTGGCCACCCGGATCATCGAAGTGAAGCCCAGCGGCCTGGTGGATTACAAGGGCACCTACGAGGAATACCTCTCCAGCCAGGGCATCGAATAAAACCGCCCCAGGGCGCCCCACGGCACAGAACGGGCCTCTCCCCAGGACAACCTGGGGGAGGCCCGTTTTTATTGGGTTTAGCAGCAGAGGGCTGGGAAAAGGACGGCCAGCACGGAATCCCACCGGGCGGCTGCGAAGAAGGGCCCCGGTATTGGGTCTGGGGGCATTTTTTGGCGGACAGTTAAGAGACTACCCAGCCCCCAAGCACCGCAGCCGGGACATCAAAGCCCGGGGGGCGGGTGCAACGAGACTCGGGGCATCTACCGGATAGGGCCCAGGCCCCCGTACCCCTGGGCAGAAGAATCCTTGGGCGAACGACCCGAACAATCACCCCTTCCCCCTGCCGCCCCACCCAGCGTTCCCTCTCCGCAGGAATCGGGCCCCCATCGGGATCACCGATTTGGCATAAACTCTGGCCTGGATTTATCCCCGGATTCTTATCGCCCCACCTCGAGGAGAACACCAATGCACTGGGTATTTCTAATGGTAGCCATCGTGAGCGAAGTCATTGCCACCTCCGCCCTCAAAGCCTCAGAAAGCTTTTCCCGCCTGGGCCCCTCCGCCGTAGTGGTCCTGGGCTACGCCGCCGCCTTCTACTGCCTTTCCCTCACCCTGAAAACCATCCCGGTGGGCGTGGCCTACGCCATCTGGTCCGGCGCCGGCGTCGTCCTCATCGCCCTCATCGCCCTCATCGCCTGGATACTCTACGGCCAAGCCCTCAACCTAGCCGCCATCCTGGGCATCGCCCTGATTGTCGCTGGAGTAGTTATTTTGAATCTATTTGCGGTGACCCACTGATAGGCGCCTTTCCAGGTATTACGCAATACAAATATAGCAAACCGGCAATATCCAACGTATTCACCAAAATTTCAGGCCAAGGACTAAAGGGCAGCCTGCTTGCTTATACAATCCCAGGCTTATCCAAACTCATTGCGTTGCAAGCAACATAGAGGCAATCTCGTTATATTAATTACTCTGGCCTTCATACAAGCAGGGATTTATTTTCTAGCTAGCTAGGGCGTTAATCTAAAGATCGAACCCAACGCAAAACTGCGATTTGAAGACCTGGATTCATGGCGGAGACAAAGCATCTCGATACTGCCGTAGGAGGACGATAATTGACAGTAATAAAGGAATTTTTTCGTTTTTTTCTGTTTATTGTTCGACCACTCTTCTTTAATCTCAATTCGCTTCTATGGCTATCATTTTTCCTACTTATTTTTAATGGAATAAACAATACCATCACAGCTATTCGGATGGAAATTCCAAGCATAGAAAAGGTAAGCCGCATCTCTGGAATCTTTGTTGACACTGGGGAAACATATAGAAGAGGCAGCTTGTTTGATATCGGCATCATGGATAAGCAAGGGGTAGTACATAGATGTAACTGTGAGCCGCTGGATTACTCAAATTGTTTGGGGAGGGAACCTGCAGATTACGCGCAAATACTAAATAAATTGGACACAAAAATATTAGAAAGCCGTGGATTACAAACAGCAATAGTTCATTGGCTGGCTGGTCAAAGCGGTGAGATTTGGATGTACCCCAACAATAGTTTCTGGCCAACCAAGAGATACTCTTGTTATAAAATCTCGAGCAATTCCCTTGTGCTTCGCTCGTTCGAGCAGTCTGTTCAGGAATATTCGCGGATAAAGAACGGGATAAGCGTCTATCTGTTTTGGTTTTTTGCGTTTCTGGGAATAGTTATTTTTATTATTTATTTAATTATTCGGATTGATACATACCTCAGGCTGCGCAAAAGCAATCATCAGGATTGATTGAACAATGAATTCGAGTTTTGCGAGGCAAATAGTGGTAGTAAATTGGTGAGCCAGCAATTTACAGTAAGAGACTGAGTTGAATTAAGCCAATCCTTAGACTGTATTGGTGACATATTCCCGTCCGCCATTTAATAGAAATTTGTCTATACCTAAGGTATCGCGTTTTTACCCTCAGCCTCCTCAGCGTTCTTTTGCCCCTGTTTGTCGCCGAGCAACGGAGCTTGCGGCGGGAAAAGGGCGAGGACTGTCTGAGGCCCGTAGGGCCGAGTTCCGCAGCCCCCGCCGCAAGCGAGTAGCGCAGGGAACCCCGTAGGGGCGACAAACCGGGGGCGCCTTCTTTTGGCTACTTTTCTTGGCAAGACAAGAAAAGTACGTCCGCCGGTCAGCGGCGGAACACAGCGGAAACTTAGCCTCCCGCGTCCGAGGCACCTCGCACCTCGCACCTCGCACCTCGCACCTCGCTTCCGGAGCCCGGAGCCCGGAGCCCGGAGCCCGGAGCCCGGAGCCCGGAGCCCGGAGCCCCTAAAATCGTAGGCCAATTGTCCCCACGATGCCCCCATTCCCCGGGGGACACGCCACGCCCCACCTAATTCCCGCTAGGATCACTGCCTCACCAAAAGGTAGCCCCCCAAAGGCGGCCACCCAGCAGCCTTTCCTCAGGCCAGGGCGACGCCCCTTATTCCCCTTGCCCCCGCCGCCGCTGTTCCGCCTCCCAGGCGGCCTTGTCGGCGGCTTGCTGTTGCTCCTTGGCCAGGCGCTTGGCGGTCTTTTCCGCCACCCGTTTTTCCCGGTCCGCCACGTTTTGCCGGACTTCGTCTTCCGGAGTGGCACCGTTGCCGCCCTTGGCCTGGGCTTTGGCCACTTCTTCGTTATGTTCGGCCAGGCGCTTGGCCCGGTCCTGGGCGTCTTTCACCGCCTTGGTGTGGCCTTCCTGGGTCCGGCGTTGCAGGTCGGCCTGGTTCTGGCTGCGATCCTGTTCCGCCTTGCTTTGTTCCGCATGGAATTGCTGGACCTTTTCTTCGGTCTTGGCCGCTTCCCGGGGGGCGTCAGCGGCCTTTCGGGCGGACTGGGTGGCCAGATCCCGGGCATTGGCTTCCCGGCGGATGGCCCGGGCCTGGGCTTCCTTTTCCCGGGCCACCTGAATCACCTTGACCCGTTCTTTTTTGGCGTCCGAGATGCAGGCATTGACCAGGAATTTCTGATAACAGGCTTCCTGATCCTGGGTGAACTTGGTTTCCGCCCCGTTTTTCATGGTGGCCGCCTCTTCTTCCAGTTGCTGGGCCTGGCCCAGGAGCCGGGCCTTTTCCCCATCCTCAAGCAAGGGCAGGTCCTCGGCCCGGGCCAGGGCGGCCAGGACCAGGAGAAGAAGGGGGGAACAACGGCGCAGGGTGGCAAGCATGGGGAACGCTCCGGCAATCGGATGGGCGGCAGGGCCGCAAGAGCGGGAATTTTAACGGCTGGGCGGGGCCGGGGTAAGGGGCAGCCCCGGCACCCGGGGGATTTATGCAGCGGCGGGAAGCCAGGCGGCGATGTCGATGGACCAGGTTTCCGGGTCTTCGTGGGCCACGATCCGGTCCTGGGATTTGGACAAATCCACCTCTTCCGGGGTCAGGTAGTGGCGGTGGGCGGCGCTGTAGAAGAGCTTGACCCGGGGCTGGAGCAGTTTATCCGCGTGCTGTTCCAGCACCACCCCCATGCGGCCGCTTTCCAGGCGTACCAGGGAGCCTGAGGGATAGATGCCGATGGTGCGGATGAAGGACTGGACCAGCTCCGGATTGAAGTGGAATTTGCTCCACTCCAGGAGCTTTTTCAGGGCATCCGTGGGGGCCATACCCTTGTGGTAGACCCGGTTGGAGGTAATGGCGTCGTACACATCCACGATGGCCCCCATCTGGCCGTAGAAGCTGATTTCCTGGCCCTTCAGCTTATTCGGGTAGCCCGTGCCGTCAAAGCGCTCGTGGTGCTGGGCGGCCACGTCCAGGGCGATTTCGCTGATACCCGGGGTGTTGTGCAGGATGATCTTGCTCTGCACCACGTGGGACTTCATTTTGTCGAATTCCCCGTCGGTCAGCTTGCCCGGCTTGTTGAGGATGTCGTCCGGCACCTTGGCCTTGCCCACGTCGTGGAGCAGGGCGCCAATGGCGATTTCCTTGATCACCTCCCGGGACAGCTTCAAGCCCCGGGCAAAGGCCACCATCAGGGCGCACACCGAGACGGAATGCTGGAAGGTGTATTCGTCATGGGTTTTCAGCCGGGCCAGGGGAATCAGGGCGTCTTGGTGGCGAAAAATGGAATCCACCATTTTTTCCACCAGGGGTTCCACCTTTTCCATCTGGATCTGCTGGCCCAGGCGGATGTCCCCCATGATGTCTTTGACGATCCGGTTGGCTTCCCCGTGGAGCTTCTTGGCCCGCCGGGATTCATCCTCCAGGGGGGCGGCCAGAACGGGCTTCTGCTCGTCGTGGGCAATGGCCTCCAGGCGCCGCTCCATGGCCTGGCTGGTTTCCTCTTCCGTGGGGGCCGTGCCCCCATCCGCCACATCCAGGCCCTTTTCCGTGTCGATGTACAGCTCATGGACCCCCGTCGCCCGCACCCGTTGCAGGATGTCCCCATCCTTCACGGCAAAGGCATTGCGCAGGAAGTTATGGTCCATCCAGTTCAGGTTCAGATCGTGGATGTACATACCGGTCTGCAGGGCATCAATGGGAATGAGCTTGATCATCGGCAAAAAGAGGTATCAGATTTTTTCAATTATCACTGAATCCGCCCCCTAAGGATATTCAAAAATACTGATAACCCCCTGACACCGGGCCGAAGAGGAGGGACATCGTTACAATACGCGCCTCCCCCTTCGGCATCCGTTTCATGATCACCCTACGCAATCTCAGTTTTGGCCGGGCCGGCCGCCCCCTGGTGGAAGGCGCCAGTCTCCAGCTCCACGCCGGTCACAAGGTGGGCCTCACCGGCGCCAACGGCTGCGGTAAATCCTCCTTTTTCGCCCTGGTCACCGGCGTCCTGCACCCGGAACAGGGGGACCTGGAACTGCCCGCCGCCTGGGTCATTGCCCACGTGGCCCAGGAAACTCCGGCCCTACCGGATCAGGCCCTGGAATTCGTCCTGGACGGGGACCGGGAATTACGCCGCATCGAAACCGAACTGAAGGAAGCGGAAGCCCGCCAGGACGGGGTGCGTATCGCCGCCCTCCATGCCCGCTACGGGGAAATCGGCGGTTACGGCGCCCGGGCCCGGGCGGCGGAGCTGCTCCACGGCTTGGGCTTCCGGGACCCGGATTTCACCAAGCCGGTGGCGGAATTTTCCGGGGGCTGGCGGGTGCGCCTGAACCTGGCCCAGGCCCTGATGTGCCGCTCCGATCTGCTGCTCCTGGACGAGCCCACCAACCACTTGGACCTGGATGCCGTGCTCTGGCTGGAAAGCTGGCTGAAGAGCTACCGGGGCACCCTGCTCATGATTTCCCATGACCGGGACTTTCTCGACGCGGTGGTGGGCCACATCCTGCACATCGAGCAGGGCCACATGAAGCTTTACACCGGCGACTACTCCGCCTTTGAGCGTCAGCGGGCGGAACAACTGGCCCTGCAACAGGCCCTCCACGACAAGCAGCAGCGGGAACGGGCCCACCTGCAAAGCTACATCGAGCGCTTCCGCGCCAAGGCCACCAAGGCCCGCCAGGCCCAAAGCCGGATCAAGGCCCTGGGCCGCATGGAGGAAGTGGCGGCGGCCCACGCCGATACCCCCTTCACCTTCCGCTTCCGGGATCCGGTGTCCAGCCCGGACCCCCTGCTGGTGCTGCGACAGGCCCGCATCGGCTACAACGATAAAACCCTGCTGGACAATCTCTCCCTCACCCTGCGGCCCGGGGAGCGGGTCGCCCTGCTGGGTCGCAACGGGGCGGGGAAATCCACCCTGATCAAGCTCCTGGCCGGGGCCCTGGCGCCCCAGGCCGGGGAACGGCGGGAAGGCAAGGGCCTCAATATCGGCTACTTCGCCCAGCACCAGCTGGAACAGCTGCGTCCGGACGAATCCGCCTTGCAACACATGGCCCGTCTGGCCCCGGAGGTGCGGGAGCAGGAACTGCGGGACTACCTGGGGGGCTTCGATTTCCGGGGCGACCAGGCCACTCGGCCCTGCGGCGTCTTTTCCGGGGGAGAAAAATCCCGCCTGGCCCTTGCCCTGCTCATCTGGACCCGGCCCAATCTGCTGCTCCTGGACGAACCCACCAACCACCTGGACCTGGAAATGCGGGAGGCCCTCAATCTGGCCCTCCAGGAATACGACGGGGGGGTGGTGCTAGTCTCCCACGACCGGCACCTGCTGCGCACCACCGCCGACCAGCTTTATCTGGTGGCGGAGGGAGCCATGACCCCCTTTGACGGGGATCTGGACGACTACACCGACTGGCTGGCCCAGCAGCGCAGCGCCGCCCACCAGGACCCGGACCGGCAGGCGGACAAGGCGGAACGGCGCCAGCAGCGCCAGGAAGATGCGGCGGCCCGCCAGGCCCTGCTGGCCAAGCGCCGCCCCCTGGTGAAGGAAGGGGAACAGCTGGAAAAGAAACTGGCCTCCTGGCAGGGGGAATTAAAGCTCCTGGAACAGCGCCTGGCGGACCCCAGCCTCTACACCCCGGAACAGAAGGCCCAGCTGGAACCCCTGCTGCGCCGCCAGGGGGAATTGAGCAGTCTGGTAACGGCGGGGGAAGAACGCTGGCTGGACATCCAGACCCAACTGGACGAGCTGCCCGCCCCTTAAGCCCCACCCGGCCCGGACGGCCCGGGGCGGCAGGGGGAAATGGTAGAATCCAGGTTTTTTCCGCCCGTCACCCCGGGCCCGAACTGGAAGGAGCTTGCCGTGCAGATCGTCTGTCTCGACCTTGAAGGGGTATTGGTTCCCGAAATCTGGATCGAGTTTTCCAAGCGGACCGGCATTCCGGAACTGCAACGCACCACCCGGGAAGAACCGGACTACGACAAGCTCATGACCTACCGGCTGGGTATCCTGAAGCAGCACGGTCTGGGCCTACCCGACATCCAGAAGGTCATCGCCGACATGGGCCCCCTGCCCGGGGCCAAGGAATTTATCGCCTGGCTGCGGCAGCAGTATCAGGTGGTGATTCTTTCCGACACTTTCTACGAGTTCGCCATGCCCCTGATGGCCCAGCTCAACTACCCCACCCTCTTCTGCCACAAGCTGGAAGCGGATGCCCAGGGCTTCCTGGTCAATTACCACCTGCGCATGGCCAACCAGAAGCAGGAGGCGGTGAAGCGCTTCAAGGAACTCAACTTCCAGGTGATCGCCTCCGGCGACTCCTACAACGACACCAATATGCTGGGGGAAGCCCATGCGGGCATCCTCTTCCGCCCGCCGGAAAACGTCATCCGGGAATTCCCCCAGTTCCCCGTGGTCCAGGACTACGCCGGTCTCAAGGAAGAAATCCTCAAGGCCAGCGCCCGTCTCTGAGGCCCCACCGGCGCCCCGCCCCGCTCCCCTCCGGGAAAGGGGGCGGGGCCCGGGCCCCATCCCCAAGGTTTTTGCCATGCAACGCCAACACCATTACACCCTTTCCGCCTCCTGCCCCGACCGGGTCGGGATCGTGGCCAAAGTGGCCAGCTTTCTTGCCGAACACGGGGGCTGGATCCTGGAAACCGCCCACCACGCGGACAACGAGGAAGGCCGCTATTTCATGCGCATTGAGGTGAAGGCGGATTCCCTGCCCTTCATGCTCAGCGAATTCCGGGAACGCTTCCGCCCCATCGGGGAAGCACTGGAAATGCGCTGGAAAATCACCGACAGCGCGGTGAAAAAGCGTCTGGTGATTCTGGTGTCCAAGCAGGAGCATTGCCTCTACGATCTGCTCTCCCGCTGGCAATCCAAGGAGCTGGACGTGGAAATTCCCTGCGTCATCTCCAACCACGAGGATTTTCGCGGCTTTGTGGAATGGCACGGCATTCCCTTCCACCACGTGCCCGTCACCCGGGACAACAAGGAACAGGCCTTCGCTGAAATCCACCGGATTTACGAAGAAGTGAGCGGGGACACCATGGTGCTGGCCCGCTACATGCAAATCCTGCCCCCAGACCTGTGCTCCGCCTTCCCCGGCCAGATTCTCAACATTCACCACAGCTTCCTGCCCAGCTTTGTGGGGGCCAAGCCCTACCACCAGGCCTACGCCCGGGGGGTGAAGCTGATCGGTGCCACCTGCCACTACGTCACCCCGGATCTGGATCAGGGCCCCATCATCGACCAGGACGTGATCCGGGTGGATCACTCGGATACCCCGGACGATCTGGTGCGCTACGGCAAGGACATCGAAAAAACCGTGCTGGCCCGCAGCCTGCGCTATCACCTGGAAGACCGGGTGATCGTGCATGGCAACAAGACGGTGGTCTTCCGCTAGGCACCGCTGCCGCGCTTTCGGGCCTAACCGAAAGTCCCCATCCGGCGCCCTTCCCCCCGCCCGCCCCGGGCTAAAATAAGCCCGGCGCCCCTTCCCGGCGGGCGCCGTCCCTTAAGGCTTTTCATGGAGGATGCCCATGCCCCGCTCCCTGCTGCTTCCCCTGGTCTGTGCCGCCGCCCTAGTCCTGGCGCCCCAGGCCCAGGCCTATCCGGTCCGGGTTACCAGCGTGCCCCAGGTGGATTTGTCCCGCTATCTGGGCAAATGGTACGAAATCGCCGCCCTGCCCATGTTCTTCCAACGCAACTGCGTCGGGGACACCACAGCGGAATACAGCCTGAACGGGGACGGCAGCATCGCCGTCCATAACCGCTGCCGCACCAAGGACGGGGTGGATGAGGCCAAGGGCCGGGCCACGGTGCTGCCCAAGTCGGGCAACGCCCGGCTGGAAGTGAGCTTTTTCTGGCCCTTCAAGGGGGATTACTGGGTCATCGGCCTGGACCCGGAATACCGCTGGGCCCTGGTGGGCCAACCCTCCCGCAAATACCTGTGGCTCCTCTCCCGCACCCCCCAGCTGCCCCAGGCGGACATCGACAAGGCTTTGGGCATCGCGGTCTCCCAGGGCTATCTGCTGCGGGAACTGAAATTCACCCCCCAAACCCCCTTGCCCGTGATCTCGCCCCCGGAAGCGGCGGCGGAAAGCAGTACGGCGACCCCGGAAGCCAAGTAGGACGCCCTTCCGCCTTGGGGCTGAGCGCCCCGCCCGGCCTCCGGACAATCCCCGCCCAAACCGGGCCAGGTACCTTACCCACAAAAAGCCCCCGCCACCGGAAGGTGGGCGGGGGCTTTTTTGTGGCCCAACCACTAGGCTTGGGGGCTAAGCCCGGGCCCGTTGCCGGTAATCGGTCATGAACTGGACCAGACGGGCTACCGCTTCCCGGGTCAGGCCGTTGTAGAGGGAGGCCCGCAGGCCACCCAGGGAGCGGTGCCCCCCCAGGCCAGAAAAACCGGCGGCTTCGGCGGCAGCCAGGAAGGCCCGATCCTGCTCCGGGCTGCCCAGGGTAAAGGCCACGTTCATCAGAGACCGGTCTTCCGGGCGCACGTGGCCCCGATAGAAGCCGTCGCTATCATCCAGCACCCCGTAGAACAGGCCCGCCTTGTCCCGGTTCAGGGCATCCATGGCGGCCAGGCCGCCCACCGTGTCCTTGAGCCAGCGGGTTACCAGGAGTACGGCGTAAATGGCGAACACCGGCGGGGTGTTGTAGATGGAATGGGCGTCGATCTGGGCCCGGTAATCCAGGAAGGGGGGCAGAGTCCCGGCCCGGTCACCGAGAAAATCTTCCCGCAGCACCACCACGGTCACCCCCGCCGGGCCGATGTTTTTCTGGGCGTGGGCGTAGATGAGGGCGAAGCGCTCCGCCTCACAGGGCCGGGAAAGAAAGTCGGAGGACATGTCACAGACCCGGGGCACGGCCTCTAGCCCCAGCACCCGACGAAACTGGAGGCCTTCCACGGTTTCATTGGAGACATAGTGGAAATAGGGGGCCGCCGGGTTATAGGCCAGCTCCCCGTCCTCGGGCAGGCGCCGAAAACCTTCATCCGCGCCGCTCCAGAGCAGATTCACCGGACCCTCCCGCCGGGCTTCCGGCAGGGATTTACCGCTCCAGTAGCCGGTGTGGAGGTAATCCGCGGCCACCGGGCTGCCCCGCAGCCAGGTCATGGGCACCATGGAAAACTGCTGGGTGGCGCCCCCTTGCAGGAACAACACCCGGTAGTTTTCCCCCAGGCCCAGGAGCTGGCGCACGTTGTCTTCCAGCTCCCGTACCACCTGGGCGAACCAGTCGGAGCGGTGGCTGATACCCAGGACCGAGAGCCCCACCTCGGGCACCGCCCGGATGGATTCCTGGAGCTGATCCAGTACCGGCTCGGGGAGCACCCCCGGGCCACCGGAGAAATTGAGCCGGTTATCCCGCTGGGGAGCGTTCATGGGGCTGCCTCCGTCACCGGGTCCGTCCCGGCACGCCGGGCCAGCAGGGCCCGAAAAGCGTTTTTCACCCGGGCCATGGGGGCCTGTTTATAGGGGAAGGTGTCCACCGGGTCCATGGCATGGACCACCATGGCGTTGCCCACTTCAAAGGCCAGCAGGCGACCCTCCGCCGTTTCGCCACAATCCAGGCACAGGTAATCCAGGCCCACCCGCCGGGCGATTTCCTTAAGCGCCGCCCCGTGGCGGGCGGCAAAAGCGTCGAAGCCTTCCATGAAGGCCCGTTCCTCTTCCCGCTTGGCGCCGTCCTCGTACATGCCCGCATTCACGTAGTGGATCATCCAGTGGTCGGAGACCCCCAGATGGCCCGGGTAGGGCTCCCCCTCCACCAGCACCACCCGGTATTTGCGGTAAAGGCCGTCCGGGCCCCGATAATCCACAAAGGGAGCGTGAAAAAAGCTGGTGACTTCCGGATTGGCCGCCAGATAGCCAGCCAGGGCCTCCGGGCCCGGGAGATAGTCCAGGCCGTGACCGGCGTGGGAGCCCACGGGACGGAGGATACAGGGGAAGGGTTCGTTGCCGGCGCCCACCACGGTGGATAGGGCCCCCGGGGGCAGTTGGCCCTGGGCTACGGCAGTAAGCAGGCGCCGGGGCACCCGGCTGACCCGGGGCGCCATCAAGCCGGGAATATCCTGGAAGAGGTTGCTGGCGGCCTCCCGGCCGGTACGCAGAATGGCCGCCGGGCCGTTGAGGACGGGCCGGGGCCAGCGGGCCAGGAGCAGTTCCAGGGCGATGAGCAGGGAGCGGTATTCATCCGCCTCCGTGACTCCCACAAGCACAGCGTCGTGGTCCGGCACGGGCACCGCCAGGGGATTGCCCGGGGTCAGGTAGTAGAAAATTAGGGTGACGTCGCTGTCTTCCAGGAGACAGTCCAGGGGGGTATTGGCCGCCAGATCCCCGGGGGCCACCAGCACCAGGAGGCGCAGGCGGGCGGGTTGGCTGGCTTCCCGCACATAGACCCGGCTCATGGCCAGGGCCTGGGACTGGGCGGCCAGGCCCAGGTCCCGCTGTTGCAGGCAAAACAGGACGGTGGCCAGATTCATCCACAGTTCCGGATCGTTTTCATCGGCCTGGGCCCGGGCCAGCAAGTCCTGGCAGGCGGGACGCAGATCCTCCCCGGCGATGCTGCGGCGCAGGAAGGGGGCCAGACCGAGGAAAGGGGTACGGTTCTGGGAGGGGGTCACCGGCAAAATAAGGCTCATAACATCCCTAGGGTGGGCAAGGTCGGCGGGAGGGGGCCACTTAACGGCGCCCAGGCTCCCAATGTCCCCGCTGGCGGGCCGGGGGTCAAGACGGGGAAAGGTAAAAAGCCCTCTCCCCCGAAGTCGGCTTCTGGGTCTAAGACCCAATCAGCATAAGCCTTTCCGGCCAGTGGGGAGAGGATTATAGAACCGGGAAAGGGGTTCCAGGAAACGGCCCGGGAAGGGGCCTTGAAGGAAGCCGGTAGGGCAGGGAAGGGGAAGAGCGGGGCAGAGCGAAAAGGAGGGGCGGAGCCAGGAAGCAAGCCCGGATACCCGGGGAAAAATTCCGGCGCCTGCCGCCCCTGGCCCACCAACCAGTGGCGGCGGCCAGCTTCCCTAGCGGGACAGGGTCAGCACCCCGCCCCCCATGCGCAGATTGAGGCGGTGGAGGAAGCTCATGCCGATCAGAATGGGGCCGCTGCTGCCCACGGACACCATCACGTTGCGCAGCACCAGGCCCCCCACCTGGATTTTGGGCACGGTGATTACGGAATCTATGGTTTTGCCGTTGGCAGTCTGAAACTGCTGTTGCTTGCCGTGGCTGGCGTCAATGCCGAAGTGCTTGGCGGATTCCGGGCTCATGGCAATGGTGGAGGCGCCGGTGTCGATCATCCCCTGCTCCGTCACCCCGTTAATGGTCACGGGGGCAAAGTAGTGGTTATTAGCGGCGGCCACGAAGCTGGCGGCATGGGCCCCTTCTCCCTGGCCGCCCCCATAACAGTAGTCCCCCAGGCATTCCTTGCCGCCGCCCAGGGAGGCCAGCTGGTCATGGTGGGCCACCCATTCCCGGGCAATGCCATCCCCGCTTTTGGCGGCCCGGCGATACCAGTATTCGGCCCGGGACGGGCTGCTCTGCACCAGATAGCCGGTTTCATAGGCCACGGCCAGATCCCGCTGGGCCTGGGCCTGACCAGCCCCAGCCTGGTGTTGCAGGCCTTTCAGGGTCAGGGCCGGGGGGGAATGGGGCCGGGCGCTGCCCCCTTCTGCCATGGCAGCGTCAGGGCGGACGCTGTCTGCCCCGGCCATGCCAGCCCCCAGGGCCAGCCCCGCCAGCATCAGCAGGCGGCACCAGCCGCCCCGGCGCCCCTGGGCACCATTGCTGAACTTAGCGCCCCCATGTTTCCATCCGTGCATGATCATTCCCTCGTCATCCATGGGCGTCATGATGCCCGGAGCCCGGAGGAAGAACAAGGCGGCGAGGGGAAGGCCCCCTCAGGGCTTCACCCCCTGGCCGATGAGCACTCCATTCACCCGGGTGCCGTAGAGATTGACCCCGTCCCCTTCGTGGAAGCGCTTCCGGGTGGCCTCAATGTCCCCGTTGATGAGGCGGGGGTCCTGGGGCCGCTCATGCATATTGACGAAGGCGGCCACGTCCCAGGCCTCCTGGTCGCTCAGGGTTTCCCCCTTGCCCAGGGGCATGTTGTGCTGGATGAAACCGGCGGCGGTGTTGATGCGATGCATCCCCGCCCCCCAGTTGTAGGAATCCTTGCCCCACAGGGGCGGAAAGACGTAGCTGGCCCCCACCTTCTGGCCCTGGCCGTTGTCCCCGTGGCAGAGGGCGCACTGGCCCTTGTACACCGCTTCGCCCCGCACCAGGCTGTAGCCTCCCTTGGGGGGCGGCGGCTCGTCGAAGCCCCGGCCCGGCAGGGCTTTGCCCACGGGAGCGCCAGTGGCGGTCCAGTAGGCGTAGGCGGTGAGGGCGGTGAGCACCTCGCTGTCCGCCGCCGGGGGCTTGCCGTTCATGCTGAACTGGAAGCAGCCCTGCATGCGCTCCACAAAGGTATTCACCTTGTTGTTCTTTTTCCGGTAGGCCGGATACATGCCGTAGGCCGCCCACAGGGGCGCGGAATTGGCCTTGCGGCCCCGGTCCAGGTGGCAATTGACGCAATTCATTTCATTGCCCACATACTGGGGCGCCAGGGCCTTGGTATTGACGAACAGGGCCTCGCCCCGGCGCACCATTTCGCCGAAGGCGTTATTGGGCAGCTCCCCGATCTGGGGGGGCTGAAAATAGGGGGACCCCCCCTTGGTGGGAGCCTTGGGCAACTGGGTCTGGTCATCCAGGTGGCTAGGGGCGGCCTGGGCCCCCAGGGAAAGGCCCAGCAGGGCGCCCAGGGCCAAACGGGCAGACAACAGAGTGGACATAAAATCTCCTGAAGGGGGCGCCTAGCGCAGCCGGTGCTGGGAATCGTCGAAGGGCTCGTCCGAATCCCCCATGCTGCCGAAGTATTCGGCCAGGGATTTGATTTCCGCCCCGGTGAGACTGGCCGCAATGTGGGCCATGAGGCCATTGGGATCGTTATGACGGGTGGCCGGAATCAGCACCGGCTTGCCCGGTTTGCCATTGCGCTGCCGGGGGCCCGGCTCGCTACGGCCCTTCCAGGCCCACAGCTGGGATTCCAGATAGGCGGCGGACTGGCCCGCCAGGGGCGGAAAGGTGTTGCCCACCCCCAGGCCCGAGGGACCGTGGCACAGGGTGCATTCGGGAATATTACGGGACCAGGCGCCCCGCAGAGCGATCCATTCCCCGGAGCCGGGCACCGGCTGGGCGGTGGGGGCGGCGGCCGCCACATTGACCCGGGGCCGGGCGGCGAGGAATTCCGCCACGCCGGCGATCTCCGGCTCGGTCAGGGCCTTGGCGATGGGCTGCATGACCGGATTCAAGCGCCGGTCGGCGCGGAAATCGTGGAGTTGTTTGACGATGTAGGCAGCGGGCAATCCCGCCAACCGGGGAAAGCCGGAAGCGGCAATCCCTTTGGCATCGGCGCCGTGGCAGGTGATACAGGGCAGGGCGGCCGGATTGTTGCCCCCATGCACCATCACCGCCTCCCCATCCACGGCCCAGGCCGTACCGGCCAGCCCCCCCGTCATCAGGGCGCCTAGCGCCCCCATGGCGAAGCGGCGGAGCCCCTTCCCCCTTATTCCCATGGCTAATTCCTTGTCTTTTTGGGGCGGGCACCTTGGCCCGCGACGGTCCATTAGACAAAACGAATATAGGGAAGTTCCGACGGGCGTCGGCCTTCCCTGGGCTGGTACGGGGGAAACCCACCCGGGGGGGGGGGCGCTCCGCGCCCCGGCCGGGGAAACGCTTAACGGCGCCGCTGGGCGGGGCCGAAGGAAGAGGGGGGAGTGCGACCTTCCAGGTGACGGAAGGTAATGCGGGCCTTGCTCAGATCGTAGGGAGAGATTTCCACGGAAACCTTGTCCCCCGCCAGAATGCGGATGTGGTTCTTGCGCATTTTCCCGGCGGAATAAGCCACCAGCTCGTGGCCGTTATCCAGGGTCACCCGGTAACGGGAATCGGGTAGCACTTCCTCTACCACGCCCTGCATTTCGATGAGTTCTTCCTTAGCCATGCAAAACCTTTACAAAAGACGGTCCCCGCAAACGGCGGCGGACCGTAGAAAATAAACGGGGGAACACCGTCCCGGAACCACCTTTCCATCCCAATCACCCTGTCAGTGCCTGACACCCCGCAAAGGGAAGAGGCACACCATCGCGCCCGGGCGGGGGGAATGGGGAAAACGGGTAAAAGCAGGTGGAACAGGAGGCGAAAACCGATAGACCATGCCGGGGGCCGGGCGGCAAGGGTGGCACTATGATGCAGATAGCCGATTTTTGCAATATTTCCCCCCGAACCGGTTCCGGGCCCGGCTTTCGCCCCTTTTAAGCACCTTTTCGCGGGCGTTTGCCCCCTACGCCTCCGCCCCCCCATCCCCTTCCACCAACTCCACCCCGGCATAACCGTAGTGGTGCAAAAGCTCCCGCAGCACCAATACCAGGGCGGCGAATTCCGGCCCCTCGGGCAACCCGGCACTGCCTCCCGGACGGGCCTGGCAAAGACGCTGAAAACACTGTTCCAGGGCTTCCCGGGCCAGGGCAGGGGCGGCGTCCCCCGCCACCAGGGCGGTGAGGGCGGTGATCAGGGGATCGGCACACCACAGGCGCCCGGCGGAGGGCACCCGGGGCCGGGCCGGGGCCAGCTGATCCTCCACCGCCATAATGGCCGCCTCCCATTCCTCCGGACGGGGGGGCCGATGGGGGAAAAGGGACGCCAGCTCGGCATAACCCAAGGGCAGAGCCAACCCCTCTTCCAGCGCCGCGCCCCAGACCAGATTCAGGGTCCGGGGCCCCAGGTGGAGCAGTACGGGCGCCGCCGGACTTCCGGGGCAACGGCGCCACAGGGCCACCAGGTCCGGCGCGGGGAAAACAGGCAGGGGCTCCTGCCATAACAGGGGAAGGGACATGGACGGGCTCGGGGGAAAACCTCACCTTACCGCCCCCGGCAGGGGCCGGACAACGGTAGAGGAGGGAAAACCACCGTTGGGTCAGGGCAGAGGCCATCGGGGATAGGGGCACACACTGGCCGGGCCCGATCCGGCGGACGCTCCACCCAGGCGAAAAAAAGGCGGGCACCGGGGTGCCCGCCAACACTGGTAACGCCGTGAATTAGTAGTGGTACGCGGATTCCCCGTGGGAGCTGGTGTCCAGACCTTCCCGCTCCTGCTCTTCGCTAACCCGCAGGCCGAAGACCATATCCACCAGTTTGTAGGCAATGAGGGACACCACCCCGGACCAGACCACGGCCGTGCCCACGCCCCACAGCTGGCTGATCATCTGGGCGCTCATGTCGAAGTCCCCCACCTTATTGGCCACGTAGTCGAAGACCCCGGTGCCGCCCA
Organism: Azospira inquinata; assembly: GCF_018905915.1. NCBI lineage: Bacteria > Pseudomonadati > Pseudomonadota > Betaproteobacteria > Rhodocyclales > Rhodocyclaceae > Azospira > Azospira inquinata. The sequence goes on from NZ_CP064782.1 coordinate 1,450,158, forward strand.
GGGAAGGGCTGGCGAAGACGCCGGTGAGCAGGGCGCCCATGATGCCGCCCACGCCGTGGACCCCGAACACATCCAGGGAATCATCCATGCCCAGGAAGTTCTTCAGGCCATTCACGCCCCACAGGCAGACCACCCCGGCCAGCAGGCCGATGACCAGGCCCCCCATGACCCCGACAAAGCCGCAGGCCGGGGTAATGGCCACCAGGCCCGCAATGGCGCCGGACACCGCCCCCAGGAGGGAGGGTTTGCCCTTCAGCCACCATTCGGCGAAGGTCCAGGACACGGTAGCGGCGCAGGTGGCCAGGAAGGTGTTGAGGAAGGCCAGGGTGGCGGCCCCGTTGGCTTCCAGATTGGAGCCCACGTTAAAGCCGAACCAGCCGGCCCAGAGCAGGGAGCCGCCGATCATGGTCATGGTCAGGCTGTGGGGCGCCATGATTTCCTTGCGGAAGCCAATGCGCTTGCCGATCATGAAAGCCCCCACCAGACCCGCCATGGCGGCGTTGATGTGCACCACCGTGCCCCCGGCAAAGTCCAGGGCCCCCTTCTGGAAGAGGAAGCCTGCCGTAGCCGTGGCCTTATCCGCCGCGGCCGCCGTGGTGTAGGCATCCGGACCAGCCCAATACCAGACCATGTGGGCCATGGGGATATAGGAGAAGGTAAACCACAGCACCATGAAGGCCAGCAGGGCAGAGAACTTCACCCGTTCCGCCAGGGAGCCGATGATCAGGGCCGGGGTGATGGCCGCAAAGGTCATCTGGAAGGCCACGTAAATCAGCTCCGGCACCGCCACGCCCTTGGAGAAGGTGGCGGCCAGGGTATCCGGCGTCACCCCCTTGAGGAACAGCTTGGAAAAGCCCCCAAAGAAGGCGTTGCCCTCGGTAAAGGCCAGGCTGTAGCCGTACACGCACCACAACACCCCGAGCATGGCGAAAATCACGAACACCTGGACCATGACGGAGAGCATGTTCTTGGTGCGCACCATGCCGCCGTAGAACAGGGCCAGACCGGGCACCGTCATAAGAATCACCAGCACGGTGGCCACGATCATCCAGGTGGTGTCCCCCTTATCCACCTTATCCACGGGAGCCGGGTCAGCGGCAGCCACCATTGCTGGAGCGGCAGCGGGGGTGGCAACAGGGGCAGGGGCCGCCACCGTGGGCGCCGTCACCGTACTGGCGGTGGCAGACGCCACCGGGGCATCGTCTGCCAAGGCGGCGGGGGAGAGAGTCAAACAGGCCCCGGCTAGGGCCAACAGGGCAAGAAAACGTTTCATGTCGGGCTCCTAAAGGGCGTCGTCACCGGTTTCACCGGTGCGGATGCGGATCACCTGATCCAGGTCGTAGACGAAGATCTTGCCGTCGCCGATTTTGCCGGTGGCGGCGGATTTTTCGATGGCCTCGATGGCCGATTCCACCTGATCTTCACGGAGAGCGGCTTCCAGCTTCACTTTGGGCAGGAAATCCACCACGTATTCGGCGCCCCGATAGAGTTCGGTGTGCCCCTTTTGCCGGCCGAAACCCTTGACCTCGGTGACGGTGATGCCTTGTACGCCCACCGTGCCCAGGGCTTCCCGGACCTCGTCCAGCTTGAACGGCTTGATGATTGCGGTTACCAGTTTCATGTTGGCTCCTTGGTTGGGGCAGGGATCACCCGCCCGCAAACTGAGAAAAACCCGCATCCCGGAGTCCACAAAGGCGGTTGGGTGGCGCCGGACCGGGGATGTTCTACGCGCTGGCCCTTACTTACACCCTGGCCCCCACCCCCTTTCCGACGCCCCCGGCAGGGGGCGCCCCGCGGGAAAGGGGGGGACTGTCCCAGCCCTCCCAGCCTTCCCCATGGGCCAATTCCTGTCTGCGTTCCGCCGAGCGCAGGGTATTTTCAATGAGCATGGTGACGGTCATGGGGCCCACGCCTCCGGGCACCGGGGTAATCCAGGAGGCCTTTTCCATGACCCCGTGGAAATCCACGTCCCCCACGATGCGCCCGTCTTCCAGGCGGTTAATGCCTACGTCGATGACCACGGCCCCTTCCTTCACCATCTGGGGCACGATGAGGCCGGGCTGGCCCGCGGCGACGATGAGGATGTCCGCCAGAATGGTGTGCTGGGCCAGGTTATGGGTCTTGGCGTGGCACACGGTGACCGTGGCTTCCTTTTGCAAGAGCATCAGGGCCATGGGCTTACCCACGATATTGGAGGCCCCCACCACCACCACGTTTTTACCGGCCACGGCCGTGCCCGTGGTTTCCAGGAGCAGCTGCACCCCGTAGGGAGTACAGGGGGGAAAAATGGTGTTGCCCACCACCAGGCCTCCCACGTTATAGAGGTGGAAGCCATCCACGTCCTTATCCACGGCAATGGCTTCCAGTACGTGACGTACGTCGATATGGGGGGGCAGGGGCAGCTGCACCAGGATGCCGTGCACCGCCGGATCGGCGTTGAGCTGGGCAATGGTGTCCAGCACCTCCTGTTCGCTGGCCTCTGAAGGCAGGGCGTGGTGAAAGGAGCGCACGCCGCATTCGGCGCAGGCCTTCACCTTGTTGCCCACGTAAACCTGGGAAGCCGGGTTGTCCCCCACTAGGATGACCGCTAGACCGGGAACCACCCCGGCCCGTCCCAGGGCTTCCACCCGGGTCTTGTATTGCTGGCGCAGCACCTTGGAGAGGGCCTTGCCGTCGATGATCTGTGCCGCCATGACGGGTTCCTTGCCGGAGCCGGGGCGGCCAAGCCGCCCCCTGGGGAAAGGCCCGCTTCCGCCCGCACCAGGGCAGGAGGCCTTTCCCTGCGAATACCTTTGGGACTACCGGGCCAGGGCGCCTTGAGAGCCCCGGCCCGGTCAGCCCGCCCTCAGTAGCCCCCTACCCCGGGAATCCAGCTGGTCCCGGCCAGGGGCACGTGGGCCATGGCCGCCGCTTCCAGGGTCAGGGCCACCAGATCTTCCCGTTCCAGGTGATGGACGTTCTGCTTGCCGCAGGCCCGGGCGATGGTGGTCAGCTCCATGTTCAGAGTCTTCAGGTAGTTCTTCAGGTGCTTGGCCCCCATTTCCGGTTCCAGGCGCTGCTCCAGAATCGGGTCCTGGGTGGTAATGCCCACCGGGCACTTGCCCGTATGGCAGTGGTGGCAGTAGCCGGGCACCGTGCCCAGGGCCTGGTAGTCCGCCAGGGCGGAATGGTGCTGGCCGTTCTGGTAGTAAGTTTCCCCGTTGCAGCCCATGGCGATCATCACCCCCTGGCCGATGGACACCGCATCCGCCCCCATGGCCAGGGCCTTGGCCACGTCCGGGCCGGTACGCACGCCGCCGGAGATGATGAGCTGGACCTTGCCCTTCATGTCCAGGTCTTCCAGGGCATCCACGGCCTGGCGCAGGGCGGCCAGGGTGGGAATGCCGATGTGTTCGATAAAGCAGGTCTGGGTGGCGGCGGTGCCGCCCTGCATGCCATCCACCACCACCACGTCGGCCCCGGCGTGGACCGCCAGCTTGACGTCGTTGAAGGTACGGGTGGCTCCCACTTTGACGTAGATGGGCTTTTCCCAGTCGGTCATTTCCCGCAATTCATGGATTTTGATGGCCAGGTCGTCCGGGCCGGTCCAGTCCGGGTGACGGCAGGCGGAGCGCTGATCCACCCCGGCGGGCAGGGTACGCATCCCGGCCACCCGTTCCGACACCTTTTGGCCCAGCAACATGCCGCCGCCGCCCGGCTTGGCCCCCTGGCCGATCACCACTTCAATGGCGTCGGCCCGGCGCACGTCGTCCGGATTAAAGCCATAGCGGCTGGGCAGGCATTGGTACACCAGGGTCTTGGAAGACAGGCGTTCTTCCGGGGTCATGCCCCCGTCCCCGGTAGTGGTGGAGGTACCCACTTCCGTGGCCGCCCGGCCCAGGGCCTCTTTCACATTGGCGGACAGGGCGCCGAAGCTCATGCCGGCAATGGTGATGGGGATTTCCAGTTCAATGGGCTTTTTGGCAAAGCGGGTGCCCAGCACGGTCTTGGTCAGGCACTTTTCCCGATAACCCTCCAGGGGATAGCGGGACATAGAGGCGCCCAAAAACACCAGGTCATCGAAATTGGGCAGCTTGCGCTTGGCCCCCATGCCCCGGATTTCATAAAGGCCGTGGGCGGCGGCATTGCGGATGTAATCCAGGGTCTTGCGGTCGTAACCGAAGGACTCTTCTTTGGAGAGATGTTGCAGCTGAACGGGTTTGGCTTCCATGATGGGACTCCTAGTATTCTTGATTGGCGTCGGCGTTCCAGTGGTACAGCTCACGCTTGGAGGCGATGCGCTTGAACTCCTTGGGGTCGTGGGCAAGCCCGGCCTGCTGGAGCAGGTCGGCCACGGTGGCGTAATCCGCCTCGGTCATGGGCTCCTCGTAGGCGTCCGCCCCCAGGGAGTGGGCCTTGCCCCGCAGATAGATGACCGCTTCGTAGAGGGAATCCCCCAGGGCGTCCCCGGCGTCGCCGCAGATGACCATGCGGCCAGCCTGGGCCATGAAGGCGGAGAAACTGCCCACGGAGCCGCCCACCACAATGTCCCCCCCCTTGAGGGAAATGCCGCAGCGCAGGCCCGCGTCCCCTTCGATGACCAGGAGACCGCCATGGGCGGAGGCCCCGGCCCCGTTGGAGGCGAAGCCCTTCACATGGACCACGCCGCTCATCATGTTTTCCCCCACCCCGGTGCCGGCGCTGCCGTCCACCACCACCCGGGCGCTCTTGTTCATGCCCCCGGCGTAGTAACCGGCGTGGCCGATGATTTCCACTTCCACCGGGCAATCCAGGCCCACGGCCAGGTTGTGGGCCCCGTCCGGGTTGGTGACGAGAACCTTCCCCACCCCGCCTTTGGGGGCCTCCTGGTGCAGAAAGGTGTTCAGCTCGCTGACGGACTGCTGGGCGAGATCAAAGGTCAGACTTTCCATACGTACATCTCCTCAGGCGCGGGCTCAAACACGTGGGCGTCTTTGACGCCCGGCAGATGGGCCAGGGAACGGAATTCGGAAGCGATGGCCACGTAGTCGTCGGTTTCGGCCACCACGGCGGGTTTGCAGGCAAAGGGATCGCGGATCAGGGCCAGCTTGTCCGGGGTACCCATGAGGAAGGTGTAGAAACCATCCAGTTCCTCGAAGCCTTTTTTCAGGGCCTGTTCCAGGTCATCCCCTTCCCGCAGCCGCCATTCCAGGTAGCGGCAGGCCGCTTCCGTGTCGTTGTCGGTTTCAAAGTGGATGCCCCGGGGCTCCAGCTGACGGCGGATACCGTTGGGGTTGGAGAGGGAGCCGTTATGAACCAGGCAGAAATCTTCCCCGGCGGTGAAGGGGTGGGCCCGGTCCGGGGTCACGGCGCTTTCTGTGGCCATACGGGTGTGGCCCACCAGATGGGTGCCCTTGAGGCCGCTGAAGCGATAGCGGGCTGCCACTTCCGCCGGCGTGCCGATATCCTTGTAAAGGTCCATGCAGCGGCCCGTGGCCAGCACATGGAGCTTGGGATGGTTTTCCTTGAGCCAGTGCTTCACCGTTTCCGGGGGCAGGGCAAAGCTCAGGATGGCGTGATTGCCCAAGGGGCTGATCTGGGCGTCCGCCCCCAGGTGTTCCTTGAGGGCGTCAGCCAGGCCGAGCCAGTTAAAGTCCGCCCCTTCTTCCGTGAGCCCGGAATAGAGGCTCAGCTTCCGTTGGGCGCCGGGCAGGGGCTCGGTGAAGACGGCCAGACCCGCCGAATCCGGCCCCCGTTCGGTCATGCCGATAAGCATCGGCACCATCAGCTCCCCCAGCTTTTCGCGCAGGGCGGGCTTTTTCACCAGCAATCCGACAATTCCACACATAGTTTCTCTCCAGTTGCGTACCCCGCCGCTCCCCGTACCGCCGGGCCCGGTGGGGCGAAAAAATCAGAAAAATTCCAGGTAGCTCTTCAGTTCCCAGTCGGACACATGGCGCATGTATTCCACCCACTCCATGTGCTTCAAACTGAGGAATTCCCCTGCCACCGGGCCCAGGGCTTCCTGCAGGATGGTGTCCTGCTCCAGTTCCGCCAGAGCTTCGTGGAGGTTCTGGGGCAGCACACCGATGCCCCGGGCCTTGAGTTCCTCCGGGGAAAGCTCGTAGAGGTTGATGTTCTGGGGTTCCCCCGGGGCCAGGTTGCGTTCAATGCCGTCCAGACCGGCGGCCAGCACGGCGGCGGTGGCCAGGTAGGGATTGCAGCCCCCGTCGGGCAGGCGCAGTTCCAGACGGCCCCCGGGGATGCGCACCATGGAGGAACGGTTGTTGTCCCCGTAGCTGATGTAGGCGGGAGCCCAGGTGGCGCCAGTGAGGGAACGGCCCACCACCAGGCGCTTGTAGGAATTCACCGTGGGGGCGCAGATGGCCGCCAGGGCGGGGGCGTGGGCCAGGACCCCGGCCAGGAACTGGTAGGCCAGCTTGGAAAGGCCCAGGCCCCGGCTATCCGCCTTGTCGGCAAAGAGGTTGGTTTTGCCGTCCCCCAGGGACATGTGCATGTGCATGCCGTTGCCCGGGCGGTTGGCGAAGGGCTTGGGCATGAAGGAGCAAATCAGGCCCAGTTCATTGGCGATTTCCGAGGCGGCCATCTTGAAGAAGACGTAGTGGTCGCAGGATTTCAGACAGTCGGCAAAGGTGTAATTGAGCTCGAACTGGCCGTTGGCGTCCTCGTGGTCGATCTGGTAGATGTCGATATCCACCGCCTTCATGCTGTCCGTGAGCTTTTCCAGGAAAGGCCGCACCCGGGACAGGCCCTTGTAGTCGTAGCAGGGCTTGGGCAGGGTATCCGTGGCGTCGCAGGGGACGATCTGGCCATCGGCGGTGCGCTTGAGCAGGGAGAACTCGGGCTCCAGACCGGTGTAGAAGGTCAGGCCCTTGGCCTCCAGGCGCTTCAACTGCTGCTTCAGCACCACCCGGGTGTCGTACTTCCAGGGTTGGCCCTGGACATGGCCATCGCAGACGATGCGGGCGTAGCCGGGCTGCCAGGGCACCAGGGAAAGGGTGGCCACGTCCCCCACGGCCATGAAATCCGGCCCATGGGGATCGATGCCCAGGCCCCACACCGCAAAGCCCGCGAATCCGGCTCCGGAGGTGAGGATTTCCTCAAAGTGGTCGGCGGGAACCGCCTTGGTTTTGGCCGCGCCGTGGATATCCACGAACTGGGCCAGGACATATTTGACCTGGTTTTTTTCCAGGAACTGCTTGGCTTCTGCCGGGGTCATCACAAATCTCCGTCAAGGTTTCGAAGTCGTTCTTGGTGTCCCGTCCGGTAAGGTCCGGTAGGGGATTGCTGCCAACTGCCGTTCAAGCAAAAAACCAGTTCCGCCGCCCTTCAGGAGGCCAGAGCGTCCAGGCCCACGGGCCCGCCGCCCAGCTCGGCGGCAATGGCCGTCAAGGTGCGCCACAGATAGGGGCCATAGGTGCCGTCGCACCACAGCCGGTATTGGGGCAAGCCCCCCGCCGAGCCAGGCAGGACGGTGACCGTGACGCCGGCCATGGAAGTCAGCACCACGGGCCGGGCGGCCAGATCCAGACTGGCAAAATTGACGCTGCACACCTGGGCCAGCAGGGATGGCAGAGCCTCCCCTTGGAGCATCAGAGCCGCGTCCTGGCGCAGCACCGGATAGACCCGGACGCCAGGCTCGGCCAGACACAGGGCGTCCAGGGGGTCCGCCGGGCCTTCCACGAGAAACTCGCTGCGGCCCAGGCGCAGCACCCGCCCGCCCTGGGCCAAGGGCGCCCAGGTATTGGGGGTCTCCGGCACGGGCAGGCCCCGGCCCGCCAGCCAGGCGGCGGCACCGGGCCCCTTGCCCCCCCAGCGGCGTTGGCAGGACACATCTGCCACCCCCAGCACTCGGGCCTGGGCGGCTTCCCCGGCGGGGTCACCGAAATGTTTGGGGAGGGCTCCCTGATCCCCTTCTTCCCAGGCGGGTTGCAGGCCCCCCAGGAGGTCGAAGAGGGGGGAGACGGGGGTGGCTTGTGGCATGAGATCGGTCATCACGCTTCCTTCTGGCGCAGGTTTTCCGGGTCATAGAAGGGGGTGGCGGCGGTCTGCACCGTGACCCCGGCACCGTCGGAGAGGCGCGCTTCCAGGGCCAGGCCGGGCTTGGCCAGGTCCGGACGGACCAGGGCTAGGCCGACAAAACCCTTGAGGGTGGGGCTCCAGGCAATGCTGGTGACCCGGCCGACGATTTCCCCTTCCCGGATGAAGAGGTGGCATTCCTGGGGTACCCGGGCTTCCGGGCCCCCCGGGATGACAAAGCCGATGAGGCGTTTGCGGGGGTGTTTGCGGGCCTCGGCCTGGAGGCTGCGCTGGCCGATGAAGAAGGGCTTATCCAGCTTCACCGCCCAGTCCAGGGCCGCTTCGTTAGCCGTGGTTAGGCCATCCGTATCCTGGCCGATGATGATGTGGCCCTTCTCCAGGCGCAGCAGGCGCTGGGCTTCCACACCGAAGGGGCGGATGTTCTGGTCCGCACCGGCGGCCAGGAGGGCATCCCACAGGGCCCCGGCCTGACTGGCGGGCACGTGGATTTCGTAGCCCCATTCCCCCACAAAGCCGACCCGCATGAGGCGGGCGGGAATGCCCGCTACCCGGCCCTCCCGGATACCTAGGTAGGGGAAGGCGGCGGCGGACAGATCCAGATCGGTGAGCTGGGCCAGCACCTGGCGGGACCGGGGGCCGGCCAGATTGATGCCGGCGTAGGCCCCGGTCACATTGACCAGGCCGCAGTCCAGCTTCCATTCCAGGGCCAGGCGGGAAAGCTCCCGGTAGATGCCGGCGGCTCCGGAGGTGGTGGTGGTGAAGTAGAAGTGGTCTTCCGCCAGGCGGGCCACCACCCCATCGTCGATGACCACACCGGACTCGTCGCACATCACGGCGTAGCGGGTCATGCCCACCTTCAATCCGGCGTAGCGGGAAACATAGGCCCGCTCCAGGAAGGCGGCAGCGTCCGGGCCCCGCACTTCCAGCTTGCCCAGGGTGCCCACGTCGATCAGGCCCACCCCGTTGCGTACCGCCAGGGCTTCTTCCCGGATGCAGGTAATACGGCTCTTGCCATCCCGGGCGTAGTACTCGGGCCGCTGCCACACCCCGGCAGGCATCCACACCGCCCCCAGGGCGTCATGGCGGGCCTGGAGGGGCGTCTGCCGTTCCGGGTGGAACCCCCGACCGCCCAGATGGGCCATGGGCACGGGATGGAAGAAGGGACGGGCGGTGGTGGTGCCCACTTCCTGGGGCTTTTTGCCCGTGAGCCGGGCCAGGAGGCGCAGGGCATTCATGTTGGAATGCTTACCCTGGCTGGGGCCCATGCCCACGGTGGAATAGCGCTTGAGCAGCTCGATGTTGTCGAAGCCTTCCTGGACCGCGTTGGGGAAGTCCTGGAATTGGATGTCTTCGTCAAAATCCACGAAATTCTTGCCCTTGGGGTGGGCCACCATGGGCCAGGGATGGCTGGGGCATTCCGTCTCCGGCGGCACCGTGACGGGCCGGGGGCTGCCGAAACCGGCGTGGGCAGCGGCGGCGCTGCCCGCCCGTTCCCCATCCAAGCGGCGGGCGGACCAGTCATGCACCCCGTTCACCTTGCCGCAGGCAAACACCCCTTCCGGCAGCACATCGGGGACGAACTGGTGCAGGGTTTCCCGGTAGGCCATGCGGGAGCCGGCCTGGTAAAGGAGGTTGGCGGCGGGGGCCCAGCCCACGCTCACCGCCACCCCGTCGCAGGGAATTTCCGCCACGGGGGTGCCCGCCCGACCGTCGTCGAAAGCGGCCAGACGCACGGCCTTGAGGGCCTTGTGATCCCCCGTGGGGACGGCTTCCCCAATACAGGTGGCGGCATGGACCGGGATGCCCAGGGCCTTGACCTGTTGCACCAGGGCCGGGTTGCCGTAATGGGGGCGCAGATCTACCACGGCAGCCACCTGGACCCCGTGGGCCGCCAGATCCAATGCGGCCCGGTAACCGGCCCCATTGGCGGTGAGCACCACGGCCCGCTGCATGGGCTTTACGGCGTAGCGGTAAAGCAGGCGCTGGGCGGCGGAGGCCAGCATGATGCCGGGCAGGTCGTTGTAGCGGAACACGGCGGGCTGTTCAAAGCCCCCGGCCGCCACCACCACCGCCTTGGAGCGCATTTTGGTGATCTTGTCCCCCTCCACCAGAGGCACCCACTGGTCGGCGTAATAACCCGCCGCATAGGTGGCGGTCATGACCCGGATGCGGGGATGGGCACTCACCTTGGCCAGTAGCTCCCGGCCCTGGCGCACCCGCTCGCTGTCGGCGCCAAATTCGTAAGTGGCGGAGCCCCCCGCCCGGGCGTTTTCATCCACCAGCACCACGTCCGCCCCCTGGTCGGCGGCGCTCAAGGCCGCCGCCATGCCGGAGGGACCGGCCCCCACCACCAGCACGTCGCAGAAGCCGTAGCACTTGGGGCTGTAGCGCCGGGGGGCGGTCACATCCACCTTGCCCAGGCCGGTGAGGGTGCGGAACATCTTTTCCCAGAGGGGAAAGAGCTTCTTGGAATAGAAGGCCTTGTAATAGAAGCCCACGGGCAGGAAGCGGGAGAAAGCGCCGAGCACCGCCGCCTTATCCGATTCCAGGCTGCCGAAGGTATTCACGGCCGTCAGGGCCATGCCCGGCTGTACCGGGGTCACGTCCATGCGCAGGTTGGGCATGGGGCCCCACTGGGCCACGTTGTTCATGTCGTGGTTGGCCAGGGAGAGAATGCCCCGGGGCCGGTGGTACTTGAAGCTGCGCCCCAGGAGGGTACGGTCATTGGCCCACAGGGCCGTGCTCACCGTATCGCCCCCATAGGCCCGGTAGGTCCGGCCCTCGAAGCTGAACTCCACGCTGCGGGAGCGGTCGATCCACTCCCCTTCCATAGCAGGCAGTCGCATTAGCCTTCCTCCCCAACCAGATAGGTGCGCAGCACCCGGTCTTTTTCCGTATCCCGCTCGGCGATGAACCAGGTGTTGCTGGGGGTGTGGCACCACCACTCCTTTTTCACCCCGGGGGCGCCGTTGCGGTTGTAGACGTAGTCGGCCCACTGGTCGTCGCTGGCGGTGGCCGGGTCCGGCATGGGGCGGATTTCGCCCCCGTAGGTAAATTCGCTAATGGCCCGGGGGCCATTGATGGGACAGGTCATGAGTTTCATCGGGGTAGCTCCTGGGGATTCTCTGGACTAGTGGCCCACGGAGGCGGCGCCCTTTTCGCCCGTGGGGGCGAACTGGCGAAAGCGGTCCAGGGAGAAGCCGGTAATCAAGGGATGGGGCTGGTCGTTGGCCACGGTGTAGGACATGGTCTTGCCCGACACCGGGGTGGCTTTGAAGCCCCAGGTGCCCCAGCCCGAATCCAGGTAAAAGCCTTCCACCGGGGTCTTGCCCATGATCGGGGCGAAGTCCGGAGTCATGTCCGCCATGCCGGCCCACTGGCGCATGACCTTCACGTTGGAAAGGAAGGGGAACATGTTCAGCATCTGGCCCGACAGGTGTTCCACGAAATCCAGGGTGGAGCGGGTGGCCTGCACCTCGTAGGGGTCCAGGGAAGCCCCCATCACCAGCTCGCCCCGGGCGGACTGGCTGATGTAGACGTGCAGGCTGCCGGACACCAGAATGGGGTCAAGCCAGGGCTTCAGGGGCTCGCTGACCATGGCTTGCAGGGGGTGGACATGGATGGGGGTGCGCACATCCACCATTTTCAGAATGCGTGGGGTGGAACCGGCCACGGCGCAAAGCACCTTGTTGGTGGCGATATAGCCCCGGCTGGTCTTCACCCCCCGGACCTTGCCGGCCACCACGTCGATACCCGTCACCTCGGTCTGCTGGTGGATTTCCACTCCCCGCATGTCCGCGCCCTTGCCGTAGCCCCAGGCCACCGCGTCGTGGCGGGCCACGGAACCGGGGGCGTGGTAGAGGGCCCCTAGGATGGGGGCCTGGCCGCTACAGGAGAGGTCGATCATGGGAGCGGCTTCTTTCACCGCCTCCGGCCCCACCAGTTCGGAATGGACGCCGTAGTGCTTGTTCACCTCGGCCCGCCAGCGCATGGTGCGCAGGGAGGCGTCGGTGTGAGCCAGGGTGAAGTGGCCCCGGTTGGCGTAAAACAGGTTCAGGTCAAATTCCTGGGACAGGTCCTGCCACAGATTCACCGAGGCGTCGTAGAACTGCACCCCTTCGGGGGTCAGGTAATTGGAGCGGATGATGGTGGTGTTACGCCCCGTGTTGCCGCCACCGATGTAGCCCTTCTCTAGGACGCAGACATTGGTGATGCCAAAGTCCCGGGCCAGGTAGTAGGCGGCGGCCAGACCGTGGCCCCCACCTCCGATGATCACCACGTCGTAGGCGGATTTGAGCTTGTCGTGCCGCGTGAACATGCGCGGCTCCGGGTGTTTGTTGGATAGGGCGAAACGCAAAAGTCTCCAGGGCATGCTGGGCTCCTTAGCGGAAAACGACCGTCTTGTTGCCGTGCACCAGCACCCGGTCTTCCAGGTGATAGCGCAGGCCCCGGGCCAGGACGGCCTTTTCGATGTCCTTGCCGTAACGCACCAGGTCGTCGGGCAGGTCCGAGTGATCCACCCGGATCACGTCCTGGTCGATGATGGGTCCCTGATCCAGGTCGGCGGTGACGTAGTGGCAGGTGGCACCGATCAGCTTCACCCCCCGGGCGTAGGCCTGGTGGTAGGGCTTGGCCCCCACAAAGCTGGGCAGGAAGCTGTGGTGAATGTTGAGAATCTGGCCCGGGTAGTTGGCGCACAGATCCGGGGAGAGGATCTGCATGTAGCGGGCCAGCACCATCACATCCCCCTGGGCCTGCTCGAAGAGCTCCGCCACCTTGGCGTAGGCGGCGGCCTTGTTGTCCGGGGTGACGGGCACGTGGTGAAAGGGGATGCCGTGCCACTCCACGAAGCCCTTGAAGGTGTCGTGGTTGGAAATGACACAGGGGATTTCAATATCCAGTTCCTTGGACTGCCAGCGGGCCAGAAGGTCGTAGAGGCAGTGTTCCTGCTTGGAGACCAGGATCACCACCCGCTTTTTCCGGGCGCTGTCGTTGATCTTCCACTTCATGTCGAACTGGGCGGCGATGGGAGCGAACTTTTCCCGCAGCACGGCCAGATCGAAATCCAGGGATTCGGCCAGGATGTCCTGGCGCATGAAAAAGCGCTTTTCTTCGCTATCCGCGTGGTGGTTGGCCTCGGTGATCCAACCCCCGTGGGCGGCGACGAACTGGCTCACGGCAGCGACGATGCCCACCCGGTCGGGGCAGGAAAGGGTCAGGGTGTAGCGGCGGGGTGGGGACATGGCGGTTAGGGCTCGGTTGGGCGGTGGTGTGATTCAAAGATTCATATAAGGCAACATTTGTGAGCATTGTGCATCCTTCATTCTTATTGGTCAACATTTTTTCCTATTAAGAAACTTTATGGTGTGGGATAATGGGTTCGTCATTCCGGCAGAGACCGGAACACGCAGGTAACACGCGAAAAAACAAGGAGATTTCGCTATGAGCGATCACGAAAGCAGCGACAGCCTGTCCCGCTATTTGGGCAGCACCATCCGGGATCTGCGCCAACAGCACGGCCTGACCATTGCGGATGTGGCTGACCGGACCGATATCAGCCGGGGCATGCTGTCCAAGATTGAAAACGCCCAGACCGCCACCAGCCTGGAAACCCTGTCCCGGCTGGCCCATGCCCTGGGGGTCTCCCTTTCCACCCTGTTCCGCCATTACGACGTGCCCGGTGGCGGCGCCCAGCTGGTGAAGGAAGGGGAGGGCATGGAGGTGGTGCGGCGCGGCACCAAGCGGGGCCACACTTACCATCTGCTGGCCTATGACCAGGGGCCCACCAAGGTCTTCGAGCCCTTCCTGATCACCATTGATCACGAATCGGAGGTGTTCCCCACCTTCGAGCACCCGGGTACGGAATTCATCTACATGCTGGAAGGCAAGATCGAATACCGGCACGGGCAGAGCACCTATGTGCTGGAGCCGGGGGACAGCCTGACCTTCCGGGGCGAGGTGCCCCACGGCCCGGAAACCCTGATCCAGTGTCCCATCCGCTTCCTCAGCGTAATCATCTACAACAGCGCCCAGCCCGGAGAAATGTAATGGCCCCCGCCCCCGTCACCCTGGATGCCGCCACCCCGGCGGACCTTCCCGATCTGATTGCCCTGCTCCGCCGCCTGTTCGCCATCGAGCAGGATTTCCAGGCTGATCCGGAAAAGCAGGTGAAGGGGCTAACCCGGCTCATGGCCAGCCCGGCCATGGCCCGCATTGGGGTAGCCCGGGACGGGGACGGCCGTGTGGTAGCCATGGTCAGCGCCCAACTGGTCATTTCCACGGCAGAAGGGGCGCCTTCCGCCTGGATCGAAGACATGGTGGTGGCCCCGGACTGGCAGGGCCAGGGCGTGGGGCGCCGGGTGTTGGCATCCGTCCTGGCCTGGGCCAGGGCTCAGGGCGCCACCCGGGCCCAGCTGCTGGCGGATTTAGACAACGCCCCGGCCCTGGCCTATTACGACCACCTGGGCTGGCAGGCCACCCGCCTGGGGGCCCAGCGCCTGATGCTGTAAATCCCCCCGCCTTCAAGCGGGCGCCACATCCCCGTCGTAAAGCCAGCCCTTGGACCATCCACCCCGGGTGCCCCACTCGCTGGGAACGGTCTCCGGAGCTATTCCCCTAGGAGTAAGCCCATTCCCTCACCCCGCCCCCTGGCGGGGTTTTGTTTTGGCCCAAAAATACGGTCCACGAAAAAGGGCGCCCCGAGGGGCGCCCTTGCTCACGGTGAAGTGAGGGGAAATTACAGGTGGTAGGCTTGTTCGCCGTGGGAGGTAACGTCCAGGCCTTCCCGTTCTTCTTCTTCGGGAACCCGCAGGCCGATGAAGATATCCACGATCTTGTAGGCGATCAGGGAAACCACACCGGACACCACGATGGTGGTGGCCACGCCCGTGGCTTGGATGATCACTTGATCCACGATGGAGTAGTTATCCGCCACCTTGTTGGCCACATAGTCGTAGATGCCGGTGCCGCCCAGGGAGGGGCTGGCGAACACACCGGTGAGGAGCGCGCCCAGGATACCGCCCACGCCGTGCACCCCGAAGACGTCCAGGGAGTCATCCACGCGCAGCAGCTTCTTCAGGCCATTCACGCCCCACAGGCAGACCACACCAGCCAGGAGACCGATCACCAGGGCACCCATCACACCGACGAAACCGCAGGCGGGGGTGATGGCCACCAGACCGGCCAGGGAGCCGGAAGCAGCACCCAGCATGGAGGGCTTGCCCTTGATCAGCCATTCAGCAAACAGCCAGGACAGGGTCGCCGCAGCGGTGGCCAGCCAGGTGTTGATGAAGGCCAGGCCAGCGGAGCCGTTGGCTTCCAGAGCGGAACCAGCGTTGAAGCCGAACCAGCCGAACCACAGCAGGGAGGCACCGATCATGGTCATGGTCAGGCTGTGGGGAGCCATGGAATCCTTGCCCAGACCAATCCGCTTGCCTATCACGTAGGCACCCACCAGACCGGCGACGGCGGCGTTGATGTGCACCACGGTACCGCCAGCGAAGTCCAGAGCACCCTTTTGGAACAACCAGCCAGCGGTGGCGTTCAGCTTGTCAGCGGCAGCGGCGTCGATGTAGCCGTCGGGGCCCGCCCAGTACCACACCATGTGAGCCATGGGCAGGTAGGAGAAGGTGAACCACAGGGCGCAGAACACCAGCACGGCGGAGAAGCGGATCCGTTCAGCAAAGGCCCCCAGGATCAGGCAGGCGGTGATGGCCGCGAAAGCCCCTTGGAAGACCACATAGATGAACTCGGTCACCACCACGCCCTTGGAGAAGGTGGCGGCCACGGAATCCGGGGTCACGCCCTTCATAAAGAGCTTGTCCAGGCTACCGAAGAAGGGATTGCCTTCGGTAAAGGCCACGCTGTACCCGTAGATGCACCACAGCACGGTGATCATGGAGAAGACCACGAACACTTGGATGAGCACGGACAGCATGTTCTTGGAGCGCACCAGGCCACCGTAGAACAGGGCCAGGCCCGGGATGGACATGATGATGACGAAGGCGGCAGCCACGATCAGCCAGGCGTTGTCACCCTTATTGGGCACCGGAGCAGCGGCAGGGGCAGCAGCAGGCGCGGCGGCGGTGGCCGCAGCGGGAGCAGCCGCATCGGCGGGCTTGGCAGCGTCCGCCGGAGCGGCAGCAGGAGCCGTAGCCGCCGGGGCGGCAGAAGCGGCGGGGGCGTCGTCGGCAAACGCCGGGGCGGACAGGCCAACCACACCCAGCAGTGCCAACATAGCGAGCATGCGTTTCATTGTTTTCTCCCGATCAAAGGGCATCTTCGCCGGTTTCACCGGTGCGGATGCGAATGACTTGTTCCACGTCGAAGACGAAGATCTTGCCGTCACCGATCTTGCCGGTGCTGGCGGATTTTTCGATGGCTTCGATGACCTGATCCGTCAAGTCATCCTTCACCGCCGCTTCCACTTTGACCTTGGGCAGGAAATCCACAACGTATTCCGCACCCCGGTACAGCTCGGTGTGCCCCTTTTGCCGGCCGAAACCCTTGACTTCGGTGACCGTGATGCCTTGTACGCCGATGGCGGACAAGGCTTCACGCACTTCGTCAAGCTTGAACGGCTTGATGATGGCAGTTACCAGTTTCATGTTGGCTCCCAATCAGTTGGAAATCCGGTTTTATCCGGTGCCCCCGACCCCGAGGACACCGGTGACACTAAGAAAAAAGCGGCTTAGAAAGTCTTGGTGAAGGACAGTTGGGCGGCACCCTTGCCCAGATCCTTACCCAGCAGGCTGCAATAAGGTTGGACACCATTGCCGTTGCAGTCGCCGTGGGCATTGGTGTCGTAGTAGGACAGAGCCACCACGCCGAAGCCCACATCCTTGGTCACGCCCAGTTTGTAGTCGGAGTAGGAAGCGCGGCTGTAATCCTTGATGGATTGGTGGCCCACGTGGCCCACCAGGCCCCAGCCAGTACCCAGATCGTAGTTGGCATTGACTTCGAAGTAGCCGGAACCACTGGTGTTGCCATTGCCACCGTTCTTACCCCACCCGAAGATATGGTCGGAAGTGGTCAGAGAGTATTTGGCAGACAACCATTTCCAGCCGATAGCGCCATAAATTTCCGTGGTGTTGGGGCTATTGGAACCCACGGTCAAATTACCGCTGTGGGGGTAGTTATAGGTCAGGACGCCCACGTCGTAGTTCCAGTCACCACCGGCGAAGGTGTTCTTGTAACCGCCGTAGATGTCGATTTCAGTAGGAGCGCTGCCGCCAGAGCCATCGGTCAGCCAGGAGATGGAAGACCCCCAGACACCGGCGTAGAGGCCGGAGGAATGGGAATAGTCAAAGCCGCCTTGAATGGCCGGCTTGCGGTTGGACTGGGCGATCCCCCGGTAGATGTACTCGGAAGTCAGGCTCACGTTGGCGGTGAAGGTGTGTTCCGGCGTGGCGGCGGCCGCAGGGGCGGCGTCGTCGGCGAAGGCCGGGACGGACAGACAAGCAAGAACGGCGGTGGCGATGAGAGTTTTTTGCATTGCAGACTCCTGATAATAAAAAGAGAACTTCGCGGAATGCATCTAGCACAGGTCGTGCCAATCTTTTTTTCACCCAAAAACAGGGGATTGCATAAACTTTATAACCCATTCCCATGGGGGCCGCACCAAGGGAGCGCATCCCCAAAAGGGTGCGCACAGCTTCGGTGCGGAACGGCCCGGCGGCCCCCGCCGACCCCTGTGCTAAACTTTGCCGCCTGCTTATTGACCCCCGGATGCGCACCATGCTCGATCCCAAACTTTTCGAAGATTTCAGCCAGCGGCTGAGCACCCTGATGGCCGGCACTCCGGCCGCCGACCTGGAAAAGAACGTGAAGGCCATGCTTTCCGGCTTTTTCTCCAAGCTGGACCTGGTAACCCGGGAAGAATTCGACGTTCAGGCCCAGGTTCTGGCCCGCACCCGGTCCAAGCTGGAAGCCCTGGAAGCCCGGGTCACGGCCCTGGAAAATCCCCCCGCCCAGGATTAAGCCCGGCGTCCAGGGGACGCCAAGCCTTTATTATCATGGCATAATCGGCGCCATTTTCCACGGGCCGCCGCCATGCCTCTCGCCCTCGTTCACAGCCGCGCTTTAGCCGGAATGGCCGCTCCGCCGGTGACGGTGGAAGTCCATATCGCCAACGGCCTGCCCGCCTTTTCCCTGGTGGGCTTGCCCGAGGCCGAGGTGCGGGAAGCCCGGGATCGGGTACGGGCCGCCCTGCTCACTAGCGGCGCCGATTTCCCGCCCCGGCGCATTACGGTCAATCTGGCCCCCGCCGACCTGCCCAAGGAATCGGGCCGCTTCGATCTGCCCATCGCCCTGGGCCTGCTAGCCGCTTCGGACCAATTGCCCAGCGCCGCCCTGGAAGGCTATGAATTTGCGGGGGAACTGTCCCTGTCCGGCGACCTGCGCCCGGTACGGGGCGGACTCGCCATGGCCCTGGCCGCGGGGCGGGCCGGACGCCCCCTGGTGCTGCCCCGGGAAAGCGCGGCAGAAGCCGCCTGGGCCCGCCACACCACCCTGATCCCCGCCGCCACCCTTCTGGAAGTCTGCGCCCATCTGCGGGGCGACGCCCCCCTTCTCCCCCTCGGCGCCCCGCCCCCCGTTCCGCCGCCCCCTTACCCGGATCTGTCGGACGTGAAAGGCCAGGCGGGGGCCCGCCGGGCCCTGGAAATCGCCGCCGCTGGCGGCCACTCCCTGCTCTTCTGCGGCCCGCCGGGCACGGGCAAATCCATGCTCGCCCAGCGCCTACCGGGCATCCTGCCGCCCCTGGCAGAAAAGGAAGCCCTGGAATCCGCCACCCTGCTGTCCTTAGCCGGGGAATTTCAGCCGGACCGCTGGACCCTGGCCCCCTGGCGCCATCCCCACCATACGGCTTCCCCCGCCGCCCTGATCGGGGGCGGCAGCAAAGCCCTGCCCGGGGAAATCTCCCTGGCCCACGGGGGCATTTTATTTTTGGACGAGCTCCCTGAATTCGACCGCCGGGTACTGGAAGCCCTGCGGGAGCCCCTGGAAACCGGCGCCGTGCAAATCTCCCGAGCCGCCGCCAAAATCAGCTATCCGGCCCGTTTCCAGCTCATCGCCGCCATGAATCCCTGTCCCTGCGGCTTTCTCGGCCATCCCCGGCGAGCCTGCCGCTGCACCCCGGATCAGGTGGCCCGCTACCGGGGACGGCTCTCCGGCCCCCTGCTGGACCGGCTCGATCTGGCCCTGGATGTGCCGCCCCTGAGCCCGGAGGAGCTGGCCGCCGCCCCCACCGGAGAAAGCTCCGCCCCGGTGCAGGAACGGGTCAGCCGGGCCCGGCGCCGCCAGGAAGCGCGCCAGGGCGGCCTCAATGCCCATCTGGAAGGGGCGGCCCTGGAGCAGCACTGTCGTCCGGAAAAAGAGGCCCAAGCCCTGCTGGCCCGGGCGGTGGAGCAAATGCAGCTGTCGCCCCGGGCCTACCATCGTATACTGCGGGTAGCGCGCACCATCGCGGATTTGGCGGGCAAGGATGCGCTAGAACCCGCCGCCGTGGCGGAAGCCATCCAATATCGGCGCTTCGACCGGGCCCGCTGATCCCGCCTCACCTGGCCGGACGGGGCCGCCGAGAAGGTTTCCCCTTACCGGCCCATTAAGCACCTCCCGGCCCCTATGGGGCCCCTGACCGCCGTCGGCCCCTGACTGGGTCCGGAACACCCCCTTTGAGGCTTTCTTTGAACAGCGAAATTTCCTATCGCCTGCTGGCTGTCCTGTTGGCCGCCCTGTCCGCCCTGGGCCCCTTTTCCATCGACACCTACCTGCCGTCTTTCCTGGAAATCGGCGCCAAGCTCCAGGCCAGCCCCTGGGAAGTGCAGCAGACCTTGACCGCCTACATGCTGCCCTTCACCGTCATGACCCTGTGGCACGGGGCCATTTCCGACGCCTACGGGCGGCGCCGCATGATTCTGGGGGCCATGGTGCTCTTCGCCCTGGCCTCCCTGGGCTGCGCCCTGGCCAACAGTATCCAGATGCTGTGGTTGATGCGGGCCCTCCAGGGCGTCACCGCCGGCGCGGGCCTGGTGGTGGGCCGGGCCGTGGTGCGGGATGTGTACCAGGGGCCGGAAGCCCAGCGCCTGATGGCCCACGTGGCCATCATGTTCGCCCTGGCCCCCGCGGTGGCCCCCATCCTGGGGGGCTGGCTGCACACCTGGTTCGGCTGGCGCTCCGTTTTTCTCTTCATGGCCTTTTCCGCCCTGAGCCTGTTCGTTGCCTGCCGGGCCCTGCTGCCGGAAACCCTGCCCCCCGCCGCCCGCCAGCCCCTTAATGCCCCCTATCTGCTGGGAGCCTACAAAGGGGTGATGTCCTCCCTGCCCTTCCAGGCCGCCTGTCTCGCCGTATCCTGCAACTTCCTGGGCTTTTTTATCTACGTCACCTCGGCACCGGTGTTCCTCATCCGCCACCTGGGGGTCTCGGAAACCGGCTTTTTCTGGCTCTTCGGCCCGGCCATGGCAGGCATGATGTGCGGTGCCTGGCTCTCGGGCCGTCTGGCTGGCCGCTGTTCCGCCCCCCGGCTGCTGCTCCTGGCCTACGCCCTCATGGGCCTGGGGGTGGCGGTGGATCTGGGGGTGAGTTTCTTGCGCCCCCCCGGCCTGCCCTGGAGCGTCATCCACCTATTCATCTATAACCTGGGCATGGCCCTGTCCATGCCCACCCTGACCCTCCTGGCCCTGGACCGCTTTCCCCTCCAGCGGGGGCTAGCCGCCTCCTGTCAGGCCTTTCTCCAGTCCGGGGTCAATACCCTGGCGGCCGCCGCCCTGGTGCCCCTGCTCTGGGGCAGCGTCGGCCATCTGGCCCTGGGCACCCTGGCCATGTGGAGCCTGGGCGGACTCTTCAGTTACGGCTTTTTCCGCCTCTCCCTCCCCCGCCTCCCCCAAAGGGAGTGATGACAGGGGGAAGAGCCGCCCCTATACTCGGATCGTCCCCTTTCGCCCAACCCCCATGCCCTCCCTGCAAAAGCGCCTGCGCCGCAGCTTGCTGATCCGCATCATCGCCCTGGTCTCCGCGTCCTTGGCCTTGTTCGCCCTGGGCGCCTATTTCCTTCTGGTTCAGCCCGTGGTGC
The DNA here is from genome assembly GCF_018905915.1 of Azospira inquinata. Lineage (NCBI taxonomy): Bacteria > Pseudomonadati > Pseudomonadota > Betaproteobacteria > Rhodocyclales > Rhodocyclaceae > Azospira > Azospira inquinata. The sequence continues at coordinate 1,471,246 of NZ_CP064782.1, forward strand.
GCCAGCTGGCTTCCCGAGAAATGGACTGGGCCGCCGCCCAGGTGGCGGATCTGAGCAACGAGGAACTGGACGGGGGAGAAACCCTGCTGCGCCTGACCCGGGGCTGGGGGGAGGAAGAAACCCTGCCCCTGGACGATCCCCGGGCCTTCAACCGCCGTTTCATGCCCCTGCTGCGCCAGCATCCGGCCACCGCCTCCCTCCATGTGGCGGACAGCCAGGGCCGGGAAATGCTGCTCCTGCGCAACCCGGACGGCACCTGGCTAAATCGCCTTTCCGACCCGGCCTGGGGCGGCAAGGTGCGCCTCTGGCACTGGGATGACCATCTCACCCTGCTGGACAGCCGCTGGCAGACCCTGACCTACGACGCCCGGCAGCGGCCCTGGTTTACCGGCGCCCTGGGCCTGAAAGCCCAGCAGGAGTTTTTCTGGAGCGAGCCCTACACCTTTTTCACCACCAAGCAACCGGGCATCACCGTCTCCAGCCGCTGGCAGCGGGACGGCCAAACCTACGTGGCGGCCTTCGATCTGCTCCTGCAAGACCTTTCCCATTTCACTTCCCACCTGGATGCAGGCCAACATGGCTACGCCGCCATTCTTTCCGCCGACGGCCGGCTCCTGGGCCTGCCCCGGGGGGAACAGCCGGAGGGGAGCCCCCCCCGGGAAAGTTACCTACTGCAAAAGGCGGATACCCTGCCCAACGCCGCCCTGCAAACCGGTTACCGCTACTGGGAGGCCAACGGCCATGCGGCCTTCGACCGGTCCCTGGAGGTGGAGGGCCGCCACTGGCTGATCCGCTACCAGGCCCTGCCCCGGGCCAACACCACCCTCTGGCTGGCCATCCACGCCCCCCTGCGGGACTTCCTCCCCAGCTCCATGGCGGACGCCCTGGTCTTTGTCCTCCTCGCCCTGGTATCCCTGGTGGCCAGTATTTTCCTCGCCGCCCGGCTCAGCCGTCAGGTGGGCCGCCCCCTGGAATACCTGGCGGCGGGGGCGGACCGGATCAGCCATCTGGATTTCAGCCCGGCCCCGGACCCGGTCTACCCCTGGGAGGAAATCCACCGCATTTTCCTGGCCCATGACCGGATGCGGGAAATTCTCCGGGACACCACCCAGAATCTGGAAAAGCGGGTGGCGGAGCGCACCCAGGAAATGGAAGGGGTGCTGGAACGGCACCGGCGCACGGAAAAAAGCCTGATCCAGGCTGAACAGGCCCTGAGCGAACAGCTGGCCTTCCAGCGCGCCCTCACCAACGCGGTGCCCATTCCCCTCTTTTTCAAGGGGCCGGACAACCGCTACCTGGGCTGCAACACGGCCTACGAACAGGCTTTCCGGGTGCAATCCGACCATCTGGCCGGGCTTTCCCTGCTGGAAATGCCCTTTTTCGCCCCGGAACTGGCCACCCAGGTCCATCAGCGCAACCAGCAGGCCATTACGGAAAACAAGAGCTGGCGGGACGAATTGATCATGGTGTTCGGGGACAACCACCCCCACCAGGTCATCTACTGGGCCAACGCCTTCCGCCTTCCGGACGGCAGCCCCGGGGGCCTGATCGGCTCCATCCTGGACATCACCCCCTTGAAGGAGGCAGAGGCCGCCCTGCGGGAAGCCAAGGACGAGCAGGAAGCCATTTTCCTTTCCGGCGCCCTGGGCATGGTCTATCTGCGCCAGCGCATCATCATCCGCTGCAACCGGAAGATAGAAGAAATGCTGGGCTACGAGCCCGGGGAAATGCTGGGACAGAGCACCCAGCTCTGGTACGCGGACCAGGAATCCTTCGACGCCGCCGCCCAGGAAGCCTATCCCCGCCTGGCCCGGGGCGAAACCTATCAGGGGACGTGGCCCTTCCACAACAAGACCGGCGAGCTCCTGTGGGTGCGCATCTCCGGCCGGGCCATCGACCCGGAAAGCCCGGAAAAGGGCAGCGTCTGGATGCTGGAGGACATTACCCAGGAGCGGGAAGCTAAGCGCATGCTCCAGGAGACGGAAGCCTGGTATCGGGCCATCCTGGAATCCGCCCCGGTGGGCCTGCTGGTGGCGGACGAGGGGGGCACCATCAACCTCACCAACCGGCAGACGGACCAGATGTTCGGCTATGCCCCGGGAGAACTCCTGGGCCATCCCCTCACCGACCTCATTCCCCCCGCCGCCCATGCCCACCATCCAGCCCTGGTGCAAAACTATTTCCAGCACCCGGCGGTCAAAACCCTGAACAATGGCCGGGGCCTGGAAGGGCGGCGCAAGGACGGCCGGGTCATCCCCACGGAAATCGGCCTCAGCCCCCTGCCGCTCCGGGAAGGCAAACCCCGTCAGGTGGCGGCCTCCATTCTGGACATCACCCAGCGCCTGCGCACCGAAGACACCCTGCGTCAGGCCAAGGAAGAGGCGGAATCGGCCACGGCGGCCAAGTCCCTGTTCCTGGCCAACATGAGCCACGAAATCCGCACCCCCATGAACGCCATTATCGGCATGTCCCACCTGGCCCTGAAGACGGAGCTGACGCCCCGGCAGCGGGACTACGTGGGCAAGGTGCACAACGCGGCGGTGGCCCTCCTGGGCATCATCAACGACATCCTGGACTTCTCCAAAATCGAAGCCGGGAAAATGGCCCTGGAAACCCTTTCCTTCAATCTGGAGGAGGTGCTGGACAACGTGGCCACCGTGCTGGGGATGCGGGCCCAGGATAAGGGGCTGGAACTGCTCTTCGACATTCCCCCCGCCACCCCGGACGGGCTCCGGGGCGACCCCCTGCGCCTCAATCAGATCCTCACCAATTTGGTGGGCAATGCGGTGAAATTCACCGAACACGGCCAGATCACCGTGGCCGTCCGGCCCCTGGAACAGGTGGGGCAGCGGATCAAACTCCAGTTTTCCGTCACCGACACGGGCATCGGCATGACCCCGGAACAGCGGGCCCACCTCTTCCAGGCCTTTACCCAGGCGGATGGCAGCACCACCCGCAAATACGGGGGCACCGGCCTGGGCCTGTCCATTTCCAAGCGGCTGGTGGAAATGATGGGGGGCAACATCTGGGTCAAATCCGCCCCCGGGGACGGCAGCACCTTCAGCTTCACCGCCTGGTTCGAGCGGGATGACGAACGGGCCCGGCCCCACACCCTGCCCGAATCCCTGCGCCAGCTGCGCACCCTGGTGGTGGACGACAACGCCGCCGCCCGGGAAATCCTGGTGGAAATTCTGGAACAGCTCAATCTGCGACCGGAAGCCGCCGCCAGCGGAGAAGAGGCCCTCAGCCGCTTGGCAACCAGCACCCAGGGCAAGGACCCAATCCGGCTGGTGTTCCTGGACTGGCAGATGCCGGGCATGGACGGGGTGGAAACCCTGCGCCGCATCCGCAGCCACCTGCCCGCCGACCAGCAGCCGGAGGTCATCCTCATCACCGCCTACGACCGGGACGAACTGCGCCGGGCCGCCAGTGAAATGGGCATTCCCTCCCTGCTGGTGAAACCGGTGAGCACCTCCCTGCTGTTCGACACCCTGGTGGCCCGTTTCGCCCCGGCCCACAGCCAGCATCCAGAGCCCACGGAAGAGGAAAGCCTGGCGCCCCTCAAAGGCCTGCGGGTGCTGCTGGCGGAAGACAACGAAATCAATCAGCAGATTGCGGTGGAGCTTTTGGCCAGCGTGGGGGTCAGCTGTACCGTGGCCCGCAATGGCCGGGAAGCGGTGGACCAGCTCACCCGGGCTCCGGAGGGAACCTTCCGGCTGGTGCTCATGGATCTGCAAATGCCGGAAATGGACGGTTTTGAAGCCACCCGCCTGATCCGCTCCCTGCCCCAATACGCCCAGCTGCCCATCCTGGCCATGACCGCCCACGCCCTGGACGAGGAGCGGGAACGGTGCCTGGCCGGAGGCATGAACGACCATCTGGCCAAGCCCATCGATCCCCAGGCCCTATTCGCCGCCCTGCTGCGCTGGAGCGCGGAAGGCGGGGAGGGGGCCGCAGGAGCCGAGGCTCCCACCGTGCCCCCGGTGCCGGAAAGCGCCCCCTTCCCGGCCATTGCCGGAGTGGATACCCGGGACGGTCTGGCCCGCATGGCGGGCAACGCCAGCCTGTATCGCCGCCTGTTGCGCCAATTCGCCGGCAGCCAGCCGCGCCAGTGGGAAAAACTGGTGCAGGCCCTGACCGGGGAGCCGGCGGAAGCCGGACGCCTGCTCCATAGCCTCAAAGGCCTGGCGGGCAACCTGGGGGCCAAGGCCCTGCAACAGCGGGCGGAAGCCCTGGAGCGGGCCCTGGCCGGGGACGACCCGGCGGCGGCCACCCAGGCCCAGGAAGCCCTGGGCCTGGCCCTGCACCAGGTGGTGGATGCCATCCAGCAGACCATTCGGGGCGGGGACGAACCCCCGGTCCGCGCCGCCGCCCCCACCGCCAGTCCGGACCAGCTACGCCTCCAGCTGCAACGTCTGGAAGCCCTGCTCATTGCCAGCGACAGTGAAGCAGAGGACTATTTCAATGACATTCGCGCCGATCTGGCGGACCATCTGGCTCCCGCCGACTTCGCCGCCCTGGGGCGGGCCATCAGCGCCTTTGACTTTGACGCCGCCCAGACCCTTTGCCGTCAAGCCCTGGACCGCCTCGCCCCTGACGTCTGAAGTCCCGATTCCGGAGGAAGACACCATGACCGTTCTGCCGTCCACCCTAAGCCCCAAACCCGTCGTCCTGGTGGTGGACGACACCCCGGACAATCTGGCCCTGATGAGCGCCCTGCTGCGGGGCTATTACACGGTGAAGGTGGCCAACGGGGGGGAACGGGCCCTCCGGGTGGTGGCCCAGGGCCCCCTGCCGGATCTGATTCTCCTCGACGTGATGATGCCCGGCATGGACGGCTTTGAAGTGGCCCGCCAGCTCCATCTGGACCCCCGCAGCCGGGACATCCCCATCATCTTCCTCACCGCCAAGGCGGCGCCGGAAGACGAACAGCGGGGCCTGGACCTGGGGGCCGTGGACTACATCACCAAGCCCATCAGCCCCCCCATCGTCCTTGCCCGGGTAAAAAACCACCTGACCCTGAAGGCCGCCCGGGACTTTCTCCGGGACCAAAACGCCTACCTGGAAGAAGAGGTGCAGCGCCGCACCCGGGAAGTGTCCGTGATCCAGGACGTGACCATCATGGCCATGGCTTCCCTGGCGGAAACCCGGGATAACGAAACGGGCAACCACATCCGCCGCACCCAGAACTACGTCCGTGCCCTGGCCCGCAAGCTCCAGCGCCATCCCCGCTTTGCCGACCTGCTGGACGACGCCACCATCGACCTGCTCTACAAATCCGCCCCCCTCCACGACATCGGCAAGGTGGGCATTCCGGACCGCATCCTGCTCAAACCGGGCAAGCTCACCCCGGAAGAGTTTGAGATCATGAAGACCCACACCACCCTGGGCCGGGACGCCATTCTCCACGCCGAAAGTCTGATCGGCAGCCCCAACACCTTTCTGCGCCTGGCCCGGGAAATCGCCTACTGCCACCAGGAAAAATGGGACGGCTCCGGCTATCCCCAAGGCCTGCAAGGGGAAGCCATTCCGGTCTCCGCCCGGCTCATGGCCGTGGCCGACGTGTACGACGCCCTCATCAGCCGCCGGGTCTACAAACCCCCCTTCCCCCATGAAAAAGCCGTCGCCATCATCCGGGAAGGCCGGGGCCAGCACTTCGACCCGGACATGGCCGACGCCTTCCTCGCCATGGCCGAAGACTTCCGTCTCATCGCCGCCCAGTTCCAGGACACGGACGCCGACATGGCCCGGGAAGAGGAGCGCTTGAAGCTGGTGATTCAGACGGGGGAAGGGGCGGCCTAGCCCGGTAGGGGGCGCAGCGGGCACGCCGGGGCAGCACTTCCACCACTCCCGGCAGGGGAAAGCTCACAAAGCCAAGAGGCTCACTGCTTTAGGCAGGAAAGTCCCTTGGCTTTTTGCCGCCCCGTTCTGCGGCACCAGAGGCACCTCTCACCCCTTAGGACGCCCGCTCCGCCAACCAGGCCTTCAGTGCTTCCCCCACCTGGGCCACCACGCCGTCCCAATCCCCCTCCCTTGCCTGACGGAATAGGGTGGCGCTGGGGTACCAGGGGCTGTCCTGGCGCTTGAGGAGCCAGCGGAAATCCGGGGTGTGGGGCAGCAGCAGCCAGAGGGGCAGGCCCAGGGTGCCAGCCAGATGGGCCGGGGCCGTATCCACGGAAATGATCCGATCCATCTGCCCGGCCAGGGCTGCGGTCTGGGCGAAGTCGGTGAGGGCCGCGCCGGGACAATGAAGGCGGCCTCCTGGAAACGGAGCAACCCGCCCGGGCACCGCCGCCGCCCTACCGGCTTCGGCTTCGGCTTCGGCTTCGGCTTCGGCTTCGGCTTCGGCTTCGGCTTCGGCTTCGGCTTCGGCTTCGGCAGAGTCTGAGGCAAAACCAGAAGCAGCCAAGCTTTTTTCCCAGCAGGGCCAGGAAGGCATCGGGGTTTCCGGGGTTTCTTGAGTCTCCCGAACCGCCGCTCCCGTCCCCAAGGCGGCAGAAAGACCCTGGCCAGACGCCCCGTGCACCGGGGCTCCCGGGGGGGTGTCCTCTCCCCGCCGCCAACCCTTTTCCTCCAGCCAGGCCCGGTCTGTTTCCCGCAGCTCGGGCTGGAGCAGGTACCACTCCACGGGCAGGTCCAGCAGGGGCGCCAGTTGAGCCAGGGGCAGGCTGCGCCGGGCATCGTTGCCGTGTTGGGGGGAACCGCTCACCACCAGACCGATGCGGGGCCGGGCCGGGGTGCCGTCCGTTGCCCGGCCCCCCAAGCGGCGGGCCCAGGAGGCAGCAACCGCTGGGGGAACGGTAGCCCCAGCCAGGGGCGGGGGCACCGTGTCCACGGTGAGGCCCAGGGCCAGGGGCAGGCTGAGGAGGGGCAGGTGGCAGTCGAAGGGGGGCAGGGGGTCCCCCTTGGCCACCAGTTGGGGCGCCGGGCCCTCCCCCCAGGACCAGGCCCGGGCCAGGGGCAGGAGGGCGTCGGGCACCTCCAGGATCACCGCTGCGGCCTGACCCAAAAGGGGCTGAATCAGGCGAGAGAACTGGAGCCAGTCCCCATAGCCCTGCTCGGCCCAGACCAGGAGCCGCTGCCCGGCCAGGGGCTCGGCCCCGAGCCAGAGGGGCTGGGAATAGGCGCGCCGGGGCTCGAGAAACTGGGGGCACTGCCAGCGGGCCTCATAATCCCGCCAGCCCCCGGAAAAATCCCCCACCAGCAGTTGCAGCAGGGATTTAGCCCAGCGCCCCGTGGGCAGGTCCGGGCCCAGGGCCAGGGCCTTCTCGTAGTCCTGGATGGCCGCCCCATGGTCCTCCCGGGCCAGATGCACGTCGCCCCGGGCTTTGTAGGCCGCCCCGGAACCGGGCAGCAGGGCCACGGCCCGCTCGGCGGCAGCCAGAGCTTCGTCCAGGCGTCCCAGCAGTTCCAGGGCCTTGGCCCGATGCTGGCAGGCCAGGCCCGAATCCGGCACCCGGGCCAGCACCCCGTCAAAATCCGCCAGAGCCGCCCCGGGCCGCCCCATGGCCAGATGCAGGGCGCCCCGGTTACCCAGTAGTTCCGGCTCCCCGGGCCGCAGCTTGAGGGCCTCGCCCCAGGCAGCCAGCGCTTCTTCCCCCAGCCCCAGTTCCTGGCAGACCTGGGCCAGATGGACCCGGGCATCCCCATCCCCGGGCTGGAGTCGAAGAGCCCGGAGCAGGGCCTCCCGGGCCTCGGCCCAACGCCCCTGGCGGGCCAGGGCCACCCCCAGGTGACTGGCCACCCGGGGCTGGGCGGGCTGGACCGCCAGGGAGCGGGTCAGCAGGGTTATCCCTTCCGCCAGATTGCCCCGCTGCAATTCCAGAGTACCCAGGCCAGTGAGCAGCAGGGGATGGGCCGGCTGAAAGGGCAGCCAGCGGCGGAACAGGCGGGCTGCCTCTTCCAGACGACCGGCCTGATGCAGGCCCACGGCCTCCCGGATTTCCGTTTCGGCGCGGCGGGAGCGGGAAGAGGAACTCATGGCAAAAAGGGGAAAGGGGAAGAGGCGGGAATTGTAGCGCCCCCGGGGGAGAAGCCGGGGGTGGCGAAACCTCCCAAGGCATGGGCCGGGGAGTGGCCTTGGGGGAAAACGGCGGGCTCCTTGGCCCTTACGCGGGTCGAACGGTTCTGACGGGTCGGTTGGTCGGTCGAATCGCTCCGTGCCGTGCCGTGGCTGGGCTGGCTGGGCTGGGCTGGCTGGCTGGCTGGCTGGCTGGCTGGCTGGCTGGCTGGCTGGCTGGCTGGCTCTGGCTCTGGCTCTGGCTCTGGCTCTGGCTCTGGCTCTGGCTCTGGCTCTGGCTCTGGCGAGGACGAGGACGAGGACCATCATGGTGTGGGGCGCCGAAGCCCGCCGCCACTGCCCCGCCTTTTCCCCAGGCCCCTTCCCACCGCTCCGCCCCAGATTTTTCCCCGCCGGATCAAGGCCTTTGCTAGGCTAGGCGTCTGGCTTATTGGAGCGCCGCCGAGACGGCGTGCCTTGGCAGAAAGGGCCGCAACCCGTAAAATTCGCCCCCTGCCGAGGAGCGTTGCGACCCAGGGAATATCGGGGCCAGGCTCGGCATCGAACAACGGCGCTCACGAACCCTAGTCCGGTTTGTGGCGCCGTTCGTCTTTTCGGGCGCCCGCCGGCTGATCCGCCGAGGACACCATGCAGCCCGATCGCAGCACCGAAATCACCGCTCTCCTAAAACAGCGCATCCTCATCCTGGACGGGGCCATGGGCACCATGATCCAGCGCCATGGCCTGGGCGAGGCCGATTACCGGGGCGAGCGCTTCCGGGATCACCCCCACGATCTGAAGGGCAACAACGATCTGCTGCTCCTCACCCAGCCCCAGATTATCCGGGGCATCCACGCCGCCTATCTGGAGGCGGGTGCGGACATTATCGAGACCAACACCTTCAACGCCACGGCGGTGTCCCAGGCGGATTACAACCTCACCGAACTGGTCTATGAGCTGAATTTTGAGGGGGCCCGGCTGGCCCGGGAAGTCTGCGACCATTTCACCGCCGCCAATCCGGCCAAGCCCCGCTTCGTCGCCGGGGTGCTGGGCCCCACCAGCCGCACCGCCTCCATTTCCCCGGACGTGAATGACCCCAGCTACCGCAATGTGAGCTTTGACGCCCTGGTAGCCAATTACACCGAATCCATCCAGGGCCTGGTGGACGGGGGGGCGGATCTGCTCCTGGTGGAAACCGTATTCGACACCCTGAACGCCAAGGCCGCCCTGTTCGCCATCGAGCGCTTTTTCGACCAGCTGGGTCAGCGTCTGCCGGTGATGATCTCCGGCACCATCACGGACGCCTCCGGGCGCACCCTGTCGGGCCAGACGGCGGAAGCCTTCTGGAATTCCCTGCGCCACATCCAGCCCCTCTCCTTCGGCCTCAACTGCGCCCTGGGGGCCGGGGAACTGCGCCAGTACGTGGCCGAACTGTCCCGGGTCTGCGATTGCTTTGTTTCCGCCCACCCCAACGCGGGCCTGCCCAACGCCTTCGGCGGCTATGACGAAACCCCGGAAATGCTGGCGGAAGCCCTGGCCGAATGGGGCCGCTCCGGGCTCATCAACATCGCCGGGGGCTGCTGCGGCACGTCTCCGGACCACATCCGGGCCGTGGCCCAGGCCCTGGCCGGGCAGGCGCCCCGGGTGCCCGCCCAGCCCGCCCCGGCCCTGCGCCTTTCCGGGCTGGAGCCCTTTAACGTAGGGCCGGACAGCCTCTTTGTGAATGTGGGGGAACGGACCAACGTCACCGGCTCCAAGGCCTTCGCCCGCATGATCCTGGAAGGCCGTTTCGACGACGCCCTGGCGGTGGCCCGCCAGCAGGTGGAAAACGGCGCCCAGGTCATCGACATCAACATGGATGAAGCCATGCTGGATTCCCTGGCCGCCATGGACAAGTTCCTCAAGCTGGTGGCTTCCGAACCGGATATTGCCCGGGTGCCCATCATGCTGGACTCCTCCAAGTGGGAGGTGATCGAGGCGGGCCTGAAGTGCATCCAGGGCAAGGGCATCGTCAATTCCATTTCCATGAAGGAAGGGGAGGCCAAGTTCTTGCACCAGGCCCGGCTGGCCCGGCGCTACGGGGCGGCGGTGATTGTCATGGCCTTTGACGAGCAGGGCCAGGCGGACACCTACGCCCGCAAGACCACCATCTGCGAACGGGCCTACCGGCTCCTCACCGCCCCGGAAGCGGAAGGAGGGGCGGGCTTCCCGGCGGAAGACATCATTTTTGACCCCAACGTGTTCGCCATCGCCACGGGCATTCCGGAACACGACAATTACGCGGTGGATTTCATCGAAGCCACCCGCTGGATTCGCCAACATCTGCCCCACGCCGGAGTGTCCGGCGGGGTTTCCAACGTCTCCTTCTCCTTCCGGGGCAACAACCCGGTGCGGGAAGCCATCCACACCGTCTTCCTCTACCACGCCATTCAGGCCGGCATGACCATGGGCATCGTCAATGCGGGCATGCTGGGGGTGTACGACGATCTGGACCCGGAATTGCGCCGCAAGGTGGAGGACGTGGTCCTCAACCGCCATCCGGCCGCCGGGGAAGCCCTGGTGGAATTCGCCCAGACCGTGAAGGAAGGGGCGGCCAAGGACACGGGGCCGGACCTGAGCTGGCGCCAGCTGCCCGTGGATAAGCGCCTGGAACACGCCCTGGTAAAGGGCATCACGGACTTCGTGGTGGCGGATACGGAAGAGGTACGGGCCACCTTCGCCGCCCAGGGCAAGCCGCCCCTGTCGGTCATTGAAGGCCCCCTGATGAACGGCATGAACACGGTGGGGGATCTCTTTGGCGCGGGCAAAATGTTCCTGCCCCAGGTGGTGAAATCCGCCCGGGTCATGAAACAGGCCGTGGCCCACCTGATTCCCTACATCGAAGAGGAAAAGGCCCGCACCGGCGCCGGTTCCAAGGGCAAGATCGTCATCGCCACGGTGAAGGGGGACGTGCACGACATCGGCAAAAACATCGTGGGCGTGGTGCTGGGCTGCAACGGCTATGAAGTGGTGGATCTGGGGGTCATGGTGCCCTGCGACAAGATTCTCCACGCCGCCAAGGAGCACGGCGCCCAGGCCATCGGCCTCTCCGGCCTGATTACGCCGTCCCTGGAAGAAATGGCCCACGTGGCAGACGAAATGCAGCGCCAGGGCTGGGCCGCCAGCGGGGTGCCCCTGCTCATCGGCGGCGCCACCACCAGCCGGGCCCACACCGCCATCAAAATCGCCACCAACTATGAGGGCCCCGTGGTCTACGTGCCCGACGCCTCCCGGGCCGTGGGGGTGGTGACCCGCCTCCTTTCCCAGGTTCAGCGGGACGACTACGTGGCGGAAGTGGCGGCGGATTACGAGCACATCCGGGAGCAGCACGCGGGGAAAAAGGGCAGCCCCCTGGTCACCCTGGCGGAAGCCCGGGCCAACGCCTACCCCATCGACTGGGGCCACTATCAGCCCCCCGTGCCCAAGGCCCCCGGCCTCCATGTGCTGGGCGAGGTGCCCCTCTCCACTCTGGCGGATTACATCGACTGGGGCCCCTTCTTCCAGACCTGGGATCTGGCGGGCCGCTTCCCGGCCATTCTGGACGACGCCGTGGTGGGGGAAACCGCCCGGGGCGTGTACCGGGACGCCCAGGCCATGCTGGCCCGGATCGTGGCGGAAAAATGGCTCACCGCCAAGGCCGTCTTCGGCCTCTGGCCCGCCAACCGAGAAGGGGACGACCTCCACTTCTACCCAGACGAAAGCCGGACCACCCCCAGCTTTACCTGGCACGGCCTGCGCCAGCAGCACAAGCGCCCGGCGGACAAGGCCAATCTCTGCCTGGCCGACTTCGTCGCCCCGAAGGACAGCGGCGTGGCGGACTACGCCGGGGCCTTTGCCGTCACCGCCGGCCTGGGCATCGAGGCCAAGCTGGCGGAATTTGAAGCGGCCCACGACGACTACCAGTCCATCCTGCTCAAGTCCCTGGCCGACCGGCTCGCCGAAGCCTGCGCCGAATGGCTCCATGAGCGGGTACGGCGGGAATACTGGGGCTACGCCCCAGAGGAAGCCAGTAGCAACGAAGACCTGATCAAGGAAACCTACCAGGGCATCCGCCCCGCCCCCGGCTACCCGGCCTGCCCGGATCACACCGCCAAGGGCGGCCTGTTCCGGCTCCTGGACGCCCCGGCCAACGCGGACATGCACCTCACGGAAAGCTTCGCCATGTCCCCCGCCGCCTCCGTCTCCGGCTTCTACCTCTCCCACCCGGAATCCCAGTACTTCGCCATGCAGAAAATCGGCCAGGACCAACTGGAAGACTGGGCCCAACGCACCGGCCACAGCCTGGAAGAAGCCAAGTACTGGCTGGCGCCGTTGCTGTAAGCCAAGCTGGGCCTATTCGGGCCAGCACCCCAAAGGACCAAAGGGCGGCAACTAGCCGCCCTTTTTTTATCCCGATGCTTTCAAGAAGAAGCCCTGCCATCGGCCCCCAAAGGCCTTGTGCCCTAGGGGGTCACACCGACATCGCCACCCCACAGCCCCAAACGCCCCATGGGCGGGGTTCAGCCGGTATAGGACAGCCCCCGGATTACGCCCCCTCGGCGTCCTTTTCCGCCGCCTTCCCCCGTTCCTCCACATCCTCCACCACCACCGCCAGGGCGTTGGTGGAAATCAGCACTTCCATGAGGGAGAGGACCAGGGAGACGGCCAGGGCGAGGATGCTGATGCCGAAGAGGAGTTTGCCCAGGGTGGTTTCATGGACGTACAGGGCGAACATGGAGAGGGCGCAGAGGAGGAAGCTCAGGACGCCAAAGCTCTGCATGTACTGGATGAGCATGATGCGCCGCTTGAGGCCGGGGATTTGGCGCTGCACCAGGCGGCTTTCCCGTTCCACCGAGGCGTGGAGCTGGCGGATAACCTGGGCCAGGGTAAGGAAGCGGTTGGTGTAGGCCAGGAGCAGGAGGGAAATGGCGGGGAAGAGCAGGGCAGGGGTGGTGAGATCCATGGCGGAGGCGGCGGGGGATAGGGGCCCCAGTAAAGCAGGGCTTGGGCTTCCGGGCAAGGGGGGCGGGCCCGGCGGGGGCTTCCCGCCGCCAGGGGAAGGCTCAGCCCCTTAATGCCGGGGAGCGCCGACTTCCCTCGGGAGCGCCTAGCTTTGGGCCGCCTGAAGCGGTGGTCTTCCCGCCGCCGCCCGGCCTTTTCGGCACCGCTCCCCGGGCCCGCCGGGAAAATTGGCCCCGCCCCGAGGCCCCACAACCCTTACAATAGGGCTTTGCTCCTAACCCCCTACGCCCATGACTTTCAAGGTATTCATCGACGGCCGTCACGGCACCACCGGGCTCAAGATCGACGAACGTCTGTCCATCCGCCCCGAGGTGGAAATCCTGACCATCCCGGAAGCCCAGCGCAAGGACCCGGCGGTCAAGGCCGAGTACATCAATAACGCGGATCTGGTCTTCCTCTGTCTGCCGGACGCCGCCTCCCGGGAATCCGTGGCTCTGCTGGCCCCGGGCAACACCCGCACCCGCTTTCTCGACGCCTCCACCGCCCACCGCACCCATCCGGACTGGGTCTACGGCCTGCCCGAGCTGAACGGCAGCCAGCGGGACCGGATCAAAACGGCCCAGAAGGTGGCCGTGCCCGGCTGCCACGCCAGCGGCTTCATTATGCTGATGGCGCCCCTGGTGGCGGGGGGCCTGGTGCCCCGGGACTACCCGGCCAGCACCTATTCCATCACCGGCTACAGCGGTGGCGGCAAGGACATGATCGCCGACTATGAAAGCTACGGAGACGGCCCGGTGCCCGACGCCATGCGCAGCCCCCGGTTCTACGCCCTGGGCCTGGGCCACAAGCACCTGCCGGAAATGCAGGCCATCACCGGCCTAGCCCACAAGCCCCTGTTCACCCCCATCGTGGGCAATTTCGCCCAGGGCATGGTGGTGGCCGTGCCCCTCCTGCCCCGGGTGCTACCCAAGGCCCTCACCCCGTCGGACGTGCACGCCTATCTGAGCGAATACTACCGGGGCGAAACCTTCGTCCGGGTCATGCCCCTGGATACGGCCCCCGTGCTGGACAAGGGCTTCCTCCCCGCCACCGCCTGCAACGGCACCAACCGGGCGGAAATTTTTGTCTTCGGCCACCAGGACCAAATCCTCCTGGCCTCCCGCTTCGACAACCTGGGCAAAGGTGCCTCCGGCGCCGCCATCCAGTGCATGAACCTGATGCTGGGCATGGACGAAGCTACGGGCTTGCAGGCTTAAGACACCAAGCTTCGGGCAATAAAAAGGCCGGAACGGGCAACCGTTCCGGCCTTTTACGTTGACTCCCTCGCCGTGCCCCAGCCCCGGCAATCGCCCTGATCCAGAGGCTTTAGTCCGCCCGCCCCAGCCGTTGCAAAACCACGTCCACCGTCAGGCTGATGTGGTCCAGGGCGGCGGCGCGGGCCCGGCCTTCCGGGGTGGCCCGGTGCAGGTGGGGGGTCATGGCCAGGAGGTCGGCGATCTGGGGCTGGCCGTCCACTTCCAGGGCATAGGTGAAGGTTTCCCGGCCCAGGAGGCGAAAGCCCGGGGGCAGGGGGGTAGCGGGTTTTTCCGGCTTTAGGCGGGGGTAGATGACTTCCCGCAGCTCTCGCAGATGGTCCGGCCCCGGGTCCAGCATGAGGAGCTGGCCCTCCGGACGTAACACCCGGGCGAATTCCCCGTAGACAGGAAAGCCGAAGAGGCATAGCAGCCGATCCACGCTGGCGTCCGGCACAGGCAGGCGGGCGTTGCTGCCTACCACCCAGGTGGCCCCGGGGGCCTGTTTGGCCGCCGCCTGCACCGCCCATTTGGAAATATCCAGACCCAGTACGGCCAGGGGCCGCTCCCCGGCCAGGGCGGCCAGGCGCCGCAGATAGTAGCCTTCGCCGCAGCCCCCATCCAGGCAGGTGGGCAGCCCGCCGGCGGGCAGGTCCGCCAGTAGGGCCCGGGCCACCCCGTCCGCCAGGGGCTGATAGGCGCCGCTATTGAGAAAGCGGCGCCGGGCGGCCACCATGGCCTTGCTGTCCCCCGGGTCCCGGGAGCGCTTGAGCTGCACGGGCAGGAGATTCACGTAGCCCTGGGCGGCCACGTCGAAGCAGTGACCGTCCGGGCAGCGCCAGCTGGGGCCCTGACGCACCAGGGGGACGCCATCCAGGGGACAGGTGAGGTGGGGGAAGGGCAGGAAGGCCATGGGACGGCCTCAGTAGAGCAGGAAGGGGCGCCGGGCTTGGGCCCAGGCGGCTTCATCCGGAGCCACGGCCCGCTCCAGGTCCCCGGGCTGGGCCTGGGGATCATCCACCCATTGGCGCAGCAGGGGACCTCCGTTGATCAGGTCGATGGCCAGCCGGTCCCGCTCGTATTCGTAGGGGAAGTCCCGCCACAGGGGGTAATCGGGCTGCAAGCGGCGCAGGGCCTTGAAGGCCAGGGCTTGCAGGCGCCAGGGGCGGAAGGCGGCGTGGTGGTAATGGGCCGGATCTTCGGTGTGGATCTGCACCCCGTGGCAGAGCTGGCCCACATGCTTGTGGAAGGTGGGCTCGAACCAGCAGTCCCGCAGGACGCAGCCTTGCAGCCAGGCCGGAGCCAGGGCGGTCATTTCTCCCAGCAGGGCCCGGGCATCCAGGTCCGGGGCGCCGAACAATTCCAGGGGCCGGGTGGTGCCCCGGCCTTCGGAGAGGGTGGTGCCTTCCAACATCACCGTGCCCGGGTAGGCCCGGGCCATCCACAGATTGGGGGCGTTGGGGCTGGGATTGATCCAGGTCCGTTCCCCCTGGGGCCAGCCGTAACCCGGCCCGGCCTCCGGCCGCCAGCCGGTCATGGTCACCACCTGGCAATCCACGTCCAGGTTCAGGGTGGCGATAAACCAGCGGGCCAGTTCCCCCATGGTGAGGCCGTGGCGCATGGGCAGGGGCGCGGCCCCCACAAAGCTTTCCCAGCCCGGCACCAGGAGATTGCCTTCCACCGGGCGGCCCACCGGATTGGGCCGGTCCAGCACCCAGACGCTCTTACCGTGGGCGGCAGCGGCTTCCAGCACATAGCGCAGGGTGGTGATAAAGGTGTAGATGCGACAGCCCAGGTCCTGCAAATCCACCAGCAGCACGTCAAAGGTATCCATCATGGCCGGGGTGGGCCGCCGGGTTTCCCCGTAGAGGCTGAACACGGGAATGCCCAGGCGGGGGTCCCGGTAATCCGGGGATTCCACCATATTGTCCTGCTTATCCCCCCGCAGCCCGTGCTGGGGGCCGAAGGCAGCGGTAAGGTTCAGGTCGGGCAGGGCCCCCAGGGCATCCAGGGAATGGGTCAGGTCCCGGGTCAGGGAAGCGGGGTGGGCCAGCAAGGCCACCCGCCGCCCCGCCAGGGGGCGCCGCAGGGCCGGGTCTTGCAGCAGGCGGTCGAGGCCGAAAAGCACGGTCATGGCAGTGATTCCAAGAAATTCCGTCAAAAATCCGGGGGCAGGGCCAGAACAAAGCCCTTTTCCCCGTGAAAGTCCGGCTGGCCTGCCCCGTGGGCCAGGGCCCAGTAGGCCAGACTACCGTCTTGCCGCTCTACCACCGTGGCCAGGGCCACTTGCAGGACGCCGGGCCCAGGGAGCAGGGCCCCCCCTTCCAGGGTGGCCCGGAGGGCCAGTTCCCCGGGGCCCCGGCTTATCTCCAGCTGGGGCGGGGGCGGCAGGGGCGCCTCCGGGTCCCGCAGCCGGTAGGCGGCAAAACCGTAGGAGGCCCATTGGCCGGAGGGGGAAAAATTGAATTCCCGGTAGGGCAGGGCCGGGGGCGGCAGCCGGGGGTCGGCGGCGGGGCGGAGCGTTGGTTCCGCCGGAGCGCTGGCAGCAAGGCCACCCCTACGGCGCAGAAACACCTCGCAGCAGGTGTGGGCCCAGAGCCGATCCGCCGGTGCCGGGTGGGCGGCGCTGGGCAGGCGCAGGGCCTCCAGGTCCCCCTGGAGCCGGTAATCCAGCACCAAGGCCCCGCCGGGCCCCCGGCCCAGGGTCACCTGGATCAGGGAGAGGGGGGCCGGGGCGCTGTCCGGATGGGGCACCAGCAGGGCGGCGCCGGGAAAAAGTGGGGTTATCATTGGCGGGCGATTTTACCCTTGCCGCCGGAATCACCGCCCATTTTTGGAGGAATCCGTCATGCCCCTTTGCCCCCCTGCCCTGGTTTTCCACCTCCGCCGCACCCTGCCCGTGGCCCTGTTGTGCGGCGCCGCCCTGCCTCTCTGGGCCGCTGACGCCCCCGCCGGACTGCAACTGGTGTGCGGCGGCATCGGCCAGGACGAGTCGGCCCAGATGCTGGCCGCCACGCCCAAACACGCCCTCACCCTGCTCTTCGTCGCCCGGGACGGCCACTACCTTTCCGGGGTGGCCACCAAGGTGGACGATCCCCTGGGGGATAAGGAAGCGGCCAACGGGGACTGCGGCCCCCTGGCCCAGGTGGATGTGGCCAAGGCGGGCCGCTACCGGGTGAAGGCCAGCTTTGACGGCCAACAGTGGGAGCAATGGCTGAAATTGGCTCCCAAGGCCGGCGCCAAGCGGGTCATCCGCTTCAAGGCCGACGACTAGGGCTTCCCGGGGCCACCAGGCTCCAGGGGATTAAGCAGCGGGCTTTGCCGCACCACCCGGTTGGAGAGTGGCGCCAGTCCTTGTTCTTCAAGGCCACCTAGTGAATCGCCTTGTTGGCTGGGCCTGAGCCGCCGCCCCCTCCGCTCCCCCTCCCGCCCCTTGCCTGAGCCGGTGGCTTTTCGGTAGATTCAAGCAGGACGCCCCTTCCCAGGCCTTTTTTCGGACCCCGCCCAGGCCACCCAACCCTTTCCACCGACGGGAATGGGGCCTAGGCGCCCCGGCTCCCTTTTCCACCTCCTACTCCCAATCCCTATGGACGACCACGCCTTTCCCATCCGCTACGTGGAGCCCGTGTACCGGCCCCCCAGCGAAGCCCAGTCCCTGATTCTGCCCCTCACCAACGGCTGCTCCTGGAACCAGTGCACCTACTGCGACATGTACACCGCCCCCCAGAAGCGCTTTCGCGCCCGGGACGAGGGGGAAACCCTGGAGTCCATTCGCCGGGCCGGGGCCGGGTACGGGGACCAGGTGAAGCGGGTCTTCCTGGCGGATGGAGACGCCCTGGTGCTGCCCACCCGGCGCCTGCTGGCCGTGCTCGCCGCCATCCGGGAACACCTGCCCGGGGTGCGCCGGGTCTCCAGCTACTGCCTGCCCCGCAACCTGGCCCGCAAATCCGTGGCCGAACTCACCGAGCTACGGGCCGCCGGCCTGAGTCTGGCCTACGTGGGGGCCGAATCCGGGGACGACACGGTGCTAGCCCGGGTGCACAAGGGGGAAAGTTTCGATTCCACCCGGGCCGCCCTGGATAAGCTGGGGGAGGCGGGCATCAGCCGCTCCGTCATGCTCCTCAACGGCCTGGGGGGCGCCGTCTATTCGGCCCAGCACGCCGCCGCCTCGGCCCGGCTGGCCAACGCCACCCAGCCTGAATTCCTGGCCACCCTGGTAGTCAGCTTTCCCCTGGGGGAAGCCCGGTTCCGGGCCGCTTTTCCGGAATGGACGCCCCTGGACCCGGTGGGCCTGTTCCGGGAAATGGAAGCCCTGATCGGCGCCCTGGAACTGAAGCGCACCGTCTTCCGCAGCGACCACGCCTCCAACTGGCTGGTGCTCAAAGGCAACCTGCCCACGGACAAGGAGCGACTCCTGGCCCAGCTCCGCGCCGCCATCGCCCAGCCCCAGGAAGCCCCCCTGCGCCCCGCCTGGGCCCGGGGGCTGTAGGCCCTCGGCCAGCATCCCCGGGGGAAACCGGCGGCGGCCCCGAGGAGGGCCCGCCCCCTTCAGCCACTTCAGCCAACTGCCGCCGGACCACGCCGATTCCAGCCCAATTCCGGCCCGATCCCCGCCCCGGGCCCCTATAATGGCTCCCTACCGAATTTGCCCCTACCCATGTCCGTTCCCATCCGTTCCCTTGCCGACCGTCTGCGTCAGGTAGCCCTGTTTGAGGTGCTCGGCCTGGCCCTGGTGACACCCCTGTTTTCCTGGGCCAGCGGCCAGCAGGGCACCAGCTCCCTGGTGCTGCTGGCCATTCTGGCCGGGGTGGCGGCCCTGTGGAACACCGCTTTCGCCAGCGCCGTGGATTGGGTCCAGGCCCATTATTTCGGCCTGCGGGCCGACCTGCGGGGCTGGCGGGCCCGGGCCGTCTATGCCCTGGCCTTTGAGGGCGGCCTAGCCTGCCTCACCCTGCCCATCATCGCCGCCTGGACGGGCCTCTCCTGGTTCGCCGCCCTGGTGGCCGATCTGGGTCTGGCCCTCACCTACACGGTCTATGCCTACCTGTTCAACTGGGTCTATGACCGCTGCTTTCCCCTGGGGGAGCGGCCCCTGGCCCCGGAAGCGGGCGGGGTAGAATAGGCGCCCCCTTCGGAACCCGCCCGCCGGAATCCCTCCCCATGACCATCCAGCTTGCCCCAGCGGCCCAGGAGGCCGCCATCGCCTCCCTGCAACGCTATTTCCGGGAAAACGCCGAGGAGCCCCTGGGCCACCTGGGGGCCCGGGCCCTGCTGGATTACCTGCTGGCGGAAATCGGCCCGAGCATCTACAACCAGGCGGTGGCCGAGGTGCAGGCCCGGATGCAGCAGCTGGTGCTGGATCTGGACATCGACCTCCACGCCGAAGAATTTTCCTATTGGACCCAGCCCAAGGGCCGCCGGGGGAAAAAGGCCTGACCCGGCCCCCCTGCCACCACAGGCACTACCCGCCGCCCCTTTCCGTCCCTTCCTTACCTCCCACGCCTACGCCCATCATGCTGCCCCCCTTTGTCCAGGCGGACGCCGATCTCGCCCCCCTCAACACCCTGGCCCTGCCCGCCCGGGCCGCCTTTCTCGCCACCGTCACCCACCCAGACGAGCTAGGCCAGCTGGCCGTCCATCCGGACCTAGCCCGGCGCCGCCGCTTCGTTCTGGGCGGGGGCAGCAATCTGGTCCTCACCGGGGACGTGGATGGTCTGGTGCTGCGCATGGCCATCCCGGGCAAGGCCCTGGTGGCGGAGGACGACGACGCCTGGTACGTGCGGGCCGGGGCCGGGGAAAGCTGGCACGACTTTGTGCGTTGGACCCTGGCCCAGGGCTGGCCCGGCCTGGAAAATCTCTCCCTCATCCCAGGCACCGTGGGCTCCGCCCCCATCCAGAACATCGGCGCCTACGGCCTGGAAGCGGGAGACCGGTTTTATCGCCTGGAAGCCCGCGACATGGCCACGGGGGAAGATTTCACCCTGGACCGGGAAGCCTGTCGCTTCGCCTATCGGGACAGCCGCTTCAAACAGGAAGGCTGGCACCTGGACGGCAGCCACGTCATCACCGCCGTCACCTTCCGCCTGCCCAAGGCCTGGCAGCCCCTCACCCGCTACGCCGATCTGGCCAAGGAACTGGAGGCCCGGGGCCTCACCCAACCCAGCGCCCGGGACATTTCCGACGCGGTGATCGCCGTGCGCCAGCGCAAGCTGCCGGACCCGGCCACCCTGCCCAACGCGGGCAGCTTTTTCCAGAATCCGGTGGTGCCGGGGCCAGTGGCCGCCAGCCTGGTAACCACCCATCCCCACCTGCCCCACTATCCCCAGCCCGATGGCCGGGTCAAACTGGCCGCCGGCTGGCTCATTGAACAATCTGGCTGGAAAGGCCGAGCCCTGGGCCCCGCCGCCATGTACGAGAAACAGGCCCTGGTGCTGGTGAACCGGGGCGGCGCCACCGGCGCCCAGGTGGCCGCCCTCATGGCAGCGGTGCAGGCCGATGTGGGGGAGAAATTCGGCGTTGAGTTGATGCCGGAGCCGATTTTTTTATAAGAATTGATTGTGCAGCTATTGGTCTATCCCCCATTTCCCAATATTTAGCATCAAGCGTCAGGGAGGAAACTCCCAATTATGGCAAATACAAGCAGCGCACCGCCACCAACAAGAGCAACCCAATTCCATAGGGTAATTTTTGAATTTTCAGAGCCTATTGCCTCAATTTTTTTATTAATTTCTAACGCCGCCGCATTCATCGGGATGAGCGGTACAAAACTCAACATTGAGGCAAGCCAATAGGGGTTAGGCAAACGCCAAAGGGATTGCAATATAAAATAGAAAACCGCAAGAATTCCTATTAATGAAGGAGCCGGGACCCCTTTCTCATTAGCAGCCAATTTAATATATTTAAAACAACTATAAGCCCATAGCGGAGCAAATAACGCTCTCAAGAAAGGCATTATTCTTTTATTTGATCTCGCCTTAATCAATACCCAGTTTTTATAAAACCAATATAGTTCATAAATCCCTAAGGTACAGGCAGACATTAGGATGAACTTTAGGGTCGAAGGGGAAAAAAAATAAGGTCGTTGCTCAATTACTTCCTCCGATCTCTCAATCGGGTTGTCAACGTTTATCTCTGTTACAACTCGGTTCATAGCTCCCCCATTTTAATTGGCAACGTGAAGTAAATTCCAATAGCAGCATCTATTTCTGGCCTAATAATCGTACATATAAAAATCTGTGTTTCGCTATCCTATGGCCACGGCGACATTAATGTCAAATGGGTTATGTTATTAAGATAACTAACGCAACGATACCTCCATCACTCCGACTGAGCCTCACAGCCCCCCAGCAAGGTCGGGAGTAAGGAATCTGGTTTTTTTGTTAATTCTTTGAGAAATAAGAAGATTACGCTCACCGAATTTAGGCAGAACTTAGCCTTTCCGGAGCGTAACGTGGCAGCAATATTATCCAGTCGTCCCGGATACCCACGCTGCAAAGCGCAAGCCCCAACATCCAAGCTCCTACTGCCGCCCCTCCCCCTTGTCCGCCCTCAACTCCATCATGCAGGCCGCCAGCCCGGTGGCGATGCCATCCGCCATGCGGGCCTGGTTGGCGGGGTCGGCCAGGGCCAGTTCTTCTTCCCGGTTTTTCAGCATGCCCGCTTCCAGGAGCACGGCGGGGACGGTGGTGTGGGAGGTGACCAACAGGGTGTCGTAGAAGCGCACCCCGTTGGTTTCGTCGGCCCAGGGGCGGGGGGTGCCTAGGGCGGTGGCGCTGTGGTGGGTGGCCCGGGCGAAACCCAGGCGGCGCAGGCGGGCACCGATGGCGGAGGCGCAGGCTAGGCTTTGGGCCACGTCCGGGTTGCGGTGGGAAATGAAGAGGGCAAAGCCCCGGAAGCGGGGTTCGTCGTTATAGGTTTCCGGCCGCCCGTCCCACTCCCAGAGGTGGAGGAAGGAGGGGTCCAGGGAATCGTGGTGCAGGGAAATGAAATAATCCGCCCCCACGGCCGCTTCGGGACGGGCCGCCAGGCTGGGGATTTTGCCGTCGAAATTGATCCGGGTAACGGCCAAATGCTTGGCTTCCAGGGCCGTGGCCAGCTGCCGGGCCAGGTCCAGGTTGAAGGAAAACTCGCTGCGGCCCCGGGCGCTGATGGCGCCGCTATCTTTGAGGGAATGGCCCACATCCACGGCCACCCGGGGCAGGGCAACGGGGGGCCGGGCCGTGGGCGAGGGGAGGGTGGGGGCCACGGCCCCCGCAGGGATTTCCCCTTCCTCCGCCGCCCCCGTGGCGATTCCTTCCCCAGCCAGGGTGGGAAGGGGAGCCATGCCGCTCCACAGCGCTACAATGAGTGCCCAGCGGCCCAGCCGGGGCCGCCCCTTGCTCCGGCCCAGAGTCGGCGCCCTTTTTTCCTGCCCAATTTTTGCCATTGCCATCATGGTCCATCCTGTTCGTTACACCCTGACCCCCGCGTCCCCCGAGGCCCATCTTTTCCACATCACCTGCCGGGTGGCGGCACCGGACCCGGCGGGCCAGCGCTTCGCCCTGCCCACCTGGATTCCAGGCAGCTACCTGATCCGGGAATTCGCCCGCCAGGTGGTGAGCATCCAGGCCCAGGCGGACGGCAAGCCGGTGGCCCTGACCAAGCTGGATAAGCACAGCTGGCAGGCGGCGCCGGTGAAACCGGGCCGGGCCCTGGAGGTAAGTTACCAAGTTTACGCCTGGGACCTGTCCGTGCGGGGCGCCCATCTGGATCGGAGCCACGCCTATTTCAACGGTCCCAGCATCTTTCTCGGCGTGGTGGGCCAGGAACATCTGCCCTGCCGGGTAGAACTGGCGCCCCCGGCGGGCAAGGCCTATCAGGACTGGCGGGTAGCCACGGCCATGCGCCCGGCCAAGGGGGAAAAGGGGGCAGCCAAGCGCTGGGGATTTGGCCTGTATGAGGCGGCGGATTACGACGAGCTGCTGGATCACCCGGTGGAAATGGGCCATTTCGACGTGGTGGAATTCAAGGCTTGCGGCACGCCCCACGCGGTGGCCGTCACCGGTCGCCATGACGGGGATCTGGAGCGCTTGGCCAAGGACCTGAAGCCCATCTGCGAAAGCCACATCCGGCTCTTTGCCAAGACCGCCCCCATGGACCGTTACCTGTTCCTGGTCACCGTGGTGGGCAAGGGCTACGGCGGCCTGGAACACCGGGCCTCCACCTCCCTGTTGGCTTCCCGCAACGACCTGCCCGGGACCCAGACCCCCACGGAAGGGCCTCTGCCGGACAGTTACGTGAATTTTCTCGGCCTCTGTAGCCACGAATATTTCCACAGCTGGAACGTGAAGCGCATCAAGCCCGCAGCCTTCATCCCCTATGACCTGGACCGGGAAGCCCACACCCACCTGCTCTGGGCCTTTGAAGGCTTCACCTCCTATTACGACGATCTGGGCCTGCTGCGCAGCGGCCGCATCGACGCCAAAACCTACCTCAAGCTCCTGGGCAAGACCGCGGAACGGGTACGTCAGGCCCCGGGGCGCTTGAAGCAAAGCGTGGCCGATTCCTCCTTCGACGCCTGGATCAAAGCCTACCGGCCGGACGAAAACACCCCCAATGCGGTGGTCAACTACTATACCCAGGGCGCCCTCATCGCCCTGGGCCTGGACCTGGAACTGCGCCGGGGCAGCCACGGGCGCAAGAGCCTGGATCAGGTGATGCAGGTGCTCTGGCAACGCTACGGCCAAAGCGGCACGGGGGTGGGGGAAGGGGACATTTTCACCGCCGTGGCGGAAGTGGGGGGCCCCACCGCCGCCCGCTGGCTGGAAAAGGCCGTAACTACCCCGGGGGACGTGGCCCTGGAAAAGCCCCTCAAAGCCCTGGGGGTAAAACTCCAATGGCAGCCCCTGGGAGACAAGCCCAGCTTGGGGGTACGCACCACGGTGGAAGGGGGGGATCTGAAGCTCGCCACCGTCTTCAGCGGCGGTCCGGCGGAACGGGCCGGGCTGGCGGGCGGCGACGTGCTGGTGGCCTGGAACGGCCTGCGTATCAGCCCGGACGGCCTGGATGAGCTGCTCGCCCGGCACCGGGCGGGGGACGACATCCAGCTCCACTATTTCCGCCGGGATGAACTCCAGGAAACCCACCTGGTACTGGCTCCGCCCCCCGCCCATCGGGCCGAGCTGCGGCTAATGGAAGGCCTGCCCGAATCCACGGGCCGGCTGCGCCGGGGCTGGCTGGGGGAATAGGTGACCCAGGCCCGGGGAAGGGCCGGAAGATTTTTCCGCCCCCCGGGCTTTAGGCCCTAGCCTTCAATCCCCAAGCCACCGTCTTCGTAGAAATCCTGGGCCGCTTCCCAGGTGACCGCCTTTTCCGCCTTGGCGGCCTGGGCGAACATGCGGATGAAGGGCTGGGCCCGGGTGGCCAGGGCCACCACTTCATGGGGCTCCATGCCGATGCCCGAATCTTCCAGCAGCTGGGCTTTGCCGTCCTTGGCGGGCTTTTCCAGGCCCTCCAGACGGGCCACGGCCTGATCCAATTCCCCTGGGGCAATCACCCCCCGGGCGGTGGGTTCCTTGCCCAGCAAACGGAGCAGCAGGCGGGCCACATCGGCAAAGGTAATGACATCGGCGGCGGCGGTACTTTGGAATTTTACGATCATGATTTTTCCTCTCTGGCCCATTCTACCTTTGTCAGGAAAATCATCCGGTTTCGCGTTAAAATAGACAGGCGTTATTAATAATTATAGAAAGACTTCATCCCCATGGCAGGAAACGCTGGGCTGGAACATTTGTTTGAGCAAAACCGTGCATGGTCAGAAAGTATCCGGGCAGAAGACCCCACTTTCTTTGACCGGCTGGCTCAGCTCCAGGCTCCGGAATATCTGTGGATCGGCTGTTCCGATTCCCGGGTGCCCGCCAATGAAATTACCGGGCTCCAGCCCGGAGAAGTCTTTGTCCACCGCAACGTGGGCAACGTGGTGGTCCACAGCGACATGAACTGCCTCTCCGTGATCCAGTATTCCGTGGAAGTGCTGCGGGTAAAGCACATCATGGTGGTGGGGCATTACGGTTGCGGTGGGGTGCTGGCGGCCCTCAACAACCTGCGCCTGGGCCTGGTGGATAACTGGGTGCGGCATATCCAGGATGTGCGCCAGAAGCATGGCAAGCTCATTGAAGCCATTGAAGATCCCCAGGCCCGCCACGACCGGCTCTGCGAACTCAATGTGATCGAACAGGTGTTCAATGTCTGCCATACTACGGCGGTACGGGGCGCCTGGGATCGGGGCCAGGACCTGACTGTTCACGGTTGGGTCTATGGCCTCTCCGACGGGCTGGCCCACGACATGTATGTCTCCAGTACCAATTACCCGGATTCCTTGACGGCTTACGAGGCCGCCATCGCCCGGATCAGTTCGCCGGCCTGAACGATCCTGTGCACGCCGCTTTCCACCGGAAGCGTCGCTGACGGGTGGTCCTATCGGGCCCCCGGGCCGGAGCTTTTTTAACCGACATAGCAGTTATAAAACCCATACACCAAAGGAGTTGATCCATGTCTGCAGGAACACGGATTCTGAACGCTGCCCTGCGCAGCAAGATCATGTCGGCCGAGGAAGCCGCCGCCCTCATTCCCTCCGGCGTTAACGTCGGCATGAGCGGCTTTACCGGTGCCGGCCATCCCAAGTCGGTGCCCGCCGCCCTGGCCAAGCGCATCATGGATGCCAATCTGTATGGCAAAAAGTTCAAGATCGGCGTGTGGACCGGTGCTTCCACCGCCCCCGAACTGGACGGCGCCCTGGCCATGGTGGACGGGGTGGAAATGCGCCTGCCCTACCAGTCCGATCCCACCTGCCGGAAACGCATTAATGCGGGGGAAATGGAATACATCGACATCCACCTTTCCCACGTGGCCCAGTCCGTCTGGTTCGGCTTCCTGGGCAAGCTGGACGTGGCCGTGGTGGAAGTCTCCGGCATTCTGGAAGATGGCCGCCTGATTCCCTCCTCCTCCGTGGGCAACAACAAGACCTGGCTGGACTGTGCCGACAAGGTGATCCTGGAAGTTAATTCCTGGCAGCACCCGGCCCTGGAAGGGATGCACGACATCTATTACGGTACCGCCCTGCCGCCCCACCGTAAGCCCATTCCCATCATCAAGACCGATGATCGGATCGGGGAACCCTATTTCCGCGTGGATCCCAACAAGATCATCGCCATTGTGGAAACCCACCAGACCGACCGGAATTCCGCCTTCTCCGCGCCGGACGAAAGCTCCCGCAAAATCGCCGGGCACATCCTGGAATTCCTGGAGCACGAAGTGGCCAAGGGCCGTCTGCCCAAGAACCTGCTGCCCCTCCAGTCCGGCGTGGGCAATATCGCCAATGCGGTGCTGGCCGGCCTCAACAAGGGCCCCTTTGAAAATCTGACGGCCTACACGGAAGTGTTGCAGGACGGCATGCTGGAGATGATCAAGTCCGGCAAGCTGACCGTCGCTTCCGCCACCGCCTTCTCCCTGTCCCCCAGCGCTCTTACGGAACTCAATTCCGACCTGGACCGCTTCAAGCACAACATCATCTTGCGGCCCCAGGAAATCTCCAATCACCCGGAAGTCATCCGCCGCCTGGGGGTCATTGCCATGAACGGCATGATCGAAGCGGACATCTACGGCAACGTCAATTCCACCCACGTCATGGGCACCAAGATCATGAACGGCATCGGCGGCTCCGGCGACTTCGCCCGGAACGCCTTCCTGTCCTTCTTCATGACCCCGTCCCAGGCCAAGGGCGGGGAAATCTCCTGCATCGTGCCCATGGTCTCCCACGTGGATCACACGGAGCACGACGTTCAGGTGATCGTCACCGAACAGGGTCTGGCCGACCTGCGCGGTCTGTCTCCCAAGCAACGGGCCAAGGTGGTCATCGAAAATTGCGCCCACCCCCATTTCAAGCCCGCCTTGATGGACTACTACAAGCGCTCCCTGGACCATTCTCCCGGCAAGCAAACCCCCCACCTGCTGGAAGAAGCCCTGGCCTGGCACCTGCGCTACCTGCGGGAAGGCCAGATGTAATTCCCGGGAAATCCTCCCCCCAAAGCCCCGCTTCTGCGGGGCTTTTTCTTTTCCCCTACACTGGCGGCTGTCCCGTGTTTTTCCCCATTCCCATGCGCATCGGCATTGACCTTGGCGGAATAACGACCATCTGATATCCAATAATAACGATTATTATCTAATTGAATTAAATCCTTGGTTTCATTATTTTACTAAAATCCTATTATCTATTGACTATTACCAGCCATATTATCCATATTTCGTCATAATCGTACTCAGGTTTTCTACTAATGCTCTCACCCATCAATCCAATAAGTTCTTCTAGCAGCAGATTTTATATTGTCGTGTTTCATTAAACGGTAACTCGTTTCGGATGATTCTGTTTCAATGCTACTTATTTACTCAAGTTCAAATGAAACTACCTAACTCGCTCACCGGTTACCCCCGCGTTGCTGGACTGGCGCTCATCATCTACATCGGTACCATGATATTACCCGTGTGGTGCCACGGCATCCCACTCCCAAGCAACCAACAGACGCCCCCTCCCAAGCATTGTCAGCCGGCAAACTTCGCCCTTGGGAGCTCCACAAAATTCTGCCTGCAAACGGACCGAACCAACTCACAGGCGCTGACCCTGCACATCTACCAATCTACTGCTTCTGGTACTTATCGTCTGAGCGATACGTTATCCATCGAAGATTGGTATAGCAATGGCTTTGCCAAAGTCCTGCAAACAGGTCCCAACCAAGCCGATATGATAGTTGCCCAAGGAACCGGAACCCACGGCACAGGAGTCGGCCAAACTCTGATCTATCTGATTGCCTACCACAACCAGCGTTTTGAACCGGTGCTATTTGAGTCTCTATCGCATACGCTAACCGAGCCAGAAGGCATGAAACGTTGCGAAGGCACTCTTTCTCTTGAACTACTTGGGAAACTTCGGGTTTTCACCAAAAAGGGCAAACCCATCGCTAGAATCGACTATCGGTTTCGAGGTGACTATCAGCCAGACACTGAAACTTCACCCAAGACACCTGCCCGGCACATGCGCAATCAATGGCACGATGAACTGTCTTATTGTCCCGCAACAGCTTCTTTTTACGGCTGCCAATCAAGCAATAGAAAAAAGCCGACCAACGTCGTCAGGGCCGCTATCGATAAAGCACGCCAGGAATTTGTTAAGCAACGCCCGTCTGTCTACCCAAGTCAATCAGAAGAACAAGAAAGCCCGACCACCAGCATGTGGGGGCTTCTCGATAATATCATCCGATATCCTGAACTAATGCGCACTAATCGCACCGATATCCCGAACTAATGCTCACTGAGCGCGCAAGAGTCTTTGAATTCAAGCTTTTCTGACCATATGCAGGGAAAGGCCGAAAGGCGGAAATTACCCTAGCTTTCCTACTCGAGTCCATCCGACATTATCGGTCATGAACTCGGCCAGTAAGGCAATTAATGTGGTATCTCAGCGACGTTTACAAGGCCATGGTGATCGGCTAGCTAATAGTTAGTCCCCAAGGCTTACTTTTCGACCTTTTTGCGCCTTTGGAAGGCCGTTCCGCCCCAGCCTTAATGCCTCAGCAGCTTGGAGCTCATTGTTTCGTGGCCCCGGTACGGATCGTATTTCGAACGCTTTTATTTCTTGATGGCAACTTGGTGCACTTCCGTGATCGTTTTTCTCATCAGCATGGTGAGTTACACGAAGGCGCAGTCGTTGTATTCAGTGTGCTAACCAGACTAAAAATCGATTGGCAGGGAAACGGGGTGTTGACGTTTCTGCGGTCACGGGATTGCAGCAAACGATGGATTTGAAACGCCCTTACCGCAGAAGGTGAGGCTGGGAGCAGCAAACTAATGCGGCAGCCACCTTGGTGAAGCAAATTATGCTCTGGGGGGGCATTCATCGTGCATCCAAGTCTAAAGTCAGAGGTATTTTTTGCTAACTTTGGCCACCAGCAAAACCAGAGGCAAGACCAATAAAGTACTCAACAAGCCTCTATTAAATAATAATGCATACAACAGGCTTCCTGGATACCCATTTTATTTTAATTAGATACGTAGCCATAGAAAATCTGAAACATTACTTCATTAAAAATCATGCCACTACGTATTGGAATTGATCTTGGCGGTACAAAAATCGAAATCCTGGCCCTGGATGACCAGGGCCGGGAACTCCTGCGGCGGCGGGTGCCCACCCCGGCCCGGGATTATTCGGCCACCCTGGCCGCCCTGGTGGGGCTGGTGCAGGAAACGGAGGCCACCCTGGGCTTAAAGGGCTCGGTGGGGGTAGGCATTCCGGGGGCCGAATCCCTGGCGGATGGGCGGGTGAAGAACGCCAATTCCACCTGCCTCATCGGCCACCCCCTGGGCCGGGACCTGGAAAGGGCCCTGGAACGCCCGGTACGCCTGGCCAACGATGCCAACTGCTTTGCCTTGTCGGAGGCGGTGGATGGGGCAGGGCAGGGGGCGAACAGCGTTTTCGGGGTGATCCTGGGCACCGGGGTGGGGGGCGGTATCGTGCTCCAGGGCCGAGTGCTGGTGGGAGCCAACGCCATTGCCGGGGAGTGGGGCCACAACCCCCTGCCAGCTCCCCAGAAAGAGGATTTGCCGCTGCCCGCCTGCTACTGCGGGCGCCGGGGCTGCATAGAAACCTATCTGTCCGGTCCCGGCCTGCTGGCGGACTACGAACGCCAGCCCGGCGCCGACCCGGAGATCAAGGACGTAGCAGACCTGGCAAGCCGGGCGACGGCCGGGGATCCCTTGGCGGAGGCCGCCCTGGGCCGCTACGAAGCCCGGCTGGCCCGCAGCCTAGCCACGGTCATCAATGTGCTGGACCCGGAGGTCATTGTTCTGGGGGGCGGCCTGTCCAACCTTACCCGGCTTTACCGCACCGTGCCCCGGCTGTGGGGGCCCCATGTCTTTTCCGATACCGTCCGCACCCGGCTTCTGCCCAACCGCCACGGGGATTCCTCCGGGGTCCGGGGTGCCGCCTGGCTGTGGCCCCAGGAGTCTCACCCGTGACCACGCCTGACTTCGCCCTGACGCTTCAAAGCGTCTATACCGGCGGCCCGGGCCCCCTGCCGGACGGCCGCCCCAGCGGCATCTACAAAACCCTCCGGGACACCCCCCTCACCGTGACCACCCTGGGCATACAGGGGGACCACCAGGCGGACCCTCGGGTCCATGGGGGTCCGGACAAGGCCATTCACCTCTTTCCCCGGGAAAATTACCGGGCCCTGGCCACGGCCTTTCCCCACCTGGCAACGCGCCTGGTGCCCGGGATGCTGGGGGAAAATCTCAGCACGGCGGGCGGTGACCAGGCGGCGGTGTGCATCGGGGACCGCTACGCCTGGGGAGAGGTGGTGCTGGAATTAAGCCAGCCCCGCCGCCCCTGCTGGAAAATCGACGCCCGCCTGGAGCAGGACGGAGTGGCCGCCTACGTGGCAGAGCAGGGCCTGACGGGCTGGTATTTTCGGGTGCTGCGGGGAGGCCTTGCCCCGGCCCGGGGGCAGCTTACCCTGGTGGCACGCCCCAATCCCGGCGCCACCCTCACCGCCCTGGCAGACCTCATGGGCCAGCATCGCCCGTCTATAGGGGCCCTGGAAGCAGCGGCCCGGTGGCCGGGGCTGGCAGGGGATGTGGCCCGGCGCTTGAGGCAGCGGGCGGATTGGCTGGGCCACCAGCCGGAGACCGACTAGGGGCGGGCAAGCTAGAGCGGGAATAGGGGAGATCGGGCTGGGCGTTCCCCATGGGCTTTGGGGAAAAGACCATCTGGCGGGGCTAATCCGGCCTATCAAAGGCGCTCTCGGCACCAGACCACGGTGAGGCGCAGGCCCAGGCCCCCGTCTAAAACTCCAGGGGATCCACTTCTAGGTGCCAGCGCAGCCGGGATGGTGCTTTGATGGCCGTAATTTCCGGCACCCAGGCGGAAAGAAAGGCCTGGAGCGCCGGGCGCACCATGGATTCCGCCAGTAGCTGGCCCCGCTCCAGATTGGCCAGCCGGGCCATGCGCATGGGCACCGGGTCATAGAGGGCCACGGCCCGCCCCTGATCCAGAGCCGCGCCCCGGGCCCGGGCCTCACTGAGGAACTTGAGGGCATCCCCCATATCCGGGGCTTCCGCCCGCAGCATGGCCTGGAAGGCAAAGGGAGGAAAGCCCGCCTGGCGCCGCTCTTCCAGTTGGGAAGCGGCAAAGGCCGGGTAGTCGTGCTGTACCAGGGCCCCATACAGAGCATGGCCCGGCTGCTCGGTCTGGATCAGCACCTCCCCGGGCAGCTCGGCCCGGCCAGCCCGCCCCCCCACCTGCATGAGCTGGGCGAAAAGCCGCTCCGGTGCCCGCCAGTCGGCGGCGAAGAGGGCCGCATCTGCCCCCACCACCTCCACCAGGGTAAGGCGGGGAAAATCGTGGCCCTTGGCCAGCATCTGGGTACCCACCAGGATATCCGCCCGGATCGCCGGGTCCGTGCTGTGGATCTGGGCCAGCAGGCCTTCCCATTGCTTGCGGGAGCGGGCCGAATCCCGATCCACCCGCAGGATATGGGCCTGGGGAAAGCGCTCCGCCAGGGCCTCTTCCAAGCGCTGGGTGCCCCGGCCAAAGGGGTGGATGTCCTGATTGCCGCAGGTGGGGCAGGCCCGGGGGATAGGGGTCTCGAAACCGCAGTGGTGGCAGCGCAGGCGCCGGTCCGCCAGATGGAGCACCAGATTGGCGGCACAGCGGCGGCAGCGGGAAATCCAGCCACAGGCCGGGCAGGCCAGCACCGGGGCATAGCCCCGCCGGTTAAGGAACACCAGACTCTGTTCGCCCCGCTCCAGGCGTTGCTCCAGGGCCTGCCAGAGGGCCTGGGAAAGGCCGTCCTGGAGCTTTTCCTTGCGGGTATCCACCAGACGCACCGTGGGCAGCTGGGCGTTGGCCACCGCCCGATCCCCCAGGGTGAGGAGGGTGTAAGGGTGTTTGTTGCCTTCCCCGATGGCATTGGCCCAGGATTCCAGGGCCGGGGTAGCGGAGCCCAGCACAATGGGCACAGCCCGCTCCCGGGCGCGGAACACGGCCACGTCCCGGGCGGAATAACGCATTCCGTCCTGCTGCTTGAAGGAGGCGTCGTGCTCCTCATCCACCACAATCAGGCCCAGGTCCGGGAGCGGGGTGAATACGGCCAGCCGGGTGCCCAGCACAATGCGGGCGCTACCGTCGAAGGCCGCCTTCCAGTGCCGGGTGCGGGCCGCTTCCCCCAGTTCGCTATGGAGGGCTACCAAGCCCACTTCAGGAAAACGGCTGCGGAAGCGGGCCTCCAGCTGGGGCGTGAGGTTGATTTCCGGCACCAGCACCAGGGCTTGCCGCCCCTCCGCCAGGGCCCGGGCCACCAGACGCAGATAGACCTCGGTTTTGCCCGAGCCCGTAATACCGTAGAGGAGGAAAGGATGGAAGCCGGGACCGGCCCCCAGCACCGCCTCCACCGCCTGGGCCTGGCCCGGGGTTAGTTCCGGAGGCGGCGCCCCGGGGGGCACCTTGGCTCCAGCCCGGACAGCCCGGGCCTTGGGGGGATGGGGGCGACGCAGGCCCACGGGCAGGGCGGCCAGCATGGCTTCCCCCAGGGGCACATGGTAATAAGCGGCGCAGAAGCCGCAGAGACGCAACCAGTCCGGGGGCAGGGGGGGCAGGTCCCGGAGAATCTCATCCACCGGCTTCAACTGCTCCGGCGGCAGCTCTCCCTGTTCCAGCACCTCGGTGATGATGCCGATCTTTTCCCGATGGCCGAAGGGCACCCGCACCCGGCGCCCCACGTCCCCCGGCACCCCGTCCGGGGCCAGGTAATCGAATTGACGATACAGGGGAACATCCAGGGCGACCCGCACCACAGCCATGGCGGCTCAGCTCCGAACCAGGGAGAGAGGGAGCAAAAACCCGCCTTCCATGGGGAAGCGACAGGGGCATGGGGCGGCCCCCCGCACCCGGCCAGGGCGGAAGATCGGCCCCCCCTGGGCCTCCCAGGCCTGACCCGGTTTTTTCCCCACACAGGCTGTGGATAACTTTGTGGGTTTTTTTGCCTTCCCCGTGACCTGCCCGGGGGATAACACCTTCCGCCTACCCGCTGTGATAACAAAAGCATCACTTTTATTCATGTAAATCATTAGCTTATTTAAGACTCTTAATTCTCTACAATGAATTGTGACGCTTTGTATCGGGTGGGGAAAACTGTGCATAAGTCTTGGGACAACCGGGGGAGCCTCGGGCCCACCCCGGTCCCCTTCCGGCTCAGGCGGGGAAGCGGGTGTAGCCGTGCACCGTCTGCACCAGGGCACTCACGTTGTCCGGCGGGGTGAATTGGGAAATGCCGTGGCCCAGGTTGAAAACATGGCCCGTATTGCCCGGGCCGAAGGCTTCCAGCACCTTGCGGGTTTCCGCCGCCACCACTTCCGGGGTAGCGAAGAGGACGCTGGGGTCCAGATTGCCTTGCAGGGCCACCCGGTCACCGACCCGGCGCCGGGCTTCCCTAATATCCATGGTCCAGTCCAGGCCCACGCCCTGGCAGCCGCTAGCGGCGATATCTTCCAGCCAGAGTCCGCCTCCCTTGGTGAAGACGATGGCCGGTACCTTTTCCCCGTCCCGTTCCTTGATCAGACCGGCCAGGATGCGCTCCATGTAGGACAGGGAAAATTCCTTGTAGGCGGCGGCAGACAAGCTGCCTCCCCAGGAGTCGAAAATCATCACGGCCTGGGCGCCGGATTCGATCTGGGCGTTCAGGTAATCGGTCACCGCCCGGGCGGTCACATCCAGGATGTGGTGCAACAGCTCCGGCCGGGAGTAGAGCATGGTCTTAATCTGGCGGTAATCGCTGGAGGAACCGCCTTCCACCATGTAGCAGGCCAGGGTATAGGGGCTGCCGGAAAAGCCGATGAGGGGGACGCTGTTGTCCAGGGCCCGACGGATTTCCGCCACCGCATCCATCACATAGCCCAGGTGCTGATGGGGGTCAGGCACCCGCAGAGAGCGGATTTCCCACTCATTGCGCAGGGGCGACTCGAACTTGGGGCCTTCCCCTTCGGCAAAATAGAGCCCCAGGCCCATGGCGTCGGGCACGGTGAGGATGTCGGAGAAGAGAATGGCCGCATCCAGATCGTAGCGGGCCAGGGGCTGGAGAGTAACCTCGCAGGCCAGATCCGGATTTTTACAGAGATCCAGGAAGCTGCCGGCCCGTTTGCGGGTCTCGCAGTATTCGGGAAGATAACGCCCGGCCTGGCGCATCAACCACACGGGAGTGTAGTCGGTGGGTTCTTTGAGCAGGGCACGGAGAAAATTGTCGTTGCGGGGTCGGGTCACGTCGGGCTCCGCCGGAGAAAAACGGGAATTATCCGCTATTCCCGCGCCCCCCGCCATTTTCCCGGAACGGTTCGCCCGCTTCCTGGACAGGAAACAAGGGCCCGAGGGGAGCCCTCAGGCCTCTTCCCCCTTACGGCCCGTGGACACCCCCAGCTGCTTCAGCTTGCGATAAAGGTGGGTACGCTCCAGGCCGGACTTTTCCGCCACCCGGGTCATGTTGCCCCCGGTCTGCTTGAGCAGGTATTCGAAATAGAGCTTTTCGAAGGCGTCCCGAGCTTCCCGCAGGGGCTGGTCCAAAAGGGGCAGCAGGGGCTGCTGGCCGGCTTCACTTTCCGCCTCGCTGTGCAGGAGATGGGCCACATCCTCGGCGCTGATTTCCTCCTCCAGGGCGGTCAGTGCCAGATTGCGCACCGTGGCCTGCAACTCGCTCCAGCCGTCCCCATGCCAGCGGTGCATGCGCAGAGCGTTGAGGGCGCCGCTGGCAAAGCGCCGGGTCGGCACATCCCCCCGTTCCACCAGATGGCCCAGGAGCAGGCTGGCAATTTCCGGCACCTCGTCCCCATGGTTGGCCAGTTGGGGCAGGGCCAGCCACACCGCCCCCAGGCGGGAGAGCAGGTCTTCGTCCCAGCCCCCTTCCTTGAGGGCCGTCAGGGGCTTGGTACAGGCGGTAACCAGAAGCAACCGGTGCTTTTCCAGGCGTTCCAGGGCATAGACCAGATTCATCTGCTGCATCCGCCCCAAGGCCGCCAGGTCCCCCACAAACACCACGCCACCGGCAGAAGCCTGTAAGCGCTCCTGGGTGAGGGGGCCAGATTCCGCCGCCAGATCGAGCCAAGGGGAATGGGGCACCTGGAGGGTCCGGGCGCAGATTTCCGCAATGGCTCCGCTGCCCCCCTTGAGATGCAGGATGGCACTGCCCTTGGCCGCTTGGTCCAGACGCTTTTTTAAATCCTTTAGCAGGGGAGAGCGGGCGAATGCGTCCAGGGTCAAAGGCGGCTTCTGGGCCTGGGGATCATACTTGAGGGCCTTTTTTACCGTGGCCAGGAGCTTTTGCAGAGCGATGGGCTTTTCCAGGAAATCCACCGCCCCCAGGCGGGTGGCTTCCACCGCCGTATCAATGGTGCCATGGCCGGACATCATCACTACCGGCATGGTCAGAAGCCCAGCCCCCCCCCATTCCTTGAGCAGGGAAATACCATCCGTATCCGGCATCCAGATATCCAGCAAGACCAGATCCGGGCGCTTTTCCGCCCGCAGCCGACGGGCGGCGGCGGCATTTTCCGCCAGCCAGGTCGTATGGCCCTCGTCGGCAAGGATTTCGGAAAGCAGTTCCCGGATGCCGATTTCGTCGTCAACGACCAGTATCTGTGCCATGCGTGTCCTCCCCGGCGATGGGCAGGCGGATGGTGATTTCCGCCCCGGCCACCTGACCGGTTGAAAGTCCAGGTTTGTTGGTGATGTGAATACTGCCCCCGTGCTCGTCCACGATTTTGCGCACAATGGCTAGGCCCAGCCCGGTGCCCCGGGGCTTGGTCGTGACGTAGGGCTCGAAAGCTCGGGCAAGAATTTCCTGGGGGAAACCGGGGCCGTTGTCCCCCACGGTAAGCTGGACGTAGCGCCCGGCCAGGGAAGTAGTGAGGTCGATCAGGGCGTCCGGGCTATCCGCCAGGGCGTCCTCCGCGTTGCGCAGCAGGTTGTGGATGATCTGGCGCAGCTGGGTGCCATCGCCCCGCACCGGGGGCAGGTTGTCCCCCAACCGGACCCGGAGTTGGGCGGAGGAGGTTTCGTAGAGGCCCAGCACTTCCCGCACCAGGGCATTCAGGTCCAGGGGGGCCAGCTGGGGGGGCGGCATCCGGGCGTAATCCCGGAAGTCGTCCACCATGTGCTTCATGGCCTGCACTTGATTGATGATGGTCTGGGTAGAGCGTTGCAGCATATCCGCTTCCCCCCCTTCCAACCGATCCGCCAGTTTCATTTGCAGGCGTTCGGCGGAAAGCTGAATGGGGGTGAGGGGATTCTTGATTTCATGGGCCAGGCGCCGGGCCACTTCCCCCCAGGCGGCGCTGCGCTGGGCGGCAATGAGCTGGGTAACGTCGTCAAAAACCACCACGTAGCCGCCACCGCTGGCCTCCGGCAGGGAAGAGCCCCGCACCAGCAGTACCTGGGGCGCGCCCCCGTCCCGCTCCAATTCAATCTGGGACTGCCATTCCTCTTCTTTGTGTTCCCCAAAGCCGTCCCGAATGGCCCGGCCCAGGACGGACTGGCGCGGCCAGGCCTCCACCGGGTCCCCCAGGAGGCCGACAAAATCGTCTCCCAGGATGGCGGACGCGCTCTGGTTCAGGGCCCGCAGGACAAAGCGCCGGTCAAAGGCCAGCACCCCGGCAGACAAATTGGCGAGGATTTCTTCCAGGTAAGCCCGGGCCGATTCCAGTTCG
Source organism: Azospira inquinata (assembly GCF_018905915.1). Classification (NCBI taxonomy): domain Bacteria; kingdom Pseudomonadati; phylum Pseudomonadota; class Betaproteobacteria; order Rhodocyclales; family Rhodocyclaceae; genus Azospira; species Azospira inquinata. The sequence continues at coordinate 1,508,293 of NZ_CP064782.1, forward strand.
GAACGGTGCCGCTCCGTCTCCCGCCGGGCGTCGTCCAGCTGACGGGTCATTTGGTTAAAGGACTGGGTCAGCACCCCCAGCTCATCCCGGCTGTAAATGGCCTGTCGGGGGGTGAAGTCCCCGGCGGCGACAGCCTGGGTGCCCTCGGCCAGGATAGAAAGGGGCGCGGACAGGCGCCGGGCCAGCACGTAAGCCACCGCAATGGCGGTAAACAGGGCCAGGAGCAGGGTCAGGGTCAGGGTCAGGGCATAAATCTGGGTCAGGCCCTGGCGGGCCAGGGACAGTTCCTGATAGTCCCGGTACACGTCCTGGACTGCCTCCGCATTCTGGGCGATGGTGGCGGGGACGGGCTGGGTCAGCTGGAGAATGCGGGGTTCTTCCTGCAAACTGAAAATGGGGAGGGGCACCAGCACCCGCAGCACCATATCTTTGCCCGCTTCCCCCTCGATGGTGCTGATGCCCCGGGAAGCCAGCCGGGCCTGCTTAAGCTGGGCCACGCTGGGCAGGAGGGGAATAAAGCTGGAGTAGCTGGCGTTGGCATTGGCCACCACCTGGCCGGACAGGGAGAAAAGGGCGGCCGAATCCACCCCGGCCTGGTCCCGCAGCCGGTTGAGCAGCAGGTGACGGGCCATGTCCGGATGGCCCGCCAGTTCCCCCGCCATGTGATGGCCCTTTTCCGTGAGGTCGGACAGCAGGGTATCCAGGGTGCTGCGCCCCAGGTTCAGCCCGGATTCCAGGGCCTTTTCCACCCGCACGTCAAACCAGGAATCAATACTCTTGGTGACAAACTGCACCGAGACCCCGTAAATCACCACCCCGGGCAACACCCCCATGAGGGCAAACATCACCAGCAGCCGCAGTTTCAGACGGGAGCCGAACACCCTGGCCCGGTATTCCCGCCACAGGCTGCGCAACTGCCACGCCACTAGGCCGGCCAGGGCCAGGGCCATCAGGGCATTAAGGCCGAGGAGCCAGGGATAGTGCTGGGCGAAGAGGGAAGTATTGGCGCTGGCGCTGGCCAGAAGGAACAGGAGGATGGTCCCCACGGCCGCTGCCACTACGACCAGGGCCTTCATCCTAGCGGGCCTCCCGGGGTTCGGGGATAAAGTTCCAGCGGGCCCAGTCCGAGCTCAGATTCCATTCCCGATAGGCTAGGGCCGTGAGCTGGAAGGGTTTGGGCAACTGACTGGTATCCAGGCGGAAGCGCACGGAAGCCTGATAGGGCTGGCCATAGACCAGGCCGCTACTGCCCCGCTCCAGCACCGTCCAGTTGCGCAGCCGGGAAAGGAGGCGCAGGGCCGATTCCAGGGAATTAAAGTTCTGGTGCAAAGCCCCATTGGAAAGCCGGTAGAGGCGGGTCAGGGCGTTATAGGACAGGCGGTAGGTCAGGGTCCGGCTCGCCACCTTGTCATCCAGCCAATACCAGCGGTGGCGGTTCAATTCGAAGTCCACCACGAAATAAAGCACCACTCCCCGATCCACCGCCTCTTCCAGACGGTTATTGAAGTCGATGTTGAAATCGGCGGACAGGGCATAGCCATCATCCGTAGGCGTCAGGCTGGGATTGCGCACCTCCACGTCGGCAGCCGCCGCCCAGGGCAGCCACACCAGGAGGAGCAGGAAAAACAGGGGATTAAGGACGTTTTTGCAGCAGTGCATAGTAAAAGCCATCATGGCCGTCCCCATCCGTCCGGGGCAGCAATTGGATTTCTGTCACGCCCTCTGCTTCCCCCGGGAGGGGCACCCGGAGCGCGTCCGGATGACGGTCCACAAAGGCGGCAATCTGGCGGGTATTTTCTTCGGGGAACAGGGAACAAGTTGCATAGAGGAGTTTACCTCCCGGGGCCAGGCAGGACCACAAAGCTTCCAGAATCTGGCGCTGTAATTTGACCAGTTTGGGAATGTCCCGGGAGCGGCGCAGCCATTTGATGTCCGGGTGACGCCGTACCACCCCGGAAGCGGAGCAGGGTACATCGGCCAGAATCCGGTCAAAGGGATGGCCGTCCCACCAGCCCCTGGGGTCGGCACCATCTCCCACCTTGACCCTCGCCCCGGTCAGCCCCAGGCGCTGGAGATTTTCCCCAATACGCTGGCAGCGGGCCGGTGCAATATCCAGGCAGAGCAAATCCACCCGGGCCTTTTCCAGGATGTGGGCGGACTTACCCCCTGGCGCGGCGCAGGCATCCAACACCTTTAGGCCATCCTCCAGGTCCAGATAGGGGGCGGCCCGTTGGGCGCCTCCATCCTGAACGGAAACCCAGCCCTCGCTAAAATGGGGCAGGGCGGTGACTGCCACTGGCTTTTCCAGGCGCAGGCCCACGCTCCCCAGGGGGGTGGCCGCCAGGCCCTGCTCCTGCAACAGCTTCAGATAGGCGTCCCGCTCAATATGCCGAAGATTGACCCGCAGAGCCATGGGCGGGGGAAGACGACAGGCCTCCACCACCGCCGGCCACTGGTCCGGGTACGCCTGCACTAACTTTTCTCGCCACCATTGGGGAACCCAGCTGGCCGCCTCCGGATTGTCCGTCAGCCCTTGGAGGAGTGCTTCCCGGCGGCGCAGGTAGTTGCGCAGCACCCCATTGACCAGGCCTTTGAATTTTCCTCCCGCCAGATAGGCAGCCGCTTCCACCGCCTGGTCCACCACCGTAAAACCAATGTCGCTGCGGCTTTCCAGGCGATACAAAGCCACCAGCAGTAGGCTGTGCAAATCCCCGTCTTTCAAGGGTTGGCGCAACAACTGGGCTAACAGGCCTTCTCCCCAGCCGTAGCGGCGCAGACAGCCGAAGCATAAATCCTGGAGTTGGGCCCGCATGGCCGTATCCAGACGCTGTTCCGCCGCCAGGGCGTCGGTCAGGCTGCGGCCCTGACGGACCTGATTGACCAGACCGGCTGCCAGATACAAAGCCAAAGCCATGGAATCCCGGGGGAGGGGAGGAAGATGGGCGGACACAGGGAACCAGGAAGGGAAATTGGGCCGCACAGTTTAGCATGGCCGAGCAGGGCCCATTTTTAGGGGATAATTCGCCCCATGAACTCCAAGCCTTTGACCCGTTACGCCTGGCTCTCCATTGCCGCCGCCGTGGCCACCATTCTGCTCAAGGGAGCGGCCTGGTGGCTCACCGACTCCGTCGGCCTGCTATCCGACGCCCTGGAATCCTTTGTCAATCTGGCCGGAGCCGTCATGGCCCTGTGGATGCTGGGCCTGGCCGCTCTGCCGCCGGATGAAAACCATGCCTACGGCCATACCAAGGCAGAATATTTCGCCAGCGGCTTTGAAGGTCTGCTCATTCTGGCCGCAGCCGGAGGGATCGGCGTTACCGCCATCCTCCGCCTACTTCATCCCCAGCCTTTGGAACAGGTCAGTCTGGGCCTGGGGATTTCCCTGCTCGCCTCCCTGGTCAATTTCTTCACCGCCCAGGTACTGCTTCGGGCGGGCAAGTCCCGGGGCTCCATTGCCCTGGAAGCAGATGGGCGCCACCTCATGACCGATGTCTGGACCTCCGTAGGGGTTATCGCCGGGGTGGGTGCCGTGGCCCTTACCGGCTGGCTCTGGCTCGACCCCCTGCTGGCTCTGGTGGTCGCGGTGCATATCCTGGCCACAGGCTGGGAACTGGTACATCGATCCGCCTCCGGTCTGATGGACGAAGCCTTACCCCCCGCCCGGCAGGCCGCGGTGGACGCCCTCCTGGACCACTACCGGCAACGGGGGATCGGCTTCCACGCGGTACGCAGCCGTCAAGCGGGCACCCGAGCCTTCGTCACTCTCCACGTGCTGGTGCCCGGCGTCTGGACCGTGCAGAAAGCCCATGCCCTGGCGGAAGAGGTGGAAGCGGGCATTCGGGAAGCGGTCCCCGGCGCCAACGTCATGACCCACCTGGAGCCCTTGGAAGACCCCCTGTCCCACGCGGACATCGACTTGGACCGCTGAATGCAGCCCCGGGAAGGGAGAAGCCGCTTCTTTCTCGGGAAAGCCGCCCTGGCCCTCCTGGCCCTGAGTCTTTCCTTTTCCGCCGTAGCCTGGAATGGCACTGGCCATAGACTCATCGCCCACATCGCCTGGCAGCAATTAAGCCCGGAGGAACGCGTCCTCCTGGGGAACTGGCTGCAACGCCATCCGGATTATCCCCACTGGCTAAAGCATCGCCCCGCCTACCCAGGCGCCTCCCCTGCCTATGTGGCTTTTGTGGAAGCGGCCACCTGGGCCGACGACATCCGTCGCCAGCGCCATAGTTTCCAGGAAGATTCCATTTCCCCTTTTACGGAAACAGAGGAACTCGCCTCCCATCCGGATTGGCACTTTCAGGATGGCGCCCGTTCCGGCCCGGAAGCCGGGCGACTGGCAGAGGCCCTGGAAACCTTGCCCGGGCAACTCAAGGGAAGAGGAAATATTTCCCCCTTGGCCCTGGTCTGGCTGGAGCATCTGGTGGGGGATGCCCACCAGACATACAAGTTGACACGCCGAAGGCATGAGGAGCAAGTTCGTATATGATGGACAAATATTTCGGAATGGGTAGGGTTTTTTGTATCTATTTAATAAAAAGTCTGTGGAGCTGTCGGAAGCTGCCGACGCGGCTCTCTGTACCGATGGTCAGCAGGGAGGAGGTGCTGAACTTGGCATCATCGTCGCTAAAGGCCGGGTCCGGCGCACGCTGATATGGCTACGCGAGCGCGTCGGAGATGCGGCCATCGTGGCCGCTGTGGGCCAGTTGCCCGGCACCCGCAAGCCTTGCCTTTCAAACCTCGTTAAATTGTTGGGCGAGCCCTTTCCGGAAGGGCTGAAAGTCACCGACCGAGACACTGCTTTGAAGCACATAGCAGCCTTGCGCGCAAAGCTCACCGGCGAAAGCGAACGGTGAAGAGACTCCGAAAGGTCCTGATCCCGGTTTTCGTATTAACCGAGACTTGTGACGCCTGCAATCCACTCGGCTTTAAACGGAACATCCCACAGGGGAAAGGGCGTGAATCATTCAACTATCACTATCGTTCCGTGATTGAGCCGATTACAGGGCAACGCCGAAACTACAACTTGTTTCCTGTTGTTCTAGACTCTTCTGGTGCGCCTTGGGGTATTGCCAACAACTACCTGCTTTGCAAACTAGAGGCAGAACCCCAACCAAACATGAACTCGTGCATGAGCCAAGCAGACGATCTTGGCGCCTATCGCGAATGGTTAGATGAACATACCAACCCCGACGAGTTGCTGTTCCACTTCCCAAGGAACAAGCTGGCACGGGTGACATATCGGTATCGTGGCCATCTAATACAGAAGATTTACGCACGGGAACTTGCGCCGGCGACGGCCAAAAGGCGCATGGGGGTGGTGATCAGCTTTTATCGCTGGTTGATCGAAGAAAATCTGTTTGAACCCGACTTCCCTCCCTGGCAAGAACGCCAATATCTGCTCTCTGTCAAGAATACTCATGGGTTTTCAATGACGAGATCTGTCGCCTCTACCGATATTTCAATCAAGGCATCCAAGACTGATGACCCCTTCGAGGGCACCATTCAGGACGGGAGTAAGCTGCGGCCCCTTTCCGTCGAGGAACAACAATGGGTGATGGAGGGGGCACGTACGCTCGGCAACCCGGAGATGCAATTGCTGATCCTTTTCATGCTCCTTACCGGCGCGCGAATCCAGACCGCTTGCACCTTACGCGTACGTCACTTTATCGGCACGAATCCACACTTTGGTAGGGCGCTGTCGAGCGACATCCAGATATTCAAGCTACCCGTCGGCCCCGCAACTGGAATCGACACTAAGAACGACAAGAACATGGTCTTGCAGGTCCCTCGTGCGCTATACGAGGTCTTGCGTACCTACGCCCAATCCAGTCGGGCCAAGCGTCGTCGCGAGCTAACGATCGATGGCGACAATCCCGATCAATACCTGTTCCTCACACAACAAGGTCGTCCCTACTTCACCGGCAAGGACGAGGCGCTGACCTTTGACCCCAAACTGAAACGCCGCCATCAGAAAACCGGCGGCACGGTGCGGCAGTACATCAAGGACCACCTGATCCCCTACATTCGGCATAGATACGACAAGAACTTCCACTTCCGCATCCATGATCTGCGGGCATCCTTCGGCATGAACCAGACTGACATGCAGATGTCTCTGGTCGAAAAGGGGGACATCACCTTGGCTAAGGCACGCATAGCTGTCATGGCCTTGATGGGACATGCTAGCAGTGCAACTACTGACCTCTACCTAGACTACCGCAAGCAGATGCAGCAAGCTTACGCTGCCATAAACGGCTACGGAGATCAGGTGCAGGCATGGATCAGCGATGCGATAGCGGGCATCGGATATAACGATGAATGAGCCGATTGAAAACCACTTCAGTTCCCGCCCAGCCTACGTTCTCGGTCTGCCGCTGAAGGATGAAACACTTATCATTCATCCGGAGCAGGTGATCCTAAAAATTGGATCGGATTATATGGATGTCGGCGCACTCTGCTATGCGCTGCGCTCGAACAACAAGGGCAAGCGCAGCCAGCCAGCCAAAGTCGTGTTGCCGTCTTTGCTTAAACAGCGCCCTGCGCAAATACTTAAGCTCATCACGGTGCTCTCGACTATGCTGGATGGGCGCCGGCCGAGCACTATTTCCAGTCTATACAAGTATTTGAAGGCCCTGCTGGACTGGGCTGATACCAACGGGCATACGGACTGCCTCGCTGGAGGCAATGCTACCCGTAACGCTTTCCGTTCCTACGCAGCCCACGTAGAGGACCGATTTCGGCGGCAAGAAATCGGATCAATAAGCGCCTACCACCAGCAAAAAGGTGTTCTTTATTTGCTCGAAGCAATCACCGGCCTTGAGGAAATTGCACGCGGTGTGCGACTCATAAAACAAACTCACCAGCCGAATGGGGGCACTGAACCCGTACCGGATCACGACTTTGCACAAAATCTCGCGATAAGCCAGATGCTATTCGATGGATTGTCAGATTTGGTTCTCGAAAATCGCGCTTTCCCGTTCAAACTCGAATTACCGGAATCCCTTGGCTGGGAACACAACCATCTTTGGTTGTTTCCAGTGCATCAATGGCGATTACCCCCGCATAGATGGAGTATGCGCAAAATGCAGGCCAACCCGAACTGGGCCTACGACTACCAGAATGGCCGTCTCGCCACCGTGGAGGAAATCTGGCGCAATTACAGTCTGAGAGAATCCCCCAAGGTCGCACGAACAAGGGCCGCCTTCAATATCCGAAAGGCCCAACGACGCATCAACAACGCAAACGCTAATTCCCGTGACCGCGTTCGTTTCATGCTTGGCATGATTGCCCACAACTCGTTCTGCTATCTGCTTCACGCCAATTCTGGTGGCAACCAGCAACCGATTCTTGATTTGGAAACTGACGGCATGCTGGATACAGTCGTCACGAACCAGGGGTATCGGAGCATCAAATTTAGAGCATCGGGAAAAGAAGTATTTATACCCATTCCGATTTCTTTCCTACCCTCGTTACGCCGCTTTCTGGAACTGCGCACATGGCTTCTCAACGGCACATTCAATCCTTATCTGTTTATCACGTATGGACCGCCCACCAAAAAATTTCTCCAACCGCAAAAAGCTTCCAACAGGATTCTCGAAGCCCACTACAACGTCCTTCTTAGGATCGAACCTAAGCTGAAACGCATTCGCGCCCTTGCAACCCGCGCCACGGTAAACGACGCACTCCTACGAAAGCACGATGCCAGTATCGTCGCAAAAGTCATGGGGCACTCCGAGGCCACAGAACTCATGAAATACGGGCGCGGCTCGGTAGTCGATCACCGGGACGATATGACTACCCTTTTTCAAAAGATCTCAGCTGCCGCAAAAAAGCAAAGGGTCATTCCGGTTCGATCCGCTCTTGGAGAGAAAACGATACCACTGGAACAGGGGGGCGGCTGCGCGCACTACGGCTATCCCGACCCAATGACGGACGCCGCTGCATTCCAACCTGATTGTGGGGGCGGCTGCTGGTTCTGCGGTCACCGCTTGTTGGTGGCCGACGAGGAGGATGCACGCAAGCTCGCATCTGCATCCTTTGTCATGCTGCAATTGATCCTTGGCCCGCAACATGAGGCCAAGCTACGTCCGCTGATCAGCAAATGCGAGTCCGATCTGGAAACCATTGCTCAAACCTTTGACTGCCGCCCCATGGTGGAGAGGATCAAGAAGGACGTACATGAGGACGGGAACCTCACGCGCTACTGGGCCGAGAAGTACCTCCTCTTCCTTGAGCTTCAGGTGATCGTATGAGCGTGATGCTCGGTGCATGCTTCGAAAAGAAAGGGGTATGTGCTCCAGACCCATGGCTGGATAGTTATGGCATATCGCTGCCATTGGATCATGTCGTCACCCGTGACAAAAACGGTGGGCCAATTTCACGTTTGGGCGATTTCAAATGGGATTTGACAGCGTATACCGCCCATGGAGAAAAGTGCATCCTGCATTTTGATTATTGGGCAGGTTCTAGCCGCAAGGAGATCAACAAATCTCAATGCACTGACTCCCGAATCGGGCGTATGCGTGAATTGCAGTTTCTGATGTGCAAGAGGTTATATCCTGCAGATGGCAGCACCAGCAGTCCTCGCTCACTCATGCGTAATCTGCTCGTTATCCGGAAGGTCGCACTTTTCGCTGAACAGCATGACCGCTCGCTGCAAGAAATTTTCGAGCAACCTGAATGGCTTGATGCCTGCATTTCCAAGATGCCTGACTTTCAGTGCAACCATTTCATGGCTTGGCTCAATTTCCTCAACAAGCTCAACCCAATAACTGAACTTGGATTCCAAGTCGCCAAGCCGCTTCGCATCAGGGATCTCAGTAATCGCGGCAGGCGATATAGGGAAAAGATGAAGCAACATGCGGCGTTACCGACGCGCATCTATTCTTTACTAATCACCAATCTTTCGACTGAACTGGACGACATTGAGACACATAAGGAAAGACTGCTTGATCTGTTGCGCGATGCGATCCAAGTCAGCACTAAAGCCAAGATAGCAGGGTGGCGAAGTTATGAGACGCCTATAAGAAGTCTGGGCTCACGGTTGATCACGAAACACGACTTGGCGGACTATTTTAATAAGCGCGGATACGTTCATAGCATGCACAGTATTTCGGCTTTCATCAACGAAATTTTTCATGTCTGCGCCCTTCAAATCCATACATTTTCTGGGATGCGTCACAACGAAGGGAGAACACTCCCTTTTTACTGCATGGAATCCGAAAAACGCAACGGGCGATCCCATGCGTTGTTCGTTGGTGCAACAACAAAGTTCAACGGCGGACGGCGAACGCGAACCAAATGGGTTACAACAGACAAGGAAGGATTTAGAGCCGCGCGGCTAACGCAGGAATTTGCTACCGTCATCTACGAGTACATGGGCATCACGCCTAGCGATGACGAAGCCACCAAGGACCGCTATCCGCTGTTTATTTCAACGGAATACTTACCGTGGGGTATCCACCGTTCCGGTGACACCGAACGGTTTCATCAGCTAAAGGCACGAAGTTACAAAGCACTCTCTGCACGACTACTGCCAACCATTTCCGCCGCAGACATTGACGAACTGGAAGACATTGACCCCTTCCGCGCCTGGGCTAACGAAGAGGAATTCACTATCGGCAACCGTTGGAAGTTGACTAAGCATCAGCTACGTCGCTCGCTTGCCCTGTATGCCCGCGCCTCCGGTTGCGTACGCCTGTCCTCACTCCGCCGTCAGCTCCAACATATCAGCAATGACATGAGCGCCTATTATGGTAATGGCTGTGCCTTTGCCAAGGATTTCCTAGCCGATGATTCCGAAAATTTCAGGGAGCATATTGCACTCGAGTGGCAAGAAACGGAGGCAGAGGCAGCAGTGCTCGCAATGGTTTGGGATGTACTCAAATCTAATGAGCCACTGTATGGTGGCGCGGGCAACTTCCACGATCAGCAGCGCAGGAATGGCAGCCTGATGACGCGAAAGCAAATAGAAAAAGCTGTCAAAGCAGGAACGCTTGGCTACACCCCCCACCCCTTGGGCGCATGCGTTAAGCCCGGACCCTGCGAAAAGCGCATGGGTCTAAACTTCATTGACATAGCCTGCGCGAACGACAACTGCAAGAACCTCGTTGGCAAGCACTCCAAAATCATCCAGGTAATCAAGGCAAAGTGCGGGATGCTGGAGCGCATAGACAAAACCACGCTGACCTACAAAGCAGAAAAGGAAGAGTTAGATGAACTGGTGAAGATAGAGGCTCGCTGGAGGCCGCAAAACGGCCTGGCAACGCCTTTACGGGAGGCAGAGAATGGCTGACATCCTCGACGACTACCGCGAAGCTCTGGAACGGCTAAAAAAGGGCCGCCCGATCAAGGTAACCAAGGGGACGAAGATCACCAATGATTCGGTGAGCCTAGAGGCCGGGCGCAAGAAGGGCACTATCAAGCGCAGCCGGCCAATCTTCAAAGACCTGATTGCCGAGATCGATGCCGCTGGCGCAGAGCAGTCAAACCCAAAGGACGAATCGAAGGCCAAACTCACGGAGTTGAAAGCTGAAGTTATGAAATACCGGACACTATGGGAAGAAGCGCTAACGCGCGAAGTATCGCTGGTAAAGCAGCTTTGGGACGAGCGGCAGGAGTGGTCCAAGGAAAAGGCCATGTTGACTGGCGAAAAGGTGACGGCAATCAATAGAAGAAAAATGGAACGGTAAGCCTTGGAGATACCGTCCGCCAGTTTCAGATGCAGGGGCCCATTTCCCGGCTCGTACTGCTTCACGCTCCAGAACTTTTCTGGGGTGATGGGGCCAGACATCCCTTTGTTCCACAGGATTGCTGCGAATCCGATTGAACAGCAGACAGCTGGTGGTGGGCGAAATGGCAATACGGACACTTGGCTGGCGCCGACGATTTACCGTTGGCGGGTAAGCCACATCCCCCAGCCAATCAATACGCCAACTTCGCTCGTCCGGCGTCAGGCCGGAAATCACCGGCGCAGCTAGCGCCATGCAGCACTCCGTCTATTTTCAAAGGACAGGTGTCAGGCTATAACAGAGGCATCGTTCTTTCCAGCCTTCCCAGGAAGGCTTATCAGAAAGCAGACACATGAACCTCGCATTGGTCTCTGATCTTCACCACGAATGGGGGGACTGGGTGCCTTCCGAGGCAGCCCGGTCCGCTGATGTGGTGATCCTGGCGGGGGATGTGGAACATGGCACCTTGGGGATCCAGTGGGCCAGTCGCTCCTTCCCCGGGCAAACCGTGGTCTATGTGGCCGGGAACCATGAGTTCTACCGAAACAGCCTGAACCTGGTGGAGAAGCTACAAGCCCCAGAATGGAAGGCCCACGGCGTCCACTTCCTGGAGCGGGCCGTTCTGGAACTCCCTGGGGTGCGCATCCTGGGGGCCACTCTATGGTCCGGCTTTTCTCTCCAAGGGGAGGGAGAGGCCCGGCAGGCCGCCATGGCTACGGCCCAGGAGCGCATCAACGATTACTGGGATATTCAGGTACGGGATGAGGGGCCCATGCTGACACCGGCCGATACCCTGGCGGTTCATGAAACCACCGTCACCTGGCTAGACCAAGCCCTGGCTCAGCCTTTCGAAGGAAAAACGGTGGTGGTCACCCACTTTCCTCCGTTACCCCAGTGCGTCCATCCCGAGATGGAAGGCACCGCCCTGGCGCCCTACTACGCAACGGACCTTTCCTGGCTCATGGAGAAGTACCCCATTGATCTCTGGTGTCATGGCCATACCCACAGCAATACGGATTTCCTGGGGCCGAACGGGTGCCATATCCTTTCGAATCACCGGGGCTACCCGGGCCAGCATACGGGGGATAAGGAAGGGGAAAAGCTGGGGAGTCCGAGCAAGCATCCTTTCCGGCCGGACCTGGTGGTGACCTTGTAGGACTTCCCATGCTGCATGTCTTTTTCGATACCGAATTCACCGACCTGGGCAGAGGATCCAAATTGATCTCCATCGGGTTGGTGACGGAAGACGGTGACCACCGGTTTTATGCGGAATTGACCGGTACCTATGAACTTTCCGAGTGCTGTGATTTTGTCCGGGAAACCGTGCTCCCCCAGCTGGAAGGCGGATCAGTACAGATGGACCCGCCAACCCTAACCCATCGCCTTGGCGGATGGCTTGTGGGGTTAGGAGATTCCGTGCAGTTAGTGACAGACTCGTTGGCCTGGGACTGGCCTTGGATTCAGGAGATTTTCTGGGAAAAGGGTTCCTGGCCCCGGAATGTGTTGAACCAACCGCTTATTTTGGGACAAACCGAAGAGATGAACCAGGCGATTGAAGCCGCATTCGCCCAGGGACTCCGGCAACACCATGCGTTGGATGACGCCAAGGCTAATCGCCTGGCATGGCTATCGGGGCAGAAGGAGAATTAATACCTAGTGTGCGGCAAGTTATCGGCCAAAGCCGTCATCCGGCCACCCTCGTTCGTATGGCAGGTTTAGGTTGCCAAACTGACGCTTAAAGTTGCCCACGAAAGTCAGGTCGATTCAATGTCATGCTAGTCACCTACCCGCATTTTTCAAGATGGTATGATCACAACATGGATTAATACCCCGCCAAACTTGGCGGCCAATTCATAAAACAAATCCTAGTATCTGAGGGAGGTACAAGCCCGTGGCAGGAGAGCGTCCATACTTCAAGCACGGTATCGCAAATCTTGAGTCGATCTTTGAAAGCTCTCGTTCCAATGCCGCTATCTGTAAATCCCTTGTTGAAGAGCTGAAACAACGAAAAACTGCCAGGGCCGCTGAACTACTTACTCAGGTTAAAGCAGCATTGGCGCAAATATCAGGATCAAAACCTCAAGAGAGAGATAAATCTCTTCGACAATTCACCCCTCCTAAAGAAGAGGCCGTCCCTTCGGCTGTGACAGAGGAGCAAGCCGCACCCAAACCTAGTACTCCCCGGAGTACTCCTTTACCCAATACGCCAGAAGCCATTCTTGCTGCTTGGACGGCGATGGAAGCGCTTTCTCCTCAGACCTATCGGCGTCCAGCTGATCTTGTGAACGGAGACAAGCACTGTGTAGCGTTGCTAGATGGCGATGACCTTCCGTGGTTCAGAGGTGAAAAGTCGCGCCCTAAACAAAAGTTGTACTACCAAATAGTTTTGGGCAGTGTCCACGTTGACCGTGCCACTAATGCACTTATCCGGGTATTTGGCGAAGACGAAGAACGCAGTGCAAGGGAACGAGAGAAGGCAGTTCTCGCTGCAATCTTGGTGGATAAAGATGGGTTTTTGCTAGAAGAAAGCTCGGTGGCAATTTCCAGTTTTGGGTGGGCACTCCCGATTGCTTTAGCTGGCGACCTAGCCGGACTCGGCGCATGGGGGGACGCAGAACGGCCTCTTGTCGATGGACTAACGAAGCAACTCTCCCGACAGGACAGAGATGGCAACGCGTTGCCATTAGATGCAGCTGTCCTTAACAAGGCATTTCAGTGGCTCGTTGCCTCATTGAGATTGCCGACCGACCTTTATGAACAGCCTAGCTTTGTGCTTCGCATCTTTCATTACTTTAAGTCGAAGACTCCACCAGAAGTCACTCTCCTTAACTCATTCTTTCTTTCCGACTTAGCACGCGCTACCAGTTTGGTAAGGAATAGCCAACCTAATCAGGTTTTAGCACGATACCTCGGGGCCGAGAAAGTCTCTCATAGCCCAAATCTACTTGAAAACCTTTCGCTAGTTGAGTCCCTGGTTGCTCCTGCGCTGACGCCGGCTACTCGTTGGCCGGCGCCTGGTGGGCATCCCTTGGTAACCTTGCAACAAGCAGCAGTGAACGCGTCGCGCATGGAACTCGCGGGTGGGAAGGCGGGCATCGTTGCTGTGAATGGCCCGCCAGGAACTGGAAAGACAACCTTGCTACGCGACATCGTCGCTAGCTGCGTGCTTGACCGCGCGACTGCGATGGCGGAGTTTGATGATCCCCGCACGGCCTTCAAGACTACAGGGCTGAAAGTTTCTGCCGGGAGCAGTGCGTTCTTCCATCTCTATAGCGTAGATGAGTCTTTGAAGGGCCATGAGGTGTTAGTTGCATCGAGCAACAACAAGGCCGTAGAAAACGTAAGCAAAGAGCTCCCTTCCCTAAAAGCAATTGGCCGTGATGTGGCCTACTTCAAAACAGTTTCCGATAGAGCCTTATCCAAGCGAGCAGAAAGTGGCGAGATTGTTGCAGGAGAGCCTACTTGGGGGCTAATCGCCGCAGTCTTGGGTAATGCCAAGAACCGCCAGGTTTTCCAAGAAGCCTTATGGTGGGACGACGATAAGAGCTTACGGTTATATCTGAAAGCGGCCAGGGGTGACTCGGTTGTCCGAGAAATTAAGGACGAATCAGGCAATGTTATCCGGCGGGAGGTTCCGTCCATTATTGATGCCGAAGCGCCTCCTTCACCGGAAGAGGCGCGAGTGAATTGGCGCAAGGCACGTTCACGCTTTAAGACGCTTCTCTCTGAGGTTGACGCAGAGCTACGCTTGCTCGAATCCGTACGAAAAGTCTGTTTAAGTATTCCGTCCGCCCGAGGTGAAGTGAATGCTGCTAGCTCTGATTTAATTATTGCAACTCAGGCTATGTCTGCTCAGGAAGCAGTTGTCAATACAGCACAAGCTAACCTACGTACAGCAGAAGCCGCGAAAGTAGATGCAATACAAGTAGAACAGAGCGCCTTCTCAAGCCGGCCTAGTTGGTGGCATCGACTGTTCAATACACAACGTATGAAAGCGTGGCATCGCATTTACGATCCATTACTCTCCGCTCGCCAAACTTCTGAACGCCGATCAGAAGCCGCCAGCACTGCTTATAAAAATTCGACAGCCTTATTAAATGAGGCAGAAGCAAATGTCCAATCAGCTCAGCAAATCTTAGAAAAGCAGAAGGCAAAACTCTCGTCCTTAGAGCAAGAGATTGATTCGCATCGGCCGCGTTTGGGGTCGCGCTTAGTTGACGAAGAGTTTTTCGTAAAAGGTCACGAGCACTGGAACTTAGCCTCCCCTTGGCTCCCGGATACCCTTCACCAGAAGCGGGAGGGGCTATTTGTTGCGGCACTGGAGCTTCATCGAGCATTCATTGATGTTTCAGCTCAAAGAATCTCTCACAACCTTGGTGTCTTGATGGGCGCTATGCAAGTGGGGGCACTCCATGAGGAAGCAAAGAAAGCATTGCTGGGAGACTTATGGTCCACCCTGTTCTTGATCTGTCCCGTTGTCTCGACTACTTTTGCTTCGGTGGATCGTATGCTCGGAGACTTACCTGCTGCTAGTTTTGGGTGGGTTCTAGTGGATGAAGCCGGCCAGGCGACACCACAGTCTGCGGTGGGCATGCTAATGCGGGCAAAAAGAGCCATCGTCGTCGGCGATCCTCTCCAAATCCCTCCGGTCGTATCCCTACCGCAACGGCTCGTTTCGGAAATAGGTAAATTCTTCGGCCTAGAAACTAATAAATGGCTAGCACCAGAAGCGTCAGTGCAGACATTAGCGGACCAGGCGTCTCGTTTGAAAGCTGAGTTCCAAGCCGATGTTGGCGTGCGCGAAGTAGGACTCCCTTTGCTTGTACATCGCCGATGTCAAGAACCCATGTTCGGTATATCCAACCGCATCGCATACGATGGGCAGATGGTTTATGCCGCAGGAAATCCATCAATTGGTTTCGTCGCTCAAGTCTTGGGCAATTCCCAATGGTTTGATATTGATGCGACAGCAGAGAGTAAGTGGTGCGCTGAAGAGGGGGAGTTTGTCATTCAACTCTTATCC
Source organism: Azospira inquinata (assembly GCF_018905915.1). Classification (NCBI taxonomy): domain Bacteria; kingdom Pseudomonadati; phylum Pseudomonadota; class Betaproteobacteria; order Rhodocyclales; family Rhodocyclaceae; genus Azospira; species Azospira inquinata. The sequence goes on from NZ_CP064782.1 coordinate 1,524,046, forward strand.
AAGCTCGCAATGGCTGGCGTCCAGCAGCCGGATATCTACATCATCACGCCATTCCGCATCATTGCTCAGGAGCTGAGACGGCGAATTGAGTCGGAATCTGGTTTATTGCAGAGTCTGGGGGTTGATGCAGATGAGTGGCTAAACGATAGGGTAGGAACAATCCATACGTTCCAAGGCAAAGAAGCGGAAGCCGTTATTGCGGTACTGGGGGCTCCGATGTCAGCACAGCAAGGAGCCCGGCGATGGGCTGCGTCCACCCCCAACATCTTTAATGTGATGGTTTCTCGGGCGAAGCAGCGCTTATACATTGTTGGCTCACGCGCAGCCTGGTCAACGGTAGGACACGGCAAGGCCGTTTCGAGCGCACTAAATCGAACTTGAGGCGGCTGCGGAAGAGTCCGGAATTTCGTGTAAAGCGGGCATTGCTCATTCCAACGGAAAATGACTGGTTTGGCCGATTAGCACGCAGTCAGCCTTCTGGCTGCACAACTGCTCCGTTCCGTAACCAACCGCTCGGCTACCGAGATGGTGAATGTCTTTAATGGGACGATTTGAGCAAATCAGGTCAGATTCGCTCTTTAAGCTGTTTTTTAGCTGCAGCGAGTGTCTCCGTCAGATCTGCGTCGGAAATCTTTCCGTTAGCCAGTAAGAGAAGAAGGATCGCCATGGTCTGGGGAATGTTTCTACCTGATTCGTACCTTGAACCGGCCGATTGCGTCGTTCCAAGCTGGCCCCAGAAATCGAGTTGGCTCATCCCCAAAGCCTTACGGTATTCACGAATCTCGGTGAGAGCAAACTTTTTCTTCATGGCAATGCCCACAGTGATTTGAGTGTAGGAGACGGGCATTCTATGCTAACCGACAGCCCGGTCGGTCGTTCCGGAGCCTCCTAAGTCAAGACCTATCACATTTTTCCTATGTCATAAATGAATTAATTGTCATAGACTCGGGCCGGTTCAAAAATAGCGAACCGGCCTTAGCATGACCTCCCTCAGCGACCTGCTTCCCAGTTATGGAAGCGCCTTTCGTCAGACCCATCGTTTAATTACCCTCTCGGTTTCCGGCTTAGAAGCAGAAAAGCTCTTGCCTCTGGAGGTGAGTGGCACGGAAAGCCTGGAAACCGACTACCGGATTCAGGTGACCTGCCTGTCGCCGGACACCCAGATGGAACTCAAGCAGCTGGTAGGGCGGGCGGCCCAGGTGTCGGTACTGCTGCCAGAGGGGGCCTATCAGCCCCGGTCCGGCCTGATCAGTCAGGTAGGCCTGATCGGTAGTGACGGGGGATTTGCCCGATACCAACTGGTTATCGAGTCCGGCTTCAGCCTGCTGACCCATCGGACCAACAGCCGTATCTTCCAGGACCAGAGTGTTCCGGAAATTCTGGATACGGTGCTAGGCGAACATCGGGCCCAGGGTGGTCCCTGGGCAACCGCCTTTCATTGGCAGAACCGGCTCAGTAAAACCTATCCCCCCCGCTCCTACTGTCTCCAATACCAGGAATCCGACTACACCTTTCTGCGTCGTCTCCTGGCCGAAGAGGGCATTGCCACCCGCTACGAATTTCAAGGGGAAGAAGCGGACAGTCCTGCCCATACCCTGGTTCTCTTTGACGATCCCTACGACGCTCCCGCTGCCGGACAGCAAGCCATTCGCTATCACCGGGACGACGCCACGGAGGAAGATGACACGCTCACCACCTGGGATGGCGTCCGTCGGGTACGCAGCAGCCAAAGCACTCTGGCCACCTACGACTACAAGCCCGTGGCCCCCCTGCAAGGGGAATCAGGTACCCGGATCGACCAGGGAGAAATGGGCAACGCCCTGGAAAGCCAGCTCACGGCCTATACCCCCCTGACCCACTACTACGGCAGCGACACCGACGATCTCTCCCGCTACACCCAGCTCCGCCAAGACCGGCTGGACCGTGAGGCTAAGGACTACGAAGGGGCCGGAAACGCCCGGGGCATGGCCGCTGGCACCTGGTTCCAGCTGGAAGACCACCCTCGTCATGAAGGGCAGGATGCCGACAGTCGGCGCTTTCTCGTCAGAAGCCTGGACTGGCAGGCCCAGAACAACCTTCCCGCTGACCTGACACAAGGCCTGGCCCAGTTGTTGGGCCAGGACAAGGCAGCATCGCCAGAGGGGCAAGCCCCTTACCATGTCCGTTTCAACGCCGTCCGCCGGGACACTCCGGTTCTTCCCGGTTTTGCTTCGGCGGTCAAACCCACGGCCCCCGGACTACAAAGCGCCACGGTGGTGGGCCCGGCAGGAGAAGAAATCCATACGGACGACCTGGGACGCATCAAAGTGCAATTTCATTGGGCCCGGAACCAGGACCATCCCAACGGCGGAGCCGCCCTGGATGACCGGTCCAGTTGCTGGATTCGGGTCTCCACCCCCTGGGCGGGGTCCCAATGGGGCAACCAGTTTCTGCCCCGGGTGGGCCAGGAAGTACTGGTGGACTTCCTGGAAGGCGATATCGACCGGCCCATCGTCACCGGCGCCGTCTACAACGGACGCCACCGCCCCCCCGACTACTCCGGGCTGGGCTCGCTACCCGCCAATCGGACCCTGGCGGGGATTAAGACCAAAGAATACAAAGGGGGCGGTTACAACGAACTGCTCTTTGACGATAGCACGGGACAAATCCGGGCCAAGCTTTCCAGCGAACACGGGAAAACCCAGCTGAATCAGGGCTACCTGATCCACCCCCGTAGCGAAGGCAAGGGGGATCCCCGGGGCGAGGGGTTTGAACTCAGAACGGACAAAGCCGGTGCCCTCCGGGCCGCTCAGGGCCTCCTCCTTTCTACGAACGCCAGAATCAATGCCTCTGGCAACCAACTGGACCGAGCGGAACTGATTGGTATCCTAAAAATTTTGGAGAGCCTGCATAAAAGCTTGTCTGAAACTGCCAAAAGCCATCAGGTGGACGAGACAGATATTCAGCCCTTAGCCCGGCTTCGTGAACATGTGGAGAACTGGGAAAAGAGTAGCAACACAGCGGGGGGCAAACCCGATGCCAAAGGTGGTAAGCCCATCATGGCCCTGACGGCACCGGAAGGGCTGGTGGTAGGAACCTCAGCCAATATAAACATAGCAGCGGAAAACCACATTGATGTAGCCAGCAACCAGAACATCCAAATGTCCGCCGGGAGGCGGTGGCTGGTTCGTGCGGCGGAAAGTGTCAGCCTGTTTGCCCATCAGACCGCCAATACCATTGCCATGAGACTTATCGCCGCTGGCGGGAAAATCCTGGTCCAGGCCCACAGCAACAATGTGGAAGTAACTGCCGCCAAAAAAATCATCCTGACCGGCCTGGAAGAGATCAGCCTCAATGCCCCAAAAATCCATCTGGTTGCCAATGGAGCCCAAATCACTTTGGGAGGCGGGAGCTTGACCACCCAATGTTCCGGCACCCATACCCAGATGGCTGGCCACCACAACCTGACGGGGCCCGGTGGCGGAGCGGTGTCCGGTTCACTCCCTGCTAGCCAGGCGTCCTACGACGAAAAATTTCGTCTCCACTTTCCCAACGGGGATCCCATGGCGAATCTCCCCGTAGAGGTGCGAGATGGTAAAGGCAAAGTCCTCTGGAGCGGCAAGACCGATGGAGATGGATATACCGAGCTGCTGAAAAAAGACCTTCCGGAAGATGCCCGGATTAAATTCAAGAAAGGCTAAAAGCTGATGAGTGGCGAAACCTTCCGTCGTGTTCAGTTGCACTTTGACGAACACATGAATCCCCAAAGCGACTCGACTCTTAGTCGGGATGCCTGCACCCTTCGAGCTATGGGCATTTGGCCACCCCGAGCGGTAGTTCCCGTGATTTTTCTGCCGGGAATTATGGGGACAAACTTGAAATCGAAGAGCAGTGGTGACGCTGCTTGGATACCGCCTAACAAACTTGGAGAAAAGCTATCTGAGGTATCAGCCAGAAAACAGCAATCGCCTGATCAACGTCAAATTCAGCTGACGCCGGAAGACTGTGATGTCTATGATTATCAAAAGGCGATTACTGTTCCTGAAACCTACATGGCTTTGGATGATAAAGAAGCCAAAGCCAGACATTGGGGAGAGCTGCACGCCGAGAGCTACCTTCAGTTTCTGCTAACGCTAGAGAATGCCCTGAATTTCCCTTGGGTAGGTTTGGAGGAAAGCAGTCCGAAACCATCGGACGTCTGGAAAGGGGTATTTCATCCCAAAGGCTGGAAGCCTCAAGCCCCCTTGACGGAAGCGGAGTTCAAAAGTCGGATGGGAAAGGTTTATTTCCCGGTGTTTGCTTGTGGCTACAACTGGCTGCAAGACAATGCAGACTCCGCCGAGCGGCTGAAAGAACGCATTACCGAGATAGAGTCCCGCCTCAGCACCAGCAGTTATTTCCAATATAGCAACAAGGTAATCCTGGTGACCCATTCCATGGGAGGCTTGGTGGCGAGAAAGGCGGTTCAAGACTTAGGTGACAAAGTGCTGGGGGTGTTTCACAGCGTTCAGCCGGTTACAGGGGCCCCAGCAGTCTATCGACGTTTTAGGGCAGGGACAGAAGTGGATGGTCTCTTTGATTTTTCTGGGGCTGGAGCGGCCGTAGTTTTGGGTTGGGATGCGGCCGATGTGACCTGTGTCCTAGCGAATGCCGTGGGTCCATTGGAATTATTACCGACCCAGGACTATCCCGCCGAGTGGTTACACATCACGGACGGGGAAAAAACCATCAAGATGCCTGCTCAGGGGGAGAGTCCCTATAAGTCAATATATTCAGTTTCATCTACAGATAAATGGTGGGGAATGGTCACCCCGGAATTGATTGATCCGGCAAATATATATATTTCAAAAAAGCCGAACATGGATATATTTAAGGATCATTTTTTGTCACTAATGAATGACGCAGAAGAATTTCATTCGTCGATCCAGCTTAACGCTCACGCTTGTACCTACGCCAATTACGGAAACGATCCTAGCCAAAGAAGTTTTGAAACAGTGAAATGGCGGACGACACAAGATATTGCGAATTGCTCGGAATCTGACATCCTTAGTGCCACCACAACCCATAAAAAGCTAACTGGTCGCGTAGAGGTAAAGATTCATGAGAAACGGGTGAGTTTTTATCCGGACAACAAAAATGAACCCGGGGACGGGACAGTGCCGGCCCCTTCGGGCAAAGCGGTGGGAAAATTGACGGGTATCCAAGAGGTATTTGAACTCACCGGATTTGATCATCAGCACAGCTATTGTGATTCTGTTTCACAGAAAACTGCACTGTATGCGATAACAAAGATCGTGCAAAAGTTAAATATTGAGGCTGATGACGAATGCAAAAATTCTTAATGCTAGTAACGGCATTGTTTTTGACAGTGAGTGGGGCCAACGGACAAGGAAATAACTCAGTAATGCAGACTATAAATTTAGGCAGGTTCCTGGTGAGCATCCCGAAAGACGTGAACATTGTAGGTCAGGGGTACTTTTATGTGGACGATTTAATTATAAAAAAAACGAGTTTTGATTCGCTTCAAAATTCCATAAAAGAAGATGAAGACAAAATAAACTCAAAGAACAGCAAGTATCAGGTTGTAAAAATTGTTAATGGAGCAAAAAAAGGTAGTAGCGTAATAATTAAAAGAAGAAAAAATTATATTGTTTATGGACATGAATTGGGGTATGAGTTATCTGGTTATTTTTGGCTAAATGGATATTTGTATCAATTAAAGTCAGAATGTAGTGTGGATAGGCTCACACCAACATTAGAGAAAATGCTGAGCTTAATTTCAAGCGCCCAGCCGCTGAATGACAGAGAGATTCCAACAATTCCAGGGTTCTGTGTGAAAGGGGCATTTTTTCCAGGTGTGCCACCATATGACCATTACGAAAGCGCGGAAATCTTCCTTAGATTAAAAAAATATCCTGATGTAACAGTAAAGATTTCCGTTAGAACAAATGCAGGGAAAATGGATGACGGGCTTATTAGCCGAGTTGATAAAAAGCCGCTTCCTGCAGAATTTAATGAAATTGCTAAAGGCATAAAAAAGCTGCGAAAGGGAAAGCATAACGTAGGAAATATGGAAGGAGAAGAAATATTAGAAACCTATCCAACCGATGATGGATATTCTGTTCATACCTTTACCTGGGAAAGCGATGGTAAGCCAAATGATATTTATCATCCGGTCATGGTCGTCAACGTTAACTCAGGAAGAAGCGAAATGGGTGGATTTGAAAAACCCCTGATTTCAGACAAAGAGGCGATCTCCCTGTTCGATGAAATCGTAAACTCCATCCGTGTTCGCCCCATAAAGTGAACTGCAACTTTCCCTCCATGCGAGCGCTAGGTGGAGTACGGCGGATGCAATATGCGAATATGCATATTGCATCCTCTGGATTGCCGGTGCTACCGTAAAAGCCTCAACTTTGGGAGGAGGCTGGACATGAACCGCGCAAAGGCTTGGCTTGTCGTTTTCCTGAGTTCCGCGTTCTTGCTGGTCGGTCAGGCAGAAGCTCGGCATCCTAAACACTCGTCCTCTTCCCAGGAGACCGCCACCCAGCAAGGGACGGCCGGGCAATTCGATTACTACCTCCTGACCCTCTCCTGGTCTCCCACCTATTGTTTGACCCATCCCGGCGACACCAAGCAGTGCGGAAACAAAGGCCTCGGATTCGTCCTACATGGCTTGTGGCCTCAGTACAATTTCGGCGGTTATCCGCAAAACTGCCCGACCCAATACCAGCTGACTCCGGAAGCCATTGCCTTCGGTGACACGATTTTTCCCAACAGCAATCTGATCAGCCATGAGTGGAGCAAACATGGCACCTGTAGCGGCCTGGATGCGTTAGGTTACTTCCAGGCAGCGGATCAGGCCCGTACCAGCGTCAAGGTTCCGGAAGCCTTTGATGCCCCTAAGACCACCTTCGCCACCACCGCCAAAGACATTGCGGCCCAATTCACTGCAGCCAATCCTAACTTCCCCGAGCACGCCGTGGTGGCTTCCTGCAGTGGGCCTGAGTTGGCCGAAGTCCGTATTTGCTTAGACAAAGACTTGAATCCCCAAGCCTGCGGTACCTCCGTTAAATCCAACTGCGGACAACGAAGCGTCCGAGTGCCTTCCGTGCATTAGAAGAGCAGGAGCCCTCCATGTTCTCTTCTACGCTAGCGGCCTGCCGCCGCCGACTGCTTCTCCCCCTGGCGGCGGTAACCCTGGCCCTGGGGGGCTTCCTCCAACTCCCGGCCTGGGCTGATGATCTGGCGGCTCCGGTGCCTTTGGTTGCCAAGGGCCAACCCGCCAACTGGTGGTTCGTTTTCAAATTCAACGCCAAGGCTTTTCCCCAATGCGGAGGGAGTTCAATTGCCTGTCCCTTTGGGGGAGAGCCCAAGCGTTATATCGCTGGCCAACAATACGTTTCTGCCAGTGACCAAGCCCCTAGCCTAGCCAAAGGCGAAGGCTGCCTGGGGGATACGGCATCTGATCCAGTGGGGGCCACCTACGATGAGATCTATAACGGGGCCTGGTATTACGTGGTTTGGAACGACCAGTTCTATGATGCTCCGAGTATCCCGGGATGCTCGGGGAACTGCAGCTCCCCCTGGGGCCATTCCAAGGGCCTGCTGGCCTGGAATGAAGCGGGAGAGGGATTAGTCCTTCAGGTCAGCACCCCGTCCTGGCCGGGCGCCGGGAGTGCCCAGTATCCCCGCCAAGGGGATGGCAATACCCTGGGATGCATCACCGACGATGACGTGAAGGTCAGCCAGCACTTCTTCTCCGTGAAGCTATCCAAGGACGATGTGGTTCTGGTGCTTCAGGCCCTGGATCATGCCAGTGTGGCCACGGATCCCTCCAATCCCCAGATCGTCCACAACGGGGGCCCCGCCGATATCCAGGCCCTGGTGGAGAATTTAGGGCACAAGCGCCACGACACCGCCGTCACCACAGCCAAGCTTTCCTCGGGCGTCACCCTGATCTCCAAGCCTTCCGATCTCAATGTCCCGCCCTGGCAAATGGTTTCTGCCGTGTTAGGAACGGTTCCTCTCCGTACGGCAACCTGGTGGGCTTCTCCCCGAATTCCCTCTACCGACCCTTCAACCCCGGTGGACTGCTGGGATGGACAGTTAGGAAAGCCAGGGGCGGTAGCTATTGCCACCAGTGGCCAGTGGGACGGACAGACCTTCGGATTGAAGGGGGGGCCGGGGCCTGACTTTAATCACGCTAAAATCGGTGTCTCCACGGACGATAGTAGTCACCTAGCCATTTTTGGCGATTTGAACCAGCAAGGGTCTTTGTCTGGCCCGAACTGCAAAAGCAGTCAAAACGGCCGGGGAGGCCTGTTCTATGTGCTCGATAACGCCTCCCTGTCGGACAGTCTCCGCCTGCTGATCCAAGGCGACACTGCCCCACCGGCAGAGTAGGTTGAATTCATTTGGGAGTTCCTATGGCATCCCTTCATGAAGCGCCTGTACATAAGCTGCGGCCGACCCAATTGACCGTCGGCATGATTGAAGTGCACGACAAACAAAAGCACCTGGAGTCTCTGGCCCCCGCTGCCCAGCGGGATTTTATGGCGGTTCATCCGATCCCAGCCGTCAAAGGCCCCGGCGACCAGCTGTTTATTACGGACCATCACCATCTGGCCCGGGCGGCCCAGGATGCGGGGGTGGAAAGCGGCTTCTTCCAAGTGGAAGCGGACTTTTCCGCCTATGACGAGGGACGCTTCTGGCCGGAGATGGACAAGCACGCCTGGGTGCATCCCCTGGACCGGCACGGGGTACGGCATTACTACACCCTGATTCCCAAGCACGTGAGCCAACTGGAAGACGATGTCTATCGGTCCCTGGCCGGATATGTGCGGAATGCGGGGGGCTACGACAAGACCCCCACAGCTTTTGCCGAATTCGTCTGGGCTGACTTCTTTCGGCGCTCTATTCCGGTGGAAGCGGTCCAGGCCGATTTCAGTGAAGCGGTGACCCAAGGGTGCGCCCTGGCCTTGAGTGATCAAGCCAAAGGCCTGCCCGGGTATCGCGGCAAATAGGAGCCAATCATGGACGCTACCCCCACCTCACCCCGGGGGACTACCTCGGGCGGGCGCAATATCGTGCTGTGCTTCGATGGCACCAACAACCGCTTTGATGCGACCAATACCAATGTGGTCAAGATGTACAGCATGGTGGATCGTACCCATCCGGATCAGCTGGCGTATTACCAACCCGGGATCGGGACCATGCCGCCTCCTGGCATGTGGGGGAAGCTCAAGCGTTGGTTTGTGACCCGGCTCGACCTAGCTGTAGCGTGGCTCTTGCCCGAGCACGTGTGTGATGGCTACCGCTTCCTGATGCGCTATTACCAGGAAGGGGACCGGATTTTTATCTTCGGGTTTAGCCGGGGCGCCTATTCCGCCAGAGTGTTAGCCGCCATGCTCTATAAGGTGGGCTTGCTCACCCAAGGGAATGAGGAACTCATTCCCTTTGCCTGGACTATGTTCAAGAAGGAGCAAGACTCTGAGCTTTATAAGGGCTTTCGGCATACCTTCGGGCGACGGGTTCGTGTCCAGTTTCTGGGGCTCTGGGACACGGTCAGTTCCGTGGGCTGGTTCTGGAATCCCAAATCCCTGCAATTTACGGCGAACAACCCCATCGTTGATGTGGTCCGCCATGCCGTCTCATTGGATGAGCGACGGGCCTACTTCCGGCAGAATCTCTGGGGGAGCCGCTATGAAACTACCGATGTGCTCCAGGTCTGGTTTCCCGGGGTGCATTGCGATGTAGGCGGAGGCTATCCGGAGGCGGAGTCCGGCCTATCCAAGCTGGCGCTCCGTTGGATGTTCGAACAGGTGAAGCCTTATCACCTGAGGTTTCACCCCAAGGCGGTGGCGGAACTGCTGCCCGAAACGGATACCCCGGGTGAAGCGGCCCCCAGCCCGGTCGCCTTGCAGCACGAGTCCTTAGCGGGCCTTTGGTGGTTGGTGGAATACCTCCCCAAGCCCGTTCAGAAAAAAGTCGGCCCTGACCGGTATGAGACCGAATGGATAATCCCGGGAGGGCGCCCACGCAAAGTTCCGGGGGATGCTCAGATTGATCCTTCCGTCTATGAGCGGATTCAGGCCGTCCCGGCTTATGATCCGCCGAATCTACCGTGACCCCACGGGGAGACGCTCAGAGCCAGCTGGCCACACCACCGTGGTGAGAGCAGGTGCCGCGATGGTGCTGGCTGAAGGAATAAGAGCCGTCTTCACATTTTGCGGAGGCTCCTGCGGGCGCTTTCCCGGACTTGGAATGGGCCGGGGAGTGGACGACCTTGCCTGACTTATTGACGTAGTGGTGATGTTCCACTAACTGGCCTTCGTTCTGAAGGTCATCCATGTAGGGATTGTGGTGCCGGATAGTCCGGGCTTCGCTAAGGGAGGGGGAGAGCGAAGTGAGGGCCATTAAGCCCAGTAGGACGATATGTCGGAGCTGCATGGAAAGTATCCTCAAGGATTAAATCGGTTCCCGTGGTCCCCAAGGATCCGGGGAGAGGGGGCGTGGCGTGCCTTTGCGAAGATAAGCGCCGATGGCTCCTTCAGGCGTATTGGCTAGTTCTCGACCAACCCGGTCAAATCCCCGATCAACCAGGTTACTTCCTCTTAACTCGTTGCCCTTGAGGCCAATGCCCACAATGAGGGCTAGGTTGATTAGGTCGGCCAGGCCAAAGCGATGGCCGTAGGGGATACCCCACAGATACCCCTCCGGACTGGGAAACAGTGCATAAGCCAACATTCCCACAATGAGCACTATAGCCCCATAGCTCCACAGTTTGTGCCAGCAGAGCCAAAGCCCTCCGAAGATCAGTCCTGGGAAGGAAAACCCCTCCTTGATGGCGACCAGTCGTTGGTCCGGATGCTGATAAATTCGGTAGGTTCGCATAGGTGCAGGCAACGAAAAGGTTACCTATTATTACGCCATTGGCGTTTATCTGACTGTGAATTATGACTTTGGTGTTTTGAAGCGTAAGGTTAGTGTGGGAAGTAAACAAAATGTAGAAGCTGTCATTCCCTGTTTCTGAATGGTATTAACCGGTCTGTACTCAGAACCGGCTTTTTTAGGCGCCACTGGCGGCTTTGGGTTTCCTGACGTATTGGGGGTAACGTCAAACGAAGTGGGGTAGGGGAGTATGCCTAATTTCCGCTCCTCGGCCTAAGCGGTCACCCAGTGCTTGTCGCTCGAACGTCCGGAACCTGGAGCACTTCCGCCATTCGTCCTTTTAGGTTGAAAGACGTTGAAAGACCAGTGTCGGAGCAATCGACTGAAGTTAAGTTCTTGAGTTCTCATGAACACCGATCGTACCGAGTCAGTAATGTTAGCTCAACGGACGCTCGACCCAGTTCAAGACCGATCCGACGGAAGCTTGTCGGACTCCGCTCCAGCCGCTATTGCTTCTTCGGCCAATCCATCAAGTACGGCGAAGACTTCAGCCAGATTTTTGCGATACGAAGCTATGTAGTTGGTTGTGACTACATAGCGCTCTTTGACGTGCATGGCTCGTTGGCGAATGAGATTCTGGTGCTGACTCCAATACCGTCCCATCTCCCTCGAATCAAGACCCCCTGGAAGCTCAGCCTTTGACGCAGAGTAGCCCATTTCATCTCTGCCCGAATAGAACGAGCGACTCAAGTGCGATAGACAGTGGTCTAGAAAATGAAAGACGTTGTCCTCGTCGATATCGGGGTTGAAGCAGACGCCAAAGGCGTACTCGTTCATCAGCCTTGCTATACCGCCACCATCGTCAGTCCCACACTCGTCATAATGCCCGCAGCCCACTCCTGACCCATTTGGGGGCAGCGGATTGCTCAGCTGGTAGATCACGAAGGACTTTACGGAAGAGCGCGCCGAGGAAACGTGCTGAGCAAGGAAAGCGGAACCTTGCTTGAATTGATCATCTCTTGATGCCTGCTGGCCAAGTTGAGACAAAGCTTCGCCGAGAAACGCTTCAACTGGGGCGTCACTGACTTCTGAAAGGAAGTTTCGCTGCGGATCAATGTAGGTTTGCTTGAACAGCGCGAACACCGTCTGAGACAGTCTTCTCATTCCCATCAATGCGAGATTACTGACCAAACCACTTGTCACAGCGCTTCGATCCTGATGGACGATAAGGGCTGAATGCAGGTTGTAAAGTTGTCCCTGACGATCTGCGGAGCATTGGAGCCTGAACAACATGAGGTCGTTCCAGGCAAGGACGCCGCGATCGCTGCTGACAAGGCGTTGAAGTAGGCCTTTGCCTTCGTACGAACGTTCGCCGAAGATCCGCCATGCAATCTCTATGACATTCTCAGCGGTATTCGAGAGACGACGACCCGATGTCCTCCCCCAACCAGCTCGATCTAAGAGTCTAAGCAGGGAGTAGATCGATCTATGTCTTAATCCTAAACCATCATCTCTGATCGCCGAGTAGTGCGGCAGATAGTCAACCAGCATGTCGATCGCATCTTCGGCAACGGCACGAGTGAAGTCATGAGACTGATTGACGAGTACTCTCCAGAACTGATCATGTGCGCGCTCCCCTCGTTCCAATCGAAAGTCAGGCGACGTCAGAACTGAAGCAATGGGCACTCCCTTCCGAACTCTTTCCACGGCCCCCTGATACAGAATAAATGTCTCCTGTGGCTCGGGCGTGGCGAACCGCACAATCAGCTTGAGGTACGCCTCCAGATTCCTGAAAGAGTCCTGATTGAAGCAGGCACGTGACGCCAGGACCGCCTCATCTACGTCACTTTGATCACCAAGCTTCAGAGTTATCACATCGAAAAGCTGTTTCAATAGGAATCCAGCGGCCCCTGAGTGCTCCTTCACAAGTTCCGAAAACTCAGCAGAGTTCTTGAAGTTTGGTTCTCCGTATTCGCGGCTCACCGAGAAAATCCCGGAACGCCCTTCCGTCTCTTCTGCATAGATAAGCCTAAACAATCCTGGGTAGTTCAAATGCAAGAGCATGAGGTTGATGAGGTCGCGTTTATTGAAGTCCGTTCGACCTAAGTCGCTTTTCTCTATTTGCATGAGCAACGAGGCATTGACGAAGCGCTTTACCTTGCGCAAGTCACCCACAAGGGGCAAGTACTTCGCCGCCAGCTCGCCATCGAGAATATCCGCCAACTCGTTGAGCACCGCGCCAAGCTTCACCATCGTGTCGGAAGGAATTGAGCCCAGTTGATTTTCCGCGCGTTGCCAGTCTCTTCGTAAGAAGTCCCGAATGCTGGAGCTATCGACGAACAAGCTCAGCTTGACTGTCACAAACTTTTCAAGGAACTCCCGTGCCCTCGAACCCTCGTCCTTGCTCCCAGCAAATATCTCGGTGTCGTAACAAAGGACGTAGGTGGCCTGAGAGAGCTTGAACGTCCGTCGCGTTGCGAACAGAACGTTGTTGGTAGTTTTCGCATCCAATCGATCCAGATCGTCAATTACGATGATTACTCGACGTCCAATCCGCCTAAGGACTTCGTCAATATCATCAAGCAATTCATCAACTGTTTCCTGCGACGGCTCCAAAGAAAGTTTAAAGCCAAGGAACGACAGGTCGGCCTTTCCTTTTATCAGTCGAGAGTACCGCGATGCTGCCGGTCGAAATTCTGGGACGTAGACCTTTCGTTGAATTGCAGCGGACAAGTCACGAATCAAGCGGCCTGCAAGATCGGGCTCAGATGCATACCGAAGGGGTTCGAATCGACAGACGATAGCTCTATCTTCGGCACGTGCCCAGTAACGTTCCGCGAGGTTAATGAAGCTTGTCTTGCCGACTCCCCACGGTCCATCGACCCCAAAGACAAGCCCCTGGTGCGCACCGCTTGCGAGCACAGTCTCCGCGAACGACTTAGCTTGCGCCTCGCTCGCAAGCAGATCTTCTTGCTCGTCTCCGATTTCCTCATCCGCAATGAAATACAGCTGTGGAGTCGTTTTTTTGGGTCTAGGCCAGTACTGTTGAACCAGTGGCGACAACAGCACGGCGCAGAGCAGGACGAAAACTGCCAGTCCCCATTGAGGATCGGCATTCTTTAGTACCGCATGAGCCTCGGCTAGCCAGGGAGAGGTCAACTCGTTTGTCCAGATGCCGATGCTGACAGCAACCAGCAGATCGATGCGGAGACTGCGAGCCATTCGCACAGCGGCAACGTACGCGCTCCGGTTAGCCGCGTAGACCAGACATAACAGTGTTCCGAGCAGTATCCCGACGATCTTAGCCCAGAGGGCTACATCAGAAAATATCGGAGCGGCGTTCGCACCGAGGTAGAAGGAATCCCGCCACACCTCTGCACCTACAAAGCCTACGGCAAGTAACCTTGCGAAGACCTGCACCTCGGGCATCTTCATGGCTGGCTTGGTAGCCATCATCTATTCCTCCTCCGTGGTGTGGAGCGATGTTCTCGCGCCCCCCGCTAAACTGCCGCCGACGTTAATACTCTACACGAGCGCAGTTGGCTTATCGCCTCAACGTTAGCAACCCGCGCTACATTGGCCACTCCGCTGAGTTAGTACCGAATTGCCCCGACTTTCGTAGCCTTGCCGCAGGCTGCATGGGGGGAGCGTGTCCGGAATTTTGTGTAAAGCTGCCATCGGCAGTTCTTCTAACAGATGGCAGCTTTGGCCGATTAGCCGACTAATCCTGGTTGGGCAATTACTCCGAGTAATTGCCTATAGATATCCGGAAATCTAATTTATCTATCGGAGTCTACAACCTATCCTGCGATAGTGAATTCGGATTCACTACACGACAACATGCAAGGTCCGGATCAATGAAAATCGCCCTCTTTTCTGACCTTCACCTGGAATGCCTACGCGCTTCCTGGGCTCCCCAGCCTTTGGAGGTGGATGTAGTGATACTGGCGGGTGACATTTCCCTAAGCACTTACGGGATGCAATGGGCAGCAAAGACTTTTTCTGCCTGGCCCAGCGCCCCAGCCGTGATCTACGTTTGCGGGAACCATGAGTTCTACGAGGGAAGCCTTCGGCTCATCGAAGAGCTGCAAAGTCCCACCTGGGCCAGGCAGGGAATAACGTTCCTTGAACAGGGAACAGTGGAATTCCCCGGGGTTCGTATTCTCGGCTGTACGCTATGGAGTGGCTTCGATTTGTACGGCGCAGGGACACAACAGGCGCTGGCCATGGCGACGGCGCGGGCCAGCATCAATGACTATTGGATGATCCTGGGGCGCAGTGGCAAGCAGCTAGAGCCCAAGGGGGGCCCTGGCCCTGTTTAAACGCTCCGTAAAATGGCTCAAGTCCGAGTTGTCCAAACCCTTCGAGGGCAAAACCATTGTGGTCACCCACTTTGCGCCCCATCGGGGATGTGTCGCCCCGCAACACGAAGGCAGCGAGGTCTCCCCTTACTTCGTCACCGATCTGAGCCACCTGATGGCAGCCCATCCCATCGCCCTGTGGTGCCATGGGCACACCCACACCAACAATGACTTCCTCGCCGAGAATGGCTGTCGGGTGATTTCCAATCAGCGGGGCTATCCCGATGAGGTGGCCACTAGCGGCTTCCGCCCCGACCTGGTGATCGAGGTCTAAAACCCTAACTGCATCACCCATGAAAAAGGCCACTTAGGTGGCTTTTTACCCTGTTCAAACAGGCTAAGAAAAGCTCATCGGACGGCAGTACCAAGTAAGGACGCCTCGATTTTGCCTTTTATGGACGTTTGAATATAATGGGCATCAGAGCTGCCTGACGTCAGCTTGCCCGTCCACGATGGCGAAGCTGGTTCAGCAACGTTGGTTTCATGGCTGCCCGCCCAAAGGTTGGCTATCTTGTTGTGTGGACGCATCAAGAATCAGCCGAACTTAGGAGCGTGCAGATGCACAACCATTTTTCGTCTACTCATATTGAGTATCTTCGTCGTCAAGCCAAGAAGCTTTCCAAAACAGACGACATCCCTCTAAGTAAGGCACTAGACTTAATTGCACAGCAGAATGGCTGGAGCAATTGGTCGCTGTTAGTCAAGAATCGTCTGCCAGACGACTCACCCGACAACGGATACCAGCTACGCCGTACGCGGGATGAATTCATCCAAGCGATCCGCAAGTTTCAAGTTAAGCAACCCCGCAGGGGAAGAGTAAACCGCTATGTTGAGGTATTGAGGCAGACAGAGGACATTTGCAATAGATTTGTCTCTGCAAAGAACGCGATCAAATTCGCTGTCTCGTACATTGAAACCCTCCTCAAGGTTCCGAGATTCCAGGTTCAGGTATCGTCTCTTGTGGATGTCGAGATGCATCGCTGGCTGCCTTACTGCCTGGTTGCAAAGGGAAATGAAGGCCAGATTCTTTTGAATCGCAAGTACAAGCCGGTTGGCTTGATCGGCGACACTTGGGTCAATTACGAAGACTTTCCTCATCTACAAACTCACTTAAAGGAAGAGCAGCTTTGGGATATGTCTCACCCGAAGGCAACCACTCCAGGCTTCTTCTATTACGACGGGGATAGCCCTTGGCGAGGACGAGCAGAGGCCTCTGCCTATCTCGAACGACTCAAGATAGCCCAATCCTTGTTATAGAAATCCGAAAAGTTCGGGGCTCGGCATGCATGTAGGCTACGGATCATAGCGATCACCTCCGACAGCCGACACTCAGCCTAGCGGCTTCCGCCCCGGCTTAGTGATCGAGGTCTGAGCCTAGAACTAGGGGCTCACTCATAAAAAAGGCTACTTAGGTGGCCTTTTTCCTCTTTGGAGAAGAACGCGTTTAGACAACTATCCGAGTTCACAGTCTCAAATATCTATGCTCATTTTCATTTATCGATGGAATTTACAACCGCCGATCATCGGCGCGATTGACTAGACCGCTGCCCTCAACAATGGCCGCTGCTTGCGCACCTCTTGGACCAGCCGTAAGGCACGCTCTCTGATCAGGGGAGTATTTGTTCGCTTTGCTCATAGCTCCATTCTTTCTAGTATTGGAGCCTCCTTAATTCTGAACTGACCCCCAGAAGTTGGACGGTCACGACCCCGCCGATCTGGCGGTGCTTCTCAGCCGGAACGCCACCGGACTGAGCCCCTGCAGCCCGAGCTTTATGCGCTCGTGGTTGTAGTAGTTGATGTAATCATGTACGCCCGCTTCGAGCGCATAAATGCTGTCGGGCATCTCAAGGTGGAAATACTCGGCCTTCAGCGTGCCGAAAGAAGCTTTCAATCGCCGCGTTGTCGAAACAGTTGCCCTTACGGCTCATGCTTTGCTTGACTCCACTCCGCGCGAGCATCGCTCGGTAGGGCTGCATCTTGTAGTGCCAGCCCTGGTCCGAGTGCACGATCAGTTCGGAGGCGGATCCGATCCGCGAAAGCGCCGCCTCGAGCGTACCGGAAACCAGCTCAAAAACCGGACGCGTAGCCATGCGGTACGCGACGATCTCGCCGTTGTAGCGATCCATGCAGGCCGACAGATAGAGCTTGCGGCCATTCACATTGAACTCGGTGACGTCGGTCGACCACTTCTGGTTTGGCGCGGCCGCGCAGAAGTCGCGCTGCAGAACGTTGGGCACGTGCTCATCGCTCATGCCCGGGATATGTCGGGAGCGCCTCCTCGCCCGGATCAACGCGCGTAGCCCCATCTTTTTCATCAGGCGCTGCACGCACTTGTGGTTGACCGGTTCCTCCGTCGAACTGCGTAGCACGGCCGTGATCCGTCTGTAGCCGTAGCGGCCCTTGTGCTCGTCATAGACGACGCGAATCTTGGCCTCCATGGTGCTTTGCTGGTCGGCACGCTGGGTCGCCTGGATCTGATAGTAGAACGTGCTGCGTGCCAGGCCTGCGACCCGCAGTAGATCCGTTAATTTATGGTGACGCCTCAACCCGGAAATCAGACGCGCTTTGTCGGCGCAACTGACCTCTTCGACCGGATCAAGGCCTGCAATTTTTTTAGGTACGCGACCTCCGTGCGCAGTCGCTCATTCTCTTCGCGCAGGGCTTGCGTCGAATCGGTGGCGACCATGTTCGAGGGCGCTGCGCAGCGTCGTTCTGGCTTCATGTTGGGACGCTCTTCTTTCTCGTCCCCGAGCGTCTGCACGTCACCTTGATCGAGATTGCGACGCCAGACCACGACTTGGTTTGGATTGCGAATATCATAGATCGTCGCCACCTTGCGGCTCGAAAGCTTTTCACGGTCCTGATGGGCCAGCACCTCTAGCTTGAACTGCGTACTGTACGCGCTGCGCTTGGGGCGCAACCCGTCAATGCCGTGGAGGCGATAGTGGCTCACCCAGGTGCGGATCTTCTCCTCGGGCACCTTCCAACGCCGGGCCAGCAACTTCGCCTCGCCTTCTCCAGCCAGAAAACTCTTGACGACCTTGAGCTTGAACTCCGTTTTGTACTTCTTCATGGAAACCCTCGAAATTTGTCCAACTTCTGGGGGTCAGTTCATTCCCGGGGCGATTCAGGACACAATATTTAACATTCTCCAAAAAAAATGGACTCAACAGACTAAAGATGTCCATCCCAACTCACATTGCGATTGACCGAAAGAATATGGCTAACTTCTTGATTTACCATCTCACTCAGGTAGTCCGTCATTTAGAAACTTGCACATACCACCAACCTTTGCATACCTGGAGCCGAAATCTCCCTTCAGGCCAGTCCGACAGGGGTGGCAACGGTCTCACCCTGGCCGGAGACGATGTCTCCGGCAGAGAAGCCAATCTCCATACCTATTGGGACGAACTAGCTGGTCCCAGGGGCTTACGGGGAGCCGCCCTGGCTCGCCGGGCAGAAGCGCTGAGTCGACTTTGTGGCAAACCTAAAAAAATGCAGGGTCCAACCATCTGGTTACAAGAAAGTCGTAACCTCGCAATAACCGTAGCCTACGGGGATTTACCCCCATGGCCACCGGTTTCCCTATCCCCGACCTATGCCGCTCGAGCCCAGCAGGTTGGAGATCAACAACTCTGTAAGGCCGGAAAACGGCTAGGTGCGCTGCTCCAGCAACAACTAACGGGTGATGGCTTCCCTCATTAAAAAAGGGCGGGTGTTTCACGTGAAACACCCGCCCTTTTTTTATCCAACCCTAAGCTACCGATACAGAGAACTGCTGCCCCACCTGCACCGGATGTCCCGCCAAAAACTGGGCAACAGGAAGACGCTTACCTCCCGCCTTCTGCAGCTCCCGAATGACCAGAGTCCCCTGACCACAGGCCACCCGAATGCCCTGGCGGGTTACTTCCAATACCTGGCCCGGATTCCCCTCGCCGGCTTCCGCTACCCCATTCCAGATTTTCAGCACATTGCCGCCCAGGTTAGCCGTAGCACCGGGAAAGGGATTAAAGGCCCGCACCTGACGGCTCAGGACTTCGGCGGACTGGCGCCAGTCCAGGGGAGCTTCCCCCTTACTCAGTTTGGCCGCATAAACAGCTCCAGCTTCTTCTTGGGGCTGGGCAACCAACTTACCGGCTTCCAGACCAGCCAGGGCTTCCACGATTAACTCGCCCCCCAAAACCGCCAGACGATCATGGAGCAGGGCAGTGGTATCCGTCTCCAGAATGGGCTCGGCCCGGCGCAACAAAACGGGCCCCGTATCCAGACCAGCTTCCATAGCCATAATACAGACACCGCTTTCCCGATCACCAGCCAGGATGGCCCGGTGGATAGGGGCCGCGCCTCGCCAACGGGGCAACAGGGAAGCGTGGATATTGAGGCAACCCAACCGGGGGATATCCAGCACCGCCTGGGGTAGCAACAAACCATAGGCGGCCACCACCATCACGTCCGGGGCTTCCCGGCGCAGCCGGGCCTGGGCCTCTTCGTCCTTGAGATTAAGGGGCTGGAATACTTCCGTGCCGTGTTCCAAGGCCAGACGCTTTACCGGTGACGCCTGGAGACTCATTCCCCGTCCAGCGGGCCGGTCCGGCTGACTGAGCACCAGGGAAATCTGGTGGCCAGCTTGGTAAAGGGCGGCCAGAGCCGTAGCGGCGAAATCCGGGGTACCGGCAAAAACAATCTTCATGCAGCGTCCAAAGGAAGAGGGAAGGGGTCAGGCCGTAATGCGGGATTGCTTGGCCAGCTTGGTCTTGATGCGGTTCTGCTTGAGCATGGACAGGTATTCCACAAATACCTTGCCTTTCAGGTGGTCGATTTCATGCTGAATACACACCGCCAGCAAACCCTCCGCCTTCAGGGTTTGGGTTTTGCCGCTCAAATCCTGGAAGCGCACAGTCACCTTTTCGGCCCGTTCCACCTTGTCGTAGATACCGGGGACGGAAAGACAGCCTTCTTCCCCCAGAATCAGACCTTGCTCATCCAGAATCTGGGGATTGATCAGCACCAGCAACTGATCCTTTGTTTCAGAAACATCGATGACAATCAATTGCTTATGCACATCCACCTGGGTCGCAGCCAAGCCCACCCCAGGTGCCTCGTACATGGTTTCCGCCATATTTCCGGCCAGGGTACGGATGTCATCGTCAAATTTTTCCACCGGCGCCGCCACCTTTTTCAAGCGGACATCCGGATAGCGCAAAATGGGAAGTAAAGCCATAAAATGCTTGCCCGAATAACGTATTACATGCAGAATTTAAAGAGAATCTCTAGCTTCGGAGCCCTTGCCCTTGTTTCCTCAAGCCAGACCCAATCCATCGCTTGAGACCACAAGGCTACCCCCGCGTTCCGAATAATCGAGGATAAGCCTATGTTTCGGACCCCGTTCCCAGCTCCAGGTACCCGGTGGGGCACCCGCCTTGCCCGCATTATAGCCACCCTGGCGTTCAGCGTCGCCGTCACCCAGGCCCAGGCCGTCCAAGGGGACGTGACCTTGGCGGACGGCGCACCGGATCACTACGTGGTAGTGAAGGGAGATACCCTCTGGGGAATCGCCGGAAAATTCATCAAGGAACCCTGGCGCTGGCCAGAAATCTGGCACCTCAACAAAGGCACCATACACAATCCCAACCGCATTTACCCGGGGGACATGGTGTTGCTGGTCCGGGGCGCAGACGGCCGCCTCCAGCTCAAGGTCGCCCATCCCTATAAGGGCAACCGCTCCGGCACCGTAAAGCTGGAACCCAAGGAATATACGGAAAAGGAAGCGGACGAAATTCCCGCCATTCCCCCCAAGGACATCGAGCCCTACCTGACCCGTCCCCTGGTGGTGGATAACAAATCCATGGATGACTCGGGCCGTATCGTGGCGCCCCAAGAAAACCGGGTCAATCTGGGCGCTGGGGACAAGGCCTATGTGACCAATGTGCGCAGCGACGGGGAAAACTGGGAAATCTACCGCCCGGGCAAGGCCCTGGTAGATCCGGATACCAAGGAAGTGCTGGGCTACGAAGCTTTCCACCTGGGCACTGCCCGGCTGGTCCGGCCCGGCGACCCGGCCCTCATGGAAATCACCACCGCCGTTCAGGAAATCAGCAAATTCGACCGCATGCTGCCGGCGGAAAAGCCCCCCCTGCTGGATTACATTCCCCACAAGCCTGACAACTTTGTGGAAGGCCGCATTCTCTCGGTCTACGGGGGCGTCAGCACTGGCGGCCGGGGCTCCGTGGTTACCCTCAGCAAGGGCGCCCGGGAAGGGCTGGAAGTTGGCCATGTGCTGGCCATCTATAGCGATTCCAAGAGCTTCGTCCAACGTAATGAGCAGGACAAAAAGGAAACGGTCTACATTCCTGCGGAACGCTACGGTCTAGTCTTCGTCTTCCGGGTTTTCGACAAGGTCTCTTACGGACTGGTCATGGAAGCCGAGCACCCCCTAGCGATCAGCGATCAGGTCAAAACCCCCTGATGCAAGATCGGGAAGCCCTGGCCGCCTGGCTACGCCTGACCCTGATCCCCGGGGTCGGGCCCCAGACCCAGCGCCAGTTGCTGGGCCAATTCGGCCTTCCCCACACCCTGTTCGCCACCCCCCGCAGCACCCTGCGCCAACATGTAGGTAACAAGGCCGACCTGCTCCTGGATACGGACAATCAGGAAGGGGTGGATCAGGCCCTGGCCTGGGCCGAGCAACCGGGTAATCACCTGGTCACCCTGGCGGACGCCGCCTATCCCCGCCTGCTGCTGCAAACGGAAGATCCACCCAGCCTGCTCTACGTCAAAGGCCGTCTGGACCTCCTCAATACCCCGGCCCTGGCCGTGGTGGGCAGCCGCAACGCCAGCCCCCAGGGAGAACAGGATGCCCGGGCCTTTGCCGCCACCCTGGCCCGCCAGGGGCTCACCATCGTCAGCGGCATGGCCCTGGGCATTGATGCGGCGGCCCACCGAGGAGCCCTGGCCGAAAACGGCAACACCATCGCGGTCATCGGCACGGGCATCGACCGTATTTACCCGGCCCGTAACCGGGATCTGGCCCTTGCCTTGGCGGAAAAGGGCGCCCTGATTTCCGAATTTCCCCTGGGCACCCCTGCAGTAGCCCACAATTTCCCCCGCCGTAACCGCATCATCGCGGGCCTGTCCCTGGGCTGTCTGGTGGTGGAAGGGGCGGTGGAAAGCGGCTCCCTCATTACGGCCCGTCTTACCGGTGAACAGGGCAAAGAAGTTTTCGCCATTCCCGGCTCCATCCATTCCCCCCTTTCCAAGGGCTGCCACCGGCTCATTAAGCAGGGCGCCAAACTGGTGGAGTGCGCCCAGGATGTGCTGGAAGAGTTAAAACTCACCGTGCCGCCTCCCCCCTCCGATCCGGAACCGGATATTCCCTCCCCGCCCCAGGAGCCATCCTCCGCCTTCCCTGAAGAGGCGCCGGTACTGGCGGCCCTGGGCTTTGACCCGGTTTCCCTGGATACCTTGGTGCAGCGCACCGGCTTGACGGCGGATGCGCTATACGCCATCCTCGTGCGCATGGAGTTGGCCGGAGAGGTGGCCAGCTTGCCCGGTGGACGCTTCCAGCGTCTCACTGCCACCTGAGCCTGCCATGTTTGACATTCTTGTTTACCTGTTCGAAAACTACTACGAATTCAGTTCCCGCCCAGAACCCGAAGTTCTGACCCGCAAACTCACCGCCGCCGGATTCACCGAAGAAGAAATCACCGAAGCCCTGGGCTGGTTGGCTGGCCTCAAGGCAGAAGGGGCCGTGCGCGCCTTTCCCCAGGCCGATCCCCAGGCCATCCGCTTCTACAATGAAGAAGAGCTGCACAAACTGGGCAGCGACTGTCGGGGCTTTCTCCAGTTCCTGCAAAATGCGGGGGTACTGAGCTCTGAACTGCGGGAACTGGTCATCGACCGGGCCCTGGCCTTGGCGGAAGAGCCGGTGGATCTATCCCGCTTCAAGGTCATTGTGCTCATGGTGTTGTGGAGCCGGGAAAAGGACCTGGATACCCTGATCGTGGAAGAGCTCCTCTCCGACGCCGACCCGGATCTGCTCCACTAGAACCTGGGCCCGTTTTTCCCTCCCGCCGTACCCGCCGAATCTCCCTGGCGGCCTTGACAACTTGCCAAGGCCGCCTTGCGCCTCTTATCATCCCCCGCACCTTTACCGGATTTCCCAGAGAAAGCCTTCATGGGCAAAAAGTTGATCATTGCCGAAAAGCCTTCCGTCGCCGCGGACATTGCCCGCGCTTTGGGCGGCTTCACCAAACAGGACGACTTCTACGAAAGCGACGCCTATGTGCTTTCGTCGGCGGTCGGCCACCTGCTGGAACTGGCGGCGCCGGAGGAATTCGAGGTCAAGCGAGGCAAATGGTCCTTCGCTAACCTGCCGGTAATTCCCCCCCATTTTGACCTGAAGCCCATTGCCAAGACCGAGTCACGCCTCAAGTTGCTGACCCGGCTGATAAAGCGCAAAGAGGTAGACAGCCTCATCAACGCCTGTGACGCGGGACGGGAAGGGGAACTGATCTTCAACTACATCGCCCGGCACGCCAAGACCACCAAGCCGGTACAACGGCTATGGCTGCAATCCATGACCCCGGGCGCTATCCGGGAAGGCTTTGTCCGCCTGCGTCAGGGCGAAGCAATGCAAGGCCTGGCGGACGCCGCCATGTGCCGTTCCGAATCCGACTGGCTGGTGGGTATCAACGGCACCCGGGCCATGACCGCTTTCAATTCCAAGAGCGGCGGCTTTCACCTGACCACCGTGGGCCGGGTGCAAACTCCCACCCTGTCTCTGGTGGTGGCTCGGGAGCGGAAAATCCGGGAATTCAAGGCCCATCCCTATTGGGAAGTGGAAGCCACCTTCGGTGCCGCTGCTGGAGAATATCTGGGCAAATGGTTCGATACGGGCTTCAAGGGCAAGGCCGAGGATGAACACGCCCGGGCCGACCGGGTCTGGGATGAAGCCAAGGCCAACGCCCTCCAGGCCAAGTGCCAGGGCAAGCCGGGCACGGTGACGGAGGAAGCCAAGCCTTCCACCCAGCTTTCCCCCCTGCTCTATGACCTAACCAGCCTGCAACGGGAAGCTAACAGCCGCTTCGGCTTTTCCGCCAAGTCCACCCTGGGCCTGGCCCAGGCGCTGTACGAAAAGCACAAGGTACTCACCTATCCCCGGACCGATGCCCGGGCCCTGCCGGAAGACTATCTGGCCACGGTGCGCACCACCCTGGAAATGCTCAAGGGAGACAACGGAGCCAAGGGGACGGAAAGCTTCGTCGCCGACCGCTACGGTGTCTTTGCTGGCCAGATTCTGAAGGGCGGTTGGGTGGTCCCCAACAAGCGCATTTTCAACAACGCCAAGATTTCTGATCACTTTGCCATCATCCCCACCACCCAGGCCCCCAAACACCTGTCCGAGCCGGAGCAAAAGCTTTACGACATGGTGGTCAAGCGCTTCCTGGCCGTGTTTTTCCCGGCGGCGGAACACCTGGTCACCACCCGGATCACCCAGGTGGAAGGGGAATCCTTCAAGACCGAAGGCAAAGTTCTGGTAAAAGCAGGCTGGCTGGCCGTTTATGGTCGGGATAACCAAACCGGTGAGGAAGGCAATCTGGTCCCCGTGGCCCCCAAAGAAACGGTAACCGCCCAAGAAGTGGCGGTCACGGCGCATGAAACCAAACCCCCTGCCCGCTATTCGGAAGCCACCCTGCTGTCCGCCATGGAAGGGGCGGGCAAGATGGTGGATGACGAAGAACTCCGGGCCGCCATGGGTGGCCGAGGTTTGGGTACCCCAGCCACCCGGGCCCAGATTATCGAAGGCCTGATTAACGAACAGTACATCCACCGGGACGGCCGGGAACTTATCCCCACGGCCAAAGCTTTCTCCCTCATGACCCTGCTCAACGGCCTAGGTGTGGCGGAACTCACCTCTCCCGAACTGACGGGGGAATGGGAATGGCAGCTGGCCCGCATTGAGCGGGGCGAACTTACCCGCCATGATTTCATGGATGAAATCGCCGATATGACCCGGCGCATCGTGGAGCGGGCCAAGAGCTACGACAGCGACACCATTCCCGGGGATTTCGGCGAACTGACCACCCCTTGCCCCAAGTGCGGCGGCAAGATTCGGGAAACCTACAAGAAATTCCAATGTTCCGACTGCGACTACGGCCTCTGGAAAATTGTCGCAGGCCGCCAGTTTGAGCCCGGGGAAATCGAAACCCTGCTCACCCAGGGCCAGGTGGGGCCCCTCACCGGCTTCCGCAACAAAATGGGCCGGCCCTTCAACGCCATTATCAAACTGAATGACAAGAAGGAACCGGAGTTCGATTTCGGCCAGGACAAGGGGGACGAAGCCGGGGCAGAACCGGTGGATTTCTCCGACCAGCAGTCCCTGGGGATTTGCCCCAAATGCGGGGCGCCGGTGTACGAACACGGCATGGCCTATGTCTGTGAAAAGTCCGTGGGCCCGGCCAAGACCTGCAATTTCCGCTCCGGAAAAATCATTCTCCAGCAGCCGGTGGAACGGGAGCAGATGGAGAAACTGCTCACCACCGGCCGTACCGATCTCTTGAAAAACTTTGTCTCCGCCCGCACCCACCGGAAGTTCTCCGCTTTCCTGGTCCGGGCTCAAGACGGCAAAGTGGGCTTCGAGTTCGAAAAACGGGAACCCAAGGCCGGAGCGAAGAAAGCCCCCGCCAAAACCACGGGGAAAAAGCCTGCCGCCAAGAAAACGGCAGACACCACGGAATAGGGGCTAGCCCCTTTCCAGCACCCAAAAAAGGGCCCCTCGGGGCCCTTTTTTCATGGAAGGGATCGGAAAAGCATCCCCAAGGGGCGTTTCCCTTCTCCTAGACCAGCACCGGCGGCACCTGGGTTGCCAGGGCCTGCTTTTCCTGCACCCCATCCCCGGCCAGGGCAAAGCCCAGCAGGTTGCCGGCCCCATCCTTGAACAGGGCCCGGGCCCCGGTTTCTTCCACCCTTTCCTCCCAGCCCCCCTGGACACCGGGAGCGGGGGGACACACCACCACGGGGCAGGCAGGGGTCTTTACCGCCACCGGCATGGCCGGATAAACCACCGCTGTGGGGGTCCCCGCCAGAGTGGCCGCCAGGGCCCGGGAAGCCTGCATAATGGGCAGTACGAAGGGCAACACCAGACCAGCCACCTCAGCCCCGTCCCCCAAGGCGAAAATATTGGCATCAGAAGTCGCCAGCTGGCGATCCACCACAATGCCCCGATTGACCGTAAGACCGGCTTCCTGGGCTAATCCCAGCCGGGGGCGCAGTCCCACGGCGGAGAGCACCACGTCCGCTTCCCCGGTCTTGCCCTGGGCCGTGGTGAGGCCATAAGCCCCCGGCCCGCCTTCCACCCGGGCCACTGAATCCTCCAGCTGCCAGCTCACCCCTGCGGCCGCCAGACGGTCCCGGAAAAAGCCCGCCACACCGGGAGGTAACAAACGTCCCAGGGGCAGGGGAGAGGGATCGTAAATGGTGGGGGCATAGCCTCCCTTCACCAGGTCATTGGCAAATTCACAGCCAATCAACCCGCCCCCCAGAATGGTCACCCGCCGAGCACCGACCAGCTTTTCCCGGAAACGGGCGTAATCCCCCAGGTCATTGACGGACAATACGGTTGCCGCCCCGTCTCCCTGCAAGGGTAAGCGGATGGGATCGGCGCCGGTTGCCAATACCAGGCGGGAATAGGTCTGCTCCCCACCAGCCCAAGAAACTCGCTGGGCGGCCCGGTCGATGGCCTGCACCCGTACCCCGGGGATGAGGCGCAAATTGAGTTGGGTGGCAATCTTCTGGGCGGGAGTATTAACCAGGGTAGCCCCGTCCTTGCCGTTGGCCAGAGCATTGGAGAGCATGGGCTTGGAGTAGAAATCCCCGGAATCGGAGCAAATCATGACCAGGGGCACTTCTTTATCCAATTTCCGCAATTCCCGGGCCAGCCCGTAACCGGCCAGCCCGGAGCCGATGATGACAATGGGTTCCACGGCAACTCTCCTTAATTTTTTTAGGGTGTTTTCTGTTGGGATTGGGGTCAGGCTATTTTTTTAGAGGGCTACCATTTCGAAATCGGACTTGCCCACCCCGCAATCGGGACAGCACCAGTCTTCCGGTACATTTTCCCATTTGGTCCCCGCCGGGATACCTTCATCGGGCAACCCCAAGGCTTCGTCGTAGATGAAACCGCAAACGATACATTGCCATTTTTTCATGATGAAACTCCTAAAATTTATTTTCTGCTTAAAAGTTAAAACTTCAGTATTTTCGAATACTTTTGCAAAAATCAGCCTTTGACCTTAGCCAAAGTCTCTTTGTAGTGGTTGGCGTGCCGTTCTTCAACCCGGGCCAAAGCAGCGAAACGCTTGGCAGCCTTGGCTAAAGTGGCGGCAAACTGTTCCGCATGTTCCTTGGATTCAGCGATCTGCTGATCGATCTCGGAAACCGCGCCGTGATGGCCTTCCTGCTCTGCCGTCTCACGGAATGACGGATACATTTCCGTATATTCGTAAGTTTCGCCAGCGATGGCCATTTCCAGACATTTTGCCGGGGACAAAGTGGCCGCCGGATAGAGCAGATCCAGGTGACCGAAAGCATGCATCACTTCCTGATCGGCGGTGGCTTCGAAAACCTTGGCGGTTTCTTCGTCGCCCATGGCCCGACAGATCTTGGCGAAGTAGCGGTACTTGATGTGGGCCATGGATTCGCCGGCGAAGGCGCCTTCCAGGTTTTTCAGGGTGGGGGAGGTATGGTCAGCCATGGTGTTTCTCCTTTGGATTAGCACTTGGGAACAACTTCGATGGAAGGAATACTAGACCTGGGAAAATAATTAATCTAATTGATTAAAAAAATAACATCTATAGTCAATGACTATACAACCCGTAATCCACCTTCTCCCCGGAGCCCGTCCTCAAAGCCCCTGCACACCGGGGGGTAAATCCCCCAGAATCGCAGCCCGCAGGGCATCGATGGCCTGGGGACGGGGAAAGGTCACCCGCCAGGCCAGCACAATGCGCCGGGAAGGCACCGGATCGGTAAAGGGAATCACCCGCACCAGATTCGGGTCCGGCGGATTGGCGGCCACAGCAGAGGCGGGCAATACGGCCACCCCCGCACCGCTGGCCACCATCAGGCGCAGGGTCTCCAGGGAGCCCCCTTCGTAGGATCGCTCCAGGCCCCCCGGCTCCGTAAGACGGGGGCAAGCAGCCACCACCTGGTCCCGAAAGCAGTTGCCCTGCCCCAGCACAAGCAACTCTTCCCCAGACAACTGGGCCGCGGGAATGTTCTCCTTGTCCGCCCAGGGGTGCTGGGCCGGAACCAGCAGACAGAAGGGTTCTTCGTACAGGGCCTGGGTGACGATGCCCCCCTCTTCAAAGGGATGGGCCACCACCACCGCATCCAACTCCCCGGATTTCAGTAGTTCCGCCAGCCGATGGGTGAAGTTTTCCTGCAAATAGAGGGCCATTTCCGGCACCCGGCTATGGAGGGAAGGAACCAGCCGGGGCAGCAAGTAGGGGCCGATGGTGTAGATCACCCCCAGGCGCAGAGGCTGGGCGAAGGGATTTTTGCCCCGGGCCGCGATTTCCTCCACCTGCATGGCTTCGCTAAGCACCTTTTCCGCCTGGAGGGCCACATCCCGCCCCACGGGGGTGAGCTTCACTTCCGCGGCGCTACGCTCGAAAAGGATGGCGCCACAGCGCTCCTCCACCTTTTTTAAAGCCACGGACAGGGTCGGCTGGCTGACGTGGCATTTTTCCGCCGCCCGCCCGAAATGGCGCTCTTTAGCGAGGGAAACGATGTAGCGCATTTCAGTCAGAGTCATGGTGTGCATAAGTGGTGGAAGAAAAGGGGTATCCATTGTGCACAAGCCGGGAAAAACACCAGGGGGCCAAAACTGTCCACAATTTGCCCACACCCTTCCCGGCCACTTACCAACACCCGGATTTCCCCTTTAACTTACTAAAAATAAATGAAAAAAAAAGTTATCCACAGACTTAGGTCTAGGTTAACTGGTTTACGTCTTTGTATACAGAAAAAACCTATACAAAACCAAAATCACCTGGGGCAAGCCCCAGCAGGGAAAAATCCGAGGACTCTAGCCAGCGCCATTGGCCTGGCAACAAGTCCTCGGACAACTGCAACTGGCCCATGGCACAACGATGCAAGGCTTCCACCCGGTTCCCGGCAGCCGCCACCATGCGTTTCACCTGGTGATACTTGCCCTGGCTGATGGTGAAACGCAGGCAAAAATCGTCTTCAGCAAGGCAGGCATCGGCCTTGAGGCATTCCGTTTCCCCATGGAGTAGCACTCCCTGCCAAAGCTTTTCCAGAAACTCGGGGTTAATCGGATAGCGCAGGGTAGCCAGATAGGTTTTGCTGACCTTCCGTTTGGGGGAACTCAGTCCATGGATGAATTGCCCGTTATCGGAAAGAAGCAGAAGCCCGGTGGTGTCTTCATCCAGACGCCCAACGCACTCCACCCCCCGAAGTACCAAAGGCGCCGGCAGCAAGGAAAAAACGCTAGGGTGATGTTGGGGCGCATGGGAACACTCCACATGGGCCGGCTTATGGAGCAGCAGGTAGGCCTGGGGCCGATAGGGCCAAACCTGGTCATCCACCTGAAAATTTGGGGTTTCATTGGAAAAGAAAGGGGTGCTCGGATCCGTCGCCAACCGTTCCCCTACCCGAACCCGCCCCTCCCGTATCAGTTGGGCACACTGTTTGCGACTGCCGAAGCCTTGGCTTTGCAGCATTTTTTCCAATGTCATGGACTTCATGGGACCATCTTGGCACAGTTTTTCTGTTTTGCCAGCGGGGGGATTGGGGATAACTTCTATTGCCCAATAGGAGGGCAAAAGCCTTGAGGGACGGTTCCCTGGCTTCCCAGGACGGATTTTAGGGGGGAAATTTCCCACCGGTTATCCCCAGATTTATGAACAGGCTGGGAAGGGGAAAAAGGTCTTGACCTTATGATTCTTTTACATTTTTCCCCTCACCCGGGGTCAGGAAATGGACTATGATGTAAGTGAAATCCAAGGGGTAAGCCCGATGGGCAACCATTTCCCCAGGAGGTCTTCATCATGTCCACCATCTCAACCAACTACGGCTCTTCCAGCTACTACGACTATTACGCGGCTACCCAGGTAGCGGCGGGGTCGGCTGCCGGTAGCACCAGTTCCGGTTCGGTGGCGGGAAGCGGTACTAGCCTGACTGCTACGGATTCCACCAGTTCCAGCGCTAGCAGCGCTTCCAGCCTTTCCAGTAGCTCGGTCACCAATCTGGTGAATACGGCGGTAAATCTGGCTTCCCAGGCCAACCTGATTGCTACCCTGGGTTCCAGCTCTTCCACGGTGGATGCGGCTTCCTTGCTCAATACCTTGATGCAGGCTGCCCAGGAAGGATCTAGGACGGCTAGTAGTATCAGCGGCACCTCGGGGGATAGTGGCGGCAGTGCTTCCGGTTCCTCCTCCACTTCCACCAGTTCTTCCAGCAGCTCCGGTTATTCCTCGGACGTGAATGCCAATTGGGCCAGCCTGCTTAAGACCAATCCCTCCCTCTCCTCCGTGGTAGCTGCCTATTCCACCAATGCGGCCATTGTGGGCTCCGTACTGTCCGCCGCCGCTTGAATCCTGGCGTCGGCCCTGGTTCCTAGCGCCCCGGTTTCCCCGGGGCGTTTTGCTGGGGGCTTGGGGAGGTAGGGGCAACAAATTCTTACATCTGGGGCCATTTGCTTACCTTTGCCGGGTCGCCTTTTTTTCCTGCCGGGCGTTGAAGGATCAGGCCGGGAAAATCCGGATCGGTAAACGGTTGGGTGGAAAGCCTCCCATGGACAAAATCTTCTGCACCTTGCTGCTGTGTTGCCTGATGGGCACGGCCTGGGCGGCGCCCCGCTCCTGGGCCCAGCGTCATCCCCGGTTGCACGCCCATGGCAGAAACGGGGTATCCGTATCCCGGCATCTGCTCGGGAGCAAGCCCCATCCGGCACCTTCTGTCCTCACCCGTCCCCGATCCTCCCATGCCCCGGTCACGGCCGCCGTCTCCCCCTAGGAAGCGGCGATAAGGAACCCGGTAGCCGCTCAGGCAGTGGTCAGCCCATCCCCCTACCATGGGATGGCCCTTCCTTCCTCGGGCGGCAATTCTGATCGGCAGGTGAAACCCATGACCAAAGCTGTGCTCACGGCCGCCCTGGTGGCGGCCACCCTCTCCCTGTCCGCCTGCGTGGTGGTGCCGCCCCAAAGGCCCGTGGCCGTCTGGGCCCCCATGGCGCCGCCCCCGCCTCGGGTGGAGGTGATTCCGCCCCAACCCTATCCGGAATATGTATGGATTACGGGCCACTGGGCCTGGGAAAATGACCGTCATCGTTGGGTGGAAGGCCGCTGGGCGGCGCCCCGCCCCCATGAACACTGGGAACCCCATCGCTGGGAACCGGGGGAAGGCGGCCGCTGGCAGCTCCATGGGGGATACTGGCGCCATGACTGAGCCCCTGCCCTTGTGCCTCGTTCCCGTTTCCCGGGGACGACAGAACCGGCCCTGACGGAGGGGGCAATGGCAAAAATTTTGACGGAAGACTGGCCTCTCCACCGCCTCGCCTTCGGGCCCGATCCGATCAGCCGGGAGGCCCTGCAACGCCTGGGTTTTCGCGGCTGGGTGGAGGAGCAGCTGGCGCCGGGGACGGATCCGGAAGGGGAACGGCGTCTGGCCGCCCTGCGTCTGCCCATCCGCTATGGGGAGGACCTGGAAAAGGGTTGGCCTGCCGTGGACGAACAGCGCCCTCTGCAATGGTTGCAGGCCCCCATTGAATCCCTATGGGCCCTCCACGGTGGGGAAGGGCGCCCGGTCGCCCCGGCGGAAAAGGCCCGGCCCCGCAATGAAGCCATTGCTGCAACCCTGGTGCGGGCCGTGTATAGCCCCTGGCAGCTCAGGGAAGTGCTGGCGGATTTCTGGCATGACCACTTCAACGTCAATGCCTGGGACCAGACCGTGGGCATTGCCTTTCCCGTCTATCAGCGGGAAGCCATCCGGCCCCACAGCCTGGGGAACTTCCGCACCATGCTGGGTGCGGTGGCCCGCAGCGCCGCCATGCTCCGCTACCTGAACAACAGCAGCTCCCGGGCCGGGGCGCCCAACGAAAACTACGCCCGGGAGCTGTTGGAACTCCACACCCTGGGCCGGGACGCCTATCTGAACGGCCTTTACCAGCGCTGGCGGGAAGTGCCCGGCGCCCTCCAGGGCCATCCCCAGGGCTATATCGACCAGGACGTGTACGAGGCAGCCCGGGCCCTCACCGGCTGGACCCTGGAAGACGGGGCCCACCTGGGGGGCGGCCAGACCCAGCCCCGCACGGGCCGTTTCGCCTACGTGGAGGCCTGGCACGACAATTACCAGAAGCGGGTGCTGGCCCGGGATTTCGACCCTTACCAGCCCCCCATGGCGGACGGGGAAGGGGTTCTGGACCTGGCCGCCTTCCATCCTGCTACGGCCCAGCATCTGGCCCACAAACTTTGCGTTCGCCTGGTGGATGACCGGCCCCGTCCGGCCCTGGTGGCCGGCGCCGCCCGGGTCTGGCGGGAGACGGCCCGGCGGCCGGACCAGATCGCCCGGGTGGTGGAATACATTGTTCTCTCCCGGGATTTTGCCGCCAGCCGTCAGGCCAAGGTGAAGCGGCCCCTGGAACTGGTGGCGGGCTTTATCCGGGCCACCGGCCTTAATTTCCAGCCCACGGAAGGCCTGGTGGGGGAAATGGCCGCCGCCGGTCAGCGCCTCTACGGCTGGCCCACACCGGACGGCCATCCGGAGGACAGCGCCTACTGGCTCTCCAGCAACGGCATACGGCGGCGCTGGACCCTGGTGGCGGGGCTGGGGGAAAACTGGTGGGGTAACGGTACCTGGAACCCCTTTCCCGAGCCCCTCAGCCCCGGGGTGGCGGCGGGCCGCTTTGTCGCCTTCTGGCTGGACCGGCTCTATGGGGCGACTCCGCCGCCCCTGGCGGAGCGGCTCCTGGCCACGGCGGGCCTGCGGGCAGGCCAGTCCCTGACGGCGCCCGGTCCGGCTAGGCATCTGGTGGCCTGGGCCGCCATGGTGCCCGAATATCAATTGGGTTAAAGGGATGGAACCAGTATGAAGCGGCGGCAATTTCTCCAGGCGGCCCTGGCGGCCGGGGCCCTCTCCCCCTGGTGTGGGGTGTCCCGGCTGGCCTACGGCGCGCCCACCGCGTCCCATCCCCTGCTGGTCAGCCTGTTTCTCCGGGGCGGGGCGGACGGTCTCCATTTGCTGGGCCCGGCGGCGGACCCGGATTATCAGGGGGTGCGTCCCCCGGAACTACGGGTCATGGATCGGGGGCCGGATCAGGGCTGGCCCCTGGCCAACAGTCTGGACCCCTGCCTGGATTTCCGCCTGCATCGCCAGGGAGCGGCCCTGGCCCAGCTCTACGGAGCCGGGGTGCTGAGCTTTGTCCATGGGGTGGGTCTGGAAGATGCCACCCGCTCCCATTTTGTCGCCCAGGAATTGGTGGAAGGGGGCCTGACGGAGGAAAAAGCCCTGTCCGGCACCCCCGGGGGCTGGCTATCCCGGGCCCTGGGCCATTTTTCCCTGGCCGGACCGGTCCCCGCTTTTTGTGCCGGGACCAATACGGACCGCAGCCTGGCCGAGTTTGACCGGGTGCTGTCGGCCCCGGACCTGAACCACGGCCTGCTGCCCCCCTGGGGCGAAGCCACCCGGCAATTGCTGCAAGCCAGTGCAGAGGCGGGGGATAGCCCGGTCCATGTGGCCACTCGGCAGACCCTGGCCTTGGTGGAAGCGGTGGACGGTCGCCTGCCCCGCCAGGGCCGGGACCGGATTGAGGCCTACGTGCCGGGGGGCAAGGCGGATTACGGTAAGGGCGGTGAAGCCGGGCGGGGTCTGGCCGCCGTGGCCCGTCTGGCCCGTCTGGACGTGGGCTTGCAGGCCGCCTGCGTGGATATGGGGGGCTGGGATACCCACGAAGGTCAGGCCGGACGCTTCGCCGCCCAGATGGGCCAGCTTTCCGCCGCCCTGGCCGCCTTTCACGAAGACATGGCCGCCGCCAACCGGCCCTATGTGCTGGTGGCCATGACCGAATTTGGCCGCCGCCTGCGGGCCAACAAGAGCGGCGGTACGGACCACGGCCACGGCGCCTGCTGGCTAGTGATGGGCCAGGGGGTCAGGGGCGGGCGCATGGCGGGCCGCTGGCCCGGCTTGAGCACCCGGGCCCTGGATCAGGGCGTGGATCTGGCCGTGACCACCGATTACCGCCAGGTTTTGGCGGAGGTGGTGGCGGGTTGCGGCTGGGGCAAGGCGGCAGGCCCCGTCCCGCTCCCTGGTTCCCGGCCCCTGGGCCTCTTTGCCTGAAACCGGGGAAAAAGCCCGGCCCACCGGGGGCTGAAAACCCAGCCGAAGGCCGGGCGTTCCTTTCGGGCCGGGGCTAGAAGCAGGATATCCCCGGCCCCCCAGGCTTCCACCAGATACAGGGCCCGGGAGGGCAGGATGAGGCTTTCCCCCGGGCCCAGTTCCCGGTCTCCCAGGGGCGGGGGGCCGGAGATCAGCAGGGGGCCTTGGCAACAGACCAGGGTCCAGCCCTGGAGACGGCTCAGGGAGAGCAACTGGCCAGGGGAAAGCCGCTGGCGGCGGGGCAGGGGGGACATGGGAATGACTCCGGATCGGGGGCCCCAGTGTGGTCCGCAGCCCCGGCCCGCCCAAGGTACAGGGGGGTAACTAATCCCCGTGCTGTCCGGGCCGGCTTGGGCCACTGTACCGATCCGGCTACCGGTACAGTTTGCGGCGCTCCCCGGTCCCACCCCTGGGGTCTTTCCCGGCCCCTCTGCTAAAGTAGGGCGATGGACGCCCCTACCCAACTCCCCGCCCTGGACCGGGCCGGGGAACTCTCCCTGGTGGACCAGCTGGTGGGCCACCTCACTGCCCGGATCGACAGTGGCCAATGGCCCCCGGGCACCCGCCTGCCTTCCATCCGCAAACTGGCCGCTGCCCTGGGGGTGAGCCCGGCCACCGTGGTGGGGGCCTATGACCGGCTGGTGGCCCGCAGCCTGATTGAATCCCGGGCCGCTTCCGGCTATTTCGTCCGTCAGCGCCGCTACGCGCCCCGCCTGCCCGCCCCCATGCTGCAACGCAGTGAGCTGGATGCGGTGTGGTTGCTGCACAAGCTCATGGAACGCCAGGACAACGTGACGGCGGTGGGCAGCGGTTTTCTTCCCGAGCACTGGCTGGAGGACATGCTTTCCTCCCGGCTCCTGGCCCAGTTTTCCCGCAAGGGCAAAAAGAGCTATGCCCTGCCCTGTGCGGCGGAGGGTTATCCCCCCCTGCGCAGCCAGATAGCCTTGATGCTGGCCCAGGCCGGGATCAAAGCCGCCCCGGAACAGGTGCTCATGACCTTTGGCGCCACCCAGGGCATTGACCTGATCTGCCGGGGGCTGCTCCAGGCCGGGGATGCGGTGGCGGTGGAAGAGCCCGCCTATTTCGGCCTCTATGCCCGGTTGCGGGCCCAGGGCGTACGCCTGCTGGGGGTGCCCCGGCGGGATGATGGTCCGGATCTGGCAGTCCTGGACCAGATTTGTACCCAGCACCGGCCCCGGCTCTTTTTCACCCAGACCCTGTTGCACAACCCCACGGGCAGCAGCACCAGCCCGGCCACCGCCTTCGGCCTGCTGGAACTGGCCCGGCGCCACGATCTGCGCCTGGTGGAAGACGACGTGTTCGGCGACCTTCACCCCAGCCCCAATCCCCTGCGTCTGGCCCAGGTGGATCAGCTGGAGCGGGTGATATTCCTGAGCGGCTTCACCAAGGTGCTGAGCCCCAGCATCCGGGTCGGCTATCTGGCCGCCGCCCCGGAACTGATCCAGTGCTTTCTTGAGCAGAAAATCCTGTCCGTGCTGTCCACCTCCGAGCTGGATGAGCGCCTGGTTTTCGAGCTGCTCTCCAACGGCAGCTTCCACAAGCATCTGGAACGGACCCGGGCCCGCCTGTCCCACCACCGGGCCCAGGCCGTGCTGGGCCTGGCCCGGGCTGGGCTCAAGCCGATTCTGGCGGACGAAGGGGGGCTCTTCATCTGGGCCCGCCTGCCCGATGCCGTGGCGCTGAAGCCCCTGGTGGAAGACGCCCTGACCCAGGGCTTTTTGCTGACCCCGGGGGACGTGTTTTTTCTGGAACAAGCCCCCGGGCCCTGGCTGCGCTTTAACGGGGCGGCGGCCAACGACGGCCGTCTTTTCGCCTACCTGGCAGAACGCTTGGGGGCGGCGGGCCGGTAGCCGTCCGTCAGGGTGCGGAGAAAAGCCTCCAGATCCTGGAGATCCCGGTGGCTGAGCCGAGGCCGCTCCCCGGGGCGGCCGCCGAAGGGAGCTTCCTGGCTCACATTGGCCCGGTAGGCCGAGGGCAGGTCGTTGTAGCGCTCCACCGTGCCGTCCGGGCGCCGGGGATACCAGCGTTGGGGCGCCCCATCCCGCTCCCCGTAAAAGCGCAGGGCATCGGCCAGGGAATGGATCACCCCGTTGTGGAAAAAGACTCGGCGCAAAGCCACGTTGCGCAGGCTGGGCACCCGGAATAGGCCGCAGTATTCCGCATGATCCTTCAGGTCCTGGCGGGCCGGGCCGCACAGGCCCAGGTCAAAAAAGGCCGGGTCCCGGTTCTGGGGCAGTTGGGCATTACGGGGCAGGCCCAGGGCCTGGTAGCCGAAATCGGTAAAGGCGGGAAACGCCCCGTCCGCCGTGGGGCGGCTGGGATGGCAGGCGGCGCAGTTGCCCCGCCGGGGGTCTTCAAACACCGCCAGGCCCCGGGCTTCCCGCCGGGAGAGCTTGGCCTGGCCCCGCAGATAGGCGTCGTACTTGCTGCTGTAGGGATAAAAGCGGTCGGGCTGCTGTTGAAAGGCTTCCAGGGCCAGGAGGGCGGCCTGGACCAGGGTATCGGGCCGGGCTTCCACCTCCGGGCCGAAGAGGCGCACTAGGGCGGCCCGGTGGGGCCCCTGGCGGAGCTTGGCGGCCAGGTTGGGGATATCCGGATTGGCCATTTCATTGGGGGCGAAGAGGGGAATGGCGGCCTGATCGTGGAGGGAAGGGGCTCGGCCGTCCCAGGTGAAGCCCCCCGTGGGGCCCTGGTCTTCGCTGTCCCGGCCATCGTTATCGAAAAAGTGTTCGCTGAAGGGGGGCAGGGTCTGGAGATAGCGGAGGGACGGGGCCGCCCGGCCGCCCACCTGGTCCATGGCTGGCCCCCCGGTCTGGGTCGCCCGGGGATTGTCCGGCCCGAAAGCCCGCCCAGGACTGTGGCAGGTGGCGCAGGCCAGGCGGCCGGAGGCGGACAGGCCCGGGTCCATGAACAGGGCTTCCCCCAGGGCCGCCAGGGCGCGGAAATCGGGCCGATGTTGGGCCAGCAGCTGGTAGGGAGAGATGGGGCCGGGCGCCCCTTCCCCAGCCAGGGCGTTACCAACCAAGCCGATCAGGGCCCCCAGGGCCAGGCCTAGGAAAAGGCGGAAGAGGGAAGCGCAACCCAGGAGCCTGGGGGGCGGGGAGAGGGGGGATTGGGTGGGCGGCGGGTAGGGGTGGGACATGGGCGAAAGGAAAAGGGGGAATCAGGGAAGCCGGGCGGTTGGGGCACCCAAAACCAGGGCATCCCCAAGCCAAGGGGCTAATCCCTTGGGAAACCGGGCAAAGTAAAGGGCAAAGCTCGGCAAAACGCCAGCCTAAGCCCTTTCCATGACAGGTCTGTGTCCCGGGGCGCGGTCACAGGGCTGTCATGGGCCTGTCATGGCCCGGGACGAGAATTCTTCCCCGTCCTTGGCCCGGCCCGGGGGCGTTCGCCAGGGGAGAGCAGCCTGTCACCCTTGGGCGATCCCGGGCCTACGCCCTTAATTCCCTTTCCCTTCCCTTTCCCTTCCCTTTTTCGGCCCCTGCCGGTTTTCTGCGAGGAATGTTCCGCCATGAAATCTCCCTTTCTGCTGCCGCCCCTGGCGGCGCTTATGGCTCTGCTGGGGGCCCCGGCCCAGGCGGCGTCCGCCAATGGCCTGGAAAAAATTCATACCCTGGTGGTGATTTATGGGGAAAACCGCAGCTTCGATAATCTCTACGGCCTTTTTCCCGGGGCTGACGGCATTCCCGGGGTGAACCCCAGCTCCTCCCAGCGCCAGGCCGTGCCCCAGAAGGATTTTGACGGCTCCGTATTGCCTGCCCTGCCGCCCACCTGGGGCGGTTTCACCGCAGCGGGCCAGGCCGTGACCCTGCCCCAGGCCCAGACCGCCGGTTGGCCGAACCAGCCCTTTGCCATTGATGATCCCAAGGGGGTGGCTGGCACCGGGGTGGTGGTGAATGGCCAGGTGACTACCCGGGATCTGGTGCATCGCTTCTACAACAACCAGATGCAGATCGGCGATGGCGCCAATGACCGCTTCGCCGCCTACTCGGACGCCGGGGGCCTGACCATGGGCTATTACGACGGCAGCGCCATGGCCCTGTGGAAGCTGGCCCGGCACTATGTGCTGGCGGACCACTTTTTCATGGGCACCTTTGGCGGTTCCTTCCTCAATCACCAGTAT
The DNA here is from genome assembly GCF_018905915.1 of Azospira inquinata. Classification (NCBI taxonomy): domain Bacteria; kingdom Pseudomonadati; phylum Pseudomonadota; class Betaproteobacteria; order Rhodocyclales; family Rhodocyclaceae; genus Azospira; species Azospira inquinata. The sequence goes on from NZ_CP064782.1 coordinate 1,562,818, forward strand.
CTGGTCTGCGCCTGCGCTCCTGAATATGTCCATGCGGACCAGTCCCCGGCCAAGGGCCTGATTTCCGCCATTGACCAGGACGACCAGGGCCATTTCCTGCGCCTCACCCCGGGCACGGGCAATCCGGCCTCCGTGCTGGAAGGCAAGCCGGTGTACCAGAAGGATGGGGCCCTCACCCCGGCGGACAAGGAAGGGCGCTTCTATGCGGTGAATACCATGCAGCCGCCCTACCAGCCCAGCGGCAATCCCCCCGCCGGGGACAGCCGCTATGCCGATCTGGCCAAGGCCTCCACCCTGCCGCCCCTTACCCAGCAGACCACCATTGGGGACATTCTGGACGCCAAGGGGGTGAGCTGGGCCTGGTACGCAGGGGCCTGGGACCAGGCTAGTCGGGACCGGGCGGCCATCTACAACGACAAAATTCCCAACTTCCAGGCCCACCACCAGCCCTTTAACTACTACGCCAAGTTTGACCCGGTGACCCGGGCGGCTTACCGGGCCGCCCACCTCAAAGACGGGGATCGGCTCCTGGCGGACGCCAAGGCGGGCAAACTGCCCGCCGTCACCTTCTATAAGCCCCAGGGCAATCTGAACCAGCATCCGGGCTACGCCAATGTGGCGGACGGGGATGCCCATGTGGCGGCGGTGATCGCCCGGCTGCGCAAGAGCCCCCAGTGGAAGCACATGCTCATTGTGGTGACCTACGACGAAAACGGCGGCTTCTATGACCACCTGCCCGTGCCCAAGGGGGATCGGTGGGGCCCGGGCAGCCGCATTCCAGCCATTCTCATTTCCCCCTATACCAAGCGCCAGCAGGGCCAGGGCGTGGTGGATCACACCCCCTACGACACTGGCTCCATCCTGCGCTTCATCACCCGCCGCTACGATCTGCCCGCCCTGCCGGGGCTGACGGAGCGGGATCAGGCCCTGGCCGCCCATCACGAAGCCCCCCTGGGGGATTTGAGCCAGGCCCTGGACCTGACCGCCCCGCCCCACGATTAAGCTGGCCTTTCCCTTCTTCCGGCCCGCCGTTTTGGCGGGCTTTTTTTATGGGGCCGGGCCCGGGAGTTTCGGGGCCCGGATAGTCCATGTCAAAGCCATAAATCTGGGCGGTTTTTGCGAACAATGCCAAACGGGTAATAGTGGACTGTGCCCCCGGCTTAAGACAAAAGTGAGAAAGTCTCCGTCCTAAATCCAATCGTATATGGCATAGGTCTAATTGTGGCGCGGCTCTTGGCGGGTCACCATACGACTTTCCTGAAGGGAGATTAGGGAGTCCATCATGTCCACCACCACCGTGCCTTGTCGTTTGCTCTGCGCCAGCCGCATGGCCTACATGATCAGCGACAACGATCAACCGGTTCCCGGGTGCCCCCCCTACGACGGGGCGGCGGGATTCAAGGAAGCTCCCGTGGGATTTGTGGCTGGTCCCCTGGGCATTAACGCCGCCATGGTGGGCACCTCCGCCGATGGGGTGGTGCTTACCTTCCGGGGCACCCTGCCACCGGATAGCCCCAATCACGAGCAAACCATTCTGGACTGGCTCAACGATGCGGACGCGGTGCTGATTTCCGTGCCCGGCATCCAGGGCAAGGTCCATCAAGGCTTCTGGAATGCCCTGGATTCCCTGTGGCCTGCTCTGGAGGCGGAGGTGCGCCAGCAGATGGAAGCCAGCCCGAAAGCCTCCCTGGTCATCACCGGCCACAGCAAGGGCGGGGCCATGGCCGATCTGGCCGCCGCCCGTTTTGCCCAGGCCGGGGTAGGCAGCACCGTTTATACCTACGCTGCCGCCCACCCGGGCAATCAGGAGTTTGCCGGTTACTACGCCACCCTGGCTGGCATTCAAAGCTCCTACCGCTACGAATACGCGGATGACATCGTGCCCCATCTGCCCCCCAGCCTGGTTTTGCGCCAAGCGCTGAAGGACGTGCCGGGCTTTGAAAAATTCCACGCCGAGCTGGCGACCCGGGATCAGGTGGATATTGACTACGCCCCCGTGGGTACCCTGCGCTTTATCAACTGGGAGGGGGTGGTGGTGAAAGATACCCCCCTGCTGCCCCTGGAACGGGCCTATCACCTGGTGGATTTGATTCTGCACCGGCAGTTCGAGCAAATAGTGCGGGACCATTCCATCGACTGCGGCGGGGGCTACGCCACCGCCATCTGCCCCACCGGCGTATGCGGGTAGGGCACCGGGCCCCCGGGGCCCGGGCTTTCTCCCGCCGGTTCCCTTAATCCTTCCCTCCTGATGCAAGGCTCCCGGCCCCGGGGAGGGGGCACGGGATGTGCCCATTTTTTCCGCCTGCGACCCTATGTCGCATCGTTTCTCCGATGCTGTGCCTCTAGAATGCCCGACTTTTCTATAAATAATAGACAAATCATATATTTAGAAATTTCTAATATAGGTTTGTCGGCCAAGGACGGGGCATGGAAAAAAGGCGGATGGCGGGGTGGCTGGCGGGACTGTTGCTGGGCTTGGGGGCACGGGGGGCGGTAGCCGCCAATTCGGGCTCCGGGGCGGCCCCGGGGGCCGGGGAAGAGGCGGCGGTCACCCTGGGGGAGGTGGTGGTTAGCGGAGCGGCGGGGGGCAGCCTGCCCACCCGGAGCATTCTCTCCTCAGTGAATATTCTGGGGGCCGACCAGATCGAAAATCAGAACATCAAATCCCCCTGGCAACTTTTCTACCTCATGCCCGGGGTCATGCTGACCCAGTACAACATGGGCACCACCTCGGGCAAGCTTTCCTTTCGCGGTTTCAACGGGGAAGGGGAGGTGAATGCGGTGAAGCTGCTCATCGACGGCATTCCCAGCAACAGCAACGACGGCAACATGCCCTACCTGGATCTCCTGTTTCCCCTGGAAATCCAGTCCGTGGAACTGGTGAAGGGCACCAACGATCCCCGCTACGGCCTGCACAACATCGCCGGTAACGCCAACCTGACCACGGACACGGGGGGCAATTACACCAAGAGTCGGGTGGCTCTGGGCAGCTTTGATAGCCGGGAGGTGCAGCTGGGCCGGGGGGTGGAAGGGGATGGCCTGTCCCAGAATTATTTCTTTGGCTACCAGAGTGCTAACGGCTGGCGCGCCCATGACGATTCGGAGCGCTACGCCCTCTCCGGCAAGTGGTTTGTCACCCCCAACGGGGGCCGTACCAACCTGGGCCTGACCTTCCGGGCCGCCAAACAAAAAGCGGATGAGCCGGGCTATCTGAGCCAGGCCCAGAGCGACGCCAACCCCCGCATGTCCCCGGCCAACAACCGCACGGATGGGGGGGAGCGGACCATGGAGCAGATGAGCCTCCAGGGGGACCACCAGTTCAACGACCGCTGGTTCGGCGCCCTCAAGGCCTACGTCAATCACATCGACGACCGGCGCTGGTTGGATTACGGCCAGGGCACCACGCCCCAGGAACGGGCCATCCAGGAACTGCACCAGGGCTTTATCGCCACCCTGACCTGGCGCCCGGAGGTGCATCGCCTCTACGACCTGGCCATTGAGGGCGGGGTGGATGGGGAATGGCAGCAGAACCAGAGCCAGCGCTACAACATCAACCAGCGGGTGCGCCTGGCCCAGACCCGGGATCAGCGCTTTGACTTCAATGTGGCCGGGGCCTACCTCCAGGCCGTGATTCGCCCCACGGAAAAACTCAAGATCGTGCCCGCCTCCCGGGTGGATAAGTTCAACGGGAATTTCACCGACCGGCTCACCGGCAATAGCTACGGCATGAACGATTACGGCTGGATACACCAGCCCAAGCTGAGCGCCATGTACACCCTGGTGCCGGGCTACAGCCTTTACGGCAACTATGGCCGGACTTTCCAGGTGGGGGTGGGGTCCGGCGCCTACCGCCTGAGCCAGACCGGCTCCCAGAGCCCGTCCCTCAACGACGGCTGGGAAGTGGGCCTGAAGATGCAGCCCGCCGCCGGTACGGAAGCTCGGGTCGCCCTCTGGCAGCAGGTGGCCTCCGACGAGCTGCGGCGCATGCTCTACGGCGCTGCCAACGATATGGAAGCGGTGGGTAAGACCCGGCGCCAGGGCATGGACTGGGAACTGTCCACCCAGGCCACGGAAGCCACCCGCCTGTGGGCCTTCTACTCCTACCAGAATTCCAAGATTCTCAAGGCCGGGGCCCAGGAGCCCGGGGCCCAGGGCCAGGAAATCGACCACGTGCCCCACTACATCGTCTCCGCCGGGGTGGAACATCGGCTCAACGCTGATCTGCGCCTTACCGCTAGCCTCAACGCCCAGGGCAGCTCCTACCTGGAGCGCACCAACACCACGGCCAAATACGGGGCCTACACCCTGGTGAATGTGGCCGCCAATTACCGGCTGGACAACCACACCAGCCTGGATTTTCAGGTGCAGAACCTGTTCGACCGGCGCTATGAATACGTGTGGTACATGAGCGGGGAAACCTTCCACGCCCCGGCGGACGGGCGGGCCATGTTTGTGGCCCTTAACCTACGCTACTGACCGTGGCGGCCAATAAACGGCGCCTGCGGGCCCGGTGGCTGGGGCTGCACCGCTGGCTGGGCCTGCCCCTGGGGCTGGTGTTTGCCCTGGTGGGGGTGAGCGGCAGCCTGCTGGGCTTTTACCCGGAGCTGGACCTGGCCCTCAATCCCCCGCCCCACGCCCTCCTAACCGTGGGGCCAGACTACTCCTGGCAACCGGTAGCCGACCGCCTGCGCCGGGCCTACCCGGCCTACGACGGCCCCTGGCGCATCGAGGTGCCCCTGGCCCCCGGGCAGCCCATCCTGGCCCGCTACTACCATCCGCCGGAGCGCCCGGGCAAAAGCTTCGGCCCCCGGCTGGTGAGCCTGGACCCGGCCACCCTGGCCATTCTTCAGGACCGCTATTGGGGCGACGGGGGCCTCACCTGGGTCTATGACCTGCACTACACCCTGTTCCTGGACCGCAGCGGCCGCCAGCTACTGGCGGGCATGGCTGCCTTGCTCCTGCTCTCCCTGGGCTCCGGCCTCTGGCTCTGGTGGCCCACCCCGGGCCATTGGCGGGAACGCAGCCGCTGGCGCATCCGCCCCGGCCGGGTGCGGGCCACCTACGACTGGCATGTGTTGAGCGGCCTCTACAGCGCGCCCCTGCTGGCCCTGCTGCTGATGACCGGCCTAGTGCTGGAAATCCCAGAACCCGTGGAACGTCTGCTCCAAATCCCCCAACCGGCTCCCCCGACCTCGTCTCCCCCGGCTCCTGGCCAACGCCCCATCACCCTGGATCAAGCCCTGGTTGTGGCCCGCCACACCTTTCCCGGAGCCCAATCCCGCTGGCTGGAAATTCCCCCACGGGCTGGCGGCCTCACCCACATCACCCTGTGGCAACCCGGCGAACCGGGCCGCCGCTTCCCCAAAACCCAGGTCTGGCTAGACCCCCAGGGCCACCTCCTGGCCCAACGTAATCCCCTCAAGGAACCCACGGCACCTAGCCTAATGCGCTGGCTCCATCCCCTACACAATGGCGAATGCCTAGGCCTCCCCGGCCGTCTCGCCGTCACCCTAGCGGGGCTATTGCCACTGGGGTTATGGGTGAGCGGATGGAGGCGGTGGCGGCAGAAGCGGGGTGGAAAAGAAACGAACAAACTTAGGGCTAGTAGCGACTAAGCGCCTGCTCAAATAATCCCCGAATTTTGTTTTTAGGGTACATAGATAAGCCAGTATCCATGTAGCCCTCATTTTCGAGGTGGAGCCAGAGTTCTAAGGCTGATATCAATCCCAGACAATCCTGTTCCGAAGCCAACTACGCCTTTCCTCTTACCTGAATCGGGCGGCAAAGCGCAAGTCACCTGGCGCTCAGGAATTGCCGTTCAGCGCGCGTTGCAGTCGTCAGATCAAGATTTATCAGAGACGGCCTAGAAGCCAAGCGACGACAGCCAATCCATCAAGGAACGAGTGCTTCGGCTGACAAGTGGACTTAAATAACATCGCAACCCAAAATGGATCCCCCTTACTTGAGATCATGATAAATTCATGGTCAACTCAAATAAATGCTACATGGGATACACGTTGTATATCACTGCACCGATACTGGATGACCTTTTAAGGAAGGTTTTTCAGAAACTGCTAAACAAAAAGCTGCTCAACGGCAGAGGGCGGGTCAATCCCACGAAGGGCCCTAACGTCGAACGAACCGGGGTGATGTTAAATATTGACAAGCCAAGGGCACGTCTTAGCAGAACAGAGCGAAAGGGAACTCTTTTCAGCTGCTTGGGTGAGTTTCTTTGGTATGCCTCGGGTTCATCCAGTTTAGATTTCATCAATTATTACATCTCTATCTACGATCAATTTGCGGAGGAGGATGGAAGTATCCATGGTGCTTACGGACCTCGTATATTCGGGGAACCCAATGGCCAGTTAGAACGAGTAATTTCAGGCCTTAAAGCGAACCCTGCTTCACGAAAAGCCGTAATCCAAATCTTTGATGCAGCAGATACCGAAAAAAGCTACAAAGATGTGCCATGCACATGCACTATGCAGTTCTTCGTTCGATCTGGTCGTTTGGATATGGTGACTTACATGCGCTCAAACGATGCATTTAAGGGCCTCCCACACGACGTATTTGCCTTCACGATGATACAGGAACTCGTTGCACGGTCGCTCGGCGTAGAGTTGGGCACTTACAAACATGTCGTCGGTAGTCTCCATCTTTATGATGAAGATAGAGATAAAGCCGAGGAGTTTCTATCAGAGGGCTGGCAAAGCGAAGTTTTGATGCCAGAAATGCCTCGCGGTGATCCTTGGCCAAGTCTGAGAATGCTACTTGATGCAGAAAGCGATATTCGACTAGGCAAGGTTGTTGGTGCAAACCTTCAGGAAGTTGATCCTTATTGGGCCGATTTAATCCGCATTCTTCAAATTTTCAACTACACAAAAGATACCCAAGAGCACGCGAAGTTTGCATTGATTACCCCGCTAAAACAACGGATGGCATCCAACATCTATTCAGTCTACATAGATAAACGGGAGGCATCACATCTAGATAAGATGGCTCACCACACTGGACCGGAACAACTCGAACTGTTGTCCGTGCCGGTAACGGAGGAAAAATGATTCCTGCTCTACGGGATCTTGTACGAAGACTGGAAAGCCCAGATATAGCCAAAGCTGGAGTTATTCAATGGGGGAGTCCAGTCCCCGCATTTGGTAACTTGGGATCATCTCAAATTGCCACATTAGGCCTAAATCCGAGTAATCGCGAATTTGTGGATATAACAGGAAACGAGCTAATTGGCCCATTTCGTCGATTTCAAACATTACGCTCATTAAGGTTAAACCATTGGTCTAATGCAACTTCCAAACATCTTCATCTGATCGAAGAATCGTGCACCAATTATTTTTTAAGGAACCCGTACGACGCATGGTTTAAAGAGCTAGACAGCCTTCTTGGCGGCGTTGCCTCCTACTATTACGAAAACTCGACGCGATCCGCATGCCATCTGGATGTAATTCCATATGCTACCTTATCAAAGTGGACTGATCTATCAGCACTCCAACGTTCAAAATTGATTGAAATAGCAGGCGATACGCTGGGTCTATTGCTTCGAGATTCGTCAATCAAATTTCTGATACTAAACGGAAATTCTGTAGTTAAAAATGTTGAGTCGGTCTCTGGCTCACGACTAACATGTATAGAGATGCCAGACTGGACCTTGCCAAGAAAAGCTCACGGTGGAGTTCGTGGTGTTTCTTATTTTGGGCGTATTAATAAAATCCGTGGGGTTAACTTAGGTCGCGAAATTACTGTCTTGGGCTTTAATCACAACATTCAAAGCAGTTTCGGGGTTACGAACGAAGTAAAGACAAACATTCGTCGTTGGATAATTGATTCAATTGGGGGGGGAATTTCTTGAGAAGCCACGATATTCAATTTGCAGACAGCCTAGAAGGTGCACTTAGGCAGTATCATAATACGATTAGGCCACTTCCTGGGATTACCCAAGCATCATGTATTCAATCGTTGATAGAGCAAGTTATTGACAGTCGTCGCCGCATTGAATTCGTCAATAAGATACTGTCGCTAACTCATAGTCCGAATCGCGCAGATCCATTATGCGACCTATTTGACCCTCTTCGAGCAGCCGTATTGCACCTTCGCCAAGAGGAAATTGACGAAGCATGCTGGCTTATTTTTCTATCAATTCACTTCGGAAAACATTCTCGATCTGGGTGGCGCTTAGTCCGTGATGTCTATAGCAAACTCGGTGAAGATGAGCCATGGACTTGGGAGCGCACATCTTCGGATCCGGGCGCCTTCTTTAATTGGATGTCTCAACGCTATCAAGCACTATCAGGGCATGGCAGAGGATTTGGTAATCATCGAAAATACGAAAGTCTGAAGCCAACAGCCAAAGGAACAGGCTCAGTCATAATGAGCTATGTTGATTGGATTCGTCCTTACGGTAGCCACTCTGCACTTTTCGCACACGCTCAGGACATTGTCGGAGCAGACCCCAAAGCAATGTTCGGATATCTGTATCGGACCATGCCGGTACTGCGATTCGGTAGGACAGCAAAATTTGATTACCTAACAATGCTTGGAAAGATGAGAATCACACCGATCCAGCCAGATCTCGCATACCTTACTCAAGCTACAGGGCCATTACGTGGCGCCCGTCTTCTTTTTGGAGGTGCGACAAACTCCAATATTTTGGCAGCCACCCTTGACGCTTGGTTGGTCGAACTGGATTCTTACCTTGGTTTAGGCATGCAGGTTTTGGAGGACTCTCTTTGTAATTGGCAAAAATCGCCTGGAAACTACATTAGATTTCGAGGATAGCTAACTCCAGGAAAAGCGATTTTTAAGTCGGGCCATTTCAGAATGGCCTAGTATTTTTCTGAATTGGAGCTGCCCTACAATTATTCCAGGGGACACCCCAATTTTTCTTGCAAATCGAATAATTGCCTTTGCATCTTTTGGTAGAGAGCGCAGTTCTGACTCTAGCTCAGGGGGGATAAGGAAAGAGGAGGCAAATTGGTTTGCCTCTTCTTCTTCTTTACTAAAACAAGTTCCTTTTCCCTCCATAAAAATCAACTCATTACTATGGAGTAGCAAGTGCGCAGCTTCGTGAAAGAAGGTAAACCAAAAATGGTCGTCCGATAGATATCTGAAACTAAGCATTAGTAGAGCTTTTTCAGGAGAAATAAATTTTGTTGCACCGCTAGCACGACAGCCTGACGGAACTCGAACGATCACTACTGCAACCCCACAAGCCGCACACAGAGCTTGCAGCCTTGGCAAAAATGCTTGGGGATCTTTCTCCCGCGTTAACAAACGAACTGCATTAAGCTGAGATCTGAATGCTTCAGAATTCCAATCTGCGCAATTAAGTCCTTTCGCCTCACGCTCTCCTTCTCGGAGCCAAGTAGCGGTAGCTATTTCTTGCGAATCAAAGGTCTGAGATGTCCTAAAAGCCGTTTTTTGTAGGAGATCGTCGAATCTTCCTTGCAAAGCTCGAATATTTGGAAGATCGAAAAAACGTAGCGCTTCGCTCGCGTAATCAGATGGTTTGGAACAATGGGGAATCCAGCCAAACTCGACCATATCCTTTATCGGAAGCTGTTTTAGCAAGCCGCTAATCGATTCGAGCGAATCCTCTTCGGCATATAGGCGATCCAAATCCTGCCGATACTGTTCCTCCCTGGCTATCCAAAACGTTTGGGATGTGCCAAAAAATGTCGCTAGTCGTTCAGCCAAGATGAGATCAATAGCATGACGGCCATCTAGTAGCTTGGTAGCAGTCGAACCACATTCTCCAATTGCATCAGCGAACTCATCGAATGAAATGGATCGATCGTTAAGTATATCGAGAATCGTAGCCCCCGGCGGGCTAGCCCACCTCGGTCGAAAACTGAATTCAGTCCAGAGCATGCTTTTCTATCCCAAGAATGCGAATACGGGTAACCCGTGACCAATCAACAACTCCAGAAGCCGCTATGGGCAACTTATTGTGATTCGCACAAAAAACCAGTTTGTAATTATTACCAAGATCAATCGACATACGAGCCCCATTTGGATCGCCATATGCTTGAGGGTTGCCGACAGGAATCTGGCCGATCCGTTCTATGGCGCGGAGATCTGACAATCTTGCATGCAACGTTGTTGCAGTTGCCTCTCCAAGTTCCCGCTCTGCTTTAGTAGGATCTTCGCAAAGATCCCGCAGTGATCTATGTTCGAAAGAGAGTTCCAACGAAAATAAGCCTCAGGACTAGGCATTATAAAAACAAGCAAAGTTGACATTCTTGAGCTAGCGCTTCCTGCAACAGTTCCGATTTCATTTTTTTAGCACAAGTAATAATTTGCACCCTCGTTCCTGCAAAAGCACCCAAGAGAAGTGCTTTCTCCCGACATTCTACCGTAATGTCATAGTGTGGATATGACGCATTTCTTTGAAACCACGATCGGCGTAACCCCAGGAGAATTGCAAATGAATGCAGTTCACTCAATGAGTCTGCTACAAGGTGGCACCAGAACTTTCCTTGCCACTCGATACGTGCATTATCTACATAGACTGTCATACGAACCCAAAACTGTGATTTTCAACGCAACACACATAACAATTTCAAACTAGGCTTCCTCAGAAGAGCGAATTTAAGCACACTAGGGCAATCAGCGAACAGCCCTGGCTAAGGGGGGAAACGTTAGTGCGACGATGTCACATGCCAACGTCCGCTCAGGCCGAGTAGCAGACGTAAAAAAGCCACTACTGTGAGTGGCTTTTTTAGGTTTCTAGGATTCTAATTACTTCTAGATTTGTGAGACAAATCTAGAAGTAAATGAGATCCTACAATATCAAATATCAATATTCTGCGCATGTAGCGCATTGCTTTCAATGAACGCCCGGCGGGGCTCCACCAATTCGCCCATGAGCATGGTGAAGACTTCGTCGGCGCCGATGGCGTCTTCGATGCCTACCTTGAGCATACGACGCACGGTGGGGTCCATGGTGGTTTCCCAGAGCTGTCCCGGGTTCATTTCGCCCAGCCCTTTATAGCGCTGTTTGCTGATGCCCTTTTCCACGTCGGCCAGGAGCCATTTCATGGCGTCGGAGAAGGCGGCGGCGGTCTTTTTCTTTTCGCCCCGGACGATGGTCAGGCCCGGACCAAAGAGGCCGGCCAGGGTTTCGGCGGTTTCCCGCAGTTGGGAGTAGTCGCCGGAGAGGAGGAAGTCCGGGTCGATGAGGCCCACCTTGAGGTTGCCGTGGCGCATTTTTTCAATGCGCAGCAGCCATTGTTCCCGGGCTTCGTCGTAGTGGTGGTAGATGCGAATGGCCGGGTCCACCACCTTGGTCATGGCGTAGGCGCTGGCCTGGGCGGCGGCTTCGTCGGTCAGGTCCAGGTGGATGTTGTTGCGCACCATCATGCGCAGCACTTCCGGATCAATGATGGCGGAGAGGCGGGCGATGACCGCGTCGGCCAGGAGGAATTCTTCCGCCAGGGTTTTCAGGGTGTCGCCGGAGATGGGTTCGGCACCGGCCTTGGGGATGATCTGGGTGCCGTCCAGGGCCATTTGCAGCAGGAATTGCTGGTACTCGTTGTCGTCCTTCAGGTAGCGCTCCGTCTTGCCGTGCTTAACCTTGTAGAGCGGCGGCTGGGCGATGTAGATGTGACCCTGTTCCACCAGCTCGGGCATTTGCCGGTAGAAGAAGGTGAGTAGCAGGGTACGGATGTGGGCGCCGTCCACGTCCGCATCGGTCATGATGATGATGCGGTGGTAGCGGAGCTTTTCCGGCTTGTATTCGTCCTTGCCGATGCCCGTGCCCAGGGCGGTAATCATGGTGGCGATTTCCTGGGAGGAGATCAGCTTGTCGAAGCGGGCCTTTTCCACGTTCAGGATCTTGCCCTTCAGGGGCAGGATGGCCTGGAACTTCCGGTCCCGGCCCTGCTTGGCGGAGCCGCCGGCGGAGTCCCCTTCCACTAGGTAGAGTTCGCAGAGGGAAGGGTCTTTTTCCTGGCAGTCGGCCAGCTTACCGGGCAGGCCCACCCCGTCCAGAATGCCTTTACGCCGGGTCATTTCCCGGGCGCGGCGAGCAGCGTCCCGAGCCCGGGCCGCATCCACGATCTTGCCGGTGATGACCTTGGCGTCCGCCGGTTTTTCCAACAGGAATTCGGTGAGTTTGGCCGCCACCACTTCTTCCACCGCCGGACGGGCTTCGGAAGAGACCAGCTTGGTTTTGGTCTGGGAGGCGAACTTGGGGTCAGGCATTTTCACCGACAGCACACAGGCCAGGCCTTCCCGCATGTCGTCCCCGGTGATGTCCACCTTGGCCTTTTTGGCGATTTCGTGTTCTTCGATGTACTTGTTGATGATCCGGGTCATGGCCGCCCGCAGGCCGGTCATGTGGGTGCCGCCGTCGGCCTGGGGAATGTTGTTGGTGAAGCAGAGTACCTGTTCCGCATAGGTGTCGTTCCACTGCATGGCTACTTCCACGCTGATAACGCCCCCATCGGCCAGGGTGCTTTCCCCTTTGGAGTAGAAGACGTTGGGGTGGAGCACAGTCTTGTTGCGGTTGATGTAATCCACAAAGCCCTTTACCCCGCCGGAGAAGGCGAAGTTTTCTTCCTTGCCCGTGCGTTGATCCACCAGGCGGATTTTCACCCCGTTGTTGAGGAAGGAGAGTTCCCGCAGGCGCTTGGCCAGGATTTCGTAGTGGAATTCCACGGTGCCGAAAATTTCTTCGTCGGCTAGGAAATGGACTTCCGTACCCCGCTTGTCCGTGGGGCCCAGGATGCGCATGGGGGAAACTTCCACCCCATTCTGGACTTCCACCACCCGGTTCACGACCTTGCCGTGGTTGAACTCCATGAAGTGCTTTTGCCCGTCCCGGCGAATGGTGAGGCGCAGCCACTTGGACAGGGCGTTGACGCAGGAAACCCCCACCCCGTGGAGACCGCCGGACACCTTGTAGGAGTTCTGGTTGAACTTGCCCCCGGCGTGGAGCACGCACATGACGATTTCCGCCGCGCTACGCTTGGGCTCGTGTTTGTCGTCGAACTTAACCCCGGTGGGAATGCCCCGGCCGTTGTCGGCCACGGAAATGGAATTGTCCGCGTGGATGGTGACTACGATGTCGTCGCAGTGGCCGGCCAGGGCTTCGTCGATGGCGTTATCCACCGCTTCGAAAACCATGTGGTGCAGGCCGGTGCCGTCGGAGGTATCGCCGATGTACATGCCGGGGCGTTTGCGCACGGCTTCCAGGCCTTCCAGCTGTTGAATACTGGACTCGTCGTAATCGTCTTGGGGTTCGTTGGGAATCATAGGGTCTTCCGAAAAGGGGCAACGGGTTGGCGTCGGGGGGAGGGCAGGGGCGCTCCGGCGGGGCAAAGGGGGCGCAGTGGCTCCCTTGCCTCGCCGTATGGCGGTTGGCCCGGCCGGGGTTAGATGCGCATGGGCATCACGACGTACTTGAAGCGCTCGTTGCCCGGGATGGTGATGAGGGCGCTGGAGTTGGCGTCATTGAAGCTGAAAGACACCTCGTCGTTCTGGATGTTGTTCAGCACATCCAGGAGGTAATTGACGTTGAAACCGATATCCAGAGAATCGCCGGCGTAAGCCACTTCCAGCTCTTCCTGGGCTTCTTCCTGCTCGGCGTTGGCGGACATGACCTTGAGGCTGCCGTCGGTGAGCACCAGGCGCACGCCCCGGAATTTTTCGTTGGTCAGAATGGCCGCCCGAACCATGGATTGGAGCAGGGGCATCCGTTCCACCTGGAGGTGGTTCTTCAGGGTGGCGGGAATGACCCGTTCGTAGTCGGGGAATTTGCCGTCGATGAGCTTGGAGACCAGATTCACGTTGCCGAAGTCGAAGCGCACCTGATTCGGGGTGAGGGTGATTTCCAGGGGAGCGTCGTTGTCCGCCAGCAGGCGGTTCAGTTCCAGCACGGTCTTGCGGGGCAGGATCAGTTCCTGGCGGGGCAGTTCCGCTTCCACTTCCATGGAGGCGTAGGCCAGCCGGTGGCCGTCCGTCGCCACCGCCCGCAGTTCCTTGCCTTCGGTGAGGAGCAGTAGGCCGTTCAGGTAGTAGCGTACGTCCTGGGCGGCCATGGCGTATTGGGTCTTGGCCAGCAGGTGGCGGAACTGTTGCTGGGTAACGGTGAGGGTTTGGGCTTCTTCCGTGGCAATGGCCATGCGGGGGAAGTCATCGGCGGGCAGGGTTTGCAGGCTGAACCGGCTCTTGCCGGCGCGCAGCTGCAAGCGCTTTTCTTCCAGGGTCAGGCTGACCTCGGCGCTTTCCGGCAGGCTGCGGAGAATATCCTGGAATTTGCGCGCCCCAACGGTAACGGCCCCGTCTCCTTCACCTTCCGCACCTTCGGCGCTGGTGGTGATCTGGATTTCGATGTCCGTCGCCAGGAAAGTGAGCTTGTCGCCCTTCTTTTCCAGCAACACGTTGGAGAGGATCGGCAGGGTATGCCGCTTTTCCACAATGCCGGAGACCGCCTGCAGCGGCGTCAGCAGCGTGTCGCGTTGGGTCTTGGTTAAGAGCATATATATAAATCCTCTAAAGATAATAGCGGCGCTAATTCTGTGGATAGTTTCCGTTCAGGCTTTGTTTTCAGAGCCTTGAAGGCTTAAAACCGGATTGTATAACCCTGTATTTTCCTGTGAATCAAAGTGGAACTCTTTTTGCGTCGAGGGGGAAACGGGACTTTATCCACATTTCCTCCCCCGGCTGGGACAGGGCTTATCCACCGCCGTCCCGGCATATCTGATCATCCTTTTAACACTTGCAGCAGCACATGCAAATCATGGTTTAGCTCGTTGTCCTTGACCCGCAGGCCGTCGATGGTGCGTACGGCGTGCAGGACGGTGGTGTGGTCCCGGCCCCCGAAGGCTTCCCCGATCATGGGATAGCTGTGGGGGGTGAGGTCCTTGGCCAACCACATGGCCACCTGGCGTGGCCGGGCAATGGCCCGGGTGCGCTTTTTGGAATACAGGTCCGCCACCTTGATTTTGTAATACTCGGCCACGGTCTTCTGGATGTTTTCCACCGTGATCTGCCGGTTGAAGGCGCCGATGACGTCCTTTAGGGCGTCTTTGGCCAAATCCAGGGCAATTTGCCGACCGTGGAAGATGGAATAGGCCAACACTTTTTTCAAGGCCCCTTCCAGTTCCCGCACATTGGAGCGCAGGTGCTTGGCGATGAAGAAGGCCACTTCGTCGTCCAGGGCCACCCCTTCCGCTTCCGCCTTCTTCTTCAGAATGGCCACCCGCATTTCCGTTTCCGGGGGCTCGATCTGTACGGTAAGGCCCCAGTCGAAGCGGGTGATCAGCCGGTCTTCCAGACCCGAAATGTCTTTCGGGTAGGTATCGCAGGTGATGATGATCTGTTTCTTGGCCTCAATCAGGGCGTTGAAGGCGTAGAAAAACTCTTCCTGGGTGCGGTTTTTGCCGTTGAAAAACTGCACGTCATCTACCAGCAGCACATCCAGGGATTTGTAATAGCGCTTGAAGACATCGAAGGCCTTCTGCTGGTAGGCCCGCACCACGTCCGAGTAATAGTCCTCGGCGTGCACGTAGCGCACCACCTTTTCCGGATGCTGACGTAGGATGTGGTTGCCGATGGCGTGGATCAAGTGGGTCTTGCCCAGGCCCACGCCGCCGTATACGAAGAGGGGGTTGTAGGACACCCCCGGGTTCTGGGCCACCTGCATAGCGGCCGCCCGGGCCAGGTCATTGGCCTTGCCCACCACCAGATTGTCGAAGGTGAAGGTGGGAATGAGTCGGGTTTTTTCGTAGCTGCCGTTGCGCTTTTCCGCCGGGGGCGGGGCCACGGGGGCCGCTACCTGGGGCGCCGGGGCGGCCCCTTGGGCGGGAGCGCCACCGGGAATAGCCATGCGGGGGGCGCTGGGGGCTTGCACCGGGGACACATTGACCCGCCGGTCCCCCACGCCCAGGGTAATGCTCACCGGGGCTTCAAAAAAGCTCCGCCCCAGTTCTTCAATACGGGAAAAATAGCGTTCCTTCACCCATTTCAGAATGAAGCCGTTGGGAGCCAGGAGGCGCAGACCGTTTTCCGGGTGCTCTTCCCCTTCCAGACGCAGGGGTTTAATCCAGGTGTTGAATTGCTGCGGCGGCAGTTCTTGTTCGAACTGGCTGAGGCAGGATAACCAGAAGCTGCTCATACCTTACCAAGAAAGACTTTGCGCCCGCCCGAAGGGGGCACAAAGGTTACGGCTGTGAATAAGTGTTTCCGTCACTGGAGGGGTTGGAGAACCGGCTTCAGTTATGCACAGGTGGAAAAGTCCGTGGATGGAAACAAAAAAAGCCTACTGATCAATAGGCTGGCGCATTATTATGCTTTGCAGTTGGGGGGGGCGGGGAAGCGCTGAAAAGCCCTGCCGGCGCCGAAGTCAGGGCCCATTTTAACCCGTCCGGGACGACTTATCCACAGGCCGGAGGAAATTCTTGGGTTGACAGGGAGGGCGGGCTCCGGTCTAATTGCGCGTTTATCTTTCCATAAGCATCAAGGACTTAAACCATGAAACGCACCTTCCAACCGTCCGTTGTGCGTCGCAAACGTACCCATGGCTTTCTGGTTCGCATGAAGACCCGTGGTGGTCGCGCCGTGATTCGTGCCCGTCGCGCCAAGGGCCGTCATCGTCTGGCCGTTTGAGCCAACAGCCCGGTAACGGGATAGGGAGAGGCATGAGCCTGACCCACCACCCGTTTCCCAAGCAGTATCGCCTGACCAAAACGGATGAATTTTCATCCGTTTTTGGTTTTCGGCGGGCCATCAAGAGTACCTATTTCCTGCTGCATTGGCGTGAGCCCGGCCCGGAAGGGGAGGTTCTGCCTGATCGGGGCCCCCGTCTGGGTGTGGTGGTGGGAAAGAAACAGGCCCGTTTCGCCCATGACCGGAATCTGGTCAAACGCCTCACCCGGGAAGCTTTTCGCCTGCGCCGTCCGGATCTGCCCCCGGTGGATATGATTTTGCGCCTGGGCGTTTCCCTGGATAAGGCCAGCCCCCGTCCGAACCGGCGCCAATTGGCCGGTGAGATTGTCAGCTTGCTGGAACGTTTGTCCCGTAAGCTGTCCGGCGGCGGTCTGGGACCCGGTACGCCCTCTCCCCGTTTTCCCCGCAAAGGGGCGCCGGGATGAAGTGGCGGTCCTGGGTTATCGCGCCTTTTCTTGGCTTAATCCGCCTCTATCAATATACAATCAGCCCCTTTCTCGGCCACAATTGCCGCTTTGTGCCGAGCTGTTCCGAATATACCGCCGAGGCCCTGAAGAAATACGGGGTGTTCAAGGGCCTCTGGCTGGGACTTAAGCGCCTGGGCCGCTGCCATCCGTGGCACCCGGGCGGACACGACCCCGTGCCCTGAGACCTTTAAGGATAGGCCGTTCATGGACAATCGACGCCTGATTCTGCTCTTCATCTTTCTCTTCTCCAGCTACCTGTTGTGGAACGAGTGGGTGAAGTTCAATCATCCCCAACCCGTGGTCGCCAATGGCGCCCCGGCCACCAGCACTGCCGCCAATGGCGCTGTGCCCACTCCCTCGGCGACTCTGCCAGCGGCGGCTGTGCCTGGCGCTACCGCGTCCAACCCGGCTGCTCCCGTCGCGGGTCAAACCGTGACGGTGAAAACCGACCTGGTGAATGCGGACATTTCCACCCTGGGTGGGGATCTGGTGCAGATGACCCTGCGCAACTACCAGGGCACCACGGACAAGAGCCAACCCTTCACCCTGTTCGGTGCCAACCACCGCTATGCGGCCCAGACCGGCCTGATCGGGGACAACCTGCCCAATCACAAGAGCCTCTTCAAGCTCCTGCCCGGTCCTCTGGACATGGGCACGGGGAACGAACTGAAGGTGGCCCTGGAAGCGGACACGCCGGATGGGGTCAAGGTGGTGAAGACCTACACCTTCCACCGGGGCACCTATCTGGTGGATGTGGGCTACGACATCGTCAATGGCAGCACCCATCCCCTCAATACCCATGCCTATTTCCAACTGCTGCGGGATGACAAATCCCCCGGCGGCGAACCTCGCATGGTGAATACCTATACGGGCCCGGCCTTCTATACGGAAAGCGACAAGTACCACAAGGTGAGCTTCTCCGATGTGGATAAGGGCAAGGCCAAGCTGCCCCAGCCGGGTACGGATGGCTGGGTGGCCATGGTGCAGCACTATTTCGTCTCCGCCTGGGTGCCCCGGGACAAGACGCCTCGGGAATTTTTCCTGCGTAACGTGACGCCGGCCCAGAATGGCCAGCCCGGCACCTACGCCGCCGGAGTGATCGTGCCCGTGAGCCCGGTGGCGCCTGGGGCCAAGACCAGCATTGATGTGCCCCTGTTCGCCGGTCCCCAGATCCAGTCCGAACTGGAAAAGGTGGCCCCGGGTCTGAATCTGGTGGTGGATTACGGCTGGCTGACCATCATTGCCTCCCCCATTTTCTGGGCCCTGGAATGGATCCACAAGGCGGTGGGCAACTGGGGCTGGGCCATCGTGGTCCTGACCGTGCTCATCAAGCTCATTTTCTTCCCCCTCTCGGCCGCTTCCTACAAGTCCATGGCCAAGATGCGGCAGATCACGCCCCGCTTGCAGCACATCAAGGAACACTTTGCCGATGACCGGCAACGCATGAACCAGGAGATGATGGAGCTGTACCGCAAGGAAAAGATCAATCCCCTGGGGGGCTGTCTGCCCATCGTCATCCAGATTCCGGTCTTCATCGCCCTGTACTGGGTGCTTCTGGGGGCGGTGGAAATGCGTAACGCCCCCTGGATCGGCTGGATTACCGATCTGTCCACAGCGGACCCCTACTACGTGCTGCCGGTGATTATGATGATCAGCATGTTCATCCAGACCCGGCTCAATCCCACGCCGCCGGACCCCATGCAGGCCAAGATGATGATGATCATGCCCATGATTTTCGGTGTCATGTTCTTCTTCTTCCCCGCCGGTCTGGTGCTCTACTGGGTGGTGAATAACATCCTCTCCATTGCCCAGCAATGGCAGATCACCCGGATGATCGGAGCGGCCAGCGCGGCGGCGAACGACGCCAAGGCCTAAGGTTTCCTCCGGAACTCATTCAAGGGCGGCTTGCGGGCCGCCCAATTTATTTGTTAGCTGCCCATGGCTCCCACCCAAGACATCATTGCCGCCGTTGCCACCGCTCCCGGTCGGGGCGGCATTGGCGTGGTGCGTATTTCCGGCCCGGCCCTGGCCGATTACGGCCAGCAACTTCTTGGCCAGTTGCCCCAGCCCCGCATGGCCACCCTGGTGGATTTCCCCGATGGGGCGGGGGCGGTGATTGACCAGGGGCTGGCCCTCTACTTCCCCGCTCCCCACTCCTTCACTGGGGAAGATGTACTGGAACTCCAGGGCCATGGGGGCCCGGTGGTGCTGCAACTGCTCCTGGCCCGGTGCCTGGATCTGGGGGCCCGCCTGGCCGAACCGGGGGAATTTACCCGGCGGGCCTTCCTCAACGGCAAGCTGGACCTGGCCCAGGCCGAAGCCGTGGCCGACCTTATCGACGCCAGCACTCAGGCGGCGGCCCGCAGCGCCGTGCGTTCCCTGCAAGGGGAGTTTTCCCGGGAAATCCACAGCCTCAAGGATGAGCTGGTGGAACTGCGGGCGTTGACCGAAGCTACCCTGGACTTTCCCGAAGAAGAAATCGACTTTCTCCAATCCGCCAACGCCTTTGGCCGTCTGGATGCCCTGCAAGCCCGTCTGGACGGCCTCTTCGCCCGGGCCCACCAGGGCAAGCTGCTCCAGGGCGGTCTCCACGTGGTGCTGGCGGGGCGCCCCAATGTGGGCAAGTCCAGCCTGCTCAACGCCTTGGCGGGGGACGAACTGGCCATTGTGACCCCGGTGGCCGGAACCACCCGGGACGTGGTGCGGGGTAGCCTGCAAATTAACGGCATTCCCCTCCACATCATCGACACCGCCGGCCTCCGGGAAACGGAGGACGAGGTGGAACGCCTGGGCATTGCCCGGACCTGGAAGGAAATCGAGCAGGCCGACGTGGTGGTGCTGCTTCAGGGCCCCGATGCCGAACCGGAAGGGGCGGCCCTGGCGGAACGCCTACCTGCCCATCTGCCCCGCCTCACGGTGCATAACAAAATCGACCTGAGCGGCGCTCCGGCGGCCCGGGAAACGGGGCCGGACGGCCAGGTCAGCCTGTACCTCTCGGCCAAGACCGGCGCCGGGATGGACCTGCTCAAGGAAGAATTGCTGCGGATAGCGGGCTGGCACCAGGCGGAGGACGTGTTTATCGCCCGGGAGCGCCATCTGCGCGCCCTGTCCCAGGCCCGGGACCATGTGGCCGCAGCCCGGGCCCGCTTGCCCGCTCTGGAGCTATTTGCTGAGGAATTGCGCCTGGCCCAGGGCGCCCTGGGGGAAATCACCGGGGAGTTCAGCGCGGACGACCTGCTGGGGGAAATCTTCGGCCGCTTCTGTATCGGAAAATAGCGTCGCCCCTGTTCCCACCCCTGGGTTGGTCGCGGGGGAAAAGGGAAAAAATCCCGTAGAAACAAGCAGAAAATGAAAAAGCCCGCGAAAAGCGGGCTTTTTTGAATTTGGCTCCCCGACCTGGGCTCGAACCAGGGACCTGCGGATTAACAGTCCGTCGCTCTACCGACTGAGCTATCGGGGAATAGGTCGCGCATTATATAGGTGGTTTTCGGTTTAGGCAAAGACTTTTTGCAAAATAGTTCCGGAAAGGGGATTCGGTGGGGAGGCGGGGCCTGTCCTCCTGGCCCGGGGACGGCGGAGCCGGGCCTTTCTGGTGTTGGGGGAGGGGGCGGGGGGAACCGGGATTTTGGTACGGATTGTGCATTGATTTGGCCGTGGCCCGGGGCTTTCCACCCAGTGGGGTGGCGGGGTCCGGGTCGGACACGATGGAGGTGGATCATGACGGGCACGGAGCGGCGTATTTCTCTGGCGGAATCCAGGACCATTTACGATGTGGCCCAGATCGAACGGGCCATGGAAGATCCCAACACGGCGCGCAATGAATCCCTGTGCGGCCTCTACGAAAAAATGAAGCAGAAGGGCGGCGCCCGCTACCTGATTCGGCCCTCGGGCCCGGACCAGTTGGATGGCCTCTACGATAGCTGCCCTAATTTCAGGGCGGTGCTGGACGACCTGCGCAAATACGTGGCCCTGGCGGTGGCGGGCAACGAGCCCATGAGCTTTACCCCCATCCTGCTCCTGGGGGAGCCGGGGGTGGGCAAGACCCATTTTGCCAAAGCCCTGGCCCAGGCCCTGGGCACGGGCTACGAGTTCGTGGCCATGAGTTCTCTCACCGCCGGCTGGATATTGTCCGGTGCCTCTTCCCAATGGAACAACGCCAAGCCGGGCAAGGTGGCCCAGACCCTGGTCCATGGGGATTTCGCCAATCCGGTGCTGGTACTGGATGAGGTGGATAAGGCGGGAGGCGACAGCCGCTACGATCCCTACGGCTCCCTCTATGGCCTGCTGGAGCCGGACACGGCCCGCCACTTCAAGGACGAGTTCGTGGAAGTGGATATGGACGCCTCCCATCTGCTCTGGGTGTCCACGGCCAACGACGAGCGCCAGCTGCCCGAGCCCATCCTGAGCCGCATGAACGTCTATGAGATTCCCCGGCCCGACCCGGCGGCCGCCCGGGTGATTGCCGCCCGCCTCTACCAGGATCTGTTGGAGGAGCACGACTGGGCGTTTGCCGAGGAGCTGGAGGAGGCCTCCCTGGAAGTAATGGCTGGCCTGCCGCCCCGGGAAATGCGCAAGGCCCTGCTGGCGGCCTTTGGCAATGCCTTGCTGGACGGACGTCGGGCCCTACAGGTGCGGGATTTCGAGGCCGCCCGGCCGGGCCGTGCCCGGAAAATCGGCTTCTAGGCCGGGGCACCGGAAGAGGGGGCTTGGGGCATAATCGGGTTCCCCCTCCGGAGGCGCCATGGCCTGGAATCCCGATCAATACCTGCAATTTGCCTCCCAGCGGCTGCGTCCTGCCCGGGACCTGCTGGGGGCGATTTTTCTGGAGCGGCCCCGGCATATCACTGACCTGGGCTGTGGCCCGGGCAATGTGACCGCCCTGCTGCACGCCCGCTGGCCTGAAGCCGCCCTGGTGGGGGTGGATCGGGACCCGGCCATGCTGGCCCGGGCTCGGCAGGATTACCCGGCCCTGGAATGGCGCCAGGGCGATGCCGCCACCTGGGTGCCAGACGGGCCCCAGGATTTGATCTTCTCCAACGCCGCCCTCCACTGGCTGGGGGGCCACGACCGCTTATTTCCCCGGCTCATGGACTGCCTTGCCCCGGGGGGCGTGCTGGCGGTGCAGATGCCCGCCAATTTTCAGGCCCCGTCCCACGCTCTGATTCGGGCCCTGGCTGCCCGGCCTCCCTGGGCTGATCTCCTGGCCGGGGCGGCCATGGGCGCGGTGGCTGAGGTGGAGGATTATTACCGGCTCCTGGCCCCCCTCTCCGGGCACCTGGAGCTGTGGACCAGCGAATACTGGCAGGCCCTGGAAGGCGCCAATCCGGTGCTGGGCTGGCTGCAAGGCACCACCCTGGTGCCCTATCTGGCGCCCCTGGACCCGGCGGGGCGTCAGGCCTTCCTGGGGGCTCTAGGCGACGAACTGGCCCGGGCCTATCCCCCGGATGGGGCCGGGGTCACCCTCTATCCCTTCCGCCGTCTCTTCCTGGTGGCCTACAAGCCCGGGACTCCGGCATGAGCCTGGGGGTGGATGTCTGGGACCCGGCGATGGCTTGGGGGCCCCTGGTGATCCTGTTTATCGCCTCCGGATTTGCCGGGTATGTGGATGCGGTGGTGGGGGGGGGCGGCTTGGTGCAGATTCCCGCCCTGTTTTCCGTGCTCCCCGGAGAAGCCCCGGCCACCCTGTTCGGCACCAACAAAATCGCCAGTGTGGTGGGCACGGGCAACGCTGCCTGGCGCTACGCCCGGCAGGTGGCCATGCCGTGGCGGGCCACCCTGGCGGCGGCCCTGGCCGCCTTCTGCCTAGCCTACCTGGGGGCGGCTGCCGTGGCCTGGTTGCCGCGCCAGGCCCTGCGCCCGGTGATGCTCCTGCTGCTTCTGGGGGCGGCGGTCTACACCTTCCGGCGCAAGGACTTCGGCCTGGAGCATCGCCCCGGACTGGCGGGAAATCGGGAGCTGTTCTGGGCCCTGGCCCTGGGGGGCGGCATTGGCTTTTACGACGGCTTTTTCGGGCCGGGGACCGGAAGTTTTCTGGTGTTCCTCTTCATCCGGGGATTCGGCTTTGACTTTCTCCATGCCTCGGCGGCGGCCAAGGTGGTCAATGTGGCCACCAATCTGGCGGCCCTGGCCTATTTTGTGCCCCATGGCCATTTTCTTGCCCTGCCTGCCCTGTTGATGGCGGTGGGGAATGTGGCCGGTTCGGTGGCTGGAACCCGGATGGCTTTGGCCCGGGGCAGCGGCTTCGTGCGCCGGGTGTTTTTGGGGGTGTTGGTGGTGCTTATCGGCAAATTTGCCTGGGATACCTGGTGGCTTTTTTAAGGCGCTAGGGCAGGGTGGGGCAGAGAATGGCCAAGGCTTGATCGGCGGGGTTGCGCCCCAGCCTAAAGGGGGTATGATCCGCAGCCATTCGTCGTGGTGCAGGGCAACAAACGGGGCCGGAAAACGGCTCAAAAAGCCAGGAAATACCGGGGTTTTGGCTTTTTGCCCAGACCGCTGTTTCCCAGCGGCGGAGCAAGAATTTTCCCGCGTCCTTCCTAGAAGGGGCCGGGAGTCAGCAATGCGTTTCAGCCTCAATTCGGCGGCCAGCAGTAGGGCCGCCATTTTTTTGTCCGGAATTTGCCCGGACGCCCGTTTCTGACCGCCGCTGGGGGCGGGAACTAGACCAGAATGTCCGTATTGATGCCGTATTTGGCGGCCACCCGCTGGTACAGCTGACGGGCGGTGATGACCCGGGGGTCCTGGGGATTTTTGGCCCGGGCTTTTTCCAGGTAGGTGTGGGCCTTGGCGGCCAGTTCCTCTTTCCAGCCCTTGGCGTCCATAAGGCTGTAGATGGCGTCCGCGGCGTTGATCAGGAATTGCAGGTTGGGGACCCGCTCCGCCGCTTCCACCAGCATATCCACCGAACCTTCCAGGTCCCCGGTGCGGGCGGCGGTGACGCCCTGGTTGTTGATTTCCACGATTTCCCGGTTCACGTCGTCCAGCAGGGCCTGGCCCGCTTCCGGATTGCCGTTCTTGGCGAAAACCCCCTGGATGTGGGCCAGGATGCTCCGGTCCTCATTGTTTTCCGCCGCCACTTGGCGCATTAGCTTTTCCCCTTCCTCCGCCTGACCGTTGGCCATACAGGCCTGAGCCAGATCCACGGCCAGTTTCTGGGAAAGGTTGGCATTGCCATCGGACTGGCTAGCTTCCTGGAGAGACTGGTGCAGGGCCAGGGCCTGTTCCAGGCTCTTGGTGGACTTGGTTTTTTCCCCTTCCTTGGCCAGGGCCAGGCTTTCCAGGATCAGGGAAGCCATTTCCCCCTGCTTGTTGCCCCGCCAGTCCCGGCGTAAATCCTGGGCGATGCGCCGCACCCCTTGGGTATTGCCCCGTTCCATGAGAACCCGGGAGAGATTGGCGTAGTCATCCACGGTGCGCAGGGAAGAGCCCTGGCCCCGGGTCAGCACGGTCTGGAAAGCTTTTTCCGCCACTTCCAGGTCGTTGTTGCGGATAGCCATATCCCCTACGGAGCGCTGACGCAGGGTGTTGTTGGGGGAGATGACGGCGGCTTCCTGCAAGGTGTGCTGGGCTTCCTGGGCCAGGCCGGATTCTTCCTGAAGGCGGGCGAGAAAGTCGTAGGCGGCCAGATATTCGGGGAAGTTCTTCACCAGATCCTGAACCAGGGGCAGGGCTTCCCCCAGCTGGCCCTGACCGTGGAGGGCCACCGCCAGCCCCATGCGGGCCCAAGGCAAATCCTTGTCCGCCAGAAGCTGGCGGTAGGCGCTTTCCGCCTCCGTGTAGCGGCCCAGGGAGTTGAGCAGTTCGCAGCGCAGGCGTTGGGCTTCCTGCTGGAAGGCAGGGAATTGCTCCGCAATGTGGTTGCAGGATTCCAGGGCCTGGTCGAAGCGGGCTTTTTCCATGTGCTGGTAGGCCCGGAAAAAGATGTGTTTTTTGAACAGGGCCCGCCCCAGGCGCTGTTGCAGCTGATCCCCGGTGAAGGGCTTAATCAGGTAATCGTCCGGGATCAGCTCGGCCACTGACACCACATTTTTGTAGCTCCGCTCGGCGGTAATGACCATGAAGACGGTGGAAAGGGAAATGAGCTGCTTGTAGCGCAGTTCTTCCAGGAGCTGCTGGCCATCCCGGCCGTCGTCCAGCAAATAATCGGAAAAAATGATGTCGTAGTGGTTGGACTTGACCTGACGCAGCACTTCAATGCTGGACCCGGCCCCGTGTACCGTGGTGATGCCCAGGGTGGAAAGCATCATGCGCAGGGAATTACGGGCCTCCGGATGGCGGTCCACAATGAGGACCCGCTTGTTGGGGAGGTCGCCCTGAAGTTTTTGTAATTGCTGGGCGGCGAGGTCGTTGGCGTCCATGGTGGCGGCAGGCTAGTGTTTATTTTTAGGTCGACGCCCGGGAACTTACGCCAAGTCTCCCTGTTTTCGCAAGGAAAGCCGGGGAATTCTGTTAAATTTCATGGAACTGGCGTATCATCGCCACCTCCGTTCGAGGGTCTGACGGCCCTCTCCGTAATTCTTTCTTCGCCCACCCGGGGGTGACTCCGGAGGCTCCTGATTCCATGCTGTATCCAACCCGGTTCGATGTGATTGTCGTCGGCGGCGGCCACGCCGGTACCGAGGCTGCCCTGGCGGCGGCCCGTGCCGGAGCCCAGACCCTGCTCCTTACCCATAACCTGGAAACCCTGGGGGCCATGAGCTGCAACCCCTCCATCGGGGGCATCGGCAAGGGGCACTTGGTCAAGGAAGTGGATGCCCTGGGGGGCGCCATGGCGGCGGCCACCGACGAAGCCGGTATCCAGTTCCGTATTCTCAATAGTTCCAAGGGGCCGGCGGTGCGCGCCACCCGGGCCCAGGCGGACCGGCTGCTGTACAAACAGGCTATCCGCAGCCGTCTGGAAAACCAGCCCAATCTCACCCTCTTCGCCCAGGCCTGCGATGATCTGATGGTGGAGGGGGACCGGGTGGTAGGGGCGGTGACCCAGCTGGGGGTGCGCTTCCAGGCCCGGGCCGTGGTGCTGACGGCCGGAACCTTCCTCAATGGCCTGATCCACGTGGGCATGGACCATTACACCGGGGGCCGCATGGGGGATCCCCCCTCCGTGTCCCTGGCGGCCCGACTCAAGGAATTGCAGCTGCCCCAGGGGCGCTTGAAGACCGGCACCCCGCCCCGGCTGGACGGCAAGACCATCGATTTTTCCGTGATGACGCCCCAGTACGCCGACACGCCCCTGCCGGTGTTTTCCTTTCTGGGCCGTCCGGAACAGCATCCGGAGCAATTGCCCTGCTGGACCACGGATACCAATCTCCGTACCCACGACATCATCCGGGCCAACCTGGATCGGTCCCCCATGTACGCCGGGGTGATCGAAGGGGTGGGGCCCCGCTATTGCCCCTCCATCGAGGACAAGATCAACCGTTTCGCCGACAAGGACAGCCACCACGTCTTTCTCGAGCCGGAAGGGCTGACCACCCACGAGTATTACCCCAATGGGATTTCCACCAGCCTGCCCTTTGATGTCCAGCTGGAAATTGTTCATTCCATCAAGGGCCTGGAAAACTGCCACATTCTGCGGCCCGGCTATGCCATTGAATACGACTACTACGATCCCCGGGGGCTGAAATCCTCCCTGGAATCCAAGGCCATTCAAGGGCTGTTTTTTGCCGGCCAGATCAACGGCACCACCGGCTATGAAGAAGCGGCGGCCCAGGGCCTGCTGGCCGGGGCCAATGCGGCCTTGCAGGTACTGGGCAAGGAACCCTGGTGCCCGCGCCGGGATGAGGCCTATCTGGGGGTGCTGGTGGATGACCTGATTACCCGGGGAGTGTCCGAGCCCTACCGAATGTTCACCAGCCGGGCCGAATACCGCCTGCAACTGCGGGAAGACAATGCGGATCTGCGCCTCACGGAAAAGGGTCGGGAACTGGGCCTGGTGGATGATGTGCGCTGGACTGCCTTCTGCCGCAAGCGGGACGCCATTGCCGCCGAGGCCGAGCGCCTGCGGGGCCTGTGGGTGCGCCCCCAGACCCTGTCCCGGGAAGCGGCGGAGCGGGCGCTGGGCAAGGCCATCGAACACGAATACAACCTTTTCGAGCTGCTGCGCCGGCCCGACGTGAGCTATGCCCAGCTGCTGAGTCTGGACGTGGCGGGGGAAGGGCTGACCGATCCCCTGCTGGTGGAGCAGCTGGAAATCCAGGCCAAGTATCAGGGCTACATCGACCGCCAGCAGGAGGAAGTGGCCAAAGCCGCCACCTTTGAATCCCTGGCCCTGCCCGCCGATCTGGATTACGAAACGGTCCATGGCCTGTCCAAGGAAGTGCGGCAGAAGCTGGGCCAGCACCGGCCTGAGACCATCGGCCAGGCTTCCCGTATCCAGGGCGTTACCCCTGCTGCCATTTCTCTGCTCTTGGTTCATCTCAAGCGCCAGCCCCGGGGCAAAGCCCGAGGGGAAGCCTGATGGATCAGGCTTCCCTGCTGGCCCAAGGCCTGGATTCCCTGGGCCTTGCCCTGGACGGGGAGGCACAGGGTAAACTGCTGGCCTATCTGACCCTGCTGGAGAAGTGGAACAAGACCTTTGCCCTTACCGCCCTGCGGGACCGGGACAAGGCGGTGAGCCACCATTTGCTGGATTCCCTGGCCGTTTTGCCCCAAGTGGATGCTCTGGCCGGCAATCGGCTCCTGGATGTGGGCAGCGGCGGCGGCCAGCCGGGCATTCCCCTGGCTATCGCCCGTCCGGGCTTGAACATCACCCTGGCGGACAGCAATTCCAAAAAGGTGGCGTTTTTACGCCAGGCGGTGATTGAGCTGGGATTATCCCGGGTGGCCGTCCAGGCCGGGCGCATCGAAGCCTGGCAGCCGGAGGGACCCTTTTCCGCCATCATTTCCCGGGCCTTTGCCGACACGGGGGATTTTGTCCGGCTGACCCGCCATCTGCTGGCGCCGGGGGGCGTCTGGCTGGCCATGAAAGGGGTTTATCCCCGGGAAGAATTGAGCCATCTCCCCCCTGGCGTGGGAGTGGCGGCGGTGCAGGAATTGCAGGTACCCGGCGTGGAAGGAGCGCGCCATTTGGTTGTTCTGAGGGAGGAGTAAACCCGTGAAAATTCTGGCCATTACCAACCAGAAAGGGGGGGTGGGTAAAACCACCACCAGCGTGAACCTGGCGGCCTGCCTGGCCCAGCTGGGGCAACGGGTATTGCTCATCGACCTGGACCCCCAGGGCAATGCCACCACCGGCTGCGGCATTTTCAAAAAAGAAGCCCTGCCCACCGTCTATCAAATCCTCCTCGGCCAGGCGACCCTGGAACGGGCCACCCTGAAGACCGAATTCGGTTTTGACGTCATACCCGCCAACCGGGAACTGGCGGGGGCGGAAGTGGAACTGATTGACATCGGGGAACGGGAAAAGCGCCTCAAGGATGCCCTGGACGGCAAAGCCTACGATTTTGTCCTGATCGACTGTCCCCCGGCCCTCAACCTGCTTACGGTAAACGCCCTGGCGGCGGCCCAGGCGGTGATGATCCCCATGCAGTGCGAGTATTACGCCCTGGAAGGCCTCTCCGATCTGGTGGCGACCCTGCGCAAGGTGCGCTTGAGCCTCAATCCGGTGCTGGAAATCGAAGGCCTGCTGCGCACCATGTACAACGCCCAATCCACCCTCAATCAACAGGTGTCGGCGGAGTTGGAAGAGCATTTTTCCGGCAAGGTGTACCGCACCGTTATTCCCCGCAACATCCGGCTCGCCGAGGCGCCCTCCTACGGCAAGCCGGTGATTGCCTTCGACAAAAACTCCAAGGGGGCCCAGGCCTATATGGCCCTGGCCCAGGAAATGCTGGACCGCCGGGTGGCTTGAGCCAGAGGACGCGACTATGAAAATGAAGGGATTGGGGCGGGGGCTGGATGCCCTGCTGGCCGCTGATAACGACACCGGGCGGGACGAACAGCGCACTTTGCCCCTGGATGCCCTAAAGCCGGGCAAATACCAGCCCCGGACCAAGATGGACGAGGCGTCCTTGCAGGAACTGGCCGCTTCCATCCGGGCCCAGGGCATTATGCAGCCCATTCTGGTCCGGCCCCTGGGCAACGGCTATGAAATCATTGCCGGGGAGCGGCGCTGGCGGGCCGCCCGTCTGGCCGGACTGGCGGAGGTGCCGACCCTGGTGCGGGAAATTCCCGACGAGGCGGCGGCGGCCATGTCCCTCATCGAAAACATTCAGCGGGAAAACCTCAATCCCCTGGAAGAGGCCCTGGGCCTGCAACGGCTGGTGGACGAGTTCGGTCTCACCCACCAGCAGGCGGCGGACGCGGTGGGCCGTTCCCGCCCGGCGGCTTCCAACATGCTGCGCCTTTTGCAACTGGCGGCGCCGGTGCAGGATCTGCTCCTGGAATCCCGCATCGACATGGGCCACGCCCGGGCCCTCCTGCCCCTGCCTGGGGCGGAGCAGGTCCAGCTGGCCCAGCGCATCGCCCTGAAGGGACTGTCCGTGCGGGAAGCGGAGCGGCTGGTGCAGAATCTGGTGAATCCGCCGAAAAAGCCGGAAAAGAAGGTGGATCGGGATTTACTGCGCCTGGAAGAAGAACTGTCCGACAACCTGGGGGCCAAGGTGTCCCTGCGGGCCAATGCCAAGGGCGCCGGGCGCATCAGCATCGATTTCACCAGCCTGGATCAGCTGGATGAGTTGCTGGGGCGTTTGCGCTGAAAGCGGGTGAATTTTTCCCGCCGTCCGGGGTGAGGCAAGAGTCTGGGCGAAAGGGGAAAATGTACGGAATAGGCTGCAAATGACAGGGAAAAGGGGGAGTTTGTTCCCCGATTTTCATTGACTTTAGGCCTATTAACTCTTATATTAATTATCTTTGTGTGCAGCGGCTGGCTGCCCACCGTCCGGGAGCTTGGCTCCCGCCCCCACTAGGAATACCACGGAAAAAATATAATGTTCCGGGCAGTCTTTTACCAAGTGGGGGCGGTTTTCGTGACGGCGGTGTTGTCCAGTCTCTTTGCCGGCTGGGGTGGAGCAGCGTCGGCGGGAATCGGGGGGGCATCTGCCATCATTCCCAATTTCCTCTTTGCCATGCGTCTGTCCCTGGCGGTTCGCCGGAACAAAAGCCCATCTGTGGTGGGCTTTTTTGTGGGCGAAGCTATTAAGGTGGCTGCCACGATCGGTTTATTGGCGATTGCCGCCAAGCTTTATCAGGGGCTGGTTTGGCCAGCCCTGTTGATTGGCCTGGTGGTGGCGCTACAGGCGAGTTTTTTGGCTTTTTGGAAGAAATCCTGACATGGAAACTGGCAAGGAAATAGTAGAAGGCGCCGTGGAGCATGGGCCGACCGCTGGCGAGTACATCGTCCACCACTTGACCCACCTGAATACCACCGGCCACGCGCAAAAGGCGGTAATCGATTTCTCCATCCTCAATCTGGATACCCTGTTCTTCTCCGTGCTGGTCGGCGTTATCGGCCTGTTCGTGATGTGGCGGGTAGCCAAGAGCGTCAACTCCGGCGTGCCGGGACGGCTTCAGGCGGCGGTGGAAATTGTGCTGGAGATGGTGAATAACCAGGCCAAGGGCATCGTTCATAGCGAACAATCCCGCAAGTTTGTGGCTCCCCTGGCGCTGACTGTGTTCATCTGGATTTTCCTGATGAACTCCATGGACTTCCTGCCCGTGGATCTGCTGCCCCGCATTTGGCAAGCCGCCCAAGGCAATCCCCACGCTTTCCTGCGGGTGGTGCCTACCGCCGATCTGAACGGTACCCTGGGTCTGTCCATCGGCGTGCTGCTGATCTGCATCTACTACAACATCAAGATCAAGGGCCTGGGTGGCTGGGTGCATGAACTCTTCACCGCTCCCTTCGGTTCCCATCCCCTTCTGTATCCCATCAACTTCCTGATGCAGATGATCGAGTTTCTGGCCAAGACCATCTCCCACGGTATGCGGTTGTTCGGCAACATGTACGCCGGCGAGCTGGTGTTCATGCTGATCGCCCTGATGGGTGCGGCGTGGGCGGGTACCGCTTCGGGTGCCATGCTGTGGGTCGGCGGCGTTCTCGCCGGCTCCATTTGGGCCATCTTCCACCTTCTGATCGTCGCCTTGCAGGCCTTCATCTTCATGATGCTGACCCTGGTGTATATCGGACAGGCCCACGAAGGCCATTGAGCCTCTTACGATTCATCCCTTTTAATTTTCAACCTACCTACTTAGCAAGGAGTCAACATGGAACAAATCCTCGGTTTCGTCGCTCTGGCCGCCGGTCTGATCATCGGTCTGGGTGCCATCGGTGCCTGTATCGGTATCGGTATCATGGGGTCCAAGTATCTGGAAGCTTCCGCCCGTCAGCCTGAACTGATGAACGAACTGCAAACCAAGATGTTCCTGCTGGCCGGTCTGATTGACGCCGCCTTCCTGATCGGTGTTGGTATCGCCATGATGTTCGCCTTCGCCAACCCGTTCGTTCTGAAATAATTATTTCCGGCTCGAACAACTTTAGAGGGTTAGTGCCGTGAATCTGAACGCAACTCTGTTCGCACAGCTCGTTGTGTTCTTCATCTTGGCGTGGTTCACGATGAAATTCGTGTGGCCCCCCATCGTGAAGGCGCTCGACGAGCGGGCGAAAAAAAATTGCCGACGGCTTGGAAGCCGCCGAGCGCGGCAAGCACGACCTGGAACTGGCTACCAAGCGTTCCGCTGATGCTATGCGGGAAGGCAAGGAAAAGGCTGCTGAAGTGATCTCCGGTGCGGACAAACGTGCCGCCCAGATCGTGGATGAAGCCAAGACGGCAGCCCAGGTCGAAGCCGACAAGGTCGTGGCGAACGCCAAGGCCGAGATCGAACAGGAAGTCGTGCGTGCCAAGGAAGAACTGCGCGCCCGGGTGGCCGAACTGGCCGTATCCGGTGCGGAGAAAATCCTGCGTCGTGAAATCGATGCGAAGGCCCATGCTGACATCCTGGCCGCGATCCAAAAGGACCTGTAACGCATATGGCTGAATCCGTCACCATCGCTCGTCCCTATGCGGAAGCGGTATTCCGCCTGGCGCGCGAAGGCAAGACGCTGGCTCAGTGGTCGGATACCCTGAAGCTCCTGGCAACCATTGCAAAGGACCCGGAAATGGTCCAATGCATGGGGAACCCGGAGCTTTCCTCCGAACAGCTGACCCAGCTTTTCGTATCCCTCAGCAAGGGGGAAGGTAACCAGGATCTGGTTGGCTTCGTCCGGGTGCTGGCGGAAAACGATCGCCTCGTGCTGCTGCCGCAAATCCAGGAGCTCTACGAGCAACTCAAGGGCGCCGAAGAGGGTATCAAAGAGGCTGTGATCTACAGCGCTTTTCCTCTCGACGATGCGCAAGTGAAAAATCTGATGGGCCAACTCGAATCCCATTTCCAATCCAAGCTGCAGCCCCGAGTGGTGGTTGACCAGGCGCTGATTGGCGGGGTGAAAGTGGCGGTGGGTGACCAGGTGCTCGATGCTTCGGTGCGCGGAAAGCTCGAAGCAATGGCCACGGCGCTCAAGAACTAGGAGAAATTCATGCAGTTGAATCCTTCCGAGATCAGCGAACTGATCAAGAGCAAGATTCAAAACCTGCAAGTGGGCGCCGAGACCCGCACGCAGGGTACCGTCGTCTCGGTGACGGACGGCATCTGCCGCGTTCACGGTCTGCAAGACGTGATGCAGGGCGAAATGCTGGAATTCCCCGGCAATACCTTTGGTATGGCTTTGAATCTGGAACGGGACTCCGTCGGGGTCGTGGTTCTGGGTGAATACGAACACATTTCCGAAGGCGACACGGTGAAGTGCACCGGCCGCATTCTGGAAGTGCCCGTCGGTCCCGAACTGGTAGGCCGGGTGGTTAACGCCCTGGGCCAACCCATCGACGGCAAAGGTCCGCTCAACAACAAGCTGACCGACAAGATCGAAAAGGTCGCCCCTGGCGTGATTTGGCGGAAGTCCGTGGATCAGCCGGTCCAAACCGGTCTGAAGTCCATCGACTCCATGGTGCCGGTTGGCCGTGGCCAACGGGAACTGATCATCGGTGACCGCCAAACCGGTAAGACCGCCGTGGCTATCGACACCATCATCGCCCAGAAGGGTCAGAACATGACCTGTATCTACGTGGCGGTGGGTCAAAAAGCCTCCACGGTGGCCAATGTGGTGCGTAAGCTGGAAGAGTTCGGCGCCATGGAATACACCATCGTGGTGGCCGCGACCGCTTCCGAATCTGCTGCGCTGCAATTCATTGCTCCGTACTCCGGTTGCACCATGGGTGAATACTTCCGCGACCGCGGCCAAGACGCCCTGATCATTTACGATGACCTGACCAAGCAAGCCTGGGCCTATCGTCAAATCTCCCTGCTGCTGCGCCGTCCGCCTGGACGGGAAGCCTACCCTGGCGATGTGTTCTATCTGCACTCCCGCCTGCTGGAACGGGCTGCCCGGGTCAATGCGGAATTCGTTGAACGTTTCACCAACGGGGAAGTGAAAGGCAAGACCGGTTCTCTGACCGCCCTGCCCATCATCGAAACCCAAGCCGGTGACGTGTCTGCCTTCGTGCCGACCAACGTGATTTCCATTACCGACGGCCAGATCTTCCTGGAAACCGACCTTTTCAACGCCGGTGTCCGTCCCGCCATTAACGCCGGTATTTCCGTGTCCCGCGTGGGTGGTTCCGCTCAGACCAAGCTGATCAAAAAGCTGTCCGGCGGTATCCGTACCGACTTGGCCCAGTATCGGGAACTGGCGGCTTTCGCCCAGTTCGCCTCCGACCTGGACGACGCGACCCGTAAGCAGTTGGAACGGGGCCGTCGTACCGTGGAAGTGCTGAAGCAAGTCCAGTACGCCCCTCTGTCCGTCGCCAACATGGCTCTGACCCTGTTCGCGATCACCAAGGGCTACACGGATGACGTGGATGTGAAGCGGATTCTGGACTTCGAAAAGGGTCTGCATGCTTTTGCCGCGCAAAAGTACGCCGATCTGGTCGCCAAGATGGATTCCACCAAGAACCTGGATGCCGAGACCGAGAAGCAAATGGTCGCTGCCATCGAGGACTTCAAGGCTTCTTGGGCCTAATCCGTCGAGGAGAGCGTAATGGCTGGCGGTAAAGAGATCCGCAACAAGATCAAGAGCGTCGAAAACACGCGCAAGATCACCAAGGCCATGGAAATGGTGGCCGCTTCCAAGATGCGTAAGGCGCAGGAACGTATGCGTCAGGCGCGTCCTTACGGCGAAAAAATTCGCCGGGTGGCGGCTCACCTGTCCCACGCCCTGACCGAATATCGGCATCCGTTCCTGAGCAAGCGCGAACCCGTGAAGTCCGTGGGTCTGATTGTCGTTTCGTCCGACAAAGGCCTGTGCGGCGCGCTGAACTCCAACATCATGCGCACGGTGCTGCACAAGATGAAGGAATGGGAAGACAAAGGCATTCAGTTCCAAACCACGGCCATCGGCAACAAGGGCCTGGGCTTCCTGCAACGCTCCGGCGCCAAGGTGGTTTCCCAGGTCGTGGGCCTGGGGGATAAGCCCCATCTGGAACGCCTGATCGGGCCGGTGAAGGTGCAGCTGGATGCCTTCGTGAAGGGCGAAATCGACCAACTGTTCATTGCCTATACCCGGTTTGTGAACACCATGCGTCAGGAAGCGGTAGTGGAACAACTGCTGCCCCTGTCCGGAGAAGTGGTCGGTTCCGAGTCTTCCCGCTGGGATTACGTCTATGAGCCGGAAGCCAAATCGGTTATCGATGATTTGCTGGTGCGCTACGTTGAAGCGCTGATTTACCAGTCCGTCGCGGAAAGCATGGCCTCTGAGCAAAGTGCCCGTATGGTCGCAATGAAATCGGCCTCCGATAATGCCAAGAACGTAATCGGCGAACTGAAATTGGTCTATAACAAGACCCGTCAGGCCGCGATTACCAAGGAATTGACGGAAATCGTCAGCGGCGCGGCGGCGGTCTAACAGGTTTCAATAGTTTGAGGGATTCAATATGAGTCAAGGTACGATCGTTCAGTGCATTGGCGCTGTGGTGGACATCCAGTTCCCCCGCGATGCCATGCCCAAGGTCTATGATGCCCTGATGCTCGACGCTTCCGAAGAACACGGGAATGTCGAAAAAGGCCTGACCTTTGAAGTGCAACAACAGCTGGGTGACGGCATTGCCCGCACCATCGTTCTGGGTTCTTCCGACGGTCTGCGTCGGGGGATGAAGGTTAACGCCACTGGCGCTCCTATCTCCGTTCCCGTGGGTCGTGGCACCCTGGGCCGGATCATGGACGTGCTGGGCCGCCCCATCGACGAAGTGGGCCCCATCGAAACCGAGGAAAAGCGTCCTATCCACGCCCAAGCCCCGGCTTTCGACGAACTGTCCCCCTCCGTGGATCTGCTGGAAACCGGTATCAAGGTTATCGACTTGGTCTGCCCCTTCGCTAAGGGCGGTAAGGTGGGCCTGTTCGGTGGCGCCGGCGTGGGCAAGACCGTGAACATGCTGGAGCTGATCAATAACATCGCCAAGCAACACAGCGGCTTGTCCGTGTTTGCCGGCGTGGGCGAACGGACTCGGGAAGGTAACGACTTCTACCACGAAATGTCCGACGCCAAGGTTATCGACCAAGAAAACCTGGCCAACTCCAAGGTGGCCATGGTCTTCGGTCAGATGAACGAACCTCCCGGAAACCGGCTGCGCGTGGCCCTGACCGGCCTGACCATGGCCGAACGGTTCCGTGACGAAGGTCGGGACATTCTGTTCTTCGTGGATAACATCTACCGTTACACCTTGGCCGGGACCGAAGTGTCCGCCCTGCTGGGCCGGATGCCTTCCGCTGTGGGTTACCAACCGACCCTGGCTGAAGAAATGGGCCGCCTGCAGGAACGGATTGCCTCCACCAAGGTGGGTTCCATCACCTCCATCCAGGCCGTGTATGTGCCTGCCGATGACTTGACCGACCCGTCTCCCGCCACCACCTTCCTCCACTTGGACTCCACCGTGGTGCTGTCCCGGGATATCGCCGCGCTGGGTATCTACCCCGCCATCGATCCCCTGGATTCCAGCTCCCGTCAGCTGGATCCCCAAATCGTGGGTGAAGAACACTACGGCGTGGCCCGTCAGATCCAGGTCATCCTGCAACGCTACAAGGAACTGCGGGACATCATCGCCATTCTGGGGATGGACGAACTGGCGCCGGAAGATAAGCTGGCCGTGGCTCGTGCCCGGAAAATCCAGCGTTTCCTGTCCCAACCGTTCCACGTGGCCGAAGTATTTACCGGGGCTCCCGGCAAGTACGTACCGCTCAAAGAAACCATCCGTGGTTTCAAGATGATCGTGAACGGCGAGTGTGACAGTCTTCCCGAACAGGCTTTCTACATGGTGGGTAGCATCGACGAAGCCTTTGAGAAGGCCAAGACCCTCCAGTAATCAACCGGTTGCCGCGCCCTTCCGGGTGCGGCGTACCAGAGGGGAACCCCTAACATGGCATTAAGAGTACATGTGGACGTGGTCAGTGCCGAAGAATCCATCTTCTCCGGCGAGGCCGAATACGTGGTGCTTCCGGGCGAAGCCGGCGAGCTGGGCATCTGGCCGCGGCATACCCCCCTGCTCTCCCGTATTAAGCCTGGTACGGTGCGCATCAAAATGCCGGACGACGATTTCGAAATGATCTACGTCTCCGGTGGCATGCTGGAGGTGCAACCGCACTTGGTCACCGTTCTGGCCGATACCGCCATCCGCGGTAACGATCTGGACGAAGCCAAGGCCATGGAAGCCAAGAAAGCCGCCGAGGAGGCCTTGCAAAACAAGACCGCCAAGCTGGATTTGGCCCAGGCCGAAGCCGAACTGGCCGAAGCCGTGGCCCAACTGGCCACCATCGAGAAGCTGCGCAAGCGTCGCCACTAAGCACGCCGGTGCAATCAAAAAAAGGCAGCCCAAAAGGCTGCCTTTTTTATTGCCTGAATGGCAATGGGCGGACTTTACCCCAGAAGAAATTGGCTCCGAAAGGGGGCTGCTCTTCCGTAAAAGGGTGAAGAACTCGACCCTAGGAGCAGGGGAGCAGGGGAGGCCAGGGCCCCTTCGCCTAACGATAACGGGGGTCAGGCGCCCCGACGCCGGGCTTCCAGGGCGCCCAGCCGCCCTTCTAGACGATCCGCTTCTTTCGCCGTTTCCTGGATTTCCAGCCCCAGCCGTTCCGCTGCGGCCCGGTCGGCCAGATAGGGGGAATCGTCCTGGAGGTATTCGGCCACATTTAGGCCCAGGCGTTGCCAGGTGTCCTTTTGCCAGGCCCAGAGGCGGTTGCCCGTGGTCACCAAACGGTGGGCCGCCAGGTCGCCGATACGGGTTGCCAACTCCCCTTCCACATCCCAATGGAGGTTACGCAGCACCTGCCCCAGGGCTTCTGCCAGATCCGCCGGGCCTTCCAGGTGGGCCCGGGCGAAGAGGCTTTCCGGCCCGGCCAGGAGTTCCCAGGGGGCGGGCAGGGGCAGGCGGATGGTCACATCCGTTTGGCCATCATCTTCCAGGGGCTCCAGCAGACCGCTGGCCCCCAGCTGGGCTCGGAGTAAGGGCAAGCCCCCTAGGGAAATGGCCAGACTGCGCCCGGCAAAGCCGCGAAACCGGCCCCGGGCCCAGGTTTCCTGGCGCAGGAGGTGGTTGAGAAAGCTCAGGGAAAGACGGGGAATCACGCCAGGCTCCGCAGGGGGAATTCAGGACAGTTGCTGGATGCCGGCCACGGTCCAGCCCCGGCTGCCATCCGTGGGTTTCACCAGGTTCCAGACTTCGTCGAAGGGGTTAGCCGGGCCATTGGCTTCTTCCCGGACCAGTCCGTGGAAGCGCACGCTGGCAATGTAGCGTTGGTTTTCCGTGACCACTTCCAGGAGATTGGCCTCCAGCTGCACCACCTCCGTAACCTGGGGCGTCTTCCCCCGTTCGGCCAGTTGCAGCTTTACCTCGGCAAACATTTCGGGAGCCAGGAATTCCCGCAGATCATTTTCATCCCCCGCATCATTGGCGGCCTGGAGGCGGATGAAGTTGAGCTTGGCGATGCGTAGAAATTCTTCCCCGTTAAAGCCTTCGGGCAGGGCGGGAGCGGCTACCGGCGTGGTGGGCGCAGGGGTACTGCCTCCATAGTTGCCCTGAATAGGGGGCATTTCTCCGTTAA
This sequence comes from Azospira inquinata, assembly GCF_018905915.1. Classification (NCBI taxonomy): domain Bacteria; kingdom Pseudomonadati; phylum Pseudomonadota; class Betaproteobacteria; order Rhodocyclales; family Rhodocyclaceae; genus Azospira; species Azospira inquinata. The sequence continues at coordinate 1,601,082 of NZ_CP064782.1, forward strand.
AAGGGGGCTGAACCGGAGGCATAGGCTGGAGATGGGGGCCGCCCACGCCGGAATAATGGAGGGGCTCCTCGGGCCGTGGGGCAGGGGCGGTACGGCGCAGCAGGCGCAGTACCAAGCTGAAGACCACCATGACTGCCACGATAGTCAGCAGAGTGCCCAGGAGGCCGCTCAAACCGCTTCCACCGCCCGCCAGCAGGGCGCCCAGGCCCAGACCGGCAGCGAGACCGGCCAGGGGGCCCGCCCAGCTGCGTTTGGGTTGGGCCGGCGTGGGGGTGGAAGGCTGGGGCGCGTTGGGGCTGGCCGCCTGACGGGGCTGGCCGATGGGGGACTGGGGCGCGGCGTAACGCTGACCGATGGCTTCCCGCTGCATACCGCTATTGCGGGCGCCGCCCAGGCGCCGGGCATCCGCGTCCTGAACCAGAAGGCCGAGCCCCAGGAGCAGGGCGCACAGGGAGAGGAGGGTACGTCGCATAGGGCGCTCCTTAAAACTTGTAACCCCGGTGCAGTGCCACCACACCCAGGGTGAGATTGAAATATTCCACTCTTTCCAGACCCACTTTTTCCATCATGGATTTAAGGGTTTCCTGATCCGGGTGCATGCGGATGGATTCGGCCAGATAGCGGTAGCTGTCTTCATCCTGCACCACCAGCTTGCCCATGCGGGGAATGACCTGGAAGGAATAGAAGTCGTAAATGGGGGCCAGGGGCGCCCAGATCCGGGAAAATTCCAGCACCAGGAGGCGGCCGCCCGGCTTCAACACCCGGCGCATTTCCGCCAGGGCCTGATCCTTATGGGTCATGTTGCGCAGACCGAAGGCCACGGTGACCAGGTCGAAGTAATTGTCCGGGAAGGGCAGCTTTTCCGCGTCGCACTGGGCTACGGGCAGCACATAACCTTTGTCGCAGAGCCGGTCCCGGCCCCGGGTGAGCATGGCGTTATTGATGTCGGTGAGCCAGACCTGGCCCGATTTGCCCACCCGCTTGGCGAAGGCCAGGGACAAATCCCCCGTGCCCCCGGCCACGTCCAGTACCCGGAAACCTTCCCGCACACCGCTCTGGGCGATGGTAAAAGCTTTCCAAATGCGGTGCAGGCCGCCGGACATCAGGTCGTTCATGACGTCGTAGCGCTGGGCTACGGAAGAAAACACGTCGGCCACCTTTTGGGCCTTTGCTTCTTCGGCGACCTGTTGAAAGCCAAAATGTGTTTGTTCGCCCATGGCGGATTCCATCAATGATGATGCCCACAGCCGCCCGGAGCGGGGCTGGCGGGAGCGGTGTTATCGGGATCGCGGGAAAGGCCGGCGGCCTCCAGCTGGCTCAGGTACTGCTGCCATAAGGTCTCCTGGCGTTGCCCCAGATCATAGAGACAGTCCCAGGAGTAGAGGCCGCTGTCGTGGCCGTCGGAAAAGACCAGCTTGATGGCGTAGTTGCCCACACCCTCCACCCGCTCCACGGTGACTTCCCGCTTGCCTGCCTGGATTTTTTCCTGCCCGGGGGCATGGCCCCGGACTTCGGCGGAAGGGGAGAAAACCCGGAGAAACTCGTAGGGCAGGAGAAACTGGGTCCCGTTGTCGAAGTGAATTTCCAGCTGACGGGATTTCTGGTGCGCCTTGATCTCGGTGGGAATGGGGGTGTCTTTGGTCAGCCCGGCCATGGCCGTCAATCCTCGCGAAAGAACGCGCTATCATAGCGCAGAAGGCGTTCAGCCGGGAGTTTCGGGGGCTGGCGGGGGGCCTGGAATGTCATCTAATTGTCACCTGACTGCAATACACTGAGCCTGAAAAATCATTATTCATCGGGAGTCGGGTTTAGCCATGGCAGCCAACATTCTTGTGGTGGAAGACGAACCGGCCATTCAAGAGCTGATTACGGCCAATCTCCAACATGCGGGCCACTGCGTTTTGCGGGCCCTGGATGCGGAGGAGGCGGAACGGCGGGTGCGGGAAGTCTTGCCGGACGTGATTTTGCTGGATTGGATGCTGCCCGGCATGTCCGGCCTCCAGCTGGCCCGCCGCCTGCGAAGCGATGACCGGACCCGGGATGTGCCCATTATCATGCTCACCGCCCGGAGCGACGAGCAGGACAAAATCGCCGGCCTGGATTCGGGGGCCGATGACTACATTACCAAACCCTTTTCCCCCCGGGAGTTGCAGGCCCGGATCAAGGCCGTGCTGCGTCGCCGGGCGCCCCAGATGACGGAGGATCCGGTGGATGTGGAGGGGCTGCGCCTGGACCCGGTGACCCACCGGGTCACGGGCAACGGGCAACTGCTGGACCTGGGGCCCACGGAATTCCGCCTGCTGCACTTTTTCATGACCCACCCGGAACGGGTCCATAGCCGTCCCCAATTGCTGGATCAGGTCTGGGGCGACCATGTGTTTGTGGAGGAGCGCACGGTGGATGTCCATATCCGGCGCCTGCGCAGCGCCCTGGAGGATACGGGTCACCACCGCCTGATCCAGACTGTGCGGGGCAGCGGCTACCGATTTTCCTCCCAGGCCGAGTGAGTTCATCCCATGATGCTGGCGTGGTGGGGAACTTGGCTGAGTCTGGCGTTTGTTTTTATTTCCGGTTTGATTCTGGGCCTCTGGCTCGGGCCTTGGTGGGCCTGGGGCCTGGGGCTGGCGGCCCTGCTGGCCATGGCGGGCTGGCAGATGTGGTTTGTGAACCGGCTGTTGAAATGGCTCAAAGGCCCCATGGATGCCCGGGTGCCCCGGGCCTGGGGCGTCTGGGATCTGGTCTTCGCCGGGCTGCACCGCCGGGTGCGGGTGCGCATGGAGCAGCAGCAGATGCTCCAGGAGGCCCTGGAACGCCTGCGTCGGGCCGGGGAAGCCCTGCCCGACGGGGTCATCACCTTCAACCGCTTTCGCCAGATTGACGGCATCAATGCCCGGGCGGCCCTTCATTTCGGCCTCAACCCCATGGTGGATAAGGGCCAGCCCCTCACCAACCTGATCCGCCAGCCCGAGTTCGTGGCCTATCTGGAAGCGGGGTATTACGACGAGCCCCTGACCCTGCACAACGACCGGGTGCCCGGTCAGACCCTGCAGGTTCAACTGGTGCCCTACGGGGAAGGCCAGACCCTGCTCCTGTCCCGGGATATCAGCCAGCTGGAAAAGCTGGAAACCATGCGCCGGGATTTTGTCGCCAACGTATCCCACGAACTGAAGACCCCCCTGACGGTGGTGAACGGCTTCGTGGAAATGCTGGTGGATGACTACGGCGCCCATTCCCCGGAAGAAGCGGTCCATTACCTGCGCTTGGTGCAGGATCAGGCGACCCGGATGCAGCACTTGATCGAAGACCTGCTCACCCTGTCCGCCCTGGAAACGGGGGGCTCGGCCCCTACGGAGGAGCGGGTGGCGGTGGCTCCTCTGCTGGAGGCCATCCTGGCGGAAACCCGGGCCCTTTCCGCTGGCAGCCACGAAATCAGCCTGGATTGTCACGGCCCGGCCATTCTGCTGGGCAACGGGCCGGAATTACGCAGCGCCTTCGGCAATCTGGCCTTCAACGCCGTGCGCTACACCCCGGCGGGGGGCCGGGTGGAAATCAGCTGGCAGAGCGACAGCAACGGGGGCGGGGTGTACAGCGTGACGGACACGGGGATCGGCATCGCGCCCCAACATCTGCCTCGGCTGACCGAGCGCTTTTACCGGGTGGACCGGAGCCGTTCCCGGGAAACCGGAGGCACGGGGCTGGGGCTGGCCATTGTCAAACACGTGCTGACCCGCCACCAAGCCCGGCTGGAGATCACCAGCGAATCGGGCAAGGGCAGCCGCTTTAGCGTCCGCTTTCTCCCTTCCCGGGTGGCGGAAGAATAGACGGCTCTTCCCTGGCGGGCGCAGTGGGGTGGGGGCCTAGGCTTCCAGCGCCTGGCGGATGGCGGCCCCCAGGGCAGCGTCATCCGGTGCCCGGGGCGGTTGGGCTTCGGTTTGGGTTTGGGGCCCCCAGATGGAATTGGGGAAATGGGGGTCGCTGCGGCGCCGGGGAATGATGTGCCAGTGCAGGTGGGGCACCATGTTGCCCAGGCTGGCCAGATTGATTTTGTCCGGGTCCATCAGCTGGCGCAGGGCCGTTTCCACGGCGCAGAGTACCTTCAGACAGTGGCTGCGCTGGTCGGGAGACAGATCCGTCAGCTCCGCCACATGGTTTTTCCAGATCAGACGGCAAAAGCCCGGATAGAGGGGATCTTCCACCCGGATAACGCGGCACAGGGCATCTTCCCAGAGGATGGCCCGGTTTTCTTCCGCCGTGGGGTGGCAGAGGGGGCAGGAGGGGGACATGGGCGGCTTTCCGAAAATCAGTGGGCCGCCAGTGTAAGCCGCCCCGCTGTCCCCGTCATGCCTGGCAGGCCACCAGATCGAAGTCGTAGCCGTCCAGCAGCACCCGCTCCAGATGGCAGCGCAGATTGGGCTGGGGGCCCAGTTCCACCGGCCGCTGCAACTGGAACCAGCCCCGGGGCAGCACCAGCTCCGGAACGGGGGAAGCGCTGTGGGGCGGGCGCAGGGCAAAGGCCAGCACCACCGGGTGGGTGGCGGCCACCCCGCCGGTGCTGCTGGCCGTAATGCCGCTCACGTCCCCCAGGAAGCGGCGGGCCTTGATGACCACGCCCCCATCCTCGGTCTGCATCAGGCTGGAGACCCGGCACAGCCACCAGGAAGACAGGCCGGGCTGGCGCACCGCCAGGAGCTGACCCAGGGCGATTTTGCCTTCACCGCGGGCCCGGTAGAGGCGGAAGGCCTGGGCGGTGGCTTCCAGCAGGGACCAGTTTTCCCCGGGAAAGCGCTGGCTGAGCTGATCCTGCAAATTGGTTTGGCCTGCTCCCGGCTCCTCTCCAAAGATGAAGACCCGGTCCGCATCCTGGCGGGAGAAGTTTTCGTAACGGCTGGCGGGCAGCAGTTCCCGGCCCGTGAGGCGGACATGGATAGCCTCGAAACCCAGCAACACCTCCGCCGTGCCGGCCGGGCTTTTCAGGGAAAAGGGCCGGGCAATGGCGGTGAGGCTCCACGGATATTTCAGGTGGGTCATCAGCCGGTTGGCGTCCGCCGGGCTGCAATCGTCCCCCAGGAGCAGGGTTTCCGGGCTCAGGCCCTTGGCCAGCCCATGGCGGACCTTGTGCAGGTGCTTGGCCAGATCGGCGACCTCCAGGGCCCGTACCTGGCTGCCCAACTGGGCCCCGGGCAGCATGGTGCGCACCGGGCAATCGCTGTCCAGATCCAGAAGAAAGGGCGGGGGGGGCACGGGCACCGGGGTGATATGGGCCAGCTTGGCCATGAGCCGGGCCCAGCGCAGCACCCAGTTCATGTCCCGGGAGGTGAGACCATAGGGCTTGGCCAGATCAAAGAGGAGCACCGGCAGATAGCTCCGGGCACAGCTGCGCTTACGGCCCTGGGCGTCCAGATATACGGTTTCCGCCCAGCCCCGCCGTTCTCCCTCGGCGTAGGCCCGGTTCAAAAGCCGCCAGGCGTCGGCGGGCACCTGACAACGGGCTTTCAGGTATTCCAGGGGCACCATGCCGCGAAAATAGACAATGCGCTCCAGCACGTGGAGCTGGGTGTCCGGGGCCAGGCCGCCACCGGAACGTTCCGGCAGGCAGTGGCTCCAGGCTTCCCCCCCTGCCTGCCAGAGGGCCACGATGCGGAGAAACAGGGAGAGCTCGCCGCCGGTGTAGGGCAGGGGTTTGTGGCGCAGGCGGCGGGTGGCGTCTTCCTGGACGAACAGCAATTCCGTTTCGCTGTCTTCCAGCAGGGCGATGCGCTCGTCCACCGGCAGGGACCCCAGGGTCAGTTGGGCATAGAAGCGCCCCAAGGCCTCATGGGTACGGACCGGATCGGTGACCGGTAGGCCGGACAGGGCCGCCCGGGCGGCGGCGCCATCGGCGAACGGACTTAAGGGGGTGCTCATTGCCCGTCTCCAAAGAAAAAGCGTTTCAAGCTTTTTGCATAAAGTGTGAATTAATTCACATTTTGCTGATTGGGGCCTGACTTGCCAAGTCGGGGGCTTAGACGCCCAGCAGGTGGAGGATCAGGTTTCGATGCTGGGGGTGTTGCCGGTGCTCGTAGCAGTATATGCCCTGCCAGGTGCCCAGGGTCAGCCGTCCCGCCAGGAGAGGCAGGCTCAGGGAGCTTTGGGTGAGGGCGCTGCGGATGTGGGCGGGCATGTCGTCCGGCCCTTCCAGACTGTGCCGGTAGGCCGGGTCCCCGTCCGGGGCCAGGCGGGCGAAAAAGCTGTCCAGGTCGCGGCGCACGTCAGGATCGGCGTTTTCCTGGATCAGCAGGGAGGCGGAGGTGTGGGGGCAGTAGACGGTGAGCAGGCCTTCCTGGAAGCCGCTTTCCGCCACAAAACCCGTCACCTCCCGGGTGATGTCGTAAAGGCCCCGGCCCCGGGTGGCCAGGGTCAGGGAGCGGTGTGTCAGGGATAGGTCCATAGGGGCTGGGGGCGGGGCCAAAAAAAAGGGGGGCGATGCCCCCCGGGATTTACAGCAGCACCCGCTCGATGCCCCCGTCGTTGGCCTTGGCCACGTAATCGGCCATCCAGTTTTCTCCCAGCAGGGTCTTGGCCATTTCCACCACCACGTAATCGGCCTGGATGTCCGCATCCGGCTCGTAGCGGGACAGGCCCTGGAGGCAGGAGGGGCAGGAGGTGAGGATTTTCACCTGGCCATGGAAAGGTGTGACCTGACCGTGGGCGTCCGGTTCCCCGGCGGCTCGCAGCAGGGCGGCGCCCTTTTCGATTTCCTCCTGCTTGCGGAAGCGCACCTGGGTGGAGACGTCGGGCCGGGAGACCGCCAGGGTGCCGGATTCGCCGCAGCAGCGGTCGTTCAGATCCACCCGCTGGCCCATCAGGTCATTCACCACCTTGATGCCCGAATAGGTCTTCATGGGGGTGTGGCAGGGCTCATGGTACATGTAGCGCACCCCCTGCACCCCTTCCAGCTTGACCCCCTTCTCCAGCAGATATTCGTGGATGTCCAGGAGGCGGCAGCCCGGGAAGATTTTCTCGAATTCGTACTTTTGCAGCTGGTCCATGCAGGTGCCGCAGGAGACGATCACCGTCTTGATGTCCAGGTAATTCAGGGTGTTGGCTACCCGGTGGAACAGTACCCGGTTGTCCGTGATGATCTTCTGGCCCTTGTCTTCCTGGCCCGCGGCGGTCTGGGGATAGCCGCAGCACAGGTAGCCCGGGGGCAGGACGGTGACGGCGCCCACCTGGTAGAGCATGGCCTGGGTGGCCAGCCCCACTTGGGAGAAGAGCCGTTCCGAGCCGCAGCCGGGGAAATAGAAGACCGCGTCCGAATCCTCCGTGGCCTTGCGGGGGTCCCGGATCACCGGAATCACCTCATTGTCCTCGATGTCCAGGAGGGCCCGGGCGGTGCGCTTGGGCAGGTGGCCCGGCATGGGCTTGTTGATGAAGTGGATGATCTGGGCGCGCAGGGGCGGCCGACCCAGGGTGGCGGGGGGGTGGCGCAGTTGCTCCCGGCTCAGGCCCAGGGCCTTGGCCGCTTTGACGGCGAGACGCTGGGCCCGATAGCCCCAGTCGATCATCACCTTGCGCACCAGCTTCACCGTGGCCGGGTCCTTCATGGTGAGGAAGGCCATGGCGGCGGCCTTGCCCGGATCGAACTTCTTCTTGCCCTGCTTGCGCAGGAAGTTGCGCATGGCCACGGACACATCGCCGAAATCGATATCCACCGGGCAGGGCTTCACGCAACGGTGGCAAACCGTGCAGTGGTCGGCCACGTCGTTGAATTCGTCGAAATGTTGCAGGGAAATGCCCCGCCGGGTCTGCTCCTCATAGAGGAAGGCCTCGATCAGCAGGGAGGTGGCGAGGATTTTGTTGCGCGGGCTATAGAGCAGATTGGCCCGGGGCACGTGGGTGGAGCAGACCGGCTTGCACTTACCGCAACGCAGGCAGTCCTTGATGCTGTGGGCGATTTTGCCCACCTCGGACTGCTCCATGATGAGGGATTCGGCCCCCAGCAGGGAGAAGGAGGGGGTGTAGGCATTGCGCAGATCGGCCCCGGGCATGAGCTTGCCCTTGTTGAAATGGCCGTTGGGGTCCACCTTGGCCTTGTAGGCCCGGAAGGGGGCGATTTCCTCTTCCGAAAGAAAATCCAGCTTGGTAATGCCGATGCCGTGTTCCCCGGAAATGACCCCGCCCAGGGAGCGGGCCAGGGCCATGATGCGGCTCACCGCCCCGTTGGCGGTGCGGAGCATTTCGTAATGGTCCGAATTCACCGGGAGATTGGTGTGCACATTGCCGTCCCCGGCGTGCATGTGCAGGGCGACGAAAACCCGGCCGCGCAGCACTTCCTGGTGCAGGGCCTCGAACTTGTCGATGATGAGCCGGTACACCTTGCCGTCGAAAATGGCGGTGAGTTCGGGCTTCAGCTCATTTTTCCAGGACACCCGCACGGAGTAATCCTGGAGCCGGTGGAAGAGGGTGGGATTGGCGGCCCGGTTGGTGAGGGGGCCCGCTTCGATGCCCAGGGCGGCGAAATGGCTTTCCGCCTCGGCCAGGGGCATGTCCAGGTTGTCCAGCAGCCACTGCCAGCGGTGGCGGATGCCTTCCACCAGCTCCAGGGCCGCCTGGCGCCGGTCGCCGATGAGCACGTCCTTATCCAGGTTGGCGTCGCCGCTGGAAAGGGGCAGGTCGCCCTGGAGGAAATTCACCAGGGTGTCGCACAGCTCCAGCTTGTTGCGGGTGGACAGCTCGATATTGATGCGCTCGATGCCGTCGCAGTAATCCCCCATGCGGGGCAGGGGAATCACCACGTCCTCGTTGATCTTGAAGGCGTTGGTGTGCTTGGAGATGGCGGCGGTACGGGAGCGGTCCAGCCAGTATTTCTTGCGCAGCTCCGGGCTCACGGCAATGAAACCTTCCGCACCCCGCTGGTTGCACATGCGCACCACTTCGGAGGCGGCGTGCATCACGGCGGCTTCGTCGTGACCCACGATGTCCCCCAGCAGCACCATCTTGGGCCGCCCCAGGGTTTCCCCCTTGCGCTTGGCTTTGGTGGCATAGCCCACCGCCTTCACATAGCGCTCGTCCATGTGTTCCAGGCCCGCCAGCTGGACCCCGGCAGCGTGACCAGCGCCACCCGGCTTGAAGAAGTCGGTGATTTCCACGATGGAGGGCACCGCTTCCCGGACCTGGCCGAAAAATTCCAGGCAGACGGTGCGGGTGATGGGGGGCATTTTGTGCAGTACCCAGCGGGCGGCCACCACCAGGCCGTCACAGCCTTCCTTCTGCACTCCGGGTACCCCGCCCAGGAATTTATCGGTCACGTCCTTGCCCAGGCCCGCCTTGCGGCAGCTGGCCCCGGGCAGGGAAAGGATGTCTTCCTGGAGCAGCTTTTCCCCGGAGGGATCAAAGCGTTTCAGGCGGAAGCGCACCGTGGGCTGTTCGTGGATTTTGCCCAGGTTGTGATCCAGGCGTTCCACTTCCAGCCAGTTGCCGTCCGCGTCCACCATCTTCCACCAGGCCAGATTGTCCAGGGCGGTGCCCCACAGCACGGCCTTCTTGCCCCCCGCGTTCATGGCGATATTGCCGCCGATGCAGGAGGCTTCCGCTGAGGTGGGGTCCACGGCAAAGACCACGCCGGCGGCTTCCGCCGCTTCCGAAACCCGCTTGGTGACGACCCCGGCGCCGGTGCGGATGGTGGCCACGGGGCGGCTTACCCCGGGCAGTTCGATTTCTTCCACCGGCCCCAGGTCGATGAGCTTTTCCGTATTGATGACGGCGGACAGGGGGGTGAGGGGCACGGCACCCCCGGTGTAACCGGTGCCACCCCCCCGGGGAATGACGGTGAGGCCCAGCTCGATACAGCCCCGCACCAGGGGGGCGATTTCTTCCTCCGTATCCGGGGTGAGGACCACGAAGGGATAGGCCACCCGCCAGTCCGTGGCGTCGGTGACGTGGGATACCCGGGCTAGGCCGTCGAAGGCGATATTGTCCTTGCGGGTATGGCGGGACAGGCTTTTTAGCACCTGATGGCGCAGGTGTAGGGTGTCCACGAAGCGCTGTTCAAAGCGGTCCACGGCCTTTTCCGCCGCCTGGACCAGGGCCGCTACCTTGCGGCTACGCTGGGGATCTTCCTTTTCCGTGGCCTGACGGCGCTTCTCTACTTCCCGCAGGCGGTGGCGCATGGCCTCCACCAGGGCTTCCCGGCGGTGCCGGTTGGCCAGCAGGTCGTCTTCCAGGTAGGGGTTGCGGCGCACCACCCAGATATCCCCCAGCACTTCATAGAGCATCCGGGCGGAACGGCCGGTGACTCGCTCCAGGCGCAGTTCATCGAGCACCTGCCACATGTCTTCCCCGAGCAGGCGGATGACGATCTCCCGGTCGGAGAAGGAAGTGTAGTTGTAGGGGATTTCGCGCAGACGTACGGTCATCGGAAGGGGCGGCCAGGGCCGTGTCTTTCAAAAAGGGGATTTTAACGTATTGCACTGTCCCGGGTAGAGCGGGGTGGGTCAAGGCCCGGGACGGCGATGCCAGGTTGGCCCGGCGCTGGCCTAATCCGGTCCCTCCGGGGAGCGGTGCCAGGGGCTTGGTTCAGGCTCAGACCGTCCGGCGGGCCGGATGTTCCGGGCGCCGCACCGGACTTGCGCCCCAGGCCCTTTCCGGGCGGGGGAAAAGGCCCTGGCTTCATGGACTTGACCGGAGCCCGGGGGGTACACTGATTTCTTTAAGTTTCCCGCCCCATTCCATGCCCCACGATTACCTCACCAAAATCCTCAACGCCCGGGTGTACGACGTTGCCGTCGAAACCGCCCTGTCCCCCATGCCCAACCTCTCCCGTCGTCTGGGCAACCGCTTTCTGCTGAAACGGGAAGACACCCAGCCGGTGTTTTCCTTCAAGCTGCGGGGGGCTTACAACAAGATCGCCAGCCTTTCTCCGGCCCAGCTTAAGCGGGGGGTGATTTGCGCCTCCGCCGGCAACCACGCCCAGGGCGTGGCCATGGCCGCCGCCAAGGTAGGGTGCCGGGCGGTGATCGTCATGCCCACCACCACGCCCCAGATCAAGGTGCAGGCGGTGGTGGCCCGGGGCGGCGAAGCGGTGCTGGCCGGGGAATCCTTTGATGAGGCCTATGCCCACGCCCTGGAATTGCAGAAGCGGGACAAGCTCACCTTCGTCCATCCTTTCGACGATCCGGAAGTGATTGCCGGTCAGGGCACCATTGGCATGGAAATCCTGCACCAGCACAGTAAGCCCATCCACGCCGTGTTCTGCTCCATCGGCGGCGGCGGTCTGGCCGCCGGGGTGGCGGCCTACATCAAGGAAGTGCGTCCGGACGTGAAGGTGATCGGGGTGGAAACCTTTGACGCCGACGCCATGCAGCGTTCCCTGATCGCCGGCAAGAGGGTGCGCCTCAACCAGGTGGGCCTGTTTTCCGACGGCACGGCGGTGAAATACGTGGGGGAAGAAACCTTCCGCCTGTGCCAGGAATATCTGGATGAAATCGTCCTGGTGGATACGGATGCCATCTGCGCCGCCATCAAGGATGTGTTTGAAGACACCCGCTCCATTCTGGAACCCGCCGGCGCCCTGGCCCTGGCCGGGGCCAAGGAATACGCCAAGCAGCACAAGCTGAAGGATCAGGCCCTGGTGGCCGTGGCCTCCGGGGCCAACACCAATTTCGACCGGCTCGGGTTCGTTACCGAGCGGGCCGAGGTGGGGGAACAGCGGGAAGCCATTCTGGCGGTCACCCTGCCGGAAAAACCCGGGGCCTACAAAAAGTTCGTCAGCCTCATCGGCAACCGGAGCATTACCGAATTCAACTACCGCTATAACGATGCCCAGGAAGCCCATGTCTTCGTCGGTATCCAGGTGGCCAACCGGGCCGAATCCCTGAAGCTGGTGGAAAGCCTGCAAAAGCACGGCTACGCCACCCTGGATTTGACCGAAGACGAAATGGCCAAGCTCCATGTGCGCCATCTGGTGGGGGGCCACGCCCATCAGGTGCAGAACGAGCTCCTCTACCGTTTTGAATTCCCGGAACGGCCCGGCGCCCTGATGCACTTCCTCAACCAAATGAGCGCCAGCTGGAATATCAGCCTGTTCCACTACCGCAACCACGGCGCCGACTATGGCCGGGTGCTGGTGGGGATGCAGGTGCCCCCGGCGGAAAAGAAGGAATTCCAGGCCTTCCTGAAAACCCTGGGCTACCGTTCCTGGGACGAATCCAAGAACCCGGCCTATAAGCTCTTCCTCGGCTGAGCCGGGATTTGCCTCTAAGAAAGCGGGCTGGGGCCCGCTTTTTTTGTTAACGCCTGCTTCCGGGAAATGCCCGCTGCACGGCCTTCTCCGCCTAAACGCGACCATATGCCGCATGCCCTTTTGGGTAGGGACTGCCTACCATTCCCCCCTTTTAACCGGGTCGGTCATGGGGCGCATAAGCCCTGGGCCGTTACTTTAGGGAGGCAATATGGGGTCGGGAAAGCGGGGCTTGGCGGGCGGTTTGGTGGCAATGGCCGTGGGGGGATTGGCCTGGGGGGCGGACGGGGTGCCCACCCTGGGGGAAGTGGAAGTCCGGGGCACGCCCTTGGACAGCGCGACTACGGAGGGTTCCGGTTCCTACACCAGCCCGGCGGTAACCGTGGCCGGCAAGGAAGCCGTGCCCCGGCGGGAAATTCCCAATTCCGTGTCCGTGGTGACCCGCCAGCAGATGGACGATCAGGCCATGGTGACGGTGACTGACGCCCTCCAATACACCACCGGGGTGACGGCCATCCCCAACGATCCCAGCCAGGCCCAGTTCAGCGCCCGGGGCTATGCCCTGGGGGTGATGTATGACGGTATGCCGGCCTACAGCAGCCTGTCCGGCTATCAGCAGTTTGATCTGGCCATCTATGACCGGGTGGAAGTGTGGCGGGGGCCCGCCGGATTGCTGCAAGGCTCAGACGATCCGGCCGGGGTGGTGAATCTGGTGCGCAAAAAAGCCCGTTCCGAGTTTGCCGCCAATGCCACCCTTTCCACCGGTTCCTGGAACGATAACCGGGCCGACCTGGACGTGACCGGGCCCCTGAACCAGGACCGGAGCCTGCGGGGCCGGGTGGTGCTGTCCGGGGAGAGCAAGGACTTTTTCTATGACCGGGCCCACGACAATCGCTGGTTAAGTTACGGGGAACTGGAGTACGACCTGTCTTCCCGTACCACCCTGTCCTTGTCCAACACGATCCAGGTGGATAAGGGGCCCTCCTGGAGCGGCCTGCCCGCTTCCACCACCGGGTCTTTCCTGGATGTGTCCCGCTCCACCAATGCCTATCCTTCCTGGTCTTCCATGTACTGGCGCACGGAAGAAAACGTGCTGGCCATGGAGCACCATTTCGATAACCAGTGGGTAGGCAAAATCAGCCTTTCCCAACGGGACCAGCGCCAGGATTTCTTCGACGCCTATCCCTCCTCCGGGGTGAATCCGGCCACCGACACCCTCTCCTATGCCCGGCGCCACTTCCAGTACGACTATCACCGCCAGGGGGTGGATGCCTATCTGACCGGGCCTTTCCAGTGGCTGGGGCGGCAGCACCGGGCCCTGCTGGGTTTTAATTACGACAAGTTTTCCTACACCTACCGGGGCTTCAAGGCCGCCGGCCTGAACGGTATTCCCTGGGGCGATCCCCAGGCCGTCACCCAGCCCAGCCAGCCCTACGACCGGGGCGGTGCCAACGAAAATCTGGAACACGGGGTCTTCGGCCAAGTGCGCCTGAGTCTGGCCGATCCGTGGAAACTGACCCTGGGGGCCCGGGTCACCGATTTCAGCACCCGCAGTCGGGGGCAAAGCCCGGGGGCGGTCACTCCGTGGCAGCCCGGGGCGCAGGCGTTTCAACATATCACCCCCTACGGTGGGCTGACCTACGACCTCAACCGGCAGTGGTCCCTGTACGCCAGCTATAGCGAAATTTTCATGCCCCAGACCGCCCAAACCTACCAGGGGCGTACCCTGGACCCCCGTATCGGCAGCCAGTACGAGCTGGGGACCAAGGGGGAATTGCTGGACGGTAAGCTCAATACTTCCTTTGCCGTCTTTCACATAGAAGACCGGAATCGGGCCATGGATGACCCGAACCATCCGGACTATTCCATCCAGGCGGGCAAGGCGGAGAGCAAGGGGTGGGAAACGGAAGTTTCCGGCAGTCCCCTGACCGGTCTGGAACTGAGCGCCGGTTACACCAATCTGATCACCCGCCTGGAGCGGGATGACAGTGCCCAGGGCCAGCCCCTCAACAACTGGTGGCCCCGCCATACCCTCAAGCTGTGGGGCAACTACCAGTTCAGCGGCAGTCTCCAGGGCTTTAGCGCCGGCCTGGGCCTGAATGCCATGAGCCGCTTTGCCGGGAACGGCAGCAGCGCGTCCCGGGAACAGGGGGGCTACGGGGTGGTGGATGCCCGCCTGGGCTACCGTTTTACCCCCAAATCCAGCGTTTCCCTGAATGTGAAAAATCTGTTCGACCGGTCCTATTTTGCCCGGATTGGCGGTTCCAATACCTACAACACCTACGGGGAGCCCCGCAGCGTCATGCTGACCTGGCGGTTGTCCCTGTAGGCGGGTAGGGCCCCGGGCCTCCGGGGAAAAACCGGGGGCCCGGGTCGGGGCGGCTAGACGGGTCGGGGGTCAAGGGGCCCCGGTTTCCTTGGGAGCCTCTTCCCTGGGCCTTTTCCGGGCCCCGGCGCCTAGGGCCAGAGAAACATCATGCGGGGAGGGGTGCCCGGCCGATCCGGGAAGGCGGCCCAGGGAATGGCCCGGAAGCATTGCTCTGCTTCCCGCGGCCGATGCTGGGCCAGGAGGGCGTAGCCCCGCAGAATGCGGGCGTCCAGGTCCTTAGGGTCGGCTGCCAGCCGTTGTTCCGCTTGGCGCTGTACCCGGAGGGCGTCCCCCTGGCGCTGCATCAGCAGAACCAGGCGTTGGCCGAACCAGAAATGGGTTAAATCTAGGGCCGGGATGGCCTGGGGCTGTTTGGGATCGTTGTGGCAGGACTGGCACTCTGCCGAGGTCCAGTGGGCCAGCTCATGGACGATGTGCTCCAGGGCCTCCCGCTCTTCCCCTTCCCGGCCTTCCAGCTGGGCGAGCCGGGCCCGGAGGGCCCAATAGCGGCGCTGATCCCGGGTATTGATGGCCTCTAGGGGCTGGACCTGGGCCAGTTCCTGCCGGGCGGCGGCAAAATTGCCCTCATCCAGATAGCCGTTGGCTGCTAGAACATGGGCCAGGGCTCTCAGGGAAAAAGGGTCCGTGCCGTTCTTCAGGGCCTCCAGGGTGGTCCGGTCCCCGTTGCGCACCGCCGCTTCCCGGGAAAGGCGCAGCCAGGTGGCCCGATCCGCCGTAGTCTGGGGCTCCCCGGCCATGGCGGCCAGGGCTCGGGCCGTTGCTGCCGGGTCCTGACGGGCGTTTTCCCTGATCTGTTCCAGCCGTTCCCTGACCCCGGTGGGGGCGGCGGGACTTTCGCTGGCTCCGGCCGCCAGGGAGGGGAGGGCGCTCAGGGCCAGGAGCAGGGCTCCTGCCAGCACGGACAGGGGGGAATGGGGTAGGGGCATGGCTGGGTCCGGAAAAAAGGAAAGGGGGGATTGTTCCCCTCCCGGGGCCGGGCCCGGAATGCGGCGGATTGTCGCAGGGGTGGGTGGGGGCCGCCGGGCTCAGGCCTGGGGCGGGGAAAAGCGGAAAATGCCCGCTTCCGTTACCAGGGCGTCCAGGGGCATGTCGTGGGCTTCCGGGCGAATATCCGCCACCCGGGCCTGTTCAAAACCCACGCCGATAGCCAGGGGGCGGGGGGCCAGGGCGGCCAGGGTGCGGTCAAAGTAGCCGCCCCCATAACCCAGCCGGTAGCCTTTTTCATCCACCCCATTAACCGGCAGCAGCAGGACGCTGGGGACGACCCAGTCCCCGGTGGCCGGGGTGGGAATGCCGTAGCGGTCCGGGGTCAGGGGGGTATCCGGGGTCCAGGGGCGAAAGGCCAGGGGGGCGGCGTTTTTCACCACCACCGGCAGGGCCGGGGTGGCGCCCCGGCGGGCCAGGTCCACCAGGGCGGGGCGCAGGTCCGGTTCGTTATGGACCGGCCAGCAAAAGCCCACTACCTGCTGGGCCAGTTGGGGAAAGCCCGCCAGCAGGTGGGCGCAGATGGCCTGGGAAAGGGCGGCCACCTGTTCCGGGGCCAGGGCCAGACGGGCGGCCACCAGCTGCCGGCGCAGGGCGCTGCGGCAGGAAAGGGAGTGGGGGCCGGCGGGGGCCGGGGAGGAAGGGGCGGCGCTCATGTGCTATGCTGCGAATGCTGTAGTCCTGGCGTCCAGCTTATCACACACGATGTTCTCCCCCTTTTCCTCCTCCCGCTTTTCCGCCCCCCTGGCTCCCTGGCGTGCCGGGCTCGGCAAACTTCTGTGGATCGGCCTGTGGGCCTGTTCCTCCCTGGCTTCCGCCTATACGGATGACCGCTTTCTCCTCGCCCGTGACGCTTTCCGGGCCGGGGATGCGGCCCGGCTGGAACGCCTGGCTCCCGAACTCCAGGGCTCCGATCTGGGGCCCTATGTGGATTATTACCGGCTGCGCATTCACCTGGATCAGACCGATCCGGCGGCCATCGCGGATTTTCTCAACCGGCAGGACAAAACCTACCTGGCGGAAAAGCTGCGGGGCGATTGGCTGCGCTTCCTGGCCAAGCAGCAACGCTGGCAGGAATTCGACGCCGAATATCCCAAGGTTTCCCAGCCGGACCAGGATTTAGCCTGCTACGCCTTGCAGGGACGCATTCAGCGGGGCGATGGTCGGGCCCTGGATGAGGCCTTGCCCCTCTGGCGCAGCCTGATGGACCCGCCCCCGCCCTGTGTGCCGGTGCTGGAAGCCCTGGTGCTGAACAAGCGGGTGCTGGCCGCCGATGTCTGGGACCGCATCCATCTCCAGTTTGAAGCCAACAAAACGGCCCAGGCCTGGAATACGGTCCAGTATCTGCCCGTCTCCCAGGCCCCGGACAGCCGGACCTATGCCCAGGTGGTGGATAAGCCCCTGGTCTGGCTCTACCAGCTGCCCCCCAGCTTTGCCGCCAACCGGCAGGTGCGGGAATTGGCCCTCCTGGCCCTGCAACGGGTAGCCCGCAATGACCCGGCGGTGGCCAAGGACCGGCTGGAAAAGCTCCAGGACCAGTTCCAGGCCAACGACCTGCACTGGATTTGGGGCGAGGTGGCCTGGCAGGCCGCTTCCCGCCATTTTGGCGATGCCCTCAATTGGTATAAGCGGGCCGGGGACGGGGTGTTGAGCGACGAGCCCCAGGCTTGGCGCGTGCGGGCCGCCTTGCGGGCCCAGGATTGGGGCGCCGTGCGGGACGGGGTGGAGGCCATGCGGCCGCCCCAGTCCGAGGACCCCACCTGGATTTACTGGCTGGGCCGGGCCTATAAGGCGGGGGGGATGCTGGACAAGGCCAACCGGCTGTTCCAGCGCATCGCCGGGCAGGCCAATTTCTACGGCAGTCTGGCGTCCGAAGAACTGGGCCGGCCGGTGCGGGTGCCCCCCGCCGCCAAGGCCCCCACGCCGGAAGAAATGGCCCGGGTCAGCAACAACGTTTCCGTGCGCCGGGCCCTGGCCCTGTTCAGCCTCAATCTGCGTTTTGAAGGCAGCAAGGAATGGTCCTGGGCCCTGAAGGGCATGAGTGACCGGGAATTGCTAGCCGCCGCCGAAATCGCCAAAAACAGCAATATTTTCGACCGGGCCATCGCCGCGGCGGACAAGACCCGCAACGAGCATGACTACAGCCTGCGCTATCTGGCTCCCTACGTGGATCAGGTGCGTCCGGCGGCCCGCAGCCAGCAGCTGGATGACGCCTGGGTGTACGGCCTGATGCGCCAGGAAAGTCGCTTCGTCACCTCCGCCAAATCCAATGTGGGGGCCTCGGGCCTGATGCAGCTCATGCCCGCCACCGCCCGCTGGGTGGCCAAGAAAATCGGTCTGCGGGACTATTCTCCCAATCAGGTGGCGGATACGGAAACCAATCTCATGCTGGGTACCAGTTATCTGCGCCTGGTCATGGAAAGTCTGGATAATCACCCGGTGCTGGCCTCCGCCGCCTATAACGCCGGTCCGGGCCGGGCCCAGAAATGGCGCGGCAGCCAGCCCCTGGAAGGGGCCATCTACGCGGAGACCATTCCCTTCGCCGAGACCCGGGATTACGTCAAGAAGGTAATGAGCAATTCCATTTACTATTCCATCCTGTTCAATGATCAACCCCAGTCCCTGAAACAGCGGCTGGGGGTGGTCATGCCCAAGGGCAGCGGTATCGGGGCGGTTAGCCCGAGCAGTCTGCCTTAGCCGGATGGTCCGGGGAAACGGCCCGTCGGCCGCTTCCCCCGGTCGCTAGCCCCCGGAGGTCCCGGGCGCCGGAAGTTTCGGCCCGGGTCCGTGCCGCCGGGGACGACGGCCGACATTCAACTACCCGTAACTGTCAGAGGAAAGCCATGGCGCTGAAAAATATTCTCTTGTTGGGCGGTAGCGGTTTCGTCGGCGGGCATATTGCCCACCTCCTGTCCAACCAGGGTGGTCTGCGGATCACCATTCCCACCCGCCGTCTGGAACGCTCCCGGGATCTCCTGCCTTTGCCCGGGGTGCATCTGGTGGAGGCGGACATCAACGACCCGGGAGTGCTCCTGTCCCTGGTCAAAGGCCAGGACGCAGTTATCAATCTGGTGGGGATTCTCCATAGCGACAGCGCCCAGCCCTACGGCAAAGCCTTTGCCCGAGCCCATGTGGCCCTGCCCAAGAAGGTGGTGGCGGCCATGAAACAGGCCGGGGTGCGCCGTCTGCTGCACATGAGCGCCCTGAAGGCCGATCCCCAGGGGCCCTCCGAATACCTGCGCTCCAAGGGAGAAGGGGAGGCGGTGGTGCTGGCCGCCAAGGACGACCTGGAGGTGACCGTCTTCCGGCCTTCGGTGATTTTCGGCCAGGGGGATTCCTTCCTCACCACCTTC
The DNA here is from genome assembly GCF_018905915.1 of Azospira inquinata. NCBI lineage: Bacteria > Pseudomonadati > Pseudomonadota > Betaproteobacteria > Rhodocyclales > Rhodocyclaceae > Azospira > Azospira inquinata. Next base: position 1,620,025 of record NZ_CP064782.1, read on the forward strand.
GCCCGTCTGCTGCGCAAGGCGCCCCTGTTCCCCCTGGGCTATCCCTTTGCCCGCTTCCAGCCCGTATTTGTGGAAGATGTGGCCCGGGCCTTCGTGGACAGCCTGGAAGATCCGGCCAGCTATGGCCGCAGTTTCGACCTTTGCGGTCCCCAGATTTACACCCTGCGCCAGCTGGTGGAATACGTGGGCAAGGTGACCGGTTACCCCCGGCCCGTGGTGCGTCTGCCGGAACTTGTGGCCTACCTCCAGGCCGGGCTTATGGCCCTAGCGCCCCGGCCCCTCATGTCCCCGGACAACCTGCGTTCCCTCCAGGTGGATAACGTGGCGGAAGGCCGGGACCGGGCTCCCGCCGGGTGGCTGCCCACGGCCCTGGAGGCGGTGGGTCCGGCCTATCTGAATCCCCACGTGGGCCACGCCAAGCTGGACAGCTATCGCTACCGGGCGCGCCGCTAGGCCGCCTGCCCCTGCCACCGGAACGGAGAACCCCATGCTTAAGCTGGTTATCGGCGACAAGAAGTTTTCTTCCTGGTCTTTGCGACCCTGGCTGCTGCTCAAACAGGCGGGCATTCCCTTTGAGGAACTCCCGGTACGCCTGCGCCAGGCCGATACGGGAGAACAAATCCGCCGTTATTCCCCCTCGGGCAAGGTGCCCCTGCTTATGGACGGGGCGACCCGGGTCTGGGATTCCCTGGCCATCTGTGAATATGTGGCCGAACTGGCGGCGGACCGCTGGCTGCCCCTGTGGCCGGAAGACCGGGCTGCCCGGGCTCGGGCCCGTTCCGTGAGCGCGGAAATGCATTCCGGCTTTCCCGCCCTGCGCACCCACATGGGCATGGACGTGGGGGCCCGCCTCCCCGGACAGGGCCGGGACCCGGAGGCTTTGAAGGATGTGGCCCGGGTGGTGGAGATCTGGACCGGCTGCCGGCAGGAATTTGGCCAGGCGGCCAACGGCCCCTTCCTCTTCGGCGCCTTTTCCGTGGCCGACGCCATGTTTGCCCCCGTGGCCTTCCGCTTCCAGACCTATGGGGTGGAATTGCCCCCGGTGGCGGCGACCTACCGGGATGCCCTTCTGGCCCTGCCGGCCATGCAGGAATGGGCGGCCGCCGCCCAGGCGGAAGGAGCCTGACCGGGTGGATATCTACATTGTGGGGGGCGCCGTCCGGGACGGCCTGCTCGGTCTACCCGTTCAGGACCGGGATTTCGTAGTGGTGGGGGCAACCCCGGAACAAATGCTGGCGGCGGGCTACCGGCCCGTGGGCAAGGATTTTCCCGTGTTTCTCCACCCCACTAGCCATGAGGAATACGCCCTGGCCCGCACGGAGCGCAAGACGGGCCGGGGCTACCACGGCTTCGCCTTCCACGCCGACCCGGACGTCACTCTGGAAGAGGACCTGGCCCGCCGGGACCTGACCATCAACGCCATCGCCCAGGCCCCGGACGGCACCTATATCGATCCCTACGGCGGTCTGGCCGACCTGAAGGCCCGGGTGCTGCGCCATGTGGGCCCGGCCTTTGTGGAAGACCCGGTGCGCATTCTGCGCCTGGCCCGCTTTGCCGCCCGCTTCACGGAATTTTCCGTGGCCCCGGAAACCTTCGCCCTCATGGGCACCATGGTGGCCAATGGGGAAGTGGATCATCTGGTGCCGGAACGGGTCTGGCAGGAGCTGGCCAAGGGCCTCATGGAAGCCCGGCCGTCCCGCATGATCCAGGTGCTGCGCCAGTGCGGCGCCCTGGCCCGGCTGCTGCCCGAGGTGGACCGGCTCTACGGGGTGCCCCAGCGGGCCGACTATCACCCGGAAGTGGATACGGGGGTCCATCTGGAGCTGGTGCTGGATACCGCCGCCGCCCGGGGCGAACCCCTGCCCGTGCGCTTTGCCGCCCTGACCCACGACCTGGGCAAGGGCACCACCCCGGCGGACATCCTGCCCCGGCACATCGGCCACGAAGCCCGTAGTCTGGAGCTGCTGGAAGGGGTCTGCGCCCGCCTGCGGGTGCCCACGGACTGCCGGGATCTGGCCCGGCTGGTGGCCCGCTACCACAGCGATGTGCATCGGGTGGCCGACCTGAAGGCCACCACCCTGGTGAAACTCCTGGAGCAGGCCGATGCCCTGCGCCGTCCCCAGCGCTTTGACCAGCTCCTGGCCGCCTGCACCTGTGATTTCCTGGGCCGGGGCGGGGATTGGCCCACCCGTCCCTATCCGTCTCCCGATCGGCTGCGCCACGCCTTGGCCGCCGTCCAGACCGTGGATGCGGCTGCCATCGCCAAGGCCTGCCCCGATCCTCGGCAGATCCCGGAACACCTGCACCGGGCCCGGGTGGCGGCGGTGAGCCAGGCCCTGGCCGACTTTCCGGCCTGAAGGGGCTGCCCGAGCCCTATGGGATGAGCCGGAGGGTGCCCCATTGCCCCGGCAAAGCGGGGGCGGCGGAGTCTGTTTCTAGCCGCCTCGCCACCGTGTTAAATTGCTCCTTGGGCCGCGAGGATTCCCCCGTGGCCCTCCCAAAAAAGGAGCGGGCCATGGATCAGGGCAAATCTCAACGCCGCCGCCGCCCGGTGTGGCTTACCTGGCTGCTGGCCGCCGGTCTGGCCCTTCTCTGGGGCACCGCCCCGGCCCAGGCCCTCTATAAAACCGTGGGACCGGACGGCCGGGTGACCTACACGGACCACCCGCCGGGCAACGCCAAAGCCAAGCCCCTATCCACCGGGAACCCCACCCTAAGCTACTCCCCGGGGGCCACCGCCAACCCCTCCTCCCCCAGCGCCCGTTCCCGGATCGGGGCCGTTACCCTCTATTCCGCCGTCTGGTGCGGCTACTGCCGCCAGGCCAAAGCCTATTTGGGCAGCCACGGCATCGCCTACCGGGAAGTGGACGTGGAATCCCCCAGCGGCGCCGCCGATTTCGCCCGAGCAGGCGGGGGGCGGGGCATCCCCCTCCTGGTCGCCGGCGGCCAGCAAATCCGAGGTTATTCCCCGGCCTCCTACGACGCGTTGTTTGGGCGCTGAGGCTCCCCCAAAAGCCGAAAAGCGATGGGCCGGATGCCTTTGGCCATTTTTTCTGCGCTATTTTTGCCGGATTGAAGCTTGGCGTTTTCCTTGGGGAAGGCTGTATTCCTAACAATATGTGACGAAAGTCACATTATTCCCATGCCATAAGGGGCAGGTTACAATGCCGCCTTTCATGCAATTGGTATGTTGGTATGAAATCCCTGGCGGAGCTATTGGAGAGTTACGGAAGCGGGTATTTGCAGGCGGGGCGGCAGTTCGGGTTGCAACTGGGGGATGGCCAAGTCTGGTCGGAACGGCTGTTACCCCACGCTCTGGAAGGGGAAGAAGGTCTCTCCCAGTCCTACCGCTACCGGGTGGAATGCCTGTCCCCGGACGTGGGTCTGGAACTCAAAAGCCTCCTGGGCTTAGCCGCCGCCCTGACGGTGGAAGGCCAGGATGGGGCCCCGGTGGTGCGCTGCGGCGTGGTCAGCGGTGCCGAAGCCCTGGCCAGTGACGGGGGCTTCGCCCGCTATGCCCTGACCCTGGAACCGCCCCTGGCCCTGCTCAAGCTCCGCCACACCAGCCGGGTCTTCCAGGACCTCACCCCAGACGCCATCATCCGCCAGATCCTGGACGAACACCGGGCCGCCAACCCGGTCTTTGCCGCCCAGCAACAGCTGGACTTCCACCTGACCCAGCCCCTCTCCCCCCGCAGCTACTGTCTCCAGTACCGGGAGACCGACTACGACTTCATCGTCCGCCTGCTCCACGAAGAAGGATTGGCCTGGCGCTTTGACCATAGCCAGGAAGGTACGCCCCACGTCACCCTGGTGGCCTTCGACGATCCCTATGCGGTCCCGGCCGCCCCCCTGGAGCGGGTACGCTTCCACCGCAGCGACGCCACGGAGCAAGAAGACGGCCTCAGCCACTGGGAAAGCCAGCGCCAGGTGGTCTCCAGCAAAGTGAGCCTGGCCAGCTTCGACTACCAGCCTGTCACCACCCTGCAAGGAGGGGATGGGAGCCACGTGGAACAGGGAAAAGACGGCCAGGCCGCCGGCACCACCCTGGAAGACTACGACCCCCAAAGCCTCTACTACGCCCAAGACCCGGATCAGCTGGAACGCTACGCCCGCCTGCGCCAACAGGCCCATGACCGGAGCGCCAAGGCCTTCACCGGCCAGGGCACGGTGCGGGGCCTTCTGGCGGGTCAATGGTTCCGCCTGGACGACCACCCGGCCCTGGACGGGAAGGGCAGCGACCAGCGGGAATTCGTGGTTACCCGGCAACAGTTCGCGGCCAGGAACAACCTGCCCGGAGAACTGGCCCAGCAACTGCCCCCCAGCCTTTTGGGGCAAAGCGCCCTGACCAGCCCCACCGCCGGCACCTCAGGCGCCGGGAGCCTCTCCCCCACAGAAGCCCAGCCCTTCCAGACCCACCTCACCGCCCAGCGCCGGGGCCTCCCCCTCACCCCGGCCTATGCCCACAGCGACCAGGCCAAACCCACGGCCCGGGGCGCCCAGACCGCCACCGTGGTGGGCCCCTCGGGGGAAGAAGTGCATACGGACGCCCAGGGCCGCATCAAGGTCCAGTTCCACTGGCAACGGCCCGACGAACACCCCACCGTGGGGGCCAATCGGGACGACACCTCCAGCTGCTGGCTCCGGGTCGCCATGCCCAGCGCCGGGGCCGCCTGGGGCCACCAGTTCATTCCCCGCATCGGCCAGGAAGTGCTGGTGGACTTCCTGGAAGGGGACATTGACCGGCCCCTCATCACCGGGGTGCTCTATAACGGCAGCCACCTTCCCCCCACCTTCAGCGGCGCCGGCACCCTCCCCGCCAACAAAACCCTCTCCGGCATCAAGAGTAAGGAACACCAGGGGGGCCAATACAACGAACTGCTCTTCGACGACACCCCGGGGGAAGTGCGGGCCAAACTCTCCAGCGAACACGGCAAAACCCAGCTCAACCAGGGCTTCCTCACCCATCCCCGGACCGAGGGCAAAGCCACGCCCCGGGGAGATGGCTTTGAACTGCGCACCGACCGGCAAGGCGCCCTAAGGGCGGGCCAGGGCCTGCTCCTCAGCACCGAAACCCAGGCCAACGCTGGCGGCAAACAACTGGCCCGGAGCGGCATCCAGCACCAACTGGAAAGCGCCCTGGCCCTAAGCCAGGCCCTGGGCGAAAACGCCACCCATCAGCTAGCGGATACGGTGGAAACGGGCCCGGAACAAATTCAGCCCAACAACGCCAAGGCCAGCAAAACCCCCACGGGCCACCTGCACCACCAGGTCAGCGCCTTGAAAGCCTGGGAAGGGGGCAGCAACACGGACCCGGAAGGGAAAACCGCCCAGGACCAGACCGGGCGCCAGCCCCTCATGATCCTCTCCGCCCCCGGGGGCCTGGCTGCCGGCACGGAACAGAGCGCCACGGTGAGTGCCGGCACCAACCTGGACCTGATCGCCCAACGGGACACCCAACAAACCTCGGGCCGCCGCTGGCTCCACAACGTGGGCCAACACATCAGCCTCTTCGTCGCCGGAGTGAAAGATCAGATCGCCCTCAAGCTTATTGCGGCCAAGGGCAAGGTCCAGGTGCAGGCTCAGAGCGATGCTTTGGAAATTACGGCGGATAAGGATGTCACCATTACTTCCTGTAAGAATCGGGTCGTTGTGGCAGCAAAAGAAGAAATTCTTCTGGCCTGTGGAGGGGGGTATATCCGCATCAAGGGAGGCAACATTGATATCCATTGTCCTGGAAGTTCAAGTTTCAAGGCGGGGAATTATTTGCTTACCGGACCAACAAACTTGGGTTATCCCTTGCCGTGGTTTAAAACAACCCACGCCTATAGTGTGCAATTCAAGATAAAGAACAAACTTGGTGAAATTCAAAAGAATATGCCATATAAAATGTACAGCAAAACGGGGCTGGAATATGTAGGGAAGACAGACAATGAGGGCATGACAAAAAGGATATACGCAGAGAAAAATTTAAGTTTTTTTTTGGAGCAGATCTATCCGAAATCAACAGATACAGATGACATTAAAGAACGAACGGAAAGGTTTTATGATGATGACTCCAATTGAGAAAGAAAGAACAGACAAAGATCATACAAAAACAAAAGACGCTGTAATAATATGTGCATGTAATAGAGAGCTAACTCTGGAAGAATTATCTTCCATTTATTCAGAGCAAAGTAAGAAAAGAGTGGCGATCTTCATAAAAAGCATAAATGAAACAATGCAAAAATATGGGATAGATACGTGCATGAGGAAAGCTCATTTTTTAGCCCAAATTGGTCATGAATCTGGTAGGTTGCAGTTCACAGCAGAAGTGCTTAAAAAAAATCAGAATGAAAATGACGTTTATGATGGATACAAGGGGCGTGGGCTAATACAATTAACTTATAAGAAGTCGTATGTTGATTATGGTAATTACTTGGGGATTGATTTAACGGGTAACAATAAAGTCAAGCTAGAGTCGCCAGGGCTTGCAACCGATTCGGCGGGTTGGTTTTGGACATTAGCAAAAAGTACAAATATAAATTCATTAGCTGACGCTAATGATTTTATTGCAATTACATTAAAAATAAACGGCGGCCTTAATGGGTATAATGACCGTTTGTTAATTTTACAAAAAGCTGCTAGAACTATAGGCCTTGATGTGTGCAAAACATTACAGCCACTAAGGGAATATCTTCCTGATGTTGCGGATACTGCACTATCCACGAAAGAATATAGCATTGTTGATAGTTCAGAATACCCTAATGCTAGAAGCTGCTTTGCATGGGGCTATTGGCACGACAATTCAAAAAAGACTAGCGGGACTAACAAAGACAACAAAAACGCGGTCATTGGCTATTCGAGATTTTTAAAACTTACAGAGAATAAGCCTTATACAAAGCGCGCATTTGGTTTGGCTCCAGAGCAAATGGTGGATATTGCAAATAATTACATCAAAGAAAATGAAAAAAAAATCAAATAACCTAATTGTTTTAAATTTAATGCTTTTTTTATTTAGCACATCTTCACTTGCGGTGGAAATACAAAAAAAAATTCCGGCAGTAATAGTCGACGGAAAATTAAAAACACCGGATTTTGTGCAATATTTTCAGGATAAAAAAAGAGTACCTTCATGTTATATAGAAGGTGAGGATATGAAGCGCGTTAACATTATTATATTCGATGATGATGACGACCAAGATTATTCAAACTGCAACGGGATATTTCCTCCGAAAATTATTTTTCATAATGGCGTCACATATGCAGTGTTTGAGTTTTTGGAAGAAGAGACTAAAGGAGTGATATCAAGTCACTACTTTTATGTAAAGCTTAAGCCTAATGGCTTTGATTACTGTAATAATAGCGAAGAGCTTTCGATGCGGGTAAAAATAAATAAATCCACAAAGGCGTCTAACGTGGAGGCTCTATCCTCATTAGGGTGCTCTACCGATCCCCAATAGGTGTGTGCCCCATGTTTCTAAGAAAGGTTTTGTCGGCTACGTTTGGACTACCTTTTTTCCGTTGAGACGCCACGCATTTTGGTGTGCCTCTACTCCGAAGTCACTGTATGGGTTGTACGCGTTAATTGGGAAGGACTCTGATGGTGGTGTATATGGGATGCGTAGCATATCCAAAAAAAATCAAAAAAATGGTCTGGTAATATTATTTCTTTGATATTGGGAGGTGCTTCTTCCAATAATTAAAAAAACTATTTTTGGGTAATGGATGCCGACATAGCCCAGGGCGAAACGGATCGCCATACCCCGAGCCATATGGCATCGTCTGGTGACCGAGTGGATGCCCAATACGTCGTTCAGCCTGGAGACACCCTGGGGAAGATTGGAAAAATCTTCAAAGTCAGTGCGGAGAAAATTAACAGCGCCAAATATCTCAAAGACCTTAATCGGATTTACTCCGGTCAACGGATTATTATTCCTACCTCGAGAAATGCTGCAGTTTCTATCGCGGTGCCACCTCCGGCATCTAAGCCCTCACCCCAGAGCACTCCAGCCCCTACAACGCCAGCGAGGAGCAAGGAGGGAAAAAGGAAATGGTAGCTGACCAAAAAAGAGCTCCATGGATGGAAGTTGCCGTAGCGGAGGCAAAAAAATGGGCAGGTTATTTCGAGAGCCAGAGAGCCTTCCTTGAGAAGAAAAAGAAAGCAGAAAAGAAAGGGGGGGCTACCCCTATTGGTGTGATCCCAATTAATTATCATAAAGAAGTAGGGGTTGGAATAAAAAATGCCTCTTTAGGGAATACCGCGTGGTGTGCTTCGTTTGCCAATTATTGCCTAAAAAGTGCTAATTATGAGTATGAGTTGAGTGCAAGTTCTAGGTTTCCTGTTCATAGTAAAAAGTTCGTGAAAATTGATAGCCCCGTATATGGTGCGTTGGTTGTGTACAAAAATCCTAAAGAGCCAAAAAAAGGGCATGTGGCATTTGTGTACAATAAAATAGAAAAAGGAGATATTGCTGTTTTAGGGGGCAACCAAGGAGATGCGATAACGATTAATGGCGATGCCGCGGTTTACGATGCCATTTTGCACTACGAGAAACTTGGATATTTTGTGCCCGCATCCTATTTGAAATATGCCGAAAGTGTTTTGGCTAAGGGCGGGGATCTTGGATCTCCGGTACCTATAAATAAACTAAGAGAACTTTTGTTTGGGCGGAATGGCGGGGATACTTTGAGGACTGAGTAGCATGAGATATTTATACGTAATATTTTTTATATTTTATTGGGTTGATGCGTTTGCGCAAGATGCTTCTGAGTTGCTTTCGTATGATGAATATATTGGTATAAAAAAAATAATGTTTTCTAGTGACGGGAAATGTGACATTGATAAAGTGCTTGCTTCGTCAAAAATTCTTAACGTTCCGGATTATTATTATGAGCTTGGGGATGATTCATCAGCAGGGTACCCTTTAAGTAAAATGAAGCGCTCTGCGCTATGCTTAATATCAATTAGCTCAGATATGTCATTTATTGGGCCAAAAAAAATATCGAAGAAAATTAATCCGGATCCATATGCATATAATCATGATGTATATGAAGTCTTCCCGAAAGGGAAATTAGTGGCAGAAATAATATTTATGCCGCCAATGAGACTAAGAAAATTATGCGATGAAAATGGTATTCCGGCTATTAATGTTTCTTTTAAAAAGAAAAATGGAAAGCTGGTGCGGGTTATAGGGTATGATCCATATTTGTCAAGGTGCGCATTGGATGTTGCAAAGAAAATCAAATAATGGATCCTTAAGTGCTCGACGAACTACACAATTACTAATAATGCCGTCCGTTGGTTTTTTATGTTAGAAAATCATGTTTGATGCGATTTTGAGCAAAAGGCTTGTTAAGAGCTTGTGTGAGATATTGGTTCTATTTTCTATTTCCTTATTCGCTTTCTCTGGAGAACGAGGCTATCGCATAGTGTTTTATGATTTGTCGGTAAATGGTTTTCACGATAGCCAATTTTATAATTATAGAGAGAATTTTTGGGGGCGAGAAAAAGATAAGTGCTGGAATAAACGTTCGGGAGGAGGTATTGATGTGGCTTATTATAAAAAGCCTGTGCGTGGTATTGACGGAGCTTCGGCTAAAGAGGTGGTTGATGGATCAAGCCAGCGGGCACTAAAAATATTAAGGGAAAGGCTTCGTGGATATAAGGATGACTTGGTGTCTCAAGGGTTTGATGGGGTTATTATAATAAACAAAAGTGGTAACAGAATTTATGCATATGGGCCTGTTTCCGGAGCAATTTCTGTTCCGTATAATAAAAATACGAGTATGCCGAGATTCGACTATTTGATATGCAAAGCATCTGCCGCGTTTGATGAAGACTATCAGCCGTGATTTTTTTGCATGGGGTGACTTGCAGTGGTAACGCTGCTTCACTCTAAAGGACAGCTGCGTGATGGCTACTTAAGTAGCCTTTCTTTAGGAGGATGTGTGAGGTATGTAATTGCCGTGTTATTGCTGTGTATTAGTTCTATTTCCCTGTCTGGGGAAAGAGGATATTACGTTGTTGCAATAGATTTAAGCGGAGGATTTTGGGATACACCATATTATAAAAATTACCTCAATTCTAGTAATGAAGATTTCCCTTGTTGGGATAAGAGGGCAGGGAATGGAATTGATTTTTTTTCAAGGAAAAAAGTTCCTTCAGAAATAAATGGCGATATTGTAAGATTAGCGTTATCGGGGAACAAAGATTCTATTAATAGACTTAAGAATATACTCCGGAGCTATACCGATGAAAAAGTTATTTCTGGCTATGACGGATTGTATGCTATTGAGCATACTCATGAAATGATAAGAGTGTATGGATTTGGCGCTCGGTCTGGCAGGATAAAAGTGGTAAATAGAGCGTTGAAGCCCGTAGCAAACGGATTCCCTGTTGGATTACTAAATAATATATTTTGTGCGGCTGCTGCTCCCTTTGATGATAAATTTTCACCCTGATATTTTCCTCGCTAACACTTGGATTCAATTCGTCGCCTTAGTTTCCAGGGGTAACCCCGCCTCACTCCAGCCGTCGATACCACCTTTCAGCACTCGTGCAGTGATGCCTTTTTGCTGGAGCGGGCGGGCAGATTTGGTGGCGGAGGTGCCGTGGGGGTAGGGCGCAGTAGGGGACGATGGGAATGTCCCTGGGTCACTGCCGGTGCATTAGACGAGGACGGCTAGTTCCACGTAGCGAGTCCCCGGGATGGGGCGGCCGAGAGGGGTGAGTTGGGCGGAAGCTGGGTGTATATCTACCACCAGTATCCGTTGCTCGTTTCCAGCGAATTGAAGGATTTCTCCTACGACCTTGCGGGACAGCCTCAGCCTAGAAGAGAAAATACTCAAAATATATGTAGAAAGTTGGGCGAGCGTATGAAATATTTTATATTGTTAATTCTGTTGCTTTCGCCATTTGTGTTTGCTGGGGAAAGGGGATTTTATGTTGTGGCGATAGACTTAAATGGCGGATTCTGGGATACACGATACTATAAAAATTATCTTGATTCTGATAGTGAACCGGCGCCTTGCTGGGAAAAGCGTGCAGGGAATGGAATTGCTGTTTTTGCGAGGAAAAAAATTCCAATTGAAATAACGGTTGATATGGTCAAGTCTGTAGTTGCGGGAAATAAAGAATCGATCTCGAAGATAAAAAATATTCTTAGATCCTATCAAGGGCCTAAGGTTGGGTCCGGGTTTGATGGATTGTATGCAATTGATTATAAGCCAGGATTTATTTCTGTTTATGGATTAGGCGCAAGGTCCGGACGGATAGTCGTTGTTAGGAGAAAAATAAAACCGCCGGTAGTAGGAGATACGACAGATATTTTAGAAAATATATTTTGTAAAGCTGCCGCTCCCTTCGATGATAAATTCTCCCCCTAATATTTTTTCGCTAACACGCGGATTCAATTTGTCGCCTTAGTTTCCAGGGGTAACCCCGCCTCACTCCAGCCGTCGATACCGCCTTTCAGCACTTGTGCAATGATGCCTTTTTGCTGGAGCAGGCGGGCGGCTTTGGCGGCGGAGGCGTCTCGGGGGCAGGCGCAGTAGGTGACGATGGGGATGTCCCGGGGCCAGTCCTGGTGGCTGGTCTGGGCCAGGGTGGCCAGGTCCACGTGGCGGGCGCCGGGGATGCGGGGGCCTAAGGGGAGTTGGGGGGAGGCGGGGCGCACATCTACCACCAATACGCTTTGCCCGGCCTCCAGCAGTTGGGAGAGTTCGCTCACCGCCATGCGGGGCAGGCGGGCGGCAGCCCGGGCTTCCCAGGCCCGGCGCCAGAGGCGGGCGGCCACGTAAAGGACCACGGCAGCGGCTACGGCAGGCAGGGCCACATTCCCCAGACGTTCCAAGAGGCCCAGCAGGGCGTCGATTTGGCCGTGGAAGACCATGCCGGCCGCCAGGCCGCTACCGGCCCAGAGAGCGGTGCCTGCCAGATTGAAGAGCAGGAAGTTGCGCCAGGAAAGGCCCAGGGCGCCGGCCAGGGGCGGGGCCAGGGTGGAAAGCCCGGGGACGAATTTGGCGATTACCAGGGTGGCGACACCGCGCCGGGAAAAACTGACTTCGCTCTGGCGCACGCAGCTGTCCGGGGAAATGGAGACCCGGCAGAGGAGGCTGAGGATGGCCCGCCCCCAGCGCCGCCCGGCGCCGAACCAGACACCGTCTGCTGCCAGGGAGGCCAGGGTGGCCAGAACCAGGGCCTGAACCGCGAATACCCCGTCTGCCACCCCCTGGGCTCCGGCCAGCAACAGGATGGGCAGGGCTGGCAGGGGCGCCCCCGCCTGCTCGATGAGCACCCCAAAAAAGACCACCGCCAGGGCATGTTGGTCAAAGAGGGCGAGGAGGGTGTCCATGGTCGGGGCCTGTTGGGGAAAGTCCGTGGGGGTGGAGGCTGGGAGGGCTAACCGGGGGGCGTTAGGGCCGCTGTCAGGGCTAGCTGAATGCCCCACCAACAAAGGGCCATCCTAACGCGGAATTCCTTCCCCCTGCCGTCTTCCTAGCCCAGGCGTCCTTCCCGGTAGTCGTTCAGGGCTTGGTAGATTTCCTGTTCCGTGTTCATCACAAAGGGGCCGTACTGGGCGATGGGCTCGTTCAGGGGGCGACCGGCCAGAACCAGTACCCGAGCGGCTTCCGGGGCGGTGAAGGCGATGCCGTCCCGTTCTGGTTGGGTTTCCAGGAGGGCCAGATGGGCGCTGGGCACCAGGGTTTCCCCCACCTGGACGCTGCCCCGATAGGGGTAGAGGGCGGCGTTGTGGCCCGGGTCCAGGGGTAGATGAAAGCTGGCTCCGGCGGGCAGATGCAGGTCCAGGTAGAGGGGGGCGGTGGCGGCCCGGGTGACGGCCCCGGTGACCCCCAGGCATTCCCCGGCGATCACCGTGACTTCCACCCCCGCGGCAGTAGTGCAGCGGGGCAGGGCGGCGGCGGGGAAATCCTGATACCAGGGGGGGCAGAGCTTGTCCTGGGCGGGCAGGTTGAGCCAGAGCTGGAAGCCCTCCATGACCCCTTCTTCCTGCTGGGGCAGTTCGGAGTGGATGACGCCCCGTCCGGCGGTCATCCATTGCACTCCGCCGTTTTCCAGCAGGCCGTGATGGCCGGCGCTGTCCGCGTGGGCCATGCGTCCGGCGATCATGTAGGTCACCGTTTCAAAGCCCCGGTGGGGATGGTCGGGAAAACCAGCGATGTAGTCGTCGGGCTGGTCGCTGCCAAAGGCGTCCAGCATCAAAAAAGGGTCCAGGCGGCGTTGCAGGTCCTGGCCCAGCACCCGGGTCAGTTTGACCCCGGCGCCATCGGAGGTGACCCGCCCGCGCACCAGGCGTTCCACCCGGCGAGGCTGTTGGGGTTGGGGGGCATTCACTTGAGGGGTCATGGCCATCTCCTGGATAAAAAAATCGGGCAGCCGGTTCTCGTTGGGGTTGGGAGGGGGAGGCGGCTGCCCGGGGCCGGGAATGATCCCGGCGGAGCGTTAGGGCGACGGGGGCGGGGGCTTGGCCCCTCGCCGGAAGACCGTGGTCGGCCTTCTTCCGTGGCCCGGTGGGTTTAAGCCAGGGCGGCGATTTCCTTGGCCGCGTTGGCAAAGCCCTGGGCGGCGGCGTCCGGGCCCATGTTCAGGCCTTCCGCGTAGATGAAGGTAACGTCGGTCATGCCCAGGAAGCCCAGCACGGCCTTCAGGTAAGGCACTTGGGAATCCGCCGGGGTATCCCGGTAGAGACCGCCCCGGGCCAGGGCCACATAAACTTTCTTGCCCTTGACCAAACCTTCGGCGCCGGCGGCGGTGTAGCGGAAGGTCACGTTGGCCCGGCACACGGCGTCAATCCAGGTCTTGAGCTGGACCGGAATGCCGAAGTTGTACATGGGGACCCCCAGCACCAGCACGTCCGTGGCTTGCAGCTGGGCGATCAGGGCGTCGTCTAGGGCCACCCGGGCGGCCTGTTCCGCCGTGCGTTTTTCGGCGGGGGTGAACAGGGCGCCCAGGGCGTCCTTGTCCAGCACGGGATGGGGATCGGTGGCCAGATTGCGCACGGTCACCTTGGCGTCCGGGTGGAGGGCCACCAGGCGGGCGGTCACATCGTTGGCTACCTTGGTGGAGTTGGCGCCGTCGACCCGGGCGCTGGCATTGATTTGCAGGAGATTCATGGCAATTCCTTTAGCGGTGGAAAGGGAGAAGCGATGGAGTGACTTTAATCGTCCAGAATTCTTACCGGAAGCCCATGAATCGGATAAGATTGTTCCACCTATGGATCAATTAGACCCCAACGACCTGCTTATCTTCGCCCGGGTGGTGGAAGCAGGCAGTTTCAGCAAAGGCGCGGAACGGCTGGGCCTGCCCAAATCCACCGTGTCCCGGCGCATTGCTGGGCTGGAGGAGCGCCTGGGGGAACAGCTGCTGATCCGTACCACCCGCCGCCTGCGCCTGACCGAGTTCGGGGAAAGTCTCCTGGAACACGGCCGTCAGGTGGCGGCGGAGGTGGAAGCGGTGGCGGCCTTGAGCGAATTCCGCCGGGCCCGGCCCAGTGGCCGCCTGCGGGTTTCCATGCCCAGCGACGTGGCCACCGTGCTGCTGCCGGAGATGCTGGCTGCCTTTGTCGCCCTCCACCCGGCCGTATCCCTGGAGCTGGATCTCTCCCCCCGGCGGGTGGATTTGCTCGGGGAAAACTTTGATCTGGCGGTGCGCATGGGGGATCTGCCGGATGACGGCCTGCTGGCAGCCCGGCGCTTGGCCACCTTCACCTACGGTCTTTACGCGGCTCCCGCCTATCTGGCGGAACAGGGAGACCCGGAACGGCCCGAAGCCCTCATGGACCATCAGGCCCTGCGCCTGCTGGCCCGGGACGGCAGCCCCCGGCCCTGGCACTTAAGCCGCCGGGCTGGGGACAAAACGGAAGACTGGACCGGGGTACCCCCGGGCCGGGCCATGGCCAACCAGCCCGAATTGCTGATCAAGCTGGCGGTGGCCGGGGCAGGCATCGCCGCCGTGCCCGACTGCTTCGCCGCCTTTGCCGTGCGCCGGGGGGAACTGCGCCGGGTGCTGCCCGATTGGCAACTCCCCTCCCTGGCCGCCTGGGCCGTATTCCCCGGCCGGCGCCTGATGCCCGCCAAAACCCGGGCCTTTGTGGACATGCTGTCCGCCGCACTGGGGGGCGGGGCTTCCGACACCGGGGTGAGTTAAAGGGCCTGGCGCCCCCTTCCTGGGCGAGAACCCTGGCAATACGGGGACCGATGCCAGAACTTGCTCCGGTGACGAGGGTCGATTTACCGCGACGATTCAAACCCATGGGGTATGCCCACAAGGGTGTAGGCCCTTGTGCGGGGCCAGCACCACGCCGTTGTGGATAGAATGCTGAGTTCAAGGGGTGGTAACGGCGGGGCGTGAGCCTGGCTTCTTCGGTATTAGAAGCTCGGGCTTATGCCTCTAGCGCGGGTGGTTGGGTTTCCGCTGTGTTCCGCCGCTGACCGGCGGACGTACTTTTCTTGTCTTGCCAAGAAAAGTAGCCAAAAGAAAGCGCCCCCGGTTTGTCGCCCCTACGGGGTACCCTGCGCTACTCGCTTGCGGCGGGGGCTGCGGAACTCGGCCCTACGGGCCTACAGTCCTCGCCCTTTTCCCGCCGCAAGCTCCGTTGCTCGGCGACAAACAGGGGATATTCACGGTGAACACCTAGACGCAGCTTTAAATACTGAGTTTCTGCCAGCTCACCAGCGATACGACCCGTAGAAAGTATTGGCGGACCTTTCAGTAAGGTCCGGTGCATTGCAGGGTTAGGCATCGCCGTCCCAATCTTACATTTCCTTTTTCAGCCGCATCCCTTCCGTTAGCAAATCACCATCGTCTAAGACGGTAAAGACGATGTCGCCATTCTGGCCCGTGACTTTGATGGTCTTGCCGTTCACTTCGTATGGCATTTCCATCGGAAGCGCAGTACCCCCAATCGACATGCGGGCAGTTCCATCCTTCTTAAATGTGAAACTCATCTTCTGTTCGGTGACACCGGTCATGTTGCTGGAATACGTTCCTTCTACCTTTGAGACGCCGCAGGCCACAAGGAACAGAACAACCGGAATGGCAAATAGCCTTTTCATTAAGCAGCTCCCTCTTGGTTGGAAAACCGTGTCGGTTCTAGCGATCGGCATTCGGACAATGCCTTCAGTATGTTTTCGATAAATTCTTGTCTTCTGGGATGGCCCGAAAGCAATTTGGCGCTTTCAAGGAGCCGCGTCAGGATTGAGTGTTCCAAGAAGTCAGGTTCGCTGTACCAAACAGGGTTCCGCC
Organism: Azospira inquinata; assembly: GCF_018905915.1. NCBI lineage: Bacteria > Pseudomonadati > Pseudomonadota > Betaproteobacteria > Rhodocyclales > Rhodocyclaceae > Azospira > Azospira inquinata. The sequence continues at coordinate 1,636,271 of NZ_CP064782.1, forward strand.
CCTGATTTGGGTATCCGACGTTCTGTCCATCGCCATTCCACCGCACTCCAAGGCTTCGAGGTTTGCCCTCGCGACTTCCCCAAATAGCGGAATACTTGCCGTTATCGTACAAATCGATAACCGTCTTTTTGTCCCAGATGGCTGGTCTTACGCTGTCCACGCTTGGCATTCAAATCTCCCTAATAGGCGCCGACGGGGTGTCGGTACATAGACAGGCTTAGGTACTCCGTAACCTTTTGTAACGACGCCTAACGTGAAAGAGACGCCCAATCAGATGTCTACTTCGTTTGTGTGTATACAGATTGCATGGCCGCGATACTATGGCTTTTACAAAGGTCAAGTCAAAAGGAGGCAGATATAACGACAACGCGGGCCCCATGTTAAATCCCTTCACCCCCGCCGAGCAGCGGAGGACGGGCGGGGGGAAGTCGGCGAGGACTGTTTGAGGGCCGTAGGCCCGACGTATTTGCCAACCCCGGCAGCCGCCCCGACCGGCTGAGCAGCGCAGGGGAGCCCGTAGGGCCGGGGGTGGGGACCCCGTTCTTTTGGCTACTTTTCTTGTGGGGTTACAAGAAAAGTATGCCCGCCGGTCCACGGCGGAAAACAGCCGTTCCGAGCGCGTGAGCGCAAGAGGTACGGATGAAGTAGGGACTCGAAGCTTGCAGGTAGGCTCGCTACCAAGCTTCCCAAGGGGGGTGAAAAGGGGCCAACAGCCCCCACCCCAAAACCCAACGCCCGCCCCGGTCTCCCGGCAGCGGGCGTTTCCAATACTCCAGCGTCAAAAGCTGACCGCCTCAGGCCCCGGCGCCACCGCTCCGAATCAGGTGGTCAAAGGCCCCCAGGCTGGCCTTAGCCCCTTCCCCCATGGCGATGATGATCTGCTTGTAGGGCACGGTGGTGCAGTCTCCGGCGGCGAAGATGCCGGGTAGGGAGGTCTGGCCCCGGCTATCCACCACGATTTCACCCCGGTCGCTCAGGTCCAGGGTGCCCCGGAGCCAGTCCGTGTTGGGCAGGAGGCCGATCTGGACGAAGATGCCTTCCAGGTCCAGATGATGGGCCGTGCCATCCGCCCGCTGGCGGTAATCCAGACCCGTGACCTGCTGGCCGTCCCCGGTGACGGCGGTGGTCTGGGCGCCGGTGATGACGGTGACGTTGGCTAGGCTGCGGAGCTTGGTCTGGAGCACGGCGTCGGCTCGGAGCTGGTCGCCGAATTCCAGCAGGGTCACCTGGGCGACGATGCCCGCCAGGTCGATGGCCGCTTCCACCCCGGAATTGCCGCCGCCGATCACCGCCACCCGCTTGCCCTTGAACAGGGGGCCGTCGCAGTGGGGGCAGTAGGCCACTCCCTTGGTCCGGTATTCCTGTTCCCCGGGCACATTCATTTCCCGCCAGCGGGCGCCGGTGGCCAGGATCACGGTCTTGGCCTTGAGTTCCCCGCCGCTGGCCAGACGCACCCGGGCCAGGTCGTCAGGTCCGGCGGGTTCCAGGGCCGCGGCCCGTTGCAGATTGGTCACTTCCACCCCGTAACTGAGCACGTGGTTTTCCAGGGCGGCGGCCAGCTTGGGGCCTTCCGTGGCGGGGACGGAGATGAAGTTTTCGATGGCCAGGGTGTCCAGCACCTGGCCGCCGAAGCGTTCCGCCACCACCCCGGTGCGGATGCCCTTGCGGGCGGCGTAGATGGCCGCTGCCGCTCCCGCTGGGCCGCCCCCCACCACCAGCACGTCGTAGGGCGCCGTTTCCGACAGGGCTTCCGCTTTGCGGGCGGCGGCGCCGCTGTCCAGCTTGTCCAGAATTTCTTCCAGCTCCATGCGGCCCTGGCCGAAGGGCTGGCCGTTGAGGAAGAGGGCGGGCACGCCCATGATGCGGCGCTCGGCCACCTCCGCCTGATTCAGGCCCCCTTCCACCATTTCCGCCTGGATCTGGGGATTGAGCACGGCCAGGGTGTTCAAGGCCTGAACCACGTCCGGGCAGTTGTGGCAGGTCAGGGAGACAAAGGTCTCGAAGTGGAGGGGGCCGGGAATGGCGCGAATTTGGGCGATCTGGGCCGGGGTGAGCTTGGGAGGATGGCCCCCGGTCTGGAGCAGGGCCAGGACCAGGGAGGTGAATTCATGGCCCAGGGGAATGCCGGAGAAGCGGATACGGGGGGCTTCTCCGGCCCGGGCCACGGCAAAGGAGGGGCGGCGCACGGCCACTTCCGCCGGGGTCGGGGCTTGCAGGCGCACCAGAGGGGACAGGGCCGCCAGCTCTTGCAGCAGGCCCTGCATTTCCCCGGAGGCTGGGCTCTCGTCCAGGGCCGGGATGAGGTCGATGGGCTGGGTAATTTTGCCCAGGTAGGCGGTCAATTGGGTTTTCAGGTTGGCGTCGAGCATGGCGGTCTCCTGGCCGGACGGTAGTGTCCAGCGGGGTAGGGATGGGAGTGTGGGAGGGGCAGGGGGCGGACCGCCGTGGCGGGCCGTCCTGTGCCTCCCCTCAGGGAGGGGGAAGCCGGGGCTTAAACCCCGGGCTCCCCTCGGGCACCGGACCAGCGGGGGCGGAGGAGGAAGGGGGAGCTTCGTTCCCCGCCCCGGTGCCGGCCCGGTACCGGAAGGGACCTTAGAGTTTGCCCACCAGATCCAGGGAGGGGGCCAGGGTAGCGTCCCCCGGGGTCCACTTGGCGGGGCAGACTTCACCCGGGTGGGCGGCGATGTACTGGGCGGCCTGCACCTTGCGCAGCAGTTCCTTGGCGTCCCGGCCAATACCGCCGTCGTGCTCTTCCACCACCTTGATCTTGCCTTCCGGATTGATGACGAAGGTGCCCCGTTGGGCCAGGCCTTCTTCTTCGATCATCACGGCGAAATTGCGGCTCAGCACGCCGGTGGGGTCCCCCACCATGGGGTAGGTGATTTTCTGGATGGTGTCGGAGGTGTCGTGCCAGGCCTTGTGGGTGAAGTGGGTGTCCGTGGAGACTGAGTAGATTTCCACGCCCAGCTTCTGGAATTCGGCATAGTTGTCCGCCAGGTCGCCCAGTTCCGTGGGGCAGACGAAGGTGAAGTCGGCGGGGTAGAAGAAGACCACGGACCACTTGCCCTTCAGGTCAGCGTCGCTGACGGGCACGAATTTGCCATTGTGGAAGGCGGTGGCTTGGAAAGGCTTGATCTCGGTATTGATCAGGGACATGGCGTCACTCCTAAGAATAAGGGGGGTTTCCCCGGGGGGTTAAAGTCAGGATCAACTGCATCCATGGACTGAATCTTAGGAGGAGCGGGGTAATTAATCTAATTGATTGTTTGTATTTTTATAATAGTTGATCGCTATCGGAATGGCCTAATAAACCCCGGTGGGGGACCGGGGTTGGGGGAGGGAAAAGGGCAGGGACTTAGCGCACGTCGTTCCATTCCTGCTGGGCCTGGTCCCGGGCCTTCTGGGCCGCATCCACGGCCTTTTCCAGGCTCTGCTGGCGCTCGTCGTAGGCGGGCAGCAGGCGGCTGCCTCCCGTGGCCGTGCCCTGGCGTTCTCCGGGCAGGGGGTCCTGGCCGCTGGCCTTGGCCGCCTTGGCCGCCGTCAGGGCATCTTCCGCCTGACGCAGCCGGTTGTAGGCCGCGTTGCGCTTGGCCACCGTTTCATTGAGTTGGCGCTTGGCCTGGGAGGATTCCTGATTCAGGGTCTTTTCCTCCTGACGCAGGGCGGAGCGGTTCACCGGGGCATCGTCCTGGGTCTGGATGGTGCCCAGGGATTTCATGCCCTTCTGGGGCTTGTCGCTGAAAACGATGTGGCCGTCCTTATCCACCTGTTTGTAGAGGGTGCCGGCCCCGGCGGGCAGGCTGAGGCAGGCGGTGGCCAGCAGCAGGAGGGAAAAACGGAACGAATGGGAGGAAAAGGGGGTCATGACTAAGGCTCCTGAAACACCGGACAAACTATGGGACCATCATAGCAGGGCGGCCGGGACCGGGCAGGGGCCCAGATGTCAAAGAATGTAACAGGCAGGGGCCACACTGGCCGAGCGCCCGGGCCGGACCCGGGAACCCAGCACTGACGCGGAGGCGGCGATGATCATTCTTTATACCTGGGGTACCCCCAACGGCCAGAAGGTTTCCATTATGCTGGAGGAGTGCGGCCTGGCCTACGGGGTGAAGCCCGTGGATATTACCCGGGGAGAACAGCTGAGCCCGGAATTTCTGGCCATCAACCCCAACAACAAAATCCCGGCCATTGTGGACCCGGACGGGCCGGAGGGGGAATCCCTGACCCTGTTCGAGTCCGGGGCCATTCTGCTTTATCTGGCGGACAAGACCGGCCAGTTTCTCCCGGAAACCGGGGCGGAGCGCTATCTGGCCCTGGAATGGCTGATGTTCCAGATGGGTGGGGTGGGGCCCATGTTCGGCCAGGCCCACCATTTCCTCCGTTTCGCCCCGGAGCCCGTGCCCTACGCGGTGGACCGCTACACCCAGGAAACTGCCCGTCTGTACCGGGTGCTGGACCAGCGTCTGGCCCGGGTGGAGTATCTGGCGGGGGACTATTCCATCGCCGATATGGCCACTTATCCCTGGGTTGCCCGCCATGAGTGGCACAATGCAGACTTAGACAACTATCCCAACGTCCGACGTTGGTACACCGCCATCGGCCAACGCCCGGCGGTCCAGCGCGGCATGCAGGTACCCTAATGGACACACGAAGCACAGAAACCCTAGAAGTCCTCTCCCATCTCCCCTCCCGTCCCCGGCACAGCCGTCCCCTGCTGTTCGTCCATGGCGCCTACACCGGCGCCTGGTGCTGGGAAGAACATTTCCTCCCCTATTTCGCCGACCAGGGTTACAGCGCCTACGCCCTTTCCCTGCGCGGCCACGGCACCAGCTGGGGGGCGGACAACCTGGACTGGTGGAGCATCCACGATTACGTGGAAGACGTGCGCCGGGTGGTGGCGGAACTGGATGAAACCCCGGTGCTGATCGGCCACTCCATGGGGGGCTTTGTGGTGCAGAAATACCTGGAAACGGCGGAAGCCCCCGCGGCGGTGCTGATGAACGCGGTACCGCCCCAGGGCCTGCTCAATTCCTCCCTGGTTCTGGCCGTCTCCCGGCCTAGCTTGATGCTGGACTTAAACCGTATTCTGGAAGGGGAAATGGTGGAACCGGACGCCCTGCGTCAGGCCCTTTTTGCCCAGCCCGTGAGTTCGGAAGATATGACCCGCTACTTCCAGCACATGCAGCGGGAATCCCGCCGGGCCCTGTGGGACATGACCCTCTTCAATCTGCCCCAGACTTTCCGCATGTCCCGGCCCCCCATGCTGGTTCTGGGGGCGGAAAACGATGCCCTGATCCCGGCCTCCGACGTGCGGGCCACGGGGGCGATTTACGGGGTGGGGGCGGAAATTTTCCCCGACCTGGGCCACGGCATGATGCTGGAACGGGACTGGGCCAAGGTGGCGGAGCGGGTCCGGACCTGGCTCGAGGAACAGGGTCTGTAAGCGCCGGGGCGGTGGTTCAGGGAGCTACCTGCCCTGACCCCCGGGCCCCTACCTAGGCCAATGGGGGCTTCTACCCCTGCCCAAAAAAGCCCCGTATGGACGGGGCTTTTTTGGGCAGGGGTGCCGCCGGAAAGGCGCATCCCCTTACTTGCCGCTGGCCTAGCTTAGGCCGTGGTATTCACGTTCTGACCCAGGTGGGCGGGCAGATTGGTGCTGCTAGTCGTCTGGCCGCTGTCCGGCAGACCTTGCAGCAACTGCATGGCGCTTTGTTCCTGGGAGTTCATGGCCTTCTTCAGCACGGCCACTTGCAGGCTGTTGCCGTCCTGAATGTCGGATAAGGATGAGGCCATGCTGCCGATGCCGCTGACGTCCATGGTGTCACCTCCGGAAAGTGTAGTTGGGTATTCATTTTAGTAAGGCTTTCGGGAAAAAAGTTGCCCGCGGCAAAAAATATATTTCCCTTAACCTTCCGGGCCCCTATCCGTTATTCTTACTAGGCGAAAGTAATAGTTCGCGGGTTTTTCAACGGGAAGGAGTCCATCATGATGATCATTCTGGATATGGCGTCCGGCGAGCGGGAAACCGTGGCACGGAAAGCGCCGGGGATGGGTGGGACGGCTTCCCTGGCGGCGGTGGAAGCCCTGCCCATGGCCCTGCCCCGGCTGGCTGAACATGGGGTCGAAGACGGGAATGCCCGGCAAGAGGCCCGGACCGCTGCCGCCAAAGCAATGGCCCGGCAGCGCTGGCTGCTGGCAGATTAGGCCCCGGGGGGCGTTGCCCCCGATCCGGTCGCAAAAAAAGGCGCCGCCCTCCGGGGCTGGCGCCTTTTTTAATGGCGTGGCTGGGGGGCCTTACAGGGTGTGACTCCGGTCCCCCCGGGCAAAGCCCAGAAGGGGGGTGGTCAGGCCCTTGGTGAGGGCGATGACTTTGAACAATTCCCCCATTTCCTGGGGCTGGACCAGCTTTTGTACGGCGGCGGCGCCCCGGAAATAGTCGGGCCGTTCCGGGTCCAGGGCGGCGAGCCGTTCCAGGAGACCGCAGTTGAGGAGAAACTGGCCCTGGCTGGTGTAGCCCGCCACTTCCAGCCCCGCCTGGAAACCGGCTTCCGCCACGGCGGTGAAATCCACGTGGGCGGTGATGTCCGTGAGCCCCGGGTAGGAGAAGGGCTCCCCATGGGCCTGATGTCGGTAGTGGCACATGAGGGTGCCCTGGTGGCGCTGGGGATGGTAAAACTCCCGGCGGGGAAAGCCGTAGTCCAGAAGGAGCAGGGCTCCCCGCTGGAGAATGGGGCCCCAGGCGGCAGTCCAGGCGGTGGCCGCCAGGCCGATTTCGCTGGTGTAGCCGGTGGCGGTGACTTCGGGGCTGAGGCCCGCTTCCTCTGCCAGATTTTTGGCGACCCGGGCCAGTTCTCCGGTGGCCGGGCGATCCGCCCAGGCGAAGCCGGCGGTGTGGGACCAGGTGACCCCCTGCTGGGCCACGGTTTCTCCCTGCCAGCGCACCAGTTCCACGGGCATGGCGTCCAGCACCTCGTTGCCCAGCACCAGGCCGGAGAAGGTGTCAGGCAGCCGTTCCAGCCAGCGTACCCGGTCCGCCAGATGGGGCGCGGCCTGGGCCAGGGTGGCGGCCTGGCGCTCCTTGAGGTCCGGGGAGAGTTCCAGAATCAGGTATTGGTCCGGCAGGTGGCCCTGGGTTTCCAGGGCCAGGAGCAGGTCGGCGGCCAGCCGGCCGCTGCCCGCTCCCGCCTCCAGGATCACCGGGGCGCTGGCTTCCAGAATGGGAATAATCTGGGTGGCCAGGGCCTGGGCGAAGAGGGGCGTGAGTTCGGGGGCGGTGACAAAGTCCCCGGCGGCGCCGAATTTTCGGGCGCCCGCCGTGTAATAGCCCAGACCCGGGGCGTAGAGGGCCAGCTCCATGTAGCGGGAGAAGGGCATCCAGCCGCCCTGCCGGGCGATTTCCTCCGCCAGGAAGGTGCTTAAGCGTTGGCTGTGGGCGAGGGCGGCAGCATCGGGAAGGGGTAAATCCATGGCAGGGGTGGGGCGGGAAAGGCTCGGATCATGGAGCAATCCGTTAAAATTCGCAAACTCAAGGGAAAAGCCATGGATGATCAATTGACAGACCGGGTGGTGCTGGTCACCGGCGCCGCCAAGCGGGTGGGGGCGGCTATCGCCCGGGAAGTGCACGGGGCCGGGGCGGCGGTGGTACTCCACTATCGGGCCGCGGTCCGGGAGGTGCGGGCTTTGGCGGAGGAGCTGGAAGCCCGGCGCCCCGGTTCTACCCTCTGCGTCCAGGTGGATCTGCGGGACACGGCCCGGCTGCCCACCCTGATTCAGCTGACGGTGGAGCGCTTTGGCCGGCTGGACGGTCTGGTGAATAACGCCTCCAGCTTTTTCCCCACCCCCTTGGGCACCATTGACGAGGCGGCCTGGGACGATCTGGTGGGCAGTAATTTCAAGGCTCCCCTGTTCCTTACCCAGGCGGCGGCCCCTTATCTGGCGGAGCACCGGGGGGCGGTGGTGAATATCACCGATATCCATGCCGAACGCCCCCTGCTCGGCTATCCCCTGTACTGCGCCGCCAAGGGCGGTCTGCTGGCCCTGACCCGGGCCTTGGCGGCGGAACTGGCCCCGGCGGTGCGGGTCAATGGGGTGGCTCCCGGGCCTATTCTCTGGCCTGACGGGCCCGAATTTGACCAGGATGCCCGCCAGGCCATTGTGGCGGACACCCTCCTGAAGCGGGAAGGGGCGCCGGAGGACATCGCCCGCACCGTGCTGTTTCTCTTGGCCGGGGCGGGCTATGTGACCGGCCAGGTAATCAATGTGGACGGGGGCCGTACGGCCCATCTCTAGTGTTTGAAGTGGCGTAACGCCGGGAGTCTCCCGGCATCATGGCTGCCCTGGGGGGCAGGAAGGACTTAGCGTGGAACAATCCCATACCTTGCAGCGCCTGGAAAAATGGCTGCTGCGCGAAACCGGCAAAGCCATTGCCGACTACAACATGATCGAAGACGGGGACACGGTGCTGGTCTGCGTGTCCGGTGGCAAGGATTCCCATACCCTGCTCCACCTCTTGCGCCTGCTTCAGGCCCGGGCTCCCATCAAATTCCGCCTCATTGCCATGAATCTGGACCAGAAACAGCCCGGCTTTCCGGCGGACATTCTGCCCGCCTATTTCGATAAGCTGGGGGTGGAATACCGGATCGTGGAGCAGGACACCTATTCCATCGTCAAAGAAAAAATTCCCGAGGGCAAAACCACCTGTTCCCTCTGCTCCCGCCTGCGCCGGGGCATCATCTACCGTACCGCCAAGGAACTGGGTGCGAACAAGATTGCCCTGGGCCACCACCGGGACGACATGGTCCATACCCTGTTTCTCAATCTCCTCTTCGGCGGCAAGCTCAAGGCCATGCCTCCCAAACTGGTCACCGATGACGGCGCCCACATCGTCATCCGGCCCCTGGCCTACGCTTCGGAAGCGGACATTGCCCGCTACGCCCGGGGCATGGAATTCCCCATCATCCCCTGCAACCTGTGCGGCTCCCAGGACAACCTGCAACGCCAGAAGGTGCGGGAAATGATGCTGGAGTGGGACCGGAAATATCCGGGCCGCACCGAAGCGGTGTTCCACGCCCTGCAAAACGTGGTGCCCTCCCACCTGGCCGATTCCCGTCTTTACGACTTCCAGGGCCTGCAAGCCGGCACCGTGCCCGAAGGCAGCGAGGGCGGCGACACGGTCTTCGATCCCCCCGAATTCCCCCCCCTAATCCCCGCCCGGGAGCCGACAGACGGCGACAATTTCCCCCTACCCGTGGTAGCCGCCCCCTAGTGACTTTGTTATTATGGACGGCAGGGAGTCACAATATAAGTTATTAATATGAATAATGTTTTAGTTCTTTTGGCCGGTGTTGACGGCAGTCTTGTCCGTACACCTTTTTGCGGCGCGGAGGGGTGAAATGAGTGCTGCGTCTTTAGGGGTTTTGTGTGCCGATATTCCGGGGAGTGCCCGGCTTTTTGAGCGTCTTCCCGAAGGGGAAGCGCTCTATGCCCAGGAGCGCTGCCTAAAACGGATCGAACGGGTGGTTGCGGGGTTTGCCGGTCGCTTGCTGCGTTCCTCAGGCAATGAGTTGGTGGCCAGTTTCGAGAATGGGGAAGTGGCTTGCCAAGCGGCGGTGGACATGCAGCAGCGGGTAGAGGATTTGCCACCGGTCTCCGGTGTCAAACTTTCCATCCGGGTGGGGGTTCATTGCGGTGTTTTGGCGCCCGATAGCGCAGCTCCGGCAGGGGATGGCTTTGTGGGTGCTGCCCGCTTGCTGGGCATGGCCAAAGCCGGGCAGATTTTTGTCAGCGCCGAAGCGGCCAACGCTTTACCCGCTGCCATGCGTCAGGGCACCCGGGCGACGGATCGGCAAATGTCCGAAGCTGGGGCGGGAGGTGCTATTTATGAACTACCTTGGCAGGAAGCTGGCGAGCTTACCGTTCTGCGCCAACAATTGGGGGAGGTGAAGGCCTCCACTACCCAGATGGGTAGCCCCAAACTCTGTGTCCGCCACTCCGGTAAGGCGTTTTTGCTGGATGGCAAAAATGAAGGCTTGAGTTTTGGTCGGGATGGGGCCTGCGATGTGGTGATTCAGGACAAGCGGGCTTCCCGTGCCCATGCCCGGATTCTGCGGCGTCGGGATCGTTACGTGCTGGTGGATGAAAGCACCAACGGCACCTATGTGGCCTTTGAAGGGGAACCGGAAATGTTCGTACGCCACAGCGAAGTGGTGCTGGGCAATAAGGGCCTATTGGCTTTCGGCCATTCCGCCACGGGTGGGGATGCGGAAGTGGCGGAGTTCGAGTACCTCTGAAGGGGCGCGGCTTTCTCCCTTTTCTTTTCATTTTCGCCCCTGCTCCGGTGGGGGCGGCTCCCAACAAAAAGGCCAGCGGTAACGCTGGCCTTTTTGTTGGGCTGGGACGGGGCGCTTATTTGGCGGCGGCGTCGGCCTGACATTTTTTCAGGAAGGAAGCCTTGGCGGCACCCGCCAGCTTCTTGCTGGTGGCCTGGGCGGCACAGTCGGGGGCGGCGGGTGCGGCTGCTTTTTCAGGGGCCGCAGCGGCTGCCGGAGCAGGCGCGGCCTTGCCGGAGAGGCAGGACTTCATGAATTGCTTGCGGTCGTCGCCTTTCAGTTGCTTGTCCTTGGCGTCCTTGTTGCAGTTCTTCATTTTTTCCTGCTGGGGCGTGAGCTTCTTGGCGGCGTCCGGGGCGTCGGCGGCGAAACCGGCTTGGGTAAAGACCACGGCGCCAAGGGTCAGGAGAGCGATCAGGGTTTTTTTCACGGCAAACTCCTCATGGAAGGGAAGAAGGAAGGGCAATGCCCCCATCCGGCGGATGTGGGCGGAAATATGACGGGGTTATAGGTCGTCGTCAAGAATGGCTTGCTGCTGGCGACCGATGAATTCCTGCATGTTGTCGATGCCGCGCAATTGGAGAATGGTGTTGCGTACCGCCGCTTCCAGCAGCACCGCCAGATTGCGGCCGGCGGCCACGGGAATGATGACCTTGCGGATGGGCACCCCCAGCACTTCCTGGGTCTGGGCGTCCAGGGGCAGGCGGGGGGAATCCATGCCCGCCACCGGCTTTTGCAGGTGGACGATGAGCTTGAGCTTCATTTTCCGCCGGGAGGCGGTCTCCCCGAAAATGGTGCGGATGTTCAAGAGGCCCAGGCCTCGGACCTCCAGAAAGTCCCGCAACATGCCCGGGCAGCGGCCTTCCACGGTGGAAGGGGCGATGCGGGCCAGTTCCACCACGTCGTCGGCGACCAAGCCGTGGCCCCGGGAAATGAGTTCCAGGGCCAGTTCCGACTTGCCCACCCCCGAATCCCCGGTAATCAGTACTCCCATGCCGAAAACGTCCATGAAGACGCCGTGCACCGCCACCGTGTCCGCCAGACGCCGGGACAGGTAGATGCGCAGCAGGTCGATGATGGCGGAGCAGGGTTTGGGGGTGGTGATCAGGGGAGTGCTGGTGGCTTCGCAGGTGTCCCGCACCATGGCCAGCACTTCCAGACCTTCGGCCACGATCACCGCGGGTGGTTCGGCGGCAAACATGTCCTGCATCTGGTTTTTCAGGCGCTCCGGATTGGCCTTGGTGAGCCAGGCCTGTTCGGCGAAGCCGATGACCTGGAGCCGTTCCGGGTGAATGACGTTGAGGTGGCCGACCAGATCGGCACCGTAGTTGTTGCCCCGCCGTTTCAGATCGATGAAGCGTTCGCTGCCCAGGGCTGCCACCCATTCCAGGGCGAGGCGTTCCCGATGGTCTTCAAACAGCTGCGCGATGCTGATTTTCCGCATGATTTCCCCAATCGGTGAACAGGCGGTGGGCGTCGTCCATACTGTCGCAATGGCGCAGGGCCTCCCGGAACAGCTTGTCGGAGAAGCGCTGGGCCAGCTCGGAAAGAATCTGCAGATGTTGTTCCGTGGCCTGCTCCGGTACCAGGAGCACGAACATCAGATCTACCGGCTTGCCGTCCGGGGCGTCGAAGGCCACGGGGTGGGTGAGGCGGAGAAAGGCGCCGGCGGCTTCCTTGATGCCCTTTAAGCGGCCGTGGGGAATGGCCACGCCCTGGCCCAGGCCGGTGGAGCCCAGCTTTTCCCGGGCAAACAGGCTGGCAAAAACCGTGGATTGGGCAACCCCCAGGTTATTTTCGAACAACAGGGCGGCCTGCTCGAAAGCGCGCTTTTTGCTGCTGGCTTCCAGATTCAGGACGATGTTGGCGGGGGGAAGGAGTTTGGCGATGAGGTCCATGGGGCTAGGGTACTCCCCGGAAAGACGATGGGAGAAACAAGAAACCCGGGGGGCGGGAGGGAGACCCTTCAGGTGGCCGGATCATAGCGGAAAAGGCGACGCTCGGCCACCGTAGCCGCCCCCTTGGGTGGGGCGGCGGCGGTGCTAGCGATTAGGCTTCGCCGATGTGCTTATCCATGCTGTCCCGGTTGTGGGCCAGGCCCTTTTCCTTGTGCTTGATCACTTGGCGGTCCAGCTTGTCCACCAGGGCGTCCACGGAAGCGTACAGGTCGCTGTCTTCGTTTTCCACGTAGATGTCCTTGCCCGGCACCCGGACGGTGACTTCCGCTTTTTGCTTCAGCTTTTCCACGGTGAGGATCACATTCACTTCAATGACGTTGTCGAAGTGGCGCAGCACCCGATCCAGCTTGCTGCTGACGTATTCGCGGATAGCCGGGGTAACCTCGACGTGATGGCCGGTGATGTGCAGGTTCATATTATTTACTCCTTGGTTAGATGGTCTTGCGTAGGTTAGCCGGCGGGATGTTCAACGCCTCCCGGTATTTTGCTATGGTCCGGCGGGCCACCACAATGCCCTGTTGCCCGAGAATCTCGGAAATCTGGCTGTCGGAAAGGGGCTTTTTCGCATCTTCCCCGCCAATCAACTGCTTGATCAGGGCCCGGATGGCGGTGGCGGAACAGGCGCCCCCCGCTTCCGTGGCCACGTGGCTGCCGAAGAAATACTTGAGTTCGAAAATGCCCCGGGGGGTGGCCATGTATTTCTGGGTGGTGACCCGGGAAACGGTGGATTCGTGGAGCCCCAGCACCTCGGCGATTTCCCGCAGTACCAGGGGGCGCATGGCCACTTCCCCGTGTTCGAAGAACTGGCGCTGGCGTTCCACGATGGCCTGGGAGACCCGCAGAATGGTGTCAAAGCGCTGCTGTACGTTCTTGATCAGCCAGCGGGCTTCTTGGAGCTGGCCAGCCAGGGAGGAGCCCCGGTGTTTGGAGAGAATATCCGAATACAGGCGGTTGATGCGCAGCCGGGGATAGGCGTCCGGGTTGATGCTGGCCACCCACTGGTTGCGTAGCTTGCGCACCACCACGTCGGGAATAATGTAGCGGGTATCCAGGGGGGCGTACTGGGCCCCGGGGCGGGGATTGAGGCTCTTCACCAGATGGGCGGCGGCCCGTAGCTGGTCGTCGTCACAGCCCAGGAGCTTTTTCAGCTTGGTGAAGTCCCGTCCGGCCAGGAGTTCCAGATACTGGCGCACCAGTTGCAGGGCCAGATCCCGGGTGGGTTCCGGGGGCAGGGCTTCCAGTTGCAGGGCCAGGCATTCCTGGGGAGAGCGGGCCCCCACTCCGGTGGGGTCGAAATGCTGGAGGTGGCGCAGGGCGATGAGCAGGTCGTCCAGGTCGATTTCGAGCTCCGGGGGCAGGGCGTCCGCCAGTTCTTCCAGGGGCTGGGTCAGGTAGCCGTCGTCGTCCAGGGCTTCAATGAGAAAGCGTACCAGATTCCGGTCCCGGTCACTCAGGGGGGTGAGGCCTAACTGCCAGGCCAGATGGTCTCGCAGGGAGGTGCTGGCGGCCTGGATGTCCTGGTAATCCGAATCGTCTTCTTCGTCCCGGGAGGCGGAAGGATAGCTGCCCTCCGCATACCAGCCGTCATCCTCCCCGGCGGCCAGGGCATTGCCCTCGTCGCTGGCACGGATGCCCGTTTCGGCGCTTTCCCCCGGCTCCCCGTGCTCCCGGCTATCATCCTCGCCCCGCTCCGTTTCCCGGGGCGTGGTGCCCGCCGGATCAGGGGCCGCACTGTCACTTCCTTCCCCGGCGGCAGGCCCGGAAGGACCGTCGAAATCCTCGTCCTCCCGTTCCAGGAGGGGATTTTCCGTCAGGTACTTCTCCAGCTCCTGGTTCAGTTCCAGCGTGGACAGCTGCAACAACCGGATGGATTGTTGCAGTTGGGGCGTGAGCGCCAAATGCTGGGAAAGTTTAAGTTGGAGGGTCGGTTTCATGGGCGCGTGATGGGAGAAAACATGACGATGACTTCTCCGCAGACGGGCTGCTGTTGGGGGAGAAAGGGGTGATTAGAGGCGGAAATGCTCACCCAGATAGACTTTTCTTACATTTTCATTATAAACGATCTCATCCGGCCCACCAGCGGCCAGTACCCGGCCTTCATTGATGATACAGGCCCGGTCACAGATGCCCAGGGTTTCCCGCACATTGTGGTCGGTGATGAGTACGCCGATGCCCCGTTCCTTGAGGAAACGGATGATTTTCTGAATTTCCAGCACGGCGATGGGGTCCACCCCGGCGAAGGGTTCGTCCAGCAGGATGAAGCGGGGGGAGGTGGCCAGGGCCCGGGCGATTTCCACCCGGCGCCGTTCCCCGCCGGAGAGGGCGGCGGCGGAGGTGTGGCGTAGATGGCCGATGTGGAGTTCGTCGAGCAGCTCCTCCAGCTTGCTCTGGGTCGCCTCCGGGTCCAGTTCCTGGAGTTCCAGCACCGCCTGGATGTTTTCTTCCACATTCAGTTTGCGGAACACGGAAGCTTCCTGGGGCAGGTAGGAGACCCCCATGTGGGCCCGGCGGTGGATGGGCAGGTGGGTCAGTTCCTGGTTGTCCAGCCAGATGGCGCCCCCATCGGCGGCCACCAGACCCACGATCATATAGAAACAGGTGGTTTTCCCCGCCCCGTTGGGGCCCAGTAGCCCCACCACTTCCCCACAGCAGACCTCGAAGGACACGTCCTGGACCACGGTACGGGCCTTGTAGCGCTTCTTCAGGTTGTGGGCGGAAAGAATGTGGCCTTTTTGGCTGTCTTGCGGGTCGGACATGGTGCGAACCTTTTACTCGTCATCCCAGGTGCCTTGCAGCACCCGGCGGATGGTTGGGCTGCCGAAACCCCGACCGGCCAGAAAACGGGCCTGCTTGGCCCGCTCCTGGGCATCCTGGGGCAGGCTGCCGAATTTTTTGCGCCAGACCGCCAGGGCCCGCTCGGTTTCATCCCCGGCCTGGGCCAAAGCGTTGGCAATGGTGGTGTCATCCACCCCCTGGCTGCGCAATTCCCCGGCCAGGCGGGCGTTACCGTAGCGGCCGCCGCGGACGGTGACCCGCTGTTCGGCGTAACGGTCATTGGCAAGCAGGCGGGCTTTCTCCAGCTCGTCCAGCAGCAATTCCAGTTCCTCGCCGCTTTCGGCGTGGGAAGCCAGCTTGCGTTTCAGTTCAAGACGGCTGTGTTCCCGGGAGGCGAGCAGGCGCAAGGCCCGCCCGCGCAGGCTTTCAGTCATCCCCGGGGGTAGGGGCTTCCGGGGCGGGGGCAGCTTTGGTCACCCCCACGGCGGTGCGGATCTTGGCTTCGATTTCCTGGGCCAGGGCGGGATTAGCCTTGAGGAATTCCCGCACATTGTCCTTGCCCTGACCGATCTTTTCCCCGTTGTAGGAATACCAGGCGCCGGACTTTTCCACGATCTTGTTGTTCACGCCCAGCTCGATGATTTCCCCTTCCCGGGAAATGCCTTCCCCGTAGAGGATGTCGAAAATGGCTTCCCGGAAGGGGGGGGAGACCTTGTTCTTCACCACCTTGACCCGGGTTTCGTTGCCGATCACCTCGTCCGCCTTCTTGATGGAGCCGATGCGGCGGATGTCCAGACGCACGGAGGCATAGAACTTCAGGGCGTTGCCCCCGGTGGTGGTTTCCGGATTGCCGAACATGACGCCGATCTTCATCCGGATCTGGTTGATGAAAATCACCAGGGTGTTGGTTTTCTTGATGTTGGCGGTGAGCTTGCGCAGGGCCTGGCTCATCAGACGGGCGTGGAGGCCCATCATGGAGTCCCCCATTTCCCCTTCAATTTCCGCCTTGGGGGTGAGGGCGGCCACGGAGTCCACCACAATCACATCCACGCCCCCGGAACGGACCAGCATGTCGGCGATTTCCAGGGCCTGTTCCCCCGTATCCGGCTGGGAAATGAGCAGGTCACCCACCTTGACGCCCAGCTTCTGGGCGTATTGGGGATCCAGGGCGTGTTCCGCGTCGATAAAGGCGGCCACGCCCCCTTTTTTCTGGGCTTCGGCAATGACCTGGAGGGTCAGGGTGGTTTTCCCGGAAGATTCCGGACCGTAGATTTCCACCACCCGGCCCCGGGGCAGACCGCCCACGCCCAGGGCTACGTCCAGCCCCAGGGAGCCGGTGGAAATGACTTCCAGTCCCTTGTCCACTTCGGTGGCGCCCATCTTCATGATGGAGCCCTTGCCGAACTGCTTTTCAATCTGTGCCAGCGCGGCGGCGAGCGCCTTAGCCTTATTGTCTTCCATGGCTCGAAATCCCCAAAAACAAGCGTCCGATTATGGCACAAACCTTGCGGGCACGGATACGTGTAAGCCCCAATTGTTCCGGGGGCCAAAGTCAGGCAATTTCTATCCCAAATGAATGTTCTTCGCCGACTCCGCCCCTATTGGGCCCCACCCTTTTCCTTCACCGGTTTCCCCCTGGGGGGGCAGCTGGCCCTGGCTTTTGGCCTCTCCCTGGGGGCGGTCTGCCTGGGAGGGGCTCTGGGCCCCTCCTGGGGGGCGGCGGACCAGTTCCTGCCCCTGATCCTGGCGGGCGCCTGCCTGGCCGCGCTGGGTCTGCGCAGCGCTCCCCTGGTCTGGGGCGCCATGCTTCTGGGCTTATGGCAGCGCAATATCCAGGGGGGGCGCCTCTGGCTGGCTTCCCTGGGCTTGCTCGGGGCGGCCCTGGTGCTCGGCATCGCCCTGCGCTGGATTTGTAGCCGTTTCCGGCGGGGTAGTGACGGGGGGGTGGATGCCATTCTCACGGCCCAGGGCCAACTGTTGTGGTGGGCCGAGCCGGGCAGCCGGCGCCTGCTGGGGCGCCGGGGCGCCATTCCCGGCTGGTTCGGCCAGGGGGCGGTACGGGCCGGGGATAGTCTGGATGCCTGGTTGCCCGTGGTGCTGGCGGAGGACCGGGGTCCTCTGGAGGCGGCCCTGGGGGCCATGGGCCGGGATGGCTGCCGGGTGGATTTTCGTGTGCGGGACGAGGCCGGTGGCCTGCGGGTGCTGTGCCTGGAAGGGCGTCTGGTGCCCGGCAATGGCCAGGGGCCGGACCGGCTGCAAGGCAGCATTCGGGAGGTGACCGGAACCCGGGTCCGGGAGGACGGGGGGATACAACGTTGCCAGGAGCGTCTGGCCCGGCTGGGGGAAGCCCTGGCCGGGCAGGATTTCGGCCTGTGGGAATGGGAGGTGGGGACCGATCTCCTGACCATTCGGGAATCCGCCGCCGCCGCCCTGGACGAGGCCGGGCCGCCGCCTCAGCGCCTGGCGCTGACGGACTGGCTGACGGGCGTGCATGGGGAAGATCGGGCCGGGGTACTGGCCGGTCTGGGCCGGGTAGCCCAGGGCTCGGCCGCCCGCTATGTGGGGGAATTTCGTCGGGCCAACCGGCGCGGGCACTGGAGCTGGCTGCGGGGGGAGGGCAAGGCCGTGGCCTGGGATAGCCAGGGACGGGTGATCCGGCTGGCCGGGGTGTTTCGGGATGTGCAGGAGCGTCGTCTGCTGGAAGCGGACCTGGAAAAGTTCTCCCGGGCCATGGAATGGGGCCCGGCGCCCATTTTTATTACGGATGCCCAGGGGTGCTTTGAATATTGCAATCAGGCCTTCACCCGCCTCACCGGCTATGCTTTGGAAGACCTGTTGGGGGAAACGCCCTGCCTGCTCCAGCCCGCAGGTGGAGATGGGGAAGGGGCGGGGGGCGCCGCCCTGTGGCAGGCCTTGCTGGACGGTGCTGGCTGGCAGGGCGCCCTGGTGAGCCGCCGCCAGGACGGTGGCGACCTGGCCTGGCACCTTTCCCTGGCGCCCTTGCGGGACGGCCGGGGAGAATTGACCCACTTTGTCGCCATGGGCCAGGAAAGTGCCCGGGGGGAAGGGGCCAGCCCGTCCCCCGGGCTTTCCCATTCCAGCGGACGGGAGCCGGTCCGGCTTTCCTGATTCCCCCGGGGGCGGGCTGAACATCCCCCCCGGTGGCTTTCGTTCTTAAGCTGAAGCGGGGGCGTCGCCCATCTGGGACTGGATATAGTTTTCCAGGCCTACTAGCTCAATGCGCTTTAGCTGCTGCTCCAGCCAGTGGGCGTGATCCTGCTCCGTGTCGTCCAGCATTTTCAGCAGAATGTCCCGGGAAACGTAGTCCTGGTGGGCTTCACAGACCGCCATGGCGGCCCGCACCGCCTTCACCACGGAAATTTCCACCGCCAGATCGTTTTTCAGCATGTCCGGCACGGTCTTGCCGATTTTCATGGCCTTGGCCGGGACCATGCCCGGGGTGCCTTCCAGAAACAGGATGCGCTGGATGAGCCAGTCCGCATGGCCCGTTTCGTCCTGCATTTCGTGCCAGATACGCTCGTAGAGTTTGCCCAGGCCCCAGTTTTCGTACATCCGGGCGTGGATGAAATATTGGTCCCGGGCCATCAATTCTCCGGCCAGCAATTCGTTGAGCTGCTTGAGGACTGGGCTATGACCTTTCATGGCGGACTCCTGGGGCAAGGGCTGGAAGAGGCCGGAGGGGGCACCCGCTCCGGTGGGAAAGCCTATGTTAGCGGCTCGGCCCTCAGGCGGCCAGGGGGCGATCCAGGTGTTGCAAAAGCACGGTGAGGGCGTGGGCCACGGTGTGGGCCCGGACTTCTTCCCGGTTCCCGGGAAAATGCTGGGTGCCTACCTGGAGCACCTGATCCGGCCCGGCCCAGGCGAAACAGACCGTGCCCACGGGCTTACTCCGGCTGCCGCCCCCGGGTCCAGCGATGCCGCTCACCGCCAGGGCCCAGGTCATGCGCCCCTGGCGCCGGGCCCCCTGGGCCATGGCGGCGGCCACCGGCTCGCTGACCGCCCCCACCCGGGCGAGCAGGGCTTCCGGCACCCCCAGTTCCTCGGTCTTGGCCTGGTTGGAATAGGTGATGAAGCCCCGGTCAAACCAGGCGGAACTGCCCGCAATGGCGGTAAGGCTCTGGCCGATCCAGCCCCCGGTGCAGGATTCGGCGGTGGCCAGGGTTTCCCCCCGGGCCAGCAAAGCTGCACCGACCCGGGCGGCCAGGGCTTCCAGTTGGGATTGGCTGGGGGCGGCGCTGGAGGAGGATGGGGACATGGGTTTATCCGAGCAGACGTTTGGCCAGGGCCAGGGTGAGGACCGTGTAGCCTGCGGCCACCACGTCGTCCATCATCACCCCGAAACCGTTTTTCACCTGCCGGTCAAAGTAGCGGGCCGGCTGGGGCTTGGTAATGTCGTAGAGGCGGAAGAGGCAGAAAGCGCCTAACTGCCAGAGCAGGTAAGGGGGGCAGAAAAAGAGGGCGCCCCAGAAGGGCACGATTTCATCCCAGACAATGGCGCCGTGGTCCACCACTCCCAGATCCCGGCCGGTCCGGTCGCAGGCTACCACCCCCATGACGAAGCAGGCCAGGAGAAAGACGGCAAAGCCCATGTCGCTGAAATTGGGCCGGATCAGCACATAGGACGCCCAGGCGAACAGAGTGCCCGCGGTCCCCGGGGCGAAGCCGGAGAGGCCGCTGCCCAGGCCGCAGGCGACGAAATGGGCCGGGTGGCTAAAAAGAAAGCGGAGATTAGGCGGCGTGGAAATGATCAAAACCTTTCGCGGGCAGGGGCAGCTCCTGACCTTGTTCATCCAGCAGGCGCAATCCCGGGGCCGGGGTAATGCGGCCAATGCGCCACAGGGGCAGCTTTAGCACCGCCGCCACGGCGGCCAGGGTGGGCCGCTGACTGGCGGGAGCGGTGAAAGCCAGTTCGTAATCGTCCCCGCCTCCCAGCTGGCAGGCCCGGGCTAGTTCCGGGTCGGCGCCCTGGGGCAGGGGCGGTAGGTGATCCATGCGGATTTCCGCCCCCACCTTGGAGCGTTCCAGCAGGTGGCCGATGTCTCCCAGTAGACCGTCGGAAACGTCGATGGCGGCGCTGGCCACCCGGCGCAGGGAGCGTCCCAGGGCCAGACGGGGCTGGGGACGGCGCAGGGCTTCCAGGCAGGTGGTGGCCAAATCGTCGGCAAGCTGGGTTTTGTGTTGGGCGTGGGCCAGGCCCAGGGAGGCCAGGCCCGGGGTGCCGGATACCCACAGGTCGTCTTCGGCCCGGGCGCCGCTCCGGGTAATGGCCTGGCCGGGGGGCAGTTCCCCCAGGGCGGTGACGCAGAGATTGAGGGGGCCCCGGGTGGTGTCGCCCCCTACCACATCCACTCCGTGGAGCTGGGCCAGGGCGAAAAAGCCCTTGGCGAAGGCGGCGATCCAGTCTTCATCGTCTTCCGGGAAGGCGCCGGCCAGGAGCACCCAGCGGGCCTGGGCGCCCATGGCGGCTAGGTCGGATAGATTCACCGCCAGGGTTTTCCAGCCCAGGCGTTCCGGGTCCGTTTCCGGCAGAAAATGGACCCCGGCCACCAGCATGTCCGTGGTGGCGGCCAACTGCATGCCCGGGGTGGGCTGGAGCAGGGCGCAGTCGTCCCCCGGGCCGAGGACGGCGCCCGGGGTGGGACGGGCGAAGTGGCGGTCGATCAGTTCAAATTCGCTGGGCATGGGCCTTCCTTCCGCAAGGGCGCGGGGGGCGAAACCCCGCTGCCCGAAAAACCGGTGGGGGAAGGGGGCGGCGCCCCCCTGGCGACCAGGACCGGTTAGGGTTGCTGTTGCTTTTGCCGGGCGGCCACTTCCTCCGGCCGCAGTTGGGCGGCCAGATGATCCAGCACGCCGTTTACAAACTTGTGTCCGTCCGTGCCGCCAAAGGATTTGGCCAGCTCGATGGCTTCATTGATGATGACCCGGTAGGGGGTCTCGGGGAACTGGCGCAGTTCCAGGGCGCCCAGGAGCAGGATGCAGGCTTCGATGGGGGACAGTTCGTCCATGGGCCGATCCAGGTAGGGGCCGAGGAGTTCCTGCAATTCGGCTTCCTGGGCCCGGGCGCCCCGCAGCAGGCCGACGAAAAATTCCCGGTCGGCCTTGCCGAAGGTGGAGGCTTCCCCCAGATGGGCTTCCGCCGCCGCTTCGTCCTGGCCGCCGAAGCGGCATTGATACAGGCCTTGCAGGGCGAATTCCCGGGCGCGGCGGCGGGGGGACTTGTTACCGCCGTTGCGGTGGGCTTTGGCGGCGGGTTTGGCGGATTGCTTGTCGATGTCGGTCATGGTGCGCTTTTTATTGGGCCAGGGCCTGGTAGAGGCGGGCCATTTCCACGGCGGCCTGGGCGCAGTCCTTGCCTTTGGTTTCCATCCGGGCCAGGGCCTGGTCGTCGTCTTCCGTGGTGAGCACCCCGTTGGCGATGGGAATGCCCGAATCCAGCTGCACTTCCTGAATGCCCCGGCAGGCGTCGTTGGAAACCACCTCGAAGTGGTAGGTTTCGCCCCGGATAACGGCGCCCAGGGCGATGAGGGCGTCGTAGTGGCCGCTGCCGGCCAGCTTTTGCAGGGTCAGGGGAATTTCCAGGGCGCCGGGCACGGTGCAGATGAGCAGGTCCGCCGGGGCCACGCCCAGGCGTTGCAGCTCGGTGACGCAGGCAGACAGCAGGCCTTCGCAGACGTCCTGGTTAAAGCGGCTCATGACCAGACCGACCTTGAGGCCGTGGCCGTCCAGGTTGGTGTCGATTTCGGGGATGTTGTTGAAACGGGCCATATCAGAGACTTTCCGGATCGGTGACGAAACCGGTGACTTCCAGGTCAAAACCGGTCATGGAGGGCATACGGCGGGGGCTGGAGAGCAGCTTCATCTTGCCTACCCCCAGCTGGCGCAGGATCTGGGCGCCGATACCGTAGATGCGGGGGTCCCACTTCTTCGGCTCGTGCTTGTCTTCCGCCGGGGCGGCCAGGGCTTCGCGCAGGTCGGCGCCGCTCTGGGGCCGGTGCAGCATGACGATGACCCCGTTGCCGAACTTGGCCAGGGCGGCCTGGGCGGTGTCGATGGAAAAGGTGTGATGGCCCGTTTCCGGCGCCAGGAAATCCAGCACCGAAAGGGGTTCGTGGACCCGCACCAGGGCGTCCTGATCGGCCCGGATGGTGCCCCGCACCAGGGCCAGATGGACCTCGTCCGCTACCCGGTCGTGGAAGGCGTGGAGGGTGAATTCCCCGTGCCGGGTCTGGATGGTCTTGGTAGCCAGGGGCTCCACCAGGGTTTCGTGCTGGCTGCGGTAGTGGATCAGGTCGGCGATGGCGCCGATTTTCAGACCATGTTCCTTGGCCACCTCTATGAGCTGGGGCAGCCGGGCCATGGTCCCGTCCTCGTTCATGATTTCGCAGATCACCGCCGCCGGGGTCAGACCGGCCAGACCGGTAAGGTCGCAACCGGCTTCCGTGTGGCCTGCCCGTACCAAAACGCCGCCGGGTTTGGCGGTGATGGGGAAGACGTGGCCGGGCTGGACAATGTCCGCCGGCTTGGCGTTGCGGGCCACGGCTACGGCAATGGTGTGGGCCCGGTCATGGGCGGAAATGCCCGTGGTGACCCCTTCCGCCGCCTCGATGGAGACGGTGAAGGCGGTACCGTGCACGCTTTTGTTGTCCCGAGCCATGGGGGTGAGGCCCAGCTGGCGGCAGCGTTCTTCCGTAATGGTCAGGCAGATCAGACCACGGCCATGCTTGGCCATGAAATTGATGGCATCCGGGGTGACGAAATCAGCGGCCAGAACCAGGTCGCCTTCGTTTTCCCGGTCTTCCTCGTCCACCAGGATGACCATGCGGCCGGCTTTCAGCTCGGCCACGATCTCCTGGGTAGAGGCTAGGTTAGTGGAGGGGGGCATGATGAATCAGTTGCTTTCTTCGGGGTTAAGCATCCGTTCCACGTAGCGGGCGATGAGGTCCACTTCCAGATTCACCTTGGCGCCCGGGTGCAGGCGGTGCAGGGTGGTGGCTTCCAGGGTGTGGGGGATGAGGTTGATGGTGAAGGTGCTGTCCTCCACCGAATTGGTGGTTAGGCTGACGCCGTCCACCGTAATGGAGCCCTTGCGGGCAATGTATTTGGCCAGTTCCGCCGGGGCCTGGATTTCCAGGAGCCGGTTGTCGCCGATGGGGTCGAAGCGGACCACGTTGCCCACCCCGTCCACATGGCCCGAGACCAGATGGCCGCCGAGCCGGTCGGCCAGGCGCAGGGCCCGTTCCAGATTCACCGGGCCGGGTTCGGCCAGGCCCACGGTGCAAGACAGGGTTTCCGGGGACACATCCACGCAGAAATGGTCCGGGGTCTTTTCCACCACGGTCAGGCAGACCCCGTTGTGGGCGATGGAATCGCCGATGCCCACATCGCTCAGGTCCAGATTGCCGGGGGCCACGGAAAGGCGGAAGCCGACTTCCCGGGGGGTGAGATGGGTAATGCGGCCGACGGCCTCAACGATGCCTGAAAACATGGGAAAAATGCCTAGGTTGGGGGGATGGGGGATTTTATCACGCTGCCCGCCGGATGCCGTGCCCGGGCCCGGCGGAATTCCGGGGTCGGGCACGGGTCAAAAAAGGGTAAGGGGCCCGGCTGGGTTCCAGGGGCCCGGGCGGGGATCGGCGGCGGGTCATTGCCCCGGAAGTCCGCCCCCCAGGTATCCGCCTAGGCCCGGTAAAACCCGTGACCTTTGGGCTCCGGCGATCCGGGCCGGGCGGCCAGGCGTGGGCCTTTTGCCCATCGTCATGAAATTTTCACCACAAACAGGCAAGCTCTGGCACCCTGTCCTGACTCTTCTAGCGCCCCGCCCATGGTCCTGCCTCCCCTTTCCCTTCTCCCCGTGCCCTGCGGCCTGGGCGGCCCGGACCCGGGTCCGGCCCTGGCCCCTGCCGTCCTGGAATCCCTGGGTTTGCAGGAGCGGCTGGAACGCCTGGGCTGGTCGGTGCGCCGGGAAACCGCCCTGCTGACCCCGGAAGGCTCCCGCTGGACCGCCCTGGGGCGGCTCCTGGGCGCCCTGGCGGAGCGGGTGGCGGCGGAAGTGGCGGCGGGCTACCGGCCCCTGATCCTGGGGGGGGACCATGCCATTGCGGCGGGCACCTGGCGGGGGGTCGCCCGGGCCTGGGCGGACCGGGGCGACGTGGGCCTGATCTGGATCGACGCCCACCTGGATGCCCACACCCCGGCGGACAGCCCCAGCGGCAATCCCCACGGCATGCCCCTGGCCGCCCTCCTGGGCCGGGGGGCGGCGGAAATGCGGGATGTGCCCGGACCCTGGCTGAAGCCGGAACGGGTGGCCCTGGTGGGGGCGCGCAGCTGGGAAGGGCCGGAGCCAGATTATCTGGAATCTTGCGGCGTGCAGGTTTTCGCCATGGGGGAAATCCATCGCCGGGGCCTAGGGGCGGTGCTGGCGGATGCCCGGGAAATCGCCACGGCAGGGGGCAGGGGCGCCTACGGGGTGAGCCTGGACGTGGACGCCCTGGACCCGGGGGCGGCCCCCGGGGTGGGCACCCCGGAACCGGATGGCCTGGACCCCCGGGAAACCCAGAACGCCCTGGCCGGCTGGCTGGCGGACCCCCGCCTGGCGGCGTGGGAAATCAGCGAATACAACCCTATCCACGACCCGGAACGGCGCACCGGGGAACTGGTGCTGGCCCTGCTGGAAGCGGCGGCCCGGCCGGACAACGGGGCAGAGCGCAGCCCCCGCCTGTGGGATGACCGGGGGGCGGCGGTTTTCGGGAGATAGGCCCGGCGGGACCCTGTTTGGTCCCCTGGGGGTGCCTATTGGCCCCCCCATCACCCTAACGGGGGCTTGGGCGCTGGTGTAGGTGGAGAGGCGTGGTGTCCAGGTTGGCGCTCCCTCTGCTGGGGGGCAGCGCCCGGGCCGGCGCTTTTAGCCCGCCGTCAGGGTGGAAGAAAGCTTGCCCACCGCTTCCACCACCTGATGGGCGCCGCTGCGGATTTCCTGGATGGCCTGACCGGCTTCCTGGACCAGGGTAACCCCCTGATCCACTTCCCCCAGGCCCGTGCCCATGGTGTCGATGACCGAGCGGGTGTCGCTCTGGATAGCGCCGATCATGGCGGCGATTTCCGTGGTGGAATTGCTGGTCCGTTCCGCCAGCTTGCGCACCTCGTCCGCCACCACGGAAAATCCCCGGCCGCTTTCCCCGGCCCGGGCTGCCTCGATGGCCGCGTTGAGGGCCAGGAGATTGGTCTGGTCGGCGATTTCCTTGATGGTGTTTACGATGGAGGTGATCTGGTCCGACTGTTGCCCCAGCTTTTCCACCCGGCTGGAGGAATCCCGCACCAGTTCGGCGATGCGGGTCATTTTTGCCACCGTGTCTGCAATGACCGCCTCACCCTTGGACGACACTCCTTCCGTGTTCTTGGAAATGTCGTAGGCCAGCTTGGCGCTGGCCTGTTCCGCTTGCTGCTGGGTCACCCGCTCCGTAATGTCGGAGGCGATTTTCACCACCTTGATGGGCTGACCCTTGGCGTCCAGCACCGGGTTGTAGGCCGCTTCCAGCCAGACGTGGTGACCATCCTTGGCGACCCGCTCGAACTGGCCGGAAAAGGACTCGCCCCGGCCCAGACGGGCCCAGAATTCGGCGTATTCCGGGCTGTCGGCAAAGGCGGAGAGGCAGAAGTCCCGGTGGGGCCGGCCCTGGATTTCCTCCAGCCGGTAGCCCATGAGCTCCAGGAAATTGGCGTTGGCCGTGAGCACCCGGCCGTTCATGTCGAATTCGATCACCGCCATGGCCCGGTTAATGGCCGCCACCAGGGCGTGGCTCAGTTCCGCCTCCTCTTCCCGGGCGGTAATGTCCGTGGCGATTTTGTAGATGCGGGTGACCCGGCCTTCCCGGTCCAGTACCGGGTTATAGGTGGCCTGGAGCCACAGTTCCTTGCCCGATTGGGTGACCCGTTTCACCTTGTCCCGGAAATATTCCCCGGCCCGGAGTTTGGCCCAGAACTGGTCATATGCCGGGGTGGCGGTGTAATCGGCGGTGCAGAGAATACGGTGGTGTTGGCCCTGCAACTGGGTCAGGCTGTAACCCATGAGGGCGCAGAAACTGTCGTTGGCGCTGAGGATGGTGCCGTCGGGGGTGAATTCGATAATGGCCAGGGAGCGGTTCAGGGCGGCCAGCACGGCCCGGGCATCATCCCGTTCGTTCTGGCATTGGGTCAGGGCTGCTTCAAGTTTGCGGTTGCGAAACATGTACCTCTCCGGAGGTGGCAGCAGGGGGCGGCGGCGAGGAAGGTGAGGGCGCGAAACTCCCCTGTGTCAGGTGTTGTGGCTGCGTACTAGGCGCAAAGTAATAGGCTGTAATTATAGGGACAGCCTGATTGCCCTTTTGTTTCCGAATGTATCCTTCCTAACGGAGCAGGCGCCGCCGGGTAAGGGCCAGGGCCACCAGGAAAGAGACGGCGGTAATGGCCAGCAGGGCGGCCACATGGAGACCGGCCTGGGCGGGCACCTGGCCCAGGAGCAGGGGCCGGGCCAGGGCCACCCCATGGGCCAGGGGCAGCCAGGCGGCGATGCTCCGGGCCAGGGCGGGGAGCTGGTCCATGGGGAAAAAGACCCCGGACAGCAGGGTGGTGGGGGTGATGAAGAGGGTGAAGTAGTACATGAAGAAATCGTAGGAGGGGGCCAGGGCATTGATGATCAGGCCCAGGCCGGCGAAGGCCAGGCCAATCAGGGCCACCACCGGCAGCACCCACAGGGAAAGGGGGGAATGGGTCAGGCCCAGGGCCCAGATCACCAGCAGAATGGCCAGACCGGAGAGCAGGCTTTTGCTGGCTGCCCAGACCAGTTCCCCGAGCACCACATCTTCCAGGGTGAGGGGGGCGTGGAGCATGGCTTCCCAGGTGCGCTGCACGTGCATGCGGGAAAAGGCGGAATAAAGGGTCTCGAAGGTGGCCGCGTTCATGGTGCTGGCGCACACCGTCCCGGCGGCCAGGAAGGTCACGTAGGAGACGCCGCTCACCTGGGGCAGCAGGCTGCCCAGGCCGTAGCCCAGGCCCAGCATGTAAATCAGGGGATCGGCCAGATTGCCCAGCACGGAGGGCAGGGCCAGCTTGCGCCACACCAGGAAATTGCGCTGCCACACGGGAAACCAGCGGCGGGACAGGTGGGGCGGGGCGAGACAGGTGCGGAGAAAGGAGGTCTGGGTCATGGCTGGTCCGGTGGCGCTCAATCCCGCAATTCCCGGCCGGTGAGCTTGAGAAACACGTCTTCCAGGTTAGCTGCCCGGTGCAGGGTGCGCAGGCCCGGGCTCTGGGCCGCTGCGGCCAGCAGGGGCCCCGGGTCCTGGCAATAGAAAAAGGCGGTTTCCCCCACCACTTCCTGGCGGGGGGCCAGGGCGGTGTGGGCGGCGGCCCAGGTCGGGGCGTCTTCCCCGTAAATTTCCACCACCTGGGGTTCGATGTGCTGGGCGATGAGTTCCGCCGGGCTGCCTTCCGCCACCAGACGGCCGTGGTCCACCACGCCTAGGCGGTGGCAGAGCCGCTCCGCCTCGTCCATGAAGTGGGTGGTGAGGATCAGGGTTTTGCCCTGGGCGGTGAGTTCCTTGAGTCGCTCCCAGATCAGGTGCCGGGCCTGGGGGTCCAGGCCGGTGGTGGGCTCGTCCAGGAAAATCACCGCCGGATCATTGACCAGGGCCCGGGCCAGGCTGAGGCGCCGCTTCATGCCCCCGGAGAGGCTTTTCAGGGGGGCGTCCCCCTTGCCGCCCAGGCCGGCGAATTCCAGCAGGTCGGGAATGCGGGAGCGGATCAGCCGGTCTTCCAGGCCGAAATAGCGGCCAAAGACCAGGAGGTTTTCCGCCACGGTGAAATCCGGGTCCAGATTGTCGAACTGGGGCACCACCCCGGTGGCCCGCCGGGCTTCCCGGGCCCGTTCCGGCACGGCCAGGCCGTTGAGGCGGAGTTCCCCCCCGTCCGGTGCGGTGAGCCCCAGGCAGCAGCGCAGGGTGGTGGTCTTGCCCGCCCCGTTGGGCCCCAGGAGGCCGAAACAGATGCCCGGAGGCACGGCAAAGGACAGGTCGTCCACGGCGGTGAAGTCGCCGTAACGCTTGGTGAGATGGCGGACTTCCAGGGGCGCGGTCATGGCCGGTCCTGGGGGTGCCAGTTGCTCTGGATAATGTTGCGGAGAATGTGCAGGCGCCGGTGGAAGAAATGATCGGCCCCGGGCACCACCACCACGGGTAGTTCCAGGGGCTCGGCCCAGGCCAGCACATTGGCCAGGGGCACGGTGGTGTCAGCGCTGCCGTGGATGACGATGGTGTCGGCGGGCACCGCGTCGGTCTCGTAGTGGCGGGTGCCTTCCACAAAGCCGGAGGCGGTGCCGATCAGCACCAGACGTTGGACGGGCCGCCCCTCATCCGCCAGACGCTTGGCCACCCGGGCCTGGACGTAGGCGCCGAAGGAAAAGCCTCCCAGGACCACGGGCAGATCGCCGAAGCGCTGCCGGGCGTAGTCCAGCACGGTAAGCATGTCCTCCGTCTCGCCCCGGCCCTCGTCGTGGCTGCCGGCGCTTTGGCCCACGCCCCGGAAATTGGGGCGCAGGGCGGCGTAGCCCAGGCCGACGAAGGTCCGGGCCAGGGTCTGGGCCACCTTGTTGGTGTTGGCGCCGCCGAAGAGGGGGTGGGGGTGGCCCACCAGGGCGATGCCCAGGGGCTTTTCCGGGGCTTCCACCAGGGTGTCGATGGGCCCAGCGGCGCCGGGAATGAGCAGGTGTTCCGTGTCCGTACGCATGGGGATCAGTCGATCTTCAGCCGTTCCACTACCCGACCGTGGAGCAGGTGTTCTTCGATGATTTCATCGATGTCTTCCTTATCCACGAAGGTGTACCAGGTGGCTTCCGGGTAAATCACCATCACCGGGCCCTGGTCGCAGCGGCCCAGGCAGCCCGACTTGTTCACCCGCACCTGGCCGGGACCAGCCACGCCGGCGGCCTTCACCTTGGCCTTGGCGTAATCCAGCAGCTCGCTGGCGCCGTGGTCGTTGCAGCAGGATTCCCCGTTGGCCCGCTGGTTGCAGCAGATCAGGGCGTGGTAGCGGTAGTAGCTCATGGCAAGGATTCCGGAGGAAAGGGCAAGGCCGGGATTATATCCGGCGGGCCACCAGCATCAGATAGGGCACGGCGGCGAAGGGCCAGAGGCTGGCGGTGATACGGGTGACCCCGTTGAAATTGAAGAAATGGCCCTGGCGCCAAGCGGCCAGGGCGGCGGCGGAATAGGGATTTTCCGGGGCCAGGTTGATGAGCACGGTGGCCGCCATGAGGCCCAGGCTGGCCAGGCTGATGCGCATGTCCGCAGGCAGCCAGACCAGCACCAGCAGGGCGGCGGCGCCCCATTCCAGGCCCAGGCGGGAGCCGGGGGTGAACCAGGCGAAGGCGTCATCCGGCCCCACCAGCACGGCGGTGGCCAGACTGCGGACGCCCAGGGCCGTCACGATGAGCAGGGGCACCCCCACCAGGGCGGGCCAGCGGTCCGCCAGCAGGGTCCGGGCGAAGAGGCCCACGGCCACCAGATTAATGCCCACGATGGCCGCTTCCACCACCTGAAATACCTGGGGCGCAAAGGGCTGGTCCGAGGGCAGGCCCACCAGATGGCGCACGTCCCCGGCGCCGAAGAGCAGGGTTTCCGGGGTCACCTGGGTGAGCAGCCAGAGGCCTAGCAGCACCACCCCGGGTTCGGCGTGGGGCCGGTCCGCCACCAGGCGGCCCTGCCAGTGGGTCAGGCTGCGGAACAGGGGCTCCCCGTAGAAAAAGGCGATCAGGGCCCCCAGGGCCGTGCCCAGGCTATTGGTGGCCAGATCCAGATTAGAGGGCACCCGAGACGGCAGCCAGGTCTGGATGCTTTCCATGGCGAAGGACAGGGCGGTACCCATGACCCAGGCCGCCAGGGCGGGCAGGGCCCGGGTGGGCAGCTGTTTCAGGGCCAAGGCCAGGAGAAAGCCCAGGGGCAGGTAGCCCGCCACATTCACCGCCAGATCGAAGACCGTCCAGTAACGGGGCCAGGCCGCGTTCAGGTAGGCGAAGGGGGAAGCCCCGGTGCTGCGCCACCCGGAAAAGGGGTGCAGGCTGGCGTAAATGACCAGCAGGCCGTAGGCCAGGGCCAGATAGCGGGGCAGGGTGGAGGGGGTGTTAGGGCGGGACATGATGGGGCCCGACAGTATGGCACAGGGATGGCGGACGGGTCACCCCGGGCCGGGGCGGAAACGGCCCGGGACGGGCCTGCCCGGGCTATTCTTTGGGAAAGCCCGGGGCACAAAAGGTTCAGGGAAATTGTCCCGGGCGCCAGCCTCAGGCGTCGTGGTGATGCACCGGTTCCGCCACATGGTGGGTGGCCGCCGCCGCATGGTGGCCGTGGGCCGGAGGGGGCGGCGGGGCGTGGGCGATCAGCTGGGGCCCCAGGGAGCCCAGCACCATGCCCCCCAGGGCGGCCAGCAGGCCGGCGAACTGGGGCGGCAGGAAGGGATCGGCCGGGCCCAGGGTGAGGAGCACCAGCCATACCGTGAGGCCGCAGCCGATGGACACCAGGGCCCCCTGGTTGGTGCTGGGCTTCCAGTAGAGCCCGGCCACCAGGGGCACGAAGGCGCAGACCAGGGTGATCTGGTAGGCGTTTTCCACCATTTTGAAAATGCTGGCGTGGGAATTCATGGCGTAGAGGGTGACCAGGGCGGTGAAGCCCAGGGTCACCAGGCGCATGGCCCGCAGCAGCCGGTGGTCGGAGAGGTGGGGCAGGAGGGGGCGCAGGATGTTTTCCGTAAAGGTGACGGAGGGGGCCAGGAGGGTGGCGGAGGCGCAGCTTTTAATGGCCGACAGCAGGGCGCCGAAAAACATCACCTGGGCGAAGAGGGGGGCCTTTTCCAGCACCAGCCGGGGCAGGATCATCTGGGAATCGCTATTCATGAGCCGGGCCACCATGGCCGGGTCAATGAGGGTGGCGGCGTAGGCCAGGAACATGGGCACGAAGGCGAAGAGGAAGTAGAGCACCCCCCCCAGCACCGAGGCCCAGATGGCGATGCGCTCGGTCTTGGAGGACTGGACCCGCTGGAACACGTCCTGCTGGGGAATGGAGCCGAACATCATGGTGATCCAGGCGGCCAGGAAGCCGATCACCTCCTTGGCGTCCGGGGCGGGCCAGAACTGGAATTTGCCCGTGCTGGCGGCGTGGTGCACCACGGCCCCCACGCCTCCGGCCATGCCGGAAACCTCCCCGCCGATGTAGAGCATGCCCAGGACAATGACGATCATCTGGATAAAGTCCGTAATGGCCACGGACCACATGCCACCGAACAGGGTGTAAATGAGGATGGTGCCAGCGCCGATGCCCATGCCCGCCAGCCGGGTGATCTGGCCGTCGGAAACCACGTTGAAGACCAGGCCCAGGGCGGTGAGCTGGGCCCCCACCCAGCCCAGGTAGGAGACCACGATGGCCAGGGTGGTGAGCACCTCCACCCAGCGGCCATAGCGCTGCCGGTAAAAGTCCCCGATGGTGAGGAGATTCTTCCGGTACAGGGGGGCGGCGAAAAAGAGTCCCACCAGAATCAGGCACAGGGAGGAGCCGAAGGGATCGGCCACCACCCCGGACAGGCCTTCCTTGAGAAAGGTGGCGGGAATGCCCAGCACGGTTTCCGAGCCGAACCAGGTGGCGAAGACCGTGGCGGTGACGATGGAAAAGGGCAGATGACGGCCGGCGACGGCGAAGTCCCGGGTGTTATGGACCCGGGTGGCGGCATAGAGGCCGATGGCGACGGAGATGACCCAGTAGGTGATGACGAACCAGAGCAACATGGGCGGAAGCGGCAAAAAAAATGGGGGGGGGGGAAGGCGCACCGCTTGACCGTCGGCCTCGGCCGTCCCAGGGCATCCGGGGCGCGGGGCCCGGGCCGTGGCCTCCCCAGGCAGGGGAAGCCCGCCGCAGCGGATTGGGCCGCATTATAGCGGTAGGGGAACCCCCGGAAACCTGACGGGGCGGGGTTTTTTTGCCGGGGCTGGAGGGGGGTGGAGCGGTGGGCGGGGACTGGTGGGGATAGGGCTAGGGTGGGTCCGGAGCGGGGAGGCCGGGTTTCTTCCGGCGGCTAACCCGGTTGGGGCCCGGCTTCCTCCCGGCCCACCGTAGTAGAATGGCCCGCCATGGCCCAAGCTAACCAATTCCTCGTCGTCCTCACCAACTGCCCGGATCAGCCCACGGCGGAAAAAATCGCCAAGCAGCTGGTGGAATCCCGTCTCGCCGCCTGCGTTAATGTGCTGGCGCCTTGCCTGTCCGTGTACCGCTGGCAGGGGGTGGTGGAAGAGGGGCCGGAGGTGCCGCTTTTGATCAAAACCACGGCGGAGCGCTATTCCGACGTGGAAGGGGTGATCCGCCTGCATCACCCCTACGAGCTGCCGGAAATTATTGCCCTGCCCCTGAGCAAGGGCCTGCCCGGTTATCTGGACTGGATCGCCGACGAATCCCGTCCCGGCTGATCCCCGCTTTTTTTCGGAGTATCCCGCCCATGCTGCGCCGGCTCCTGCCTTCCCTGTTTCTGCTTTTGGCGTTTTGCCACCTGGCGCCTGCCTCGGCCCAGGAATTCCTCGATCCCCGGATTGCCTTCAAGCCCAGTCTGGGGGCCGTGGACGACCATACGGTGGAAATCCGCTACGCCATCGCCAAAGGCTATTACCTCTACCGGGCCAAGTTCAAGTTTGCCGCCAACACCCCGGGGGTGCGCCTGGGCCAGGCCCAGTTCCCCGCCGGGAAAAAGAAGCAGGATGACAATTTCGGCGCGGTGGAAATCTATTACGACGCCGTGACCATCCGCCTGCCCGTGGAGCGCAATACCGGGGTGCCCGTGGATCTGGACCTGACACTGACGGAGCAGGGCTGCGCCGACGCCGGGGTCTGCTATCCGCCCCAGGACCACGCCCTGAAGGTGCATCTGCCCGCCGCACCGGCGGCCGCCCCCAAGGCCCCTGCCTCTGCCGCCGCGGCCCCTGGGGAAGCCCGTAAGACGGGGGTCGGAGCGGAGCCTGCCGCCTCAAGCCCGTCGGATAAGGCGGCCCCGGCCCAATCCGCTTCCGCTCCCGCCCCTGCTGGGTCGGCGGCGGAGGCTTCAGCCGATGCCCCATCCACGCCCCTCTCCACCCCGGAAACCGGTGCCGCCGGTCTGGAAAACAGCGGTGACGAAAGTGGCCATATCGCCGGTCTGCTCCGCCACGCCAGCTTCTGGGTGGCGGTGAGCCTTTTTTTCGGCTTCGGTCTGGCCCTTTCCCTTACCCCCTGCATGTTCCCCATGATCCCCATCCTTTCCGGGATCATCGTCGGCCATGGCCGCAAGGATGAGGCTCGGGTCTCCCGGGGCCGGGCCTTCGGTCTGTCCCTGATCTACGTACTGGGCATGGCCCTGACCTACGCCCTCCTGGGGGTGGCCGCCGGGCTCACCGGCACCCTGCTTTCCAATGTGCTGCAAAGCCCCTGGGTGCTGGGGGCCTTCGCCCTGCTGTTCGTGGTGCTGGCCGGTTCCATGTTCGGTTTTTACGAACTGCAACTGCCCGCCGCCCTGCAAAGCAAGGTGTCGGAAGAAAGCCGCCAGCTGGGGGGCGGCCATGGGGCGGCGGTATTCGCCATGGGCGCCCTGTCGGCGGTGATCGTGGGGCCCTGCGTGGCGGCGCCCCTGGCCGGCGCCCTGCTCTACATCGGTCAGAGCGGCAATGCCCTGCTGGGGGGCGTGGCCCTCTTTGCCATGGCCCTGGGCATGGGGGTGCCCCTGCTCATCGTCGGTCTCTCCGCCGGGGCCCTGCTGCCCAAGGCTGGGGCCTGGATGGACGGGGTAAGCAAGGCCTTCGGGGTCATTCTCCTGGCCACCGCCCTGTGGCTGGTGTCCCCCGTGTTGCCGCCCCTGGTGACCATGGTGGGTTGGGCCCTGCTGCTCATTGTGCCGGCGGTTTACCTCCGCGCCCTGGACCCCTTGCCCCAACACGCGGGGGGCTGGCTGCGCTTCTGGAAGGGCCTGGGCATTGTCATGCTCATCGCCGGGGCTGCCATGCTGGTGGGGGTGCTGGCCGGTTCCCGGGACCCCCTCCAGCCTTTGAAGACCCTGGCCGGTCCGGCGGTAGCGGCCCAGGCGCCAGGGGCGCCCCTGGCCTTTACCCCGGTCCATTCCCTGGCGGACCTGGACGCCCGGATTCGGGGAGCGAAAAAGCCGGTGATGCTGGATTTTTATGCGGACTGGTGCGTCTCCTGCAAGGAAATGGAGCGCTTCACCTTTACCGACCCGGCCATCCGGGCCCGTCTGGCGGGCTTTGAACTGCTGCGGGCCGACGTGACCGCTTCCTCCCCGGCAGACCGGGCCCTGCTGGCCCGCTTCGGCCTCTTTGGCCCCCCGGGCATCATTTTCTTTGGCCGGGACGGCAAGGAAGTGCCCGATCTGCGGGTGGTGGGCTTTCAGGACGCCCCCCGCTTTGGCCGCAGCCTGGACCGGGTGCCCGGCCCGGTTTCCGGCAGATAGCTGAAAATTATTGAACATTGGTTGAAAAGAATTCCCTTTATTCCCGCTCCGCTCTTGCGTAGCATGGAATCCCCTGAGGTTCCGCCCCCTTGCCCCTAGGGCCGTCCTCCCGGTTTGCCGGGGGATTGGGCCCCCAGGCCGGGGTTGGATCGGAGAGCGCCGGGAAGGCGCCGAACCCTACTTTTCCTTCACCTTTTTACCCCGATTGCCCATCGTGTCCGCCCAAGACCCCCTTGCCTCCTCCACCCCTTCCCCCGTGGCCGCGTCCAGCCGGGCTACCAATTGCCCGGTGGAAGAAGTGGCTGTCTGCAATCTGCCCACCCCCTGGGCCACCTTTCGCCTCCACGGTTTCCGGGAGCTGAAGACGGGCCGGGAGCATCTGGCCCTGACCCTGGGGGAAGTGGCCTGCTCGGAAGGAGGGGACGGCGGGACGGCGCCCCTGGCCCGAATGCACTCCGAATGCCTCACCGGGGACGGCCTCTTCTCCCGCCGCTGTGACTGCGGCCCCCAGCTGGAGGCGGCCCTGGAACGGATCGCCCAGGCCGGTCGAGGGGTGCTCCTCTATCTGCGCCAGGAAGGTCGGGGCATCGGCCTGCTGGAAAAAATCCGGGCCTACGCCTTGCAGGACCAAGGGCTGGATACGGTGGAAGCCAATCAGGCCCTGGGTCTGCCCGTGGATGCCCGGGATTACGGGGTGGCGGCGGCCATGTTCCACTCCCTGGGGGTCTATCAGGTGCGCCTCATGACCAATAACCCGGGCAAGGTGGCGGCCCTGGAACACGCCGGGGTGAAGGTGACGGAACGGATGCCCCACCGGGTCGGGGAAAATCCGGAAAACCGCCGCTATCTGGCCACCAAGGCCGCCCGCCTGGGCCATCTGCTGGCCCCCAAGGCTTGAATTAAGGCCGCCTCCCCGCGGGGGCGGTGTCCCTCCATTTTCCCCGGGCGGCGAGCGCCCCTTTTCCCTTCTTTTCCAGGAGAGCCAGCATGAGCGACATGAACATTCGGGTGGCCGTGGTCTATCACAGCGGTTACGGGCACACCGCCCGCCAGGCGGAGGCCGTGGCCCGGGGCGCCCGCACCCTGACCGGCTGCGACAGCCTGTTGGTGAAGGTGGAAGACATCGACCAGTACTGGGACACTCTGGAAACGGTGGATGCCATCATTTTCGGCGCTCCCACCTACATGGGCAGCGTTTCCGCCCAGTTCAAGGCCTTCATGGATGCCACCTCCCACGCCGTGTTCGCCAAGGGCGGCACCTGGGCCAACAAGGTGGGGGCGGGCTTTACCAATTCCGCGTCCCACGCCGGAGACAAGCTTTCCAGCCTGATCCAGCTCGCCCTCTTTGCCGCCCAGCACAAAATGCACTGGGTCAATCTGGGCCTGCCCCCGGGCAACAACAGCTCCACCACCAGTCAGGAAGCCCTCAACCGGGACAGCTATTTCCTCGGCGCCGGGGCCCAGTCCAATGCGGACCAGGGGCCGGATCAGGCGCCCAGCGCTTCGGACTTGAAGACCGCCGAACACCTGGGCGCCCGGGTGGCCCGGGTGGCTCTGGAACTGGCCGTGGGGCGGAAGGCTCTGGCCTAAACCGGGTCAGGCACCGTGCCCAGCCCTGGGCGACGTGCGGGAGCGCACGCCGGGCCGGACCGGGGCAAGGGATGCAATGAAAAAAGGGGGCTTGGCCCCCTTTTTTTATGGGCGCTGACGGCTCCCGTCAGCCCTAGGTCCCGCTTTGTTTTGCCTGGGTCGGCTCCCGCCGGCTCGCACCAGCTCCACCAGCTCTGGGCCGGGCCCAATCAGCTCCCCGGGTCGGCCTCCGCCTCCAGCCGGTCCGCGTCCCGCAGGCGGGGGAAGAGGCGCCACCACAGGGCCACCACCGCCAGGGTGCCCAGGCCCCCCAGGACCACGGCGGGCACGGTGCCGAACCAGGCGGCGGTGAGGCCGGACTCGAATTCCCCCAGCTGGTTGGAGGTGCCGATGAACATGGCGTTCACCGCGCTGACCCGGCCCCGCATGGCATCCGGGGTCTGGAGCTGGACCAGGGAGGAGCGCACCACCACGCTGATCATGTCCGCCGCCCCCATCACGGTCAGGGCCAGGAGGGAGAGGGAAAACCAGGGGGACAGGGCGAAAACCAGGGTGCCCAGGCCGAAGACCGCCACCGCCTTGAGCATAATCCGCCCCACTCCCCGTTTCAGGGGATGGCGGGCCAGAACCAGGGCCATGGTCACGGCGCCGATGGCCGGGGCGGAACGGAGCAGGCCCAGGCCCCAGCTGCCGGTGTGGAGAATGTCCCGGGCGTACACCGGCAACAGGGCGGTGGCGCCCCCCAGGAGCACGGCAAACATGTCCAGGGAAATGGCCCCCAGCATGACCTGGCGGGAGCGGATGAAGGCGATGCCCGCGAACAGGCTCTCCAGGCCCACCGGAGCCGGGGCCCGGGGCGCCGCCTTGCTCTGGGGCAGCCCGGCGGTGAGGCCGGCGGCCAGGGCGTAAAGCCCGGCGGCCACTCCGTACACCGTGGTGGGACCGGCCAGATAGAGCAGCCCCCCCAGGGCCGGGCCCAGGATCACCGCCCCCTGGGTGGCGGATCCGTACCAGGCCGCGGCCCGGGGAAACAGGTCCGTGGGCACCAGGCTGGGGGCCAGGGCCTGCATGGTGGGGGATTCAAAGGCCCGGGAGGCGCCGATGGCGAAGACCAGGGCGAAAATCAGGGTTTCCCGGATCAGCCCCAGGCCACTCAGCAGGGCCAGGGCCAGGCAGATGAAGAGCCCGGTGCCCTGGCTCAGGGCGGCGATGCGCTGGCGGGGATAGCGGTCCGCCACCAGCCCCACCACCAGCACCAGGAGCAGGGCCGGGATGAACTGGGCCAGGCCCACCAGGCCCAGATCCAGGGGGCGGCGGGTCAGGTCATAAACCTGCCAGCCCACCGCCACGGCCACCATGAGGTAGGCCATGGTGGTGGCCACCCGGGCGGCGAGAAAGCGGCGGAAGGGGGGCAGGTCGAAGGGCGATGGGGGGTGGGAGAGCGCAGGGCTGACCATGGGCGACTCGGGGGGCAGAAAAGGGGAGGGGAAAGGGTCAGGGCTGAGGGAGCGCAAGGCTCAGGCGTGGCGCCCGGTGGGGGCGGTGTTCTTCCATAGACGCCGGGCTGGTGCCCGCTCCGGAGCGGGGCAGAAGGGGGCCGGTTCCTGCCCTGGCCCGGGAGTTTTTACCCCGGCAAGCCGTACTGACGGGCCCGGGGAAACCGGTGGGCGGACGGCGTTCCCCCTTACGCCAGATAGCGCATCGCCTCCAGGGCCAGGGCCCCGGCGGCCAGGAGCAGCAAGAGGTGCAGCCAGCGGTCCTGGCGGGCCAGGGTGGCGCGCAGTTCCGCCATCTGGGCCCGGGTTTCTTCCTCGGGTCGGGCGGCCCGGGCCAGGGACTGGTGGGCCAGCCGGGGAATCTGGGGCAGGGTGCGGGCCCAGTAGGGGGCCTCGTTTTTCAGGTTGCGCAGGAAGCCCCGCCAGCCCATCTGATCCCCCATCCAGTTTTCCAGGAAGGGTTTGGCGGTTTTCCACAGGTCCAGATCCGGGTCCAGCTGGCGCCCCAGGCCTTCGATATTGAGCAGGGTTTTTTGCAGCATCACCAGCTGGGGCTGGATTTCCACGTGGAAGCGGCGGCTGGTCTGGAACAGGCGCAGGAGCAGCTTGCCGAAGGAAATGTCCTTCAGGGGCCGGTCGAAAATGGGCTCGCAGACCGCCCGGATGGCGGCTTCCAGCTCATCCACCCGGGTTTCCGGCGGGGCCCAGCCCGATTCAATGTGGGCTTCCGCCACCCGCTTGTAGTCCCGGCGGAAAAAGGCCAGGAAATTGAGGGCCAGGTAGTTTTTGTCGTTGTCGTTGAGGGTGGCCACAATGCCGAAATCCAGGGCAATGTAGCGCCCGTCCCCATGGACGAAGATGTTGCCCGGGTGCATGTCGGCGTGGAAAAAGCCGTCCCGGAACACCTGGGTGAAGAAAATTTCCACCCCGGCCCGGGACAGGGCCTTCAGGTCGATGCCCTGTTCCTTGAGGCGCTCGATCTGGCCCACCGGGGTGCCCACCATGCGCTCCATGACCATGACGGAGGGGGTGCACCAGTCCCAGTACACCTCCGGCACCAGGAGCAGGGGGGAGTTCTTGAAATTCCGGCCCAGCTGGGAGCAGTTGGCCGCTTCCCGCATCAGGTCCAGTTCGTCGTAGAGATGCTTGGCGAATTCCCCCACCACCTCCCGGGGTTTCAGGCGTTTGCCGTCGGCCCAGAGCTTTTCCACCAGCCCGGCCAGGGTTTCCAGCAGGGCGATGTCGTGGGCGATAACCGAGCGCATGCCCGGGCGCAGCACCTTGACCGCCACTTCCCGGCCATTGTGCAGGCGGGCGAAGTGGACCTGGGCCACGGAGGCGGAGGCCACCGGCTCCCGGTCGAATTGGGCGAAGACCTGCTCCAGGGGCTTGCCGTAGGCTTTTTCCACCTCGGCCACGGCCTGGTCCGAAGGAATGGGGGGCACCTGGTCCTGCAACTTTGCCAGCTCATCCGCCAGATCCGGGGGCAGTAGATCCCGCCGGGTGGAGAGCACCTGGCCGAATTTGACGAAAATGGGGCCCAGGGCTTCCAGGGCCAGGCGCAGGCGGGCCGCCTCGGTCTGGGCTTCCAGGTGACGCCAGAAAAACAGGCTGCGGGAGAGTCGGGCTAGACCCCGGGCGTGGCCCGTGGGTTCATGTTCCAGCAACATCTGATCGAGACCGTAGCGGATCCCGACGGCGAAGATTTTGGCGAGGCGCAGCAGACGCATGGGTGATCGGTATAGGAGGACGGCCCGGGGGGCAGGGAGCGCGGGAGGGAACGGGGCGGGGGACGCCCCTCGTCTCTTCCCGGCATCGTGGGCGAGGATACCAGAAACAGGGGGAACCGGCGGCGCCGGGACAGGTATAATCCGCCCTTTACACCTTCTGTTTGCCGCTGTTGCGAATGACCCAAGATATCCGTACCCATCTATCCGACCTGCTCCGGGCCGCCCTTTCCAGTGTTGCCCCCGGCGAGGCGCAAACGACCATTGTCCTCGAACGCCCCAAGCAGGAGGCCCACGGGGACTTTGCCACCAATCTGGCGCTGCAACTGGCCCGGCCCCTGAAGAAGAGCCCCCGGGAAATCGCCCAGCGGCTGGTGGCCGAGCTGCCCCCTTCCTCCCGGGTGGAAAAAGTGGATATCGCCGGTGCCGGCTTCATCAACTTCACCCTCAAGGCTGACGCCAAGACCGCCGTGGTCCGCGCCATCCTGGAACAGGGCGAAGCCTTTGGCCGGTCCCAGGTGGGCGGCGGCCGCAAGCTCCAGGTGGAATTCGTCTCCGCCAATCCCACTGGGCCTCTCCACGTGGGCCATGGTCGGGGCGCCGCCTACGGGGCCAGCCTTTCCTCCCTGATGGCCTACGCCGGCTGGGATGTGACCCGGGAATACTACGTCAATGACGCGGGCCGGCAGATGGACATCCTGGGGGTGTCCACCTGGTTGCGCTACCTGGAAGCCCTGGGAGATACGGTGGCCTTCCCCCCCAACGGTTACAAGGGGGACTACGTCAAGGACATGGGCGAGCAGCTGAAAGCTGCCCATGGGGCCAAGTTCCAGCGGCCCGTGGCCGCCATCTACGCCGGTGTGCCGGATGTGGAAGTGGACAAGGAAGCCTATCTGGACGGCCTGATCGCCAATGCCAAGAAGCTTCTGGGCGACCAATGGACCGTCATCCACCACTACGCCCTGAGCGAACAGCGGGCGGACGGCGAAGCCGATCTGGCCGAATTCGGCGTCCATTTCGACGTCTGGTTCTCGGAAAAATCCCTTTACGACACGGGCCTGGTGGCCCGTTGCGTGGCCCGCCTGGAAGAAGGCGGTCACATCTACATCCAGGACGGGGCCAAGTGGTTCCGTTCCACCAGCTTCGGCGATGAAAAGGACCGGGTGGTGCAGCGGGACAACGGTCTCTACACCTACTTCGCCTCCGACATAGCCTATCACCTGAACAAGTACGAACGGGGCTTTGACCGCATCATCAACGTCTGGGGCGCCGACCACCACGGCTACGTGCCCCGGGTGAAGGGTGCCCTGCAAGCCCTGGACCTGGACCCGGAAAAACTCCATGTGGCCCTGGTGCAGTTCGCCGTCCTCTACCGGGGCGGGGAAAAGGCCTCCATGTCCACCCGTTCTGGGGAATTCGTCACCCTGCGCCAGCTGCGGGAAGAGGTGGGCAACGACGCCTGCCGGTTCTTCTACGTGCTGCGCAAGTCCGACCAGCATCTGGACTTCGACCTGGACCTGGCCAAGAGCCAGTCCAACGAAAATCCGGTCTATTACATCCAGTACGCCCACGCCCGGGTGTGCTCGGTGATCGACCAGTGGGGCGGCCATGAGGCGGACCTCAAGGATGCGGATATGGGCCTCCTCTCCCTGCCCCGGGAAACGGCCCTGGCCGCCAAGCTGGCCATGTTCCCGGAAATCATCGTCAATGGGGCCACTGAACTGGCGCCCCACCTGGTGGCCTTCTATCTCAAGGATTTGGCCGCCGATTTCCACAGTTACTACAATGCGGAACGTATGCTGGTGGAAGACGCCGGCCTGCGGGATGCCCGGGTGGCCCTGGCTGCCGCCGTGCGCCAGGTGATCCGCAACGGGATGAGCCTGCTCGGCGTCACCTGCCCCACTTCCATGTAAGCAGAGAATCCATTCATGACCCGCGATATGAAACCCCGCAAAGCCCCGGAACCCCGTTCCAGCGGCAGCACCCTCATGGGTGTGTTCATCGGCCTGGTGCTGGGAGTGGTGGTGGCCCTGGCCGTGGCCCTCTACGTGTACAAGGGGCCCTCGCCTTTCAAGGGCCAGGGCAAGGATCAGACGCCGGATCAGACCGCCGCCGCCCAGCCTTCCACCAATCCCCAGGCCCAGCCGCCCATGGCCCTGCCGGGCAAGCCGGGGGACCCGGTGTCGGACAAGCCCCGCTTTGATTTCTACAAGATTCTCCCGGGCAATGCGGATGCGGTGCCCGATCCCAAGGCGGACAGCAGCAAGGACGCTAAGAAGGACGACAAGGGCGACGCTAAGTCCAAGGACGCCAAGAAAGACAGCGCCAAGGACGGGGACAGCAAGGACAGCACTAAGACGGATAGCGCCAGCAAGGACAGCGGCAAGGGCAATTTCGTGCTCCAGGCCGGGTCCTTCCAGAAGGCGGGCGAAGCGGATAACCAGAAGGCCAATCTGGCCATGATGGGGGTGGAAGCGGCAGTACAGCAGGTGATGGTGGGGGATAAAACCTGGTACCGGGTACGCCTGGGACCTTTCAGCAAAATCGAAGACGTGAATCGGGTGCGCCAGGATCTGGCCAAGGCCGGTATTGACGTATCCCTGGTCAAAAACAAAGACTGACGGAGAAATCCCCATGAATCTGATGCAACGCCTGTTGGCCTCCACTGCCCTGGTACTGGGCGCCTGCTGGGCCACCCTGTCCCCGGCCGCCGCCGCTGACTACCAGCTTCTCAATCCGCCCCAGGCCACCAGCAGCGGCGGCAAGATCGAGGTCATCGAGTTCTTTTCCTACGGCTGCCCCCACTGCAACGAATTCAATCCCATGGTCACCAAGTGGGCGGAAAAACTCCCCGCCGACGTGGTCTTCAAGCGGGTGCCCGTGTCCTTTGGCCGGGCCGCCTGGGCCAATGTGGGCAAGCTCTATTACGCCCTGGAAGAAAGCGGCGAACTCCATCGTCTGGACGGGGCCGTGTTCAACGCCATCCACGTCCAGCGCGTCAATCTGTTCGACACCCGGGGCGTGACCGAATGGGCCAATAAGCAGGGGGCGGACGGCAAGAAGCTGGCCGATCTCATGGGCTCTTTCACCACCTTAAGCAAAATGACCCGGGCCGACCAGATGTCCCAGGCCTATCAGGTGGATGGGGTGCCCATGCTGGCGGTGGATGGCCGTTACCTGATTAAGGACAAGCCCTTTGCCGAATTGCTGAGCGGTGCGGATCGGGCCATCGAAAAAGCCCGGGCCGACAAAAAGCGCAAAAAATAAGGCCACGCCGGTCGGGCTATGCCCGGCCATGCTAGCCAACGTCGCCCGGACCTGTGCCGGGCGATTTTTTTAGGAGTCGCCCATGTCCCCGGATTCCCCTTCCTCCTCCGTTCCCCTGCGGGTCTTTATTACCGGCGCTTCCAGCGGCATCGGTGCCGCCCTGGCCCGCCATTACGCCGGGCAGGGCGCCTGTCAGGGGCTGGTGGCCCGGCGCCGGGAGGTGCTGGCAAGCCTGGCCGCCGAACTGCCCGGGGAGCCGGCCTGCTACGGGGCGGACGTGACGGACGCCGCCGCCCTGGAAGCCGCCGCCCGGGATTTCATTGACCGCTTTGGCGCCCCCCATCTGGTCATCGGCTGTGCTGGGGTCTCCGTGGGCACCCTGGCGGGGGGGGAAGATCTGGCGGCCTTCTGCCGCGTCATGGCGGTGAACGTCAATGGCCTGGCGGCCACCTTCGCCCCCTTCGTGGCTCCCATGGCGGCCCTGGCGGACGGGCGGCCCCGGCGTCTGGTGGGCATTGCCTCCGTGGCGGGCATCCGGGGCCTGCCCGGGGCCGCCGCCTATTCCGCTTCCAAGGCGGCGGCCATCGCCTATCTGGAATCCCTGCGCCTGGAACTGGGGCCCCAAGGCATTCGGGTGGTGACCATTGCCCCGGGCTATATCGCCACCCCCATGACCGCCATCAACCCCTATCCCATGCCCTTCCTGCTGCCCGCCCCGGAGGCGGCCCGGCGCTTTGCCCGGGCCATAGAGCGGGGCGTTTCCTACACGGTTATCCCCTGGCCCATGGGGGTGGTGGCCAAGCTCCTGCGTTTGCTGCCCAACTGGCTCTACGACCGGCTGTTCACCCGGGCACCCCGCAAACCCCGGGGCCTGCCCCTGTAGGCCAGGCCCTCGGTCCCCGGTGGGCCGCCGGAAATAGGGCATCAGTCGATGCTAATATGCGGCCCTTCCTTTCCCTTTTCTGTACTTCTGGGAGTCCCTTATGCCTATTCCCGCCAATGCCTGGTTGTTGCTGGCCA
The DNA here is from genome assembly GCF_018905915.1 of Azospira inquinata. NCBI lineage: Bacteria > Pseudomonadati > Pseudomonadota > Betaproteobacteria > Rhodocyclales > Rhodocyclaceae > Azospira > Azospira inquinata. The sequence goes on from NZ_CP064782.1 coordinate 1,679,953, forward strand.
TCGGCCTGGCTTCCGGCGTCGCCTCCGGGCTCTTCGGCATCGGCGGCGGCGTGCTGATTGTGCCTGCCCTGGTGCTGTTGGCCGGCTTTTCCCAACATATGGCCATCGGCACCAGTCTGGCCGTGCTCCTGCCTCCCGTGGGCCTGGGGGCGGTGCTGGCCTATTACCGGGAGGGCAATGTGGATTTCCGCGCTGCCATCCTGGTGGCGGTGGCCCTGTTTGTGGGGGGCTGGCTGGGGGGCCAGGTGGCCAATTACCTGGGGGGCGTCCAGCTGCGCCTGCTCTTCGGCCTGTTTGTGGTGGGCATCGGCGGCTACATGACGGTGAGTGCCCTGCGTACCCTGCTAGGCTGATGGCCTGGGCCGTTGATCCTGGGGCTTGGGGCGCCCCCGCCCGGACGGCCCCGGTTCCTTCCGGGGAGGCCGGAGCCGGGTATCCATCGGCTGTGGGGGAGAAAAAAGCCGATTCGGGCGGGGTTTGACCAAAATCAAGGGCTTAAGCCGGGGGCGCCCTATACTGCCCACTTCCCAAAGTGCCCGTGAATCATCATGCCCCAAGCCTCCCTGCCCGAGCTGGTCTGCCCGGCGGGCAGCCTGCCTGCCCTGAAAGCCGCGGTGGATAACGGCGCCGACGCCGTCTATCTGGGCTTTAAAAACGACACCAATGCCCGCAATTTTGCCGGGCTCAATTTCGACGACAAAACCCTCCACGAGGGCATTCGCTACGCCCAGTCCCGGGGTCGCAAGGTGCTCCTGGCCATCAACACCTATGCCCAGCCGGGCCGGGTGGACGCCTGGCGCAAGGCAGTGGATGGGGCGGCGGACCTGGGGGTGGATGCGGTGATCATGGCGGACGTGGGCCTTCTGGCCTATGCCCGGGACCGGCATCCGGACCTGCGCCTGCACCTTTCCGTTCAGGGCTCGGCCACCAATTACGAGGCGGTAAATTTCTGCCAGCGGGAATTCGGCATTAAGCGGGCGGTGCTGCCCCGGGTGCTGACCCTGGCCCAGGTGGCCACGGTTATCGAACACACGGAAGTGGATATCGAGGTGTTCGGCTTCGGCAGCCTGTGTGTCATGAATGAAGGGCGCTGCTGGCTTTCCTCCTACGCCTGTGGCGAATCTCCCAATACCGTGGGGGCCTGTTCCCCGGCCAAGTACGTGCGCTGGGAGAAAAATCCCGGACACATGGACGCCCGGCTTAACGGCATTCTCATCGACAGCTACGGGGACGGGGAAAACGCCGGTTATCCCACCCTCTGCAAGGGCCGCTTCCAGGTGGAAGGGGAAACCTATTACGCCCTGGAAGAGCCCACCAGCCTGAATGTGCTCTCCATCCTCCCCGAGGTGGTGAAAATCGGTGTGGGGGCCATCAAGGTGGAAGGCCGCCAGCGCAGCCCCACCTACACCGCCCAGGTGACCCGCACCCTGCGGGCGGCCCTGGACGCCCTGGGCCGTAACGGGGCCGAGGGTTACCAGGTGCAGCCCGCCTGGCAGGCCGAATTGACCAAGGTTTCCGAAGGTCAGCAGGCCACCCTGGGGGCCTATAACCGGCCCTGGCGCTAAGCCTGGCTCAGGCCCCGTCTTGTCTTCCCCGATTCATTTCCCCCGCCCGGCCCCCGCGGCCCGGATGGGGGCGGCCCTTCCCCGGGAGGGGCGTGCTTGCGAGAGGATTCATCCATGAAATTAGCCCTCGGTCCCCTGCTGTTTTTCTGGCCCAAGCAGGAGGTCTTGTCCTTTTACGCCGACATGGTGGCCTCCCCGGCGGAAGTCATCTATCTGGGGGAAGTGGTCTGTTCCCGGCGCCAGCAGATGCGCAGCCAGGACTGGATCGGTCTGGCCCGGGATCTGACGGAGGCGGGCAAGGAGGTGGTGATTTCCTCCCAGGCCCTGATGGAATCGGAAAGCGATCTGAAATTCCTCCGGCGCCTCCTGGAAGAAGGCCAGTGCAAGCTGGAAGCCAATGACCTGGGGGCGGTGAGCCTGGCCCGGGAACGGAATCTGCCCTTTGTCTGCGGGCCCCATCTGAACATTTACAACGAAGCCGCCCTGGCCTATTTCGCCAGCCAGGGGGCCTGCCGCTGGGTGCCGCCCCTGGAAGCGGGCCGGGACCTGGTGGGCCCCCTGCACCATAGCCGCCCCAAGGGCGTGGAAACGGAAGTGTTCGCCTTCGGCAAGCTGCCCCTGGCCTTCTCCGCCCGCTGTTTCACCGCCCGGCGCTACAACCTGAACAAGGATGACTGCCAGTTCAAGTGCCTGGAGCACGACCAGGGCATCACCCTGTACACCCGGGAGAAACAGCCCTTCCTCACCATCAACGGCATTCAGACCATGTCCGGCCAGACCCACAATCTCCTGGGTCAGGTGGGGGAAATGGCCCAGATGGGCATTGATCTGCTGCGCATCAGCCCCCAACCCGGCTACACTGGCGCCATTCTTCAGGCCTTCGATCAGGCCCGGCGCGGTGAGGCGGTGAGCGCCGATCCGGCCTGGGCGGAAAACGGTTTCTGTGACGGCTACTGGTTTGGCCGTCCCGGCATCGACTGGCAGGACCCGGCCCTACAAGCATCGTTGCAAGCATCCGGCGCTCCGGCGCCCCAAGGAGCATGACGTGAGCCAATTCACCATTCCCACTTTCCAACTTCCCGCCCTGGTGGCCCGCATCGGCCAGCGCCTGCCCCAGTGGCCCCATTCCCTGGCCCTCTGCGGCGCCCTCAACGGGGCCCGGCGCCTGGGCCTGCTGGCGGAAGACAGCCTGAGCGTCCTGGAAGGCAAGACCTTCCGGGTGGTGGTGACGGATACGGGGGGCAGCGCCAACTTCACCTACCAGGGGGGCTGGTTCAAACCCCTGCTCCACGCTCCGGAAACCCCGGACTTGACCTTCCAGGCCGCCCTGGCCGCTTACCTGCAACTGCTCACCCGCCAGGAAGACCCGGACACCCTGTTTTTCAACCGCCAGCTGTCCATTGAAGGGGACACGGAACTGGGCCTGGTGGTGAAAAACATGCTGGACGCCATTGAATGGCCCCCCCGCCTGCCCGGCCTGGATGGCCTCCTGGCCCGCCTGGGGGGCCGGGACCACAGTCCCACCCTGGGTTGAGGTTGTCTGTGGGGCGCTTATTTCCCCGCCCGGCTCCCGGATAAGTGGTCGTCTGAGCTTGCCACTCCAACAAAAAGCCCCCGGCATTGAGGTGCCGGGGGCTTTTTGTTGTCCTCCCAAGGACCGGGTTACTTTCCCTGGGGCAGTGCAGCGGGGACGGCCAGTCGGCCTGGAGCCGCCGTGGCTGATCGCCTTCGCCCTAGTGGGGCGATTCTTCCTAACACCTATTTGCGCCGGAAAATCACGTCCCAGACCCCGTGGCCCAGGCGCAGGCCCCGCTGTTCAAACTTGGTCAGGGGGCGGTAGTCCGGGCGGGGGGCGAAGCCGCCCTGCCGGGAATCCACCGTGTTTTCCAGGAGGGGTTCCCCGGACAGCACTTCCAGCATCTGGATAGCGTATTCCTCCCAGTCCGTGGCGCAGTGGAGATAGCCACCGGGGGCCAGACGGGAGGCGAGCAGGGCCACCAGGGGCGGCTGCACTAGGCGGCGCTTGTGGTGGCGCTTTTTCGGCCAGGGATCGGGGAAAAAAATATGCACCCCGGCCAGACTGTCCGGGGCGATCATGTCCCGCAACACCTCCACCGCGTCGTGCTGGATGATGCGCTGGTTGCTCAGGCCTTTTTCCGCCACCAGCTTGCACAGGCTGCCCACCCCGGGGGAATGGACTTCCACCCCCAGGTAGTCGTTTTCCGGATGGGTTTCTGCGATGGTAGCGGAGGTTTCCCCCATGCCAAAGCCGATTTCAAAAATGTGGGGGGCGTGGCGCCCGTAGAGGGCGTCCAGATCCAGCCGTTCAGGCCGGTAGGGCACGCCGATGCGGGGCATCATGGTTTCCAGATAGCGGGTCTGGGCGTTGGACATGCGGCCCTGGCGCAGGACAAAGCTGCGGATGGCCGGATGGGTGCCGCTGGCTTCCTGGGCCGGGGCGGAAAGGGGGGACTGGGGCTGGTCGGCGGTGTCGCTCATGGCTGACGGATTTCCTTATTGACGTCGAAGGCGGAACGAAGGGCGTGGCGGCTGCCTTGCAGGCCCCCCGGGCCGGGGGCCGCCAGGGCGGCGCAGAGGGCTGGATCGGGGGTATCGCCGAGGCGCTGGCGCTGATTCTGGCGCAAGGCTTCCTGCCAGCGGGTCAGGGCGTCGGCGGGGGCATTGGCCGGGTCTTTGGGCTCGGGACCGGCGGCTTCTGTGAGGGTCTGGGTGAGGCGCTGCACCGCCTCCGCCTCCAGGGGACCGTTGTCCTGTTCCCAGGCGGCCAGGGCCTTATCCAGCTGGGCCTGATCTTCTGCCGTGGCGCTGCGGCGGCATTGGGCCACCACCTCCCGGGTTTCCGTGGCCCGGCGCAGCCGTTCCCCGTCCCGGCGCACCAGCCAGAGCCGTTCCAGATCATAGCGGGGCTTTTCCAGGGCCTGGGGCAGGGTGGCGCAGGCGGCGGCCAGGGCCGGGCTATCCGTGGCGAAACCCAGTTCAGTCTTGAGTTGCAAGGCCTTAACCAGGGCCAGACGGGCCGCTTCCGGGGAGCGGTCGTGGAAATAGTAGCGGGCCAGATCCCGCTCCGCCTGTTCCGCCCAGGGGCCGTTTTTGTCCCACCAAGCCTGGTAGGCGGCCTGGCTGGGGGCGGCTTGGCCGGGCACCAGGGCGCAGGCCCGGGCCAGAAGGGTGACCCCGTGGGCCACGCCGAACAGGGTCTGCTGGGCCAGGATGGCCGGGCGGTCAAAGGCATAGCCCAGACGCTGGGGATCGGGCTTGAGGGGAGGCAGGGGGTCCGAAGCGGCCGGGGCCGGACGAACCGGGGTGGCCGTGGTCCACGGGCCAGGGGTAAAGGGGGAGGCCGGATTGCTGGGGGCGGCGGGGGCCCCAGATGTGGCGGGAGCGGCAGGGGTGGCTGACGCGATAGGCTCGGTAGGCGCGATAGACGTGGTTGCCGTAGGCTGGGGTGCAGGTGCAGGTGCAGGTGCAGGTGCAGGTGCAGGTGCAGGTGCAGGTGCAGCGGAGGGGCCGTCCGCTTCCTGGCGGCCGGTGGCGGGCGTTTGCCCAGGCGGGTTGGGGGAAGCGGCGTTCGCAGCCGCTGCCGTTGGGAGATCGGAGGGGGTGCCGGGGAGCGGTGCCGTGGGGGCGGCCTCCTGGGGCGCCGGGGCCACGGGGTGGGCCGGGCGCGCTACGCTGGCGTCGGCTGCGGCCGGGCCCTTGGCCTCTGAACTCTGTGGGGCGGGGCCTGTCGAGACAGGACTAGGGGCGGTCGTTCCGGTCGAGACCGTTGAAGTTGCCGGGGCTGTCGATGGCATCGGCGCCCCTTCGGCGCTGGGGCTGTTGGGGGCCGCTGTCGGGGCGGTGGTTTCCCCTGCCGTTTCCCCCTCCCGCCCTTTCTGGGGCAGGCCCCGGGGATTGGGCAGGGTGGCGGCGGAGCCGGGGGTGACCAGGCGGGGCAGCCACTGGCGCGGGTCCAGGGCCTGCAACACTTCCCGCAGTTCCAGCTGGGCCGGGGTAAGCAGGGTGCTGTCCTGGGCCCGGGCCCCCCAGGGTGCCATGGCACAGAGCCAGGCCAGAATCAGCCGCCGGGGGAAAGCCATGGGGAAAGGGCGCTCAGGGCTTGCCGATGAGGCCGGTGGTGGGGGAGCTGGGGTCAGCGCTATACAGCTTGCGGGGCATGCGCCCGGCCAGGAAGGCTTCCCGACCGGCGGCCACGGCCTTTTGCATGGCACTGGCCATGAGCACCGGGTCCTGGGCGTGGGCGATGGCGGTGTTCATCAACACCCCGTCGCAGCCCAGTTCCAGGGCGATGGCCGCGTCGGAGGCGGTGCCCACCCCCGCATCCACCAGCACCGGCACCTTGGCGTTGTCGATGATGAGGCGCAGATTCCAGGGATTGAGAATGCCCATGCCGGAGCCGATCAGGGAGGCCAGGGGCATGACCGCCACACAGCCCAGTTCTTCCAGCATTTTGGCCTGGATGGGGTCGTCAGCGCAGTAGACCATGACCTGGAAGCCTTCCTTGACCAGGGTTTCGGCGGCCTTCAGGGTTTCCGGCATGTTGGGGAAGAGGGTCTTGGGGTCCCCCAGCACTTCCAGTTTCACCAGGCTATGGCCGTCCAGCAGTTCCCGGGCCAGACGCAGGGTGCGCACCGCCTCTTCGGCGGTGAAGCAGCCGGCGGTGTTGGGCAGAATGGTGTAGCGGTCCGGGGGCAGCACTTCCAGCAGATTGGGCTGGCTGGGGTCCTGGCCGATGTTCATGCGGCGGATGGCCACGGTGACGATTTCCGCGCCGGAGGCTTCAATGGCCTGACGGGTCTGTTCAAAATCCCGATACTTGCCCGTGCCCACGAGGAGACGGGAACGGTAGGCCTTGCCGGCGATGACGAGTTGATCCATGGAGAGCTCCTAGCCGCCGCCCACAGCGACGACGATTTCAATATGGTCCCCTGCCGCCACCAGGGTATCGGCATGGCGTCCGCGGGGCACGATGTCGCCGTTGATTTCCACGGCGATGCGTTTGCCGGTATAGCCCAGTTCCGTCACCAGCTGGGCGACGGTAAGGGCGGCGGGGAAATGGCGGATTTCGCCGTTGAGCGTGACTTCCATGAGGGGGGTGATTTTACCACGGGCCTTTCGGGAAGCTGCCTGCCGCCTCGGGCATTAGTGCACAGGTTGGGCCCTATTCCATGGTTATAATGCCGTTTCCATGAAGGCTCCCGCCGGGGGCCGGGAAAGCGGCGCGCACGCCGGAGACGACGGAACGGCAAATATGTATCGGTGGCTGGGCCTGTTGCTGGGAGCAATACTGCTGTGGGGGGCTGCCCAGCCCGCCGGGGCGGTGCTGCGCATCGGCGTCATCGTTTCCGCCACCGGCGCCGCCTCCGCCCTGGGACTGCCCCAGCGCAACGCGGTAGCGCTGTTGCCCCGGCGCATCGGCGGGGAGCCGGTGGAATACGTGGTGCTGGACGATAACTCGGACCCGGTGCGCACCGTGGCCCTGGTCCGGGCCCTGCTCCGGGCCCCCGGGGTGGATGCCCTGATCGGCCCCACCACCACCCCCGCCTCCCTGGCACTCCTGGATTTCGTCGCCGATGCCCAGGTGCCCATGCTCACCCCGGCGGGCTCCTCCCTGGTGGTTCAGCCCCTGGAGGCCCGTAAACGCTGGGCTTTCAAACTGACCCCGAGCGAAGCCAGCCTGTCCACCGTGCTCCTGCGCCATATGGCCCGCCACGGGGTGCGGCGCCTGGCCCTGATCGGCTTTACGGACACCTACGGGGAAAGCTGGCGCTCGTATATCGAAGGAGCGGCGCCCAAGGCTGGGGTGCATCTGCTACTGACGGAACGCTACGGGCGCATGGACCAGACGGTGATGGGCCAGGTGCTCAATACCATGGCGGCCAAGCCGGACGGGGTGTTGATCGCCGCTTCCGGCCTGCCCGCCCTGCTGCCCCAGGTTTCCCTGCGGGACAAGGGTTACCGGGGCCCCATCTATCAGACCATGGGGGCGTCCCTGGGGGCCTTCCCCCTGCTGGCGGGGAAGGTGGCGGAAGGCACCTGGATGGTGGCTAATCCGGTGCTGGTGGCCGACCAGCTGCCCCCCAACCATCCCCTGGCGACCCAGGTGGCGGCTTACGCCCAGGCCTATCGGGCCCGTTACCGGGTGGCCCCTGAACCCTTCGGCGGCTATGTCTTCGACGCGGGCCTGTTGCTCCAGGCCGCCGTGCCCCAGGCCCTGACCCACGGTCATCCCGGCACCCCGGCCTTTCGTCAGGCCTTGCGTAATGCTCTGGAACACGGTGCCCCCTTGGCGGGCTGCCAGGGCATCTACCGCTTTACCCGGGATAATCACAACGGCCCCGAGCCCCTGCCCCGGGCCATGATGCAGCTGCGCCAGGGCCACTGGGTTCTGACGCCGGACTGAGGCGGCGGGGTTTCTCCGCCCTTGTTGCTCGGTTTCTCTTCTTGCTTCTCGCACCCGCACCCGCACCCGCACCCGCCAGCCCCCAGCCCCCAGCCCCCAGCCCCCAGCCCCCAGCAGGGCAGAGATGTGCTGCGGCGGCTCGGAACGCAAAAAAACGGCGGGAATTGCCCGCCGTTTTTTATCGCCCCGCCCCGAATGGGCAGGGGGCTGGACACCGTGAAAGGCCCGTGGTGGCGTCTCTCCGGCCATCGCCTTTTTTAAAACACCACCGGGCCGCCCTGTTCGCCCCGTTCGTACACCACATTGGCTCGGCCCACCAGCAGGGGGTCCAGGCGGCCGATGGCGGTGGCGTCCTTGTTGGTGTAGGGCAGCTTGTAGAGCACGTAGCGCATGGCGTTGAGCCGCGCCCGCTTCTTGCAGTCCGACTTGACCACGGTCCAGGGGGCATCCGCCGTGTCCGTGTAGAAGAACATGGATTCCTTGGCCTTGGTGTAGTTGTTCCACTTATCCAGGGAGGCCAGGTCGATGGGGGACAGCTTCCATTGCTTCAGGGGATGGTCTTTCCGTTCCTTGAAGCGGCGGCGCTGCTCTTCCCGGCTGACGGAGAACCAGAACTTGATCAGGTGAATGCCGCTGCGCACCAGATTGCGTTCAAATTCCGGCGTCTGGCGCATGAATTCGTTGTATTCCTCGTCGCTACAGAAGCCCATGACCCGTTCCACCCCGGCCCGGTTGTACCAGGACCGGTCAAACAGGACGATTTCTCCGGCGGTGGGCAGGTGTTGGATGTAGCGTTGGAAATACCACTGGCCCTTTTCCACGTCGGAGGGCTTGTCCAGGGCCACTACCTTGGCGCCCCGGGGATTCAGGTGTTCCATGAAGCGCTTGATGGTGCCGCCCTTGCCTGCCGCGTCCCGGCCTTCAAAGACAATCACCACCCGTTGCCCCGTTTCCTTGACCCAGGCCTGGAGCTTCAGCAGTTCCACCTGGAGGTGGTATTTCTGCTTTTCGTAATTCTTCCGGGACATGAGGTTTTTGTAGGGATAGCCCCCATTACGCCAGTCCTCGGCTAATTCCTCATCCGGGCTGATGGGCCGCTTTGGCGGCTGCTTTTCCTCATCCTGGAAAAGGGCCTTGCGCAGGGCCTTCACATCGTCCGGGGAAGCCCCGGCCACAATGGCGCCCAGGGTTTCGGCCACGCCGCCCAGGCCTTCCTTGGCCACGGTCTTAATAATGTCGTTCACCGCCACGGCCTTGGAGGTCTGGGCGGCAGCCACAGCTTGGCCCACCACGAATTTTTCGATGCCGCCCTGGCTGCGGGCCGGGGCCACGTCACCGGCCTTGGCAGCGCGAGGTGGCACGGCCTTGGGGGCGACGCTCTTGGTCTTGCGGACAGTGCTGGGAACGGTGCTGGGGGATTGGGGTTTTTCAGGCAACGTGCATCTCCTCTCGCGGGTGGTTTCCAAGGGGTCGGAACCCGGGGGCTCGACCATGTCCTATTGTGCGCCGAAAGCGCCGCCATGGGGATGGTCGCCAAACTAGGGATTGGCCGCTCAGGGGCCTGGGGCTTGGCTGACAGGCGTAGAGCCAGAAACCTTAAACAGGAAAAACGGGGAGGAAAAACGAAGGGTGGGGGTAAGGCGGGGAATGGAGCGGAGGGGGAAAGCTGGAGCGGGCGAAGGGAATCGAACCCTCTTCATGAGCTTGGGAAGCTCAGGTAATACCATTATACGACGCCCGCTAAGAGGAACCGGATTGTAGAGCAAAGCGGCGGCGGCGGGAAGCCCCGCCCCTGCCTTTTATCCCCGCCCGCCGGATGGGCCCGGCGGGCGGGGCGGTCGAGCTTTAGCGGCCCAGGGGCGCCAGCTGCCGGTAGGCTCCGCCCTGGAAGACCAGGGGCAAGCGTTCCGGCTGGTGCTCAAAGGCTTCCACCCGGCCGATGAAAATCAGGTGGTCTCCCCCGGGGTGGCGGGCCTCATTGGCGCATTGGAAGGTGGCGCAGCAGCCCGGCAGCAGGGGCGCGCCCCCCAGGCCCGGGGCCCAGTCCAGATCGGCGAATTTGTCCTCGGCCCGGGAGGCGAAGCGGTTGGAGAGGGCTTCCTGGTCCAGAGCCAGCACATTGACGGCGAAGTGGCTGGCCTGGACGAAGGCTTCCCGGCTGGGGGACTGGGCCGCCAGACTCCAGAGAATGAGGGCCGGCTCTAGGGAGACGGAGCTGAAGGAATTGACGGTGAGCCCCAGGGGGCGGCCGTCCGGGCCCAGGGCGGTGACCACGGTGACGCCCGTGGCATAGCTGCCCAGGGCGTTGCGGAAACTACGGCTGTCAAAGGGCGCCGCCGGGCTGGCGACGGAAAAGGGGGCGGTGGCGTTCATGGTGTGACGGTGGGTGAGGGGTGGGAAAAAAGCGGCGTGTTAAAATTTGCGACCTTACGCCAGCGCCGGACCGGAATAGGTGGGCTGCCCCTTCGCGGGGGCCCTTGCGGTCCGTGGCGTCCAGGCCCAGTGTGTGTGCTGCGGCGACAAAACCAGACGGGAGAGAACCCATGAGAATCGGTACACCCTTGAGTCCCTCCGCCACCCGCGTCATGCTGCTGGGTGCCGGCGAACTGGGCAAGGAAGTCATTATCGCTTTGCAGCGCCTGGGTGTCGAGGTGATCGCCGTGGACCGCTACGACCATGCCCCCGGGATGCAGGTGGCCCATCGCAGCCATGTGATCGACATGACGGACGGGGCTGCCCTGCGCCGTCTGGTGGAATTGGAAAAGCCCCATCTGGTGGTGCCGGAAATCGAGGCTATCGCCACGGACATGCTGGTGCAGATCGAGGCGGAAGGCCTGACGGAGGTGATTCCCACGGCCCGGGCCGCCCGTCTCACCATGAACCGGGAAGGCATCCGCCGTCTGGCGGCGGAAGAGCTGGGCCTGCCCACTTCCCCATACTGCTTCGCCGATTCCCTGGATCAACTCCAGGCTGCCATCGACGGCACGGACAGCCAGCCCGGCATCGGCTACCCCTGCGTGGTCAAGCCCGTAATGTCCTCCTCCGGCAAGGGCCAGAGCCTGGTGCGCAGCGCCGCCGAAGTGGCCCCTGCCTGGGACTATGCCAAATCCGGCGGCCGGGTGGATCAGGGCCGGGTGATCGTGGAAGGCTTTATCGACTTCGACTACGAAATCACCCAGCTCACGGTGCGGGCCCTGGGCACCACGGGCCAGGTGGAAACCTCCTTCTGCGACCCCATCGGCCACCATCAGCTGAACGGGGATTACGTGGAATCCTGGCAGCCCCAGGCCATGTCTGCCGGTGCCCGGGAAAAGGCCCGGGATATCGCCCATCGCATTACCGCCGGGCTTGGCGGCCGGGGCATTTTCGGCGTGGAACTGTTCGTCAAGGGCGATCAGGTATGGTTTTCCGAGGTTAGCCCCCGGCCCCACGACACGGGGCTGGTGACCCTGGCCACCCAGCGCCTCTCCGAATTTGAGCTCCATGCCCGGGCCATTCTGGGCCTGCCCGTGGATACCACCCTGCGCAACCCGGGGGCCTCTGCGGTCATTTACGGTGGCCTGGAAGAGACGGGCATCGCCTTTGAAGGGGTGGCGGAAGCCCTCCAGGTGCCGGGCACAGACCTGCGCCTGTTCGGCAAACCCCAGAGCTTTAAAAAGCGCCGCATGGGGGTGGCCCTGGCCAGCGGGGAAACGGTGGAAAAGGCCCGGGAACGGGCCAAGCTGGCCGCCAGCCAGGTGCGCCCGGTGAGCGGCGGCAACGGCCGTTAAGCCCCCTTTGGCCCCCACCCCCCGGGCCCTTCCGGTCCCTCTGCCCCCCGCCGACCCCGCCGCCCTCCGGGAATTCGCTTCCCGGCTGGTGGCTTGGCAGCGCCGGGAAGGGCGCCACGACCTGCCCTGGCAGAATACCCGGGACCCGTACCGTATCTGGCTCTCGGAAATCATGCTCCAGCAGACCCAGGTGAGTACGGTGATTCCCTACTACGCCCGTTTCCTGGAGGCCTTTCCCACCCTGGCGGACCTGGCGGCGGCCCCCCTGGAACGGGTGCTGGAGCTGTGGTCCGGTCTGGGCTACTACGCCCGGGCCCGCCATCTCCACGCCTGTGCCGTGGCCGTCTGCGCCCAGTACGGCGGCCACTTTCCTCCCTCTCCGGAATTGATCGCCCAGTTGCCCGGCATTGGCCGTTCCACGGCGGCGGCCATCGGCGCCTTCGCCTTCGATTGCCGGGCGGCGATTCTGGACGGCAATGTGAAGCGGGTGCTGACCCGCTGTTTCGGCATTGCCGGTTTTCCCGGCAGCCCCAGGGTGGAAAAGGGACTCTGGGCCCTGGCGGAAGCCCTGCTGCCTGAGGCGCCGGACATGGTGGCCTATACCCAGGGCATCATGGACCTGGGGGCCGGACTCTGTGCCCGGAGCAAACCGGCCTGCGTACTCTGCCCCCTTCAGGAACACTGCGTTGCCCGTCGGGAAGGGCGCCAGGAGGAGCTGCCCGAGGGTAAGCCGGGCAAGGCGGTGCCGGAACGCCAGGTGAGTGCCTGCATTTTCCACGACGGGGAACGCATTCTTCTGGAGCGTCGTCCCCCCAGCGGCATCTGGGGCGGCCTGCTGACTCTGCCGGAAGCGGGGACGGAGGAATCCGCCCCGGCCCAGGCCCAGCGTTTGGGCCTGGATCTGCTGGCAGCGGCACCCCTGCCGCCCCTGCGCCACACCTTCACCCATTTCCGCCTGATCCTGAGCCCCTGGCTGTGCCGGGTGGGGCCGGAACGCATGCTCCGGGAAGGGAGCTGGGAATGGCTGCCCTGGTCCCGGGTGGGGGAAGCGGCCCTACCTGCCCCCATCAAAAAGCTGCTCCTGGGGCTGGAAGGCGCCCAGGCGGCTCCCTCCGCCTCCTCCGGGAACTGAGGCCGCCGCCTTCCCCCTTCCCCCCGGGGCGTGGGAATAAATGTCATATATGCCACGGACAAGTCCGGGAGGGCCGTGGGACAATGGTCCCGGGGAATTTCCCCGAATCCGCCGGGTTCGGCCTTCCCCTCTTCGGGAGCCTTGGTCATGTCCTCCGTCGCTTTTTTCTTCCTCTATCTCTACGTTTTCTGGGTCCTGTTCCTGGCCTGCGCGGCCCTCTACCAGGGCTGGCACCAGGCCACTCCCCTGGTCAAGGTACTGGCCGTGCCCCTGGCCCTCACCGCTTTTGTGGTGGATCTGGTCTTCAACTACACCTTCGCCGTCCTGCTCTTTCTCCAGTGGCCGCCCCAGGGCTGCTACACCCTGACCAAGCGCATCAGCTATTACAAGAACCACGAGCCCGGCACCTGGCGGGGCAAGGTAGGTAAATTCATCTGCCAGAATTTCCTCGATCCCTTCCAGCAGGGCGGGCATTGCAGCTGAAGGATTTTTGAGCCGTTTTGCCCGGGTCACCTGACCCGGTTGGGAACGGAAAAGGGGGACGGTCTACCCATTTTTCCCGGGCCTCCCCGGTCTTCCCCCACCTCCCGGGAGAGCCTTGCCCCTTGCGGCTTTGGCCCCCTCTCGGAGGGCGCCGGGCAGGGGCCGAAAGCCCCCTGGCTTGACAAATGTCAATAGAATCAATATAGTGCGCCCCGTTGCCCCTTTGGCAACCTTCGTAATCAAGCCGGTCCTGATTGCCTCACCCCGAGGCCTTAACTGACCAATCCCGCCACCGGGCCGGCTTGCTGGCGTTCCCGCCGCCATGTGTTGAACCCCACTGTTGCCATATCTCTCGCGACGTTTCGTTTGTTCCTGTCGCGGGTTGGTGACCACAGGAAAGGAGAGAGCATGTCTACGACGATCTCACTCAAAGCCTCGACTGCCCGCGCCCTGAGCGTGTCCAGTCTGCTGCAGATCTGTCTTATCGCCGCCGGCCTTGCATTGCTGGCCGCCCTGATCCCCGTATGGGGAAACAACGACCCTGCTCCGGCAGAGGTCGAACCCGCCGTGGTTGAAGCATCCGCCGAAACGGCCGATGCCACCCCGGCCACCGTTGCCGCCGCCCCCGCGGCAAAGGTTACCCGTGCCGCCGCCGACACCTCGGCTGGCGAAAGCCTGTCGCCCCGTATGCGGGGCGCCCTGGCCTACGTGGCACACCGCTACAAAGTGTCCGCCGACGCCATGCGTCCGGTGTTCCAGGCGGTGCAGACCACCAGTGCGGAATTGCATCTGGACCCCCTGCTCATCGTTGCCGTCATCGGCATTGAGTCGGGCTTCAACCCCCTGAGCCAAAGCGTCATGGGCGCCCAGGGGCTGATGCAGGTCATTCCCCGCTTCCACAAGGACAAGCTCCCCGCCGGCGCGGGCAAAGCCCCCTTGCTGGACCCGGTGACCAATGTGCGAGTGGGGGCCAAGGCCCTCAAGGAGTACATCCGCCGCAACGGGGATTTGGTGGAAGGCCTGCAACAGTTTGCCGGCGCCGCCGATGACGAGGACCAGGCCTACGCGGCTAGGGTCCTGGCGGAAAAGCAACGCCTGGAGTCGGCCGCCCGCCGCATCCGGCGCGGCTAAGCCGCCCCTCCGGTACCGTGGCGGTGCCGGGGCAGTAACACCGGCCCGGGAAAAGCAAGAGGTCCCGGGCGCAGCATCCGGACAAAAAGCCGGGAAGGAAACTTCGGGAGTTTCCTTTCCGGCTTTTTTGGGTTTTGGGGGGGATTCAATCGAGCTTAAATCGGCGCCGTAGAGCTAATAATGTAAGCGTGAATAGGCCGATAGATATTAGGGTGTGCAGGGTAGAAAAGATTTTTAGTGTTAGCTCAGCCCCGGTTGGCTCTATGGTGGGATTCGAGGAAATTCCTAACTTTACTAAAGAATCGGGAGCCCAGATTAAAAAGGGGCGCGTTAGTTGTTCTAAAGTGAAATTGGCGATGAAGTAAAAAGAAAGTGATTGATCGCTTTTTAGGAATAGCAGATTTATTGTGTAGATAAAGCCAAAAAAGATGGCGGCTAAGGATAACCAAAGAAGTGGGCGTACAAAGCTTTGGCCATAGTCAGAAGTTAGACCATATAAGTGGGAGAAAAATTTTATTGACTTTGGCGTTATAGATTTCCTGGCCCGGGCTTGTTGCTCCAGCGCAAAGAACATCGCTTGCTCATCGCGTGCACCTAATTTCTCCATGGCAAGTTTTAATGCGCGGTAGGAGTGATCGGCTGTGCTGTAGCCTGGGTCACGAAATTTTGCGCCGTCAAAATTGACGCTTTGATGAAACGTACTGTTATAGAACCATGGCGCAATTGAGAACTGAGCGTTTTCAAAGTCCGGCCCAAGTGTGAATATTCTGTCATTAAATATTGCGTGGCCGAGGAATCTAGCATTTTTGAAAAAAGCCCCCCTTAATGGATTTTCTGATAACAGGGGTGTTTTTATTAGTCTTATATGATTGTGTAGTGAGAAATCTGCGATTCCGTCAAACGAAGCGCCAATAAAATTGAGGTAGCTTTCAAATTGCGCCCCTCTGAATCTAACAGTTTTTTTGAAATTGGATTTGACAAATATAGTATTTCCGTTGAATGCGCTATCAGAAAAGTTGGCATCGTCCGCAAACTGCGTTAACGAAAAGTTTGCGTCGCCATTGAAAGTGGTATATCTGGCATAGACTATCTTGAAAAAATAGAGGCGGCTGAAATCGACCTCGTTAGGGAAATAAGCTTTGTCTAGAGCTACTTCTGGAATGTTTTGGTAAGGCTCGCCTTGGGTACCGTCGAGGCTAACCGCTTTTATCTTGGGAAAAGTAAATTTGCCCCAATAGATTAGCCCGCTAAGATTTATAGGGGCTTCCTTTTTTATCTGCTCCTCAATGTATTTGTTGAGTAAGCTTTTGTAGTGGTCTTGTTTTTCATGATTCCAATTTTTCTTTTCTGTGTCATGGCCATGAGAATCAACTAGTGGTAAATGGAAGGGGCACCATTTTTTTCCTTCCAGTATGATCAAGTGATTTTCGTCAAAGAAATCGAATTGGCACTTGCTTCCAAAAGAATTTGTGGAACTTTCTTCTGATGTCTTTTCGGGTTTAAAGGTGCCTACATAACCAAGAGAAAATTGGCAAGGCATGGTCTAAGACCTTTTTTTTAAAGATGGAAATTGAATGGCATATTAGCAGGGTGGATGTAGGCCGTCGATCACATAAAATCTAAAGGGGGAGCGTACGGTTTCAGCGAGAAGAAAACTCCTGAAATTGCTGGAAAATTTCAGGAAGTGCCGTTTTAAGGGCTCGAGTTGAACGCCTCTTGACTAGTCTAGCTTGCAACTAAAGAGAGTTTATTTCACCCCACCAACCCCCGCTGAGCTAAATACTTCTGCAATATCTCCAGGCGAGACACCGGGTCTTCCAGTTCCAGGAGTTTTTGTTTGGCCAGGGGCTGGACGGGCATGACTTCTGCCAGCCGGTAGCCGACCCAGGCGGCGTCGTCGAAGTGGTGGGGCGGGGGGCAGTGGGCGTCGCCCCGGTCGGCGATAATCTGGCGCAGCAGGGGCACCAGGGTGGCCTGGGCGGGGGGAATGGCCCGGCTCGGGGCTTCCGCCAGGGGGGCGACCCGGGCCCGTAGCAGGCCGTCCGCCTGGGCGCTGCTTTCCAGCACATTGAAGCGTTGCCCGCCCCGAACGGTGAGCATGAGGATGCCCAGCTGGGGCATGTCCCAGCGTTCAATTTCCGCCAGGGTGCCCACCGGGTGGGGCTCGGCGGGGTGGCCCACTTCCTGGCCCTGGGCGATGAGGCAGATACCGAAGGGGCTGCCATCTTTGAGGGCGGCGGAGGCCATGTCCAGATAGCGGGGCTCGAAGACCTTGAGGTCCAGGGTTTCCCCGGGGAACAGTACGGTGTTCAGGGGAAAGAGGGGAATATCCAGAATTTCCGGGGCCGCCGCCTGGCGGCGGAAGAAGTCGCGCCAGCCCATCCTAGGCCTCCTTTTCGCCCCCCCAGGGGGCCTGGAGGGATTGGGGGACGTGGAGCTGGTCCAGGATGCGGGCGACGACAAAATCCACCAGATCATCCACGCTCTGGGGGTGGGCGTAGAAGCCCGGATTGGGGGGCAGGATCAGGGCCCCGGCCCGGGCCAGCCGCAGCATGTTTTCCAGGTGAATGACGGAGAAGGGGGTTTCCCGGGGCACCAGGATCAGGGGGCGGCGCTCCTTGAGCATCACATCCGCCGCCCGTTCGATTAGGTTATCCGCCAGGCCCTGGGCTACCGCCGCCAGGGTGCCCATGGAGCAGGGGCAGATCACCATGGCGTCCGGGGCGCCGGAGCCGGAGGCCATGGGGGCGAACCACTCTTCCCGGCCATAGACTTCCAGGGTGCCGGGCAGCTCCCCGTAGGCGGCCCGGAAGTGTTCCGCCAGTTCCTTGGGGGCGGCGGGTAGTTCCAGGTCCATTTCCTGTTTGGCCACCACCCGGGCGGCCTGGGAATAGAGGAGCTGGACCCGGCGTCCGGCGGCCAGGAGACATTCCAGCAGGCGAATGCCGTAGGGCAGGCCGGAGGCGCCGGTGAAGGCGAGGCAGACGGTGGCGGGAGCGGGGGCCATGGGGGTCTCGAATAGGGTCAGGGGCGAAGAGGCGCGCTTGCAGGGGCCGGGGAAGCCTGAGTCAGGCCCGGGAGGGGGCTGTCTTCCGCCAGCAGCCGGGCGGCGATGAGGCCGTTAATGGTGCCGAAGAAGAGGGCGGCCAGGGCGAAAACCGGAGCCAGGAGAAAGATGCCGTTATGGGGAATGAGCCAGAGCCGGGCCAGAAGTAGCTGACCGCTGATGTGGGCGAAGGCGGCCAGAATGGACAGGCTCACCGGGCCGAACCAGCGCCGGGGCAGGGCCCGGGCCAGACCC
The DNA here is from genome assembly GCF_018905915.1 of Azospira inquinata. Lineage (NCBI taxonomy): Bacteria > Pseudomonadati > Pseudomonadota > Betaproteobacteria > Rhodocyclales > Rhodocyclaceae > Azospira > Azospira inquinata. The sequence continues at coordinate 1,697,759 of NZ_CP064782.1, forward strand.
AGGGCGCCCAGGCTGAACAGGGCGCCTGCGGCGGAGAGGAAAAAGCCGGGGGCGAGAAACTGGCCCAGGAGCAGGCTGCCCGCCAGCACCCGCAGGCCGGTCACCCAGGCCGTGGCGCGCCAGCCGTGGCGTTGCAGCACCAGGAGGGTGACGATATTGGCCAGCCCGGGCTTGATGCCGGGCAGGGGGGTGGGAATGGCCGCATCCACCAGGGAGAGAAAAATAGCCGCCGTGGCCAGCCGGGCAATGCGCCGGTCCTCCGGGGTGACGGGCAGGATCAGGGTGGTGGCTCCCGGAGCGCCGGCGGGGGGAGCGGTGTCAGCGGCTGGGGGCGCGGCGGGAGCGGTGATGGGGGCAGCGCCAAAGGGGGCTTCCCCGGCCAGGGTCGGGGAGGCGGTCATGGATAAACCGGCAGCCGGAGTCGGGGCCCCAGTCGGGCTACCCGTGGTTGCTCCCGGCAGCCGGGGGTCTTCTCCGCCGGGCAAGGGGGGCTCAGTAATTGAGGGAATCATAGGCCTCATCCCGACCGGCGATTTGCAGGCTGATGTGGTTGGGGGCGCAGATGGCGATTTCTCCTGGGCGGGCCAGCCAGCCCTGGCGCACGCAGTACTGGCGCGGCCCCGGGTCCGCCGCCACCCGGGCCCGGCCCGGTTCCACCGCAATGCGGGTGAGGCCGATGGGGCCGGTGATTTCCAATTGGTGGGGCCGGGACAGGTCCAGTTGGGCCACCACCTGGCCGTCTTTCCGCACCACGGCCCGTTCCGCCACCCCGCCGTGCCAGGCCAGAGGCACCAGGGCGCCGCAGACGAGGGCCCCCAGGAGCAGGGTGAGCCAGTCTCCGGGACGCATCAGGCCCAGCCAGCGGCGGGCTGGCCAAGGGGCGGTGCGGGGTTCAGCCATGGGCCGATCCGGCCAGTTCCCGGTGGCGGCGCAGAACCCGCAGATCCCTGGCCTGATCCTTGAATTGGCTGGCCAGCCATTCCACCAGATAGACGGAGCGGTGCTGGCCGCCGGTGCAGCCGATGGCCACGGTGAGATAGGAGCGGGAATCCCGGATGTAGGCGGGCAGCCAGCGGGAGACGAAGCGGAAGATGTCCTGGCGCATTTCCAGCACCTCTGCCTGGGCTTCCAGGTAATCCGCCACGGGTTGGTCCTGGCCGGTGAGGGGCCGCAGTTCTAGGTCGTAATAGGGGTTGGGCAGGCAGCGCACGTCGAAGACCAGATCCGCATCCAGGGGAATGCCGTGCTTGAAGCCGAAGGACTGGAAAAACAGGGTCAGGCCCTGGCCCGGCTCCAGGGTGACGAACTGGTGTACCCAGGCCCGCAGGGTGGCGGCCTTGAGGTCGCTGGTGTCGATGCGATGCCCCAACCCGGCCACGGTGGCCAGGAGTTGCCGCTCTTCCCGGATGGCTTCTGCCAGGGTGCGGCCTTCCCGGGCCAGGGGATGGCGCCGCCGGGTTTCGGAAAAGCGCCGCAGCAGGGTGTCGTCCTTGGCGTCTAGGAAGAGAAAGCTCACCGTGGTGTTGGCGCTTTTCAGCTGTTCCAGGAGCCGGGGCAGTTCCCGGATGCCTTCGCCGCTACGCACGTCCATGGCAACCCCCACCCGGCGGTAGCCCTTGCGCCGCAGTTCTTCCACTAGATCGATGAGTAGGGCAGAGGGCAAATTGTCCACGCAATAGTAGCCCGCGTCCTCCAGGACGTTGATGGCGATGGACTTGCCTGAGCCGGAAAGGCCGGAAATAAGGACCAGATGCATGGGACGAGGATAACCAGGGCAGCTTCCAGGATCAAGCCGGGCTGGCTAAACTGTCAGACCGAACCGGCGCCGGAGGCGCTGCCCACCCCGGGGCGCCGGTGCCCCTTGGAGCGTGTTTTTCCATGCAAGTTCTCGATCTGCCCTATCTTGCCGAACTCACGGCCCTGCGCCGGGATTTGCACGCCCATCCGGAAACGGCCTTCCACGAAACCCGCACCGCCCAGGTGGTGGCCAAGGAACTGGCGGCCTATGGCCTGGAAGTGCACCAGGGGCTGGCCAAGACCGGGGTGGTGGGAGTGCTGCGCCGGGGTAATTCTCACCGGGCCATTGCCCTGCGGGCGGATATGGACGCCCTGCCCCTGGCGGAGCGCAACGATTTTCCCCACCGCTCTTGCCATGAAGGGCGGATGCACGCCTGCGGCCACGACGGCCATACCGCCATGCTCCTGGGGGCGGCCCGCTGGCTGGCGGAACGGGGGCGCTTCGACGGCACCCTGGTTTTTGTCTTTCAGCCGGCGGAGGAGGAGGAAAACGGGGCGGAGGTCATGGTTCGGGAGGGGCTTTTCCAGCGCTTTCCCGTGAGCCGGGTGTTCGGCCTGCACAACTGGCCCGGTCTGCCCCTGGGCCATATGGCGGTGCATGACGGCCCGGTGATGGCGGGCACCTGCGTTTTTCGCATTGCCGTGGAGGGCCATGGCGCCCATGCGGCCATGCCCCAGGAGGGGCGGGACCCGGTGGTGGCGGCCAGCCAGCTGGTGCTGGCCCTGCAAACCATCGTCAGCCGCAATCTGGACCCCCTGGAGGCGGGGGTGGTGTCCGTGACCCAGATCCACGGCGGCACCACCAGCAACATCATTCCCGACCGGGTGGTGCTGGAAGGCACCCTGCGCAGCTTCAAGCCCCAGGTCCAGGCCCGTCTGGAAGAAAGCCTGGAGCGCCTCTGCAACGGGGTAGCGACCAGCTACGGGGTCCAGGTCCGGGTCAGCTACGACGAGCGTATTCCGGCCACGGTCAATGCCCCGGCGGAAACCGCCCTGTGCCGCCGGGTGGCCCGGGCCCTGTGCGGCGCCGGGGCGGTGGCGGAAAGTCCCGCCCCCTCCCTGGCGGCGGAGGATTTCGCCTTCATGCTCCAGGCCAAGCCCGGGTGCTATGTGTGGCTGGGCAACGGTCCGGGGGAAGGGGGCTGCACCCTGCATAACCCCCGCTACGACTTTAACGACCAGGCCCTGACTCTGGGCGTGAGCTACTGGGTGGCCTTAGCGGAGGCCGCCCTGGGGAGCGAGGCCTGACGGGCCTGCCAGGGCCTGCCAGGGCCGCTCCGGCGCTTGGGGCCGTAGGACGGGCCTCAGATGCCGGCCCCCTGGTCGTTGTAGATGTAGTCCCGGGTCCAGGGCATGGTTTCCGCTCCCAGGCTGTTGGCCTTGGTGGCCACGATCTGGTGCAGGGCCACCCAGCCGTGGGAAAAGCCGTAGGCGCAGCCCGCCAGATAAATGCGCCAGATGCGGTAGCGCCGGTCCCCCACCATGGCCCGCAGGGTGTCCCCCGCCGTTTCGAAGCGGTAGGACCAGTGCTCCAGGGTGCGGGCGTAGTGGCGGCGCAGATTCTCCACGTCCGTGGCTTCCAGGCCGGCGGCGGCCATTTCCCGCAGGGTCAGGCCGATGTGGGGCAGTTCTCCGTGGGGAAACACATAGCGCTCGATAAAGCTGCCGCCCCCCCAGGGCACTTCCCCCGAATCCGGGTCCGTGGAGGTAATGCCGTGGTTGAGTACCACCCCGTCGTCCTCCAATAGCTCGTGGATGCGGGCGAAATAGGCCCGCAGATTTTTCAGGCCCACGTGCTCGAACATGCCCACGCTGGTGATCCGGTCGAAACGGCCCGTCACATCCCGATAATCCTGGAGCCGCACCTCGCACCGGTCTTCCAGTCCGGCGGTAGCGATGCGGGCCCGGGCCAGGTCGTACTGCTGCTGGGACAGGGTGATGCCCACGCAGCGGGCGCCCCAGTGCTGGGCGGCGCGCAGAATCAGGGCTCCCCAGCCGCAGCCGATGTCCAGCAGGCGCTGGCCGGGCTGGAGGCGAATCTTGCGCAGAATCAGGTCGATTTTCTGGACCTGGGCCGTTTCCAGGCTGTCCTCCGGGTGCTGGAAATAGCCGCAGGAATAGACCATGTTGTCGTCCAGCCACTGCTTGTAGAAATCGTTGGACACGTCGTAGTGGTAGGCGATGGCCTCCGCATCCATTTTCCGGTTGTGGCGCACCATGCGGCGAATGGGACCGAAACGGCCCTCCGGCTTGATTTCCCCGTCCGCCATGGCGGCGGCTACGGTAATGATGTCCCGGGCCGAGCCCGCCACCTGAATGTCCCCTTCCACATAGGCGGTGCCCAGATTATCCAGGCTGGGGGTGAGCAGGTAGCGCAGGCCGGACATGGCGGGCAGGGTGAGAGTGACCCGGGGATCTTCCCCCAGGTCGAAGCTGGTGCCGTTCCACAGCACCAGCCGCAGGGGCAGGTTGCGGGCGCGCAGGCGGGCCACCAGCGCGTTCAATTGCTTACGCCAGAACATGACAAACCTTTCGGAAAAAAAGCGACCCGAACCGGGGGACTGCCGCCGGAGAGGCGGCTGGAACGGGGCCGGGTCGGTTATCTGGCACGCTTTGCGCTTAGCATGGCGCGACAGAATTCAAAAGACCTGTTGATTATGCACTTTTTCATAGTTATGCGTATAAGTGCTTAAGCATGTACTGAAGGGGCGCCCTTGGCCGGAGGCGAATAGACGCCTCCGAATCTCAGGCGCTAGCCCGAAAAAGCCGGCATCACCCTGGGGGAGGGCGGAGCGAAAAGGGGAAGGGGGTGGCTGGGGAGGGAGGCGGGGGAGCGGGAGCCGGTGGACGGTGGGGCCGGGTGTTCCGGGCGTGGTCCGGGAAGGGCTCGGGTTTCCCCGGGGCGGGGATGGGAGGTCGGTCCGAAGGGCTTTCCCTCCGGGGGGCTGGGGGTAGAAGGCGCCCGGAAAGGGGCGTCTTCCTTGGCTTTCCCAAAGAGGGATGGGGCGGGAAGATGCTGCCGGGAGCTTGGGCCGCCAAGGGGCAGCGGCGTGGCCCTTTTAAGGCCCCTTATGGTGCCGAGGGGCCCGTTTCGCTCCCCGACGCTGGGGGCGCGTCATCCTTTCCGGACGCCGGGTTGGCCGGGGGCAGGCCGGCGATCTGTTCCGCCGTGCGGCCACAGCCCAGGCAGGTGCCGCTTTCCGGGTCCATGGTGCAGACCCCGATACACGGGTCTTCTTCCGGTATGTCCCAGGTTTCTTCCATGGGGTGTCTTCCTCTGTGCCGGGGCTCAGGCCTCGCCCCGCAGGGCGGCCCCTTCCGGGTCCCATTGCTGGCGCCGGGCCCGGCTCTGTTCCAGGATGTCCTGGCGGCGGCCGTTATCCGCCTCCCGCCAGGCGTAGATTTCTTCCAGGCTGCGAAAGCAGCCTTCGCAAAAGCCGTGTTCCTCGTTCATCCGGCAGACCCGGATACAGGGGGAGGCGACCCGTTCTTCTTCTATGGCGTCCATAAAGGCTTTCCGCAGGGTTGGGGGATACGGGGAGGCGCCCCGTACCCGGTGCATAGACCCGGCCCGGGCGCTGGTGTTCCCCGGCGGGGGTGAAAAAGGCGAGGCTGTGCCCTGAGGCCGGAGCGGCAGCTGCCTTGGGGATGGCTCAGGTATGACGGCCCGGGTGGGGGGGCGGCAGCAAAGCAGGGAACCCGGACCGGGGCTTGTGGGGCGTCAGGGTTCGCCGGTGGCAGACCTCAGGGCCGTGGCGCGGTGGGGCGGTAAAGCGGCGGGCGGCGGGCGGCGGGCGGCGGGCAGAAACGGGAAGCAACAGGCAGTGGTGGTCCGGGGCGGCGACCAACCGCCGCTCCGGGCCTCAGGCCGGTTCGTCCAGGGTCTGGGCCCAGGCGGGTTTGCGCTTTTCCAGGAAGGCGGCGATGCCCTCCTGGCCTTCGGCGGAGAGGCGCACCTGGGTGGCCCGGGCGGCGGATTCCAGGACCAGATCCCCGTCCAGGGGATGGCCGTCCAGGGCGGCCAGCATTTCCTTGCAGGCGCCCAGGGCGGCGGGACCGTTGCGCAGCAGCTTGTCCACGATTTCCCCCACCGCGTCGTCCAGGGCTTCCTCGTCCGGCACCAGTTCGTGGATCAGGCCCAGGCGATAGGCTTCGGCGGCGGAAAACCGCTCTCCGGTGAGCAGGTAGCGGCGGGCGTGGCGGGCCCCCACGGCGGCCTGAAAATAGGGGGCGGCCAGGGCGGGCAGCAGGCCCAGCTTGACGTCGGTGAGGGCGAAAAGGGCGTCGTAGGTGGCCAGGGCAATGTCGCAGGCGGCCACCAGACCCACCCCGCCCCCGTAGGCCGGACCCTGGACCCGGGCGATGACCGGCTTGGTCAGGGTGTTCAGGGTTTGCAGCATGTCCCCCAGGTTGCGGGCTTCCTGGAGATTCTGGCTGGGGGTGAAGCGGGCTGCCCGTTGCTGCCATTGGAGGTCCGTACCGGCGCAGAAGCTTTTGCCCGTGGCGGACAGCACCACCACCCGCACCTGGGCATCGGCTTCCAGCTGGCGCAGACCTTCGGTGATTTCCCCGATCAGGTGTTCGTCCAGGGCGTTGTGCCGGTCCGGCTTATTGAGGGTGAGCAGGCCCAGGGGACCGTCGGTCTCCACCAGAATGGCTTGAAATTCCATGGCATTCTCCCTGTGATTCCGCCCACCGGCCCGAATGGCGGCGGGGCCCGGCAGCGGGCCGATGAGCATCATGCCACCGGCCTGGGGCGGGCGCCAGAGCCCCGTCCCCGGTGGCCTTTCCGGGGGCGGGTTGGGATGGGCTCAGAGCTGGGGTACGTCCTTGATCCACTTGGTCACCGGCTCGGCCTGATAACGGCCCATGGCCGCCAGCAGGGCGTCCGGTTCCTGGGCTGTGAGCACCAGCTGCCGGTTCTCCTGGCGCAGGAAACCTTCTGCCACCGCATGGTCGAAGAGCCCTAGCAGGGCGTCGTAATAGCCTTCCACGTTGAGCAGGCCGCAGGGCTTGGTGTGGAAGCCCAGCTGGCCCCAGGTGATGATTTCGCAGAATTCCTCAAAGGTGCCGAAGCCCCCGGGCAGGGCGATGAAACCATCCGCCAGTTCCGCCATGCGGGCCTTGCGGGTGTGCATGGAATCCACCACTTCCAGCCGGGTGAGCTGGCGGTGTTCCAGGTGCCGCCCCGCCACTTCCTTGCCCATCAGGGCCTGGGGAATGACGCCGATGACCTGGCCCCCCGCCGCCAGACAGGCGTCGGCCACCGTGCCCATGAGGCCCACGTTGCCGCCCCCATACACCAGCTCCAGACCCTGCTCCGCCAGGCTGCGACCCAGGGCCTGGGCGGCGCTGCGATAGACGGGGCGGGTGCCGGAACTGGACCCGCAAAAGACGCAAATTCGTTTCATGATGCTTGGCTCTGTGATTGGAAAAGAGGCCGGGCCCGGTACGCCGGTCCGGCAGGGAAGGCCATGATAAGCCAGGAATGTGGCGTTTATCCTGCGGGGCCTTGCCTTGGGGGATGTGGGGCCGGTTTGGCCGCCGCGCCGGGCCAGGGAAAGCAGCCGCCGTCCCTGGGGGCGCGAACCGCTTTAGCCCTGGGGACGCCGACTGCCCCGGGCACCCCGGTTGGTGAGGATCACCCCGCCCAGCACCAGGGCGCCGCCGATCAGCACGGGGGCGGAGAGCCGTTCTCCCAGCAGCCAGTCCCCCTGGAGCACGGCGAAAATGGGCACCAGATTGATGAAGGCGGCTGCCCGGGTGGCTCCCAGGCCCCGGATGCCTTCCGCGTACCAGGTGAAGCTCAGGGCGGTACCGAACAGGCCGAGAAAGAGCACGCAGAGCCAGGCCCGCAGGCTTAAGTCCGGGGGCACCAGGGTGAGGCCCAGGGCCAGGGCGGCGGCTCCCAGGAGCAGGCCTCCCAGGGCGCAGGCGTAAAAGGTGGCGGCTAGGGGGGAGAGGGTGTGGGTGGCCCGGCGGCCGATGAAGGTGAACAGGGTCCAGAACAGGACGCAGCCCAGGATCAGCCATTCCCCCAGGCCGATGGCGCCATGGAGCAGGGCCAGGGGATGGCCGTTGCCGATCACCAGGAGGCAGCCTCCCAGGGCGGTGAGAATGCCCAGACCCTTTATTCGGTTCATGGTTTCCCCGCCGCCCAGCCAGGCTACCAGGGCCACGGCGGCCGGATTGAGGGCTACCACCAGGGCGCCCTTGCCAGCGCTGATGTGGCGCAGACCGTAGAGAAAGCAGAGGTTGTAGGCGAAGATGCCGGTGAAGCCGAGCCAGAAGACCGTGGCCCATTCCCGCCGGGAGAGGGCCCGGGGAGCGAAGGCGCTCCGGCCTTCAGTCAGGCCCAGCTGAAGCCCCAGGGCCAGGGCGGCAATAAAAAACCGCCAGAAGGCGGCGGTCAGGGGCGGGGTGTCCTGGACCACCAGACGTCCGGCGATCCAGGTACCTCCCCAGAGCACCATGGTCAGCAGCAGGCGGAGGTAAAGCCCCCCGTGGCCGCCGACCCGGTGCCAGGGGAACAACTTAGAGCATTTCCACGGCCACGGCCACGGCTTCGCCGCCGCCGATGCACAGGGAGGCGATGCCCTTCTTCTTGCCGTATTGCTTCAGGGCGCCCAGCAGGGTGACCAGAATCCGGCAGCCGGAAGCGCCGATGGGGTGGCCCAGGGCGCAGGCGCCGCCGTGCACATTGACCTTGGCCGGATCCAGCTTCAGGTCATGGATGGCGGCCATGGTGACCACGGCGAAGGCTTCGTTGATTTCCCACAGATCCACGTCGGCGGTGGTCCAACCCACCTTCTTCAGGACCTTTTCCATGGCGCCCACGGGGGCGGTGGTGAACCAGGCCGGTTCATGGGAATTGGTGCTGTGACCCAGGATTTTGGCGATGGGGGTAAGGCCCAGTTCCTTGGCCTTGGATTCCCGCATCACCACCACGGCGGCGGCGCCGTCGGAAATGGAGGAGGAGTTGGCGGCGGTGACCGTGCCGTCCTTCTTGAAGGCGGGCTTCAGACCGGGGATTTTTTCCACCTGGGCTTTGGGCGGCTGTTCGTCGTTTTCCACAATCCGGTCGCCCTTGCGGCTGCTCACCGTGACCGGGGCGATTTCCCACTTGAAGTTGCCGCCGGCGATGGCCTTTTGGGCCCGGGTGGTGGAGGTGATGGCGAATTCGTCCTGGGCCTGACGGGTGAAGCCGTACTTGGTGGCCGTGTCTTCGGCGAAGGTGCCCATCAGCCGGCCCTTGTCGTAGGCGTCTTCCAGACCGTCGAAGAACATGTGGTCGAGAATCTGGCCATGGCCCAGCCGGTAACCGCCCCGGGCTTTAGGCAGCAGGTAGGGGGCGTTGGTCATGGACTCTTGACCGCCAGCCACGGCGATGTCGAAGGAACCGGCGAGAATGTTGTCATGGGCCAGCATCACCGCCTTCAGGGCGGAACCGCAGACCTTCTGAATGGTGGTGGCGCCGGTGGACAGGGGCAGACCGGCGCCGATGGTGGCTTGCCGGGCGGGGGCCTGACCGACCCCGGCCACCAGCACATTGCCGAACAGCACTTCATCCACCTGTTCGGGCTTGATGCCGGCTCGTTCCACGGCCGCCTTGATGGCCACGCTGCCCAGCTGGGGGGCGGTCAGGGAGGCGAAATCACCCTGGAAGCCACCCAAGGGAGTCCGGGCGGCGGAAACGATAACGATCGGGTCGGTCATAGTCACTCCTTGTCTTGATGTCGGTGTGCCCGCCGCGAGCCAGGTCCGGCGGGAGATTGGGAACGCAGGCATTGCCTGGTCGCCCGAGAGGATACGCTACAAACTGTGACAAGCAATAACATTCCGCGCCCCGTTTGTTGAGCGGATTTGTCACCCATGCAGCGTACGCTCCAGTATGGCCCGGGAAAGGCCGCGGGAAAAGGGGCGGCGCTGAAATGGGGGGTGAAAAAAAATGCAATTTTTACGGCTCCCCCTGGTCCCAGGATTTATGCCGGGGGATTGTCATGTTGCCGTAAGCTCCACCCGGTTCAATGGCTCCTGGCGGTCTCCGTCGCCGCCCCGGGCTCCCCCGAAAAAACCGTCCCTTATCCATCCATGACCGCCTCCCCCCTCCACTATCCGTTTCCCACCCCTCCCGCCCCCGGCGACCTGTGTCCCGTGGCCCCGGGAGTGTTCTGGCTGCGCCTGCCCCTGCCCTTTGCCCTGGATCACATCAATCTCTGGCTGCTGCGGGACGGCGACGGCTGGACCCTGGTGGATACGGGCTTAGGGTCCGCCACCACCCAGGCCCAGTGGGAAGGGGTGCTGGCCCGGCTGGACGGGCCGGTGACCCGCATTGTGGTGACCCACTTCCATCCGGACCATCTGGGCCAGGCCGCCTGGCTGGCGGAGCGCTGCGGCGCGGCGGTGTGGATGACCGCCGGGGAATTCCTCACCGCCCACGCGGTGTGGCAGGAGGTGGGAGGCCACGGCCCCGCCGCCATGGTGGCCCAGTTCCGGGACCACGGTCTGGATGCGGCCCGTCAGTCGGTCCAGTTGCAGCGGGGCAACGTTTTCCGCAAGGGGGTGCCCCACCTGCCCGCCACCTATCGGCGCCTGGTGGATGGGGAGCGGCTGGAAATCGACGGCCAGCCCTGGCGGGTGCTGGTGGGCCACGGCCATTCCCCGGAACATGGGGCGCTTTACGCTGCCGATGCCAACGTGCTAATTTCAGGGGACATGCTGCTGCCCCGCATTTCCACCAATGTGAGCGTCTTTGCCGCTACCCCGGAGGACAATGCCCTGGGCCGTTTCCTCGCCTCCCTGAAGAAGCTGGAGGCGGCGGTGGGGGAAGACACCCTGGTGCTGCCCTCCCATGGCCGCCCCTTTGTGGGGGTGGGGCCCCGGGTCGCGGCTCTCCACGAACATCACCGGGAACGGCTGGCCGAACTGGAAGCCGCCTGTGATACGCCCCAAAGCGCGGCGGACCTGCTCCCCGTGCTCTTTCCCCGGGAGCTGGACGCCCACCAGTTGATGTTCGCCATGGGGGAAGCCATCGCTCATCTGAATTATCTGGATCAGGCCGGACGGCTGGTCCGTACCCGGGGTACGGACGGGGTCTTCCGGTATTGCCGCAGCACCAATTAATCTCGTTAAAAGAGGAAGGGGACAAAGATGCCGCAAACCGCTCCACAGGAAACCCAGGAAATCGCGCCCAATCCGGCCGATGTGGCCAAGTCCTATGCGGAGGTGGCCCAGCGGGCCGCCCGCCTGCTCACCCAGTTCATGGAAAAGCAGGCCGCCGAAAAGGAGATCGGCGCCCCCGCTGACGAACTGGGCATCGCCCAGGCCTTCATGGACCTGTCCGCCCGCCTTCTGGCCAATCCCTACAAGCTGGCCCAGGCCCAGATGAACATGATGTGGGACTATTTCTCCCTCTGGCAGGGTTCCATGCTGAAAATGATGGGGGTGCCCATCCAGCCCGTGGCGGCGCCCAAGAAGGGGGACAACCGGTTCCGGGACGAGGATTGGGAACAGCATTTCCTCTTCGATTACATCAAGCAGTCCTACCTCATCGCCGCCCGCCACATCCACGACACGGTGTGCTGTGTGGATGGCCTGGACGACGTGACCCAGCGCAAGGTCAATTTCTATACCCGCCAGTACATCGACGCCCTGTCTCCCACCAATTTCGCCATGACCAATCCGGAAGTGTTCCGGGAAACGGTGAAAAGCCACGGCCAGAACCTGGTCAAGGGCCTCAACAACCTGCTCAATGACCTGGAAGCGGGGGAAGGCCAGCTGCGCATCCGCATGACCGACACCAGCGCCTTCGAACTGGGCAAAAATGTGGCGGTGACCCCGGGCAAGGTGGTGTTCCAGAACGAGCTGTTCCAGCTGGTTCAGTACGATCCCACCACTCCGGAGCAGCACAAGCGGCCCCTCCTGATCGTGCCCCCCTGGATCAACAAGTTCTACATCCTGGACCTGCGGGAAAAGAATTCCCTGGTGAAATGGGCCACGGACCAGGGCCACACCACCTTCATCATGTCCTGGGTCAATCCGGACGAGCATCTGGCCAACAAGAGCTTCGAGGATTACGTCCTGGAAGGCACCCTGGCGGCCATGGGGGCAGTGGAGCAGGCCACCGGGGAAAAGAGCCTGGATGTGGTGGGCTACTGCATCGGCGGCACCCTGCTGGCCACCACCCTGGCCTACATGGCGGCCAAGCGGGACAAGCGGGTGGCCACCGCCACCTTCTTCACCACCCTGATCGACTTCTCCATTCCCGGGGAGCTGGGGGTCTTCATCGACGAGCCCCAGGTCACCAGCCTGGAGCATAAGATGGCGGCCCGGGGCTATCTGGATGGCAGCGAAATGGCCATGACCTTCAATCTGCTCAAGGCCAATGACCTGATCTGGTCCTTCGTGGTGAATAACTACCTGCTGGGCAAGGACCCCTTCCCCTTCGATCTGCTCTTCTGGAACAGCGATTCCACCCGGATGCCCTACGCCATGCACAGCTTCTACCTGCGCAACATGTACATGGCCAACAAGCTGAAGGACCCGGGGGGCATCACCATCGCCGGGGTGCCCATCGACATCAGCAAAATCAAGGTGCCCGCCTACTTCATTTCCACCATTGAAGACCATATCGCCCCCTGGAAGAGCACCTACCTGGGGGCCCGGCGCTTCTCCGGCCCGGTGCGCTTCGTGCTGGGGGGCTCCGGCCACATTGCGGGCATCGTCAATCCCCCGGTGGCCAACAAATACTTCTATTGGACCCACCCCGGGGAACAGCTGCCGGAAACCTCGGAGGATTTCCTCGCCGGGGCGGAGCAGCATCCGGGCTCCTGGTGGACCGACTGGAACCAATGGCTGGCGGCCCAGGGGGACGGCAAAATGGTGCCCGCCCGAAAGCCCGGGGACGGCCAGCTAAAAGCCCTGGAAGAGGCCCCCGGGTCCTATGTGAAATTCCGTCTGGACACCCAGCCCGCGGCCGCTCCGGCCCAAGGGACCAAGGTGGGCAAACGCCCGGCCAAGGCGGCCTGATCCGGCGGGGACGGCTGCTCTCCGGGGACCGTCCCCGAACCCTTTTCCCGGGGCGCTGCGGCGCCCCGCCTTGTTTCCCCCGCCCGGGGGACCGACAATAGGCCAAGGGGCCACGCCGGTGGGCGGGCCTTACTTTCCTGGTTTTCCTGTTTCCCCTTTTGCCCGGCTTTCCCGGCCTCGCCGGTGAAAACCCCTTCTTTGGGAGTACGCCATGGCATTTCTTCTCACTTCCCTGGCCTTTGCCCAGCTGGCGGCCCTGCCGCCCCGCTACACCTGCGAAGGCGCCAATCTTTCCCCGCCCCTGAGCTGGAGCGGGGTGCCCCCTGGAACCCGCAGTCTGGCCCTGGTGGTGGATGATCCGGATGCCCCGGACCCGGCCGCCCCCAAGACCACCTGGGTCCATTGGGTGGTCTATAACCTGCCCGCCACCGCCCCGGGCCTGCCGGAAGGGGGCAAGCCCCTGCCCGCCGGGGCTCGGGAAGGCAATAACGACTGGCAGAAACCGGGCTACGGCGGCCCCTGCCCCCCCATCGGTCGACACCGCTATTTCTTCAAGCTCTATGCCCTGGATGTGCGCCTGCCGGACCTGGGGCCGGTCACCAAGGGGGGCCTGGAAAAGGCCATGGGCGGCCATGTGCTGGGCCGGGCCGAGTTGGTGGGCACCTACCAGAAGGGGAGCCGCTGACGCCATGAACACCTTTACCCCTGTACTTCCCGACTACCAGGGCGGCAGCCTGGTGAATCTCATGGCCTCCGTGGGGGGCGCCTGCGGCCTCAAGCCCGGGGCGGCCCTGCCCTACGCGCCTTTGTCCGGCCTGCCCGCTGCCGCCCTGTCCCGCTGCCGCAATCTGGTGCTGCTGGTGGTGGATGGCCTGGGCTATTCCTATCTGGTGGAACACAGCCGGGGCCCCTTGGGGCGCCACCTGCGCAGCCACCTCACCTCCGTTTTTCCCTCCACCACCGCCAGCGCCGTCACCACTTTGATGACCGGCCTGCCCCCGGCGGGCCATGGCCTGACCGGCTGGCACATGTGGCTGGAAGAACTCCAGGCGGTGACCGCCATCCTGCCCCTGGTGCCCCGCAGCGGCGGCCGTTTTCCCGGGGACGCCCAGGCCCTGCCGGGCCGTTTGTTCGACCATCCCTCCTTCGTTTCCCGGCTGGAACGCACGGCCTATGGCCTGTCCCCCGCGGCCATCGCCCCCAGCCCCTTTAACCGCCACCATCTGGCCGGGGGCGTCCAGGTGCCCTATCAGGATCTGGAGGACATGCTGGCCCGGGTGGTGACTCTGGCGGCGGACCCGGGGCCCAAGTACATCTACGCCTACTGGCCCGATCTGGACGCCACCGCCCATCGCCACGGGGTGGCCAGCCCGGAAACCCTGGCCTGCTTCCAGGCCTTTGAGACCGCCTTCGCCGCCTGGCTCAAGGTGCTGGAAGGCAGCGATACCCTGGTGCTGGTGACCGCCGACCATGGTTTTGTGGATTGCCCGCCGGAGCGCACCCTGCGCCTGGAAGACCATCCGGATCTGGCCCACTGTCTGGCCCGGCCCCTCTGCGGAGAGCGTCGCCTGCCCTACTGCTACCTCAAGCCGGAGGCGGAGGAGCGTTTCTGCGCCTACGTGAACGGCCCCCTGGCCCCCTACGCCCAGGCCGTCTCCCGGGAAAAACTCCTGGCGGAAGGCTGGTACGGCCCGGGCCCGGTATCTCCCCGACTGGCCTCCCGGGTGGGGGATTACGTGCTGCTCATGAAGGACAACTGGACCCTGGTGGACCGGGTGCCCGGGGAAACCCCCTATACCCTGGTGGGGGTCCATGGGGGAGTGAGCCCGGCGGAAATGCTAGTGCCCCTGGTGGTGGCCCGGGCGTGAGGCTGCCGCCGCCCCTCCATGACTGGCAATTGAGCCCGGGGGAAGCCCGGGCCCTGCAAGGGGAACTGGCGGCCCGGGTGATTCGGGAAGATCGTCCCGTGGCTTCCACCCGGGGGCCCGCAGAATTCCGGGGGGCTCCGCCGCTCTCCGGCCCCATGCCCTGGCTGCCGTCCCCCTGGGACCGGGCCGGGGTACGCCGGGTGGCGGGTATTGACGTGGGTTTTGAAGATCAGGGCCGGATCACCCGGGCGGCGGTGGCGGTGCTGGACTTCCCCTCCCTCGCCCTGGTGGAACAGAGCGTGGCCCGCCTGCCCACGGCCTTTCCCTATGTGCCCGGCCTCCTTTCCTTCCGGGAAGCCCCGGCGGTGCTGGCCGCCCTGGGCCAGCTGGACACGGTTCCCGACCTGTTGCTGTACGACGGCCAGGGGCTGGCCCATCCCCGCCGCCTGGGCATCGCCAGCCATCTGGGCCTGTGGCTGGACCTACCCAGCATCGGGGTGGCGAAAAGCCGTCTGGTGGGACACCACGGAGAGGTGCCCGGTCCTCGGGGCGCCTGGACGCCCCTGGAAGACCGGGGGGAGGTGATCGGCGCCGTGCTGCGCAGCCGGGCCGGGGTGGCGCCCCTCTACGTTTCCCCAGGCCACCGGGTCAGTCTGGAAGGCGCCCTGGCCTGGGTCATGGCCTGCCTGACCCGTTACCGCCTGCCGGAAACCACCCGCTGGGCCCATCGCCTGGCCTCCGGGTAGGGGGCGGTCAGGACCTAGGGCAGAAACCGTTCCAGCAGGGCGTTGAGGAAGTGGCGGCCCTGTTCCGTGGGGGCCACCCGGTCCGGGGCCAGGGTCACCAGGCCGTCGGCGGCGGCCCGTTCCAGATCCCGGGAAACGGTGAGCCAGGGCAGGCCGGTGCGGGCCGGGAAGAGGGCGGGGTCGAAGCCCTGGTTGAGGCGCAGGGCGTTCATGAGAAATTCAAAGGGCAGTTCGGCCGGGGGCACCGGGTGGCGCTCCTGGACCGGGTCGCCCCCGGGCAGCTTTTCCAGGTATTCCCGGGGGTGTTTCCAGCGCATGGCCCGCTCCACCTGATGGCGGCCCGTGGCCGGGTCAAAGGCGGTGATTTTGCCGTGGGCCCCGGCGCCGATGCCCAGGTAGTCGCCAAAGGTCCAGTAATTCAGGTTGTGGCGGCACTGGCGCCCGGGCCGGGCAAAGGCGGAGGTTTCGTAATGGACGAAACCGGCCGCCGCCAGCCGGGCCTCGATGGCATCCTGCATGTCGGCGCACCGGTCCGCCTCGGGCAGCTCCGGGGGGGCAGCGGCGAAGGCCGTGTTGGGTTCCAGGGTGAGCTGGTAGCAGGATAGGTGGGTGGGGCCCAGGTCCAGGGCCTGTTCCAGGTCGGCCTGGGCCTCTTCCAGTGTCTGGCCGGGCAGGCCGTACATTAAATCCAGATTGAAATTGTCGAACACCCGGGCCGCCAGCCGGGCCGCCACCAGGGCCTGTTCCCGGTCGTGGATACGGCCCAGGGCCCGGAGATGGGCGTCGTTAAAGCTCTGTATGCCCAGGGACAGGCGATTTACCCCCGCCTCCCGAAAGGCCTGGAATTTTTCTGCCTCCGCCGTGCCCGGATTGGCCTCCAGTGTGATTTCCGCGTCCGGCAACAGGGGCAGGCGCAGGCGTACCCCGTCCAGCAGGGCTTGGAGGGCCGGACCGGAAAGCAGGCTGGGGGTGCCGCCGCCGATGAAAATACTGCTGATTTTGCGGCCCCAGATCTGGGGCAGGGCCCTTTCCAGATCCCCCATGAGGGCGGCCACATAGGCCTGCTCCGGCACCTCCCCCAAGCGGGCGTCGCCCCCCGCCGGCCGCTCCAGCCCGTGGGAATTGAAGTCGCAATAGGGGCATTTGCGCACGCACCAGGGCACATGGATGTAGAGGGCCAGGGGCGGCGGGCTGTCAAAGCGCAGGGGGCCCGGGTCGGCCTGGCCGGGAACGTGGAGGGGAATGATGGGGCGGGGCATGGGCGGTGGGTGGAGTGGGCTGGGGCCGGCAGGTGAGGGAATTGGGGGCGGGTGCCGTGGTTGGGGGCGTGGGGTTAAGGGGCGGAGGGGAGGGCGAGGCTACCGGACCGGGGGCCGCTGCGGGCGGCAGGATCGGGGAAGTGAGTCGCCGGTGCACCCCATGATGCCGGGGGCTCTGCCCGTCGCCTCAGGCGGGTGGCCTGGTTCTCGTCCCCATCCTTAAAACAGGCACCGGGGCGGCGAATCGGCCGGGCCCCGGGAACCGCTGCCTTCCTTTCCCCTGGGCATCCTTGCCCCTTGGGCCTGATTCTCAGACTGCGTCCTGAATCCGGGCCAGGAGCTTTTGCAGGGCCTGGCCCCGGTGGGACAGGGTGTTTTTTTCCGCCGCCGGCAGTTCGGCCACGGTCTTGCCCAGGGAAGGGAGGAGGAACAGGGGATCGTAGCCGAAGCCGCCCTCGCCCCGGGGGGCGGGGAGAATTTCCCCGTGCCATTCCCCTTCCGCGATGAGGGGCTGGGGATCGTCGGCGTGGCGCACGAAGACCAGCAGGCAGACGTAATGGGCGCGCCGGTCGGTCTCATGGGCCAGTTCCTGGAGCAGCTTGTCGTTATTGCGCTGGTCCGATTTGGGTTCCCCGGCGTAGCGGGCGGAATGGACCCCGGGGGCGCCCCCCAGGGCCCGCACGCAGATGCCCGAGTCGTCCGCCAGGGCGGGCAGGCCGGTGAGGCGGGAGGCGTGGCGGGCCTTGGTCAGGGCGTTTTCCACAAAGGTGCCGAAGGGCTCTTCCGCTTCCGGGACCCCGAGCTGGCCCTGGGGCGTGAGTTCAAAGCCCAGGGGGGCGAGGAGGGCGGACAGTTCCACCAGTTTCTTGGCGTTATTGGAGGCGAGGACGATCTGTTTCATGGTGTCTGGAAAAAGAAGCCGCAATGAAGTTCCGGATGAATGGGCCGGATAAATAGGCCGGGGGCTGGATTGGGGGTGGAAAAGAGGGGGGGGGGAGGAAAACGCCCTCCAGCAGCGGCAATCCCAGGTAAGGCAGGTTCCCGGCGGGATAGGTTCCCGCCCCCGGCCGGGGGCGGGGAAAACTTAGGCGCCCAGGGCCTGTTTCTGGGCCTGGATGAGGTGCCCGATGCCCGCCTGGGCCAGGTCCAGCAGGGTGTTCATTTCTGCCCGGGAGAAGGGTTCCCCTTCGGCGGTGCCCTGGATTTCCACCAGGCCGCCAGCCCCGGTCATGATCACATTCATGTCCGTGTCGCAGTTGGAATCTTCCGGGTAATCCAGATCCAGCACGGGTTGGCCTTGGAAAATGCCCACGGAAACGGCGGCTACCTGGTCCTTGATCGGATTGGTGGCCAGTTTGCCGTCCGCCACCAGCTTGGCGCAGGCGTCGGCCAGGGCGATCCAGGCGCCGGTGATGGAGGCGCAGCGGGTGCCCCCGTCGGCCTGAAGCACGTCACAGTCCAGGGTGATCTGGCGCTCCCCCAGGGCCTTCAGGTCCGTCACCGCCCGCAGGGAGCGGCCAATGAGGCGCTGGATTTCCTGGGTGCGGCCGGTCTGCTTGCCCTTGGCTGCTTCCCGGGACGTCCGGGTGTGGGTGGAGCGGGGCAGCATGCCGTATTCGGCGGTCACCCAGCCCTGGCCCTTGCCCCGCAGAAAGGGGGGCACGTTTTCTTCCACGGAGGCGGTGCACAGCACCTTGGTGTTGCCCACTTCAATGAGCACCGCCCCTTCGGCGTGGCAGGTGAAATGGCGGGTGATGTGCACGGGACGTAGTTCGTCGCTCCGGCGTTGGCTGGGACGCATGGAATTTCTCCTTAAAAAGGGGGGGGACGGCGGCAAGCCGTCACTTGGGGTATTTCTGAATGGCGGAACGGATTTCCGCGATGGCTTTCTCGATTTCCGCGTCGGTCAGGTCGCTTTTTTCATTGGCGTCCTTGGCCATTTCCCCGAAGCGGGTGGCCACCATGTCCAGGGGCATGGTCTGGGTGGAAATGCTGCTCATGGAGGATTCCGGGCTGTAGCTGTCTTCCCAGCGGGCCGTCACCAGGGACAGGTTGTCCCCGTGGGGGCCGCCCTGGAGTTCCGCCAGCCCCAGGAGGGCGGGGGCGGACACCATGAGGTCCGTATTGTAGAGCTTGTCCCGGATCAGGTCGTCGCTCACCGCGCCCCACACCCCGTCGGTGCACAGGGCCAGCACGTCCCCCGCTTCCATGGGGGTTTTCCGGGAAAACTCGATTTCCGGCAGATTGTCGCCCCCCAGGCAGCTATAGACCTTGTTCCGGTCCGGGTGGATGGCGGCCTGGGCTTCGTTGATCAGGCCTTCATCCAGGAGCAGGCGCACCCGGGAATGGTCCCGGGTCTTGGCCACAATCTGGCCGCCCCGGATCAGGTAGAGGCGGGAATCGCCGCAATGGGCCCAGTAGGCCACATTGTCCTGGATCAGGCAGGCCACGCAGGTGGTGCGGGGGGATTCCTTCAACTGGTGGTCCCGGGTGTAATCCCGAATGGCGTGGTGGGCGTTGGTGAGGCTCTTTTGCAGGAACAGGAAGGGATCGTCCAGGGCCGGCTGGGCTTCCCGCTGGAAAGCGCCGGTGAGGGTCTGAACCGCGATCTGGGACGCCACTTCCCCGTGGTAATGGCCCCCCATGCCGTCCGCCACCACCATGAGCAGGGCGTCCCGGGAATAGCAGTAGGCAATCCGGTCCTGGTTATTGGGCCGTTTACCGACCCGGCTTTCCTGGTAAATGGTGAATTTCATCAGTGCTTGCCCTTGAGCTTGCCCACCAGCTGGTTGAACCACCCGTCATCCGCCTTCTTCCCGCTGTCCTGGGGCAACTGGGGGGATTCGGCCAGGGCCTTCTGCAAGGCGAAAACGCTTTGGGGGCGATAGAGGTAATTGAGGCACAGGCACCAGTCGATGGTTTCCAGCAACTGGTCCGAATAGGAACCTTCCCAGCGCTCCATGGCGGGCACCAGTTCGTCCTTTTCCTGGCGCTTGTCCGCCGGGGGCGGGGCCGACCCGGCCAGACAGGCGTACATGGAGGCCCCCACCGAGTAAATGTCGCTCCAGGGGCCCAGGTGTTCCCGCTTGTGGTAGTGCTCCGGAGAGGCAAAACCCGGGGTGTACATGGGCTTGAGGATGGGGGCATCCGCCTGCAAGGTCTGACGGGCGGCACCGAAGTCGATGAGCACCGGGGTGTTGTCCGTGCGCAGGTAGATATTGGAAGGCTTCAGATCCAGGTGCAGCAGCTTGTGGGCATGGACTTCCCGCAGGCCATTGAGCATGCGGTTGAAGACGCCCCGGATAAAGCGCTCGTGGATGCGGGAATCCCGATGGCTCTGGATGAACTCCTGGAGGGTGCGCCCCCGTTCGTATTCCATGACCATATAAACCGTGTCATTGGCCCGGAAGAAGTTCAACACCCGGATCACGTTGGGATGGGACAAGCGGGCCAGGGCCCGGCCTTCCTCGAAGAAACACTTCATGCCGTAGCGGAAGGCGGACAGGTGTTCTTGGGGGATGACGGGCTTGATCTGGCCTTCACCTCTCAGGGAGAGGCTGGCGGGAAGATATTCCTTGATCGCCACGGACTGACCGGAACCATCCTTGGCCAGGTAGACGATGGAAAAGCCACCGACGGAGAGCTGGTTTTGAATGACATATTCTTCCAGTTGAAATCCGGCCGGCAGGGGGTGGTTGGCTTGTTGGGCCATGGACTCCGAAGCTATGATAGCGGTTTCGTGCATTTTCGGGCTTTGCCCCGCGACTGTAAAGCCGCTCGGAAGTTCCGCCTCCCCTCTCAGGATTCCCATGATCTACAGCATGACCGGCTATGCCGTCCGCACCCGCGAAGTGGGCGGCGGTTCCCTCCATCTGGAATTGAAGAGCGTCAATTCTCGCTACCTGGACATCCATTTTCGGGTGGCGGACGAATTGCGCCTGCTGGAGCCCGCCCTGCGGGAAGCCCTTGCCGCCCGCCTCTCCCGGGGCAAGGTGGAACTGCGGCTGGCCTTTGTGCCGGCCCAGACCCAGGTGCGTCAGCTGAGCCTGAATACGGAAATTCTCGCCCGCCTCCGGGTGCTGGACGGGGAGGTGCGCAACGCCCTGCCCGATGCGGCCCCCCTGGGGGTGGCGGACGTGCTGCGCTGGCCCGGCATTCTGGGGGAACAGGGAGCGGACTTCGCTGCCCTCCAGCCCCAATGCCTGTCCCTGTTGCAGGAAGCCCTGGAAGACTTCGCCGCCACCCGGGCCCGGGAAGGGGAAAAGCTGGGGGCCATGATTCTGGATCGGGCCGCCCGCATGGGGGACATCGTTACCCGAGTAGCGCCCCAGATTCCCCAAATTCAAACGGCCTTCCAGGAAAAGCTGCGGCAGCGGCTGGTGGATGCCCTGGGGGGCGTGGACGAAGAACGGCTGCGCCAGGAAGTGGTGCTCTTCGCCACCCGTATCGACGTGGCGGAAGAACTCTCCCGCCTCACCGCCCACCTGGAAGAGGTGGCCCGGATTATCAAGACCGGGGGCAATGTGGGGAAGCGCCTGGATTTCCTCATGCAGGAACTGAACCGGGAAGCCAACACCCTGGGCTCCAAATCCGTGGTCAGCGCCGTATCCGACGCTGCCGTAGACCTTAAACTGCTCATCGAGCAGATGCGGGAACAGGTGCAGAATCTGGAATAGTCCGGGCCCCACGGGTCCGGCTTTGCTACCCCTTCCTTAGGAATCACCGAGTCACCAGCCATGAGCGGACATCTTTTCATCATCACCGCCCCCTCCGGCGCCGGCAAAACCACCCTGGTGCGCCTGCTGCTGGAGAACGATCCGGCCATCCGCCTGTCTATCTCTTACACCACCCGGGCGCCCCGGGCCGGGGAAGAAGACGGCAAGGCCTACCACTTCGTGGACGTGCCCAGCTTCAAGGGCATGATCGAACGCCAGGAACTGCTGGAGTGGGCCGAGGTTTACGGCAATTACTATGGCACCTCCCGGGTCTGGATCGAGGGGGAAATGGCCAAGGGCAAGGATGTGCTGCTGGAAATCGACTGGCAGGGCGCGGCCCAGGTGCGGCGCCTTTTCCCCGAGGCCATCAGCATTTTTGTTCTGCCCCCTTCCATCGCCGAATTGGAACGGCGTCTCTCTGGTCGGGGCACGGACGCCCCGGAAGTCATAGAACGGCGTCTGGCCGTGGCTCGGGACGAGATGCGCCATGTGGGAGAGTGCGACTATGTTATTATTAATAACGAGTTGCAGACCGCGCTGGACGACCTTCTCGCGGTGGTTCGCTCCTGCCGCCTGAGTCTGGTGGCCCAGCGGGAAAACCACGGCGAACTCTTCGCCGCCCTGCTTTGATTGGCGCCTGGCGCCCGCATTCCGTCATAGATTGGATTTACCATGGCCCGTATTACTGTTGAAGACTGCCTGAAACGTATCCCCAACCGCTTCCAGATGACCCTGGCGGCCACCTACCGCGCCCGGCAACTGGCCAATGGCGCCACGCCCCAGGTGGAAGCGGATAAGGACAAGCCCACGGTGATCGCCCTGCGGGAACTTTCCGAAGGCCTGGTTGGCCTGGAAGTGCTCAACCGGGGACAGGCCTAATCCGGCCTGACGGGGCGATGCCGCATTATGGACCCTGCGATGCAGCCCCAATCCGCCGCTCCTTCGGGAGCGGTGGGCCTCATTGAAGCACCCGTTTCCCCCGTTTCTCCCCCCCCTGTTTCCCTGCCTCCCGCCGAAGTCACGGTAACGCCCTCCGCTCCGGAGGCTGCCGCGCCAACCCCGGAACCCGCTCCCGGGGACGTTCGTCCCAATCCCTTCGCCAATGATCCGGCCTACCAAGTGTTCCTGGACAGCCTGGATTACCTGCGTCCGGATGAACTGGCCCGGGTCAAGGAAGCCTTCCTTTACGCCGAGGCGGCCCACCGGGGCCAGACCCGCCAATCCGGCGAACCCTATATCACCCACCCCCTGGCCGTGGCCGGGGCGGTGGCGGAATGGCGTCTGGACGCCACGGCCATCATGGCCGCCCTGCTCCACGACGTGGTGGAAGACACCCCGGCCACCAAGGAAGAGGTGGCCTCCCGCTTCGGCAAGCCGGTGGCGGATCTGGTGGACGGTCTCTCCAAGCTGGAGAAAATCGAATTCACCTCCTACCAGGAAGCCCAGGCGGAAAATTTCCGCAAAATGCTCCTGGCCATGGCCCGGGACATTCGGGTCATTCTCATCAAGCTCATGGACCGTCTGCACAACATGCAGACCCTGGGTTGCATGCGGCCCGACAAGCGGCGCCGCATTGCCCGGGAAACCCTGGAAATCTACGCCCCCATCGCCAACCGGCTGGGCCTGAACAAGATTTTCCGGGAGTTGCAGGACCTTTCCTTCAAGAACATCTATCCCCTGCGCTACGGGGTGCTGGCCAAGGCCATGAAGGCCGCCCGGGGCAACCGGCGGGAGCTGCTCACCAAAATCCTGGATGGCATCCAGACCAAGATGAAGGAGGCCAGCATCGAGGCCCAGGTCTTCGGTCGGGAAAAGAGCCTCTATTCAATCTACAGCAAGATGGTGGAAAAGCACCTGACCTTTTCCCAGGTGCTGGACATCTACGGTTTCCGGGTGGTGGTCAAGGACGTGCCCACCTGCTATCTGGCCTTGGGCTACCTCCACGCCCTCTACAAGCCCCTGCCGGGCAAGTTCAAGGATTACGTGGCCATTCCCAAGGCCAACGGTTACCAGTCCCTCCACACCACCCTGATCGGCCCCTACGGCACTCCTATCGAAGTGCAAATCCGTACCCAGGAAATGCATCACGTGGCCCAGGAAGGGGTGGCGTCCCACTGGCTTTACAAAGATTCGGAAAAGAGCGCCGCCGAACTCCAGTACCAGACCCACCGCTGGCTCCAGTCCCTGTTGGAACTGCAAAGCTCCACGGGGGATACGGCGGAGTTTTTCGAACACGTCAAAATCGACCTGTTCCCGGACGACGTTTATGTCTTCACCCCCAAGGGCAAGATTCTTTCCCTGCCACGGGGCGCCACGGCGGTGGATTTTGCCTATGCGGTGCACACGGACGTGGGCAATCGTTGCGTGGCGGCCAAGATCAATTACGAGCTCATGCCCCTGCGCACCGAGCTGAATAGCGGCGATCAGGTGGAAATCATCACCGCCGCCCACGCCAATCCCAATCCAGCCTGGCTGTCCTACGTGAAGACCGGCCGGGCCCGGAGCAAGATTCGCCATTTCCTCAAGACCCGCCAGCAGGAAGAATCCGCCTCCCTGGGGGATCGGCTGCTGCAACAGGAACTCCTGTCCCTGGGCATTAACCCGGCGGACCTGCCCCCGGCGGCCTGGGACGGGGTGGTGAAGGAATCCGGCCACCGTTCCGTCAAAGAGGTTTATACGGAAATCGGCCTGGGCAAACGGCTGGCCGCCGTGGTGGCCCGGCGTCTCCTGGCCCACCAGGCCTCTCCCCTGCTGGCCAGCGCCAAGCCCACCTCCGTGGTGATCCGGGGCACGGAAGGCATGGCCATCCAGCTTGCCCCCTGCTGCCGCCCCATTCCCGGGGACCCCATCATTGGCTCCATCAAAAAGGGCCAGGGCTTGGTGGTCCACACCCACGACTGCCAGGTGATCCGCAAATCCCGGAGCAACGAGCCCCACAAGTGGATCGACGTGGAATGGTCCCCGGAACCGGGCAAACTCTTCGACGTGGATATCAAGGTGGAAGCCCGCAACGAGCGGGGCGTGCTGGCCAAGGTGGCGACGGAAATCGCTGAGGCCGGTTCCAATATCGAGAAGGTGAACATGGCTCCCGATCCGGGCTTCTTCACCACCCTCCAATTCACCATCCAGGTGGCCAACCGGATTCATCTGGCCAACGTGATGCGGGCGGTGCGCCATATTCCGGAAGTGGTGCGCATCACCCGGGAACAAAAAGAACAGACTTAACCCCCCTTTAACCCCATCGGGAGGCACTGGTCGCAGGACGGAAGAAATGCCCAGCTTGAGCCCGACCGGGATTCCCCTGGAATCCGGCCCCGGCCCTCCGGGAAACGCAACGCCGCCCCCTCCTCCGCTTCCCTTGTCAGACCAAGGAAAATCGTGAAAATCGTTGTTCTCGGTGCGGGCGTGGTCGGTACGACCAGCGCCTGGTATCTCTCCCGGGCCGGCCACGAAGTCACGGTGGTGGAGCGTCAGCCGGCCGCCGCCATGGAAACCAGCTTTGCCAACGGGGGGCAGATTTCCGTCTGCCACGCCGAGCCCTGGGCCAATCCCCGGGCCCCCTTCCGGGCCCTGGAAATGATGGGCCACGAAGACGCGCCCCTGTTGTTCCGCCCCCGGCTGGACCCGGCTCTCCTCTCCTGGAGCCTGCGCTTCCTGCGGGAATGCACCCCGGGACGCACCCGGGAAAACATGCGCCGGGTGGTCAATCTGGCCCTCTACAGCCGTTCCTGCCTCCAGGCCCTGCGCCAGGAGGTGACGGTGGATTACGACTGCCTCACCAAGGGCATTCTCCATATCTATACCGATGCGGAGGAATACGCCGCCGCCCTGAAGGCGGGGGAAGCCATGCGCCAGTTCGGCCTGGACCGGCGTCCGGTGAGCGCCGCCGAATGCGTGGCCATTGAACCCGCCCTGGCCCACGCCAAGCCCCGGCTGGTGGGGGGAGATTTCACCCCCTCCGACGAATCCGGGGACGCCCACCGCTTTACCCAGGGCCTGGCCCAGGTGGCCCAGGACGCCGGGGTGCGCTTTCTCTGGGGCCATCCCATCGAACGGCTGGCTACCGCCGGCGGTCAGGTGGCCGGGGTGGTGGCCGGGGGCCAGCTCCTCACGGCGGACGCCTACGTGGTCTGCCTGGGCAGCTACAGCCCGGCCCTGGTGCGGCCCCTGGGCATTACCCTGCCCGTTTATCCGGGCAAGGGCTACTCCGCCACCATTCCCCTTTCCCCCGATTCGGAAGCGCCCCAGGTCAGCCTCACGGACGACGAACGGAAAATCGTCATGTCCCGCCTGGGGGACCGGCTGCGGGTGGCGGGCACGGCGGAATTCAACGGCTTTAACCTGGACCTGAACCCGGTGCGCTGTCAGGCCCTGTTCGACCGGGCCCGGGAATGGTTCCCGGACCTGAAGCCCGCCGCTGACCCGGAATACTGGTGCGGCCTGCGCCCCGTGACCCCCTCCGGCATGCCCTATATCGGCCGCACCCGTTACCCCAACCTGTGGCTCAACACCGGCCACGGCACCCTGGGCTGGACCCTCTCCTGCGGTTCCGCCTCCTCCCTGGCGGAGCTGGTCTCCGGCCGCCGCCCGGAGGCGGATTTCCCCTTCCTGGAAGGCTAGGCGCCATGGGCCTGGGCGCCACCCCTTCCGCCTGAGGCCCCACCATGTGGATCGACACCCACTGCCATCTGGATGCCCCGGAATTCGCCGCCGACTATGAGGAGGTGGCCGCCCGGGCCCGGGCCCTGGGGGTGACCACCCTGATTATTCCGGCGGTCACGGCGGACACCTTTGCCGCCGTGGACCACTGCGCCGCCACCGTGCCCGGCGCCTACCCGGCCTATGGCCTCCATCCCCTCTACCTGGACCGGGCAGGCCCCGACGACCTGCTGCGCCTGGAACAGCAGCTCGCCGCCAGCCGCCAGGGCCCCCGGCCCGCCGTGGCGGTGGGGGAAATCGGCCTGGACGGCTACATCCCCGCCTGGGCCGATCCGGCCGCCCGGGAACGCCAGGAACAGTTTTTCGTCGCCCAACTGGAACTGGCCCGCCAATTCAACCTGCCCGTGCTGCTCCATGTGCGTCGGGCCGTGGATACGGTGCTCAAACACCTGCGTCGCCACCCGGTGCCCGGAGGCATCGCCCACGCCTTCAACGGCAGCCAGCAACAGGCGGAACAGTTCATTCAGCTAGGCTTCAAGCTGGGCTTTGGCGGCACCCTCACCTACAGCGGCTCCACCCGCATCCGCCATCTGGCCGCCACCCTGCCCCTGGACGCCCTGGTCCTGGAAACCGACGCGCCCGATATCCCCCCCGCCTTCGCCCCCCAGGGCCCCAACCTGCCCGAATACCTCCCCCGCTACGGGGCGGTGCTGGCGGAATTGCGGGGAATCGGGGTGGAGGAAGTGGCGGCAGCGACGAGCTGGAATGGGCGGGAGGTGTTTGGTATATAAGTGGGTGAAGGGCTGGAGACGGCCAGATGCAGTCCTTCACAGAAACCCTCAGATAGCAGGCATTGGCGTGCTGTATATCAACCCTTTAGCATAATGCCAAATCTATTTATACTCGGTCTGCGTCTCCTTTTTTGTGAGTCGCCAACAACTGGAGAGAAAATGAGCCTGAATATTCAACTCGACTCGCGCAAACTTTGGGGAAATGAAGCAGCCGATGATGAAAGCGCAGAGCGCCTGAACTCGTACTTCGTAATGCAACCTGTGTTTGAGAGCTTTTTTGATCCAGACGAGCGCTTTTTAGTAGCTCGGGCGCGGAAAGGCCTCGGGAAATCTGCGCTTCTGAGGGAGTGCGCATTCCGTGCCGATTTGGTTGAGTCGAATTTAGTTATATCAGTAAAGGGTGGCGACCTAGTTGCGCAAAAGAAAGTCGAGACTCTGTCTCCGACAGAACATATTCACGACTGGCAACAGCGTATATGCGCAGTAATTAATCGAGCCTTAGGAAGCCAAATAGGTGCCGCCTTTTCCGACGACAAAATGGCCCTCGTGGAAGCAGCCGAACTAGCAGGCCTGAAGAATCGGAATCTAGTTGGTGGCCTGTTGGAGCGAGTTAAGGGAAAGCTTGGACTTCAATCCACGCAGATAAAAGACGACAAAGCGCTGCTAAGTCGCGTAATTGAAAACGAAGAAAAGACAGTTTGGCTAATCCTTGACGACATTGATGCAACATTTGAAGGCGGAAGAGACGAAATCCGCCGACTCTCCACGTTTTTTTCTGCCTGTCGCGAGCTTGCAGCGAATTTCAAGGGCGTAGTCATACGCGCAAGCATTCGATCAGATGTATGGACGACTATCGAACGCACCGACGAAGCTCTCGACAAGGCCGATCAATATGTCCGAGACATTCGATGGAGTAGAGCTGAAACAAAAAAGATTCTGGCTGAGCGAGTCTCCAGCTATCTGCGTCTAGAAAAAAGAATGCCCGAGTCCGACGTTGCTAAATTCAGCGACACAAAACTTTGCATGCTCGTGTTCAAGAACACATTCCCTGACCAGATTCATGTCTGGTCTGTGGGGCGCCCTCGGTGGGCTGCCCAATTGGGACGAATGGCCGGCGCGGTGGCAGTTCGGACTAAAAGCAACAAGATAACAGATGGGCATATCAGAGATATCCTCTTCGACTACGGCAAATATCGCCTAAACGATATCGCGCGAGAACACAAACTTCAGTGTGGACAGATCGAGATGATTGCGAATTCCTTCTCCAAAGGCCAAGCTGCCCTGCCCACAGAGGATTTGCTTACGCACATCCGAACCAAGGTTATCCCCAATATGCAAATCAGCATCGAAGGGCGCGACAAGCCTTCAGATATCGAGATCGCTCGCTTTCTTTTCAAGATTGGCTTCATAGTTGGTCACCAACCGTCGGCGACTGCAACGGCTCAGGAGTACTTTTCCTTTGATCAGAAACCGGATCTCCTCGTAAATGAAGCCAACCTAGATGACGGGCTCATTTGGCGCATTCAGGCCGCCTACCACAGCGTACTCAGGCTTCGCGACAACAGAAACAATAGTCTGCCCGCCCACGAGGCCGAACTCCTCAGTTAACCGGACGCTACACGGCATGCCTGGGTTGGGCCCGCCATTTCATTCTGGGCCAAGCCTAGTCAAGCCGTTCTGCGCCTGTTACCTCGAACGTTTCTGAACGTCGGCTTCTCTAGGCCGCCTACTTCCGCTAAGGGTCGTAATCAGCCATCCCAATAAAAAGGGGCCATCCTTGGCCCCTTTTTATTCCTGCAATTTCCTTCCTTCCTTACTTCTTCCCACCTTCCTTCGCCTTAGCCTCCAGCCGTCCAATCCCGTCCTGAATCGCCTTTTCCTCATCCGACCCAGGGGGCACCATGGGAAGCAGCCGCTTCCAGTAAGCAATGGCGGCCGGGTAGTCTTCCCGTTCGCCCGCAGCCACACCGGCCAGGACCAGGGCCTGGGGCTGGTTGGGATTCTTTTTCAGGGCTTTTTCCAGGAGCTGGGTGGGTTTGCCGGCGAATTTGCCGTCTTGGGCCCGGGCCAAGGTTTCGGCGTAGTCGGCCAGGAGGGCCGGGTCGCTGTCCACCATGTCTCCCGCCTTGGCGAAGGCGTCGGCGGCTTCCGGGAAGCGGCCCATGACCTTGTAGGAGCGGGCCAGCATGACCCAGCCCTGTTGGTCCCCCGGGTTTTCCTTGAGGTGGGCGGCGAGTTTTTCCACCATGCCTGCGATCTGTTCCGGGGTCACCTGGGGCTGGCCGGAGGCCTGGGGTTGGACCTGGTTGGGGTCCAGGCCCCGGGGTTCGCCGCGCAGGGCGTAGCCCAGCAAGGCGGCGGCGGGGATGACCAGGGCCAGCACAATGGCGGTGGTGCGCCCGGCGCCGGGACGGGGGGCGGGGGCGTCCTGGGGCGCGGCCACTTCTTCCAGGAGGCGGCTTTCCAGTTCTTCCTTGGCCTGCTGGTAGTCCCCATCGGCCAGGGTGCCCGCCTCCCGTTCCTTATCCAGTTCCGCCAGTTGGTCCCGGTAGACGGCCACATTGGCCTGTTGCCGGTCGGCCCCCTCGGGCTTAGCCCGCAGCAGGGGCGGGACGATGATGAAAATGGCAAGGCCCAGGAGCAGGGCGGCGGCAATGGCAAAGGAGATCATGGCTGCTGGTCTTTCAACAGGGATTCGGCCCGGGCCCGTTCTTCCGGGCTCAGGCTGCGGGCAGTGGCTTCCGCCAGTCGGGTGCGGCGGCGCAGGTAGCGCACCAGGACTCCCAGGCCCACCAGGAAAAAGAGGGCGGGGCCGAACCAGAGGAGCAGGGTGTTGTTCTGTACCGGCGGGCGGTAGAGGACGAAGTCCCCGTAGCGGGCCACCAGGTAGTCTTTAATTTCTTGGTCCGTCTTACCCTGGATGATCAGTTCCCGGATTTCCTGGCGCAGGTCCTGGGCCAGGTCGGCGGTGGAGTCGGTAATGGTTTCGTTCTGGCACACCAGGCAGCGCAGTTCCTTGCCCAGGTGCTGGAGGCGGGCTTCCACCGCCGGGTTCTGGGCCAGGGGCGCGGCTTCCTTGGCGCTGGCGCCCAGGGGTTGGAGCAGGGCCAGGCTTAGGGCCAGGCCGGTGAGCCAGGGTCGCAGGGAGGCGCTCATTGGTTCAACTCCTTCACCAGGGGCAGGATTTTCTTTTCCAGGGCTTCCGGGGTCACCGGGCCGATCTGCTTGTAGCGGATCACCCCCTGTTTATCGATCACATAGGTTTCCGGCACCCCATACACCCCGTAATTGATACCCACCCGGCCATCCTTATCCACGGCGGTGAGCTGGTAGGGGTCCCCCCGGTCCTTCAGCCAGGCCAGGGCGTCCGGGTTTTGGTCCTTATAGTCCATGCCGATCAGGGGCACCTGACCGCTGCGGGCCAGTTCCACCAGGATCGGGTGTTCTTCCCGGCAGGAGACGCACCAGGAGGCCCACACATTGAGGAGCCAGACCTTGCCTCGCATGTCCTTGGGGCTGAACTGCTGGCCCGGGGCCTGGAGTTGGGGCAGGGAGAAATCCGGGGCGGGCTTACCCACCAGGGGGGAGGGCACTTCCCGGGGGTCCAGGTTGAGGCCCACGGCCAGGAGCACCAGGAGGGCGACGAAACCAATCAGGGGCCAGAGGAATTTATTCATGGAGGCTTACCTTCCAAGAGGATTCGGGGAGCCGCGCCCCGGGCCGAAGCCCGGAACGCGACCAGTCAGGGGGATCAAGCCGTAGTCCGGGGCGAACGCCGGTTCCGGTAGCGCCGGTCGGAGATGGCCACCAGACCGCCCAGGGCCATGAGCACGCAGCCAGCCCAGATCCAATCCACAAAGGGCTTGTAATAGACTCGCACGGCCCAGGCCCCTTCCGGCTGGGACTTGTCGATGGGCTCGCCCAGGGAGACATACACGTCCCGGAGCAGACCGGCGTCAATGGAGGCTTCCGTCATGGGCATGGCGGAGGAAGCGTAATTGCGTTTTTCCGGCCGCAGCTGGGCCACCATGGTGCCGTTGCGGAAGACTTCCACCTCACCCTGCTGGGCCTGGTAGTTGGGCCCTTGAATGGTGCGGATGCCCTGGAACTTGAACTGGTAGCCGGCCACTTCCGTGGTATCGCCTTCGGCCATTTTCACGTCGCTTTCCACCTCGTAACCCTTCACCAGGCTGACCCCCACGATGAAGGCGGCTACCCCCAGGTGGGCCAGGTGCATGCCCAGGAAATTACGGGGCTGGCGGGCCAGGGCAGCCACCCAGCTATCCTGCCCCCGGGTGGCCTGTACCCGTTGGTAGATATTGAGCAGGGTGCCCAGGAGTATCCAGGCGGCCAGGAGAATGCCCAGGGCCACCAGGGCGGACCAGCGGCCATAGGCCAGGGGCACCAGGGCCCCCACGATAATGGCGGCCACCAGGGCCCAGCGCAGCACCCGGATTAGTTCGGGAATGCTGGCGGCCTTCCAGCGGGCAAAGGGGCCCACCGCAACGAGGAAAGCCACGGGCACCATGAGGGGCACGAACACGGCGTCAAAGTAGGGGGGGCCCACAGAAATTTTGCCGAAGCCCGTGGCGTCCATAATCAGGGGGTAGAGGGTGCCCAGGAGCACGGTGCCGCAGGTCACCACCAGCAGCACATTGTTGGTGAGCAGCAGGGATTCCCGGGACACCAGACCGAAGCGGCCCCCCAGGCCCACCTTGGGGGCGCGCCAGGCGAAGAGGGCGAGGGAGACGCCGATCACCAGGGCCAGGAAAATGAGGATGAAGATGCCCCGCCGGGGATCGGTGGCGAAGGCGTGCACCGAGGTAAGCACCCCGGAACGGACCAGGAAGGTGCCCAGGAGGGAAAGGGAGAAGGCGCCGATGGCCAGCATCACCGTCCAGTTCTTGAAGCTGCCCCGTTTTTCCGTCACCGCCAGGGAGTGGATCAGGGCCGTGCCCACCAGCCAGGGCATGAAGGAAGCGTTTTCCACCGGGTCCCAGAACCACCAGCCGCCCCAGCCCAGTTCATAGTAGGCCCAGCCCGAGCCCAGGCAGATGCCCAGGGTGAGGAAAATCCAGGCGGCCAGGGTCCAGGGCCGGGACCAGCGGGCCCAGGCCGCATCCAGCTGGCCGGAGAGGAGGGCGGCCACGGCAAAGGCGTAGGCCACGGAAAAGCCCACATAGCCCATGTAAAGCATGGGGGGATGGACCACCAGCCCCGGGTCCTGCAACAGGGGATTCAAATCCCGGCCTTCCGCCACGGCGGGCAAGAGGCGCAGGAAGGGGTCGGAGGTGGTGAGGATGAAGAGCAGGAAGCCGGCGGCTACCAGGCCCAGCACCCCGATTACCCGGGCCACCATGGCGTCCGGCAGCTGGCGGGAGAAGAAGGTGACGGCCAGGGTCCACAGGGAGAGCATGAGGGACCAGAGCAGCAGGGAGCCTTCATGGCCGCCCCACACCGCCGCTACCTTGTAGGCCGTGGGCAGGAGGGAATTGGAGTTTTCCGCCACATAGACTACGGAAAAGTCGCTTTGCACAAAGGCGATGGTGAGGCAGGCGAAGGCCACCACCACCATCAGGGTCTGGGACCGGGCGGCGGGACGGGCCAGGGCCATCCAGGCCACCTGGCCCCGATGGGCGCCCGCCAGGGGCAGGATGCCTTGCACCAGGGCCAGGCAGAAAGCGAGGATCAGGGCGAAATGCCCAATTTCTGGAATCATGGGAACGGCTTTCGGTTACCGGGGGTTATTGGGGCTTGCCACCTTGGGGAGCGGCGCCGTCTTTGGCGGCTTTTTCGGCCGCCTTGGCCGCGCCCCGGGCATGGGCGTCATCCACCGCTTTTTTGGCTTCCGGCGGCATGTAGTTTTCGTCGTGCTTGGCCAGGACTTCCGAGGCAACAAACACCCCGTTTTCCAGCTTGCCCTGGGCCACCACCCCTTTACCTTCTTGGAACAGGTCGGGAAGGATGCCCTTGTAGCGCACCGGGATGGATTTATCCGTATCGGTGACGATGAAGCTCATGGTCACTCCGTCTGCTTCCCGTTTCAGGGTGCCCTTTTCCACCAGACCGCCGATGCGGAAGGCCTTGCCTTCCGGGGCCTTGCCCGCCACCACGTCGGTGGGGGAAATGTAGAGGGCGATATTGCTGTTTAAGGCGTTCAGTACCAGGGCGGTGGCGCCCCCCAGAATGGCCAGGGCGGCCACGATCAGAACAATGCGTTTATGGCGGGTCTTCATTCCGGAGTCCTTTCCCCTGACTGTTCCCGGGCTTCCGCCGCCAGCTGGCGCCGCAACCGGGCGGTCAGGGCCCGGCGACGCCGGGCCAGCAGCAGGGGTTCGCCGATCAACATCAGGGCGGTGGCGCCGAAGGAGCCCCAGACATAGCCGGCGTAGCCCCCCATGGCGAGAAAATCATTGAGACTGTTCCAATGCATGGTCGTTCCTTCCCCCGGGCTTAAGGCCGGGGCAGCAGCAGTTGCCGCACCCACTCCGTGTGCCGTTCCCGTTCCAGCATGATGACCCGCACCCGGGCCAGGACCACCGCAATGGTGTACATCCAGAAGCACAGGGCCAGGAGCAGCATGCCCCAGAGCATGGTGGCGGCCATGGAGGGGGACTTGGTGAGGGAGACGGAAGCGCCCTGGTGCAGGGTGTTCCACCATTTCACCGAGAAATAGATGATGGGCACATTGACTACCCCTACCAGGGCCAGCACGGCCCCGGCCTTGTCCGCCCGGCGCGGGTCGTCAATGGCGGACTGGAGGGCGATAAAGCCGATGTAGAGGAAGAGCAGGATCAGTTCCGAGGTGAGCCGGGCGTCCCACACCCACCAGGTGCCCCACATGGGCTTGCCCCAGAGGGCGCCGGTCCACAGGGAGAGAAAGGCGAAAAAGGCGCCGGTCGGCGCCAGGGCGGTGGCCATCATGCCCGACAGCCGGGTATTGAAGGCCAGACCCAGCCCGGCCCAGAAGGCCATGACCAGATAGATGAACATGCTCATCCAGGAGGCGGGCACGTGCACAAAAATGATCCGGTAGCCTTCCCCCTGCTGGAAGTCCGTGGGGGCGACGAACAGGCCCAGCCACAGCCCCCAGGCGCCGAACACCACGGCCAGGGCGGCGAAATAGGGAATCAGCCGGCCCGCCAGGGGGTAGAAGGTGGCGGGGGAGGAGAACTTGAACCAGTTGATCAGTCGGTTGTTCATGCTTGGCCTCGAAGGGCGGCCGCCCGGTGGGTCATGGTGGGGCTACTCCAGGGAAATGCGCAGGGCGGCGGCGCTGGCCCAGGGGGCCAGTACCAGGCTCCCCCCCAGGATGGCGCCGAGGAGGGACAGGTGGGCTTGGGGCCCCAGGCCCGTCACCGCTGCATCCACGGCACCGGCGCCGAAAATCAGCACGGGAATATACAGGGGAAGGACCAGCAGGGATACCAGCACCCCGCCGCCCCGCAGGCCCAGGGTGAGGGCCGCGCCGATGGCACCGATGGCGGAAAGGGCCGGGGTGCCCAGGAGCAGGGCCAGGGTGAGGATTTCCAGGGCCTCCCCGGAAAGATCGAACTGGAGCCCCAGGACCGGGGCCAGCAGGGTCAGGGGCAGGCCGGTGGTGAGCCAGTGGGCCAGGGTTTTGCCCAGCACCACCAGGGTCAGGGGCTGGGGCGTGAGCACCAGCTGTTCCAGGGTGCCGTCCCGGTAATCGTCCCCGAACAGGCGGGGCAGGGTGAGCTGGGTGGCCAGCAGGGCGGCGACCCACAGTACCCCGGGGGCCAGCTTGCGCAGCAGGTCCATTTCCGGACCAATACCCAGGGGGAAGAGGCTGACCACGATAATGAAGAAAAACAGGGCGGAGACCAGATCGGCCTGGCGCCGCAGGGCGAGCTTCAGATCCCGGGCGATGACGGTGAAGACGATGTTCAGCATGGGGCCCCCAGGGTCAGGCTGCGCACCGCTCCGGCGGGAATATCCACCGCCTGGTGGGTGGTCATCACCGCCAGTCCGCCCCGTTGCAGGTGGCCGCCGATAAGCCCGGCCACCATGTCCACCGCCGCCACGTCCAGGGCCACAAAGGGCTCGTCCAGCACCCACAGGGCGTGCCGGTCGTGGATCAGGCGGGCCAGCCCGACCCGGCGCTTCTGGCCCTGGGACAGGTATTTGGCCTGCAAATCTTCCCGTCCTCCCAAACCCACCCGGGCCAGGGCATCCAGGGCTTCCTCTTCCGTCAGGCGGACCCCCGCCAGGCGGGCGCCGGAAAGGAGGTTTTCCAGGGGGGTGAGTTCTTCCTTGATGGCGTTGTGGTGGCCCAGGTAGCACAGCTCGGCCCGGTAATCCTCGGCCAGCTGGCGCACCGGTTCGCCCCGCCAGCGGATTTCCCCGGCGGCGGGCTGGGCCAGACCCACGATCATGCGCAGCAGGCTGGTCTTGCCCGCCCCGTTACGGCCCTGGAGATAGAGCAGTTCCCCGGCGTCCACGCGGAAATCCACGCCGGCGAACAGGCGTCGGTCGCCGCGCACACATTCCAATTGGGAGGCTTCCAGCATGGGGAGAGAAGGGGGGACTAGCCGTGGCAAGGAGAAGGCCGGATTTTAGCCTTGGATCGGGCAGAAGCAAAATCCGGGAAAGCTTGTTACATCCGGCGGTGCGGGCTTTTTGCCGGTCCCGGGCCCGGCGGGGGAAGAGGGGGGCGCCTGGGGCGCCCTGTCCGCCTCCCTTTTTCCTTCCCTTCTGGCCTCCGTGCCCCCGACCCCAGGGAGGCGCGGGAAGGGCGGAGCCCGGGGGCGGGCCGGGCGGCTGACGCGGGGGCCGGAACGTGCTTAACTTTACCGTTTGGCTCAAGGGAAACAAGGCAAATGGCAGCGAATATGGAAGCCCTGGCCGCCTTTCTGGTGGAGGCGGACAAGCTCAAAGGGGTGACCCGGGCCGGGTACCTGTGCACCGGGGAGCGCCACGAAAATTCGGCGGAACACAGCTGGCATCTGGCCCTGGGCCTGGTGACCCTGGCCCGGGAACTGGACCTGCCCCTGGACTTACCCAAGGCCCTGACCATGGCCCTGATCCACGACCTGTGCGAGATCGACGCCGGGGACACGCCGGTGTACAGCCAGCGGGCCGACCAGCATCAGGCGGAAGCCCGGGGCGTGGCCCGGCTGGCCGGTTTCGGCCTGAAATTCGGCCCGGAACTCCAGGCCCTGTGGCAGGAATACGAAGCCCAGGAAAGCCGGGAGGCCCGCTGGGTCAAGGTGCTGGACCGGCTCCTGCCCTTTCTCAGCAATCTCGCCACCCAGGGCCGTTCCTGGCAGGACTGGTCCGTACGTCGCTCCCAGGTGCTGGCCCGCAATCAGGTGATTGCCCAGCAGGCCCCGGAAATTTACGCCTGGTTGGTGCAACGTCTGGACGAGTGTGTTGCCCAAGGCTGGTTGTTACCCGATGAGGAAAATACCGTGACCCGAGACTTTTTCGCCCACAAAGCCGCCGCCT
Source organism: Azospira inquinata (assembly GCF_018905915.1). Lineage (NCBI taxonomy): Bacteria > Pseudomonadati > Pseudomonadota > Betaproteobacteria > Rhodocyclales > Rhodocyclaceae > Azospira > Azospira inquinata. The sequence goes on from NZ_CP064782.1 coordinate 1,734,090, forward strand.
TCGACCAGGGCGGCCATCGCACGGACAACGTGGCCAACATCGCCCGGGCCATCCAGGCCGCCGTGCCCCTGGCCCCCGCCATGCATCTCCTGGATTTCGGCTCCGGCACCGGCCTGCTTCTGGAAGCCCTGGCGCCCCAGGTGGGCCGCTTTACCGCCATTGACCAGTCCGCTGCCATGAACGCCCAGCTGGAGCGAAAACGGGCCGCCCTGCCCTGCGCCCTCACCCTGGTGGCGGCAGACCTGGAAGGGGACTGGTCCGCCGTCCTGGCGCCGGAGGAGGGGGGCGACGCCGGTTTTGACGGGGTAGTTTCCTCCATGACCCTGCACCACATCCGGGACGTGCCCGCCCTGCTGGCCAAGCTCCATGGGGTTACCCGCCCCGGCGGTTTCCTCGCCGTGGCCGACCTGGATACGGAAGACGGCAGCTTCCACCAGGAAGATACGGGGGTGTTCCACACCGGCTTCGACCGGGACTGGCTGGCCAAGGCCGCCCGGGACGCGGGCTTCCTCCAGGTGGCGGTGACGGACGCCAGCGTGGTGCACAAACCCCAGGGGGACTACCCGGTGTTCCTGCTCACCGCTCGGCGTTAGGGGCGGTTGAGGGCTTGCCCGTTTGTCCCCACCGCCGGGGCGGGTAACATGCAGGCTCCTCTGTATTCACTGCCTGGGAGGCGGGCGTGACTTCTTCCTTGCCTGAAAATCGATTGGAACTGGCCCTGGCCTGGGGGGACGGTGCCATTACCGGCGCCCGGGTGGCCGCCGGACGGCCCCTGGCGGCCCGCCTGCTTAACGGGCGGCCCGTGGGAGAGGCCCTGGCCCTGGTGCCCCGGCTCTTCAGCCTGTGCGGCACGGCCCAGGGGGTGGCGGCCCGGGTGGCCCTGGAAGCGGCCCTGGGCCTGCGTCCCCGTCCTGATGAACGGCATCAGCGGCTGGTGGGCCTGTGGCGGGAAGTGGTGGGGGAACACCTGTGGCGGCTGGCCCTGGATTGGCCCCGTTGGTTCGGCACCGGGCCTAGGCTGAATGATTTTCCCGTCTGGCGCTGCCATCTGCTCCAGGGCCAGGCCCTGGAGGGGGCGGCCCTGCCCGTCTGGGCAGATTTTCGGGAAGGGGCGGCGGCCCTGCCCGCCCTGGCGCCCTCTCCGGTCCAGCCCCTGCCCGGGATGGATCTGGGGGAATGGGCGGACTTTCTCCTGCCCGTGTGGCTGGCAGGGGGCTGGGAAGAGGTGGCGGCGGCCCCGGCCTTGTCCGAGGGGGCGGTGGAAACCGGCCCCCTGGCCCGCCTTCTGGGCGGTTCGGAGGACGGGGCGGCAGCCCAGGAAATCCGCCAGTTGTGGGACCAAGGCCGCCGTCCGGCGGCCCGGCTGGCGGCCCGCTGCGCCGAACTTACCCGACTGGCGGCCCAGGCCCCGGATCAGGGCCTGCCCCCGGACTGGGTGGGAGGCGCCAACCTGGGGTCGGGCACGGGTCTGGCCCGGGTGGAAACGGCCCGGGGGCCCCTGCTGCACATTTTGCAGGTGAAGGACGAGCGCATTCTCCACTACGGCATCATCGCCCCCACGGAATGGAATTTTCATCCCCAGGGGGCCTTCATCACGGACGTAACGGGCCTTCAGGCGCCGGACCGGGAGGCTGCCCGCCATCTGGCGGAAGGTCTGGCCCTGTCCCTGGACCCCTGCGTGGAGTGGTCCCTGACCTGGGATGAGGGCGGGGAAGCTCCCCGGGGAGGCCGCCATGCATGAAATGTCCCTGGCGGAAGGGGTGTTGCAGATCGTGGAAGACGCGGCCAAGGGTCCCCAGGGCTTTGCCCGGGTCAAGGCGGTGGTGCTGGAAATCGGCCGCCTTTCCTCCGTGGAGCCCGAGGCCATGGCCTTCTGCTTTGAGGCGGTGAGCAAGGGCACGGTGGCGGACGGGGCCCGGCTGGAAATCGTGGAGGTGCCGGGCCGGGGCCTGTGCCTCAATTGCGGCCAGGAAGTGGCCCTGGATCAGGTGTACGACCCCTGTCCCGCCTGCGGCGGCTATCCGGTTCAACCCATCAGCGGCACGGAAATGCGGGTGCGGGAACTGGAAGTGGATGACTGAGCCGTACCCCTCGGCCGCCCTCGGGCCCGGCCCCCGCCGGGTGGGGAAGGCCGTGGGACGGTCTTTCCCGACCCGGCGGGTTTATTCCGAAAGAATGGGGGCGGCGATTCCGCCCCATGCTCTTGGCAAATCCTTGGCCGATCAGGGGAAAAAGCCAGGGCGGCCAGGGGAAAATTTCGGCCAAAACGCCTAAAATTACCCCTCCCCTAGGAGAAAAAAACATGTGCACCACTTGCGGTTGCGGTGAGGGCGAAGCCCGGATTGAAGGCGAGGCCCTCCACCCCCACGATCATTCCCACCCCCATACCCACGGGGATGATCCCCATTGGCACGTCCATGCAGACGGCACGGCCCACAGCCACGCTCCCTCGCCGGAGGTGGCGGAACAGGCCCACGATCATGACCACGGTCACAGCCATGAGCACGATCACGGCCACGACCATGCCCACAGCCATGACCATTCCCATGGCGAAGGCCAGCTCAATTACGGCAGCGGCCCGGCGGGGGCCCACGCCCCGGGGATGAGCCAGTCCCGCATGGTGCAGATCGAAAAGGACATCCTTTCCAAGAACGATGCCTATGCGGCCCGCAACCGGCAGCAGCTGGGGGAAAAGGGGGTGCTGGCCCTGAATTTGGTGTCCAGCCCGGGTTCGGGCAAGACCACCCTGCTCTGCCGCACCGTGGAAGCCTTGCGGGGCAAGGTGCCGGTGGCGGTGGTGGAAGGGGATCAGCAGACCAGTTTCGACGCGGACCGTATCCGGGCCACCGGAGCCCCGGCCTTGCAGATCAATACGGGCAAGGGCTGCCACCTGGACGCCCACATGGTGGGCCATGCCCTGGAACAGCTGAAGGTGGCGGAGGATAGCCTGCTGCTGGTGGAAAACGTGGGCAATCTGGTCTGTCCCGCCGCCTTTGACCTGGGGGAAGCGGCCAAGGTGGTGATCCTTTCCGTCACGGAAGGGGAGGACAAGCCCCTCAAATATCCGGACATGTTCCGGGCCGCCCAGCTCATGCTCCTTTCCAAATGCGACCTGCTGCCCCATCTCCAGTTTGATGCGGATCAGGCGGAAGCCTATGCCCGCCGGGTCAATCCCCAGTTGGAAGTGATCCGTCTTTCCAGCACCACCGGGGAAGGTTTCGGGGACTGGCTGGCCTGGATCGAAGGGGCCCTGGCGAAGGCCAAGGGCCAGCGCCAGGCTACGGTGGCCGGGCTCAAGGCCCGCATCGCCCAGCTGGAGGCCCAACTGGCCGCCCAGGGGGATGCCCCGTCTGCGCCCACGGCCTCCCGGTGATGGGCTTTCCCCCGGTTCCGGCCCCAGGCCGGGCCGCTGCCTCCCGATTTCAGGTGGGGCGGCGGGCCTGGCGGCGGGGCGGTGAAACCGCCGGATATTTTCCCCCCACCGTTTACGCTGCACAGGCCTGACATGGGCGCCGCCGCTCCTTCTTCCTCCCTGCCTTCCCTGGCCGGCCAGTGCCGCCGCATTCGGGTGCGGGGCCTGGTCCAGGGGGTGGGCTATCGTCCCTTCGTCTATCGGCTGGCCTTCGAGCTGGGCCTGTCCGGCTGGGTGCGCAATGACGCGGAAGGGGTGGATATCGAAGCCCGGGGCCCGGCTCCGGCCCTGGAGCGCTTTGTCGCCCGGCTGCGCAGCGAAGCCCCCTCCCTGGCCCGGGTGGAAGGGGTGGAACAGCGCCAGGCGGCTCCGGAAGGGGGCCTGCCCGGTTTCCTCATTCTGGAAAGCCGGGGCGGCCACGCCAGCACCGCCATCGGCCCGGATAGCGCCCTCTGCCACGACTGTTTGCGGGAATTGTTCGACCCGGACAACCGGCGTTACCGCTACGCCTTCACCCACTGTACCCACTGCGGCCCCCGCTATTCCATCACCCGGGAACTGCCCTACGACCGGGCCCGCACCGCCCTGGCCCCCTTTCCCCTATGCCCGGAATGCGGCCGGGAATACGGGGACCCGGCCAACCGGCGTTTTCACGCAGAAGCCAACTGCTGCCCGGTGTGCGGTCCCCGGCTGAGCCTGCTGGATGCCCGGGGGCGGTCCCTGGCCGGTGCCGGTCTGCCCACCGCCGGGGATGACCCGGTGCTGGCGGCGGTGGCCCTCCTCAAGGCGGGGAAAATCGTCGCCATCAAGGGCTACGGCGGTTTCCATCTGGCCTGCGATGCCGCCAATGCCGCCGCCGTGGCCGAACTGCGGCGCCGCAAACAGCGGGAAGAAAAGCCCTTCGCCCTGATGCTGGCCAATGTGGCCAGCGTGGGCCGCCTCTGCCAGCTTTCCGGGGACGAAGCCGGGCTCCTGGAACTGCCGGAACGCTCCATTGTGCTGCTGCGCCGCCGGGCCCAGGCGGCCCCGGGGGCCGCGCCCCTGGCGGCCAATGTGGCTCCTGGCCTGTCCTGGCTGGGCTGCATGTTGCCCTACGCCCCCCTCCATTACCTGCTCTTCCACGCCGCCGCCGGTTGCCCCTCGGGCCTGTCCTGGCTGGCGGCTCCCCAGGATCTGAGTCTGGTCATGACCAGCGCCAATCCGGGGGGTGAGCCCCTGGTGACGGACAACGCCCAGGCCTTGAGCCGCCTGGCCGGTCTGGCGGATGCCTATCTGCTCCACGACCGGGACATTGTGGTGCGGGCCGACGATTCGGTGGTGCGCCACGCCGGGGGCGCCGTCCAGTTTCTGCGCCGGGGCCGGGGCCAGACCCCCCGGCCCATCAAGCTTGCGGACGACGGCCCCTGTGTGCTGGCCTTTGGCGGCTTTTTGAAAAACACCCTGTGTGTCCTCAAGGGCCGGGAAGCCATTCTCTCCCAGCACATCGGCGACCTGGGCAACGCCGCCACGGTGGATTACCTGGAACAGGCGGCCCGCCACCTGCTCCACGTGCTGGACGCCACCCCGGCGGCGGTGGCCTACGACCTGCACCCGGATTTCCCTTCCTCCCGGCTGGCGGCGGATTTCGCCGCCGCCCGGGGCCTTCCCGCCTATCCCATCGCCCACCACCACGCCCATATCGCCGCCGTGCTGGCGGAAAACGGGGCCCAGGCCGGGCGCAGCAAACCGGTGCTCGGCCTGGCCCTGGATGGCTTCGGCCTGGGCCCCGCCGGGGAATTGTGGGGCGGGGAATTGCTGCGGGTGGACGGGGCCGAGTGGCAGCGTCTGGCCGGCCTTACCCCCCTGGCCCTGCCCGGGGGGGACAAGGCCGCCCGGGAGCCCTGGCGCCTAGCCGCCGCGGCTCTCTGGCGCCTGGGCCGGGGGGCGGACATCCCGGCCTTCCTGGCCCGCCGCTATCCGGATCTGGACCCGACCCTGGCCCAGGGCATCGGCCAGATGCTGGCCCGGGGCCTGAATTGCCCAGGCACCTCCAGCCTGGGCCGCCTGTTCGACGGGGTGAGCGGCCTCCTGGGTCTGCGCGCCAAACAAAGCTTCGAGGCCCAGGCCGCCATGGAACTGGAAGGTCTGGCGGACGCCTGGCTGGCGGACCACGGCCCCCTGCCGCCCCTGCCCGGGGGCTGGACCGTGGATGGCGCCGGGGACCTGGATTTTGCCCCCCTCCTGGCCTGGCTGGCCGAGTGTCCGGACCCGGCCCTGGGCTCGGCCCGCTTCCACCTCACCCTGGCCGCCGCCCTGGCGGACTGGACCGCTGCTGCCGCTGCCCGGGAAGGCTTGTCCACCGTGGCTCTGGGGGGCGGCTGCCTGCTCAACCACGTCCTTTCCCAGGCCCTGGTGACCCAGCTGGTGGCCCGGGGCCTGTCCGTCCTGGAAGCCCGCCAGGCGCCCCCCAACGACGGGGGCCTGTCCCTGGGCCAAGCCTGGATTGGCCGCCGTCTTTTGAGTCTTGGCCATGACTGAAGCCCTTGCTCCTACCCGCCCTGGGGACGTTGATTTCGCCCCCTTCCTGGAATGCTCCCCGGAAATCGACTGGGATCAGCCTGCCGTCCTGGCCCTGGCGGAAGAACTGGGGGCGGCGGGCCGGGGTGAGCCCCGCCGGGTGGCGGAAGCCTGCTTTTTGTTTGTGCGGGACCAGATTCGCCACAGCATCGATTACAACCTGGCCCCGGTGACCTGCCGGGCCTCCCGGGTGCTGGCGGAGACCGCGGGCCTTTGCTACGCCAAGAGCCATCTCCTGGCCGCCCTGCTGCGGGCCAACCGTATTCCCGCCGGGCTCTGCTACCAGCGTCTGGTGCTGGCGGCGGGGAGCCCCCAGTGCTGCCTGCACGGCCTGAATGCCCTTTATTTGCCCGATCTGGGCTGGTTCCGGGTGGATGCCCGGGGCAATAAGCCCGGAGTGGACGCCCGCTTTGAACCGCCCCGGGAAATCCTGGCCTTTCCCCTGGCGAGCCCGGAAGAGCAGGATTTCCCCTGGATTTTCAGCCGCCCTCTGCCTGCCCTGGTGGCGGCCCTGAACACCGGGGAAACCCTGGACCAACTGCTGCCCCATTTGCCGGACCGGGCCACCTTGTCCCCGGCGGACGGGGGACCGGATAATGTCTGCCTTGCTTTGCCCGTCTCCCCCACGGGCCTTTTTGGAGAACCCCAACCATGTGTTTAGCCCTACCCGCCAAAGTGGTGGAATTGCTTCCCGATGATCAGGCCCGGGTGGACCTGGGGGGGGTTCAGAAAGAAATATCCCTGGCCCTGGTGGACGGGGTGGCCGTGGGGGATTACGTCATTCTCCACGTGGGCTACGCCCTGACCCGGCTGGACCCGGAAGAGGCGGAACGGACCCTGGCCCTGTTTGCCGAACTGGGGGCGGAAGGGGCCGGGGAACCGGGCCAGACCGAAGACGGCACGGGCCTCTCCGGAGAAGCCGCCCCAGCCGGGGCTCCCTCCCTGGGAGAGCGGTCATGAGCCGGGGAGATCCCCACCGGACGGCCCTGGTGGCCGGGCTGCCCGGGACAGGGTTGCCCCAGGCCATGCTCCAAGGGGGGTCTAGCCAGATCGCCAATCCACGCCCCTTTCCCGGCATTTTTGGGGAGGCCTGCTGATGAAATATGTGGATGAATACCGGGACGGGGAACTGGCCCGGGGCCTGGCCCAGGCCATTGCCCGGGAAGTGGAACCGGGGCGGGACTACCGCTTTATGGAATTCTGCGGCGGCCACACCCACGCCATTTCCCGCTACGGTCTGGCGGACCTGCTGCCCCCCAATGTGCGCATGATCCACGGCCCGGGCTGCCCGGTCTGCGTCCTGCCCATCGGCCGCATCGACCAGGCCATCCGTCTGGCGGTGAATCACGGCGCCCTGGTGTGCACCTACGGGGATTGCCTGCGGGTGCCCGCCTCCGACGGCCTCTCCCTGCTCAAGGCCAAGGCCCGGGGCGGGGACGTGCGCATGGTCTATTCCAGCGCCGACGCCCTGAAACTGGCCCAGGCCCATCCGGACCGGCAGGTGGTGTTTTTCGCCATCGGCTTTGAAACCACCACCCCGCCCACGGCGGTGGTGGTGAAACAGGCCCGGGCCCTGGGGCTGAAAAATTTTTCCGTGCTCTGCTGCCACGTGCTCACCCCCCCGGCCATGGCCCACATCCTGGCCTCCCCGGAAATCAGCCGGACCATGGCCCTGGATGGCTTCATCGGCCCGGCCCACGTGTCCGTGGTCATCGGCAGCCGCCCCTACGAGCCCTTCGCCCAGGATTACGGCAAGCCCGTGGTGATCGCCGGCTTTGAGCCCCTGGATGTGATGCAGGCCGTTCTCATGCTGGTGCGCCAAGTCAATGCAGGCCGGGCGGCGGTGGAAAACGAATTTGCCCGGGCCGTGACCCGGGACGGCAACGCCAAGGCCCAGGCCCTGGTCCAGGAGGTACTGCACCTGCGCCCCGACTTTGAATGGCGGGGCCTGGGCACGGTGGCCCATTCCGCCCTCTGTCTGGCCCCGGATTACGCCGACCTGGACGCGGAACAGCGCTTCCAGGAAGCCTATGTGAGCGTGCCGGACCACAAGGCCTGCGAATGCGGCGCCATTCTCCGGGGGGAAAAGCGGCCCCAGGAATGCAAGCTCTTCGGCACCGTGTGCACCCCGGACAATCCGGTGGGTTCCTGCATGGTGAGTTCGGAAGGGGCCTGCGCGGCCCATTACACCTATGGACGTTTTCGCCAGACGGAGGCGGTATGAGCGTATTGACCAGCGCCCTCCTGGGTATCCTGGAAGAATCCGGCGCGGCGGTGCTGACCCTGACGGAAACCCTGGAAGAGCAGGAATTCCTCAACGCCCAGCTGACCCGGGAAGAGGCGGTGAAGCATCTCCTTACCATGGCCAAGACCGTGGCCAGCGCTCCCCCGGAAATGCGTCAGGCCATGCCGGAAATCGACTGGGATGGCTGGGCCCTGCTGGGCAAGGAACTGAAGGGCAAGCGCCGCCAGGACGGGGGCGCCCTGTGGCACGGGGTCCGTTCCCTGGTGCCCGCCACCCTGCTGTGGCTGCGGGTCTATCGCCAGAGCCACCCGGATTTATTTGTCTGTAAACCATGAGTCAACCGAAACACGGCTGGGAAGGCTGGTTGCTGGTCTTGGGAGTGCTGCTGCTGATGCTGGCGGGGCTCTGGGCCGAACAACTGCCCGACCTGCTGGTGGCCCTGCTGCGCCGCCTGGGCCTGGAGCGCGGCTGGGGCACCACTTACACCCCCTGACACGGAAACCCTATGAAAAACCACTATATCCGTCCCCTGGACCTGAAACGGGGCCGGGTGGATATGTCCCACGGCAGCGGCGGCCGGGCCATGGCCCAGCTCATCGACGAGGTGTTCGCCCCGGCCTTTGACAACGAATTCCTGCGCCAGGGAGACGACGGCGCCCGCTTGCCCGCCGCCCCGGCAGGGGCTCGCCTGGTGCTGGCCACGGACGCCCACGTGGTTTCCCCCCTGTTTTTCCCCGGGGGCGATATCGGCGCCCTGGCGGTGCACGGCACCATTAACGACGTGGCCATGATGGGGGCCACCCCCCTCTATCTGACCGCCAGTTTCATCCTGGAAGAGGGCTTTCCCCTGGCTGACCTGGAACGCATTGTGGCCTCCCTGGCCCGGGCCTCCCGGGAAGCGGGGGTGCCCGTGGTCACCGGGGACACCAAGGTGGTGGAACAGGGCAAGGGGGACGGGGTGTTCATCTCCACCACTGGCCTGGGCTGGCTGCGTCCGGACCTGACCCTGTCCGGCAGCCGGGCGGCGCCGGGGGATGCGGTGCTGGTCTCCGGCCCCATCGGCGACCACGGCATGGCCATCATGAGCCAGCGGGAAAGCCTTTCCTTCCAGGCCCCCATCCTCTCCGATTCCGCCCCCCTCCATGGTCTGGCGGCGGCCCTGCTGGATAGCGGCGTGACGGTGAAAACCCTGCGGGACCCCACCCGGGGCGGCCTGGGCACCACCCTCAATGAAATCGCCGCCCAGTCCGGGGTGGGCATGATGCTGGAAGAGGGCGCCATTCCGGTGCGCCCGGCGGTGGCGGCGGCCTGTGAACTCCTGGGCCTGGACCCCCTCTACTGCGCCTGCGAAGGCCGCATGGTGGTGGTGGTGGCGGGGGAAGACGGGGAGCGGGCCCTGGCGGCCCTGCGGGCCCATCCCCAGGGCCGGGAAGCGGCCCGCATCGGCACGGTGCATCGGGACGAACACCACTTCGTGCAAATGACCACCGGCTTCGGCGGGCGACGCATTGTGGATTGGCTCACCGGGGAACAGCTGCCCCGCATCTGCTGAGATCGGGCCCCCCGGGCCGGAGGATGGGCCGGCCCGCAGGGCGGCAGAAAAATGCCCTGGCCCTGACCGGCATGACCGGCGGGGCTGGGCAGGCATCCCTAAAGGGGAATGGGGGGGCCACTACCAGCGGGGCCCCATTTGGCCTGGCTGACCGGTCATCGACTGTTCAGGAATCCTGGATCGCCAGGGGCGGGCAAGGTCTGCCCTTTGCGGAAGTCCAGCCCAGGGGCGCTTCAAAGGGCCTCTCGGTTTCTCCTCGAAACCCTTTTCCTCATCGCTCCATTCCTCTGGGGTTCCCGGGGCCCTTCCCCGGGCGGCCCATAGGCCGGTTTCCCTACCGCGGCGCGCTGCGGGGCCAGGGGCGGCAACGGTGTTACAGGGCCACCAGGACGGAGGCCACATCCGTCAATTCTTCCCGGACCATGCGCCGCACGTCATCCTCGTTGCGGGCGTTGCTGATGCTGTAAAGGTGGTGTTCCCCGTTCAGAAAGCGCACGGCGGCCAGGTATTCCAGGCGGGGTCGCCGCCGGGACGGGGTGGTGCCGCTGGCCCGGGGCGTGTTGCCGGAACTGGGGGCGGGGCGGGACGCCCGTTGTTGTTTCGCCATAATTTTTTCCTCCCTAAGATACAAAACGGTTCCTCCTCCAGGAACCGTGGCAACCATCCTAGCGAAAGCTAAGGCCATGAAAAATTAGACAAAAGTGATAGCGCTATGCGGTGCGGGTGACAACGCCCTGCCAGGCCCCACGGTTAGGGGGAAAGGGAAAAATGAAAATTCCTAAAAAATCCGAATGGAATGAAAAAAATCCCCCTTTTTGGCAAGTTTCCTGAAAGGCGGCCCCGGGGACATCGCCTGGCCGGGGCCTTGTCCTTCACCGGGGTTTCTCCGGGGCCGCCCCCCCGATGGCTGGGGGTGGCTAGGGGGGACGGGCGGCTCCCCGTGGCTGGCGACGGTGCCAGGGGATGCCTGCCCCGGGAGAATCCCCCCATCTGTCCAGGGGGCTGGAGCGGCTTCCCTGGGCCCCCTGGCCGTGGGGCCGGAAACCCGGCGTGGCCTTGTTTTCGGCCTTCTCCCCCGCTACCTGCCCCCCCGGCGATTCCCCGGCTCCCCCGATTTTTTTCCCCTATCCCCCGGTAGGAGGATGGGGCGGCGGGCCGGTAACGGATAAAATGGCGTCTATGGGCCGGACTTCCTCTATTTCCCTCTTTTTCCTTCCCCCACGGGGCGGGGCCTCCGTGCCCGGCGCGGCCCTTGGGGCAGGGGGACGCTGACCATGGCCCGTGCCCCTTTGCCCGCCGTGCTGGTGGTGGATGACGAGGTCCGCTCCCAGGAGGCCCTGCGCCGTACCCTGGAGGAGGATTTCCAGGTCTTTACCGCCAGTGACGGGGAGGGGGCCCTGGCCATCATGGCCCAGGCCGGGGATTCCATTCAGGTGGTGCTCTGCGACCAGCGTATGCCGGGCATGTCCGGGGTGGCCTTCCTCAAGGAGGTGCGGGAACGCTGGCCCGAAGCGGTGCGCATCGTGCTCTCCGGCTATTCGGAGGCGGAGGACATCATTGCCGGGATTAACGAGGCGGGCATCTACCAGTACCTACTCAAGCCCTGGCAGCCGGAACAGCTGCTCCTCACCCTGAAAAATGCCGCCGCCCTGTGGCGCCTGCAACAGGAAAACCAGCGCCTCTCCCTGGAACTGCGCACGGCGGAGCCGGTGCTGCGCCAGCGGGTGGAGATGAAGTACGAGCGGGTGAAGCGGGAATTCGGTCTGGACGGCCTGACCCGGGCCCCCAACAGCCCCATGAACGATGTCTGCCTGATGGTGGAAAAAATCGCTCCCTACGACCTTTCCGTGTTGCTCACCGGGGAGTCGGGGACGGGCAAGGAAATGCTGGCCCGGGCCATCCATTACCAGAGCCGCCGCAACCGTCAGCCCTTTGTGGTGGAAAACTGCGGCGCCCTGCCGGACCAGCTCCTGGAAGCGGAACTGTTCGGCTATAAGCGGGGCGCCTTCACCGGCGCCTACGAAGACCGCCAGGGCCTGTTTCAGCAGGCGGACGGGGGCACCATTTTTCTGGACGAAATCGGGGAAACGTCTCCCGCCTTCCAGGTCAAGCTCCTGCGGGTGCTCCAGGAAGGGGAATTCCGTCCCCTGGGGGGCACCCGGCCGGTGACGGTGAATGTGCGGGTGGTGGCCGCCACCAACCGGGATCTGGAAGCGGAGGTGCGGGCCGGGCGTTTCCGGGAAGACCTGTTCTACCGCCTAGCCACGGTCACCCTGGTGGTGCCCCCCCTGCGGGAGCGGCCCATGGATATTCCCCTCCTGGCCGCCCGGCTGCTAGAGGTTTCCCAGCAAGCTTTGGATAAACAGGTCGGGGGCTTTAGCGCCGAAACCCTGGCCTGCATTGCCTCCTACCGCTGGCCCGGCAATGTGCGGGAATTGCAGAACGAAATTCTGCGCATGCTGGCCCTTTGCGAAGGGGAGCGCATCGGCGCCGAACTCCTTTCTCCCCGGGTGCTGCGGGCCCCGGTGGGGGATAGCCAGGCGGCGGAACTGAGCTTCCTCGCCGATCTTTCCGGCGGTCTCAAGGAGCGCATGGAACAGCTGGAGGCCAAGGTGGTGAAGGAGGCCATGATCCGGCATCGCTGGAACAAATCCCGGGCCGCCCAGGAGCTGGGCCTCTCCCGGGTTGGCCTGCGCAACAAGCTGGTGCGCTACGGTCTGGAGAAGGCCTGATGGGGCGGCGGAATCCTCCCTGGTTGGCCGCCCGCCCGTGCCCCCGGTTCCCGGGAGCGCGGCCATGAGCCTCAATCTTCTCTGGCTCCAGGCGGGCGGCTGCGGCGGCTGCACTCTGTCCCTGCTGGGGGCGGATGCCCGCAATCTTTTCGCCACCCTGGACGACGCGGGCTATCACCTGCTCTGGCACCCGGCCCTGGCGGAAGCCTGCGGGGCGGAGGCGGTGACGGTGCTGGAAGAGGCCGCCGCCGGGCGCCTGCGGGTGGATGTGCTGTGCGTGGAAGGGGCCATTCTGCGGGGCCCGGAGGGCACGGGCCGGTTTCATATTCTGGCCGGGACTGGCACCCCCATGCTGGACTGGGTGAGGCGTCTGGCGGCCCAAGCGGGCACGGTGCTGGCCATCGGCAGCTGTACGGCCTTTGGCGGCGTACCGGCGGCGGGGGACAACGCCACGGATGCCTGCGGCCTGCAATTTGAAGGCATGGAACGGGGTGGGGTACTGGGGGCGGATTTCCGCGCCCAGGGCGGCCTGCCCGTTGTCAATGTGGCGGGCTGCCCGACCCACCCGGGCTGGATCGTGGATACCCTGCTGGCCTTAGCCCTGGGCCAGCTCGGCCCGGGGGATCTGGATGCCCTGCAACGGCCCCGCTTTTACGCCGACCAGCTGGTGCACCACGGCTGCCCCCGCAACGAGTTTTACGAATTCAAGGCCAGCGCCCATAAACCTTCCGACCTGGGCTGCCTCATGGAAAACCTGGGCTGCAAGGGCACCCAGGCCCACGCGGACTGCAACACCCGGGTCTGGAACGGGGTGGGCTCCTGCCTGCGGGGCGGCTACCCCTGCATTTCCTGCACCGAGCCGGTGTTCGAGGAACCGGGCCATCCCTTCCTGGAAACCCCCAAGGTGGCGGGCATTCCCATCGGCCTGCCGTCGGACATGCCCAAGGCCTGGTTCGTGGCCCTGGCCGCCCTGTCCAAATCCGCCACCCCGAAACGGGTGCGGGAAAACGCCGCCGCTGACCATCCGGTGGTCATACCGGCCATCCGCAAAACGGGGTTGAAATGAGCGATCACCCCCATGGCCAGCACCGTGGCCGGAAAAACACCGTGGTAAAGGCCGTGGATAGGCGTTCTAATTTTGCCCCAGCCGCTGACCGGCTTGCCCTGGCCTTCTTGGGCTGGGGTGGTTGGAAGGCCTTAAACCATGCCCATTTCCCCAGCCCCCTGTCCCTGATGCCCGGAGCACGCCCATGAGCCGCCTGGTCATGGGCCCCTTTAACCGGGTGGAAGGGGATCTGGAAGTGAGCCTGGAAGTGGCCGCGGATCGGGTGGCCGCCGCCTGGGTCACCGCTCCCCTGTACCGGGGCTTTGAAAACATGGTGCTGGGCAAGGCGCCCCTGGACGCCCTGGTGATCGTGCCCCGCATCTGCGGCATCTGCTCCGTGGCCCAGTCCGCCGCCTGTGCCGCCGCCCTGGCGGACGCCATGGGCCTGGCCACCCCGGACAACGGCCGCCTGGCCCGGAACCTGATCCAGGCCGGGGAAAATGTGGCGGACCACCTGACCCATTTCTACCTCTTTTTCATGCCCGACTTCGCTCGGGCCGCCTACGCCAACCGGCCCTGGTTCGACGGGGTGGCGGAGCGCTTCAAGGCCACCCGGGGCAGTGCCACGGCGGACATGCTCCCGGCCCGGGCTGGCTTTCTGCGCCTCCAGGGCTATTTGGCGGGAAAATGGCCCCACACCCTGGCCCTCCAGCCCGGGGGCAGCACCCGGGCCGTGTTGGCGGGGGAAAAAATCCGCCTCCACGCCGTGCTCCGGGAATTCCGCAGCTTTCTGGAACAAACCCTGTTCGGCGACCGGCTCGAAGCCGTGGCCGCCCTGGATTCCGCCGAAGCCCTGGCTGCCTGGGCGGCGGACCGGCGGGGAGATTTCCCCCGCTTCGTCGCCCTGGCCCGGGAAGAGGGCCTGGACACCCTGGGCCGGGGGCCGGACCTGTTTCTTTCCTACGGGGCCTACGCCGGGGAAGTGGGCCAGTTTTTCCCCGCCGGGGTGTGGGATCAGGGCCGGGGCTGCCGCGGCGCCCTGGAGGTTTCCCGCATCGGGGAAGACGTGAGCCACGCCTGGATGGCCGGGGAGGAACCCCGCTCCCCCATGGAAGGCCTGACCCAGCCCCTACCGGACAAGGCGGGGGCCTATACCTGGTGCAAAGCCCCCCGCTACGGGGGCCGCAGCGCCGAGGTGGGGGCCCTGGCCCGGCAACTGGTGGCCGGCCATCCCCTGGCCCGCCATCTGGTCAAGCAGGCCGGGGCGGGCACCGTGTACGCCCGGGTGGTGGCCCGGCTCCTGGAAGTCGCCCAACTGGTGCCCGCCATGGAAGCCTGGGTGGCCCAACTCAGCCCCGGCGCCCCCTTCTGCGCCCAGGGCCAGCTACCGGACCGGGCCCAGGGGGTGGGCCTGGTGGAAGCCGCCCGGGGCGGCCTGGGCCACTGGCTGCGCATTGAAGAAGGCCGCCTGGCGGGCTACCAGATCATCGCCCCCACCACCTGGAATTTCTCCCCCCGGGACGCCCAGGCCCAGCCCGGCGCCCTGGAACAGGCCCTGGTTAATACCCCGGTAGCCCCCGGCGACGC
This sequence comes from Azospira inquinata, assembly GCF_018905915.1. Taxonomy (NCBI): domain Bacteria; kingdom Pseudomonadati; phylum Pseudomonadota; class Betaproteobacteria; order Rhodocyclales; family Rhodocyclaceae; genus Azospira; species Azospira inquinata. The sequence goes on from NZ_CP064782.1 coordinate 1,749,219, forward strand.
CACCCCCGTCGCCGTCCAACACGTGGTCCGCTCCTTCGATCCGTGCATGGTGTGCACGGTCCATTGAGGTTCCGGGGACCGTTCCTTCAAGCCAGCCGGGAGATTTGCTCCGCCATGGCCGCCAGATGGGTTTCCAGGGCCCCGATGCAGGGCCGGAAGGCGGCGGAGAAACCGCTTTCTTCCCGCAATCGGGCTAGGTAATCCCGGGCCACCCCCAGAGCCCGCCGCCACGCTTCCGCCCCAATGGCCGGGGGCAGGGGGGCGGAGGCCAGAGTCTGGGGTAAATCTCCTCCCGCCGTGGGCGCAAAGGCCATGGGCAACATGTCGTAAGCGGGGGCCAGGGCGTAGGGGGGGGCCTCTGCGGCAATGAGAGAGAGATTGCCTGGATGCATGTCGGTATTGCCGATCAGGTGGCCGAAGGCCTGGAGTCGGGCCGCTTCCCCCACCCCCTCCTGGGAGAGAATGCCCGCCCGGGCCAGGGCCTGGCAGATGACCGTCCAGCCGCCCCGGCCTACTCCCGTGAATTGGGCGTCCACCGTCCCCAGACTGAAGACTCCCCGGCGGCCCAGGGTCCCTATCCGATCAAATCGCTCCCCCTCGAGAAAACGCTGATTCCCCCAGTCCAGCAGGCGACTGGAGACGGCCGGAATGCCCGCCTGATTCAGGGCCTGGAGGGCCAGATGTTCGGCCAGCAGTAGGTCTCGCCAGCGCTGGCTGACCGGGTTGGCGGCGGGGAGGGTGAATTTCACCAGCACGTGGCGGGGGCCCGACTCTCCCTGAACGTAGGCAATGAACTTAGGCTGTTCCCCTCCGGCGGAGGAGCCGGGTAAGGCGCCCCGGGCGGCGGCTTCCGCCAGACGGGGATAGGCTTCCGGCAAATCCTCTTCCCTAATGGCCGGGCCCGGCAGATCGGCCAGAAAAGTGGCTCGGGCCCCTTCGCCGAGCAGCAGATTGCCGATGCAGTCGGCGCCGTCCTGGAGCAGGGCTCTGAGTACATGGGTGTCATCCCAGTCCTTAAGCTGGGCGGGGAGCCCCAGATGCTCCCATTGACGGGCCACATAGAGGCGTCCCAGGTAGCCCTGGGGGCGCATGTCATCCAGCCACCAGGGCAGGCTGTCGCTATGGCTGGTCTTGCCGTCCGGCTGAATCAGCACAAACCCTGCGGGGCGCACCGGGAGCAGGCGGCCCAGATCTTCCAGGGTGCCCCCTTCCCCAACCCGGTAAACCGGGATTTCTCCCAGGCCCCGGCCGGAGTCTCTTAGTCCATATTGAATGGATCGGCCCCGGCCTATCCGGATAATTTCCGGGCCTAAAGCCTGGACTGCCCGGGAGAGGGTGGGTTGGCTAAGGCCTAGTTTTTCCTGGATTTCCCGGGGAGATAGGGGGCCTTGTCCAAGTAAAAAGGCCAGCCGTTCAGTGTGTTTGGCCATGGACTTTTAAAAAAATGAATTGAAAAGTGAATAGATTATTGAATATAAACTAAGCCTTCTCAAGTCCTAAATTAACAACTTGGGAGGCTTTCGCCGTCTTGGTTTTTGGGGGGGGCTTGGGTGGCCTTGGGTTAGAGCCGGTAGGGCCCGGGGCTTGGGGCCTTACCCGGATTGGGTTAGGCTGTGGGCGTTGTTTCTTTTCCTTTGCTTGCCGGTTGGGAACGACCGGTACCGTTCAGGAGTGCGCCATGTCCCGCATCATGCTGGTGGATGACGAAGCGAATATTCTCAAGGCTCTGCGCCGGCTGCTGGGGGCCACGCCCTGCACCTGCGGGGGAACGGTGTTCCGCTTGCAGATCGAAACCTTTACGGAGCCGGAGGCGGCCCTGGAACGGGCTTCCCAGGTGCCTTTTGAACTGGTGCTTTCCGATTACCGGATGCCGGGCATGGATGGGGTGGCCTTTCTGTCCGCCTTCAAGGGCCTGCAACCGGATGCGGTGCGCCTCATTCTTTCCGGCTACGCGGACCTGAATGCCCTGGTGGGGGCCATCAACCAGGCCCAGATCTACCGCTTTCTCTCCAAGCCCTGGAACGATTACGAGCTGGTTTCCACCATTGCCCAGGCCCTGGCCTATCGCCAGCTGACCCTGGAAAACCAGCACCTGGCGGATCAGGCCCGGGTGGCCCAGGGCGCCATGAGCGCGGAGGAGTGGGAGTTGAAGCGCCTGGAGCAGGAATCCCCAGGCATTACCCAGGTGAATTGGGGGCCGGACGGTTCGGTGATTCTGGACCCGGATTTGCTGGAAAAGCCTTAGGCCGGTGGGCCAGCTCCGGTGCCCTATGGGGGCAAGGGGCTGGGGATGGCCGTCCTGCTTGGGCGGGAGGCCGGGAGGCCTGGTCCGAGCCGTGGCTAGGGGCGCGGCGGGGGGTGGTGGGCGAGATTGGCTTGCTGCTTGGCTTGGCGGGCAGGTTTTGGGGGGCGGTCGTAGGGAGCCGCTGGCTTCTGGGGGCAGGGTAGGGCGGCAAGCCCCCTCAACCCCAGGCCCATTTCGGGCTTTTGCGTGTGCTGACTTTGCTCCGGGCCGCTGTCCCCATACTCCGACGGGGCTTTACTCCCGCGTTGTTTCCCTGCCCCGCTAGCGCCTCGGATATTGCTGGGACGCCCAGCCCAGCCCAGCCCGGCCCAGGTCAGCCTCAGCCCAATTCCAAAGCCGCCGCCCCCAGGCGAATGGCTTCCACCGCCGGATGGCGGATACGCCGCTCGTTGGAGATGGCGTAATACTGTTCCCGCACGTCTTCCATTTCCCCCACCGCCTGGGCGCCGAATTGTTCCGCCAGATTGGCGGCGAGGAGGCTGGGGGCGGGGAAAAGGCCCAGGCCGGAGCGGCCGAAGGTCATCAACAGGGCGCTGTCCTCGAATTCCCCCACCACGTCCGGATGCAGGTTGCGGGCCGAGAGCCAGGCGTCGATGCGGCTGCGCAGGGCCGTGTCCCGGGTGGGCAGGAGCAGGGGCGCCCCTTCCAGGGAGGCGGGAAAGCCCGGCCCCAGCTGGTCCGCCAGGGCTGGGGTGGCGTAGAAGCCGATGCGGCATTCCCCCACCGGGTGGCTGAACACCCGGAGATTGGGGCGGCTGCCCGCGGGCCGGTCCGTGAGCACCACGTCCAGCTTGTGCAGGGCCAGGTCCGCTAGCAGTTCGTCGAATTCCCCTTCCTGGCAGATGAGGCGCAGGCCCTGGGGCAGGTGCAGGGCCGCCTCCAGGAGCCGGTAGGCGATGAGCTTGGGCAGGGCGTCGGAAATGCCCACGGTGAGCCGCAGCCGGTGGGTTTCCCCCTGGGCTTGCAGGGTTTCCTGGAGCTGGGCGCCCAGGAGAAAAATCTGGTCCGCGTAGTGCAGGGTGGTGCGGCCCGCCTCGGTGAGCACCAGGCGGCGCCCTTCCTGGGTGAACAGGGCGGTGCCCAGGGTTTGCTCCAGTTCCTTCAATTGGCTGCTGATGGTCTGCACTGCCACCCCCAGGCGGGCCGCCGCCCGGCTGATGCCCCCTTCCTTGGCGACCACCCAGAAATAGTGGAGATGGCGGTGGTTGAGGGGGGCAAGGGGCAGGGCGGGGGAGGTCATGGTCAGGAAAAATCGTCAGAAAAAACCGAAGTAATGCTTCGATTCTCTCTGCTTTTTTAGAAGGATGAAAGCCCTTAAGCTGGACCCCGTCATCTTCCCTCCTCAAAGGAGACTGTCATGGAAACGAAAATCGTCGCCAGGAAAACTGCGGTGGGTGCGGAACTGCGCGCCTATGTGGCCCGCCGGCTGGGCTTTGCCCTGGACCGGAGTGGCAATCGGGTTCAATCTGTTACCGTGCGTTTGGCCGACCAGAACGGTCCCCGGGGCGGGGTGGATAAGCTCTGCTCCCTCCAGCTGGCCCTGCCCGGCCAGCCCGATCTGGTGGTGCGGAGCGTGGCGGGGGATGTGCGGGCCGCCATTGACGGTGCCGCCCACCGGGCCGCCCGGGCCCTGGCCCGGCTCGGCCGCCGTATCGCTACCCGGGCCGTGGCTGCGCCCCGCCGGGACAAGGCGGCCCGGGAACAATCTGGTATAAGGAACGACCTGGAATCACCGGCGGCCCTGGCCCTGCCCGCAGGGGCTTGAGCCTGGCCACCCTCGCTTGAATGGAGAGACTCCCATGAAACGTATTTTGATTTTTCTTGCCACCAATCTGGCCATCATGGTCATGCTGGGCCTGGTGGTGAATATCCTCGGCCTGAACCGCTTCCTCACCTCCGCCGGGCTCAATCTGCCCATGTTGCTGGGCTTTGCGGCGGTTATGGGCTTTGGCGGCTCCTTCATTTCCCTGGCCATGTCCAAGTCCATGGCCAAATGGAGCACCGGGGCCCAGGTCATTGAGCAGCCCGCCAACCAGACCGAAGCTTGGCTGGTGGAAGTGGTGCGCCGTCAGGCCCAGGCCGCCGGGGTGGCCATGCCGGAGGTGGCCATTTACGAAGGGGAGCCCAACGCCTTCGCCACCGGCCCGAGCCGCAACAATTCCCTGGTGGCCGTGTCCACCGGCCTGCTCCAGTCCATGGCCCCCCAGGAAGTGGAGGCGGTGCTGGCCCACGAAATGAGCCACGTGGCCAACGGGGACATGGTGACCCTGACCCTGATCCAGGGGGTGGTGAATACCTTTGTCTTCTTCCTCGCCCGGGTGGTGGGCTATCTGGTGGATAACGCCCTGCGCAAGGACGATGAGGAGGCGGCGGGCCCGGGCATGGCCTACATGGTCACCACCTTCGTCTGCGATCTGGTGTTCGGCTTCCTGGCCAGCTTCATCGTCATGTACTTCTCCCGGGTGCGGGAATTCCGGGCCGACGCAGGGGCCGCCCGGCTCATGGGCACGCCCCAGCCCATGGTGGCTGCCCTGCAACGCCTGGGGGGCATGCAGAGCGAATCCCTGCCCGCCAACATGGCGGCCAGCGGCATTGCCGGGGGGCGTAGCTGGATGAGCCTGCTGGCCAGCCACCCCAGCATTGAAGAGCGGATCGCCGCCCTGCAAAGCCGGGGTTAAGCCCGACGGCGGCCGTGCCCGCCATGGGCGCCGCGTCCCTGTATCGGGGCCCGGATCGGGAAATCGGTCCGGGCCCTGTTGTATTGGCGCCTCCGGAGGTTTTGCCCAGCCCGGGGCAAAAGGGGCCGGGTGGGGAAGGGCCTGAATTAGGGTTTCCCCCGGCCTCCCGCTTGCCCTGCTTTTGGTAGACTGGCCCTTTCCCTGGGGTCTCGGCCCCGCGTCTTTTCAAGCTTTCGGCCTGGCCGGGCCGAAAGGGAGCCTGTTATGGAACGCATCACCATTTCCCTCGACACCGAACTGGCCCGGGAATTCGACGCCCTGATGGTGGAACGGGGCTACAACAACCGTTCGGAAGCCATGCGGGACATTCTGCGCAGCCAGCTGGAAGCCTGGCGCCAGACCCGCCAGGAGGTGGCCCGCCAGGAGGGCCACTGTGTGGCCAACCTGTCCTACGTCTATAACCACCATGAGCGGGAGCTGGCAGAACGGCTCACCGGCCTGCAACACGACCACCACGACCTCACCGTGGCCACCCTGCACGCCCACCTGGATCACGAAAACTGCATTGAAAGCACCATTCTGCGCGGCCCCACCGGGGAAGTGCGGCGCTTTGCCGAGGCCTTGATGGCGGAGCGGGGGGTGCGCCACGGTAAGCTCAATCTGGTCTCCGCCGAACTGGGGGACACTGACCACGGCCACGGGGAAACCGGCGCCACGGCCCACCCGGCCAGCACCCATCACCATGTCCACTTCAAACCGGTCCGCTGAAGCCGCCCCCCGGCCCCGTCCGGCCAAAGGGGCCCGTCCCCGTTCCCCCGGGGCCGCCGCCCTGCCCGCCGCGCCTGCCCCCGAGGGCATGAACGAGCAGGCCTGGATCGAGGTGATCCAGAAAATGGACGAGGTCTACGCGGACCTGCTCCAGTACGAAGTGGCCCTGGAGCAGAAAAACGGGGCCCTGGAAGAATCCCACCGCTTTATCGCCAGCGTGCTGGCGGCCATGAGCGACATTCTGGTGGTTTGCAATCGGCAGGGCCTGATTGAGGAGGTGAATCCGGCCTTCCAGCGCTTTACCGGGCGGGGGGAGGAGGAACTGCGGGGCACCCCCATTTTCGACCTCTTCCCCGATCCGGAGGCCCGCCAGCGGGCCCGGGCTTTTTTCGAGGCCCCGCCCACGGAGCGGGGCGCCAATCAGGATGTGGAACTACCCCTCCTGAGCGGGGGCGGCGGCACCGTGCCCGTGTCCTTCAACTGGACCCCCCGCCGTTCCGGCACGGGCAAGCGCATCGGTATGGTGGTCACCGGCCGTCCCGTGGGGGAACTGCGCCGGGCCTATCAGGAATTGCACCAGGCCCACGAAGACTTAAAGCGCACCCAGCAACAGCTCATTCAGGCGGAAAAAATGGCCTCCCTGGGCCGTCTGGTGGCCGGGGTGGCCCACGAACTGAACAACCCCATCAGCTTTGTTCTGGGCAATGTGCTGGCCCTGCGCCGCTATGCGGACCGGCTCCAGACCTATCTGGGCCGGGTCCATACCCAGCCCGCTCTGGCGGCGGACGGGGAACTGGAGGAACTGCGCCGGGAGCTACGCATCGACCGCATTCTGGAAGACATGCAGCCCCTCATCGATGGCATGATCGAGGGGGCGGAACGGACCCGGGATATTGTGGATGGTCTGAAGCGCTTTTCCGCCCAGGATCGGGAGCGGGACGAGGCCTTCAATCTCACGGAAGTGGTGGCTCGGGCGGTGCGCTGGGTGTCCCGCAGCGGCAGCGCCAAGGCCCCGGCCCTGGAGGTGGCCCTGGACCTGCCCGCCCGCCTGCCCATGAAGGGCGCCCCGGGCCAGTTGCAGCAGGTGTTTATGAATCTGGTGCAGAACGCGGCGGACGCCACCGCCGGCCAGGCCGCTCCCCGGCTCACCGTGCGGGCCGAAGTGCTGAAGGATGGGGCGGAAGGCCCGGCGGTGCGCCTCTACTTCCAGGACAACGGACCGGGCATTCCGGAAGAGGCCCTGGGCCATCTCTTCGACCCCTTTTTCACCACCAAGCCCGTGGGCCAGGGCACGGGCCTGGGGCTCTCCATCAGCTACGGCATCGTGCTGCGCCACGGTGGCCGCCTCTGCGCCAGCAACGGCCCGGAAGGGGGCGCCGTGTTCTGTCTGACCCTGCCCCTGGCCGGGGATTAGGGGCCGAGGACGTTTCCCCGCCCCCCTGCTGCCGGGCGCTGCGGTGGCTGAGGCCGGGCCTTGGGCGCGCCCCGGACGCCCCGTACCGTGGTTCGGGCGACTGGGCGCGGAACCCAGTACAGTAAACTCGCCCCTCTCCAGCCTTGATCCGGCCCCTGGGCTTCCCTCTTCTTCCCCCGATTATGGGCCGGAACGTATACCCCCCATCCCCTTCCATGGGACCAGTGGTAGGAGAAAAGTGATATTCTTCACACCGCTTTCTTAACCACTTTTTCCCTTTGTCATGGAAACCCTGCCCCACGATTGGCTGGCCCTAGCCTCCCTGGTACTTATCCTGGGTATGAAGCACGGCTTTGACGCGGACCATCTGGCGGCCATTGATGGCCTAACCCGCTATAACAGCCGCCATCATCCGGCCATCGCCCGTTATTGCGGCACCCTCTTTTCCCTGGGCCATGGCAGCGTGGTGGTGTTCATTTCCCTGCTGGTGGCCACCCTGGCTAACCATTGGGCTGTGCCTGGCTGGATGGATCTGTTCGGCAATTTGGTGTCCATTCTGTTTCTCTCCCTGCTGGGGCTCGTCAATCTGTGGGCGGTGCTGGCCGCCGATCCCCAGGAAATGGTGGCCCCCGTGGGCTTCAAGGGGCGCTTTCTCGGCGGCCTGCAACGCACCCGCCATCCCCTTCTGATCGCCGGGGTGGGGGCGATTTTCGCCATTTCCTTCGACACCATTTCCCAGGCCGCCCTGTTCGCCTTTACCGCCACCCGCTACGGGGGCTGGGAGCAGGCCCTGGGGTTGGGCCTGCTGTTCATGCTGGGCATGTTGCTCACCGATGGTTTGAACGGCCTGTGGATTTCCCGGCTCATCGCCCGGGCCGACCAGGTGGCCCGTATCGCCTCCCGGGTCATGAGCCTGGTGGTGTCCGGCATCAGCCTGCTGGTGGCCGCCTATGGCGCCGCCCGCCTGCTCTCCCCGACCCTGGACGCCTGGGGGGATGGCAAGGAGCTGGCCCTGGGCCTGGGCGTGGTGGGGGTGGTGGCCCTCAGTTTCTTCCTCGCCCTACGTTTGTCCCGCTCCGCCGTGGCGGAAGACTGAAGGCCCCGCCGGGGCTTTTTTATTTGTCTGTGCCGCTCCTAGGGGCGGCAATTTTGCTGATTGATGGGGATAGTTGTGGGCTTCGATAGGAAAAAAATAAAAAATCGCTTAATTTTTCAACGGCGTGCCGGGGGCCTGGAAGGGGCGGCCCGGGTTGCCCCAGTGAAGCTGGGCGGGCGTTTCCCCGCCCGTCTCTCCGGTTCCCTGGGCCTGTCCCTGGCCCTGAGCCTGGGCTTGCCCGGTGCTGCCTGGGCCGCCGGGGTGCCCACCCTGGAGGAAGTGCAGGTTTCGGCCAACCAGGAGGATCTGGCGGGGGTGGCGGATTCCGCCTCCGTGGGCACGGTGACGGCCGCCCAGTTGGCCAACCGGCCCCTGCTGCGCCCGGCGGAGGCCCTGGAAACGGTGCCGGGCCTGATCGTCACCCAGCACGCTGGGGACGGCAAAGCCAATCAGTATTTTCTGCGGGGCTTTAACCTGGATCACGGCACGGACTTCGCTGCCTATGTGGACGACGTGCCCATCAACCTGCCCACCCACGCCCACGGTCAGGGCTACCTGGATCTGAATTTCCTCATCCCCGAACTGGTGGATCGGATTCGCTACAAAAAAGGCACCTACTTTGCCGACGAGGGAGATTTTTCCGCCGCCGGGGCGGCCCATATCGATTACGCCCGGAGTCTGCCGGATAACTTTGCCAGCCTGGGGGTAGGGGAAAACGGCTACCAGCGGGTGCTGGTGGCGGGCAGCCGGGCCGCTGGGGACGGCAATCTGCTGGGGGCCATAGAGGGCTACCACTACGACGGCCCCTGGACCGTGCCGGAGGACAACCGGAAAATCAACGCCCTGTTGCGCTATTCCCAGGGCAGCCGGGACCAGGGCTTTGCCCTCTCCGCCCAGATTTACGATGCCGCCTGGACGTCCACCGACCAGCTGGCCAAGCGGGCCGTGGATGAGGGCCTGGTGGGCCGTTACGGCAGCCTGGACCCTAGTGACGGGGGCAAGACCCATCGCTACAGCCTGGCGGGCCAGTGGGCATCCCAGCGGGACGATGGGGTGCAGACCCGGGCCAATGTGTATTGGGTGGATTACGGCCTCAACCTATTTTCCAATTTCACCTACGCCATGGATAACCCGGTCCAGGGGGACCAGTTTGAGCAGGTGGATCGCCGCCATGTGATGGGCTTTGGCCTGAACCAGTCCCGCCTGACCCGCTGGGCCGGGAAGGATCACCAGATTACCTACGGCGTGCAGGGCCGCTACGACGACATCGGCAACGTGGGCCTGTATCGCACGGAAGACCGCAGCCGCCTCTCCACCGTCAGCCAGGACGCAGTCCAGCAGGGCAGCGTGGGGGTCTTCCTGGAAGCGGCTAGCCAATGGACGCCCTGGTTCCGTACCGTGGCCGGGCTGCGGGAGGATTTCTACCATTTCCGGGTCAATGCCAATGTGGCGGCCAATTCGGGCAGCGCCTCGGACCACATTACCAGCCCCAAACTGTCCTTCATTTTCGGGCCCTTCGGCCATACCGAGTATTACCTCAACCTGGGCCAGGGCTTTCACTCCAATGACGCCCGGGGCGCCACTATTCGGGTGGACCCGGCGGACGGGGTAACGCCCCAGTCCCGGGTCACGCCCCTGGTCAAGGCCCGGGGCCAGGAAATCGGGGTGCGTACCGTGCCCCTGGCGGGCTGGCAGACCTCCCTGGCCCTCTGGCGCCTGGACCTGGATTCGGAACTGGTGTTTTCCGGGGACGCGGGTACCACGGAAGCCAGCCGCCCCAGCCATCGCACTGGGGTGGAGTGGGGCAATTTCTGGAAGCCCCGCAACTGGCTCACCGTGGATGGGGACATTTCCTGGTCCCGGGCCCGGTTCACCGATGGGGACCCGGTGGGGGACCGGATTCCCGGCGCCGTGGAGCGCACCGCTTCCCTGGGCATGACGGTGAGCGATCTGGGCCGCTGGCAGGGGGGGCTGCGCTTCCGCTACTTCGGCCCCCGGCCCTTGATCGAAGATAACTCGGTGCGTTCCGCCAGCTCCTTCCTCACCAATCTGAATCTGGGCTACAAGCTGGCCCCCAAGACTACCCTGACCCTGGAGGTGCTCAACCTGTTCGACCGCAAGGTGAGCGACATCGACTACTACTATGCCTCCCGGCTGCGCAGCGAGGCCGGGGCGGTGGACGATATTCACTTCCACCCGGCGGAACCCCGAACTGCCCGGGTGATCCTGACCCTGCACTTTTAGCCTGCGACAATTTGCCGCGGTGGCTTGTGTTGCACCGGGTTTTTCGCCTATCGTGACGCCCCATGTCTGCCGTGCTGTACCCCGCCCCTGCCATTTCCCCCGCCGACCTGTCCACGCCGCCCCGGCGTCACGGGCTCGGCTGGCCGTTCTGGGTGTTTTCCCTGGGGGTGCACGGCCTGGCCCTGTTCGCCTGGCATCGTCCCAATGAGGTGATTCTGCCCCCCGTGCCCCTGGCGGTGACCCTGACCGGCCACGTGGGGGCGCCCCATCCGGTGCCCGTACCCCAGGTCCATCCCACTCCGGAGCCGGCCACTACCCATCCGGTCAAGGCTGCCCATCCGATTCCTACCCCGGTGACCGTTCCCCATCCCACTCCCAGTCCCAAGGTGGCGCCCGCCAAGCCGACGCCGGAGGCCAAGGTGCTGGCCGTGGCCGGTCCCCGCATGGCGGCCCCTGCCGCCCCGGCGCCCGGGGGCGGCAGCCCGGCGCCTACCGGTGCCAGCGGCGCCAATGCGGGGGGCGTGGCGGCCCCCAGTGGTGACGGCGCCCCCGCCCCTCTCCATCCCCCTTCCTTCAATGCGGACTATTTGAATAATCCGGCCCCTGTCTATCCTTCCCTGGCCCGCCGCCAGGGGGTGGAAGGCCGGGTCATGCTGGATGTGCTGGTGACGCCGGAAGGCAAGGTACGCTCCCTGAAGGTGCGCCAATCCTCCGGCAGCAATGCCCTGGATGAGGCGGCCCAGGCCGCGGTGCGAGACTGGCGCTTTGTTCCTGCCCGCCGGGGCGACACCCCGGTGGAGGCCTGGGTCGGGGTGCCCGTTTCCTTCCACATGAGCCATTAGCTCCCGTCCTTTGGCGGGACAGCTGGAGCTTTTCCCTGGCCGCCGCTGAAGGCGCCGCCGGAGCATCTTCGACAGCCGGTTGGATACGGCGCGGCGCAACATGGCTGTTACAGCAAGTGCCACAGTGAAGACGTATAATGCTCGGTTTCCCAAATTGCCGGCGCCTGTTTCCCGGGACCATCCGGCTCAGCATTCGAGGTACTTCTGATGGAAAAGAACCTGCGCGACGCAGCTCTTGAATACCACCGCCTTCCCACTCCGGGGAAGATTTCCGTTCAGCCCACCAAGGGCCTGACCAACCAACGGGATCTGGCCCTGGCCTATTCCCCTGGCGTGGCCTACGCCTGCGAGGAAATCGTGGCCAATCCGGTGGCCGTGGATGAAATGACCTCCCGGGGCAATCTGGTGGGGGTGGTGACCAACGGGACCGCCGTGCTGGGCCTGGGCAACATCGGCCCCCTGGCCGCCAAGCCGGTGATGGAAGGCAAGGGTTGCCTGTTCAAGAAATTCGCTGGCATCGACGTCTTCGACATTGAAATCGCCGAAAAGGACCCGGACAAGCTGATCGAAATGATCGCTGCCCTGGAACCGACCCTGGGCGGGGTCAATCTGGAAGACATCAAGGCGCCGGAGTGCTTCTACATCGAGAAGCAGCTGAAGGAACGGATGTCCATCCCGGTCTTCCATGATGACCAGCACGGCACCGCCATCATTTCCGCCGCCGCCATGCTGAATGGCCTGAAGGTGGTGGGCAAGAACCCCGCCGAAGTGAAGGTGGTGGCTTCCGGTGCCGGCGCCGCCGCCATCTCCTGCCTGGATTTGTGGTGCGAACTGGGCATCAAGCGGGAAAACGTTACCGTTTGCGATTCCAAGGGCGTCATTTACGTGGGCCGGGACGAAAAGATGGAGGCCAACAAGGCCCGCTTCGCCCGGGAAACCACCGCCCGTACCCTGGGGGATGCCATCGCCAACGCGGATGTGTTCCTGGGCCTGTCCGCCGCCGGTGTGTTGAAGCAGGAAATGGTCAAGACCATGGCCAAGAATCCCCTGATCTTCGCCCTGGCTAACCCGACCCCGGAAATCATGCCGGAACTGGTCCAGGAAGTCCGTCCCGACGCTATTACCGCCACGGGCCGTTCCGACTACGCCAACCAGGTTAATAACGTCCTTTGCTTCCCCTTTATTTTCCGGGGCGCCCTGGATGTGGGGGCCAAGCGCATTACGGAAGAAATGAAGCTGGCCTGTGTCAAAGCCATTGCCGCCCTGGCCCAGGAAGAGGTGAGCGACGAAGTGGCCATGGCCTATCCGGGGCTGAACCTGACCTTCGGTCCGGGCTACCTGATCCCCAAGCCCTTCGATCCCCGCCTCATTTCCATCATCGCCCCCGCCGTGGCCCAGGCCGCCATGGATTCCGGCGTGGCCACCCGGCCCATCACGGATATGGAAGCCTATCGGGACAAGCTGAAGGAATTTAACAGCCACACCGGGGCCGGCATGCGTTCCGTATTCACCGCCGCCAAGCAGGGTCAGACCCAGCGCATCGTCTATGCGGAAGGGGAAGACGAGCGGGTGCTGCGGGCCGTCCAGATTGTGCTGGAAGAACGGCTGGCCGCCCCCATCCTGGTGGGCCGTCCCGAAGTCATTACCCAGCGCCTGGAAAAGATCGGTTCCAAGCTCAAGGTGGGCACGGATTTCGAGGTGGTGAATCCCAATTACGATGACCGCTACAAGGAATGCTGGAGCGCCTACCATCAACTGATGAAGCGCCACGGCATTACCATCGACATCGCTAAGATGCGCCTGCGTTCCGATAACACCATTATCGGTGCCATGCTGGTGCGTCAGGGCTATGCCGACGGCCTGATCTGCGGTGTGACCGGCCGCTTCGCCCACCACCTGCGTCAGGTGGAAGAAGTGATCGGCAAGGCGCCGGGCCACAACACCCTGGCGGCCATGAACTATCTGCTGCTGCCGGGCCGTTCCCTGTTCCTCTGCGACACCCATGTGAACGAAAATCCGGATGCGGATCAGATTGCGGAAATCACCCTGATGGCGGCGGAAACGGTGCATCGCTTCGGCATTCAGCCCAAGGTGGCCCTGCTGTCCCATTCCAATTTCGGCTCCTCCCAATCCCCCGCCGCCCGGAAAATGGCCGACGCCCTGGAACTCATCCGGGCCCAAGCCCCGACCCTGGAAGTGGATGGAGAAATGCACGGGGATTCGGCCCTGAATGACGACATCCGCCGCCAATCCGACCCCGAATCCCCCCTGAAGGGCGAAGCCAATACCCTGGTCATGCCCAATCTGGACGCCGCCAACATCTCCTACAACCTGTTGAAGATGACCGGTGGAGAAGGGGTCACCATTGGCCCGATCCTCCTGGGTGCCGCCAAGCCGGTGCACGTGCTTACCTCCACCGCCACCGTGCGGCGCCTGGTGAACATGACTGCCCTGGCCGCTGTGGGTGTGGGCTCCGCCAAGTAGGCCGCCCCCGCCCCCCGAAAAAAGGCCCGCAAGGGCCTTTTTTTATTGCTTGTAGCGCCCGGGATATGGGAACTGGTGACGGGCAAGAGGCAGGAAAGCCGATTTAAGCTAGTTGGCTTGAGGTTTGGAGGACAGAGAATTGTCCGTCTGCACTGTGCAATTCTTTATGTTTGAGCCCGGAAAGAGAATGAAACTGTTCGCCAGGGCGGTGGGCGGTGAGATGAGGAGGGGGGGGGCTCGGCTGAGTCGCCGAAAAGGGGGAGGGGTACAAAGCAAAAAGCCCAACCGGTTAGGCTGGGCTTTTTACGAAATGCTTTGGTGGGTTGTGAGTGGCTCGAACACTCGACCTACGGATTAAGAGTCCGCTGCTCTACCAACTGAGCTAACAACCCGTGAAGGCTTCGCATTATAGTCACTTCGCGGTGTTTTGTGAAGTGGTGGGTCGGCCGAGATTCGAACTCGGGACCAACGGATTAAAAGTCCGCTGCTCTACCGACTGAGCTACCGACCCATAAAACGAAGGGGCGCATTATAGTTTGCGCCCCTTTCTTCTGTCAAATCGCGGGCTTACTGGGCGGGGCCCGGCACGGCCATTTCCGGCCTTAAGCCTGGGGGGCGTAGCGGGTGGGGTCGGGGAGCCCGGCGGCGGCGAAGCCTTCCTTGCGCAGGCGGCAGGAGTCACAGACGCCGCAGGCCCGGCCTTCGCTGTCGGCCTGGTAGCAGGAGACGGTGAGGCTGTAGTCCACCCCCAGGTCTGTGCCCTTGCGGGCGATTTCCGCCTTGGAGAGGCGCATCAGGGGGGCGTGGATGGTGAGCTTGCTGCCTTCCACCCCGGCCTTGGTGGCTAGGTTGGCCATGTGCTCAAAGGCCGCCACAAATTCCGGGCGGCAATCCGGGTAGCCGGAGTAGTCCACCGCATTGACGCCGATAAAAATGTCCTGGGCTCCCAGAACTTCCGCCCAGGCCAGGGCCAGGGAAAGCATGACCGTGTTGCGGGCCGGTACGTAGGTGACCGGGATGCCCGGATGGAGGCCGTCCGTGGGCACCTCAATGTGGGTGTCCGTGAGGGCGGAACCGCCGAATTGGGCCAGATCCAGGCGCACGATGCGGTGTTCCACCGCACCCAGGGCCTGGGCGACCCGGGCCGCGCCTTGCAGCTCGGTCTGGGAACGCTGGCCGTAATCAAAGGAGAGGCAGTAGGGGGCGTAGCCCTGGTGCTTGGCGATGGCCAGGCAGGTGGAGGAGTCCAGACCGCCGGAAAGCAGGACGACGGCGGGTTTCAAGGTGTTTTCTGTCATGGGTACAAGCAGGGGGAGAAGGGTCAGGCGGGGGATTGGGTGGCACCGGCCACCAGGGCCGCCAGGTCCCGGTTGAGTAGGGCGTCATCGCCCAGGTTGAGTTCCACCAAGCGACGCAGGTGGCTGATGCTGTCCAGGTCGATGTCTTCGCAGCGCAGGCCGATCTGGGTGGGGGAGACGTGGGCCAGGTGGCCGCTCATGGTGACCCGGGTCTGACCTTCCCCCAGATCAATTTCTAGGCGGCAGGACTGGCCCGAATCCCCTTGCCAGGGGGTCTGGGGCGAGAGCAGGGCGCCTTTTAGAGAAAGGTCCCGTATCTCCCCCTGGAGGGTGGTGCCGTCGGCCAGAATCAGCCGGGCGGGGGTCTGGAACAGGACGCGGGTGAAGTGACGACGATCAGCTTGGGTCATGGCGGCCTCCGCAGGTTATTTCCCCCGCATGTTACCCCAAAGGACCTTGTGGAGCTGAAGCTGGAAGCGGACGGGGAGACCATCCTCCAGGATCCAGGCGGCCAGGTCGGCGGGCTCCAGGTGGCCCTGGACGGGGGAAAAGAGGACGGCGCAGCGCCGTGCCAGGCCCCGGTCCCGCAGCTGACGCACGGCCCAGTCGTAGTCCCGACGGTCGGAAAGAACCAGCTTGAGCTCGTCCCGGGGGGTCAGATAGGCCAGGTTTTCCCAGCAGTTGCGGGCCTCTTCTCCGGACCCCGGGGCTTTCAGGTCCATGATTTTCGCCACCCGGGAATCCACCTGGCTCACGTCCAGGGCTCCGCTGGTTTCCAGGGACACGTCGTAACCGGCGTCGCACAGGGCGGTAAGCAGCCGGGGACAGGCTTTCTGGGCCAGGGGCTCACCACCGGTGACGCAGACCCGGCGGCAAGGGTATTGGCCAGCCGCGGCCAGAATGGCTTCCAGGTCCATGACCTGGCCACCGCTGAAGGCGTATTCCGTATCGCACCAGGTGCAGCGCAGGGGACAGCCGGAAAGGCGGATGAAAATGGTCGGCAGGCCGACCCGGGAGCTTTCCCCTTGCAGGGAATAGAAAATTTCGTTGATCTTGAGACTGTCTTGGGGCATGGGCGCAGGGGAGGGGCGGGCAAAGCCGCTAACGGGCGGCAAGATAACCCGCCCGGGGATGGGGAGCAATAGGCCGATACCCGGCGTGGGCCGCCGGGCCGGGGCGAAAAAAGAAAAGGGCCCGGAGGCCCCGTTGTTACTTATGTTTCAGCTGCTGCTTGGCCCGGTCCGCCGCTGGGCTGCCCGGGTATTTGGCCACCAGGGTTTCCAGGGTCTTTTTTCCGGCCTTGGCATCCCCCTGCTCCTGTTGGCAGGCGGCAATGCTCAGCAGCGCTTCCGGGGCCTTGGGATTTTTCGGCCACTTGGCCACCACCTGGTTCTGGGCGGCGATGGCGCGCTTGTAATCCTGCTGGGCGTAATAGGCATTGCCCAGCCAATACTGGGCGGCGGGGGCCAGTTGGCTGTCCCCGTGTTTTTTTACAAAGGCGTCCAGGGAGGCGGCGGCGTCTTTGTATTTGGCGGCCTTGAAGAGATTCAGGGCGGCTTCGTATTCCTGGGATTCGGCGGCGGGATCGGCCTTGGCGGGCGCAGCAGCCGGGGCACTTTCTTCCCCGTTGTCGGCGGCGGCCGGAGCGGAGCCACTACTGGCACCCCCTTCCAGCTTGCGCAGGCGGGTGTCCAAATCCACGTAAAAATCCTGTTGCCGCTTTTGGGCGGACTGCTGCTCGTAGGTCAGGACTTCCACCTGCCCCACCAGCTTGGCTAGATCGGTCCGAAGGGCTTCAATCTGGTTCGACAGATCGATATTGCCCTTCGCGGCCGCATCCAGCTTATCCAGGCGTTCGGCGGTCTGGGCACGCAGGTCAGCAATCTGCTTACGCGCCACATCGTCGTCGAACAGCCCGGCATGAGCGCCCGTGGCCGCTACCAGGAAAAAGGGCAGGAACAGCCAGCGGGCGCGCATGTTAGAACTCGCCGTTGTAGAGGATGTCGGAACGACGGTTTTCAGACCAGGCGGATTCGTCGTGGCCATCGGCCTTGGGCTTTTCCTTACCCAGGCTGACGGATTCCACTTGGGCATCCTTCACACCCAGCAGGGTCAGGGCCTTTTTCACGGCGTCGGCACGCTTTTGGCCCAGGGCCAGGTTGTATTCGCTGCTGCCCCGTTCATCGGTGTTACCTTGGATCAGCACCTTGGCGTCCTTGTTTTCGGACAGGTACTTGGCGTGGGCGGCCACCAGATCCTTGTATTCGGCCTTGACGTCATACTTGTCGAAGTCGAAATAGACGGAGCGCTTGTACAACACGTTGTTCGGGTCGTTGTAGGGCTTCAGGGCGGTGGCGGAGCTGTCTACGCCGTTGGCAACGGCGGTGGCGGCGTGGTTTTCCACCGCGGCACCTTTGTTGTCAGCGGTGGGTTGGCTACTACAACCGGTCAGGACGCCGGCGGCCAGGGCAGCCAGCAGAGCAGGGATAGCGAGCTTTTTCATTTATAAAATCTCCAAGGGGATGGGCCGTTTACTTCACGGAAGGTCCCCACGCCGGCTCCCGCACGTCCCCGGAAAGAACGGTCAGGCGTTGCTTGATGCGTCCGTCCGGGGAAACGGCCGAGAGCACCTGGCGGCCGCCGGAGACGGTGGCGTACAGGATCATCTGACCATTGGGTGCGAAGCTGGGAGACTCGTCCTTAGACGAATCCGTGAGGATTTGGGTTTGATGGCTGGCGATGTCCATGATCGCCACCTGGAAGCGCCCGCTGTTGCGGGAGATATAGACCAGGTTCTTGCCGTCGGGGGAGGGCCGGGGGGAGACGTTATAGGCGCCGTCATAGGTAACCCGCTCAGCGCTGCCACCCATGGTGGGCATGCGGTAAATCTGGGGGCTACCTCCCCGGTCGGAGGTGAAATAGATGTACTGGCCATCGGCGGAGTAACGGGGCTCGGTGTCGATGCCGGAAGAATAGGTCAGACGTTGCACCCCGGAACCATCCGCATTGATGGTGAACATCTGGGAGCCGCCGTCCTTGGAGAGGACGATGGCCAGACGGCGGCCGTCAGGGGACCAGGCGGGGGCGGAATTGGAACCCTTGAAATTGGCCACCACGGCACGCCGGCCCGTGGCCAGG
The DNA here is from genome assembly GCF_018905915.1 of Azospira inquinata. Taxonomy (NCBI): domain Bacteria; kingdom Pseudomonadati; phylum Pseudomonadota; class Betaproteobacteria; order Rhodocyclales; family Rhodocyclaceae; genus Azospira; species Azospira inquinata. Next base: position 1,767,486 of record NZ_CP064782.1, read on the forward strand.
GTGTGCACGTAGATGACCGGCTTCTTGCTTTCAAAGGAGACGTAGGCCAGCTTGCTGCCGTCCGGGGACCAGGCCGGGGAAATGATGGGTTCCTTAGAGACCAGGGCCGGTTGGGCGTTCTGGCCGTCGGAATCGGCAATCATCAGCTCGTAGCGGCCCCGTTGCTTGACCACGTAGGAAATGCGGGTGGAAAAATAGCCAGGGATGCCCAGCAGTTTTTCGTAAATGTAATCGGCGATGCGGTGCCCGGCGGCCCGCAGGGTGGCTGGGGAGGTGACGAAGGCAGCGCCGCCCAGGGAGGCCTGTTTGGTGATGTCGTAGAGGCGGAAGCGAGCTTCGTAATGGCCGCCGCCGCTGGCCAGGCTGCCTCCCGCCACGGCGTCCGCGCCCTTACTGCGCCAGTTGCCGAAATTGACCGGATCGTTTTCCGTCATCGGCGTGGGGCCCGGATCCACCATTTTGAACATGCCGCAGTGTTCCAGGTCATTGCGCACCACGGAGGTGACCGCCTTGGCGCTGGCCAGGTCGCCGCCAAAATCCGCAATGGACACGGGAATACGGTTATTGCCGCTGCCCCCGGTAATTTCAATGGAGAGCTGGGCGTGGGCCACGGTGGCCGCGAGGCCGAGGGCGAAGACAACAGCGTGGCGCAAAACGGAGGACATGAAGTGAAACCTGGCCGAGAAAGTCAAAATTATAGCTTTGCGGTTTAACGCCAATTTGTAATGTTTTGTAATCGTTCCCGCCGGAGGGGCCGGGCATTTGTCCGTTTTCTCCGGCGGGGCTGGGCTGGCGGGTGCTCAGTATTCCAATGTAATGATTGGGGGCAAGCTATTTGTTACATCCCGAATCCTGGGGACAGAAGGTCAGGTGCAATTCCCGCTGGAAGGAGGACTTGTCTTCCGGCTGGGGCAGGGGCGAGGATTTGTTGATGGCCCGCTCCAGGGCGTCGTCGTAGGCCGGGATGCCGGAAGACTTCACCTTGCGCACATTGATCACTTCGCCGCTGGGCAACTGGGTGACCACGAAGACCGCCGAAGGATTGCCCGTCAGTCCGGGAGGCTCGATAACATTGCCCCGTACCTTGGCCCGAATCTTGGCCGCGTAGCCCGGATCGCCCTTGTGGCCGCCACCACCGCCATTACCGTTACCGGCGCTGTTGCCCGCGCTGCCCGAACCCTTGCCGCCCAGTTCCTTGGCCGCCTGGGCCCGGGCCGAGGCCAGGCCTTTGGAGTGGCTCAAGTCTTTCAGATCTTTGTTCAAATCTTTATTGAAATCCGCCATGGGGTCGTACTTCCGGCTCGGGGGGACGGGCTTATCATTCTTGCTCGGTGGCGTTTCCGGGGTGGTTTTGGTGTCCGGCTTTTTGGGCGTTTCCTTTTTCGGCTCCGGCTTCTTCGGCTCTTCCTTCTTGATTTCAGGCTTGGGCTCCGGCTTTTTCACTTCTTCTTTTTTCGGCTCGGGCTTTTTCTTTTCCTGCTTCAAGGCAATATCCGGCTTATCCACCGGCGTGGGGGTGGCCTTGGTTTCCGCCTTGGGCGTGGGCTCGGGCTGGGCCTCCGCCACCTTGGGAGGCGGGGGCGGCGGAGGGGGAGCGGAAGCGGCGCTTCCCGGGGTGCCCGGGATGTCGCTCCACATTTCCACGGCCATGCTGGCGTCGTCCTGATGCTGCCAACTCACGCCCACCACCAGAAAGAGGATGAGCAGGATGTGCACCAGGGCCGCAAGCCCCAGGGCTTTCCATTTGTCCGGGTCTTCCCGGTCGCGCTCGTAGGGAGTCATGGGCCTGGCTTATTTAGACCCGGTGGGTTGCACCAGTAGGCCGACCCGTTTGATCTGCTGCTGGCGCAGCTTATCCATGACCTCCATCACCTTGGAGTATTCCAGCTTCTTGTTGCCGGCGATGAGCACGGGCTGGTCCGGGTTTTCCGATTGGACCGCCTGCACTTCATCCACCAGATCGTCCGCCTCAATGTCCCGTTCCGGGGTGTTCTTGGCCAGATCATGGAGGGCCAGGGAGCCGTCGGCCCGGATAATCACTTCCAGGGGCGGGGAAGGAGGCTGGGCGGCTTCGCCCACGGAGGGCAGGTCGATTTTGCCCGGGGGCTGCATCATGGGGGCGGTGACCATGAAAATCACCAGCAGCACCAGCATGACGTCGATGTAGGGGACGACGTTGATTTCGTTTTTGAGACGGCGGGGACGCATAGGGCTTTACTCGAATCCGGTGGCGGACAGGTTCCCGAACGCCCAGGGGCGCCCGGGGCCGGGCTTATCGCATCTGCCGTTGCAGGATGTTGGAGAACTCTTCCATGAAGCTCTCGAAGCGGGTGGACAGACGGTCGATGTCGTGGGCAAAACGGTTGTAGGCGAGCACGGCGGGAATGGCGGCGAACAGACCGATGGCCGTGGCCACCAGGGCTTCCGCAATACCGGGGGCCACGTTGGCCAGGGTGGCCTGACCCACATTGGAGAGGCCCCGGAAGGCGTGCATGATGCCCCACACGGTGCCGAACAGGCCCACGTAAGGGGAGACGGAACCCACGGAGGCGAGGAAGGCCAGGTGGGATTCCACATCGTCGATTTCCCGCTGGTAGGTGGCTCGCATGGCCCGGCGGGAGCCGTCGATAACGTCCTTGGGGTCCAGGTTTTTCTGGCCCCGGAGTTTGGTGAATTCCCGGAAACCGGCCTCGAAAATCCGCTCCATGGCCCCCGTATTGTTCCGGTCATGGACGGCGCTCTGGTACAGGGCGTTCAGATCGCCGCCGCTCCAGAAATCCCGCTCGAACTGGTCGGTGCGGGCGTTGGCGTCCCGCACGGTGAACCATTTGCGGAAAATGTAGAACCAGGACATGAAGGACACGGACGCCAGGATGGCCATGACCACCTGGACCACGGCACTGGCGTGGGAAATGAGTTCGATGATGGAAAGGTCTTGGCTGACGTTCATTGCAGGGTTTCCAGTTTTTCGCGGAGAAAAGCGGGGATGGGGGTGGCTTTCATGGGGTTGAGATTGACGCAGACCACTTTCACCGTGCTGGTGAGAAGCAGGGTTTGATCCTCCTCCCGATACACGGTTTGCCGGAATACGGCTTGGGAGGCCCCCAGTTTTTCCACTTCCAGGGTGATGGTGAGCAGGTCGTCCAGGAGGGCGGGGCGCAGGTAATCGGCCTGAACCGAGCGGACGGCAAAAGCGATGTTGTGTTCCCGGGCCAGGAAGGCCTGATCGTGGCCCGTTACCGCCCGCATCCATTCGGTGCGGCAGCGTTCCAGAAAGCGCAGGTAATTGGCGTAATAGACCACGCCCCCCGCATCCGTGTCTTCGTAATAGACGCGTACCGGAATGGAAAAAGTGTGGCCGGGCGTGGCGGGAACAGGGCGCATGGGGCGAAATTTTAGGAAAGGGCGGCGGGGGAGCCTGTAACAGTGTGTAATCCGGCAGCCCGGTAAAACGGGCTGAAAGCCCCGTTTCAAGGGGGTTCCGGGGCGAAAGTTTTTTCTCGGGTGGGGCGGCAGCCTTAAGCGCCGGAGAGCAAATCCCGGTCCCGTTGCACCGGCTCCAGCCCCAGGTGACGGTACACCGCCGCCGTGGCGATGCGGCCCCGGGGCGTGCGTTGCAGATAGCCCTGCTGGATCAGGTAAGGTTCCAGCACATCCTCGATGGTGTCCCGGGCTTCCCCGATGGCGGCCGCCAGATTATCCACCCCCACCGGACCGCCGCCGAATTTGTCGATGACGGCGGAGAGGAGCTTCCGGTCCATCACGTCCAGACCGCCATGATCCACGTCCAGCATGGACAGGGCGGAGTCGGCCACGGTCCGGGTAATGATGCCGTCCGCCTTGACCTCGGCGTAGTCCCGCACCCGGCGCAGCAGCCGGTTGGCGATACGGGGCGTACCCCGGGAACGGCGGGCGATTTCCAGGGCCCCTTCCGGTTCAATGGCCACGTTGAGCAGCTGGGCCGAGCGGGTGACGATGTGGGTCAGTTCCTGGGCGTTGTAAAACTCCAGCCGGGCGACGATGCCGAACCGGTCCCGGAGGGGGTTGGTGAGCATTCCGGCCCGGGTGGTGGCCCCTACCAGGGTGAAGGGGGGCAGGTCCAGCTTCACTGACCGGGCCGCCGGGCCTTCCCCGATCATGATGTCGATCTGGAAGTCTTCCAGGGCCGGGTAGAGGATTTCTTCCACCACCGGGGAGAGGCGGTGGATTTCGTCGATGAAGAGAACGTCGTTGGGTTCCAGATTGGTGAGCAGGGCGGCCAGATCCCCGGCCCGTTCCAGCACCGGCCCGGAAGTCTGGCGCAGATTGACCCCCATTTCGGCGGCCACGATGTGGGCCAGGGTGGTTTTGCCCAGACCCGGAGGGCCGAAGAGCAGTACGTGGTCCAGGGCTTCGCTGCGGCGCTTGGCGGCGTCGATGAAAATGCCCAGCTGCTCCCGAATCTTGGCCTGGCCCACATAGTCGGCCAGGCGCTTGGGGCGCAGGGCCCGCTCAATGGCCTCTTCCTGGGAGGATTTGCTTTCGGGGGCGATCAGGCGGCCGTCGGAGGCGTCGCCGAAAACGTCGGTTTCGATCATGGTGGAAGCGCTGGGGGCGAAGCCCGGTCAAGGCCCGGTTTCACCGCAAGAAAAGGGGATGGGGAAAGGCCCTATCTTACCTCCGCCGGCCCCTGGCCGGGCGGAGGTGCAACGGGGACTCAGGTTGGCACTCAGCTTTTGGACAGGAGCTTCAGGGCCTGGCGGATGCCGTCGGACACGGTGAGCCCGGCGGGCAGCTGCTTCAAAGCGGCCCCCGCTTCCCGGTCGTTGTAGCCCAGGGCCAGGAGCGCGTTGAGAATGTCCTGCTGGTCGTCATGGACCACGGCCACGGCGGCGGGACCGCTGGTGGGCAGTTTGTCCTTCAATTCCAGGAGCAGGCGTTCGGCGGTCTTTTTGCCGATGCCCGGCACCTTGGTGAGGCGGCCCGTTTCCTGGCGGGCCACGGCGGCGGCCAGATCGGCCACGGAAAGGCCGGAGAGCACGGAGAGGGCGGTGCGGGCGCCGACCCCGGAAATTTTCAGGAGCTGGCGAAAGGTGAAACGTTCCGCCTCGGTGAGAAAGCCGAAGAGAAACTGGCCATCTTCCCGCACCGCGAAATGGGTCAGCAGGGTGACCTTTTCCCCCAGACCGGGCAGGTTGTAAAAACTGCTCATGGGCACATCCAGTTCATAGCCGACGCCGTGCACGTCGAGCAGGATATGGGGCGGGTTTTTTTCGGCCAGGAGGCCGGTGAGGCGTCCGATCATGGGAGTTTCCGGAAAAAGGTGAAGGAAAGGGGGGCGGGGCTGGTGCTTCCGATCCCGGCGCCGACGCTGGCGGGGGCAAGTCGGAGGGCGGAGCCCCTCTCAGAATGCCGGGGGCCGCCAGCTGGCCCCGGGCCCCGCCAGCCACAGCCCCAGGGCCAGGAGAAGACCGTGGAGATTGGCAGCCAGGATGGTGAGCTGGATGGGAGTGAGTAGGGCTTCCGGCCGTTCCGCGTCCGCCAGCAGCATACGCCCGGCGTGGAGGCTCAGGGGCGCGGTGAGGGCGCCCAGGGCGGCCCGCTGGGGCAGCCGGTCCAGGCCGATGAGCAGAATCAGCCAGAGATAGGCGAAGAGGGCGATGCCCAGGTAAAGCCAGCGGGCTGTGCCCGGCCCCAGGCGCACCACCAGGGTGGCCTTGCCCGCCTGGGCGTCCGCCTGCCGGTCGGGAAACTGGTTGATGAAGAGCAGATTGGCGACCAGCAGGGCGTAGGGCAGGCCCAGGGCCACGGGCTGCCAGGAAAAACCGTGGCGCTGCACATAGTCGCTGCCCACCACCACGGCCAGCCAGCCCAGGGTGATGGCGATTTCCCCCAAGCCCCGGCTCACCAGTTGCAGGGGCGGGGCGGAATAGGCCCAGCCAGCCAGAAGCCCCAGCAAGCCGATGATCACCAGCCCGGGGCCGGATTGCCAGGCCAGCCACAGCCCGGCGGGAATCACCGTGGCCAGCAGGGCATAGCCGAAGGTGGCGGTGGCGGCGGGGCTAAGCACCCCATTCTGAATGAAGCGGCTACCGCCGGTGAAGGGGAAGAGCCGGGCCGTGTTGGCGGTGTCCGTGCCGTTTCGGGCGTCGTAGTAGTCGTTGAGCACATTTACCCCGGCGTGGGTGACCAGGGCGAAAAGCACGGTGAGGGCCGCCGTTAACCCGTTGATGGCCAGACCGCAGGAGACCGCGCCGGCCAGGCCCAGGAGGCAGGCCACCAGGGTGACGGAGAGAAAGGCGGGCCGGGTGGCGGCGAAGTAGCGGGCCAGGGGCCGGGGGTAAGCGGCCAGGCTGGGTTCGGGGGGCGTCATGGTGTCAGCGGATGAGGCGGCCCTGGCGCACCCGGTAACCGGCGGTGGCCAGATGGCCCAGGCCCTGGCCGCCGTGGGCGTGGCAAATGGCGCAGGCCAGGGCGTCCGCCGCATCGGGGGACGGGTCGCCGGTGAGGGCCAGGAGCCGTTTCACCATGTGCTGGACCTGATCCTTGGCCGCTTTGCCATGGCCCACCACCGCCTGCTTGATCTGCAAAGCGGTGTATTCCGCCACCGGCAGGCCCGCCGCCACCAGGGCGGCGATGTCCGTGCCCCGGGCTTGGCCCAGGAGCAGGGTGGATTGGGGATTGACGTTCACGAACACCTTTTCGATGGCCGCCTGCTGGGGGATGTAGCGTTCGATCACTTCCCCCACCCCGCGAAACAAGGTGAGCAGGCGTTCCGGCAGGGGCGCCCCGTCTTGGCTGCGGATACAGCCGCTGGCCACGTAGGTGAGGTGGCTACCCTGCCGGTCAATGACGCCGAAGCCGGTGATGCGCAGCCCCGGGTCAATGCCCAGGATGCGGACCGGCTCATCCACGGTCCGCTCCTATCCCGGCGGCGGGGGCCGGGAAAAAGAAAAAGCGGTGCCGGGCACCGCTTTTTTCGGGGAGGGAAGGCACCCGGTTCATTCGTCCATGACGGCGGAGGAATAGACTTCCTGCACGTCGTCCAGGGCTTCCAGGACGTCGATGAGACGCTGCTGCTTTTCCACGTCTTCCCCGGTGAGTTCGGTCTCATTCAGGGGCTTCATGGTGACTTCCCCGAATTCCGGGGTGAAGCCCGCCTTTTCCAGGGCGTCCTTCACGGTCATGAAATCGTTGGGGGGAGTCAGCACTTCGATGGAACCGTCGTCGTTGGTCACCACATCGTCTGCGCCGGCTTCAATGGCCGCTTCCATGAGGGCATCTTCGTCGGTGCCGGGGGCGAACAGCATCTGGCCGCAGTGCTTGAACTGGAAGGCCACGCAGCCTTCCGAGCCCATGTTGCCGCCGTATTTGGTGAAGGCATGGCGCACATCGGCCACGGTGCGGGTCTTGTTGTCGGTGAGGCAATCCACCATGAGGGCGGCGCCGCCGATACCGTAACCTTCGTAGCGTACTTCCTCGTAGGTCACCCCTTCCAGCTGGCCCGTGCCCCGCTTGATGGCGTTGTCGATATTGTCCTTGGGCATGGACTCGGCCTTGGCCTTTTCAATGGCCAGGCGCAGGCGGGGATTCATGGTGGGATCCCCCCCGCCCATTTTGGCGGCGACGGTCACTTCCTTGATCAGTTTGGTGAAAACCTTGCCCCGCTTGGCGTCCTGCCGACCCTTGCGGTGCTGAATATTGGCCCATTTGGAATGCCCGGACATGGCGAACCTCGTTGCGGAATACGTTGGTGGGAAACGGCGAATTCTAGCATAGGCGTTCCGGCGTCTCAGCCCCCGGGGGAAGGGTGGGGCCCCCGGGGGGCTGAGGCGCCGGGAGAAAAAAGGGGGCGGGGGCGGGCAGGGGGACGGCCTGGGGCCTTGTCCTCCGCGCTGGCCCTGGGCCCCGGTTGGGCGTCGGGCGAAGGCGCAAGGGACAGGGGCCTTCGTGCTAACCTTTCCCCTTCCCCCACTTCCCTCTTGGCATTGTTATGGCCCAACCCCTTTGCTTTGCCCGTCACGGCCAGACCGATCTGGCCCTGTTGCCCGCCCTGGCCAATCGCCACGGCCTGATTGCCGGGGCCACCGGCACGGGCAAGACCATTACCCTGCAAGTGCTGGCGGAGCGGTTTTCCGCCATCGGCGTGCCGGTTTTTCTGGCGGATGTGAAGGGCGACCTTTCCGGCCTGGGGGCCCCGGCCCAAGATAGCCCCAAGCTCCAAGAGCGGCGCGCCAGACTGGGGGTGACGGACTGGCAGCCCGCCGCCTGCCCCACCGTGTTCTGGGACGTGTTCGGCGCCCAGGGCCATCCGGTTCGGGCCACCATTTCCGACATGGGGCCGGTACTCCTGGCCCGGCTTCTCAACCTTAACGACACCCAGGCCGGGGTGCTCCAGCTGGTGTTCAAAATTGCCGACGACAGCGGCCTGCTGCTCCTGGACCTGAAGGATCTGCGGGCCATGGTGCAGCACGTGGGGGAACAGGCCAAGGACTACACCACGGCCTATGGCAACATTTCCGCCGCCTCCGTGGGGGCCATTCAGCGGGCCCTGCTGACCCTGGGGGAAGCGGGGGGCGAGGTGTTTTTCGGTGAGCCCATGCTGGATATTGCCGACCTGCTCCAGACCAGCGATGGCCGGGGCGTGGTCAATGTGCTGGCGGCGGAAAAGCTCATGGCCTCGCCCCGGCTCTATTCCACCTTCCTCCTCTGGCTTCTTTCCGAACTCTACGAATCCCTGCCCGAGGTGGGGGACCTGGAACAGCCCAAGCTGGTGTTCTTTTTCGACGAAGCCCATCTGCTCTTTAACGAAGCCCCGGCGGCCCTCTTGGAAAAGGTGGAACAGGTGGTGCGCCTGATCCGCTCCAAGGGGGTGGGCATCTACTTTGTGACCCAGAATCCCCTGGATATTCCGGACACGGTGCTGGGCCAGCTGGGCAACCGGGTGCAGCACGCCCTGCGGGCCTTTACCCCCCGAGACCAGAAGGCGGTGAAAACCGCCGCCGAAACCCTGCGCCCCAATCCGGCCTTTGACGCGGCCGCCGCCATTACGGAACTGGGGGTGGGGGAAGCCTTGGTGTCCTGCCTGGACGATCAGGGTCGTCCCCAGGTGGTGGAGCGGGCCTTCATCCTGCCCCCCGCCTCCCGCATCGGCCCCCTGACGGCGGCGGAGCGCCAGGCCCTGATCCAGTCCTCCGTGCTCTACGGCCACTACGAACAGGCCGTGGATCGGGAATCGGCCTACGAGGTGCTGAAGGGCCGGGTGGCCCAGAGCGGCGCCGGGGCTGGGCCCGCCCCAACCGCTCCGGCTGGCGGTGGCCTGCTGGGCGACGTGTTGGGCGGACTCCTGGGGAGCGGGGCTTCCCGGGGGCGGGGGGATTCGGTCCTCACCACCGTGGCCAAAAGCGCCGCCCGGGCCATCGGTTCCCAACTGGGCCGGGAAATCATCCGGGGGGTAATGGGCTCCCTGCTGGGAGGCAGCGGCGGCCGTCGCCGCTAAGCTTTTTCGGGCATTCCGGTGCTGGGACTGGTATATTAACGTTTCCTAATATTACAAACCCCAGGAGTTCCCATGTCCCGTCTGTTCGCCGCCGCCCTGGCGTCCGCCCTTGCTTTCCCCGTGCTGGCCGCCGGTCCCCAGCAGGCCCCTGACCTGGCTGCCCTGTTGCAGGACACCCGGGCCAAGGCCCTGCCCATCTTGCCCCAGGTGGTGGCAGCCATGCAGACGGCGGTGAAGGAAAAAGGGGTGGAAGGGGCCATTCCGGAATGCCGGGAAAAGACCCCCCGTCTCCTGCAAAGCCTGCGGGAGCGCACCGGCTGGCAAATTCAGCGGGTCAGCCTGAAAGCCCGCAATGTGGGCACGGGCACCCCGGACGCCTGGGAAGCCCGGCAGCTGGCCGATTTCGACATCAAGGTGGCGAACGGGGCCAAGGCCGAGCAGTTGGAAAGCTCGGAAATCGTCACCGGTCCCGACGGCAAGCGCTATTTCCGCTACATGAAGGCCCTGCCCGTGGGGGAAGTGTGCCTCAAGTGCCATGGCCCGGCGGAGACTCTGCCCGCCGGACTGAAGACCGCCCTGGCCACCAACTACCCGGCGGATCGGGCCACCGGCTACCGTCTCGGCGAAGTGCGGGGAGCCCTCAGTGTGCGGCGGCTGGTGCCGTAAGCTGAAGGTGCATTGGTGTGGAAGAAGAGCCCTCCGGAAGACGGGGGGCTTTTTTATTGGGGGAAAGTTGCGGGGGTATTTTGTACGCCCGATGCTTTCCAGGAGGCGATGCCGCTGATCTCGGTGTAAAGAAGTGCGCTGCTAGTAATCATCCCCATGCCAGTCAGAGGTACCGGGGCTGTCTAGGCTTGCACTGGAAATGTCGGTGCCGTCGAGACCGTCATCACTGTGCCTGTGGTGGCTTGGGGCAAGATCGCTATCTCCATCGGGCAAATTTTGCTTCGCCATGCACGTCATCTGATGGATCAGAGATGCGGCCAAATAGCCCATGACGATGCCACCCACAGTGCAGCAAAAAAATACCGTCAAATCTGTGGCAATGGCCCAGATGGCAAGATTGGGACCCATGGCAATAATGGCCACAATGGTCCCAAGCGCCCCACCTACCATGGCGCCATACTCTCTGTATTCTTGGACAGTCTTTTTGTCTTGCGCACCGCTAGGCGACATGGTGACTACTCCAATGGAGCTTCTTGCGACGTCGGACGATCAAAAATCGTCAAAGTAAAACCCATGAGCATGATCCTAGGGCGCCAAGAAGGGGGATGTCAAAAGGACACGGATGTCTCTAATCCCGCTCCTGGGATCGGTTGTTGCCGCGAAGGCTCTTGAAGAAGGGTTTCTTAGGGGAAGCTCCCTTGTGGGTGAGGAAGGCAAGCTCACTGGCTTGTTCTTATTGAAAAATAGCCAAAAAAATCCCTCCACGAGGGAGGGATTTATGTCTGAATATTTCCGAGGTTAAGCGAACAAATCTCCAGTCCTTGCTCGGAATGACGACGCCGTTGAGTTACCGAATGTAGCTAAACATTCCGTGGAGCTTGGCAAGGTTTAAGGCCGCCCCAAACCGCCGGGCTTGGGGCGGGACCCAATGGGGCCCTATAGCTTCCCCGCATGCCGTACCGCGGCCACTGCCACCACCTGCCCTTCCCGGACGAAGGCTTCCACGTTTTCTTCCAGGTCGTCCGGGTCGTAGAGGTAGTTGACCATCATCCCGTAGGATTGTTTGAAGCCCTTGGGGGCGGTGTCGGCGAGGAAGTTGAGCCGTTCGACCCGGGCGCCGTTGCCCAGGTGGAAGCGGGCCACCGGGTCCGCCGGACGGTCGCCCCGCTTGCCGTGCATCAGGTAGCGGGCGGCCACCCGGGTCAGACCCGGTTCCAGGAGCCGGGCCAGGCGGGGCTTGGTACCCCAGTCGCCCTGGGGCAGGTAGGCCTGGAGGGCGGCGGCAGTGGGTTCGATGTCCGCCAGCTTGGCGATTTTTTTCAGCTCCCCTTCCGTGAAGGCCCCGGCAAACAGTTCCGGGTTGCGGTCGGCCCAGATCCGCAGGCCGGGCAGGGGGGAGAGGGTGGCGAAGGTCTTGAGGCGGGGGAAGTCTCGCTTCAGATCCTCGATCACCCGCTTCAGTAGGAAGTTACCGAAGGAGACGCCCCGCAGGCCCACCTGGGTGTTGGAGATGGAGTAGAAAATGGCGGTGTCGGCCCGCAGGGGGTCGGCGGTGGGGGCGGCCTCGTCCAGCAGGTGTTGGACGCTGTCCGCCAGATGGTTGATCAGAGCCACTTCCACAAAAATCAAGGGCTCGTCCGGCATCCGGGGATGGAAAAAGGCGTAGCAGCGCCGGTCCGAATCCAAGCGGTTTTTTAGGTCGGTCCAGGAGCGGATTTCATGGACCGCCTCATAATCGATGAGCTTTTCCAGCAGGGCGGCCGGGGTGTGCCAGGTGAGCCGGTGAAGTTCGAGAAAGCCCACGTCGAACCAGGCGCTGAGCCGGTTTTCCAATTCCCGGTCCAGAGCCTTCAGTTCCGGGTCTTCCTTCAGGTAAGAAAGCAGATTGGCGCGCAAATCCACCAGGAATTTCACCCCCTGGGGCAGGGCGTTGAACTGGGTCAGGATGCGCAGCCGGGTGGAACGCATGGCGGCCCGCAGGGCGGCCTCCGCGTCCCATTGGCCCGGGCTGCCCACGGCAGCCTGATAAGCGTCGTGGGCCTTGGCCACTTTCTTCGGGTCCGGGCCGAATTCCAGGGCGATAAGGCGGAGGATTTCGTGGCGCCCGGCGTCGTTCAGGGCCAGATAGGTTTCTGCCAGCTTGGCGGCCCGATGTCGGGCGGACACTTCACCGCCCAGGCCGGCAGCACATTCCTTGAGCAGGGTGCGAATACGGGCCAACTGCTTGGCCGGTAAAGGGGGCTTGCTGTTTTCCGTCATGTTGCGTGTCTCCAGAGTGTTTTTATTGTGGAAAAAAGGGGGTTAGCGGCGCCGGTAGGCCACCACCATCATGGCGAGACCAATGAGCACCATGGGCAGGGACAGCCATTGGCCCATGCTGACCACGTAGCTTTGCCCGAAAATGCCCGCATCCGGCTCCCGGAAATATTCTGCCATGGAGCGGAAGATGCCGTAGCCGATGAGAAAGGCGCCGGAGATGGCCGCCCGGGGCCGGGGCTTGGCCGAATAGAACCAGAGGATGAGGAACAGGGTCAGGCCTTCCAGACCGGCCTGATACAGCTGGGAAGGGTGGCGGGGCTGGGCGTCCACCTGGGGAAAAATCATGGCCCAGGGCAGGCTGGGATCGGCCACCCGGCCCCACAGTTCCCCGTTGATGAAATTGCCAATGCGCCCCGCCGCCAGGCCCAGGGGCACCAGGGGGGCGATGAAATCCGTAATGGTGAAAAAGGATTTGCCGTGCTTGCGGCCCCAGGCGGCGCAGGCGATCAGCACCCCGAGGAAGCCGCCGTGGAAGGACATGCCCCCCTTCCACACGGCGACGATTTCCAGGGGATGGGAAAAGTAATAGGCGGGTTCGTAAAACAGCACCTGACCCAGGCGCCCTCCCAGTACCACCCCTAGAACGCCCCAGAAGAGCAGATCGTCCAGCTCCTCTTCGCTCCAGGGGGTGCCGTCACTGGCGGCCTTGCCCTGGCGGATGCGGTGGCGGCCCAGGAGGTAAAAGGCGATGAAGGCCACCAGGTACATGAGGCCGTACCAGCGGATGGACAGGGGGCCGAGGGAGAGGGCGACGGGGTCGAACTGGGGATGGATCAACATGGGGGAGGTACGGCCAGGCTAACGAAAGGTCGTTAGCCTAGCAGTATCCGATTAAACCTTGAAGCGATCAGCGGTTTGTCCCATGGCGGAAGCCAGTTGGGAAAGCTCCTTAGCCAGGTCCGCAGTCTGGGTGGCGCCCAGGGTGTTTTCCTCGCTCATGCGGGCGATCTGCTCCACATGGATGGCGATCTGGTTGCTGGCTTCCCCCTGTTCCCGCAGGGCATCGGAAATGGCATTTACCTCTTCCTCCACGGCCCGGGCCCGGTCATTGATCTGGGTCACCGCCGCCCCGGCGGAATCGGCCAGGGCCACGCCGCTTTCCATGAGGGTCACCGTATGGTTCATGGTGTCCGTGGCCGTATCCACTTCCCGCTGAATGCCGGAAATCTGTTCCCCGATTTCCTGGGTGGCGCCGCTGGTCCGTTCCGCCAGCTTGCGTACTTCGTCCGCCACCACGGCAAAGCCTCGACCCTGTTCCCCGGCCCGGGCCGCTTCAATGGCGGCGTTCAGAGCCAGGAGATTGGTCTGATCCGCCACGTCCTTAATCACTTGGACAATGCTGGAAATCTGCTGGGAGGCCTGGCCCAGGGCCTGGATGGCCTGGGCCGTGTCCGTAATGCGGGCGGCGATGGCTTTCATCTGGGTGACGGTGTCGGAGATCACCTTGCCCCCTTCTTCCGCCGCCTGGCCGGAAGCCACGGCCAGTTCATGGGCCCGCTGGGCGTTGTCCCCCACCTGATTGATGCTCACGGTCAGCTCTTCCACCGTGGCGGACATGGAGGCGGCGGCCTCGGATTGCTTGGCCGAACTGTCGGAAACCTGGTGGGAGGCCTGGGCCATGTCCTGGGCCATGTGGTCCTGGCGCCCGATGCCGTCCCGCAACTGACGCAGGGCCTGGCGCAGGGCCCCGGTGAGCTGGTTGATGGAAGCGGCCACCGCCGAGGTTTCGTCCCCTCCGGACGCGGGCAGGGTGACGGTGAAATCGTTGCGTTCCTGGATGTCTTTCACCGCGTTCTGGATGCGGGTTAAGGGATTGTTGATGGCGTGGTAGAGCCAGAAGGCCAGCCCAGCCCCCAGCACCAGGGCTACCAGGGCGCAGCCGATGAGCCAGATTTTGGCGGTGGCGGCCAGTTCCTGGGCCGCTTCCCGGGAGACCCGGGCGTTGCGGGCGCTGCCCTCCACCGCGTCATCCACCACGGGCCGCAGATTCCGCAAGGCTTTGCGGGAATCCCCCCGGAAATAGGCCAGGGCCTCTTCGTGCTTGCCGCTCCGGACCAGGGCCACCAGCTGATCGTGGGTTTTCAGGTAGGCGCTGAGTTTGCCCTGGTAGTCCTGGTACTGCTGCTTTTCTTCCGGAGCATCCAAGTGGGCGGAAAATTCCTCTTCATGCTTACGCAGTTGGGCCAGATTTTGGTTGCCCCGCTGGAGGGCGTCGTCCACTTCCGCCCCATTGGCGGCGATGAGCAATTGGGTTTCCCGATTGCGGAAGTCCAGCAGTTCGGCGGCCACTCCGGAGGCGGCCCGCACCTTGGGCAGCCAGTTATCGGCGATGTCGTTGAAGCGATCTTCTAATTGATTGAAGCGGACCACCCCCATGATTCCCACCAGCAGCATTAAGGCGAGGAGGGCGGAAACGGTGAGGGCGAGCTTGCGGGAGATAGGCATGACGTCTGTCCTCTTGTGGCGGAAGGGGGCGGCGCGGGGCGGGAAGGGCTCGGATCAGCGTGCTAGAATCGGCCCCTTACCAACGCCGCTGCCTGTTATTTTATTGTCATTGCGGCGTTTTGTCGTCTGGAGATATCCCATGCCTGCCTATCGTTCCCATACATCCACCCACGGCCGCAACATGGCCGGCGCCCGCGCCCTGTGGCGTGCCACCGGCATGAAGGACGGCGATTTCGGCAAACCCATCATTGCCGTGGTGAATTCCTTCACCCAGTTCGTGCCCGGCCACGTCCATCTTAAGGATCTGGGCCAGCTGGTGGCCCGGGAAATCGAGGCGGCGGGGGGCATTGCCAAGGAATTCAACACCATCGCCATCGACGACGGCATCGCCATGGGCCATGACGGTATGCTCTACAGCCTGCCTTCCCGGGACCTCATCGCCGATTCCGTGGAATACATGGTGAATGCCCACTGTGCCGACGCCATGGTGTGCATTTCCAATTGCGACAAAATCACCCCGGGGATGCTGATGGCCGCAATGCGGGTGAATATCCCCACCATCTTCGTCTCCGGCGGCCCCATGGAAGCGGGCAAGGTCCAGTGGGAAGGCAAGACCGTGGCGGTGGATTTGATCGATGCCATGATCAAGGCCGGGGATACCAAGGTTTCCGACGGGGAAGTGGAACAGTTCGAACGCTCCGCCTGCCCCACCTGCGGTTCCTGTTCCGGCATGTTTACCGCTAATTCCATGAACTGCCTGACCGAGGCCCTGGGCCTGTCCCTGCCGGGTAACGGCACGGTGGTGGCCACCCACGCGGACCGCAAGGAGCTGTTCCTGGGGGCCGGGCGGCGCATCGTGGAACTGGCCAAGCGCTGGTACGAAAAGGACGACGCCTCCGTTCTGCCCCGCAGCATCGCCAGCTTTAATGCCTTTGAAAACGCCATGAGCCTGGATGTGGCCATGGGCGGTTCCACCAATACCGTGCTCCACCTCCTGGCCGTGGCCCAGGAAGCCGGGGTCAATTTCACCATGCAGGACATCGACCGGCTTTCCCGCAAGGTGCCCTGCCTCTGCAAGGTGGCCCCCGCCACCCAGAAGTATCACGTGGAAGACGTGCATCGGGCCGGCGGCATCATGGGCATTCTGGCTGAGCTGGACCGGGCCGGGCTGATCCACCGGGAAGCGGGCACGGTGCATCTGAAAACCCTGGGCGAAGCCATCGACACCTATGACGTGACCCGTTCCGCCACCCGGGAAATCCTGGAGTTCTACAAGGCTGCCCCTGGCGGCGTGCCCACCCAGGTGGCCTTCTCCCAGGATCGGCGCTTTACGGAACTGGATCTGGACCGCACCCACGGCTGTGTGCGTAACCTGGAAAACGCCTATTCCAAGGATGGCGGCCTGGCCGTGCTCTACGGCAATCTGGCGGAAAACGGCTGTATCGTGAAGACCGCCGGGGTGGATGAATCCATCCTCAAATTCACCGGCAAGGCGCGGGTTTACGAAAGCCAGGAAGCGGCGGTGGAAGGCATTCTGGGCAATGAAGTGGTAGCCGGGGACGTGGTGGTGATCCGCTACGAAGGCCCCAAGGGCGGCCCGGGCATGCAGGAAATGCTCTATCCCACCAGCTACCTGAAGTCCCGGGGTCTGGGCAAGGAATGCGCCCTGCTCACCGACGGGCGCTTCTCCGGCGGCACCTCCGGCCTGTCCATCGGCCATGCCTCCCCGGAAGCGGCGGAAGGCGGCACCATCGGCCTGGTGCAGACCGGCGATACCATCGAAATCGACATTCCCAACCGGCGCATCCACCTGGCCGTGGCAGATACGGAACTGGCCAAGCGGCGGGCGGCGGAAGAGGCTAAGGGTGCCCAGGCCTGGAAGCCAGGCCAGCGTCAGCGGGTGGTTTCCAAGGCCCTCCAGGCCTATGCCCTGATGGCCACCTCCGCCGACAAGGGCGCGGTGCGGGATTTGTCCCAGCTCACGGTGAAGAAATAAGTCCGGGGTTTTCCTCAGGCAAAAGCCCCCGTGCCGGTGACGGCATGGGGGCTTTTTTTATGGGGCGAAAGCGGCGGGGAAAAAGCGGCAATTGGGATGCCCCGGAGAGGCGCCCCGGGGTTTCCGGGGAACCCGGTGTGGCTGGCGAGGTCGGTGAGGCCGTCCCCTAAAGCAGGCCGTAGAGCATCTTCACCGCCAGCACCAGCAAGACGCCCGCAAAAATGCGCTTCAAGCGGGCGACGGGCAGGCGATGGGCCAGATTGGCACCCATGGGGGCGGTGAGAGTGGAACCAGCTACTCCCAGCAGCACCGCTGGCAGATAGACGTAGCCCAGACTGCCCCAGGGTAAGCCCGGCTGGCCCCAGCCCTCCCAGAGATAGCCCAGGCTACCGAAGAAGGCGATGGGCAGACCCAGGGCGGCGGAGGTGCCGATAGCCTCCGTGAGGGGCACACCGCACCAGGCCAGGAAGGGCACGGTGAGGGACCCGCCGCCAATGGCCACCAGGGAGGAGAGGGCGCCGATGCCCGCCCCCACGGCGGCTATGCCCCAGGGGCCCGGCAGGTGGCGGCCTGCCTTGGGGCGTAGGTTCAGGCCCATTTGCAGGGCCACGAGGAAAATGAAGCCGGTGAAGAACAGGGCCAGTTCCCGGGTCGGTACCCGGGTGGCCAGTTGGGGGCCGAGCAGGGCGCCGGCCAACACCCCAGGGGTGAAGGATTTGAGCAGTTCCCAGCGCACCGCCCCATGCCGGTGGTGGGTGCGCAGGCTGGCGGTGGCGGTGAAGACGATGGTGGCCATGGAAGTGCCCAGGGCTAGGTGCAGCACCTGGGCCTGGGGAAAGCCCTGGGCGTCAAACAGCATGGCCAGCAGGGGCACCAGCACCACGCCGCCGCCGATGCCCAGGAGCCCCGCCACAAAGCCGGAAAAAAGCCCCAGGGCAAGAAAGGCGAACCAGGCGGGATCGAAACTCATGGTGGCGGGGGAGAAGAAAGGGGAGGGAGGGAAATGCGGGTCAGGTTAGGGCGGACCCGCCAGGCCCGGGGGGCGGCGCCCCGTTTGGGGCCGTGACGGTGGGTGCGTGA
This sequence comes from Azospira inquinata, assembly GCF_018905915.1. Lineage (NCBI taxonomy): Bacteria > Pseudomonadati > Pseudomonadota > Betaproteobacteria > Rhodocyclales > Rhodocyclaceae > Azospira > Azospira inquinata. The sequence goes on from NZ_CP064782.1 coordinate 1,785,470, forward strand.
GCCACAAAAGAAAACAGCGTGGCAAAAGCCACGCTGTTTCCGTACTGCTGGGCCCCCGCCTGTGCCGTTAGGTCGGCATCCTGAACCGGGGGTCCAAGACGGCTGCCTGCCAGCCACTTCAGGTGCGCCCGACTGGGGGCGCTCACAACAGCGGCGTTTTGGCGGACAACCTGATGCCAATTAGCATTGGTTCAAGGAATGTATGACCTTGACGCGCACCGCAGGGGACACTGGGCGGAAGTTCAGTCAGAACAGGGGCGACTGGGTTTGCAGTACCGCGTCCAACTGAGCTTCCATGTCTCCGATTCTACGCTGAAAGTCAGGCTTGTCAAAAGACTTGTGAATTTGTTCGGAAGCCCCGTCTTCATTGGCTTCCAGGGCAGTGGAGGGGGCCGGTTTGCGGCGTTCGGCGAGGAGTTCGCTGGCCAGATTCAGGGCCACCATGACGGCCACCCGTTCCGGGGCCAGATTCTTGGCTTTGCCCGCCACGTCCTGCATCTGTTGTTCCAGGTAATCCACGGCTTCCAGCAGGGCTTCCCGCTCTTCCGAAGGGCAGGCTACCCGATATTCCCGGCCCAGCAGCCGAACGTCCAGATGCAGCGCTTCTCCGCTCATGCCTTGTCTTCCCCTGGCAATTGTTGGATCAGGGTTTCCAAACGGGTCCGGGCTGCGTCCATGCGCAGGGCCAGACGCTGCTGCTCTTCCTCGGCGGCCGCCAGGCGTTGACGCAAATCCTGGTTTTCCGTCTTCAGGCTCTGGCAGAGCGTGACGACCTGGGCAACCTTGGTTTCGAGGGCGTTCAGTTCGGTATCCATAGGCGCGCACTATAGATGTTAAATCCCTGCAAGGTCAAGGAATAAGGGGCGTTTTTGAAGGTGTTTTGTGGCATTACTTTCCGCCTACCCCTCGCCATAATTAGGGTAATCCGTTACACTTTGTCACACGCTCGATCACCAATCGGGCGTTTTTTCCTTTCAGGTGCCGCGTTGGAAGCCCTTCCACGCGGTTAAACGGGAAACAGGTGCGGGGCACGCTCGATCGTGTGCCCCAATGCCTGTGCTGCCCCCGCAACGGTGAGGAAGTGTGGGTCCGCCACAGCAAGCCACTGGGACTATCCGTCCTGGGAAGGCGACGGATCAAGACTTCCGAGCCCGGATACCGGCCTAGAAGGAGTTTGGCGGTAGTGCCGCGGGGAGGCGGCGAGTCCGGTGGCCGGCTTTCGGCATCCTTACTCTGATTCCCTCTTGTCGCGGTATTGCCTCGGTACTCACGTGAGCCGAGCGGGGACGCATCGGCCGCCCTCTGGAGCAACTCCATGCAATTCAAGTGGCAACCCAGCCTTATCGCCGCCAGTCTGGCGACTCTCTTTTCTTCCGCCTACGGCGCCGACGTGGATAACGTTCTGGCGGACGTGGTGGTCACCGCCACCCGGGTGCCCGGGGCCGCGGCCAATCCGGCCCAGGATGTGTCCGTGGTGAGCCGGAACCGCATCGAAGCGGCAGCCAGCACGGATCTGACCTCGGCGTTGTCCCAGGAGGCGGGGATTGAAAGCTATAACAGCGGCGGCCCCACGACGACCTCCGGGGTCTACCTGCGGGGTACAAAAACTTCCCAGACGGTGATGTTGGTGGACGGCTTTCGCCTGATGAATCCCATTGACGGCAGTACCCCCCTGGACCAGGTGCCCCTGAATGCCCTGGACCGGATCGAAGTGTTGCGGGGCGGGGCCAGCAGCCTCTATGGCTCCGGTGCCATCGGCGGCGCCATCCAGCTCTTCACCCGGGAACCGGATCGGGCGCCGGCCTTCGACGGGGCCGTCACCGTGGGCCGTTACGGCACCTATCAGACCCAGGCTGGCTACGGCGGCCGCCAGGGCAATACCTCTTTCTACGTGGGCCTGGGCTGGGACGGGGCCGACGGCTATTCCACCACCAAGCCCCAAAGCAGTTCCTATGAGGCGGATGACGACGGCTACCGGCGCCGCAATCTGGTGGCCAATCTGCGCCAGGATTTCAGCAATGGCCACAGCCTCCGTCTGGTGGCCATGGAAACCCATGACCGGACCGATTACGACAACGGCTTTTCCGTCCGGCCTTACATGCTGGGCAACACCAGCCTGGTGGGGGCAACCTATGAATTGCCCGTGACGGCCCGCTGGCAGGCGGAATTCAAGCTGGGTCAGGCCCTCTACGATTACGAAAGCAAGACCGGCGGCAGCGCCTATGCCCCCAAGACCCGCAGCCAGCAGGCCAGCTGGCTCAATCACTTCAGCTTTGACAGTGGCAAGCTGACCCTGGGCATGGAATTCGAGCGCCAGACCGTGAACGGCCCCGGGATTGATACCTACGACAAGACCCAGCGTAATCTTCACACCCTGCTGGCCCAGTGGCTGGGGGATTACGGCAAGCACCACGTCCAGGCCAATGTGCGTTCCGACAGCTGGACCGACTACGACAACCAGACCACCGGCAGCCTGCTCTATGCCTATGACCTGACCAAGGCCTGGGCCCTTACCACCAGCGCCGGTACGGCCTTCCGGGCACCTACTCTGCTGGATTTGTACTACCCCTGCTCCATGTGGGGCTGCTACAACAACCCCAATCTCCAGCCGGAAAAGTCCCACAACTTTGAAATCGGTACCCGCTACCGGCAGGGGGCGGACACGGTACGCCTGGTGGCCTTCCGGAATAGCATCCACAACGACATCGAACTGGATGCCAACTACGTGCCCCAGAACTACGAAGCCTTGATCAAAGGCTTTACCGCTACCTGGGAACATGCCGCGGAGGACTGGCGCTGGACCACCAGCTATACCCACCAAGACCCCAAGGAGGTGGATACGGGGGATCAGCTGAACCGGCGCGCCAAGAACCTGGCCAGCGCCTCCCTGGAACGGCGCTGGGGCGCCTGGGGCCTGGGCGGGGAATTCAAGACGGAAGGGGAACGTTATGACCGGATGTCCAACAAGGACAGCAACCGCATGGGCGGTTACGGTACCCTGAACGCCTACGTGACCTACGCGGTGAGCAAGGATCTGAGCCTCCAGGCCCGGGTGAACAACCTGACCGACAAGGATTACGAAACGGCCCAGTACTTCAACGTGCCCGGGCGCTCCCTGTTCCTGACCCTGCGCTATTCGCCTAAGTAAGGAGTTTTGCGGTAACCATGCCCACCCGTCGTCGCGCCCTGTTGCTTCTGGCTCTTCTGGCCCTCTTGGCCGGGGGGAGCCTGTTGTGGGCGTTGATGGCGGGGACTCTGCCCGTGGCGCCCCGGGATGCCCTGGGGGCCCTGCTGGGCCAGGATCAGGGCACGGCGGGGGAGGTGGTGCGCAGCCTGCGTCTGCCCCGGGCCCTGGCGGCCTTTGCCTGCGGCGGCCTGCTGGCCGTGGCCGGTGCCCTGATGCAGGTGCTCTTGCGTAATCCCCTGGCCGACCCCTATGTGCTGGGTATTTCCGGCGGGGCCGGGGTGGGGGCCTTGTTTGCCATTTTGTTCGGCTGGGCCGTAGTGGGGATTAACTTCCTGGCCTTTCTCGGCGCCCTGGGGGCCACCTTCCTGGTTTTCGGCCTGGCCCGGGGGGACGGGAGCTGGACCCAGACTCGCCTGCTGCTTACCGGGGTGATTGTGGCCTCGGGCTGCGGCGCCTTTGTCACCCTGCTCCTGGCCGTGGCGCCGGAACATAAGGTCCAGGGCATGCTGTACTGGCTCATGGGGGATTTGTCCCAGGTGCTGGACCCCAAGCCCGCCCTGGTGATCCTGGTGCTGGCCGTGGCGGGGGTGTTGCCCTTTGCCCGGGAACTGAATCTTCTTGCCCGGGGCTTGGCTACTGCCCAGTCCCTGGGGGTCGCGGTGCCCCGGCTGCGCCGCCTCATCTATTTTGTCGCCGCCCTGGCCACGGCCACGGCGGTGACTACCGCGGGGGCCATCGGCTTTGTCGGCCTGGTGGTGCCCCATCTCACCCGTCTGGCGGTGGGCAACGATCAGCGTCTGCTGATTCCCGCCTCCGCCCTGGGGGGCGGCGCCCTGCTGACCCTGGCGGATACCTTGGCGCGCACCGTGGTGGCGCCGGAGCAGTTGCCCGTGGGGGTGCTCACCGCCCTGCTCGGGGTGCCCGTGTTTCTCTTCCTCCTCAGCCGTCGTCCCCGATGAGCGCCGTGTCTACGTCTTCCCCCGTCCTGCCTCTGCTCCAGGTCCGTGATCTGGCCGTCAGCGTGGGGGGGCACCGGGTTTGTCAGGGCCTGGGCTTCGACCTCTTGCCCGGGGAGCGGCTGGCCATTCTGGGCCGCAACGGGGCGGGCAAATCCACCCTCCTGTCCACCCTGGCCGGGCTGCGGGCCCCTGGGGCAGGGCAGGTGCTCCTGGAAGGCTGTCCCTACGGGGACTGGGGCCCCCGCCAGGCCGCCCTGCGCCGGGGCTGGCTGGCCCAGAGCCAGGGGGATGCCTTTTCCTCCACGGTGCTGGAAGGGGCCCTGGCCGGGCGCCATCCCCACCTGGGCCGCTGGGACTGGGAAAGCGAACAGGACCGGGCCCTGGCCCAGGCGGCCCTGGCCGCCGTGGGGCTGGCCGGGCTGGAGCAGCGTCAGAGCGCCACCCTCTCCGGCGGCGAACGCCAGCGCCTGGGCATTGCCACCCTGCTGACCCAGGCGCCCCATCTGTATCTGCTGGACGAACCCCTGGCCTACCTGGATTTGAATCACCAGGTGGCCATGCTGGAACTCTTTTCCGCCCAGGCCCGGGAAGGGGCCGGGCTGGTGCTGGTGCTCCACGACCCGGCCATGGCCGCCCGCTACTGTGACCGGGTGCTGTTGCTCTACGGCGACGGGGAGGCGGAGGTGGGCCCAGCGGACCAACTCCTCACCGGCGAGCGCTTGACCCGGCTCTACGGCCATCCCCTGGAACGGGCCGAAGTCCACGGCCACGTGGTTTTTATTCCTGCTTAATTCCCATGACCCTCTCCACTTGCTGCCAGCGCCTGAGCCGCTTGGGCGCCTTTCTCTCCCTTTCCTTAATCCTCACCCTGAGCGTGGCCCAGGGGGCGGAAACTGTGTCGCCCCAACCCGCCTGCCCGGACGGGAGCCGCATCGTCAGCCAATCCCCCTACCTGACCCTGGTGGTGCAATGGCTGGGCCGGGGCGGCTGTCTGGTGGGGGTGTCCCGCTACGACAAGCTGGACCTGCCCCACACCGGCGGGGTGCTGGACCCGGATGGGGCGGCCATTGCCAAGCTCCATCCCACGGTGCTCCTGGCCCCGGACTGGGTGACGGCGGCCACCCTGGCCAAGGTCACGCCGGCGGGGGCCCAGGCCGTGCGCCTGGGGGGCTTTGGTTCCGTGGCGGACATGATCGCCATGATGGAAGCCACCGCCCGGGCCATCCATGCCCCGGAAACTCTGCCCAAAATCCAGGCCTTCCAGACGGAACTGAACCAGCGTTTGGCCGCCGGGCCGGGCAAGGGGCGGCGGGTGCTGCTCCTCTCCGCCTGTAGCGGCGCCCCCTACGCCTATGGCCCCCAGACCCTGCTGGGGGACCTGTTCGCCCGGGCCGGGTTTGAAATTCTGGCCACCGATCCCCGGCTCAAGTTCTACGGCGACGTGCCCGCCCTGGCCAAGGACGTGGCGGCCCTGAAACCCGAGCTAGTGCTCAACTTTTCCCCCGTGGCGGCGGCCCAGTGCAGCGCCGCCCTGGGCAATTTGCCCGCCCGCATCGTTACCCTACCGGGGGACGATTTCGCCCACCCGGGCCCCCGCCTGCTGCGGGGCCTGGACGATGTGCAGGAGGCCCTATGACCCCCCCGAACCAGCCCCAGCCCCCCTCGGCAGACGCCCCGGATCGGGAGGCCCGACACCAGCAGCGCATGGCTCGCAAACAGGCGGTGATCCAGTCCCACATTACGGCGGCGGACCAGCGCCGGGGTGTACTCCTGATCCACACGGGCAACGGCAAGGGCAAGTCTTCCGCCGCCTTTGGCCTGGTGGCCCGGGCCCTGGGCCATGGCCTGGGGGTGGCGGTGGTGCAATGGGTGAAGAGCCGCTCCGATACGGGGGAAGAAGCCTTTTTCCGGCGCCAGCCCGGGGTGGCCTGGCAGGTCATGGGGGAAGGCTTTACCTGGGACACCCAGGATCGGCAACGGGACCAAGAGGCCGCCCGGCGGGCCTGGGCCGCCGCCGTTCCCTATCTGACCGATCCCAAGGTGGGCCTGGTGGTGCTGGATGAACTGACCTACGCCTTCAAATACGGCTGGCTGGACCTGGCCCCGGTGCTGGCGGTGCTGGCCGCCCGCCCGGCGGGCCAGCATGTGGTTATTACAGGCCGGGGCGCGCCCCCGGAACTGGTGGCCGCCGCCGACACGGTGACCGACATGGGCATGGTGAAACACGCCTTCCAGGCCGGGGTGGCGGCCATGCCCGGGGTGGAATTCTGAGCCGCCCTCCCTTTTCCTGCCCCCCGTTCCGGAATCCCCGCCCATGAGTGATAGCGCCGCCCCGACCTGCCCCGCCCTGCTGGTGGCGGCCCCCGCCTCCGGCCAGGGCAAGACCACGGTGACCGCCGCCCTGGCCCGTTATCACCGCAATCAGGGGCGGCGGGTCCAGGTGTTCAAATGCGGGCCGGATTTCCTCGATCCCCAGATTCATGCCGTGGCCTCGGGCCGCCCCTGCTACAACATCGACTTTGCCATGGCCGGGGAGGCGGATGCCCGCTGGCGCCTGGCCCGGGCCGCCCGGGAAAACGATCTGATCCTGGTGGAAGGGGTCATGGGCCTCCACGACGGGGAACCCTCCGCCGCCGAACTGGCCCGGCGCTTGGGCCTGCCCGTGCTGCTGGTGCTGGATGCGGCGGCCATGGCCGGTTCCTTCGGCGCCCTGGCCTGGGGCCTGAAACACTACCGGGAAGGGGCGGGGGGCGGCGCCCCAATTGCCGCCGCCCTGGCCAACCGGGTGGGCAGCGCTTACCACGCCACCCTCTGCCGGGACAGTCTGGCGGATAGCGGCATCGCCTGGTGGGGCCACCTGCCCCGGGATCGGGAAAGCGCCCTGCCCGAACGCCATCTGGGCCTGCTGCCGGCGGCGGAAATTGCTCATCTGGAGCAGGGCCTGGAAGCCATGGCCGCCGCCCTGGGCGCCACCCCCGCCGCCGCCCTGCCGCCCCCCGTGACCTTTGCTTCGGCCCCAGCCCCGGAAATACCGCCCCTCCTGGCCGGGCGCACCATTGCCGTGGCTAGGGACGCCGCCTTCTGCTTTCTCTACCCGGCCAATCTGGATTGCCTGGAAGCCCTGGGGGCCCGGCTGGTCTATTTCTCCCCCCTGGCGGACCCGGCCCTGCCCCCTTGCGACGGGGTGTGGCTGCCCGGGGGCTACCCGGAACTCCACGCCTCCGCCCTGGCCGCCAACCGGGCCATGGCCGCCGCCCTGGAAGCCCACGTGGCCGCGGGCAAGCCCCTGGTGGCGGAATGCGGCGGCATGATGAGCCTGTTCGCCACCCTTACCACCGTGGCGGGGGACAGCACCCCGGCCTTCGGCCTGCTCCCCGGGGAATGCCGCATGACGCCCCGCCTGGCCGCCCTGGGCCTGCTGGCGGCAGACCTGCCGGAAGGCCGCCTCACCGGCCACACCTTCCACTACTCCCAATGCACCACCGACCTCCCCCCCTGGCGCCAAGCCCGACGCCTGGGGGGCGGGGAAGGGGCAGGAGAAGCCCTCTTCCGCCGCCAGGGCCTTACGGCCAGCTATATGCACTTTTACTTTCCCTCCCAGCCTCAGGCGGCTGCGGGGTTGTTTTTTGTGGAGGGGTAGGGGGATGAAGCACGGTCTGCTGACTATTCAGTTGTATTTACGCTGATTGGCTTTAAATACTTTGGCATAGAATGAGGAAATCAATCCGCAAATATTGCGCCTGACCACGTAACCGATAACAACACGCTCCGCAAACAGAAATGTCCAAATCCTTAGCCGAATTCAAACGCTTCTTGGCCAAGTCGGCCCCGAACCTGTCCGAATACGAGAAAAAGCTGGCTAACCTGATGCTGGGAGGGTTTGACGAAATCGCAGCGGTAGGGACGGCTGGTGGACGGCGCGGGAAAGTTTTGGCGAGAATAATTGCCGCCAAGGGGGAAACAGCGCCTTCGGCACTTGATATTGTGGCTCACGAAGCGAACGCCAACGAGAACGAGATTGTTCGGCTTACAAAAGTGGACGTCGAGCATTTTCGTGGTTTTTCCGACAAGCACACTTTCGAATTCAAAAAACTGTACACCTTCGTCTATGGGCCGAACGGAACGGGAAAATCAAGTCTCTGTGAGGCGCTCGAATACGGATTGCTTGCTTCAATCCACGAAGCGGATTCGAAGCGAATTCCCGTCTTGGACTACATAAGGAATGCTATATCGAAAAAATCGGTGAAACCCGTCTTGTACGGAGATACCGTGAAGGAGCTGGGAGTCAAAGTGAAAGCCGACCCTCGCAGTTTCGAATTTTGTTTCATTGAAAAGAACCGGATCGACGGATTTGCGCGGGTGGCTGCTAATAGCCCGGCCGCTCAGCAGGCGCGGTTAGCAGCACTGTTCGGCTTGGAAGAGTTCAACACGTTTGCTACGCAGTTCAATGAGGCCCTCGACTCTTACTTGGACTGTGTCGGAAAAAAGGGGAGGGATCTTGCTGACCGCGCGAAGGGCATCGCTGGACACAAGGCTATCCTCGAAGGCCTCCCGGTGAAAGCCAAAGCCGCTGAGACGCGAGGTACCGAGCTGCTTGCGAAATATCCAGAGTGCAAGAACCTCAATGAGGTGAAGGTTGCCCTTGCCGGTCCGGAAGGCAACGGTGGCAAGCAAAAGGTGAACAACACCGAAATAGGCCGCCTGCAGAACCTTAAAACGGCCGATGATCCCGGGACGGAGCGTATTCTAGCGGACGCCGATGTACTACTCCGGCTCATTAAAGAGAAGTCGGAATCGGAAAAGTTTCTTAACCAGTACAAGGCCGAGCTTTCCCTTCGGGACCTTTACGGCGCGATCCTGGGGAACCGGGATAAGTTCGGGAACGAGTGTCCCGCGTGCGCCTCAGAACTCTACCGCGACGGTCGACTCGCCGTTCCGGTTGATCCATACGGCAACGCGAAGGAAAAGCTGAAGCAATTCGATGCCGCCCTAAGGGCCGAAGGGCGGATCAAGGAAATCCAGGAGGCACTCAACCTCGGCTGGCGAAACTTGCTTTCGAATATCGCCAAGCTTCCGGCGTTCGCCGCGGCCGTCGGGTTCGTCAGAGCGCCTGAGATCGGCTCGTTCAGCACTGAGGCTTCCGATGCCAAGGATGCGGTGGGCATCGAGACCTTCCTCCGCGTCGTGCTGGCCAAGTGCGAGCTCCTTCAGGCACTGAAGGACGCGACTGCGACACATAATGAAAAGGTCGAGCAATCCAAAGCCGCGATCAAAAAACTCGAGGCCGATAATCTCGCGATCTCCAAGGACCTTGAGGAAATTGTTGCCATTTCGACACTCGTCGCTGCGAACTCGAAGAGTGAGACGGAGGCGACGCAGGCTATCGAGAAGTTCAATCGGGAGAATGAGGAACTCATCAGGGCAGCGGAAGCCGAGAAACCGGGAGTTGCGAGAAACCTGAGCTACAGCCAGGCTTACGCCTCGTTTCGCGGAAGGCTCCTGGCCTACAATGCCAGTCTGCCTTTGGCCCTGGCCGCAGACCTTAACGAGAAGACGCTCAAGTTCTACAACGAGATCAACAAGAACGACCACCTTTCCGACAAGCTCAAGTCCCTGAGGTTGCCGACGGCTGCTGGGGAAAAGATAGAGATTGAGTTCGCGAACGGGGATAGGTGCGACGCGCTCCAGGTCCTCAGCGAAGGTCACATTCGCTGCCTCGGGCTCGCAATCCTGTTGGCGAAGATATCCAGAGATGACCTCCCGTTCCTGATTTTCGACGACGTCGTAAACTCGATCGATGACGAGCATCGGGGCGCGATTATCGACCTCATCCTAAATCCGGAAGAGGTCGGTAAGAGACAACTGATCGTCACGACCCACGGTGAGGACTTCATGAAGCGCCTCGAGAACGCCGTGCCGATGAAGACGTATAAGGAAACAGTGACCCGAATCGACTTCCTCGTGCCGTTCGACGCCAAGAAGATTACCGTGAAGCTCGATTCGCCCCGCCACTACCTCACGGTGGCAACTCGAAGCTACGAAGAAGGGCGTACGCGCGATTCCTTGAGTTACATCCGGAAGTCCTTCGAAGAGGAGCTCAACCGTCTCTGGAAGAGGATTGCAAATAAGAGGCTGTTGGCGCAAATAAGCGTCGGGATGAGGGGGCCGGGAGACCCCGACCTCATGAGTTTGGCGACAGGACTCTACCAGTTTCTCGGTAGGAAGGACGTGTCCGTGTTCCAAGAAGCCCTGCCGCATCTGTGCGAAATACTTGGATATGGCGAGAAGTACCCACTCGAGTGGAACTACCTGAACAAGGGAACCCATGAAGAGGATCGGACAGAAGAGTTCGACGCCGCTGTAGTTCGGCGTATGCTTGAGACAGTAATCAAGCTCGACGAGGCTATCGAGGTTCCGTAGGCTCGATAGTGGCCCCTGACAGCCATCCTCGCCCCCCCGCCCGCTAAGATGGCGCCCATGAAAAAATATCCCCTTAGTTTTCTGGTGATGGAGGCCCTGGGCCTTCTCTGCCTGATTCCCGCCCTGGTCAGCCTGCTGGGCCTGGGGGCTCGGCTTCATCCCATGTTGGCCGATAGCGGTGCCGGTCTGGCCCTGCTGGTGACCGCCGTGTCCCTCATCATTTCCGGCTTTTTTCCCTTTGTGCTGCGCCGCTTGATGAATGGGGATCAGGGGTAGGGCGGTGGTTTGAACCGGGCTCGATTCCGCTCAGGTGTATGACCCGGGAAGGGCGGCGGGGAAGCTTTCCCCGGGGATGTGGTTGGGATATTACTTTTGTTATAAGCTATCCCCATGGTTGGTGAAGTGAGGGGGTAGCAAAATGGGACGGCGGACAGACGTAGGGGATCGGGAAATCCGGTTGCCAGAAATGGAAGCCCAGGCGTTTCAGCCCATCATTGACGCCCTGACGGCCCATGTGGCCCTCCTCGACGGCGCAGCCACCATTGTGGCGGTGAATCGGGCCTGGATGCGCTTTTCCGATGCCAATCAAAATCATCAGGCCAATTACGGCATTGGCTCCAATTACCTGGCTTTGCTTGATGCCACGGAGCGTTGTCCCTGCGGCCGCAAGGCGGCGGAGGATGGGGCCGTGGCCCGGCAGGTGGCGGAGGGGCTGCGTCAGGTGCTGGCGGGGAGCCGGGATAAGTTCCAGATGGAGTACCCCTGCGATTCCCCCACGGAACGCCACTGGTATCTGCTCACCATTACTCCCTTCCCGGGGGACGGGCTGCTGCGGGCGGTGGTGGCCCATGAGGATCTCACCCCCCTGAGACTGGCCCAGGAAGCCAGCCTGAATCAGGCGGTGCAACTGGCGGGAGCCTTTAGCGGCGCGGTGGAAGCCATTGTCCGTTTTATTGAAAAACGGGACCCTTACACGGCGGGCCACCAGCATCAGGTGGCGACCCTTTGCCAGGCCATGGCCGAAACCATGGGCCTGCCGCCCCGGCAGCGGGAAGGGCTGATTCTGGGGGCGAAAATCCACGACATCGGCAAAATCGCCGTGCCCGTGGATATTCTCTGTAAGCCGGGCAAGCTGAGTGGGCCGGAAATGGAGATTATCCGTATGCATCCCCAGACCGGTTACGACATTCTCCAGGACATCCCCTTCCCCTGGCCCATTGCCGCCATGGTGGCCCAGCACCACGAGCGCCTGGATGGTACCGGCTATCCGAACGGACTGAAGGGCGACGCCATTTGCCTGGAAGCTCGCATCATTGCCGTGGCGGACGTGTTCGACGCCATTACCTCCCACCGGCCCTATCGTCCGGCCCGGGATCAGGCCTGCGGCATTGAGGAACTCCAGTCCGGCCGGGGGCGCATTTACGATGCCCGGGCGGTGGATGCCCTGCTGGCCCACCTGGCGGGGGAACGGGCCCCGTTTAAGGCCGCCTAACGCCGGTGGGGTGACCGGGCTGGGAGCCCCGTCCTGCCTTGATCTGGCCTTTTGCGGCGGCGCCAGCTAGCTGCGCAGGGTTTCCGAGGGTAGTTCGCCGAACAGGCGGCGGTAATCCTGGGCGAACTGGCTCAGGTGGGAAAAGCCCCAGTCGTAGGCGATGCAGGAGATGGAGCGGGCCGTACGGCTGCGCAGCTGGCGGCGCACCTGGTTGAGCCGCAGGCTGCGCACATAGGCCAGGGGCGCCAGGCCGGTGGTGTCTTCAAAACAGTTTTGCAGGGCGCGGCGGCTGATGTGCAGTTGGGCGCAAAGCTCGGCCACGCTGGGCGGGGTTTCGGGCTGGTCCAGAACCCGCCGCCGTACCTTATCCACAATCTGCTGGTGTTGCAGCCGGGTGCGGTTAATGGCCGCCGGTTGGGCATCCTGGCTGGTCAGCACCCCGGCCAGGGTTTCAAAAATGCGCTCCTGCAAGTCGTCCACCGTGGCGCTGTCGGGGTCGCTCTGGTTGGCGTCCGCCAGGATATTGGTCAGCTTGCGGCACAGGTGTTCCTTGCGCCCCGGCTCCAAGTCCCGCACATCCCCCTGTTGCAGTAGCCGGTCCAAATCCAGATGGCGGGTGGTGTCCAGATGGCGGGCCAGGCTGGCCCGGTCCACCACCACGCCGAAGAGGTCAAAGTCCGGGGAGGTGAGCAGATCGAATTCCGCCCCCCCGTCCCGGATACAGACGGCCCGGGCGGAAAGCTGTTTGCCCCCCATGGCCATGAGCCCGTCCCCCATGTCCGGGATGCCAAACCACACCGAGTTGGGCCAGGCGGCGCAGGTCTGGCGCAGTTGCTGATTGGCCCGCTCGACGAACACCTGGGTTTTGGGCAGCCACAACTCCGTGACTTCGCCGCTGAACCGGCCCGCCGAAAGCTGGTCGTAGCGCTGATCCCATTGGGACAGGTTGCGGGCGTGTTCGTCCGCGTCATGGGCCCGGGTTTCCCGGCGCAGGGGTCGGGCGTAGTCCGGGGGAAGGGGAGAGCGTGGGCTCATGGTGGTTTTTCAGGAGGGGGATAGCCCCCCGGGGAGCAAGGGACGTACCACACCGCCCCGAAAACGGGCCCGGAGGGCCAGGAGCGTTAGCCCATGGGCCCCCCAATTTTCAGGCCATGACGGGTAAATGGGGCGGGGCCAGGGAAAAAGGAGCCGGGATGGTGCATGGGGGCCTTGGGGCGGCACTGCCCCGGTGCGCCCCGGGAAAATCCCCCGGCGGCAGGGGAAAACGTGCCGATTTTTGATATTCGGGTGCTGATTTCTGATACGTGCTGCTGCTGGCCCCGGGCCATGATGGCCACACCAACATTTTTGGAGTGAATCATGTCGACCTCTTCCCCTGCCGGGTCTCAACTTTCGGCAAGCCTGGGCACCTGGCAACTGTGGGGCATTGCCGTGGGCCTGGTAATTTCCGGTGAATACTTTGGCTGGAGCTTCGGCTGGGCCACCGCCGGTACCCTGGGCTTTCTGGTGACCACCCTCATGGTGGCCGTGATGTACGGCACCTTCATTTTCAGCTTCACCGAACTGACCACCAGCATTCCCCACGCCGGTGGCCCCTTTGCCTACAGCTACCACGCCTTTGGCCCCACCGGCGGCTATCTGGCCGGTATGGCAACCCTGATCGAATTCATTTTTGCGCCTCCGGCCATTGCCCTGGCCATCGGCGCTTACCTGAATGTGCAGTTCCCGGGCCTGGACCCGAAAATCGCGGCCACGGGGGCCTACGTGGTATTCATGGGCCTGAATATGGTGGGGGTCACCATCGCCGCCACCTTTGAACTCTTCGTCACCATTCTGGCGATTTTTGAACTGCTGGTGTTCATGGGCGTGGTGGCGCCGGGCTTTTCCTTCGCCCACTTTGTGGCGGGCGGCTGGAGCGGGGTGGATCATTTCTCCCTGGGTTCCCTGACCGGGATTTTTGCCGCCATTCCCTTCGCCATCTGGTTCTTCCTCGCCATCGAAGGGGTGGCCATGGCCGCCGAAGAGGCGCGGGACCCCAAGCGTTCCATCCCCATCGCCTACACCACGGGCATTCTTACCCTGGTGGTGCTGGCCATCGGCGTCATGGTCTTTGCTGGCGGCGCCGGTGACTGGACCAAGCTGGCCAACATCAACGATCCCCTGCCCCAGGCCATGAAGACTGTGGTGGGGGCTTCCAGCGGCTGGCTGCACATGCTGGTGTGGCTGGGTCTGTTTGGCCTGATCGCCTCCTTCCACGGCATTATCCTGGGCTATTCCCGGCAGATTTTTGCCCAGGCCCGGGCCGGGTTCCTGCCGGGCTGGCTGGGCAAAATCCACCCCCGCTTCAAGACCCCCCACCGGGCCATCCTGGCCGGGGGCGTGATCGGCATCGCCGCCATTTTCAGCGACGAACTGCTCTCCTTCGGGGGCCAGAGCCTGACCGCCAACATCGTCACCATGTCTGTCTTCGGCGCCCTGCTCATGTACGCCTTGAGCATGGCGGCCCTGTTCAAGCTGCGCCTCAGCAAGCCCGATCTGGCCCGTTCCTACAAGGTGCCCTTCTACCCTGTATTCCCCATCATTGCCCTGGTGGGTTCCCTGGTCTGCCTGGGCACGGTGGCCTGGTTTAACCGGATGCTGGCGGGCCTCTTTGTGCTGATTCTGGTGGCGGGCTATGGCTACTTCCGCCTGACCCATGCCCAGCGGGCGGCGCAGCCGGTGGCTGAACTGGCCCCCGAGGCTGAGTAGATCGGGCGAGGGAGAGCGCCATGATCTACGCCAGCACCCTGGGCCAGCAGCGTTACGTTTTCCCCGACCTTAAGGCGGTGCTGGCGAAAGCCAGCCCGGCCCGGTCTGGGGACATGCTGGCCGGCGTGGCCGCCGCCAGCGAGGCGGAACGGATGGCGGCGCGCCTGGTGCTCGCCGACATTCCCCTGGCCCACTTTCTGAACGAAGCCCTGATTCCCTACGAGGCAGATGAGGTCACCCGCCTCATTATCGACAGCCATGACGCCGCCGCCTTTCAGCCGGTGGCCGGGCTCACGGTGGGGGAGCTGCGGGACTGGCTTCTTTCCGACGCTGCCACGACGGCCAGCCTGGCGGCCCTGGCCCCCGGCCTGACGCCGGAAATGGTGGCGGCGGTAAGCAAGCTCATGCGCAATCAGGATCTGATTCTGGTAGCCGCCAAATGCTCCGTGGTTACCCGTTTCCGCAACACCCTGGGCCTGCCCGGGCGGCTGGCGGTGCGCCTGCAACCCAACCACCCCACGGACGATCCCCGGGGCATTACCGCCTCCATGCTGGACGGCCTGCTCTATGGCGCCGGGGATGCGGTGATCGGCATTAATCCGGCCACGGACAGTCTGGCGGCCATCGTCACTCTGCTGCGCCTCATGGACGATTTTCGCACCCAGTACGCCGTGCCCACCCAGAGCTGCGTTCTCACCCATGTGACCAATTCCCTCCGGGCCATGGACCAGGGGGCACCCCTGGATCTGGTATTCCAGTCCATTGGCGGCAGCGAGGGCGTCAATCGCAGTTTCGGCGTGTCCGCCGCCCTGTTGGACGAGGCCAATACGGCGGCCCGGGCCCTGAATCGGGGCACCGTGGGCAACAACGTGATGTATTTCGAAACGGGACAGGGCAGCGCCCTCTCCGCCAATGCCCACCATGGGGTTGATCAGCAGACCCTGGAAGCCCGGGCCTATGGTCTGGCCCGGCGCTATCAGCCCCTGCTGGTCAATACGGTGGTGGGTTTCATCGGTCCGGAATACCTCTACGACGGCAAGCAGATTATCCGGGCCGGTCTGGAAGACCATTTCTGCGGCAAGCTTCTGGGCCTGCCCATGGGCTGCGACATTTGCTACACCAACCATGCGGAAGCGGACCAGGATGACATGGACACCCTGCTCACCCTGCTGGGGGTGGCGGGGATCAATTTCATCATTGGCGTGCCCGGGGCCGACGACATCATGCTCAATTACCAGAGCACCTCTTTCCACGACGCCCTTTATCTGCGCCGGGTGCTGGACCGCCGCCGGGCCCCGGAATTCGAGGAATGGCTGGAAACCATGGGCATTACGGACTACCGGGGTGAGCTGCTGCCCCAGGGCAGCGACCAGTATCCCCTGCTGGGGCTGGCCGAAAGCCTTCAGGAGGCCCCATGAGCCAGAAACCGGCCATTCTTACTCCCGATCCCTGGCAGTCCCTGCAAGGCCTGACCCAGGCCCGGGTGGCCCTGGGCCGGGCCGGGGTCAGCCTGCCCACCCGGGAAGTGCTGGGCTTTAGCACCGCCCATGCCCAGGCCCGGGATGCGGTGCATCTAGCCCTGGACGTGAACGGCCTGGCGGAGGAATTGCAGGAGGACGGCTTCCAGACCCTGGCGGTACGCAGCCAGGCGCCGGATCGGGCCACCTATCTGCGCCGCCCGGATTACGGCCGCCGCCTGGACCCGGCCTGTAGCGCCCAGCTCGCTGACCCCGGCCAGAACCGGTGGCCCCAGCCCCGCCGTCTGGCCCTGGTGGTGGCGGACGGCCTTTCCGCCTTGGCTACTCGCCGCCACACCCGAGCTTTTCTCGCTGCCCTCAAGGCCTACCTGCCCGATTTACCCAGCCAGCCCCTGGTGATCGCCACCCAGGCCCGGGTGGCCCTGGGGGACGAAATCGGCCACTGGCTCGGTGCCGAGCAGGTGGTGGTGCTGATCGGCGAACGTCCGGGCCTGTCTTCCCCGGACAGCCTGGGCCTGTATTTGACCGCCGGGCCCCGTCCCGGGCTCACGGACGCCCAGCGCAACTGCATTTCCAACGTGCGCCCGGAAGGGCTGCCCTATGCCGCCGCCGCCCGCAAGCTGGCCTTTCTCATTGAGGGGGCCCGCCGCCTTGGACGTACCGGCGTGGATCTCAAGGACGACAGCGATGCTCCGGCCCTGGTCGCTCCTGAGGCAGCACCGGCCCTGGCCGCCCCCCTTTCTCCCCCTTCTTTTTCAACCTTGAACCTTTAGGAGATCACAGCATGAGCTTCAATTTTTATGGACCGGGCGCCGCCGCCCTGCTCGCCAGCGCCTGCCTCGGTGGGGCGGCCACTCCCGCCCTGGCGGAGGGGGACAGCGCCTGGACCTTTCCGATCAATGTGAGTCTGGTCAGCGATTACATCTTTCGCGGCCAGTCCCAGACCTGGGGCAAACCCGCCCTCCAGATCAGTGCGGAAGCGGACCACGCCTCCGGCGCCTATGTGGGCACTGCCGTCTCCAACGTGTCCGATCACTGGCTGCCCGGCGCCACCACGGAACTGGACCTCTACGGGGGCTACCGCAACAAGCTCACCGAAGACATTGGCTATGACGTGGGCCTGATCTACTACACCTACCCGGGGGCCAACTGGAGCGACTCCGTGTTTAACGGCTTCAATGCTTCCAAGAGCCTCAATACCCAGGAAGCTTCCCTGGCCCTGAACTACAAGTGGTTGACCTTCAAGACCGGTACCACCCTGACCGATTATTTCGGCTGGAGCACCAACAATTCCCCGGTCCATGGGGGCTTCAACGGGGATTCGGGGGCTGGGGTCACGGGCAGCACCCGCTATTCCTCCTTTGTGGAATTCAATGCCGCTTATGAAGTGGTACCCGGGTGGACCTTGAATGGACAGATTGGCCGGCAAATGATCCGCAACTCCACTGGCCTGGATATCTCCTACTACAAGGCCGGCGTCACCCGGGCCTTGGCCGACGGCTGGACGGTGAGCGCGTCCTACTCGGCCACCAACGAACCGGCGGCTTACAAGAACTTCCTGAGCCTGTCCAACGGCACCTCCTCCTCCGACATCGCCCAGAACCGGTTCTTTGTCAGCGTCAATAAGGCTTTCTGAACGACCTGCTGTTTCACTTGCGAAAAAGGGCCGGGAAACACTTCCCGGCCCTTTTTTTGTGGGCCTCCCCGGGTGATGCGCTGTGAGGCTCAGGCCCACTGCCGGGGGGCCACCCAGGTGGCCGTCAAACCCTGGGTTAGGGGCGGCCATGGGGCGGCAGGCCGGGATGGGGCTGCCCTAGCCCGGCGCTCAAGCGGACTCCCGGCAGCCGGCACTCCTCAGCCTCTCAGTCCCCTTATTCCCAGTTCAGCGCCCCTCCAGTCTGGTATTCCGTCACCCGGGTTTCAAAGAAGTTTTTCTCCTTGCGCAGATTCACCTGTTCGTCCAGCCAGGGCACCACGTTGGCGGCGCCGGGAAAGGGCTCTTCCAGGCCCAGCTGGCGGGCCCGGCGGTTGGCGATGAAGCGGAACTGCTCCCGGTGCAGGTCGGCGCTGTAGCCCAGCATGGGTTCCTGGAACAGGTAGCCCGCGTAAGCGGATTCGGCCGCCTCCGCCTCGTCCCAAAGCAGGCGCAGGGCGGCGGGGTCGAGCTGGAGGTCTTCCTCCTGGATGAGCTGGCGCACCACCCGGATGCCGAAGCCGCAGTGCAGCACCTCGTCTCGCATGATGTACTGGAGCTGTTCCGCCGTGCCCTTCATGAGGCCCCGCCGTTGCAGGGCGAAAATGGGGGTGAAGCCGTTGTAGAACCAGCAGCCCTCGAAAATGCCCGCGAAAAACAGGTAGGACAGGGCGAATTCGTGGAGGGTGTCCCGGTTGCCCATGTCCAGGCCGGAGCGCAGCACGGCATTGAGGCGCCGGTTGGAGAGGGCGATTTTGCCGTGGATTTCCGGCACCACCCGGTAGCGGTTGTAAATCTCCCGCTGGTCCAGGTTCAGGGTTTCGATGCAGTGCTGGTAGGTCCAGGTGTGGAGAGATTCTTCGTAGACCTGGCGGGCCTGGTAGATCTGCAATTCCGGGGCGGTCATTTTTTCCATCACCGCCAGGCCGATATTGCGCATGGCCAGAATGTCGGAGGTGGTCAGGTAGGCCAGCACATTTTCAAAAACGTGGCGTTCCGCTGGGGTGAGCCGGTGGTGGTAATCCTGCACGTCCTGGGCCATGTTGATTTCCAGGGGCGTCCAGTGGTTGCGGTTGGCCTTGAGGAAATATTCCCAGGCCCAGGGGTACTTGAAGGGGGCCAGTTGGTTAATGTCGGCCCGGCCCCCCACCACCCGCTTGTCCTGGGGATCGATGGGGGCCAGGGCCGCCGGGTCTTCCCCCAAGGGGGGGAGGGCGTTGGCGGCGGGAATGGGGGGTGTCCGGGGGGCGGTGGCCTTGCCTGAGTCCGTTACCGGGCGTGCCGGAGCCTCTGTTTCCGGCGCCATGGCCCGGGGAGCACCGTGGACAGGGGTGGAAGCGACGGGGGCCGGGCTCTGGTCCCAATCCGCGAATAGGGTGTCGGGCCGGGCAGCGCCGGTCCGGGTGGGGGCGTTGGCGCTCATTGGCAGGCCTCGCAATCCGGGTTGTCGATGGAACAGAATTTGGGGGCGGCCGGGGCCTCGGTTTCCCTTTCCTGCTCCCGGCGGCCGTCCGTGGTTTTTTCCGCCTGACTGGCCCCCAGGGTGCGCAGGTAATAGGTGGTCTTCAGGCCCCGCAGCCAGGCCAGCTTGTAGAGTTCATCCAGCTTGCGACCGGACGGTGTGGCCAGATAGAGATTGAGGGACTGGGCCTGATCGATCCATTTCTGGCGCCGGGAGGCCGCTTCCACCAGCCACACCGGGTCCATTTCAAAGGCCGTGGCGTAGCGGGCCTTGAGGTCTTCCGGCACCCGGTCGATGGGGGCCAGGGAACCGTCGAAATATTTCAGGTCCGCCACCATCATTTCGTCCCACAGGTCCAGGGCCTTCAAGTCCCGCACCAGGGCCGGATTGACTACGGTAAATTCCCCGGAGAGGTTGGATTTGACGTAAAGGTTCTGGTAGTCCGGCTCTATGCCCTGGGAGACCCCCACAATGTTGGAAATGGTGGCGGTGGGGGCGATGGCCACGCAGTTGGAATTGCGCATGCCCTTGTCCAGCACCCGGCGGCGCAGGGCATCCCAATCCAGGGTCTGGTGCCGATCCACTTCCAGGAAATTCCGGGCCGGGTCGTCACTCAGATGGCTGCGGGCTTCCGCCAGCCGGTCCAGGGTGTCCGGAGGCAGAATGCCCTGGCTCCACAGGCTGCCCTGGTAGCTGGGATAGGTGCCCCGTTCTTCCGCCAGTTCGGTGGAGGTCCAGTAGGCGTGGTAGCACACCGCTTCCATGGATCGGTCGGCAAAGGCCACGGCCTCCGGGGAGGCGTAGGCCAGGCCCAGGGCGTGGAGGCAGTCGGCAAAGCCCATGATGCCCATGCCCACGGGGCGATGGCGCAGATTGGCGTTGCGCGCCTTGGGGGTGGCGTAATAGTTGAGGTCGATGACGTTGTCCAGCATGCGCAGGGCGGTGCGCACCGTGCGTTGCAGCTTTTCCTGGTCCAGGCCGCCCCGGGCTACGTCCAGGTGGGCGGCCAGATTGATGGAGCCCAGATTGCAGACGGCGGTTTCCGTGGCCGAGGTGTTGAGGGTGATTTCGGTGCACAGGTTGGAACTGTGCACTATCCCCTTGTGCTGCTGGGGCGAACGCAGATTGCAAGGGTCCTTGAAGGTGACCCAGGGATGGCCGGTTTCAAAGAGCATGGTGAGCATGCGGCGCCACAGCTGGACGGCGGACACCTTCTTGAAATGCTTCAGCTCCCCCCGGGCGGCCCGGTCTTCGTAGGCCTGGTAGGCGGTGTCGAAATCCCAGCCGTATTTGTCGTGGAGGTCCGGGGTCTCGTCCGGGGAAAAGAGGGTCCATTCCCCCCCGGCCATGACCCGCTCCATGAACAGGTCCGGAATCCAGTGGGCGGTGTTCATGTCGTGGGTGCGGCGCCGTTCGTCCCCGGTGTTTTTGCGCAGTTCCAGGAATTCCTCGATGTCCAGGTGCCAGGTTTCCAGGTAGGCACACACCGCCCCCTTGCGCTTGCCCCCCTGGTTCACCGCCACGGCGGTGTCATTGACCACCTTGAGGAAGGGAATCACCCCCTGGCTCTTGCCGTTGGTGCCCTTGATGCGGGCCCCCAGGGCCCGTACCGGGGTCCAGTCGTTGCCCAGGCCGCCGGCGTATTTTTGCAGCAGGGCGTTTTCCTTGACGGCCTGGTAAATGCCCTCCAGGTCGTCACTGGTGGTGGTCAGGTAGCAGGAGGAAAGCTGGGGATGGCGGGTGCCCGCGTTGAACAGGGTGGGGGTGGAGCACATGAAATCGAAGCGGGAGAGCAGGTGGTAAAACTCCACCGCCCGGGCCTCCCGATCCACCTCGTTCAAGGCCAGGCCCATGGCCACCCGCATGAAAAAGACCTGGGGCAGTTCAATGCGCCGTTCCTCGATGTGGAGGAAGTAGCGGTCATAAAGGGTTTGCAGCCCCAGGTAGGTGAATTGGAGATCCCGCTCCCCCTCCAGGGCGCAGGCCAGCTGGGTCAGGTCGAATTCCAGCAGGCGGGGGTCCAGGAGTTCCGCTGCCACCCCCAGGCGGATGAATTCGGGGAAATAGTCCCCGTAGCGCTGGGCCATGTCGGCCTGGAATACCTCTTCCCCCAGCACCTCCCGGCGCAGGGCGTGGAGTTGTAGGCGGGCCGTGGCCTGGTCATAGGCCGGGTCCCGCTCGATGAGGCTGCGGGCGGCCAGCACCAGGGCTTGATGCACCTCCGCCAGCTTCACCCCGTCATAGAGATTGCGCAGGGCCTGTTCCCAGATCAGGGCCGGGTCCGCGTCTGGCAATCCCTGGCAAGCGGCCTGGCAGAGGGCCAGCAGGGCCTGCCGGTCCAGGGGGCGGCGCACCGGGCCGTCCACCACGTGGAGCACCGGGGCTTCCTCTTCCCGGGGCTGGGCCTGGGCCGCCTGGGCGGCCCGTTCGGCGGCCCGCCGTTCCCGGTAGAGCACGTAGGCCCGGGCCACATCGTGTTCCCCGGCCCGCATTAGGGCCAGTTCCACCTGATCCTGGATGTCTTCGATATGCACCGTGCCCCCGTCCGGGAGGCGGCGAGTGAGGGCCTGAATGGCGTCTCCGGTGAGGCGCAGCACCCGGTCCCGGATGCGGGCCGAGGCGGCCCCCTGGGCGCCGCTCACGGCGAGGAAGGCCTTGGTCATGGCCAGGGCGATTTTGTCCGGGTTAAAGGCCACCACGGCGCCGTTGCGGCGGATGACCTGGAGCCCCAGTACGGTCTGGCGACAGGACTCGGAGAGGGCCTGGAAGGCCAGGCCGAAGGGGCTGGTGGCGTTGGCCTCGGTCTCAGGGGCTGGGCCGGCGGTAATGCTGGAAGGTGGTAGAGATGGGCCCCGTTGGGCGGTGGAACTGGCTTGCTGCATGAAGACTCCCCGTATGCGAGCGGAACGGGGGTCGGAGAAGGTCTGGAGCGGGCCGGAATGGGGCAGATAGCCCCGGGCACGGTTCCCGGGCGGACGGGCCGACCGGGCCAGCCTTCCGGGAGACACCCCGCTCCTGGTAAGCAAATGAACGTGGCGAGGGCAGGTCTCCTGGCTTGCGGGTCAATGTCGCCCGGCCTTGTTGCCACGAACCTTCCCGGAAGAGGCTTCCAGTGGTTCGGGTCCGGCCGGGGACTCACCGCCTACAGTTGCGGGGGCAGCTCCGGAATGGGGCCCACCGGGGTGGGCGCCGCACCGGATTCCCTTTTACTTCCCCTTGGGGGGAACCGTCGCGTGGGGCCTATGTTGCCCCGGCCCCAGGATGACGTCAAGATTGAAATACTAAATGTAGTGTGCTATCGGCGTATCGCCACTATAGGTAGTGGTTGTGGGCCGCTCTCCCCGGGGTGGGGGCGTGTTCCCCGTATCCCCACGGGATGGGACCGCCTGGGGCGTGGCGGGGCGAAAGCGGGGGGCATCCGCCCCCGCCAGATTGCCCAGGGCGGCGGCCCGTTCCCGGGCCAGACGCCGGGTCAGGCGGGTGGCCCCTTCCACATCCCCCCGGGCCAGGCAGGGGCAGAGTTCCTCCTGGGCCGCGGTGAAAATGCTCTGATTGAGGCGTCGGAATTCCGGTCCCCAGCCCAGGAGCAGCTTGTCCCCCAGGGCCCGGATTACGTCTTCCAGATACAGATTGCCCGCCGATTCCATGAGCCGGTCGTAGAAGTTTTCCTCCGGCGCCTGGGGCCGGTCCTGATGCAGGCCCAGGCCAAAGCCCCGGCGTCGGGCAGCCTGCTGGACGGTGAAGGTTTCCACTAGGGTGAGCACGGTGAGCAGCTCGTCCAGGTCCCGGGGGGAGAGGCGGGCCACGGTGCATTCCTGACGCACCCCGTTGCGCAGATGGATGCAGAGCAGGCCTTCGTGGGCCAGCACCTTCACTGCTTCCCGCACCGGGGTGCGGCTCACCCCGTATTCCCGGGCGATGGCCCCCTCGTCCAGGGGCGTGCCCGGCGCCAGCTGGTGCTTGAAAATGCGCTCCCGCAGGGAATCCGCAATGCCTTCGTAGAGGGCGCGGGGGTGATCGTGGCGGTCCGTGTGCATGGGGGTCTCCTGAAAATTCGGTATTCCCGACGCCGGTGGATCCCAAGGGCCCGTGGCGGGGGGCACCGTGCCCCCGGATCCGGCTTGCCAAGCGCCGGGAATGTTTGCAATATACGCATCCCAAAAATGGCGTAAATAACTGAAATGGCGAAGATAATCGAAGGTTTTTCCGGAGTTTTGCGAATTTTGCGAATGGGGCCGGTCCCCGGCTCCCAGGGACGGGGCTTCCGGGGCCGGGGGCTGTCTTTTGCCGGGGCGGGGCGGCCATGAAAAAATCCTTCATGGGGGTGCGCTTGAAACGCCTGCGGGAGGAGCGTCAGCTCACCCAGGTGGCCCTGGCCCGGGCCCTGGGCCTGTCTCCCAGCTACCTCAATCAGCTGGAACAGAACCAGCGCCCCCTCACGGTGTCCGTGCTGCTCAAGCTCAACGGGGTGTTCGGGGTGGATGTGCAGCGCTTTGCCGAGGACGACGAGGCCCGGCTGGTGACCGAATTGCAGGATGTGCTGGCCGAGGCCCCCGGCGGGGAAGGGGTGTCCCAGGCGGAAATCCGGGAATTGGCCAGCGCCATGCCCGCCCTGGCCCGGGCCTTTCTTGGCCTGCATCGCCGTTATCGCCAGGGGGCGGAGCAGGTGGCTGCCCTGTCCGCCCGGCTCGGGGGCACGGGGGAGGGGACGGTGGCCGCCCCCGCGCCCTTTGAGGAGGTGCGGGATTTGTTTTACGCCCGCCATAACCACGTGGCGGAGCTGGATGCTCTGGCGGAACAGTGCTGGGCCCAATGGGGCCTGACCCCAGGGGATACGGCCCCGGCCCTGGCGGACATCCTGGCCCGGCGCCATGGGGTAAAGGTGGTTCTGGGGGACAGCCGGGAGACGGGGGCGGCAAGGCCGGAGGCCCCCGGGGAAGCCCTGCGTCGTTACGATGCCCGCCAGCGCCTGCTCACCCTGGCGCCCCACCTCAATCCGGGTCAGCGGGCCTTTCAGTTGGCTACCCAGTTAGCCTTCCTCGAAGGGAGGGAGGTGATCCAGCGCCTGGCGGCGGAGGCGGACCTGTCCGGGGAGGAAGCCCGGCGCCTGGCCCGCATCGGCCTGGCCAACTATTTTGCCGGGGCCCTGCTGCTGCCCTACGCCCCCTTCCTGGCTGCCGCCGAAAGTCTGGGCTACGACATCGAACGCCTGGGGCGCCGCTTCGGCGTGGGCTTTGAAAGCGTCTGCCACCGCCTCTCCACCCTGCAACGGCCCGACGCCCGGGGAGTGCCCTTTTTCTTTGTGCGGGTGGATCGGGCGGGCAATATTTCCAAACGCCAGTCCGCCACGGATTTCCACTTCTCCCGGGTGGGGGGCAGTTGCCCCCTGTGGAATGTGTACGAGGCCTTTGCCCAGCCCGGCCGCATCCTCACCCAGCTGGCTGCCATGCCCGACGGCCGGGCCTATTTCTGGCTGGCCCGCACTGTGCGTCGGGGCTACCAGGGCTGGGGCGCCCCGGGCAAAACCTTTGCCGTGGGCCTGGGCTGCGATCTGGCCTACGCCCACCGGCTGGTCTATTCCCATGGCCTGGATTTGCAGGACCCGGCGGCCCGTACCCCCATCGGTGCGGGCTGCAAGGTCTGCGAACGGGCAGACTGTCCCCAGCGGGCCTTCCCTCCCCTGGGCCGCCCCCTGGCGGTGGACGAAGACCGAACCAGCTTTGTGCCCTATCCGGTGGGGGGCTGAGGGGGGAGGCCTAGGCGCCTAAAACAAGAAGTAGCGTTGGGACAGGGGCAGGGTCTGGGCGGGCTGGCAGGTGATGGGAACCCCGTCAATGCTGACTTCGTAGCTCACCGGGTCCACTTCCACGTGTGGCGTCAGGTCGTTGAGGCGCATGTCCTTTTTGCCCACGGTGCGGCAGTTTTTCACCGGCGCCACCAAGCGGTTCAGCCCCAGTTTTTCCCGGATGCCCCCTTCGTAGGCGGCGCCGGAGACGAAGGTGAAACAGCTGCGGGGGGCGGCCAGGCCGTAAGCGCCGAACATGGGCCGCATGATGACTGGCTGGGGCGTGGGGATGGAGGCGTTGGGGTCCCCCATTTTGGCGGCGGCAATGACCCCGCCTTTCAGCACGTAATCCGGTTTGACGCCGAACAGGGCCGGATTCCAGATCACCAGATCCGCCAGTTTCCCAGGCTCCAGGGAACCCACGTAGGTGGAGATGCCGTGGGTGATGGCTGGGTTGATGGTGTATTTGGCCACATAGCGCTTGGCGCGGAAGTTGTCGTTATCCTCCCCGGCGGCTTCCGGCAGCTGGCCCCGTTGTTTCTTCATTTTGTCGGCAGTCTGCCAGGCTCGGATGATGACTTCCCCCGGCCGTCCCATGGCCTGGGAATCGGAGTTCAGGATAGATATGGCGCCCATGTCATGGAGCACATCTTCCGCCGCCAGGGTACCAAAGCGGATTCGGGACCGGGCGAAGGCCACGTCTTCCGGCAAGTGGGGGTCCAGGTGATGGCAGACCATGATCATGTCCAGATGCTCGTCGATCACGTTCTTGGTGAAAGGCATGGTAGGACTGGTGGAGGACGGCATCACATTAGGGAATCCGGCGGCCTTGATAATGTCCGGCGCATGGCCACCGCCCGCCCCTTCCGTGTGATAGGTATGGATGGCCCTTCCGGCGATGGCGTTCATGGTGCTTTCGAAATATCCGGCCTCGTTCAGGGTATCGGTGTGGATGCAGACCTGAACATCGTAGGCATCCGCCACCTGGAGACAGGTATGGATGGCGGCAGGAGTGCTGCCCCAGTCCTCATGCAGCTTCATACCGATGGCTCCGGCCCGGATTTGTTCTTCCAGGGGGGCGGGGGAAGCGCAGTTGCCCTTGCCGAGAAAGCCGAAATTCATGGGAAAGGCTTCCACCGCCTCCAGCATTTTTTGCAGATTGAATTCCCCGGGGGAGCAGGTGGTGGCATAGGTGCCCACGGCGGGGCCGACGCCGCCGCCGATCATGGTGGTCATTCCGGCGTAAAGGGAGGTTTCCACCTGTTGGGGGCAGATGTAATGGACATGGGTATCCACTCCGCCAGCGGTGACGATTTTGCCTTCCGCCGATACCACTTCCGTTCCGGCGCCCACTACCAGGGCCGGGTGTACCCCATCCATGATGTCTGGATTGCCCGACTTGCCGATGGCGACGATCTTGCCTTCCTTGATGCCGATATCGGCCTTGACGATGCCCCAGTAGTCCAGAATCAGGGCATTGGTGAGCACCATGTCCAAAGCCCCGTTTTTGTTGGTCATGGCGGTGTTTTGCCCCATCCCGTCCCGGATGGTTTTACCGCCGCCGAATTTCATTTCGTCCCCGTAGGTGGTGTAGTCCCGCTCCACTGCGATGAACAGATCGGTATCGCCAAGGCGCACCTTGTCGCCCGTGCTGGGGCCGTACATGGCCGCATATTCCTGACTTGAAAGTTCCACGCTCATGCTGATTGCTCCTCTAGAAAGCCAGCGCTCCGGGCTTTATCCAGCGCCCGGGGCAGGGAATCGGGATGGGTCTGACCGTCAGTTAGCCGGTTTAAACCGAACACCGCACCCTTGCCCCCGATCCGCACCAGGTGAACCTCTTTGCGTTCCCCTGGCTCGAAACGAATGGCGGCGCCGGAGGGAAGGTCAGGGCGAAAACCAAAGGCTGCTTGACGGTCGAAGGCGAGGAAGCGGTTGGCTTCAAAAAAATGGAAGTGGGAACCCACCTGGATGGGGCGGCTGCCCCGGTTTTCCACGGACAGGCATCGAGTTTCCTGCCCCTGATTCAAGATGCGTGGGGTGTTTCCACAAATGACTTCGCCGGGTTTCATGATGATTTCCTTCTGATTCAGCGGATGGGGTGGTGGACGGTGACTAGCTTGGTGCCATCATCAAAGGTGGCCTCCACCTGGACTTGACGGAGCATTTCCGCCACCCCGTCCATGACCTGCTCCCGGCTTACCAGGGTGGCGCCTAGGCTGACCGCTTCCTTGACGGTCTTGCCTTCCCTGGCCATTTCCATGACCTCTGAGGCAATCAGGGCGATGGCTTCCACGTAGTTCAGTTTCAGCCCCTTCTCTCGACGCTCCTTGGCCAGATTGCCAGCCGTGTGCAACATCAGTTTTTCCAATTCCCTGGGGGTGAGATGCATGTCTGTGGCTCCCTGCTTGACTGAAGATGAAGCAGAGTATGAAGAAAATAAAAAACGTATTACATACGCGAGATGGCGTAGATGGGGCGAGATAAAAGGGGGCGGAGGCTCAATGGAAATAAAAAAAGCCGCCCCTTCGCTAAAAGGCGCGGCGGAAAAGGGGGGAAGCCGCAAGCACCCCCCCGAGGGTTGGGGAAGAAGCTAGCTAGCCTGGGGCGGGCAGGTGTTGGCCTGTTCCCGGAGTTCCCGAGCGGCGGCCACCATGTTGACCAGGGCGGGCAGGACTTCCTGCCATTGGCGGGTTTTCAGGCCGCAGTCCGGATTTACCCAGAGCCGCTCCCGGGGAATTCGCTGGGCGGCCCGGTTTATCAAGTCCTCCATGGCCTCCCGGGTAGGGATGCGGGGGGAGTGGATGTCATAGACTCCTGGACCGATGGCGTTGGGGTAGCGGAAGTTCTCGAAAGCCTCCAGCAATTCCATGTGGGAGCGGGAGGTTTCGATGGTGATCACATCCGCGTCCATCCGGGCGATGGCGGCGATGATGTCGTTGAATTCCGAGTAGCACATGTGGGTGTGGATCTGGGTCCGGTCTTCTACCCCGTTGGCCGCCAGCCGGTAGGCGTCCACGGCCCAGTCCAGGTAGCCTTGCCAGGCGCTGCGCCGCAGGGGCAGGCCTTCCCGCAGGGCCGCTTCGTCAATCTGGATAATGGGAATTCCTGCCCCCTCCAGGTCTTGCACTTCTTCCCGGATGGCCAGGGCAATCTGGCGGCAGGTGACGGCCCGGGGCTGGTCGTCCCGCACAAAGGACCAGTTGAGGATGGTCACCGGTCCGGTGAGCATGCCTTTCATGGGCTTTTCCGTGAGGGAGGCGGCGTAGGTGATCCACTCCACGGTCATGGGCCGGGGCCGGTACACGTCGCCAAACAGGATCGGCGGTTTGACGCAGCGGGAACCGTAGGACTGAACCCAGCCGTTGCCGCTGAAGGCGAAACCTTCCAACTGCTCGCCGAAATATTCCACCATGTCATTGCGTTCCCCTTCCCCGTGTACCAGCACGTCCAGGCCCAGGGCTTCCTGGGTGCGCACGGTGTAGGCGATTTCCTGGCGGATGCCTTCCCGGTAAGCGCTTTCCCCCAGATGTCCGGCCCGGAATTCCCGCCGCAGATGGCGGATTTCCTTGGTTTGGGGGAAGGAGCCGATGGTGGTGGTGGGGAACAGGGGCAGGGCCAGCCGTGAGGCCTGCAAAGCCGCCCGCTGGGGGTAGGGACTCTGTCTTTCCCCCATGGCCGGGGTGATCCGGGCCAGGGTTTCCCCCATCCAGGGTTGATGCACCCGGGAAGACGCCTGGCGGGACGCCCAGGCGGCCCGGGCAGCCGCCAGCCCCGGGGCCACGGCCCCTTCCCCTTGGTTCATGGCGGTAGCCAGGAGGCTAAGCTCCTCCAGCTTTTGCTGGGCGAAGGCCAGCCAGGATTTCACTTCCCCATCCAGGGCCGTTTCCGGTGTCACGTCCAGGGGCACATGGAGGAGAGAACAAGACGGGGCCAGCCACAGGCTGCGCCGGGGGCCGGCCTGGAGGCGACCCAGGGTTTCCAGCACTCCGTCCGGATTGCAGCGCCAGATATTGCGCCCGTCGATCAGTCCCAGGGAAAGCACCTTGTGGGCGGGCAGCCAGTCCGCCACCGTCGCCACTTCCTCCGGCGCCCGCACAGCGTCGATGTGCAGCCCTTGGACCGGCAGGCGGCAGGCCAGATTGAGCTGATCCTGTAAGGGGGAAAAGTAGGTGGCAAGCAACAGCTGGGGGCCACCCGTCAGGCGGGCATAGGCGGGCTCGAAGGCCTGGCGCCATTCCGGGGGCAATTCCAGGCCCAAGATGGGCTCATCCAGCTGGACCCAGGTCACCCCCATGGCTTTTAGCCGGGCCAGGATTTGGCCGTAGACCGGCAGCAGCCGTTCCAGCAGGGAGAGGCGGTGGAAATGGGGCCCCCGGACTTTGCCTAGCCAGAGGAAGGTGAGGGGCCCGAGCAGGGCCACTTTAACCGGATGGCCCAGGGCCTGGGCCTCTGCTACCTCCTCAAACAGGCGTTGGCTGCCCAGCTGGAAGCAGGTGTCCGGTGTCCACTCCGGGACTAGGTAGTGGTAGTTGGTGTCGAACCACTTGGTCATTTCCAGGGCCGCCGCCCCCGGTTCCGTTCCCCGAGCGGCCCGGCCCCGGGCCAAAGTGAAATAGCGGTCCAGTTCCTCCGTTTCCGGGCGGAAGGCAAAACGGGCAGGTTCGCAGCCCAGGAGCTGGATATGGTTGGCCACGTGGTCGTAGAAGGCAAAGTCCCCCACGGTCACCCAGTCCAGCCCGGCTTCCCGTTGCAGAGCCCAGTGCCGGGCACGGAGTTCCCGCCCCACCCGTTCCAGGTCGGAGGGCTGGGTCTCTCCCCGCCAGTAGGCTTCCAGGGCGAATTTCAATTCCCGTTGGGCGCCCATACGGGGAAAGCCCAGGATATGGGTGGCGATCATGGCGGTACCTCGGTGTGGAAAAGCCTTGGATGATGCCGGGGGAAGATTTATGATTCAAACGATAATTTTTATGCTTTCGTATGAATATTTCTCATGATTCAGAGTCCCCTTGAACTGCGCCACCTGCGTACCCTGGCCGCGCTGCGGGATACGGGCAGCCTGTCCCGGGCGGCGGAATTGCTCAATCTCACCCAGTCGGCCCTGTCCCACCAGTTGAAACTGCTGGAAGGGGCTTATGGGGCGCCCCTCTTTGAGCGCAAATCCGTGCCGCCCCGGTTCACTGCCCTGGGGGGCAAGTTACTGGAACTGGCGGACGCCTTTCTGCCCCGGGTGGCGGAGACGGAGCGGGACATTGCCCGGCTAGCAGCGGGGGCGGCGGGCCAATTGCGCATTGCCGTGGAATGCCATACCTGCTTCGACTGGCTGATGCCAGCTATGGATGCCTTTCGGGAACGCTGGCCCGAGGTGGAGCTGGATATCGTCTCCGGCTTTCATCCGGACCCGGTGGGACTGGTACACCAGGATCGGGCCGATTTCGCCCTGGTGTCGGAGGTGGACGGAGAAGAGCGGGGCATCCATTTCTATCCCCTGTTCACCTTTGAAATTGTGGCCGTCCTGGCCGCCAACCATCCCCTGCTGGCCAAGCCCTGGCTGGCAGCGGAAGATTTCCGGGAGCAGACTCTGATCACCTATCCCATTCCTGACGACATGCTGGATTTGGTACGCCAGGTTTTGGCCCCTGCGGGGATTCAGCCCCAGCGCCGCACCACGGAACTGACCATTGCCATGCTCCAGCTGGTGGCCAGCGGTCGGGGGGTGGCCGCTGTGCCTTTCTGGGCGGTGCAAAATTACTTGCAGCGGGGCTACGTGCAAAGCCGCCCGGTGGGCCCCCGGGGGCTCTACGGCCGTCTTTTTGGCGCCTGTACCGACTCCCGGGCCGGACTGCCTTATATGACCGATTTTGTCCGGCTGCTGAGGGAAAAGTGCTTTCTGACTCTGCCGGGTATTCGCCTGCTATAAGCTTGCCCCGGGCTGGGGCGGTCATCAGGGCTGAGGTTGCCCCTTTCCTCTCTCCGCCTTCCGCTACAATGGCTGCCGGTTTCCTTTCCCTGCGGGCCTTCCATGGAATTTCACGCCTGGCTGGACATGCTGGTGGGGCTGACGGTGATCGTCAATCCCCTGCTCGGCGCCACGGCCTACACCACCCTGACTAGCGGCAGCGACCGGGCGTCCCGGCAGCATACGGCTCGGCTCTGCGCCCTGACCGTGGGGGCGGTGCTGAGCGTGGCGGCCCTGGGAGGGGAAGCCCTGCTGCGGCTCTTCAACATCGGCCTGCCCGAATTCCAGGTGGGGGGCGGCATTCTCCTGCTGCTCATCGCCATCTCCATGCTCCACGCCCGTCTCAGCCCGGCCCGGGCCAATGAGGAAGAAGCCTCCGAGGCCCTGCAAAAGGACCAGCTGGGGGTGGTGCCCATCGGCATTCCCATTCTCTCCGGCCCGGGGGCCATCAGTACGGTCATCATCTACGCCCATCAGGAGGCGGGCTGGGCCCATCTGGCCCAGCTCATCGGGGAAATCTGGGTGGTGGCCGGGGGCGTCTGGCTAGCTCTCACCGTTTCGGACCGGCTCCTGGCGGCCCTGGGCAAAACCGGCATCAATATCGCCACCCGGATCATGGGCCTGTTGCTGGCGGCCATTGCGGTGGGCTTTGTCACCAAGGGCTTAAAGCTGCTCCTACCCGGCCTGGGTTAGGGAGTGGTGGCTGGGGGGAGCCGGGGACGGGCTCCGCCCGGCTACGGGAAAGCCCCCTTTCCGCCCGCCGCCGGATTCCGGGATAATGGCCCCCGTGTGGCCCCCGCGCCCCGGTGGCGCCTCCCTACTTCCGGCCATTCCGGCCCGAGCCATCGGGCCCGCCGTGGGCCGTGCCGCCCCTCCCTTCTTTCAGGATTCCCCATGTCAGTGACCCAGATTCCGGGCAAGGATGCCCCCCTCGAAACTTCCATTGCCCGTATGCAGGCCACCCTGGCGGCGGCGGGCTTTCAGGTGGAGGAGAGCGCCTGGCTGAATCCGGTGGAAGGGGTGTGGTCCGTGCATTTGCGGGATCGGGATTGCCCCCTCATTTACGTCAATGGCAAGGGGGGCTCCCAGTTGGCGGCCCGGGCCAGCGCCCTGGGGGAATTTTTCGAGCGCCTGTGCTGCAATTATTTCTGGAGCCATTACTACTGGGGCGTCCGGGCCGGGGCGGCGGGGTTTGTCCATTATCCCCAGGAACGCTGGTTTCCCCTGGGGGACGGGGAGGCTTGGCCCGCCGATCTGCTGGATGAGACCCTGCAAGCCTTCTACAACCCCCGGGGCAATATTCCCGCTCGGGCCCTGGTGGATTTCAATTCTGGCAACGCTGACCGAGGCATCTGCGCCTTGCCCTTCCAGCGCCAGGGGGACGGGGCCACCCTCTATTTCCCCATCAATGTCATCGCCAATCTCTATGTGAGCAACGGCATGTCCGCCGGCAACAGCCCGGCGGAAGCCCAGACCCAGGCCCTTTCTGAGATTTTCGAGCGCTATGTGAAATTCAAGGTGATTGCCGAGGGCCTGTGCCTGCCCGAGGTGCCGGAAGAAGTTATCGCCCGCTATCCCCGCATCGCTGCCGGGATCGCCGGACTGCGGGCCGCTGGGTTCGGCATTCTGGTGAAAGACGCCTCCTTGGGGGGCCAATTCCCGGTGATGAACGTGACCCTGCTCCACCCCGGGGATCGGGGCTGCTACGCCAGCTTTGGCGCCCATCCCCGCTTTGAGGTGGCCCTGGAACGGGCCCTCACCGAGCTGCTCCAGGGCCGGGCTCTGGACGGCCTGTTCGGCTTCCCCGAACCGGGCTTTGATTTGGAAGAAGCGGCCAGCGCCCCCAATCTGGAAATTCACTTTGTGGATTCCAGCGGCGTACTGCACTGGAATTTCCTCCGCCGGGAGGCGGATTTCCCCTTCTGCGATTGGAATTTCGGTGGTGCTTCCAGCACCGGGGAGCGGGACTGGCTGGTTAATCGGGTCCAGGAACTGGGCCACGACGTTTATCTGGCCGAATTCGGCCACCTGGGCGTCTATGTCTGCCGCATCCTGGTCCCCGGCCTGTCCGAGATTTATCCCGTGGATGACCTGGAATGGGAAAACACCAGCGTCATCACCGACCTGCGCGCTCCCATCCTCGCCCTGGATGGCTTGGACGACGAGGATTGCGGCGACCTGCTGGACGCCCTTATCGATCGGGGCATTGCCGACGACCGACCGGTGGCGGCCCTCCTCGGTCTGGCCCCGGACGAGGGCTACTGGAAAAGCCTGCGGGTGGGGGAACTGAAGACCCAGCTGGCCCTGGCCTGCGGCGACCGGGAGGCCATTCTGGAAGGCTGTCAGTGGGCCCGCTATTTCGAGGAAAACGACCCGGAACGGCGTCGCCTCTACGCCTGCGTGGAAAGCCTGGTGAAGCTGGAAGACCTGGGGGATGGGGCGGACGTGGCGGAAGATTTCGGCCAGCCCCTGGCCCAGCTTTACGGCCCGGCCGTCCTGGCCCAGGCCCAGGCTCTGCTGGAAGGGGAACAGCGTTTCCCCGGTTTCCTTCCCCTGGGGGCCGATCTGGAAGCCAGTGATCTGCACCGGCGGCTCATGGCCGGCTACGCCCGGCTCCAGGCCAGCCGGACGGAACGATGAAAACCCCAGCCCGCCTGGAACCCCTGGTCACGGATGGCCTGGTGGACGAAGTGCTGGGCCAGCTCATGAGCGGTAAAGAGGCCATGGTCTTTGTCGTCCGCTGCGGGGACGAGGTGCGTTGCGCCAAGGTCTACAAGGAAGCCCATAAGCGCAGTTTCCGTCAGGCCGTGGCCTACACGGAAGGGCGCAAGGTGAAGAACAGCCGCCAGGCCCGGGCCATGGAAAAGGGCTCCCGTTATGGCCGTCAGGAGCAGGAAGCGGCCTGGCAGCACGCCGAGGTGGATGCCCTCTACCGGCTGGCGGGGGCCGGGGTGCGGGTGCCCACCCCCTTCAATTTCCATGAGGGGGTGCTGCTTATGGAACTGGTGGCGGACGCCGAGGGCAATCCGGCGCCCCGGCTCAATGACCTGAAACTGAGTCCGGAGACCGCCCGGCTGTACCACGACTTTCTGCTCCGCCAGGTGGTGCTCATGCTCTGTGCCGGGGTGGTGCACGGGGATTTATCCGAATACAACATTCTGGTGGATGACCAGGGGCCGGTGATTATCGACCTACCCCAGGCCATCGACGCGGCGGCCAACAATAACGCCCAGGCCCTGCTGGAGCGGGATGTGGCCAATCTGGCTGCCTATTTCAGCCAGTTTGCCCCGGAGTTGGCCGGGACCCGTTACGGCCCGGAAATCTGGGCCCTCTTTGAAAGCGGCAAGTTGCTGCCGGATAGCCCGCTAACGGGCCATTACTGTCCGGACCAAACCCCGGCGGACGTGGCGGAAATTCTCCAGGTCATCGACGCCGCCGAGGCTGAAGAGGTCCAGCGCCGGGCCCGCAAAGCCGCCGCCGAAGCGGCGGGCCAGTGGCCCCAGCCGGATAGGGGAGTCTAAGCGCCTTTCCGGGGAAGCCCGCCCATCGGCGGCCCGGGGGCCTAGGTGCCCGGGCCCATCACTTGACGGGGGCGGCCCGGTGTCGGCCCCCTGCCTTAAATTTTCTGAAGCTTTTGAAAGCGTTGTCATGATCCAGTTAAAAAACATCACCCTGCGCCGGGGCGCCAAGGTGGTTCTCAACCAGGCTTCCGTGAGCCTTAATCCCCAGGAAAAGGTGGGGCTGGTGGGGCGCAACGGGGCGGGCAAATCCTCCCTCTTCGCCATGCTCAACGGCAGTCTTCACGAAGACAGCGGCGACTGTTCCATCCCCCCCCAGTGGCGCATGGCCCAGGTGGCCCAGGACATGCCGGAAACGGATGAGAGCGCCACGGCCTTCGTGATCGCGGGGGATCAGGTGCTGGCCGCCGCCCAGGCCGAGGTGACCGCCGCCGAAGCCACCGATGACGGCATGCGCATGGCCCACGCCTACATGGCCTTGCAGGACGCCGGGGCCCACGACGCGGAAGCCCGGGCCCAGGCCCTGATCCTGGGCTTGGGGTTTCAGGTTCATGAATTGGATCGGCCGGTGAACAGCTTTTCCGGGGGCTGGCGCATGCGTCTCCAACTGGCCCGGGCGCTTATGTGCCCCTCGGACCTGCTGCTCCTGGACGAACCCACCAACCACTTGGACTTGGATGCCCTGGTGTGGCTGGAAGCCTGGCTCAAGCGCTATGACGGCACTCTGATCGTAATCAGCCACGACCGGGAATTCCTGGACGGGGTGACCAATGTGACCCTGCACATCGATAACGCCAAGCTGGTCCGCTACGGCGGCAACTACAGCACCTTTGAAGCCATGCGGGCGGAGCAGATGGCCTTGCAGCAGGCGGCCCTGGCCAAGCAGGAAGAGCGCATCGCCCACCTGAAAAAGTTTATCGACCGCTTCAAGGCCAAGGCCAGCAAGGCCAAGCAGGCCCAGAGCCGGGTCAAGGCCCTGGAACGGATGGAAAAGCTTTCCCCTGTGCTGGCGGAGGCGGACTTTACCTTCGACTTCCAGGAGCCCCTTAACCTGCCCAATCCCATGCTGTCTCTGGTGGATGTGGCCATCGGCTACCCGGCTCCGGAGGAGTCCCCAGATCAGGGCCCGGCGGTGATTGTGCGGGACATTCGCCGCTCCGTGCATGGGGGCCAGCGCATCGGCATTCTGGGGGCCAACGGCCAGGGCAAATCCACCCTGGTGAAGACCATCGCCCGGGAACTGGCGCCCCTGGCCGGGGAAGTCACCGAGGGCAAGGGCCTCAACATCGGCTATTTCGCCCAGCAGGAACTGGACGTGCTGCGCCCCGAGGAAAATCCCCTGGAACACATGAAGCGTCTGGCCAAGGCGGTCATCGCCGCCGGTCGCAGCGGCCACGTGGCGGGGCGGGAGCAGGATTTACGGAACTTCCTCGGCACCTTCAACTTCAGCGGTGACATGGTGAAGCAGGCCGTGGGCACCATGAGCGGCGGGGAAAAAGCCCGTCTGGTACTCTGTATGCTGGTCTGGCAGCGGCCCAATCTGCTGCTTCTGGATGAGCCCACCAATCACCTGGATTTGGCGACCCGGGAAGCCCTGGGGGTGGCCCTGAACGGCTTTGAAGGCACGGTCATGCTGGTGAGCCACGACCGTTCCCTGCTGCGCTCCGTGTGCGACGAATTTTGGCTGGTCTCCCGGGGCGGCATCGCCCCCTTCGACGGGGACATGGACGACTACCAGCGCTATCTGCTGGAAGAAGCCAAGCGCGCCCGTCAGGCCGCGGCGGAGGAGCGGCGGGTGGCCTGAGCCTGGGCTAGCTGGTGCCCTGCAGAAAGGAAGCCGCCGGTGTTTCTTTCCGCCAGGAGATAAGGGAGAGTCTGGTTTTCTGGAAGAAAAGGGACTTTGAGCGAAATTTTGCTCGAAATTTCCTCAAATGGCTTATGGTTGAGCAACTCTCTGCTCAGCTATAAGCCATGGACCTTACCTTACAGATTTATGTGGCAGGTGATTGGCATGATGCCGTACTCCTATCTCTCCCTGACCCGGCTATGGGGCGGCGGGGGAAAATACGCCTAGATTATGAGCAAGACTACGCGCTGCAGTGGTTGTTCCAGGATGATGAGCATGCCTGCTGCATGGGCTTCCCCGTAGAGATTTTTTGTTCCTACGGGGGAGATAGTTGGCCCGCGTTTATTGACGATATTTTGCCCTCGGGGGCCTCCCGGCGTTACTGGGTCAATCATTTGGGCCTCCAGAACCTGTCACCCATGGAACAGGATGGGGTGCTCTTGCACCAGGGGGTTATTGCGCCCATCGGCAATCTGCGTATCAAAGAATCCCTGCCTGTTATGGTCCCTGGCAGCCAGCTGGCTGGTCGTCGTTTCTCCCTCGCCCAGGTACGGGATCGGGACACGGATTTTCTCGAGTATGCCCAGCAGATGGGAGCCGCTAGCGGTGGTGCAATGGGGGCAGGGGGAGAGGCTCCCAAGTTGGTTCTGCGTTGTTCTGCAGAGGAACAGGTATGGATTGATACCTACCAGGATGACCAGGCCTGTCCGGACCGCCACTACCTAGTTAAATTCCCACGGGGCCAACGCACTCCCATCGACTGCGATATTTTGCGTGCCGAATACCACTACTATCAGGAACTCGCTGCCCTCGGGATTCCGACTATTGATACGGCGGCGATGCGTTTGGAGGAAGGGGCCCGCTATCCCTCTCTATGGTTGCCCCGTTTCGACGTGGCATTTAAGGCAGGGCAGCTCCAGCGCTATGGCTTGGAGTCCGTGTATTCCCTCCTGAATAAGCCGCCCGGGGACTATTTGTCCCATCTGGATGTTCTGGCGGCTTTGATCGATCTGCTCAGCCATCAATATCTCGTTCGGGAAGGACGCCGGCAGTTTGATCCGGCGGAATTTGCCATCGAATGGGTAAAGCGGGATATGTTGAATGTGGTGTTTGGCAATAGTGACAACCACGGGCGTAATGTAGCTTTACTGAAAACCCCGGAGGGGATTGGACTTTCACCCGTCTTTGATTTCGCCCCCATGAAAGCGGATCCGGAGGGTGTTGTCCGGACCATAAAGTGGCCATCGCCTCTGGAGGAAGGAGGCAATTTCAACTGGTGGTTGATTGCTGACCGGCTGAAGCCCTGGGTTGCCCCTGACCGATTGTTACCAGCGCTGGGCGAATTGGCTAACCGATTGTTGGGCTTGAGAGAGCGACTTCATTCCCGTGGCGTTCCCCCCAGTATTCTGGATTTCCCCTCCCTCGGCTTCCCTTTTCTCGATGAGAAAATACTTAGTTGGAAATTGCCATGAAGAAGAATCTGAGTCCTCGGGAGCGGGATAGCCTGTTATTGGACCTGTTGCACCAGCTGATGACTGAAAAAATAACGGAAGGCCAACTCCTGCGGCATTTGCGCAAGAAAGTGCTCGGCCTGTCCCAGGATCAGTACGCCAAACTGACGGGGATCAGTCGTCGCACCCTTTCTGACCTGGAACTTGGCAAAGGCGCTTCCTCGCTAAAATTATTAAACGGGGTGTTTAAGCCCCTGGGGCTACAGGTCGGATTGCTGCCGCGCAGTTCCCTTTTACGTCGCCAATTGTTTGAAACGCTGGAACAGCCCGATCCTTCTCCTTCCGGGTCGCTAACTTCGTAACTCGGGTATTGCCTCGGTTGCCACTTTTACGGCCATAAGGGCCTAATCCTCCAGCAGCCGGGCCTTGATCTTGCGCCCTTTGACCTTGCCCGCCGTGAGGCGGCGCAGGGCTTCCCGGGCCTGGGGGCGGGCCACGGCCACGTAGCTGGTCTGGTCCGTGACGGTAATTTTGCCCACCTGTTCCTTGCTCAAGCCCACGGTGCCGGTGAGGGCCCCCAGCAGGTCCCCGGCCCGGAGTTTGTCCTTGCGTCCGCCCAGAATCAGCAGGGTGGCCATGGGGGCTACCAGGGGGGCGTCGTTATGACTTTGCAGTTCCCCCAGGCCGTGCCATTCCGGCTCCATGCCGGTGAATTGGGCGATGTCCGCCACCCGGCGCTTATCCCGGGGGCTGACCAGGCTGAAGGCCCAGCCGTCCCGGTCCCCCCGGCCGGTGCGGCCGATGCGGTGCACGTAAATTTCCGGGTCCGGGGTCACATCCACATTGATCACCGCTTCCAGCTGGTCGATGTCCAGGCCCCGGGCCGCCACGTCCGTGGCCACCAGCACGGAGCAGCTCCGGTTGGCAAAGCGGATCAGCACCTGATCCCGGTCCCGCTGTTCCAGGTCCCCGTTCAGGGTCAGGGCGTCGATGTCCGCCTGATACAGGTAATCCCGCAGGTCCCGGCATTGCTGCTTGGTATTGCAGAAGGCCAGGGTGCTCACCGGGCGGAAATGGCGCAGCAGGGTGACCACGGCGGCGAAGCGTTCCTCATGCTTGATTTCGTAAAAGCGCTGGCGGATCTGGCCCCCGGCGGGGGATTCGTCGGCTTTCACCGTCTCCGGCTGGTGCAGGAAGCAGCCTGCCAACTGGGCGATACCCTCCGGATAGGTGGCGGAAAAGAGCAGGGTCTGGCGCTGGGACGGACAGCGTTCCACCACCTGGGCGATGGCATCGAAAAAGCCCATGTCCAGCATCCGGTCCGCCTCGTCCAGCACCAGGGTGGCGACCCGGGCCAGATCCAGACTGCCCCGCTCCAGATGGTCCAGGAGCCGCCCCGGGGTGCCCACCACCACATGGACCCCGTGTTCCAGGCTGTCCGCCTGGGGCGCCAGGGGGCTGCCGCCGCACAGACAGAGAATTTTCAGATTATCGACGAAGCGGCCCAGACGGCGCAGTTCCTGGGTGACCTGTTCCGCCAGCTCCCGGGTGGGACACAGCACCAGAGCCTGGACCGCCAGGGTGGCGGGTTGGAGCCTCGTGAGCAGGGGCAGGCCATAGGCGGCGGTTTTGCCGCTGCCGGTGCGGGCCTGGGCAATCAAATCCCGCCCGGCCAGGGCCGGGGGCAGGGCGGCGGCCTGGATGGGGGTCATGGCCACGTAGCCCAGCTGGTTCAGATTGGCCACCACGGCGGGGGCCAGGCCCAGGGCATCAAAGCCGGGGGCAGCCTGGACCTGGGACGTCGCCGGGTCCGACGGGGCAAGGGCAGGCGCGGGGGATTCGGGAGAGGTGGTCATGGCGGTCTTTCAAGGAGGGAGGGGCGGGGAAGGGGGCGAGGCAAGCCTGGGCCCGGAGGAGGGAACGTGGGGGCTAGAGCTCGTGAGGGGGAGGCAAAGTGTGCGCCAAAACGGGAGGGGAAGTGGGCGCTACCGGGCCGGTGGCCGGGAGCGTTCCAGATCAGCCCCCTGTGCCTGCCCCCGGCCCCCGATTCCCTAGCCCTTGGGGCGACGGCCGGGCAGGGGCTTGCGCCGGTGTTGTCCGGGCCGCTGCTGGCTTTTTTCTGGGGTGGCGGGCTTGGGCATGAGCAGATTTTTGCTGCGCTCGTCTCCTCCCGCCCGGGGGGCGTTCAGGGCAGCCTGCCAGATGGCCTGGGTATCCGGGGCGGCTTCAGGTGCGGCATCTTCGGCGGGGGGGGCATAGGCGGCCAGCTTGTCCTTGAGCCGGGCCAGCCGGTCCGCCAGTTCCCCCTTGCGGCTCAGATGATCCAGGGCGGCCTGGGCCGCCGGGGTGAGGGCCAGGGCTTCGTCTTGCCAGTCCAGCAGGCCCTGGGCTGTCAGCCGGGTCAGGGCTTCGCTCAGTTTTTCCGCCTCCGGTAGCCCGCCCCCCAGCACCTCGGTGGCGGCCACGATCTCCTCCGGGCTGGCCGGTCGGCGCTTGGTGGCCAGCAGGGCCGCCAGCAGAAGGAGAGCATCGACATCGGGGATTTTGACCATGGGAAACCTTTGCAAATAGGGAAAAGACAGGGGGCTCAGTCTGGACTGATCCTGAAAAAAAGTCTTCAAGGCAGGCGGGGCCCGGTAAGGCTTGGGAAAAGTGAAAGTGTACGGGGTTTTCTGCTGAAACCAAACATTGGGGAACGATTATGTCTAAAAAGTCACGTTTTTATGGGGGTAATGTACCCATAAGATATGTGTTTGTCCTGAATTTAATGGGCGACTTATGCCTAGCCCTCGTTCAGGCGGTAGAGAAAAATAAGGTTGAATGTGATCAACGTAAGTCATTAAAATACAAGGAAATGGAGCGGCTTGGCTTGGTGGGGCTGAAGGCTTTAGCCCTATGAATCGGCAGGGGTAATGATTTCGGCGGTTGATGGTCGTGGCGCTGGACTTCTGATTTCTTGCGTTTTTGCAGGTAAATGAAGTTTTAGCGAAAGACGGGATTTGGTTTGTTAAGCAATGAGATTTCTTTGATTCGAAAAAAATGAAGACTTTTGATAAAAGCCGGGGTTTTACTTTAATTGAATTGGTGATGGTGATCGTTATCCTGGGGGTACTGGCCGCCGTTGCTTTGCCCAAGTTTTTGGATTTTGGTACGGATGCGCGGGTTGCCGTATTAAAGCAAACCGCCGGAGCCATGACCACTGCGGCAAATTTTGGCGGCGCTCGATGCCAGATGACCCCGGGCTGCGCCAATTCGGGCTGGTCGAATAACCCGGTTCAGTCCCCGGATGGCACCTCGGGCGATATGTACAATGGATTTCCCACGGCCAATGCGGATGCGGCGGATTCCCACATCAGCCATTGGTTTTCCATTTCAGACGATTTTGTCCTGAGCTCCAGCAATATCGAATATAGCGACTTTTCGTTGAAAGGCGCGCCGGAGCCCTCCGCCTGCGCCGTTCGCTACCAATATGCCGCCAATTATGGGGAGGTGCCGGTGGTGACTATTACCAGCAGTGGTTGCTAGCCAAGGGGGCCGTTAGGTTGCCCCTGGCCCTTTAGCTTTTACTTCCCCTCCGCTGCGTTTCTGGCCCCCGCCGCAATGGCCAGGGCAAACAGGGCCAGCAGGCCCAAGGCCAGGGGCAGGCCGGTGTGGTGGGCGGTAAAGCCCACGATCACCGGCCCCACCAGAATGCCCAGATAGCCCAGGCGGCCCACCAGGGCGATGGCTTCCGAAGAGGAAACCCCTTCCACCTTGACGCTGGCGGCAAAGAGCACGGGAACGCAGTTGGCGCAGCCCAGGCCCACCAGGGTGAAACCGGCCACGGCGCTGGCGGTGAAGGGCAGGCCTAGGGCCAGCAGCAGCCCCAGGGCGGCCAGACTACCCGAAACCATGAGGGTGCGCCGGGCGCCGAGCCAGGCCCGCAGCCGATCTCCGCCGAAACGGCCACTGGCCATGCCCAGGGAAAAGCCCCCATATCCAGCCCCGATCCAGAAGGCCGGGGCCCCCACCTCGTCCCGCAGATAGACCGAGGTCCAGTCATACATGGCCCCCTCTACCACCAGCCCGAGAAAGGCCAGCACCCCCAGGGCCAGCAGGCGGCGCCGGGCCCCCGGAGGCGCTCCCCGGCGGGAAGCGGCGGCATCGCTGTGGGGGTCCGGGAGCAGATGGGGGCTGCCCAGCAGCACCAATCCGGCCACCAGCAGGGCGGTGACCACAAACAGGGCAGCGGCGGACCCGCCCGCCCCCAGCCAGACACTGCCCGCCAGGGCCCCCACCAGCCCCCCGGTACTGAACAGGCCGTGAAAGCTGGACATGATGGGGCGGCTGGCCTTCAGCTCCAAGGTGGCGGCCTGGGCGTTGATGGCCACATCCAGTACCGCATTGGTGGCGCCGAACAAGAGCAGCCAGGCCAGTAGCAGGCCGAAGTGGGGAATCAACAAAATGGGCGCCACGGACAGGGCGAACACCAGCCCCCCTTGGCGACAGGCCGTTGGACTGCCCCGCCGGGCGATCCAGGGACCGATGACGGACATGGATAGCAGGGCCCCCAAGGCCACGGCAAACATGGCTAGGGATAGGTGGGCGTCATTCAGGGCGAACTGGCTTTTGATTTGGGGCAGACTGACGCCCCACACCGCATAGGTGAAGCCGCTGGCAAAAAACAGGGCGGAGTTTGCCAGCCGGGCGGCGGTCAAGGGATCAGAGAAGGGTGAGGGACGGGAGGTCTGGCGCATCGGCGGATTATGGCCGATGGGCCGGGTAGCGGGGTGCAAAGGAGGGAAATATTTTGCTGCTAAATAAATATGGCGGCTAATTAATTTGCGCAGATATTTTATATAAAAAATTACAACGTTTTTATTTCATATACTTTTTTTTGATTTCGGCGAAAGGCTCTTCTGAAAGTAACTGAAGAGTTTTACTACGGTCGTCCTCTTTTTTTTGATTGACTAGTAGACGTACCTTTTCCATATCTGCGAGCGCAAAAGATGATAGGCCCATCTGGTCGTAAGCAAGAGCACGGTAAGCATATGCCCACAGATAATTAGATTGATAACTCATTCCTTCAGATAGTGCTTCAGCAGCATCTGGCCATCGCTTTAAGGAGATTAGTGTTACCCCAAGGTGATAGTAACTAGGCATACCAGGTGAGGTCCCTTTTCCTGTCATCCCAATATTGTCCTGAAGCATTTTTTGCAGCATTTTCAGTGCCTGTTCTGGTTGCCCATTCTCACGATAAAGAGCGGCGAGCCCAATAATCGCCCAGGCGGATCGGGCGGGGGCTAGAAGTAAAGCCTCTTCTCTATCTTTTATGGCGTGGCCGTATTCTCTTCTTTGGGCATAGGCAATGGACCGCAAAGTCAGTGCGGCAGCCTTTGTATTTGCCGGTGCGTTGGGTATAACAGCTAGACATTCAGATAGCTTTTGGATTACCCCGCTCGGGTTTTGAACTTCAGATCCATCCTGAGAGTACCTAATATATTTAATTTGCTCGCAAG
The DNA here is from genome assembly GCF_018905915.1 of Azospira inquinata. Lineage (NCBI taxonomy): Bacteria > Pseudomonadati > Pseudomonadota > Betaproteobacteria > Rhodocyclales > Rhodocyclaceae > Azospira > Azospira inquinata. The sequence continues at coordinate 1,828,966 of NZ_CP064782.1, forward strand.
GCCCCAGCTCTTTTGTATTAGTGAGGTCCGTGATATCCGCATCTTTCGCTTGGCAGCTGAAAGAACATACGGCGAGAAACAGCGCCGCTCGGTAGGGGAGCGGGCTCATTGAGGATACTCGGCAGTAGTCAGGTCGGGGCGCATGAGCTGAATCAACGGTGGTGTGAGAGACCCCTGTAAGCTGCAGAATATGCTCGTTTGGCCTGGGGCTTCACTTTCAAGCAAGAGCACGCGCTCTACGCTTCCCTTGGGAGTGGGAATACCTGCGGAAGCCCTATTAGGCCGCCAAGAGCCGAGTGGGTCGCCGATTACATGGATTTCTGCGCGTGCCCAGGTATCACCGGTTTTTTCCAATTTTTGGGGTGTTGTGAGAATGGCGTTTAGCTTTTCCGCTATGGTTTGCGGAGTTCCATTTGCCTTAAATCCCCAAAACAGGAAGCCACCGAGATGTTCCTCATAAAGTACTTCGTTGTGCCATGAAATTAGTTGTATCCCATTTATTTCCAAGGGATTTGTGAATAGCTGTTCTTGACCATTTTCGGCTAACGGATTGGCCACTTTGATCGTTGCCGCAGTCCCTTGGTTTTGTACGATTACGGACGGTCCGAGAAGAGTTTTGTTTTCCTTAAGAGCCTTAAACAGAGAGGCATCACATTGGGTAAAAAGACGGAGTGCGTCGCTTGCCCCAGTTGCTTGGGAGTCTGTTGCTAGAGCAGAACCGATTCCTAGAAATAGGGCAGAGGCAAGAAAGATCATCGGGAATTTTGACATTTTGTATCCCAGGAAAAGAAATAAGACTCTCGTACGTAAAGGCCGTTTTTTTCCGATTGAGCTTTAATGATCCGGCCCCCCCTCCTTCAAATACTTAGGCGACCGGGGCCCATACAGCAGTCCTCCGGCGGTGCTTGCTGCCAGGAGGCGGAAGCTGGTGACGCCGGCTATGGTGTGGCCTTTGTCGTTGATGGAGTCGGCGATCTGGTTGATCAGGGCTTTCACCAGCATGCCCACCAGGCCGTTGTTATTGTTGTTGTCCCCTTCAGCGCTGGAGGCGGTGGCGTGGCCTTTCCATAGGGAGCGGCCGTTGCGCAGGTCGATCAGTTCCCCGTCGGCGGTGACCCGGGTTTCGCTGGAAATGATCTTGTAGGAGGTGCCGTACTGGGTGACGTTGATGTAGAGAGCCGCGTCGGCGCCGAAGATTTTGCGCAGCTTGTCGATGGGCAGCTGGTGGATGTCGTCCGGGGTGGTCAGGCCGTTCTGGCGGAAGGTTTCGTTGGCCAGGGTGACGGGCACCACGTAATAGCCGGATTCGGCCAGGGGGTAGGTGACCTGGGACAACATGCTGAGGGAGGCATCCACGTCCGGGGAGGTGTTCAGGGGCGGCAGCACCAGGATGGAGGCGGGGCGGCTTTCCTTGAAGGCGGAGTAATCGGGGCCGGCGTAGTGGCTGGTGGAGGCGCAGCCGCTCAGGAGGGCGAGGCCCAGCAGCAGGCTGGCCCCGGGAAAAATAGCGTGGCGGGTCATGGGGTTCAGCCTTTCGTGGCGGTGGGGGCGGGAGTGGCTTGGGCTTTTTTCAGGAGAAAGTCCATGAAGGTGGCGCTTTCCGGGTACTGGCGCTTTTCCGCCTCCAGGTTTTCCACCATTTGGTCGGTGCGGCCGATTTCCCCGTAGAGAATGCCCAGGTGGGCGCGGAAGCCCGGGGGCACGGCCTCGCCCTTGGCCAGGGCCAGTTCCTTATCCTTTTCCATGGCCTGGATTTCCGCTTCCGGCCCCTTGTCCCCCTTGAGGTGGCTGTAGATGGTGGATTGGTAGCTGCCCCAGTAGTAGAGGGGCTTGGGCTGGCTGGCGCAGGCGGCGCAGAGCAGGGCCGCCGCAACGGGCAGGCCCCAGGTTTGGCTGAGGTAACGCAGGCGGGTCATGGGGCGTCTCCTCAGGAAGATTTCTTCAGCCAAGCGCCACCGTCCACCCCGGCCACCAGGGCGTCCACGGCCTGGCGAATGGCCAGATCCAGCACCTTGCCGTTGAGGGTGGAGTCGTAGCTGGCGGTGCCGCCGAAGCCGATTACTTCCCGGTTGGAGAGGGCGTATTCCCCGGCGCCTTGGGCGGAGTAAATAACTTCCGAGGTCTGCACATCCACCACATTGAGGGACACCTTGGCGTAGGCGATCTGCTGCTTGCCCCGGCCCAGGATGCCGAAGAGCTGGTGGTCCCCCACTTCCTTGCGGCCAAACTCGGTCACGTCCCCGGTAATGACGTAATTGGCGCCCTTCAGGTTCTGCCGGGCCTTGGTGAGGGAGGCTTCCTGCTTGATCTCGGTCATGTTGTCCCGGTCCAGCACGTTGAACCGGTTGGTTTGTTGCAGGTGGGTGACCAGAATGGTCTTGGCCTGACTACCGAGCCGGTCCACCCCGTCGGAGAAAATGCCCCGCAGGAAGGTGGAGCGGTTGTCGAACTTGCCCACGGATATGGGATAGCGCACCCCGTTATAGGCGACGGAGGCGGAGGCCGACTGGGCGACGGGCAAGCTTTGGGAGGTTTCCGTGGCGCATCCGGCCAAGCCCCCCAGGGCGATCAGGCCCATGGCCATTAGTGTGACTTTTTTCATGTTTTTTGCGATTAGAATAAAGAAGGAGAGAGCGGTAATTCCGAAATTAATCAATTGGTTAATTAAATAACTCCGGGGATTTTAAGATTTATGATTTTTAAAATTCTCCTGCCGGTCATATTTCAATGGCAATAATCCAAAAGTAATAAAATAGGTTAAGTTCTCTGAATATAAAGCAATATTTTTTGATTGACGGCATTAATCCTGGAAAATCTGGCCACGGCGAGAAGTCCCCTTTTCCGGGATTTCTGGCCTTTCTTACTGCCTATTTTCTGGGCGCTAAGGCGTTCCGCTCCGGGCTCGCCGGTGTATCCTTCCCCTCTCCCTATTTGTCTCCCCGTTCCCATGTTTTTCGGCATCGATCACCTGGCCACCTTTGTGCTGGGCACCATTTTTATCGTCCTATTGCCCGGGCCCAATTCCATGTATGTGATGAGCGTGGCTTCCCGCCGGGGAGTGGGTGCAGGCTATGGGAGCGCCTGCGGGGTGTTTCTCGGGGACACCATTCTCATGGTGCTGGCGGCCACCGGGGTGGCTTCCCTGATCGAGGCCAATCCCCTGCTCTTTACCCTGCTGAAATACGGTGGTGCCGCCTATCTGGCCTATCTGGGGATCAATCTGCTGCGGGCGGCGGTGGCCCGCTGGCGGGGTCAGGAAAGCGCCGGGGATGGGGCGGCGACGGGGGAAGACAACGGTGCCGGACCCTTCCGCCGTGCCCTGGTGATCAGCCTGCTCAACCCCAAGGCCATCCTCTTTTACCTGTCCTTCTTCATCCAGTTTGTGTCCCCGGGCTACGCCCATCCGGGGCTTTCCTTCCTGGTGCTGGGGGCCATCGTCCAGCTGTGCAGCGCCCTTTACCTTTCAGCCCTGATCTTTGGTGGTTCCTATCTGGCGGAGGCTTTCCGCCGTCGGCGGCGCATGGCGGCAGGGGCCACGGGCAGCGTGGGGGGCCTGTTCATCGGCTTTGCCCTAAAGCTGGCGGAAGCTTCCCTGAGCTAGGTAGGGCCCGGGGCTTAGGCCCCTTTTTTAATCTGCCCGATTCGGGGTCGGAGGCTGGATGTCCCCGGCGGCCCGCTCCTGTTCCGTCTCCGTCTCTCCTTCCCCTTCTGCGGTCCCGCCCTCCAGGTGGGTTGCCCCGCCTTGCCGTCGGCGGCGCCATTCCGTGGGGGAGCAGCCCAGGGCCTGGCGGAACATGTAGGTGAAGGCCGCCGGATTGGCATAGCCCAGATCCAGGGCGATGCCCGTAATGGGGCGCCCGGCGCAGAGCCATTCCAGGGCGAGAAAGAGGCGCAGCCGGTGGCGCCATTCCCGCAGGCTGATGCCCACTTCCCGGGCGAAGCGGCGGGCCAGGGTGCGAGCCGAAGCCCCCAGTTCCCGACCCCAGTCTTCGGCGCTTCGGTTATCCGCCGGTTGGGCGTAGAGGGCTTCACAGAGCCGTTGCAGCAGGGGGCTGGCGGGCCAGGGCAGGTGAAAGTGCTGCACCGGCTGGCGTTCCAGCTGGGCGAAAATCAGGGCGGTGAGCTGGTCCAGGTAGGTGTCGTCTTCCTGGCGATTCACGGCTTCCAATTCCACGATCAGGGCCCGCAGCAGGGGGGTGACCGCCAGCACCGTGCATTGCCGGGGCATGGCCAGATCGGGCCGGTCGGCCACGTAGAGATTGCGGAATTCGGCGCCGCTCAAGGCTCCCGTGGTGTGCTCCACCCCGGTGGGCAGCCAGATGCCCTGTTCCGGGGTAATCACGTGCCAGGTGTCGGCGGCGGTGACCATCAGGGTGCCCGCCGTGGCATAGACGAACTGGTTCCAGGGATGGCTGTGCAAGGGAAAAATCTGCCGCGCCGCCAGATTCTGGGAGCGGGGCACGATGGGCCGGGGCAGAGAGGGAAAGTCGGGAACCGGGATGGTTTCCCAGGTGTGCCAGTCCAGCATGGGCTGTCATCTCATCAATGGATATCGTCATTCTATCGAAAGGTGGCGGTAGGAAAAGGGCCTAGCATGGGGCCATTGTTTGCCGGAGTCCGCCCATGACTGCCTCTTCCTCCGCCCCTTCCTCCTCCGCCTCTCCATACCCGGCCCCGGCTCCTGACGCCGGGGTGGTTAGCCCCCTTTCCGCCGTGCCCCTGGCCGTCGCGCCGTCCCAGGCGGCCGCCCCGGCACCCCACCGGCTGCGGGTGATCTTTGCCGGGGTCTGCGCCCTCATCCTCACCGTGGGCCTAGCCCGTTTTGCCTACACCCCCATGCTGCCCATCATGCGGGCCCAGGCCGGGCTCTCCTATCTGGCCGGGGGCTGGCTGGCCACCTTCAATTACGCCGGTTACATCGCCGGAGCTCTCCTGGCCGCCTCCCTCAGCGATCTGCAACGCAAGTACCGGCTGTACCGCATCGGCCTGGTGGTGGCGGTGGCCAGCACCGCGGCCATGGGGCTCACGGACGATCTGGTGCTGTGGGCTGTGCTGCGCTTTCTCTCTGGATTTTCCAGCACCGCCGGGCTGCTCATTGCCTCCGGTCTGGTGCTCAACTGGCTCATGGGCCAGGGCCACCGGCCCGAGCTGGGGCTCCATTTCACCGGTCTGGGCCTGGGCATCGTGGTGTCCGGGCTGGCGGTGGCGGCCATGGTGGGGCGCCTGTCCTGGGAACATCAATGGCTGGGCCTGGGGCTCCTGGGCCTGCTCTTTTTTCTGCCCGCCTGGGGCTGGCTGCCCGCCCCCGCGCCCCTGGGCAGTGGCCGGGCCGTGGCGGCCCCTGCGCCCCCTTCCCGGCGCTGGATGGGCCTGCTGATTGGGGCCTATTTCTGCGCCGGTTTTGGCTACGTGGTGAGTGCCACCTTCATTGTGGCCATTCTGGAAAAGCTGCCCCTGCTGGCGGGCAAGGGGGGCTGGGTGTGGGTGGTGGTGGGCCTGGCGGCGGCCCCCTCCTGCTTTGTCTGGGACCGGCTGGCGGCGCGCCTGGGCCAGATTCCGGCCCTGCTCCTGGGCTACGGTCTCCAAGTGCTGTCCATCCTATTGCCCGTGGTGAGCGCCGACCCCACCCTGAATCTCCTGAGCGCCATGCTTTACGGGGGCACCTTCGTGGGCATTGTGAGCCTGACCCTGTCCCTAATCGGCCGCTGTTTTCCCCAGAATCCGGCCAAGGCCATGGCCCGCCTCACCTTGAGTTACGGGGTGGCCCAGATCGTGGCCCCGGCCATGGCCGGTTATATCGCCGCTGCCACGGGCAGTTATCAGGGGGCATTGCTGGTGGCCGCCGGGGTCATGGGGGTGGGTATGGTCCTGCTCCGGCGCCTGGGCCGGGAGCCCCACTGAGTCTGGTGCCGGGGGGACCCGCCTATTTCATCCGGGAGGGTAGGCGGATCAGCTTGCCGTCAATGCGGAAGGCGCCCCAGCCCTGGTGATGCAGGGTGCGGGGTCGTTTCCGGCCAGGGGCCACCCAGGCGGCCACCACTTCCAGGACAAAAAAGTTGTAATCCGTGTTCAGACGTTCGTCCCGCAGACGGCATTCCAGGCTGGCGTAGCACTCCTCAATGAGGGGGGCTTTGACCTGGGAGGCGGCTACCGGGGTGAGGCCGAAACGACGGAATTTGTCCATGCGCCGCCCGCTGCAATTGCCTACCCCCACCACCTTTTCCGCCAGATCCTCCGTGGGAATGTTGATGACGCATTCCCGATTGCGGGTGAGGAGTTCGTAGCTGTAATTCCGGTTGCTCACCACACAGCCCACCAGGGGCGGCTCGAATTCCATCATCAGATGCCAGCTCTGGGTCATCACATTGGGCCGCTTGGGTCCGGCGGTGGTGAGGAGAATGACCGGGCCCGGTTCCAGCAGGGTATAGGCCTGGTCCAGGGGCAGGGGACGCTTTTCCATAAGGGGGGAAGACCGGCGGGCCGGTGGGGGAAAAGGCCCCATCCTACCCCCGTGACATGGCAAGGGGGGAGGCGGGCATGGCCCCCGGGGGACCGGCGGGCCCTTCCCGGGGAGGAACGGTGGCGGGGGCCTAGTGGGCGGGGCGGCGCTGGCGGGCGGTTTCCAGGTCGGCGCAGAGCCGGGCAGCCCCTTCCAGCAGACGGGGGGTGTGGCGCTGGATCAGGTCCGGGGGCACGAAAAACAGATTGCCCCGGGCCACCGCCGTCACCTTGTCCCAGCGCTTCCAGTCATCCAGCCATTCGGGCCGGGAATCCCCCATGCCGCTGGCGGCGATGACTTCCGGATTGGTGGCCAGCACCGCTTCCACCGTCACCTTGGGGGCCAGCTGTTGCAGGTTAGCGAAGACGTTTTCCCCGCCACAGAGGTGGATCACATCGGAAATAATCTGGCCGCCCCCCACGGTCATCAGGGGCTGCTGCCAGATTTCATAGAAGGTGCGCACCCGGGGCAGGGTGCTGTAGCGGTGGCGCAGTTCCCCCAGCCGTTGCCGGTAGCGGGCCGCGGCGGCATTCGCTACCCGTTCCGTACCCGCCAGATGGCCCAGGGCTTCCAGGGTGCGGGCCACGTCGTCGATGCGGTTGGGCTGGGAAAGATAGACGGGAATGCCCAGGGCCCGCAGTTTGGCGATGTGGCCACCGGCGTTGCCGCTTTCCCAGGCCACCACCAGATCGGGCTTGAGGGCGGCGATGGCTTCCAGGTTGAGCTTGGAGTAGCCCCCCACCCGGGGCAGCTTTTTCGCCGCCTCCGGATAGTCGCTGTAATCCACCGTGCCCACCAGTTTGTCCCCGGCCCCGGCGGCGTAGAGGTTTTCCGTCAAATGGGGGGCCAGGCTGACGATGCGCTTGGCGGGGGCGGCCAGGCGCACGGTCTGGCCGGCGTCGTCCTTGAGTACCACGGGGGCGGCCTGGACGGTCTGGATGGCGGTGAGGGCGGCCAGGGCCAGGGTCAGGCAAAGACGGGGGAGAAGACAGGGCTTAGAGATCCAGTTCATGGGCGATTTCGGTGAGGGCGGTGGTGAGGCGCTGCCAGTGGGCTTCCCGGGCGGGGAGACCGATGCGCAGGCCGCTGGGGTCGGTGATGAGGCGGGTGAGGATACCCCGTTGGGCCAGTTTTTCGTGGAGGGTGGGGGCCCAGGGGTGGGGCAGCCAGCGGAACAGGGCGGTGCCGTCGTTGCGCCCCAGGATGTCCTGGAGCAGGCGTTCCAGGCGGGTGGAGGCGGCCATCAGTTCTTCCAGGGTTTCCTCTTGCCAGGGTCGATTTTCCAGGGCGGCCTTGGCCACGGCCCGGGAGGGGCCGCTCAAGGCCCAGGGGCCCAGGGTTTCCCCCAGGGCGGTGAGCAGTTCCGGCCGGGCCAGGGCAAAGCCCACCCGGGCGCCAGCCAGACCGAAAAATTTTCCCAGGGAGCGGAGCACCACCAGGTTCCTGGCCCGGGGGGTGCCCGCCAGATCGGCCAGGGAATTCCGGTTGTCCGCGTCGCCAAAGGCTTCGTCCACCACCAGCAGGCCCCCGTGCTTGGCTAGTTCCCGGGCCACGGCCCGCAGCCGGCGGGCGGTGAAGGCGTCTCCCGTGGGATTGTTGGGATTGCACAGCACCACCGCATTGGCCTGGGTGGCGGCCTGTTCCAGCTGTTCCGGGGTGAAGGGCAGCACCTCCCAACCCGCCCGCTGCCAAGCGGCGGCGTGTTCCCGGTAGGAGGGGGCGAGGACGGCGGCCCGGCCCGGGGGCAGGAGCCGGGGCAGGGCCTGGATGGCAGCCTGGGAGCCGGGCAGGGGCAGAATATTGGTATTGCCGTAGTACTCCACCGCCGCCTCCAGCAGCCCATCCTCGTCCTCCGGCAGGCGCTGCCAGGCGGCCGCCGCCAGGGTGGGCACCGGGTAACCCCAGGGATTGATGCCGGTGGACAGATCGAGCCAGGTTTCCAGGGGAATTCCCCAGTGGGCTGCGGCTTGGCGCAGTCGTCCGCCGTGTTCAAGCATGGGTCGCTTTCCTCAGGAGAAATAGGGCCAGGGCTGTGAGGGGGGGAAGGGCTACCAGCAGGGTGAGCCACAGGCCCAGCCCCCCTTCCACCAGCCGGGTGGCCCGGAGTATGTCCGGGGCGGCCGGGGGACGGCCCCGGCCCAGGGGCGGGCGCATTTCTTCCCGGCCTTCGTAAGTGGCGGCGCCTCCCAGGGTGAGGCCCAGGGCTCCGGCTCCGGCGGCCATGACCGGCCCCGCATTGGGGCTGTCCCAGGCGGGGGCCTGGGCGCGCCAGCAGGCCAGGGCCTGACGGGCCTGGCCCTGGGCGGCGTAGGTGAGGGCGGTGAGCCGGGCGGGCAGCCAGTTGAGCAGGTCATCCAGGCGGGCGGCGGCCCAACCGAAATAGCGGAAGCGGTCGTTGCGGTAGCCCCACATGGCGTCCAGGGTGTTGGCCAGACGGAAGAGCAGGGCCCCCGGGCCCCCCAGCACGGCAAACCAGAAGAGGGCGCCGAACACCCCGTCATTGCCGTTTTCCAGCACGGATTCCACGCAGGCCTTGGCTACTCCGGTAGCGTCCAGGGCCCCGGTTTCCCGGGAGACGATGTAGCCCACCCGGGTGCGGGCGGCGGCCAGATCCCCAGCGGCCAGGGGAACGGCCACGGCCCGGGCGTGTTCCCCCAGGCTGCGGGCCCCCAGGGCGAAATAGAGGAGCAGCCCGTCGCTCACCACGCCCAGCCAGGGGGTGGCGTGGAGCCAGGCGGCCAGGAGCACCCAGGGCAGGACGGCGGCGCACCAAGCAATGGCGCCGAAGAGGCGCAGGGCCCGGGGCGGCACCAGGCCCGGTGCCGGGCGCAGGGCTTTTTCCAGTAGCCCGGCCAGCCGGCCGAAGCCCACCAGGGGGTGGTAACGGCGCGGTTCCCCCAGCCAGCGGTCAAGGCCGTAGCCGATCAGGGCGGCGAGGGGCAAGGCGAGCCAGTGGGGCATGGGATAATCGGGTCCTTTCCGGCGCTTCGGCTCAAGCCGTGGCGCCGCCAATGGGGCCGGTGATCCCGAGGGGGCCGGCGGGCTGCTGCGAATTTGTTGATGGGTTGGGCAGGTTGCCAATCCCGGGATTTTAAATGAACAAACCCACTTTGATGGTTCAGGGCTGCACTTCCGATGCGGGAAAAAGCACCCTGGTGGCTGCATTTTGCCGCCTTTTGCACCGCCGAGGGGTGGCGGTGGCCCCCTTTAAGCCCCAGAACATGGCCCTGAACTCGGCGGTGACGGTGGATGGGGGGGAAATCGGCCGGGCCCAGGCCTTGCAGGCCCTGGCCGCTGGCTTGGCGCCCCATACGGATTTCAACCCGGTGCTTTTGAAGCCCAACAGCGACACCGGGGCCCAGGTGATTATCCACGGCAAGGTGGTGACGGACCTGGACGCCCGGGCCTACCACGCCTACAAGCCCCGGGCCATGGCCGCCGTGCTGGCCTCCTACGGGCGCCTTTGCGCACGCTACCAGGCGGTGCTGGTGGAGGGGGCGGGCAGCCCGGCGGAAATCAATCTGCGGGACCGGGATATCGCCAACATGGGCTTTGCGGAGGCGGTGGATTGCCCGGTGATTCTGGTGGGGGACATCGACCGGGGCGGGGTGTTCGCCCATCTGGTGGGCACCTTGGACCTCCTTTCCCCCAGCGAACGGGCCCGGGTGCGGGGCTTTGTCATCAACCGCTTTCGCGGTGACCTGTCCCTGCTCCAGCCCGGCCTGGACTGGCTGGAAGCCCGCACCGGCAAGCCCGTGCTGGCGGTGCTGCCCTATCTCCACGGCCTCTACCTGGATGCGGAGGACGCCATTGCCCGGGAATCCCTGACCCGGGGGGAAACCCGGCTCCGGGTGGTGGCCCCCGCCTATCCCCGTACCTCCAACCACAACGACCTGGACCCCCTGCGCCTCCATCCGGCGGTGGATTTCCGCTTTATCGGCCCGGGGGAGGCCCCGCCCCGGGAGGTGGATCTGATGGTGCTGCCCGGTTCCAAAAATGTGCGGGACGATCTGGCCTGGCTTCGGGCCCAGGGCTGGGAAGGGGCCATCCGCCGCCATCTGCGCTACGGCGGCAAGGTGCTGGGCATTTGCGGTGGCTTCCAGATGCTGGGCCGCTGGATACACGATCCGGAGGGCCTGGAAGGGGCGCCGGGCAGCGCCCCGGGCCTGGGGCTCCTAGACATGGAAACCACCCTGGCCCGGGACAAGCGCCTGGCCAATGTGGCGGGCTGGCTCAATCTGCCGGGCCAGCCCCCCCTGGAAGGCTACGAAATTCACCTGGGGGTGAGCCAGGGCCCCGCCCTGGAACGGCCCGCCTGCTGGTTGGCGGATCAGGGGGAAGAAGGCGCCGGGGGGGCGGCAGTGGGTGAAAAAACAAGGGCGGGGGGCGGTGCAGAGATAGGTGCAAAGGCCGTTGCAGAGGCAAGTGCAGAGGCAAGTGCAGAGGCCGCCGGGGCCTGGCTCGGGAGCGGCCAGCCGGGAAGGGGGCGCCCAGAAGGCGGCGTCGTGGCCTTCTCTGGCGCCGATTCGGCCCTCGGTCCCACTCCGCCCCGGCCCGGGTTGCGGCCGGATGGGGCCCGCTCCCCGGACGATCAGATCCTGGCTACCTACTGTCACGGCCTTCTGGACCGGGCCGAAGCTCTGTCCGCCCTGCTGGACTGGGCGGGCCTGGGGCAGGAGGGGGACGGTGCGGCGCTCCCTCAGGTCGATCCCCAGGCCCGGCGGGAGGCGGATTTGGAGCGTCTGGCGGACAGTCTGGAGCAGGCCCTGGATTGGCCCAAACTGGCCCGGGCCGTGCCCGAACTATGGGGGCCGGAGGCGTAACCCTGGGTTTTTTGCGGCGGAGGGCTAGGGCGGAGGGTTTCGGCACGGGTCCCTGAGTTCAGGGGCCTGGTGCTGAGGTCTTAGCCTTTAATTCTGGGGCTGGCCGATAGGTCGGTAGTGCCCAGCATGGCGGCAAGCCCTTGCCTATAAAGCGCCCAGGGGCTTAGCTCTTGCCGACCCGACCCGACCCGACCCGACCCGACCCGACCCGACCCGACCCGACCCGACCCGCACCCAAGCCAGAGCCAGAGCCAGAGCCAGAGCCGCAATCCGACCCCCGCCCCGAGCCGCAGCCCAACCGATACCAAAAAAGGAAGCCGGGCCCCGAAGTGCCCGCCCCGCGCCGGCCTTACTTCAAGGCCAAAGGCAGGCCCGCCGCCACCAGGGTGACTTGGGTGCAGACGGCGGCGACCCGCTGGTTGAGGCGTCCCTGTTCGTCGCCAAAGAGGCGGGAGACCGGGTGCATGGGCACAATGCCCCAGCCCACTTCGTTGGAGACCAGGATGATTTCCCCGGGCAGGGTGGGCAGGCAGTCCAGCAGGGCGCCGGTTTCCTCCGCCAGCAGGGGACATTGGATGGGCAGATGGGCTTCCGCCTGCCGGGCGGCGTCCCCGGCGAACAGCAGGTTGGTGAGCCAGAGGGTGAGGCAATCCACCAGCACGCAGCGGTTCGGGGCGGCGTTTTCCGCCAGGGCCAGGGCCAGATGGAGAGGTTCTTCCACCAGGCCCCACTCAGCCGGGCGGCGGGCCCGGTGGTGGGCCAGGCGCTGGGCCATTTCCGGGTCTTCCGCGCTGGGGCGGACCTGGGCCGTGGCCAGATAGATCACCTCCCGGTCCGGGGCCGCCCCGGCCCAATCCTTGGCCCGCTGTTCCGCCAGGGAGCTTTTGCCGCTGCGGGCGCCGCCGATGATGAGTTGTGCCATGGGCCGACTTTAGCACAGGGCCGGGGCCCCTTTGGACCGGCGGGCGGGCTTTCCCGGGAGCGGGTGGGGCGGGGGAAAGGCGGGGCCTGAGGGTATAATCTCGGGTTTCCTTTCTTGCTGCCTGGGGCCTGTTGCCGTGGAACGGCCCACCTATCTTTCCATGTCCTTCACCATTACCGCTCCCGCCCTTTCCGCCCAGGACCCGTTCTGCCAGGCCCTGCAACACAAGATCGACAGCAAGACCAAGCCCCTGGGCGCCCTGGGGCTGCTGGAAAAAGTGGCGTTCCAGGTGGGCTGGATGCAGCAGACCCTGACCCCCAGCCTGTCCCGGCCCCAGCTCTTCGTCTTTGCCGGGGACCACGGGGCCGCCAAAGCCGGGGTGTCCGCCTATCCCCAGGATGTGACCTGGCAGATGGTGGAAAACTTCCTGGCCGGCGGGGCGGCGGTGAATGTGTTTGCCCGCCAGAGCGGTTTTGATCTGGCGGTGGTGGATGTGGGGGTGGCCCACGATTTCGCCCCCCGGGAAGGCCTGATCCAGGCCAAGGTGGCTCCGGGCACCCGGAATTTCATTACCGAAGCGGCCATGAGCGCCGAGGAGCGGGACCGGGCCCTGGAAACCGGGGCGCAACTGGTGCGCCAGGCGGCGGCCCGGGGCTGCCGGGCCGTGGCCTTCGGGGAAATGGGCATCGGCAATACGGCCTCCGCCTCCCTCATTACCCACGTCCTCACCGATACCCTGCTGCCCCAGTGCGTGGGACGGGGCACGGGTCTGGATGACGCGGGCCTGTCCCGCAAGCGCAATCTGCTGGCCCAGGCGGCCACCCGTTATCGGGTCGCCGGGGGGGATGGGGATCCCTTGGGGGTGCTGGCGGAATTCGGCGGCCTTGAAGTGGCGGCCATGGTGGGGGGCTTCCTGGCGGCGGCGGAAGCCAAAATGCTGATTCTGGTGGATGGCTTCATTGTCACCTCCGCCTTGCTGGTGGCCGCCCGCCTCCATCCGGAAGTGCTGGCCTACTGCGTCTTCTGCCATGCCTCCGCCGAACCCGGCCATCAGGCCCTGCTCGACGCCCTGGGCGGGAAAGCCCTGCTGGACCTGGGCCTGCGCCTGGGGGAAGGCACCGGCGCCGCCCTGGCCTGGCCCCTGGTCCAGTCTGCCGTGGCCTTCCTCAATGACATGGCCAGTTTTGAATCCGCCGGTGTGAGCAACAAGGACTAACCCCCCATGGTCCGCCGCGAGCTGGAATATTTTTTCGGCGCCCTGCGCTTTTTCACCCGCCTGCCGGTGCCGGCCTGGGTCGGTCATTCCACGGAAGGGCTGAACCGGGCGTCCCGCTATTTCTCCGCGGTGGGGCTGGTGGTGGGGGCCGTGGCGGCCCTGGTGTTCTGGCTCGCCAGCCTGGGCTGGCCCACGGAGCTGGCGGTGCTGGCATCCATGGGGGCCACCCTGTGGGCCACCGGGGCCTTCCACGAAGATGGCCTGTCGGACATGACCGACGGTTTTGGCGGCGGCTGGACCAAGGAAAAAGTGCTCACCATCATGAAGGATTCCCGGGTGGGCAATTACGGGGTGGTGGTGCTCTGGTGCGTGCTCACCGGCAAATTCCTGGCCCTGCTGCTCCTCGCCCAGCGGGCCCCCGTGGCCTGGCTGGTGCCCGCCGTGTTGGTGGCGGGCCACAGCCTGTCCCGTTTCTGCTCCACCGTCCTCTTGCGCCTGATGGACTATGTGCGGGAGGATGCCTTATCCAAGGCCAAGCCCTTGGCGACCCGCATGGGGAATGGGGAAATGGCCCTGGCCGCCCTCTTCGCCCTGCTTGGCCTGGCGCCCTTGCTGTTCCTGCTGCCCCCAGCCCCCGCCCTGCGCGGCTGCCTGCTCGCGGCCCTTGGCACCTTCTGGGTGGCCCGGCTGATGCGCCGCCGCCTGGGAGGCTATACGGGCGACTGTCTGGGGGCGACCCAGCAGATCGCCGAACTGTGCTTCTATTTGGGGATGTTATGGACCTCTATCTGATTCGCCACCCCTGGCCGGCGGTGGCTCCTGGTGTCTGCTACGGCGCCGCCGATCTGCCGTTGGCCGAAGCCGTGGCCCCGGTGGCCGAGCGCTTAAAGCCCCTGCTGCCGCAAGGCGCCCGGGTGCTTTCCAGCCCCCTGCAACGCTGCCGCCAGCTGGCCGAGGCCCTGCATCCCAGCCCGGTGCTGGACCCCCGGCTCCAGGAAATCAATTTTGGCCGTTGGGAAGGCAAGACCTGGGACGATATTTACCGGGATGACCGGACCAGCCTGGATGCCTGGGCTAAGGATGTGCTCCATTTCACCCCCCCGGGAGGCGAATCCGCGGCCCAGATGCAGGCCCGAGCCCTGGCCTGCGTGGGGGAACTGGCCCATGAGGACACGGTGATCGTCACCCACGGGGGCGTCATCCGGGCTCTGCTGGTCTATTGGCTGGGTATTCCGGCGGAACGCTGGCGCCAGGTGCAGCTGGATTTCGGCCACCTCACCAAGGTGCGGGTGGATAACCAGGGCGGCCGCCTGCTCTGCCTTAACCGCTAAGGTCTTGCCTATGGTCAGCGATCCCGTTCCCCTGTCCGACCTGCACCGGGTGCTGGTGGTGAAGTTGCGCCACCACGGCGATGTGCTGCTGACCTCCCCGGTCTTTTCCGCCCTCCAGGCCGCTGCGCCCCAGGTGGAGATTGACGCCCTGGTGTATCGGGACACGGCGGAAATGCTGACCCTGCACCCGGCTATCCGCCAGGTCCACACCATTGACCGGCATTGGAAGGCCCTGGGCCCCCTAGGCCAGATCCGGGCCGAATGGGGTCTGTTGCAGAGCCTCCGGGCCCGCCATTACGACCTCATCCTGCACCTCACCGAGCATCGCCGGGGGGCCTGGCTGGCCCGCCTGACCGGCGCCCCCTGGGCGGTGGCTCCCAAGGTGAAGGGCCGGGGCCGGTTCTGGCAGAACAGTTTTACCCATTTCGTGGAAGCTCCCCGCAACGCCCTGCGCCATACGGTGGAGCGCAATCTGGACGCCCTGCGCCGCATCGGGGTGTATCCGGAAGAGGATGCCCGGCGGCTGGTGCTGGTCCCCGGGGAAGGGGCGGAAGCCCGGGTGGCGGGGTTGCTGGCGGAGCGGCAGCTGGGGGCGGGGGGCTTTCTCCACGTCCATCCCGGTTCCCGCTGGCTCTTTAAGTGCTGGCCGGCGGAAAAGATGGCCCAGACCCTGGCCCGTCTCCAGTCCCAGGGCTGGCCGGTGCTCCTCACCGCCGCCCCCGATCCCCGGGAATTAGCCATGGTGGATGCTATCCAGGCCCGGCTGGTCACCCTGGGGGGGCGCCCCGCCGTCTCCCTGGCGGGCCAGTTAAGCCTCAAGGAACTGGCCGCCGTGGCGGGCCGGGCCAAGGTTTTTCTTGGGGTGGATTCCGCCCCCATGCACATTGCCGCCGCCATGGGCACCCCCGCCGTGGCCCTCTTCGGCCCTTCCGGCGACAAGGAGTGGGGCCCCTGGGGCGTACCCGCCCGGGTGATCACCAGCGACCGCCACCCCTGCCGGCCCTGCGGCATCGACGGCTGCGGCGGGGGCAAGGTAAGCGACTGCCTGGTGAGCCTGGAAGTGGAGCGGGTGGTGGCGGCGGTCCAGTCCCTGGGGGCGCCGTGAGGATTGCCATTGCCCGCCAGCGCTACAACCCCTTCGGTGGGGCGGAGCGCTTCGTGGACCGGGCCCTGGCCGCCCTGGCCCGGGAAGGGGCGGAAGTGACCTTGATCGCCCGCCAGTGGGCGGGCAGCGTGGAAGCCTGTGGCGGTTACCAGCTGCTCACCTGCGCCCCCTCCTACCGGACCCGGGTGGGCCGGGATCGGGGCTTCGCCGCCTGTGTCCAGGCCGCCATGGGGGAAGGGCATTTCGATCTGGTTCAGTCCCATGAACGTATTCCCGGTTGCACCCTGTACCGGGCCGGGGATGGGGTCCATGCGGCCTGGCTGGAACACCGGGCCCGCATCCTCCCCGCCTGGAAGCGCTGGGCCCAGTACGCCGACCCCTATCACCGTTATCTGCTGCGGGCGGAGCGGGAAATGTTCGAGCATCCGGACCTGCGGGCGGTGATCTGTAATTCCCGGCTGGTTCAGGACGAAATCGTGGAACGCTTCGGCCTGCCTCGGGAAAAGCTGCCCATTATTCGCAACGGGGTGGATCTCCAGGCTTTCCACCCCAGCCTGGCCGAGCGCTATCGCCAGCCCCAGCGGGCCGCCCACGGCATTGGCCCGGAAGAGACGGTTTTCCTGTACGTGGGCAGTGGTTTTGAACGCAAAGGGGTGCCCCAGTTGCTGCGGGCCTTCGCCGCCCTGAAAGCCCCTGCCCGCCTGGTGGTGGTGGGCGCCGACCGGCACCTGGAAGGGGCCAAGCGTCTGGCTCGGGACCTGGGCATTGCCTCCCGCACCCTGTTCACCGGTCCCGTCACCGATGTTAAACCCTGGTACGGCGCCGCCGACGTCTTCGTCCTCCCCACCCTCTACGACCCCTTCCCCAACGCCGCTCTGGAAGCCATGGCCTGCGGGCTGCCGGTGGTGACGTCTCGGGCCTGTGGAATCTCCGAGCTGATTGAGCCCGGCCGGAATGGCTTTATTCTGGATGCCCTGGATGTTTCGGCCTGGAGTGAAGTCCTGGAGCGGCTGGCCGACCCCTCAAACCATCATGTGCTGATGGGGGATGAGGCTCGGGCTGCTGTGGCCGACCTTTCCCTGGAGAGTCTGGCCGAGGAACTGCTGACCTTGTATCGGCAATTGCTGATACCCCTGAACGGCGGTGGCCGGGCTTAACGGGCCTGGTTTGCCGCTCCGGTATAATTCACGATTTTCCCTTGGCCTTGCCATGACCGCTCCCCAAATCCCCGCAACCATGACCTCCAGCCGCGAGTTGTATGTTCGCCTCCTGGGCTACGTGCGTCCCTATTGGCGCGCTTTTGTGCTGGCGATTGGGGCGATGGCCTTGTCCGCGGTGAGTGAGCCCCTGCTCCCGGCTTTGATGAAGCCCTTGTTGGACGGGAGCTTTGGGGAAAAAGCCCACCACTTCAACTATTGGCTGGTGCCTTTCATTATCGTGGGGATTTTTTTGTTGCGGGGGGTTTTGGGATTCCTCGGCGACTACGCCATGGTTTGGGTGTCCAACAAAGTGGTGGTGGATTTACGCAACGCCATGTTTTCCCGGCTGGTCCATCTCCCAACCCGGTTTTTTGACAATCAATCCTCCGGGGTGTTGATGTCCAAGGTGGCCTATGACGTGGGGGGGGTCATGGCAGCGGCCAGCGGGGTTCTGACTTCCCTGGTCAAGGATTCCCTTTCCGTTATTGGTTTGTTCGGCTGGTTGCTGTATTTGAACTGGGCCTTGACCCTGGTGGCCATGGCCATGGTGCCGTTGATTGCCTTGTCTGTGCGTATTTTTAGCAAACGCCTCCGGCAGATGAGCCGGGGAGGGCAGTTTGCTATGGGGGACATTACCCATGTGCTGGAAGAGTCCATTGAGGCTCACAAGGTCGTCAAAATCTTTGGTGGACAGGAATACGAGCGGCGCCGCTTTTTGGCGGCTAATGAACGGCAGCGGGGCTTCAATATCCGGGCGACGGTGGCGGCTGCCGCCCTGGGACCCATTGTGCAATTTCTGGCATCCATCGCCCTGGCGGTGATTGTGGTGGTGGCTTTGTCCCAAACTGGAGACAAGACCACGGTGGGGGGCTTTGTTTCCTTCATTACCGCCATGCTCATGCTGCTGGCCCCCATGAAGCGGCTGACCGACATGAATTCCCAGTTGCAGCGCGGCCTGGCGGCGGCGGAAAGCGTTTTCTCCCTGGTGGATGAAGCCCCGGAAGAAGACCGGGGCACTGTGGAGCTGGATCGGGCCAAGGGGGAAATCCGGGTGGAAGAGGTGGTGCTGCGCTATCCGGATACGTCCCGCAATGCCCTGGATGGGGTCAGCTTTGCCATTGAACCGGGACAGACCGTGGCCCTGGTGGGGGCTTCCGGCAGCGGCAAAACCTCCATGGCCAATCTCATGCCCCGCTTCTACAAGCCCACCGCCGGGCGCATTCTGCTGGATGGTCATGATCTCCAGGATTTGCGCCTGGATAGTCTGCGGGCCAATGTGGCCCTGGTGTCCCAGGATGTGGTGCTGTTCAACGATACGGTGGCGGCCAACATTGCCTACGGCACCCTGGAGCAGGTTTCCCGGGAGCAGATTGAGGCGGCGGCGGAAGCGGCCTACGCCATGGAATTTATCCAGGCCCTGCCCCACGGCCTGGATACGGAAATCGGAGAAAACGGGGTGAAGCTCTCCGGCGGCCAGCGGCAACGGCTAGCCATTGCCCGAGCCCTGCTCAAAAACGCTCCGGTGCTGATCCTGGATGAGGCCACTTCGGCCCTGGATACGGAATCCGAGCGGGCGGTCCAGGCGGCCCTGGAACAGCTGATGCGCAACCGCACCACCCTGGTGATTGCCCACCGCCTGTCCACCATCGAAAACGCCGACCGGATCATTGTCATGGAACGGGGCCGTATTGTGGAAACGGGGACCCATGCTGAACTCTTGGCCCGGGACGGGGTATATGCCCGGCTTCAGCGCCTCCAATCCGCCGGGGATGAGGCCACCGCCTGATGGAGCGTATTCTCGCCATCAACGTCAGCCGTATCGGCGATACCCTGCTGGCCACCCCGGCCCTCCGGGCCCTGGGCCAGCGGCAAGGGGTGATCCTGGATGTGCTGGCCCATCCTAAGCGCCGGGAGGTGCTGGAGGGCCTGCCCTTCATCCATCGGCTGGGAAGCATTACCCCCACCCGGGCCAAATGGTGGCTGTTGTTTCGTTGGTTACTGGGAAGAAAACCGGATTACGACTTGGCGGTGGTTTGGGGACAGGATGAGCCCCTGGTGCGCTATGCCCTGGCCCGAGCCCGCCGGGTGGTGGCCTATTGCCAGGAGGATGATGGGCTTAACCGGCAGTTGACGCCGGCGGTTCCTGTGCCCGATCGCACCCTTCATGCGGTACGGCAGCGTCTAGCCCTGGTGACTCCATTGCAACTCCCCCTTCAGGGCAAGTGGCTCAGCTATCAGGTGAAGCCGGAAGAAAAGGCCTGGGCTCAGGCGCTACTGGCTGAAAAAGGTGCCTGTGGTCCTTGGGTAGGGCTACAGCTCAAGAGCTTTCATACCAAGAGCCATCGGGATTGGCCCTTGGACTCCTTTTGCCAATTGGTGGAACGCCTGTTGAAGGCTTATCCCCAGGCGGGCATTTTGATCCTGGGTGGGCCGGAATCCCGGGGGGAGGCCGCAGAAATGGCGGCCCGCTTCCCCGGTAAGGTGTTGCCCTTGTCTGGAAGGCTCTCCCTGCGTCAGGCGGGGGCGGTGATGTCCTGTCTGGACCTCTATGTGGGGGTGGATACGGGCCCCTCCCATTTGGCCGGTGCATTAGGCATTCCCATGGTAGTGCTCTACCACTGTGCCTATCCGGCCTCCGTTTATGGCCCCCTGGAGCGGCCTCTGGCCCAAACCATTGACCATCCCGCCCTGGCCCAGGGCGATCAGGCGGTGACCCATTCCATGGCGGACATCGGGGTGGATCAGGTCTGGGCGGCCGTGGCGGAGCGTTTGGCGTCCGTGGCTTCCCGGAAAGAAGCAAAACCATCATGAATATATTGCACACCGAATGGTCCGACGGCTGGGGCGGACAGGAACACCGCATTGTGACGGAAATGGTCGGTATGGCCGGGCGGGGCCACCGGGTAACCCTGGCGACTCGGCCCCAGGCCATTATCGGAAAAAAAGCCCGGGCGGCAGGTATTCCCGTCCTTGAGTTGCCGTTCCGGCATAAATTGGATTTGCGTTCTATCCGCGCCCTGGTCCGGTTTATCCGTCAGGAAGGGGTGCAGGTGGTCAACACCCATAGCGGGGTGGATAGCTGGGTGGGAGGGCTGGCTGCCCGTTGGGCCCGGGTTGGTCTGGTGCGTACCCGCCACCTGAACCTACCGCTGCATCCCAGTTGGCATAACTTCATCCACTATCTTCCCCAGCGTATTGTGGCCTGTGGGGAGGTGATGCGCCGGGATTTGATTGCCCGTGACGGCTTTCCCCCGGAAAAGGTAGTGAGCATTCCCACCGGAGTGGATTTCGGAAAATTTGTTCCTTCTCGCCCCCGGCAGGAAATGCGCCAGACCTTGCAGGTGCCGGAACGGGCCTTCCTCGTCCTGATGGTGGGGGTGGTACGACGGATCAAACGCCATGAAGTGGCCTTGGAGGCCTTTGCTAAATTCCATCGTTCCCATCCCAATAGCCTGTTCCTTATTGTGGGGGACGGTCCCCGGCTCGACGATATCAAGGCTCTGGCTAGGGCCTCCGGGCTGGCCTCCCAAGTGCGTTTCCTGGGATATCGGGCGGATATTCCGGACTTGATGGGGGCGGCCGATTGCCTTCTGCTGACCTCTGCCTCCGAGGGGGTTCCCCAGGCCGTTACTCAAGCCTTGGGCTGTGGCCTCCCCGTGGTGGCCACGGCGGTAGGTGGTGTTCCCGAATTGGTTCGGGATGGGGAAACAGGGTTGCTGGTAGCCCCGGAAAACAGCGAAGCAACCGCCGCAGCCCTGGGGCGTATTGCAGACGATCCCTCCCTGGCCCAGCATCTGGCTGTTGGTGGAAAACGCCATGCCCATGGCTATTTCAGCCTGGAGGCTATGCTGGATGGGACGGAAGCCATGTATTGCGGTTTAACGGATCAACCTTAGAGGGTGGCCTTATGTGCCAGGAACCTACCTGCGAATGTCGGATTCGGACAAAGTAATGAATGCCTCCCTGCACGCCAGTCCTCCTTTGCCTGCCGATGCCACGAGCGGGTTGGTAGCTTCACCCAAGGTTCTGGTCAGTTTTCCCTTTCATGAGCGCCAGCAGGAATGGCATATCCCCTTGGGTGACGGCTGTGCCGAGGCCCTTGCAGATATGGGCTTTGCGGTCTGCCGATTCAATCCCATTCAAGAGGAAATTCGTTTTGTCGGGAAAAAGCCCCTGGAAAAGCTGGTGCTGTCCTTGGGCAAAATGATTGGCTTCGATAAACGGCAGATTCAGGAAAGCCTGCCTTGGGGGGATGATCAGGTTCGCTTCAAGGCGCTGCTGCGGGCGGTGGAGGATTTTCGGCCGGATTGGCTGCTGGTGATCTCCACGTTCACCTACCCCGCATGGCTGCTGGAAAAAATTCGGGCCTGTGGGGCTAAGAAAATAATCGGCTGGTGTGTGGAGGGGCCAACCTGGATTCGCTCACCCATTGAGGAATCCCATCTCTACGACCACTATTTCTGTATTCACCGGCATGGCATAGGGGCGGAGGAAAATATCGGCTTTCTGCCCGCTGTTTCCTTCGACAAGGATAGCTATTACCCGATTACCCCGCGTCCGGATAAATGCCGGGATGTGGTATTTGTGGGGCGAGCCAAGGAACGGCGGGTCGACTATGTAAAAAATATCACCGATTTTGACCTGCATATCTATGGTCCGGCTTGGGAACGTTGCGACCCCTCAGTTCTTGCCTGTCTGAAGGGGAAGGCCATTGGTGGCGACGCCTTGAATTTGCTCTATAACCAGGCAAAGATCGTTTTGAATGTCACCGCCTGGGCCAATGAAGGGCAGGATTGTCCCAATTTACGGGTTGTGGACGTACCTGCTACTGGTAGTTTTTTGTTGAGTGATTACTCGGATTTTGCGGCGGAATTGTTTGTGCCGGGAAAAGAAATTGAGTTCTTTTCTTCGGTAGAAGAACTGCGGGACAAGCTGAAGTTCTATCTAGCCAACGATGGGCTGCGGGAAAAAATTGCGCGAGCAGGTTATGAGAAGGCCATCAGTCTTGAGACCTATCGGGACAAGATTTTGACCATATTGCAGCGCAGTCGGATTGCCCTGCCCGAGGGCTCCATTTCCCGCACGCAATGTCAGCAAGGGGTAGGGTAGAAATATGCAGGCAGTGCCTATTCTGATGTATCACCATGTCAGTCCCAACCCGGGATTGGTCACGATTTCCCCCGCCTTGTTTAAAAGCCATATGGAATGGCTGCATGACCATGGCTATACAACGGTGGGTGCCCATGACTTGGCGGCATTTCTTGCGGGCAAGCCTTTGGCGCCCAAGAGCGTTGTGGTCAGTTTCGATGATGGGTATCTGGACAACTGGGTCTATGCCTATCCCACCCTTAAGGCTCTGGGCCAGAAAGCCGTTTTGTTCCTGGTGACAGGGTGGGTGGGGGACGGTCCTCTGCGTGCCTGCTGGAGCACGGATGGGGCTATTCCCCCCTGTCCGGATCATCGCCAATGCAAGGCCCTGATTGAACAGGGCGCCTCGGACGAGGTGATTGTGCGGTGGTCTGAGGTGGAACAGATGGTGGCCTCAGGGGTGTTTGAAGTGCACTCCCATACCCATACCCATACCCGCTGGGATAAGTCTTTGCCTGCGGGGGGGGCGCGGGAAAAGGCACTAGCTGAGGATTTGGGCCAATCTCGGGAAACACTGAGCCAACGTCTAGGACAGGTCAGTTCCCACTTATGCTGGCCCCAAGGCTACTACGACGAGGGCTATGTGCGAGTTGCCCAAGCCGCTGGATTTCAGTACCTCTATACCACCGAGAAGCGGGTAAATACGGCCCAGGCGGACCCCCTGCATTTGGGGCGGGTGGTCGCCAAGGACCGTTCTGCCAGTTGGTTGGGGAATCGGGTCTTTATCTGGCGCCACGGCACTCTGGCCCACTTTTACGCGGGGCTGCGGGGAAAGTGAGCCGACGGTGATCCAAGAAGATAAGGAATGTTGGCTGTCAGTTGTTGTGACGGCTTATAACGTGGAAGCGTGGATTCCCCGTTGCCTGGATTCTCTGCTCCAGGGATGGCTGCCTGGGGTGGAGATTATCGTGGTGGATGATGGCTCCACGGACGGCACCGCTGCCCAGGTGCGGCAGTATGAGCACCAAGCCCTCAGGCCCTACTTGCTGCCCCGCAATGGAGGGGTTTCTGCGGCCAGAAATTTCGCCATTCAACAGGCCCGGGGAACGTACCTAGCCTTTGTGGATGGGGACGATACGGTTGCTCCCTCCTATTACGAGGCGATTCAGGCAGCCTTGCAAGCAACCCCTGCCCAGTTCTATTCATTTGAAGCTTTCAACTTCTTCCCGGATGGCAGAGAAGCCACTCCGGTCGTGGGCTTGGATAGAAGCTTCCAAGGCAAGGGCGCCGAGCTGCTGGAGTTAATGCATCGCTGCCATGTCCACTCTTTCCACTGCTGGCGGGTGGTGGTGGAGAGAGAGGTTCTGTTGGCAAAAGGGTGGTTATTCCCTGAAGAACTGAGTGTCTTTGAAGATATGGCTTGGTTCCTGATGACCTGTCTGGGCGCGGTGTCGGCCTGTCATGTGCCCGCTCCGATTTATCGGTATTGGCATCGGAGTAACTCGGTCATCAATCAGAGTACGGAGCAAAGCCGCTTGGGGCGGGTCCATGCGGTGGCGGGGTGTATACAGCGATTGAAACTGATGCAATCCGAAGTGACGGAAAAACGCGTGAAGCAAATCCTTGGCAACCTGGGTTGCCATCTCTGCTTTTCGGCTTTCCACCAGATGAAGCGGATTGCTTCGATAGAAATGAAAACCCGGGCCCGTTGCGCTTTGTGGAAAAGCGGCGCTGCCGGTTTTCTGCTGCACAACGGAGGCTATCTGAAATTGCGGGAACAGGTTCGCGCCTATAAACGTGCGCTTCAGTTATGTCTGGCGGTTGTTACCAGTTGCCGCTCCATGCGGGAGAAATGAAATGGCGGTGTTGTGGGTCCATTCCGGAGGCTGGCTGAGCCGGGCGGCAATCTCCTATATCGGTGTTCACAACGGCGCCTCTTTTGCCGCAGCGGGGCAAGACAGTCACCTGTTGATGCCTGCCGCCGCAGAGGATGGGGCGGCGGAAGCCCATTTGCAGGAATATTACGGGGTTCAGGCTCAGGCCAAGCTTCATTTGCAGCTCTTTTCCGAAAAACGACGCTGGTGGCAGATTCATCATCCCTACTATGGCTATGGGGAGCGCTATGCCTTGCGTTTGCGTAAGGCACTGCCTGCCGATGAAAAGCTGGTGATTCTTACCCGGGAGCCCCGTTTCCTCCCCTACCTAGCCAAGCTCTCCCGAGTCCCCGGGATCGTCGGGCTCTATGAGTCCCATTATTTTTATTACGATCTTGGCTGGCGTGAAGGCCCTGTTTCCAAGGGGGACAGGATGCGGGGCAATCTGGAACGCCGTTATTTGCCCCAGATCAGCGGCATTGTGGCCATTGCTTCAGAACAGGCCAAGCTTTTCGCCCAGGCCATGCCCCATGTCCCGGTCCTTTTTTCCCCTTTGGGGGCAAAGCACTTACCCGAGTCGCTGATTTCCCGGAAGCGGGAAGAGCAATGGCGACAACGCCGTACCGTGGCCTATATCGGCCATCTCTTCGCCTATAAGGGGGTGGATGCCCTGGTGGCCTACGGTACCCGGCTGAAACAGAAAAATATAAATGCTGTGTTCTTTGGCGGTACTCCGGAGGAAGTGGCCCGGTACGAGAAAATCTGTGCGGAACAAGGAGCGGATAATCTGCGCTGGCATCCCTTCCTGCCTCCTGCGGCAATGTTCCAGGCCCTCGCCGGCTGTGCCAGCGTTGGTTTAGTGGCTCTGGAAGATAATTACTACAACCGGCATTTGACCTGTCCGGTCAAAGCCCTGGATTTCCTGTCCTTGGGAATCCCGGTAGTGGCGTCTGACCTGCCTTGTACCCGGGATGTACTGGGAGAGGCGGGTGTTTATTTCCCGCCTGGGGATACGGAGGCCATGCTCGAGCGAATTTGCGCTTTGCTGGACGACGGGGATAGTTATGCTCATCGTGCCCGGTCCGGACTGGACCGGGCAGAACAGTTGTCCTGGAAAAATCGGGCGGCCCAGATTCTCGCCTTTGCCAACCAACTGAAGTAGGCGTTTAACCGGTATTCAGGGAGTTTTTTTTGAAAGTCGTTACCTATATCCCCCACGGCGGTATCCCCGACCGTCGGGGGTTTGCTCCGGCCATTGCCGCTCAGTATCTGGCCCGTGGATTCAGCTTTTTTCAGAACATCCATGTATGCCGTCAGGAAGCGGATCTGCCCCAGCATGAATTGAATGATGCCTACGGGGAAGTGCTGCGGCTGAAGGTGGGGAGGGCCTACCGCCTTTTGTTCCAGAAGTGGACCCGTTGGGACCCCTTTCCCTTGCATGCCCGACTGGCTAAATTTATGGCGGCATGGGGGGGGGATGTGGTTCATGCCCACCAGCTGGAATTTCCGGTAGATGATTTCAGAAAGCGCCTGGGACGAGCGATTCCCGTGGTTATCCACGCCCACGCCCAGCGCACCTTTGATCCCCGCTGGGGGGCTGCCGATGCCTATGTGGCGGTTTCGGATTACACCAAGCAGGCTTTGGAGGAAAAAGGCTTTCCTGCGGAGCGCATTCACGTCATCCATAACGGGGCGGATACCCAGCGTTTTGCCCCGGCCTCGGAAGCAGAGGTGGCCCGTTATAAGGGGCTATTGGGATTCCAAGGCAAAAAGATTGTTGCCTACGTCGGGCGCAAGCAAGAAAACAAAGGGTATTTCTCTTTCCTGGAAGCCCTGGAATTGCTGGCCCATGAAAATAGTAACGTGCGGGGGGTAGCGGCGGGGGCCCTGCCTTCCCATGTGGAGCGTCGCCCCGAATATGCCGAGCCCCTGGCCCGGGCGCGCCGTCTTGTGGAGCAGGGCATTTTGCTGGATCTCCCTGCTTTACCCCATGGCGTACTGCCCCATGTGTTTCAGATGGCGGATGTGTTGCTATTTCCCACCCGCTTCTCGGGGGAACAACATCCCATGGTACTGGTGGAGGCCATGTCCTGCGGTGGAGTGGTAATTAGCGCTCCCATTGCCGGCATTCGGGAGACCGTGGGTGAGGAAGGCGCCATTCTTTTGGATGACGTGGAAAATCCTGCTGCCTTGGCTGACGCGGCGGGGAAAGTCCTGCGCAACCCGGAAGATTACCGGGGCATGCGGGAAAAAGCTCGGGAATTGGCCGTGTCTCGGTTCGATTGGCGTTTGCAGGCGGCCCAATTGGAACGTCTTTATTTTTCTTGTTTGGGGTATCGATAATGTGGGCCAGCCAGATGCAAGGTATTCGCCGCTATTGGTTGTTTGTACTGTTGGCAACGCTGCTGTTTGTATGGTCCATCGGCAATACGGTGGCACTACGTAACCTGTTGATCGGCCTCATCCTTCTGGGATTGCTCCCCCTGGCCAAGGCTAGTCTAGGCTATTTCAGAGAAATCAAAGCAGGGGCCCCCTGGGGATGGTTTCTGGCCGTCACCGCCTGGTTGGTGTTGCAAGCCCTGTTCATTTCTCCGGAAACAAACTGGGCCTTGACCAATATCCGGGGCCAATGGATTAAAGCCGCCCTTTGCCTGTTTCTGGGCTACGGGGTGGTCTTTTGGGGAAAGGAAAAAGGTTTCAGTCGGGGCACCCTTTGCCTGGTGGTGGCCGGAGCCTTGGGGG
This sequence comes from Azospira inquinata, assembly GCF_018905915.1. Lineage (NCBI taxonomy): Bacteria > Pseudomonadati > Pseudomonadota > Betaproteobacteria > Rhodocyclales > Rhodocyclaceae > Azospira > Azospira inquinata. Next base: position 1,855,765 of record NZ_CP064782.1, read on the forward strand.
TGGAATGCCTGGCCCACGCCCTGGATTCTCTATGGCTGTGGTGGCAACAAGGCGTACCGCCCTTGTCCGTTTCCCGGGTGACCGGTTCCAAGGAACGGATCAGCTACGTCAATAATCTGTTCTTTTCCATTCTGGCGGCTGAGGTGGTGGCCCGTCTGAATGGCACACCGCGCCTGCTGCCCGTGAGCCGCAAATGGGTGGTATTCGGGTTGGTGGTGGTCTATTTCAATTCCTGGGTGATCGGCGCCAGAAATGGGGAAATCGGGGCCCTTGCCCTGACTGTTTCCGCCGCTTTTTTGGTTTTGATTGCCCAACGGCATCGTCTGGGAACGAAGCGTCTGGGGGCGGTACTGGCGGGATTGCTGGTCTTTCTTTCGGCTCTCGGTTACCTGGGTTACAAGAGCGATGGGCGGTGGAATACCTTGTGGGAGCAAGCCCAGATCGGTTGGCAGACCGATACCTACCGGTTTTGGCTGAATGCCCAAAAATATCCCCGGCCTTTGGATAGCGAGGGTCGGGAAGTCAGCCTGTCTAACTACCTGCGCATTGCCTGGATTAAGGAAGGGGTAAAAATCATCGCCGATACCCCCTGGGGGGTTGGCTACGGCCGTACCGCTTTTGGTCACGCTCTGGCCAAGCGTTACCCTGAGGACAATCCCCGTCTGGGTGCCCATTCCCATAGCGGCATTATCGACTGGACCATTGGCACCGGCTGGCTTGGCCTGATTTTGTGGCTGGGGTTTGTCGGGGTAGGGATGAAACAGGGGGTGAAGAAATATGTGGCCTGGTCCGATCCGGCGGCCTTGATGCTGCTGTTTGTGGTGACCGGGTATTTCTCCCGTTCCCTGGTGGATAGCAATATTCGGGACCACATGCTGGAGCAGTTCATGTTCCTCTATGGGTTCTTCTATGCCCTGTGTTGTTGGGGGCTGGAGGCTCCCCTGGCTGTGACAGGGGCGAAGGACACCCATGAGTGAGCCGATTGCCGCAAGCGTAATGGCCTCCTTATTGCCCCACGCCAAAGTTCTGGTCATCCGTAAAGACAATATCGGGGACCTGGTGTGTACCACCCCCATGATTCGCGCCCTGCGCCAGCATTTTCCCCACATTCATCTGGCAGCTTTAGTGAACAGCTATAACGGGCCGGTGCTGCGAGGGAATCCGGATCTGGATGCGGTGCATGTCTACACCAAGGCCAAGCATCGCCAGGCCGATGAGTCTCTATTGGGGGTTTATTGGCGGCGTTTGGCCTTGATGGGGCGCTTACGCTGGCTGGACTATGACTTGGCCATCCTGGCCAACTGTTCCTTCGTTGCCTCCTCCCTGGGGCTGGCGCGACAGATGGGCCCTAAACGTATCCTGGGGTTTTCCAACGGCAGCAATCCCCGTCTGGAAGCTCGGCTCACGGACCCGGTGCCCTACCATCCCGATCCCCAGGAACACGAAGTAGAACGTTTGGCAAAGCTCCTGGTGCCTCTGGGCATTCCCGAGCCCATGCCCGCAGCCCGGGTGTATGCGGATGAAGCCCTCTTGTTGCGGCAGCGGGAACGCCTGAACGAAGCCTGGGGCTCGTTTCCCCGACCGCCGATAGCCATCCATATCAGCGCCCGCAAGGTTCCCCAGCGTTGGCCGGCGGAACGCTTCGTCGCACTGATGCGGGCTCTGTACCAGGAGCGGGGGGAGCGTTTCATGCTCTTCTGGTCCCCGGGGGAGGAAAACAACCCTTTGCATCCGGGGGATGACGGCAAGGCCCGGGAAATACTGGCGGCCTTGTCGGACGTTCCGGTGCAGCCCTGTCCCACGGCCCGTTTGGAAGAATTGATTGCTGGCCTGGCCTGCTGCGGCGCCATGGTCTGCTCCGATGGCGGAGCCATGCACCTGGGGGCCGGGTTGGGCCTGCCCATCGTCTGCTTTTTTGGCAATTCGGATGCCCGCAAATGGCATCCCTGGGGCGTACCCTACGAGTTACTCCAGGCGGATAGCCAGGACGTCAATGACATTTCCGTGGCCCAGGCCCTGGAGGCCTATAGTCGGTTGCAGGGACGCCTGGCTTAAAACAGGCGCTGCATCACCCAGGCCACCCCTACTCCCACCAGGATGCCCGCGCCGATTTCTACCCGGCTGTGCCCCATCCGTTCCCGTAGGGGGGTGTCGCTCTCCGGGGTGAGCCGGTTGATGGCGGCGGCTTGTTTGCCCACCTGACGGCGCAGGCTGTTGGCGTCCAGCATGACGATGAAGGCCAGGGTCAGTGCAACGCCAAAGGCGGGGTGCTGGATGCCTTCCTTGAAGGCGATGAGGGCGGCGGTGCTACTCACGATGGCGCTGTGATTGCTGGGCAGGCCGCCGTAACCGATCAGGCCGAAGGCAAGCCGTCCGGACTTGATGCTGTTGATGCAGAATTTCAGGCCGCCGGCGATAAGCCAGGCAAGGAAGGGCGTCAGGGCATAGGCCACGGCAGGGTTCCTCTTTTTTGGGGGCGGGGGACTATTCGTCCCGGGGGGAATATTCTTCGACGGCCGCCTTCAGGGCTGCCTTCAGGGGGGCCGGGGTGTGGCCATTGCAGGCGCCGTCCACCCGTTCCAGCAGGGGGACCAGTTGTTGCCAGGACAGCATGTGTTCTTGCAGGCGCAGGATGCGGGGATGACGGGTAGGCTGTACATCGCCGCCGATCAGCAACTCTTCGTAGAGCTTTTCCCCGGGGCGCAGGCCGGTAATGCGGATTTCGATGTCCCCGTCCGGGCATTGGGCGTCCCGTACCGCCAGACCGGAGAGGTGCACCATGCGCCGGGCCAGATCCAGAATGCGCACCGGGTCTCCCATATCTAGCACAAACACCTCGCCACCTGCCGCCAGGGCGCTGGCTTGGATGACCAGCTGGGCGGCTTCCGGGATGGTCATGAAAAAGCGGGTAATGTCCGGGTGGGTCAGGGTAATGGGGCCACCGGCCTTGATCTGGCGCCGGAACAGGGGCACCACGGAGCCGGAGGAGCCGAGGACGTTGCCGAAACGCACCATGGTGAAACAGGTCTGGCCGCCTTCCGCCGCCAGGGCTTGAAGCACCAGTTCCGCGAGGCGCTTGCTGGCCCCCATCACATTGGTGGGGCGCACCGCCTTGTCCGTAGAAATGAGCACAAAGGTTTCCACCCTGGCGCTCTGGGCGGCCCGGGCCATACGCAGGGTGCCCTGGACGTTGTTGCGCACCCCGGCGGCCGGATTGTGTTCCACGATGGGCACATGCTTGTAGGCTGCCGCGTGATAGACCGTGGCCACCTCGTACTGGCGCAGCAGGTCAGTCATGCGCTCCTGATCCAGGGCCGAGCCCAGCACCGGTACCAGTTCCAGGGCGGAGTTGCCCGTTTTGGCCCGCCAGGCTTGCAGTTCCTGATCGATGGCATAGAGGGCGTATTCACTCAATTCCAACAGCACCAGACGGCGGGGCGCCAGGGCGGCGATCTGGCGGCAGAGCTCGCTGCCGATGGAGCCGCCGGCCCCGGTCACCAGCACCGACTTGCCCGTTACCCGGCGGGTCAGCAAGCCTTGGTCCGGCACGATGGGTTCCCGCCCCAGTAGATCTTCGATATCCACCTCCCGCAGCATGGACACATCCACCTTGCCGCTGGCTAGTTCAGCCAGACTGGGCATGGTTTTCAGGGTGATTCCCAGGGGTTCCAGGCGTTGCAGAATGGTGCTGATGGTGGCCCGGGGGGCAGACGGCATGGCCAGTAGAATCTGGCCAATATCCTTGTCCGCCACCACTTTGGCGATGTCCTCTGGGCTATACACCTTGGCCCCCGCGATTCGGGCGCCTTGAATGTCCTTTTTGTCGTCAAAAAAGGCAATCACCTGATATTCGTTGCCAGAAGCAAAGGCCAGGGCCAGTTGGGCTCCCGCATTGCCCGCTCCGTAGATGGCTACTTTGCGCCGGTCCCGCCGGTGCCGGTCCAGGCGCAGCAAATAGCTACGGGCCAGGAAACGGCTGGCGCCTACATAGAGAATGGCAAGGCACCAGTAAATGCCGAAGACGCCACGGGAAAGCCCCTGGGTGTGGGTCAGGGCGGCCAGGGACATGAGCATGAGGACCGAGGCGGTGACTCCGGAAACCACGGTAAGTAGCGCCTTGTCCCCCATGAAGCGCACCACCGCATGGTAGAGCCCCAAAACCACGAATACGGGCACGGCGAAGAGGGGCGCGGCCAGGGTCAGCATGCCGTACCCGGCCACGTCGGCATGAAATGAATCGAAGCGGAGTACCTCGGCGCTCCAGAAGGCCAGGGGGAGCAGAATGAGATCCGCCACCACCACCGCGCCCCGCTTCCAGAAACGGGGCCAGGAAAGGATACGGTCGTGGAGTTGCTGCAGGAGTTGGGGGACCAGGGTAGTCAACGGAAAAGGCACAGCTTGATGGTTTTGAGGATGATGGCGATATCGCCCCAGAAGCTTCGCTCCGCCACATAGCGGCGGTAGTGGGCCAATTTCACGGGGAGAATGTCTTCCACATAGGCTTTTTCCGGATCGGCGGCCCCGGAAAGGAGGCCATTTTCGTCTCGGAATTCAATGGAGGCAAGGTCGGTGATGCCGGGCCTGACGGATAAAACGATGCGCCGATCCTCTTCCGAATAGCATTGGACGTAACGGGGCACCTCGGGGCGAGGCCCTACCAGACTCATGGTCCCGACCAGCACGTCTAGGAGCTGGGGTAATTCGTCCAGCTTGTAACGCCGAATGAAGGCCCCACTATGGGTAATGCGGGGGTCCGCGCCCACGGTAATTTGCAGTCCCCGGGCTTCCGCGTCCGGTCCCATGCTGCGGAATTTATGGATGGCGAAGGGGACGCCCTGGCGTCCGACCCGGGTCTGGCGAAAAAACACCGGCCCGGGGGAATCCCATTTGATCCACAGCGCCAAAACGAGAAACAGGGGGCTAAGCAGCAATAACCCCAGGGCGGCGCAGACAAGGTCAAAAAGGCGTTTGCTCATGGGGCCAGCAGACTGCGGACAGCATCCACCACCCGTTCCACGTCCCCATCCCCCATGCGGGTGTAGATGGGCAGGCTGACCTCCCCTTCATAGAGCCGTTGGGTGTGGGGAAAATCCTCCGGTCGCAGCTGGTAGGTGTCCCGCCAGTAAGGATGCTGGTGCAGGGGAATGTAATGGACGCTGCACCCGATACACCGGTCAGCCATCCCCTGGATAAAGGCATCCCGCCCCAGGGGCGCTTCCGGCTTAAGACACAGGGCATAGAGGTGCCAGGCGTGGCGATCCCCGGTGGCGGCGTCCGGCGGCAGGATCACGGGCAGGTCGGCAAAGGCCTGGTGGTAATGCTGGGCAATGGCCTGGCGGCGTGCCTGAAAGGTCTCCACCTTGCGCAATTGGTGGATGCCCAGGGCGGCCGCCATGTCGGTCATGTTGTATTTGAACCCGGGGGCGATGACCTGATAGTGCCAGGCGGGTTTGCTGGAGCGGTAACGGTCAAAAGCATCCCGGTCGATACCGTGCAGGCGCATCACCCGGGCCCGCTTGGCAATTTCCGGATGACGGGTGACCAGCATGCCCCCCTCCCCGGTGGCCAGGGTTTTGGTGGCATAAAAGCTGAATACCGTGGCGTCACTGCCCAGGGTGCCAATCAATTGCCCACCACAGGTGGTGGGCAGGGCGTGTGCGGCGTCTTCCACCACTTTCAGCCCGTGCTTGCGGGCAATTTCCAGAATAGGGCCCATGTGGGTGCTGCGACCGGCGTAATGGACCGGAATAATGGCCTTGGTGGCCGGGGTGATGGCCGCTTCCAATAACCGGGGGTCCAGGCAATAGGTGGCCGGATCAATATCCACAAACCGGGGATGGGCCCCCATGTAGCGGATTACCTCCGCTGTGGCGGTAAAGGTGTGGGAGACGGTAATAACCTCGTCCCCTGGGCCGATCCCCAGGGCTTCCAATGCTAGATGCAGCCCAGCGGTTGCCGAGTTGACCGCAATTGCCTCCACATTGCCACCCAGATAGGCGGCGAAATCAGTTTCGAAACGCTTGGTCTTAGGCCCGGTGGTAATCCAGCCAGAGCGTAGGGAATCCACCACTTCATTGATTTCTTCGTCCCCGATATCCGGTACGGCGAAGGGGAGAAAAGCAGGAGTCGTCATAGGAAAATTCAATCAACCGCCCGAAGGCGAAACTAGCGGGAAAGCCCAATGTTAACCGCCCCGGCCTGGCGGTGCTTGCGCCGAATGGCAAAATCCACAATACCGCGCAGGTAGCCCCAGCCATAGGCCAGATGGGCGGTGAGAAAACCGCGAAACAGCCAGGGCACCAAGGATAACCCCCTTTCCCTGGCTAGCTTGAGGGAATAGCGCAGGTTCAAGGCACTGTGGGCCACTACCATGGCCCCCCAGAGATACCAAAGCGGTGCCCAGACCAGTCCGGCCAGGGGCAGACCGAGCAAGGCCATCACAAACAGGGGCGGAGCGAACTGCCGAAGCGTCGCCGGTTTGCCAACCACCAGGCCCACCAGGGGCTTGAAATAGCCGTACTGGTAGAGCATGGTGGCCATTTTCCCCATACGCTCTCTAGCGTAGTAGTCGATGCGAATGCCGGGAATCAGATAGATTTTTCCCCCATGCCGCTTGAGGCGGGCATTCAACTCATCGTCCTGATTGCGGGTAAAGCGCTCGTCGTAAAGGCCAATGCGTTCGAAAACTTCCCGCCGGTAACAGCCGAAAGGCACCGTGTCCACTTCCATGGGGGCATCAATACCCAGCCGGTAGTGGGCATTGCCAATGCCAAAGGGATGAGAAAGGACGGCGGCTACGGCCTGGGCCTCCCGGGTATGGGCCCCGGGATGGGTGATCCATACCCCCCCCACGTTATCCGCCTGTAATTTCTCCAGCCACTCCACCAATAGGGGGATGTAGTGCCGATCATAGTGGGCATGGGCATCCATGCGGATAATGACCTCCCCTTTCGCGGCCCGAATGCCGATATTCATGGCGTAGGGCACGGTGCGGTGGGGGTTATCCAACAGGCGGATGAGGGGGGTGGCTTCGCTTGCCTTGCTTACCCGGGACCGGGTATCGTCCTCGCTTTGCCCATCTACCACCAGAATTTCCAGTTTTTCCCGGGGATAGTCGTTATCCAGAATGGAACCTAGACATGCTTCAATAAACCGGGACTCATTCCGGGCGGGGATGATGACGGACACAAAGGGTAGAGGCATGCGGGGGAGAGGTAATCAGCGGTAGATTGACGCCATATTCTACTATTTACAAGGCTCTCGAGGGGGCGCTGATCTGATTTGAACTGTATGAATACATCAAATAAAAATCTTGATATAGAAGTTTTGCGGGGGTTCGCAATTCTGTTTGTTCTGTTCCACCATAGGGTTTGGTTGCTGCCCGGTGGGAAATGGGCGTACCTAGATAACTACATTACATTTTGGGGCGGCGTTGATTTATTCCTGGTTATTTCTGGTTTTGTGATTGGTAGAGGGCTACTAAAGAATTGGCAAAGAGCAGAAACGCCGATTGTATTTATGTGCCAAATGGGAGCCTTTTGGATTCGGCGAGCATGGCGAATATGGCCTATTGCCAGCCTGTGGATGCTTATTCCATTAATTGGCAGCATCCTTTTTGGGCAAGAGCTGTGGGGAAAGGTTGCTCCAAATATTACGACGGTGGCATCAATTTTGACGGGGACGCAAAATGTTCATGCATATCTGGGGGAGAATGGCTTCGTTGACAGGGGATCGCTAGCTTACGTGCCCTACTGGAGCCTATCTCTGGAGGAACAATTCTATTTGCTATTCCCGGTAATACTTTTTGCTCTGATGGGGGGGCGAAAGCGTTTGCTGGCTCCAATTCTGATTCTTTTGATCGCCTTGCAATTATTTGCTCCTCGGGCGGTATGGTCCTTGGCCTGGGCCTTGCGGAGCGATGCGCTGTTGTTTGGGGTGTTAATTGCCTATAGTTTGCATAACCAGAATATTAGGAAAATATGGGAGCCGACATTCTTGGATAACTCCCCCCTGCGTTGGGTGATTCTTCCTGCCATATTAATTTTGATTGCAATATATTCTGCGGGTAAGGTTGTGCCTTTTTCGACGGGCGCGGTGGCCCTGTTATCGGCAATTTTGGTTTGGATTGCGTCTTATAATAAATCTTACCTATTTCCTTTGGGTGTATTGAAAAAGGTGTTGGTCTATGTGGGGGGGCGTTCCTATTCAATTTACTTGGTGCATATGAATGTTTTTTTTGCTACGCGGGAACTCTGGTCACATCTGCTTCCCCCGGGGGTTGAGGCTGATGGCCGCTATACGCTACGATTTTTGGTAACTGCGATACCCTTGGTTTTTGTTTTGTCCGAAATAAGCTATCGGTTTGTAGAAACGCCCCTTCGAGAAAAGGGCAGAAAAATAGCCGAAAGTTACCTGTCTAGGCATCTTCCGGCTCTTGTGGCGGATAAGTGACGAATCAGTTTTTATATATTGATGAGTTTTTTTGGTACGTGGTAAAAATGAAAAACTGGAACAGCGCTGCAAATAAAGGAACTAGCTCGTTATAAATTCGCAACTCTACGAAGTTTCCAGTCCACAATAAAATTCCCAACGCGGGAATGGTGGCGATACATAGCCATTTTAAGGAAGAGGGAAGCGCACGAAACACGAAGGGCAGCCAAAAAATCGCGCCGCAGCCAATAAGCAGGGCCTGAACACGGTAGTTGGCGTCGTGTTTTAGAGAAATAAGATTATATAAAAAACGCGCCTGCCCTTCGTAGCTGACAGAGGCATTATCGTTAACTCCGGAGCCTAACCAGTGGTTAATTAATAAACGGCAAACGATAAAAGTTGCAACTATGCCAGCCATAATGGCAACCCGCTTATTTAATAGGGCTTGCTTGCGATAAAAATAGTTGTAGGCGAATGCATGTAATAGAGCAATTACCAAGGTTTCCCGACTCAGAAAACCAATCAATATGATAAGAGGGGCGTAGAGCGGAATACGCTTCTCTTCCGTCAATGTGTTAAATGCGTAAAAATAAAACAAAATTGAAGGAAGGTCGTACAGGTAATACACGTTTAGGGAACGGGGAAGACAATAGTGGGAAAGTAGTACCAGAAATAGCACCAAGCAGGTAATTTCACGATGCCCTACGACTGCATGGGTCGAGGGTAGAATTTTTTTGACGAATTTTTCCTGCTGTATAAAAATCGCCATCACGAGAGGGACGGCGAACAGAAAATGAAAGTTTTTTGCGTCAAGTTGCTGTAACGAAAAAACTCCTCGTAAAAGCAAAGGTAGGATAAATCTAAATTTGAACGGGGGGTCGGCATCGAACGTTGCCAGAGCAGAAACTGTGGCGGCGGTGTTGATGCCGGCTACTTTTATGTATATGGCGGTGAATAAAATAGAGAATAAAACGATTAACCGATTCGGCAGATTCGCAGAAATGGCGGTTTTTAACTCTATGAAACTAATTCGCGTCATGGGTCAGTTGCTTTAATGTGAGAATAATATCGCTTGCCGAAATACTACGCATACACCGATTTTCGTAGGGACAGGAATAAAAATTGGGGGTTTCGTAGCAGGGCATGCAATCTAAATGGTCTCGGCTGCGCAGCACAAATCCCCTGGAAGTCCAAGGCTTAGTGCTATTGACGTCCGTAGGCCCAGCCAAGGTGATTACCGGCAAATCAACGGCTGTTGCTAGGTGACCATAACCACTATCCCCTGCAATGAGGGCATTGCCCCGGGCAAGTACGGCTAATATTTCTCCAACCCCTTCTATTTTTAAGTTGCGGGCACTTGGGGTTTCTGGAAATAGGGGGATCAAATTCACCTCGTCTGGACCAAATACTCTAATAATTTTCCAGGCGCCACTCCAATGGCTTACCCCTTCCTCTACAGATTTAAGCACTAACGGATCAGGGCGTTTAGTGGCGCTTTGTTGGGCGCTGGAGCCGGGATGGATAATCAATAGGGGGCTATTCCCCAGCCATGCTGTTAACCCATCGCTATCCGGGAAAGAAGGCAAGTAACCCCGAGGAATGCGGGGAATAGGCCAGGATTCGGGAGAGATGTTTTCTTGGATTCCCACCAATCCGAGGTTGCGTTGAACCCGGTGGCCCGGCCGGGGCACATGACATTTCACCCCCAGCATGGCTAGGATGGGATTTATTCCCTCCCAATGCACGTCTGGAATGCCTGCCAGTAGGGAGAGCAAAAGAGGGTAGAGTGGGCTGATCCCCACCCCTAAATAGGCGGATTTATATTTATAGCGCCTTAAGTTGAGAAAGAATTTGAAAATATAGCCAGGAGATTTCCGTTTGTGGTCAAAGGTAATGACGGTGGATTGGGGGCGCAGCAGGGATAAAAATTCTGCTGCCCCAGCATTCCCGCAAAAAAAATCAATGGTCGCCCCGTCAGGGTAAAGACGCGGAATGGCAGTATCCATTGCCGAGGCCATGACCATGTCTCCCATTCCCCATGGCTGAACGATCAAACACCGAGTCATTTTTGCTGAACATCCCTATTGGCTATGGCCTTGGTAACCAAGGGCATCAACTCCCTAGCGATCAGAATATTCGAATAGTCGGAAATGTGGTCACCATAGCTATATAGAAATTTCCCGTTAACGGCTGTTGGGCAGGAGTGGGTCTGTTCCGAACAGAGCAGATGGGTGGGGTCGTAGACAGTGGTCCGGGGTAATGCCTTCTTTATGGAAGCAATGAGCTGCAAATAAACGCTTTGCACTTGCTGATTTTCCTCAATCGGCGTTTGACACCATATTTCTTCCTGCTTCAAATTATGCCTGTCCAACGCGGTTATTCCGGTACGTCTATAAGCGCGAAAGCATAATTTGGGGTCATATTTTGGTGTTGGGTTATCAATGACAAAAATAACGGCTTTTCCGGAACGTTGAAGTCGGGAAATGGTTTCTGTTAATGCTTTCGTGGCGTCATCTAAATGCTTATTTTCATATTCAAGCGTTGGCCCATCCTGGAAGTGATATGTACTGGTTTTGAATATGGATCGTAAGGCGAATACCAAGACTACAGCATTAATATCTTTCCGTTCTTCAAGGAACGGTAGGATGCCGTTCCCCTGCTGTTGGTACTCCTGGTAAAAACTACCGGAAGCCACCGGCGGCGTACTGGAATAACCAATCAATCCCCAGTGCCCATTGACGGTGGGGAGCCGGATTAGCCCCCAAAATAGAGCGTCAGCTTTGCTGTCCCCCCAGAGGTACAGATTGGGCTTCCCTGCTTTATCAGAATTACAAAAACTCATGTCCCCACTTAGCCCGCACTGGTTAGAAGCCAGATATGCTGCATTCCCCAGCTTCATGGAGTCGGAAATGCTCTGATTGCGTTTTACGACCTGGCGGGAGGGATAGCCGCCGTGTAAAGCGATCGCATAACCCGCGTAGCCAATGACAAAAAGAAAAAGGCTTAAGCCAGCCGCTTTTATAAAAGAATGGCGATTATTCCGGATGTGCCGCTCGACAAACCGATAAGTTGCCCAGGATAGAAAAATGCTCAACAGAACTATTAATATGCGTAGGTTTCTATCCTGTGGAACGGAGTGAGGGGCGTAGAGTGAGGTGTAAAAAGATAAAAGGGGCCAATGCCATAGATAGAGGGGGTAGCTGATTAAGCCAAACCATACCAGGATACGGTTGGACAGCAATCTATTTACCAGAGAACGCTCACCGGCTGCAATAATGAGAACGCCGGCAGCTACAGGGTACAACGCGTAGGCGCCGGGGAACGGCGTAAAGCTATTTAGGTGACTGGCAGCATAAATATATAACCCCGCCCCCAAAAAACCTGTACCACTTTGAATTAGGTTAAAGTTGGGGGCGCCCACCGGGTTGCGTGCAAATATTAGCCGGTTGAGGCCAGTGTTGGCGGAAGAAATAAATTTGAAGAATGTTTTTTTTCTGTTGGTGTGAATGTAAGCTAGACAACCGCCGGAGGCTAATTCCCAAAAGCGAGATAGGGGGGAATAAAAATCAAGATTTGTATTGATTTTTATGGTGTGGATCGAGAATAAAAAAGAGGCCAAAATGGCCAGTATCATGAACGTAAGGGTGTTAAGGCGGGTGCGCCAGAGTACCCAAAGCAATATGGGCCAAACCACATAGTATTGTTCTTCTACCCCCAGACTCCATAAGTGCATAAGGGGGAGAAATTCGGAATTAACATGAAAATAACCATCGGTTCCGAGGAGGTGGATATTGGAAAAGAAACTGGCACCCGCAAAAATATTTCCGCCTAAATCAGAAAACTCGGTGGCTGTAAAGGTGATCCATCCCAGCGCTATAGAAAAAGTCAGCACTAAGGCTAGGGCGGGAAATATCCGCAGTATCCGCTTTTTGTAAAATTCGAGAATGCTGAATTTGCTGTGCTTGATACTACGAAGAATAATGGTGCTGATTAAATAGCCGGAGATTACGAAAAAAATGTCGACGCCAATAAACCCGCCCGGAATGACGTTTGGTAGGGCGTGGAATATGACTACGGAGAGGACGGCGATGGCACGGAGCCCATCAATGTCCCTACGGTAAGCCGGGTGAAAAATGTGACCGGAAGAAGGCGGTGGTTTTTTTGGCATTGCCGCTTCTTAAAGAACCAGAGTACTTTCAATGAGCAGGCATAGGACATGCCCAATAAAAATATGCATTTCCTGTATACGCGCCGTGGTACGGGATGGGGCGATTAGGGGGATGTCCACGAGGCCCCTCAGGGCGCCTCCATCTTTTCCCAACAAGCCCACGGTTTGAATACCTTTTGCCTTGGCTGCTTCTACTGCCTTGATCACGTTCTCAGAGTTTCCAGAGGTGGATATACCGATGAGCACATCCCCCGGGCAGCCCAAGCCTTCCACCTGCCGGGAGAAGACCTGATCGAAGGCATAGTCGTTGGCAATACAGGTAAGGGCCGAGGTATCCGTGGTCAGGGCCAAGCCAGCCAAGGGGCGGCGGTCATTAATAAAACGGCCCGTCAATTCGGCGGCTATGTGCTGGGCGTCGGCTGCCGATCCACCGTTACCGCAAAGCATTATTTTTTTGCCTTCGGCCAGGGCTTTTGCGCAGAGGTCCCCCACGGCGTTGATTGGGGTCTGTAGGTCACCTAGGGCGGCAAAGGCTTGTTGATGTTCTTCCAGGGCGGCAGCAAATAGCTGCGGTTGTTCCGGTACGGCCATGTTCAGCGCCTATTCAAAAATTGCACATATTCGCCCACGCCCTGGGCGACAGTATGGAAGGGGGCGTCGTAGCCGGCGGCCCGTAGTTTGGTCAGGTCGGCCTGGGTGAAGCTCTGGTATTTGCCCTTCAAGGCTTCCGGGAAGGGGATGTATTCCACCAGGCCCTGTTCCCGCAATTGCTCCAGGCCCAGGGCCGGCTTGCCTTCCAGGGCGCGACAGCTATTCACCGTGGCTTCCGCCACATCGTTAAAACTCTGGGCCCGGCCCGTACCCAGGTTGAAGATGCCGGACTTTTCCGGGTGGTCCAGGAAAAAGAGATTGACCTTGGCCACATCTCCCACATAGACGAAGTCCCGCTGCTGTTCCCCGTTATCGTAGCCGTCACAGCCTTCAAACAGCTTAACCTTGCCTTCGGCCTGGTACTGGTTGAAGTGGTGGAAGGCCACGGAGGCCATGCGCCCCTTGTGGCTTTCCCGGGGGCCGTATACGTTGAAATAGCGGAAACCGGCGATCTGGGAAGAGGCTTCGGGCAGACGCTTGCGCACGATCTGGTCGAAGAGGAACTTGGAGTAGCCGTACACATTCAAGGGCGCTTCGTATTGCCGCTCTTCCTTGAACACGTTGCTGCCCCCGTAGGTAGCGGCACTGGAGGCGTAGAGAAACTGGACCTCCTGATCCTGGCACCAGTCCAGAAGGGCCAGGGAGTAGCGGTAATTGTTCTCCATCATGTAACGGCCATCCGTTTCCATGGTGTCGGAGCAGGCCCCTTCGTGGAGAATGGCGTCCACGTCCCCATCGAACTGGCCGCTCATGAGCCGTTCCAGGAAGTCGTTCTTGTCCAGGTAGTCCGCAATGTGACAATCCACCAGGTTCTTGAACTTGTCCGCCTTGGTCAGATTGTCCACCGCAATAATGTCGGTGATGCCCCGCTCATTGAGGGCTTTGACCAGATTGGAGCCAATGAAGCCGGCCGCGCCGGTGACGATAATAGACATAAAATATTTAAATCAAGAAAAGAGCTTTTTAAGGGCTTGATAAAACAATGCCAAACTGGATGATTTTTGTTGTTCTAAATATTTAATACGTTGCCGAGCATCAATGAGTTGAAAATGCAAGGACTGAAAGAGAATGCGAGAACTATTCCCTTCTTCCTGAATGTCAGAATTCTGTGCAGCCCGTTGAATTATTTCCTCTACTGCACTAAGCATGGAGTTGCGAAATTGAATCTTCAGCTCAGCAGGGGAGACTAGCGGTGCGCGAACTTTCTTACTCTTTATATTGAGAGAGATGGCGATTCGCGCGCCATCAATAATGGGCTGCCATCCATTGGATGCGTCAGATACATCAGAATTCCAATGCTCAAATTCTGAAAAACCCAGCAGGTTCAGCAAATCAGTCATCATTCCTAGCGTGTAGGAGAACTGATGAGCTTCAAATTTATTAAAAATGCGCCCAACGCCAAAGAGTAAGCCCATAGAGTGCCAGGAAGATTTTTTGGAGCTAATCAACTCGGCAAGAAGCCCAGCGTCGGGAATGGCAATTTGTAAAACGCCCTCAGGTTTGAGAATCCGCTGGAATTCACAAAGGGCAACGAAACTATCAGGCCATGCCAAATGCTCTAGAACATGGGAAGCAATAATTTCGTCAACTGATTCATCCTGAATGTTGTCCAGGTGGGTGATGTCCCCCACAATATCGGGATTCCACTGCGGGTCAATATCTACAGATAGAAAGCCTTCCGGCTTGTAATCGCGACTGCCGACGTAAAGTTTCATTGTTGTTTCCTATTTTTAATAGAAAGGATTTTTGAGATTTGTTCAAATACAAATTTTGGTTCAATCTCTTGCATGCACTGCGGTGTTTTTGCTTTCCTGGGGCATTGGTTCATCCAGTTGTCATCTAGCCACCAGCAGGAATGGCAGGATTCACTCTGAATGTTAATGTTGCCAGGAAGTCCATAATAATTAGCGGAGGTCGGGCCGAACATTACCACTGACTGGGTGCCCATAATCCAAGCGGCCCTTACCATACCAGAGTCACCGTCAATATGAAGCATACTATTCTTTAGCACGGCGAAAGCTTCTGCAATGGTTGTCTGTCCAGCAAGATTTAGAGAAACGCCCGAAATAGGATGAGAGTCCTTCGTGCCTAGTTGTACGATTAATATGTCGGGAAAGAATTGTGATATATACCGAACTAACGTTTGCCAATTTTCTGGACTCCACTGTTTGGTTGATTGGCTTGTGTGGGTCCCAAAGCAACTATCGTGACCATCGTGGATGGTGATATACCGCTTTCCTGTCAGAGAAAACCGATCTCTTATAAGTATGGATTGCTCTTTATCTGTCAGAAACAACTGCGGTGAGCTTATTTCAAATTTTGCCCCCTGGGGATGAGCAAAAGCCAGGGGTAGGGACAGACGATTAAGCGCCTTCTTCTCCGCCTGGACGGCAAGAGAGTTATCCAAATAAGGGTGGTGGCGAATTTCGAAATCAAATTTTTTGATCTCTGCTTTGTTGTGCCGAATTGCTTTTTGCAATTCTGGGTTATCTCGAATAATAAGAGAGTGGGGCAGCGTTATTTCATAAGACAGATAATCTGTCAAATCTATAACCAGCTCGTAATTGTTCTTTAAAGACGAGAACCTAGCCTCATTGAATGTCTTATTTATCCATGGGGCCGTATTAAACGCGGCCGCGCAAATGGCGGTATTTTTATAAAAAACATCTATTTTTGTGTCGTTAAGATTTAATCGCCGTATTAGGTTATCAATAACAAATCTGGCGTTGACAACGTCGCCAACGCCACCGGATAGCCGTATTGCTACAGTAGAAGTTGCCTGAGGGGTGGCACTTGTGCTGATTATTTTGAATAAAGCGAAAAATGGAACGATTACCCCTAGAAAACGGCTTATTAGGCTATTACATGCCATGCGGGCTAGGCATATTAGAACGGGTTGCCCTGTTTGCTTGTGCTGGCGACGGATTAGATATAGTCGCTTTTTTAGGAAAGACCCCTTGTCGAATATGTCGTAAGAGATCATGCGCTTGCGCTGCATATTCACCACGTCTGGATTGAAGGGGCTTTTCATTTTTGATTGATCGTCTCAAGTATGCAGGGGGGGTGAAATTCTATTTTTTCTTAAGGCTACTGTATCGATTTAAGGTATTTGCTAATACCTTCGAAAATTATTCGTGGGGGAATGCTTTCTAGACATTTTGGTGAAGAGAAGCCCCTCGGGCATTTAGTAACCCAGTCGGTGGTGTACCACCAACAATTGCCGCAAAATTCGGGGCGGATGTTGATGTTTTCTGGGTAAGAAAAAAAGCCGTAGGAAGTTGGGCCAAACGCCACGCAACTTGTTTTTTCAAAACACGAAGCAATATGTACTAAACCGCCTTCGTTGTCTATATGAAGTAAGGCGTTACTAATTATGTGGGCGCTTTCGTTTAGGGTGGTTTTGTCCAGAAGAGAGTAATCAACGCCAGCAATCGGGGTGCTGCTTTCACTAACGCCTAGTTGGACAATTTTTATGTCTGGATGGTTGGCCTTTAACAGATGTACCACCTGCTCATAATAAGGATATGTTTTTGTGGAAGAGGCGGTGGGTGTGGCTAGGGTTTTATCGAAGCCATTATGGATGGTGATGTAGGGGAAATTCGATTCCGTAAAATAATTAGAAGGAGTCGAAGGTATTTCATGCCGGTGCCCCCCATAGGGAAGGCCAAGAAAGTAGTGTGGGGAGTTGTAGCGCTTGATGCCATGGATGAGTAATTTTTCCGCTTCGTGGCTATCAAGAAATGGGAAATTGTCAATTTCTAGCTTGAAATCAGCGTAGTGCTTTTCTGAAATCCTGTAGAGATTCTTCCACTGTTCGGGTGCAGTTGTTGGGTTGCGCAAGTACACGCGGGCAAATTGGCTGATATCAACCGTTATATCGTAGGCGAGGGCGGTGCTTTTGATTTGTCGTTCATCGAATATTCCGGTGACGAGCGGGTTTTCGCCAAAAATCCATTTGCCGCAAAAAACCCTGCCACAATATAAGTCGAATTTTTGTGGCCCAATAAGAGCGAATAAGTCCCGTATGCAGCGGCTGGCAATGATATGGTCACCAATGCCGCCGCGTACGATGATGGCGATATTGGACTGCTTCTTTCTGAAAAAAAGAGAATGGGGATTACGGATCAGGAAGAAGATCTGACGCAGTGCTTTGTGCACCGAAAAAACGAAAGTGCCGTCCTTTGCGGTGTTTAGGCCTATTTTGTTGTAAGCAAAACGTAATAGATATTTTAGTTTTTTGAAATCCATGTGGCGGTTGGTTATGTCGATTTATGGGGTAGGGTAAACCTTGCCGTGTTTTATGGTAAATACTTTTTTGCAAAGGGATTTTATAAGAGACATATCATGCGAAGCAAATACAAAAATGTCTGCATCATTGATTAGCTTCTGCATCCGCTCCTTGGCTTTGGCCTGAAATGAGGCATCTCCGGTGCCAAACATTTCATCCACCAGCAGGATGGAAGGCTTGATCGAGGTGGCGACGGCAAACATGAGGCGCATGGTCATCCCGGAGGAATAGGTCCGCACGGGCAGGTTGAGAAAATCCCCCAGCTCGGTGAATTCTTCCACGTCGGCGGTGATGGATTGGGCCTGACGCAGGCTCATACCCATCAACATCCCCATGCGGATGATGTTTTCGTAGCCGGTCAATTCCGGGTCCATGCCGGCCCCAATTTCAAAGACGGTTGCCACACTGCCTTTGCGGATAACTTGGCCGGAATTGGGCTCGTAAATACCGGCCATGGTGCGCAGCAGGGTGCTTTTCCCTGCGCCGTTGTGACCGATGAGACCGACGGAATCGCCGTTCCTCAAGGAGAAGCTAACCTCTTCCAGGGCAGTGACGGTGACGATGTGGCTGGCTTCCCCGGCAATTTTTCCGCCCGTACCGATGCGTACCAATTGGTTACGCAGGGACATGGCCTTGCTGTTGTAGATCGGGTAGCGAACCGTGACGTTATCAAATGTGAGTTCGGACATAGGGATTCTCCGGACCTTATACCCAATAGGGAATGCGGTTACGCCGGGATTGGAACAAATAGAAGGTCAAGGACCATCCCAGGAGGGCCAGGACGGCGGAAACGCCGTAATTGAGCAGGCTGGGCATTACCCCCATCAAGGGGTCACGGACGATGCCGATCAAATGGGCCAGAGGGTTGAGCCACATGATGTATTGGCGCATCCCCAGGTTTTCCGGGCGGTACAGCACGGGGGTGACGAAGAACACCATGGGCATGAAAGCTTGTACCAGGGGTTCAATGTCCCGGAAGCGGGCTCCCAGCATGCCGATCAGCAGGATGACCCAGAGCATGTTGAGGATCAGCAGGGCGAGCCCCGGGATGGCCATCAGCATGGTGGGGCTGAGCTGGGGGGGAAACACGAGAAACACCACCAGAATCACAATTGCGTTGTGCAGCAGGGTGATCAGGTGACGCATCAGAAGCTGTAACGGGTGGAAGAAGTAGGGAAGGCGCAGGTTACGGATAACACCGCTCTGCCGGACGAAAAGAATGGGGCTTTCCGTGATGCAGCCACTCATGAATTGCCAGATGATCAGACCCACCGTGAGCGGCGGAACAAAGGTTTTCATGTCCGTCTTGAGCAGAATGCTCCAGACCACGCCCAAACCGGCGACGCCGATGGCGGTGCCCAGGGTCAGCCACAGGGGGCCCAGGACACTGCGCTTGTAACGGGCCTTGGTTTCGCTCCAGGCGAAATAAAAAACCGTGGATAGTTGCTTGCAACTGGTGACAATGTCTTCTAGTGCAGGACTCATATCGGAGAAGGTAGATGAAAGGGAGAACGGCTCCTAAGGGGGCCGGCGGATTTGCTATAGGGCGAAGCCTTGGGGGTTGTTCTGTTGCCAGCGCCAGGCGTCCCGGCACATCTGCTCCAGTCCCAGCTCCGCCTGCCAGCCCAGCAGGCTTTTAGCCAGGGTGGGATCGGCGTAGTAGATGGCGACGTCACCGGGACGCCGGGGAGTAATGCGGTAAGGGATAGGGCGACCGGTGGCTTTTTCAAAGGCGCGGATGATTTCCAGGACCGAGTGGCCCTCACCTGTGCCCAGATTTACTGTGAGAAGCTGTCCCTTTTGTTCCGGGCTCCGGGGTCGTAGGGCTTGTAAGGCGGCGGAATGGCCCTTCGCCAAATCCACCACATGGATATAGTCCCGCACTCCCGTGCCGTCCGGAGTGGGGTAGTCGTTGCCGAAAACGGAAAGCTCCGGGCGCAGGCCAATGGCTACCTGGCTGATGTAGGGCATCAGGTTATTGGGAATGCCGTTGGGGTTTTCGCCGATCAGGCCGCTTTCATGGGCCCCCACGGGGTTGAAATAGCGGAGCAGAGCCAGGTTCCAGCTTGGGTCGGACCGGTGTAAATCCCGCAGGATGTCTTCAATGATGAGCTTGCTGCGGCCGTAGGGGCTGGTAGCAAAAAGGGGGGCATCTTCCCGCACGGGGACTTCCCGGGGATCGCCGTACACTGTGGCGGAGGAACTGAAGACCAAGGTTTTGACCCCTGCTTCCCCCATGGCTTCCAGTAAGCGCAGGGTGCCCACCACATTGTTGTCGTAGTAAGCCAGGGGCTTGGCAACCGATTCCCCCACGGCTTTCAGCCCGGCGAAATGGATTACCGCGTCGATGGATTGCTGGGCAAAGACCTGGGCCAGGGCCCCTTTATCCCGCACATCTCCCTGAATGAAGGTGGGGGCTTTGCCGGTGATCTGGGCAATGCGTTCCATGGCCACCGGGCTGGCGTTGCACAGGTTGTCGAAGGCCACCACCTCATGCCCGGCCTGGAGCAACTCCACGCAGGTATGGGAACCGATATAGCCGGCACCGCCGGTGATGAGAATGCGCATGGCGTTCTTTTCCGGCAATCAGAGCCGCCAGAAGGTGCCGCCTTGGTGGCGGATGGCGGCCTGGGCAGGGGCATCCAGGCAGGCTTTAACGTCGGTGAACACGCCTTGGGGGGCCAGCTTGCTTAGCAGTTCGGCCATGGGCCGTTCCTGGTAGGGGCGGTGGGCTACGGCCAGGACCACGGCGGCGGCGGGGTCCAGTTGTTCCCAGGGGGTCAGGCTGATCCCGTATTCCCGCTGGGCTTCACTGCTGTCGGCCAGGGGGTCATGGACCTTAACCCGGATGCCGTAGCTTTCCAGTTCCCGGATGATGTCCGGCACCCGGGAATTGCGCAGGTCCGGGCAGTTTTCCTTGAAGGTGAGGCCGAGCACGTTCACCGTGCTGCCTTTGACGTTATGGCCGGCCTGGATCATCAGTTTCACCGTCTTTTCCGCGATGAACTTGCCCATGCCGTCATTGATGCGGCGCCCGGCCAGGATCACCTGGGGGTTATAGCCCAGCATGTCCGCCTTGTGGGTCAGATAGTAGGGGTCCACGCCAATGCAGTGGCCCCCCACCAGACCGGGCCGGAATTTGAGGAAATTCCACTTGGTGCCGGCGGCTTCCAGGACCTCCGTGGTGTCGATGCCCAGACGGTCGAAAATCAGGGAAAGCTCGTTCATCAGGGCGATGTTCAAGTCCCGCTGGGTGTTTTCAATGACCTTGGCGGCTTCCGCCACCTTGATGCTGGAGGCCTTGTGCACCCCGGCGGTGACCACGGCGCCATAGAGGGCGGCCACCGCTTCCAGGGTGGCGGGGCTATCTCCGGACACCACTTTGACGATGCGGGTCAGGGTGTGTTCCTTGTCCCCCGGGTTGATCCGTTCCGGGGAATAGCCCACGAAAAAGTCCTGGCCCCAGCGCTTGCCCGAATGCTGTTCCAGCACCGGAATGCAGATTTCTTCCGTGGCTCCCGGGTAAACCGTGGATTCATACACCACCACGGCGCCGGTTTTGAGGGTTTGACCTACTACGGTGGAGGCGCCCACCAGGGGGGAGAAGTCCGGCTGATGGGCTTCATCCACCGGAGTGGGCACGGCCACCACGATGAAATCCGCCTCCGCCAGCCGGGCCGGGTCATTGGTGCATTCCAGGCGATTGGCGGCGGCCAGGTCTTCCCGGGAAACTTCCCCGGTGGGGTCGTACCCTTCCCGATAGGCCTTCACCTTGGCCTGGGAGAGGTCGAACCCCACGGTGCGGAATTGCCGCCCGAAAGCCACCGCCAGGGGCAGCCCCACGTAGCCGAGGCCGACGACGCCGACAACGGAATCCGGGGTGAGCACAGGAACGTTTGCCATTTTCAAACCTTGTAGTAATCCCGATACCAGGCCACGAAACGGGCCACCCCTTCGCTCACCGGCGTGGCCGGGCGGAAGCCGGTGGCAGCCTGGAGTTCGGAGGTGTCCGCATTGGTGGCGGGCACATCCCCGTCTTGCAGGGGCAGGAAATTCTTTTCCGCCACTTTACCCAGATTGGCTTCCAGGGTGCTGACGTAGGTCATTAATTCCACCGGCTGATGGTTGCCGATGTTGAACACCCGGTAGGGCACATTGCTGCGGGCCGGGTCCGGATTCAGGGGATCAAAGTTGGGATCGGGTTGGGCCGGTTGGTCCAGCACCCGCAGCACCCCTTCCACGATATCGTCGATGTAGGTGAAATCCCGCTGCATCTTGCCGTGGTTGAAGACGTCGATGGGGCGGCCTTCCAGAATGGCTTTAGTGAACAGGAACAGGGCCATGTCCGGGCGACCCCAGGGGCCGTAGACGGTGAAAAAGCGCAGCCCGGTGGTGGGCAGGCCGAAGAGATGGCTATAGGTGTGGGCCATCAGTTCGTTGGCCTTTTTGGTGGCCGCATAGAGGCTCACCGGATGGTCCACGCTGTCGTGTTCGGAGAAGGGCAGCTTTTTGTTGCCCCCGTAAACGCTGGAGCTGCTGGCATAGACCAGGTGTTCCACCTGATTGTGGCGGCAACCTTCCAGGATATTGACGAAGCCGGTCAGATTGGACTGGACGTAGGCCTGGGGATTGACCAGGGAATAGCGCACCCCGGCCTGGGCCGCCAGGTGGATGACCCGCTGGGGCTTTTCCTTGGCGAAGAGTTCCGCCATGCCCGGGGTGTCGCCCACGTCCAGGCGCACAAAGTGGAAATCGGGGTTGGGGGTGAGGCGGGCGAGTCGGGCTTCCTTCAGGGTGACGTCGTAGTAGTCGTTGAGGTTATCCACCCCAACCACTTGGTCTCCCCGGGCGAGGAGGCGTTGGGCCACGTGCATGCCGATGAAGCCGGCGGCTCCGGTGAGCAGAATTTTCATTTGCCGGAAGGCCTTGTTTTCTGGGAATCCAACATTTTCGCATACTTGCAGAAGCTGTTGTAACAGCCGATGCAGGTATGCACCAAGCCGGGCATTCCATCCAGGAAGCCCTGGCGCAAAAAATAGAATTTAACGAAGCGGATCAGGGGGGACAGCACCAGCCGGGCCGGGGTGACGGTTTTGCCCCGGGCCAGGGCCGCCTGGGCGGCCAGGGAGGTGTAGCGGTTCTGCTTGTCCAGGTAGCGTTCCAGGGACTCCGCCGAGTCATGGAGCAGGTCCCCGGAAAGCCGTTCCACCGGCCCGTCCGCCAGCACATGTTCATGGACCGGGTCTTCGGACCAACGGCCATGGTCCCGGTGGAAGAGCCGCAGATTCCAGTCCGGATAGCCTTCCCCGTGGCGCAGATAGCGGCCGAGAAAGCGGTTACAGCGGGGCACCTCGTAGGCGTAGGGCCCGTCCCCTCCGGCGGCCCGGGTCAGGGCCTGCTCCAGGCTGGCGGCCAGGGCCGGGCTGACCACCTCGTCCGCGTCTATGCAGAAGACCCAGGGATGGCGGGCCTGGCTCACCGCAAACTGCTTCTGGGGGCCGAAGCCCAGCCAGTCCTGATGGAGAACCCGGGCCCCGTGGCGGGCGGCGATGGCCCGGGTGTCGTCCGTGCTGCCCGAATCCACCACCAGGATTTCCTCGGCAAAGCCCAGGCTGGCCAGACAGGCGTCCAGGCTGCGGGCGCCGTTCAGGGTGATGAGGACGGCGGATAGGGGCGGCCGGGGGGCGCAGGGGGCGGCGGAGGAGGGGGCGGGCATGGACAGGTATAATGGAAACAGTCCCCTATTCTAAATCTTCCCGGGCCGGGCCCAAACCGGCCAGACCCAGTCGCCCCTGGCGGCGACCGTCCCCATGCCCGGGAGCTGTACCTTTTCTGACGGACCTCATGCTGAAAATCCTCCTGGTGAAAATGTCCTCCATGGGCGATCTGGTCCATAACTGCCCGGTGGTTACCGACATCCTGGCCCACTTCCCCGACGCCCAGGTGGATTGGGTGGCGGAGGAGGCCTATGTGCCCATTCCCCGCCTCCACCCCGGGGTGCGCCGGATCATTCCCATTGCTTGGCGGCGCTGGCGCAAACATCTCCTGACGGGGGCCACCTGGGGGGAAATGGGCCGCTTCCGGCGGGAGCTTCAGGCGGAAAGCTACGACTACATCCTGGATACCCAGGGCCTGCTGAAAAGCGTGGCCGTGGCCCGGCTGGCCCGGGGCGGGGTGGTGGTGGGGGGGGATCGGCACAGCATCAAGGAGGGGGCGGCCGCCCGCTTCTACGATCAGCGCCTGCCCATCGCCTGGTCCCGCCATGTGGTGGATCGCTGCCGGGCCGTGGCGGCGGGGGCCCTGGGCTATGCCCTGGATCAGGCGCCCCGCTACGGCATCCACGCCCAGCCCCTGGAGGTGGACTGGCTGCCTACGGGCCCCTACGGGGTGCTGATGCACGCCGCCAGCCGGCCGCCCAAGCTCTGGTCGGAAGACAACTGGCTGGCCGTGGGGCGGCGTCTGGCGGAAGACGGTATCGTTGCCCTGCTGCCCTGGGGCAGCACTGAGGAACGGGCCCGTAGCGAGCGCCTAGCGGCCCAGTTGCCCGGGGCCGTGGTGCCCCCCCTCATGGATTTGGGTACGGCAGCCCGTTTCCTTGCTGGCAGCCGCCTGGTGGTGGGTCTGGACACGGGCTTCACCCATTTCGGCGCCGCCCTGGGGCGGCCCACCGTGGGTATTTTCTGCGATTCGGATGGGGAACAGGCGGCGGTGTTCGGTGACGGCTTTTGCGCCAGCTACGGCAAAAAAGGCCTGCCTCCGGATCTGGGTACCATTCTGGGGGCGGTGGATCGGGCCCTGGCCGCGCCCCAGGGGCCGGGCCCCCGGGGCCCCGCTGAGGCGGCGTCTGCCCCGATCCAGAACGGCGGCGCCTGACCATGCCCTTTGCCCGGCTGGCCCGTTGGGCCTACTCCCTGCTCCTATATCTGGCGGCGCCCCTGGTGGTCCTACGCCTGCTGCTCCGGGCTCGGCGCCAGCCCGAATACCGGGCCCATTGGGGGGAACGCCTGGGGTTTTACGGGGAACTGCCCCCTTGGTCTGGACACGTGCCGCCCCCCCTGATCTGGCTCCATGCGGTGTCCGTGGGGGAAACCCGGGCGGTCCAGCCCCTGGTGCGGGCCCTGCTGGCGGCCTACCCAGACCATCATCTGCTCCTCACCGGCATGACCCCCACGGGCCGGGCCACGGCCCAGGAAATGTGGGGCGATCAGGGGCATCGGGTGAGCTACGTCTACGCCCCCTATGATTTCCCCGGGGCGGTGGCCCGCTTTTTCCGCCATTTCCGTCCGGTTTTGGGACTCTTCATGGAAACCGAGCTGTGGCCCAACCTGCTGGCGGCGGGACACCGGGCCGGGGTACCCCTGGTGCTGGTGAACGCCCGCCTCTCCGCCCGTTCCGCGGCGGGCTATGCCCGGCTGCCCCTGCTGTTTCGCCCCGCCTTTGGCTTGTTGAGTGCCGTGGCCGCCCAGACCGAGGTGGATGGGGGCCGCCTGGCCGCCCTGGGGGCGGACCCGATCACGGTCTGCGGCAACCTGAAATTCGACGTTACCCCGGCGGAAGACAAGCTGGCCCTGGGCCAGGGCTGGAAGGCCGTCCTGGGGGACCGGCCGGTATGGCTGGCGGCCAGCACCCGGGATGGGGAAGAAGCCCTGGTGCTGGATGCCTTGGAGCACCTAGCCATCCCCGGCCTGCTCCTGGTGCTGGTTCCCCGCCATCCCCAGCGCTTCGACGGGGTGGCGGACCTGGTGCGCCAGCGGGGCTTGAGCCTAGTGCGCCGCAGCGAGGGATTGCCCGGGCCGGAAACCCGGGTGTGGCTGGGGGATAGCCTGGGGGAAATGCCCGCCTATTACACCTGCGCCGACCTGGCCCTGATTGGCGGCAGTCTGCTGCCCTTCGGCGGCCAGAACCTCATCGAGGCGGCGGCCTGCGGCTGCCCGGTGCTGGTGGGGCCCCACACCTTCAATTTCGCCCAGGCGGCGGCGGATGCGGTGGCCTGCGGCGCCGCCCGCCGCCTGCCCGGCCCGGAAGCCCTGGTCCATGAGGTGGGCGGCCTCTTTCGTCAGCCCGAGGAACGCCGGGCCATGGCCCTGTCCGCCCAGGCCTTCGCCGCCGCCCACCGGGGCGCCACCGCCCGAACCCTGGCCCTGATTGCCGACGTATTGGGCCAGGGCCACTGAATCCCGGGCGTTGCTCCCCATTGGGGGAAGTGGGGGTGGGCAGGGGGAAGTGCCAAGGTCGGTGGGCCTGACCCTCCGCCGCTGCGGAGCCGTGGGATGAGGTAACGTATTGCCGCGACCCGCGACCCGCGACCCGCGACCCAGCAGCCCGAGACAGGCCCAAGAGAATAATCCTCACCGGCCAAGGCATACTTCCCTCCTGCGGGCGGCCCTGCTCCTCCCAGCCACCGCTACCCAGTTGCTCCTTGCCCCAAGCACAGTCGTCCAGCCTGCCCGTGACACCGGGAGGCCCTCGTCTCCTCTGCCCCCATTCCCGTCCCTCAAAACAAAACTCCCCGTCCGGGCCAGAGGGCCATGGGGCGGGGAGTGGTGGGGGATTGGGGGACCCGGTGGCGCTAGTGGCTGTCCAGAAGGGCGTTCACCTGCTGGACGTCCTCATCCCCCAGGGTACCCACGGCGGCTTTCAGGCGCAGCTGGGCCATGAGGGTGTCGAAGCGGGCCTTGGCCAGATCCCGGCGGGTGGTATAGACCTGTTGTTCCGCATTGAGGACGTCGATGTTGATGCGTACCCCCACCTCGTAGCCTAGCTTGTTGGAATCCAGGGCGGACTTGGAGGAAACGTTGGCCGCTTCCAGGGCCTTAACCTGGGCCAGACCGTTGGTGACCCCGAGAAAATACTGGCGGGCGCCCAGGGCCGCCTGACGCCGGGCGTTTTCCAGGCCGGAAAGGGAGGCCTGGTAATTGGCCGCCGCTTCCCGCTGCTTGGACACCACATAGCCCCCCTGGTAGAGGGGAATATTCACCTGGACCCCTAAGGTGGTGGTGGTCTGGTCCAGGGAGGGAATGGGCATGACGGTGTAGCCCGGAATGGCGGCGCCGGTGTAGCTGCGGCCCTGGCTGTTCAGGTTGCGGCTGGCCACCAGATCCACCGTGGGGTAATGGCCGGCCCGTTGTTTTTCCACTTCCCGGGAGGCGATGTCGGAACCGATCTGTTGCACCTGAACGCCGATGTTGCCGTTTTCTGCCGCATTCACCCAGTCGTTCATGAGGGCCGGTTTGGGGCCGCTCAGGGCGATGCCGTTGCGCAGCCGGGCCAGGTCCCCCCCTTCCTTGCCGATTATGGCTTGCAGGGTCCGTTCCCGGATTTCCAGATCGTTGCGGGCGGCGATTTCCTGGGCCTGGGCCAGATCGTAGCGGGCCTGGGCTTCGTGGGTGTCGGTGATGGTCACCGTGCCCACTTCAAAGCTTTTCTTGGCCAGGGCCAGTTGCTGGCCGATGGCCGCTTTCTGGGCCAGGACGGCGCGCAGGTTTTCCTGGGCGTAGAGCACGTCGAAATAGGCCTGGGCCGTGCGCAGAATCAGATCCTGCTTGGCTTGCAGAAACTGGGCCTCGGCCTGGGCCACCTGGAGCTTGGCCTGGTCGTACTGCACCTTGCTCTGCCAGCGGAACAGGGGCTGGGTGAGGGACAGGGTGTAGCCGTGGTTGTTATAGCTGTAATCCTTGGTGGCGGACGGATCGTGGATACTCATATCCACGTTGTTGTGCCCGGCCCGGGCCCCCAGGGAGACGTTGGGCAACAGGGCCGAGAGGCCCTGGGCTTCCGCTTCCCGGTGGGCGTCCAGGGTGGCCTTGGCACTGGCGAATTGGGGGTCGTTGTCCTGGGCTTCCCGGTAGATCTGGGCCAGGTTGGCGGCGGCAGCGGCCTGACCCCACAGCAGCAGGGCCAGGGCGAGGGGCGTCAGGCAGACTTTCATAAAGGCCTCAATAGGTGGGGACGGAGGGATCCACTTCGCAGGACCACCCGTGCATGCCCCCGGCCAGATTGATGATGTGGCTGAAACCGGACTGTTCCAGATACTGGGCCACCTGGAAGCTGCGGCCCCCATGGTGACAGATCACCACCGTGACGGCCTCCGGGTCCAGCTCTCCCTTGCGCAGGGGCACCGTGCCCATGGGCATGGAGACCGTGTCCGGCAGGGCGCAGAAAGCCACTTCATTGGGCTCCCGCACGTCCAGCAGGACGGGGCGGGGGCGCTGAGGGTCGGCTAGCCAGTCGGCCAGCTCCCGGGGGGTGATCTGTTTCATGGGGTCCTTAGAACGTGAACCGTTCCTTTTGCTTGGCGCCCGTCAGGGGGGCGGCCACGGTTTCAAAAAGGTTTTCCGTGTCGTACTGGCCTTCGGCGGTGCAGGTCACCAGCTGGGCTTCCATGACCGGGGCGTCGCCTACCACGGCGGCGAGGCGGCCGCCCACTTTGAGTTGGGCCAGGAGTTCTTCGGGCAGGAAGGGCAGGGAGGCGGACACCACGATCACGTCGTAAGGGGCGCCGGCCGCCCAACCCAGGGCGCCATCAGCGGTTTCCACCGCCACATTGGTGGCCCCGGCCTTGTTCAGATTGGCCTTGGCCTGCTTGGCCAGCTCCGGCACCAGTTCCAGGGTGGTCACCTGTTGGGCCCGGGCGCCCAGGAGGGCGGCCATGTAGCCGGAGCCCGTGCCGATTTCCAGCACCTTGTCCGTCTTACGTACCGCCAGTTCTTGCAGAATGCGGGCTTCGAATTTGGGGGACAGCATGGTGGCGCCGTGACCCAGGGGGATTTCCAGATCGGCGAAGGCCAGGTTCTGGTAGGCAGCGGGGACGAACTCTTCCCGCTTGACCACGCAGAGCAGGTCCAGCACGGA
Organism: Azospira inquinata; assembly: GCF_018905915.1. Classification (NCBI taxonomy): domain Bacteria; kingdom Pseudomonadati; phylum Pseudomonadota; class Betaproteobacteria; order Rhodocyclales; family Rhodocyclaceae; genus Azospira; species Azospira inquinata. The sequence continues at coordinate 1,884,153 of NZ_CP064782.1, forward strand.
TTGATCCAGCACGTCCCAGGGCCGGATCTGTTGTTCGATCATGTTGAAGCGGGCTTTTTCCAGGTTCATTTCCATTGTCTCTTGTCCCCGTGGGTGAATATTAGCGCAAGCTAATATTAATGTCTCGACAAAAACCAATTATACCCGAGCCGTTTGCCTTCATCGCCGGGGGCGGAGGTCTCCGGTCAGAGCGCCAAGCCAGGGGCGGCTGGGGCCGGGCTGGTGCCGGGAAACGGAGGAGGAAGGCGGCCAAGGGGAGGGGGGTGAGCGGGGAGCTTTCCGTTCCGGCAGGGGGCCGGGGCGCTTGTTCGGAAGGAGGACTGCCGGGGACGGGCTGAGGGGCGGCGTTATCAGGAAGCTCAGCTGGGAGCGTCGCCAAGGGCGCGGGGCGGCGGGCACTTCAGGGGGGCGGATTCAAGCGGAGATGGCCCCAGGTCGGCAGGTCGGAGGGGTCGGGACGTGTGTGGCAACGGTCAGATGGCACGGCGCTGGCGGCCGCGCCCGGGCGGCCCGGTTCAGCCGCCAGCGCTCGGCCCCCTAGTTCCCAGTGTCAGGCGATAGGCGGCAGGTAACGCAATGGGAAACGGCAGAGGGCAGAGGGCAGAGGGCAGAGGGCAGAAGGGTGGAAGGGTGGAAGGGTGGAAGGGTGGAAGGGCGAAGGGGCGAAGGGGCGAAGGGGCGAAGGGGCGAAGGGCGAAGGGCGAAGGGCGAAGGGCGAAGGGCGGCCGCCTCAGCGCCTCCGCCCCCCGCTCCATTCCGCGCCGTTGCGACTCCGTCCCCCGTGCCCCAGGGATGGTCTTACTCTCCGTCCCTACCGGGATTCCTTGATGAGCCGGTCGCCCCGGGGCTGGATGGGGCGGGCGTTGGCCGGGTAGAGGCGGGCGAAAATGGCCAGCTGATCCGGGGACACTTCCACCGGCTGTTTCAGCACCAGCCACAGCACCCCTTCCGTGCAGGGCGGGGTGGTGAGGGAACCCATGTAGGTGTAGTAGTCCCGCTGGTCCGGCAGCAGCTGGTTGAGGTCGATGGCCGCGTCCGGAGGTGCTACCGGGGCGTTCCGTTCCAGGGGGATGTAGTCCCAGAGGGTTTGCAGGGCCGGATTTTCCTTGCCCGGGGTGAACAGTACCGCCACCACCGCCAGCCGGTTGTCCGCCGAGCGATGCACCAGATGGGCCACCAGGGGGAAGCTCTGGCCGTTCACCTTTTCTTCCGCCGGATGGTGGAAATGGATCTGGCTCAACACATAGGGCTTGCCCATCAGGGTCAGGCTGCCGTTGCCCAGGGTGGCCTGGAGGGTGTGGCCGTTATCTACGATCTGGAAGTGGGAGGGGGCGTAGTTGAAGCGGATGGGGGGCAAATCCACCTTGATGCCGTCCCGGATGTCGATGGGGGATTGGCGATGGCCGTCGGCGCAGGCGTGGAAATCCGGGCTCAGATTGGCCCAGTTCTCCGGCCCGTTGGCGCCCTCGTAATCCCAATGGGGGGCGCCGCCGTGGCCGTCTGCCGTTGCCGTGCTTGCCCCATGGGCGTTGCCGGCCGCCGATGTGTCAGTAGCGCCGGTGGTCGGGCTGGCCGGGGTGGCGGGGCGAGGCGGGGTGTGGCGCACCGGTTTGCGGGGCCGGGGTTGGGGCGCCCGGTACGTGGACCGGGGCGGTTTAATTTCCAGGGTATCCGGGTCGGCGGCTTCCGCCTTCTCTCCCCTCTCTGCCTTTTCCCCCTTTTCCGCTTTGCTGCCCTTGGGGTCGCTGCCCCCGGCGCTGCTGGCCAGATCGTCCTTATGGCGGGGGCCGGCTTTTTTGTCCTTGCCCAGGGTTTTCTTGAGCAGCTTGTCGTTGGCTTCCTTCAGGGCATCGGCCACGTCGCTGGCCTTCACCGCCGTGCCCATTGCCGCCTTGCGCAGTTCCTTGGCCGAGGTGGGGCGGCAGACCGTGCGCAGCACCTTGTCGTCCAGGGTATTGCTATGCACCGGCATGTCCGCCAGCACCTTCTGTTCCTCTTCCCGCAGCACTTCCCCGGAGGCTTTGACGTAGATGCGCTTCAAGGTGGCGTAGGTGCGGCCGCTGCAATCGTAACGGCCCAGCACCTCGATGCTTCGGTAGCTGCCGCCGCTCTGGGCGTCGGGCAGGTCGTGGTTGAGCACCATGCGGCCCCAGGCGGTGATGCGGCCCGCTTCTTCCTTCTTGATGCTGGACCGGTCAATGTCGATCTGCTTGCCCGTCTGGGTGGACAGGGTGTCCCACTGGCGTCCCGCGTCCCCGGTCTTGGTGGGGGCCAGGGCCTGGGCGGCGCAGGCCCAGCCCAGGGCTGCCAGGCCCAGAAGGCCGTGGCAACAGGCGCGGGAAAGACGGGGGCGGCGGAAAAACGGCATGAATAACTCCCTTGGGCCCGGGGGACAGGGTGTCCGGCCTCCGGACGGGCTGAATGGGGCGGCAAGACCGTCGGGCGGCCTTCCTGGCGGGCGTGGGGGAAAAGGGCCCCGGCGCCCGGGCGCGGGCGGGGATAGGGTACGGAACCCCCTTTGGCCTTTGCCTCACTACCCTTTTCGGACGGTGGCGGGGAATCTTTAGGGGCGCGGGCGGTCACCTTGCAATTCCGGGGGCTTTCCAGTACCTTGCGGGCCGTACGCAAGGGGTGCCGAAAAAGCGGGGAAAGCCAGTGGCGACCGGCCTTTCGGCTGAGAAATACCCTTCGAACCTGTACGGGTAATGCCGTCGTAGGGAAGCGAACACCGCAGCGTCCATCGTCCCCCGGGGACTCCGCCGTCCTGCCCCATCCCGCTCCCGCCGCGCCCTTGCCTTTTTGCCTCACCGCCGCCCAAGGAGTCCCCATGAACGCCCAGGATCAATTCGTCGCCGCCGCCGCCCAGGTGGATCAGGCCGCCATCCAGCCCCTGCCTAATTCCCGGAAGATTTATGTCACCGGGTCCCGGCCGGATCTGCGGGTGCCCATGCGGGAAATTTCCCAGGCCGACACCCCCACGGCCATGGGTGGGGAACAGAATCCCCCCATTTACGTGTACGACTGTTCCGGTCCCTATTCGGACCCGGCGGCCACCATCGACATCCGTTCCGGCCTGCCCGCCCTGCGCCAGGCCTGGATTGAGGAACGGGGGGATACGGCCCTGCTGGACGGCCTGTCTTCCGCCTATGGCCGTCAGCGGGCCGCCGATCCGGCCCTGGACCCCCTGCGTTTTCCCGGCCTGCACCGCAAGCCCCGCCGGGCCAAGGCCGGGGCCAATGTGACCCAGATGCACTACGCCCGCCAGGGCATCATCACCCCGGAAATGGAATTTATCGCCCTGCGGGAAAACCTGAACCGGCGCCAGTACCTGGAAAGCCTGGCGGCCTCCGGTCCCCAGGGCCAGCGGCTGGTGAAGCTCTTGGGCCGCCAGCACCCCGGTGAGCGCTTTGGCGCCGCCATTCCGGAAGAGATCACCCCGGAATTCGTGCGCCAGGAAGTGGCCGCCGGCCGGGCCATTATTCCGGCCAACATCAATCACCCGGAAACCGAGCCCATGATTATCGGCCGCAATTTCCTGGTGAAAATTAACGCCAATATCGGCAATTCCGCCGTCTCTTCCTCCATCGGGGAAGAGGTGGACAAAATGACCTGGTCCATCCGCTGGGGCGGGGACACGGTGATGGACCTGTCCACCGGCAAGAACATCCACGAAACCCGGGAATGGATTATCCGCAACAGCCCGGTGCCCATCGGCACCGTACCCATCTACCAGGCTCTGGAAAAGGTGAATGGCAAGGCGGAGGACCTGACCTGGGAAATTTTCCGGGACACCCTGATCGAGCAGGCGGAGCAGGGGGTGGATTACTTCACCATCCACGCCGGGGTGTTGCTGCGCTACATCCCCATGACCGCCGAGCGCATGACCGGCATCGTCAGCCGGGGCGGCTCCATCATGGCCAAGTGGTGCCTGGCCCACCACCAGGAAAGCTTCCTCTACACCCATTTCGAGGACATCTGCCAGATCATGAAGGCCTATGACGTGGCCTTCTCCCTGGGGGATGGCCTGCGCCCCGGCTCCATCTACGACGCCAATGACGAGGCCCAGCTGGGCGAGCTGGAAACCCTAGGGGAACTGACCCAGATCGCCTGGAAGCACGACGTCCAGGTGATGATCGAAGGCCCGGGCCACGTGCCCATGCAGCGCATCAAGGAAAACATGGAGAAGGAGCTGGAGTGGTGCAAGGAGGCCCCCTTCTACACCCTGGGCCCCCTGACCACGGACATTGCCCCGGGCTACGACCACATCACCAGCGCCATCGGCGCTGCCCAGATCGGTTGGTACGGCACCGCCATGCTCTGCTACGTCACCCCCAAGGAACACCTGGGCCTGCCGGACAAGCAGGACGTGAAGGAAGGCATCATCACCTACAAGCTGGCGGCCCACGCCGCCGACCTGGCCAAGGGCCATCCGGGCGCCCAGATCCGGGACAACGCCCTCTCCAAGGCCCGCTTTGAATTCCGCTGGGACGACCAGTTCAACCTGGGTCTGGACCCGGACAAGGCCCGGGAATTCCACGACGAAACCCTGCCCCAGCACGGCGCCAAGCTGGCCCACTTCTGCTCCATGTGCGGCCCCCACTTCTGCTCCATGAAAATCACCCAGGACGTGCGGGATTTCGCCGCCGCCCAGGGAGTGAGCGCCGAAACCGCCCTCTCCAAGGGCATGGAAACCAAGTCGGTGGAATTCCTCAAAAGCGGCGCCGAGCTGTACCGCAAGGCCTGATCCGGCGGTCGCCCGGTGGGGGCCCTTGCCTGGGGGCGCTGGCCTAGCTATCGCCCCGCCTTCGAGGAGGGGGCAAGGCTGGCCGAAAGTTTTGAGGACCGGCCCGATCAGGCCACCGGCGACTCTCACCGGCCCTTCGTCCCGCCTCTGGAAATCAGGGGGGTCGGGGAACGGGCCATGGGCCGCCTATGCCCCTGGTGCCACCGGTGTTGCTGGCGCTGCCAGTGAAGACCGGGTTTTCTCCCGTAGTATTCGCCCCTCCGGCTTCCCCTTCCTCTGGGGTTTCCCGGAGCCTCCGGTAGCCTAAGGGGAACCCCCAAAGGGCCGCCAGGGCGCTGCGGAAACCGCAGCAAAGGGAGCTGCCAGCCCCCTTCGGCCTCAAAACTTTTCCCAGCCCGCCCAAAAACCGCCCGGTGAGGGCCGTGGATAGGCGATCTAGCTTTTAACTTCCAGGAGCGGCAATCAGGACGCCCGTTCCCGAGGGCTGGCCCTTCCGGCCCCCGTCTTTTCCCGGGCTCCGCCCTATAGCCTTAGAGAACCGCCAAAACCGCCTGTTTCCAGCCTGCCCCCCGTTTCCGCCAATATGCTTCTGTATTTGCCTTGATGTGCCCCGTGACGGCACCCCGCTCCCCGGCCTACCATAGCTCCCCTTGGCCCGGGCTCCGGGCCGGCCATGGACCTTGCCTATCATGACAGCCACGCCTCTTTCCTCCGACGAACTCCGGCGTCTCCACGCCTGGTGGCGGGCCTGCACCTATCTGGGGGCGGCCATGATTTACCTGCGGGACAATCCCCTGCTGGCCGAGCCCCTCCGGGCCGAACAGGTGAAGCACCGGCCCCTGGGCCACTGGGGCTCCAGCCCGGGCATCGCCTTCACCTATGCCCATCTGAGCCGGCTGGTGAAGCGGGACGATTTCCCCGCCCTGTTCATCGCCGGGCCCGGCCACGGCGCCCCCGGGGTGCTGGCTCCGGCCTGGCTCGAAGGCACCTACGGGGAACGCTACCCGGATCGGGGCTGGGGGCTGGCGGGCCTGACCCGCTTCTGCCGGGAATTTTCCTTCCCCGGGGGCAGCGGCAGCCATTGCACCCCGGAAGTGCCCGGTTCCATCCACGAAGGGGGGGAACTGGGCTACAGCCTTTCCCACGCCTTCGGGGCCGCCTTCGACCACCCGGATCTGGTGGTGGCGGCCATGGTGGGGGACGGGGAGGCGGAAACCGGGCCCCTGGCCACCGCCTGGCATTCCAACAAATTCCTCAATCCGGTACGGGATGGGGCGGTGCTGCCCATCCTCCACCTCAACGGCTACAAAATCGCCAACCCCACTCTCCTGGCCCGCATTCCCCGGGAAGAGCTGCTGGCCCTGTTCGCCGGTTACGGCTGGGCTCCCCGGGTGGTGGAAGGGAGTGAGCCGGAAGCCATGCACCAGGGCATGGCTGCCGCCATGGAAGACTGTCTGGCGGAAATCCGGGCCATTCAGGGGGCGGCCCGCCAGGCGGGCTCGGCCCCGGCCCAGCGGCCCCGCTGGCCCATGGTCATCCTCATTTCCCCCAAGGGCTGGACCGGCCCCAAAGAGGCGGACGGCCATCAGGTGGAAGGCACCTGGCGGGCTCACCAGGTGCCCCTCTCCGACCCCCGGCATAATCCCCGGCACCTGGAGCAGCTGGCCCAGTGGCTGGCCTCCTACCGGCCCGAAGAATTGTTCACCCCGGAGGGCCGGCCCCAGCCCGAATTAATGGATTGGGCGCCCCGGGGCGAACGGCGCCTGAGCGCCTGCCCCTACGCCAACGGGGGCCTGGGCCGCCGTCCCCTGGAGCGGCCCGACTGGCGCGCCCATGGGGTGAAGGTGGAATTCCCCGCCGCCAGTTCCGTGGAAAACACCGCCCCCCTGGGGGCCTATCTGGCGGATCTGCTGCGAGCCAATCCGGATAATTTCCGGGTCTTCGGCCCGGACGAAACCGCTTCCAACCGGCTCCAAGCCGTGTTCGAGGCCAGCGGCAAAACCTGGCTGGCGGAGCGCCGTCCGGAAGACGGGGACGGAGGCCATCTGGCGGCGGATGGCCGGGTCATGGAAATGCTCTCCGAGCACACCCTGGAAGGCTGGCTGGAAGGCTATCTGCTCTCCGGCCGCCACGGCTTTCTTTCCACCTACGAAGCCTTCGCCCACGTCATCGACTCCATGTTCAACCAGCACGCCAAGTGGCTGGAAATGGCCCGGGCCGTGCCCTGGCGGGCGCCGGTGGCGGCCCTCAATCTGCTCATTACCTCCACCGTATGGCGTCAGGATCACAACGGCTTTACCCACCAGGACCCGGGTTTTCTCGATCTGGTGGTGAATAAGAGCCCGGAGGTCACCCGCATCTACCTGCCCCCGGACGCCAATTGCCTGCTGGCGGTGGCGGACCGCTGCCTGGGGGAAACGGACGTGATCAATGTGCTGGTGGCGGATAAGCAGTCCCACCTCCAGTACCTGAGCCCGGAGGCGGCCCTGCGCCACTGCGAGCGGGGCATCGGCCTGTGGGACTGGGCCAGCAGCGACGGGGACGGGGAGCCGGAGGCGGTGCTGGCCTGCTGCGGCGACGTGCCCACCCAGGAAGCCCTGGCGGCGGTGGAACTGCTCCTCACCCATTTCCCCGATCTGCGCCTGCGCTTCGTCAATGTGGTGGATTTATTCACCCTGGCCCCGGCGGAAGAGCATCCCCACGGTCTGGCGGAGCGGGATTACCTGAGCCTGTTTACCGCGGACAAGCCGGTGGTCTTCAATTTCCACGGCTATCCCTGGCTTATCCACCGCCTAGCCTACCGGCGGCCCAACCACGACCGGATGCACGTGCGGGGCTACAAGGAAAAGGGCAGTATCACCACCCCCCTGGAACTGGCCATGGAAAACGAAATCGACCGCTACACCCTGGCCATCGACATCCTGGACCGGGTGCCCCGGCTCCAGGTGGCCGGGGCCCACGTCAAGCAGGCCCTGCGGGAACGGCAGCAGGCCTGCCGGGAATACGCCCATACCTGGGGCATCGATGCCCCGGAAATCACCAACTGGCGCTGGGCCGGGCTGAAAGGCCGCTAATCCCGCCCCCTTTGGCCGGGCCCCGCGACGGCGGCCCGGCCCTTAATCTGGAGAACAGACGACATGAATGCAACGATGGAATTGCTCCACAGCCACCGCAGCGACCGGGATTTTTCCACCGCCCCCATCAGTGACCTGAGCCTGGATGCCATTGTGGAAGCCGCCCATCGGGCCCCCACCTCCATGAACGGCCAGCAGGTTTCCCTGGTGGTGGTGCGGGCCCCGGAAAAACGGGCCCGTCTGGCGGAAATCGCCGGGGGCCAGCCCTGGATCGCCACGGCCCCGGTCTTCATCGTGGTGCTCATGGACTTCTACAAAACCCGGGTCGGGGTGGAAGTGGCGGGGGAAAAGCAGCTGATCCACGAAAGCCTGGAAGGCTATACGGTGGGCGCCGTGGATGGGGGCATTGCCCTGGGCACCCTGATGACCGCCGCCCGCTCCCTGGGCCTGGGGGTGGTGCCCATCGGTGGTTTCCGCCGGGACCCCCAGGCGGTCATCGACCTCCTGGAACTGCCGCCCCTCACCTTCCCCCTGGCCGGCGTGGCCATCGGCCATGTGAATACCCCGGCCACCCAGAAACCCCGCCTGCCCACCTCCTCCTTCCGCCACGACGAAAGCTATCAGGCCCAGGCCCTAGCCCCCGCCATCCTGGCCTATGACCGGAATCTGCTGGACTACTGGCGGGAAATCGGCCGTAACGATGGCCTCTCCTGGTCCAAAAACACCGCCGCCGCCTACAAACAGGTCTACTTCCCCCTGACCTACCCGGTGGCAAAAAAGCAGGGCTTCAGTAATGATAAATAGGGGGGCGAGGGCGGCTGGAGCCGCCCCCGGCTCCTCCGGCTTTTCTGGGCCCACGGGCTTTCCAGGTGCGCCGGGTTCTCCATGTGCCCCGGGCATTTTGGGGGCTTCGGGTGCTCTGGGTACTCCGGGCATTCTGGACATCCCGGGGGCTTTGGCCGTCCGGGGCGTGCCCCCTGGCCCTTTGTGCCCGGTGGTGCCTCTTTCTCCCTGGGGGCTGGTTCCGCCCTCTGGCGCCGGGTGGCCCTGATGGACTGCCGCCCCGGCTGCGGCGCCTGCTGCATCGCCCCCTCAATCTCCAGCCCCCTCCCGGGCCTGCCCGGCGGCAAGCCTGCCGGGGTGCCCTGTCCCCATCTCACCCCCGACCTGCGCTGCGAACTCTTCCACCACCCGGACCGCCCCGCCTGCTGCGGCGGCCTCCAGGCCTCCCCCGACATGTGCGGTTCTAATCGAGACTACGCCCTGATCTGGCTGGCCCGGCTGGAGGTTTTGACGGCGCCGGAAGCGCCGGATTAGGGCCGGTTCCCCCAGCCAGCACCCCGGGCTGATGGGGGGGCCAGACGCGACTTTGTCCTCCCTGTTAGTTGACAACTGGTTTCCAATAATGGAAACTGGTTGCCAACTTAATGCCCTCGGGAGGGCCCCATGGTCCAGGATTCCAGTCAGTTGCTGTCCGATACGGTGGTGGCCGTTTTTCGGGCCAATGGGTGTCTGTTGGAGTGGGGGGATGCTTTCGCTGAGCCTCTGGGAGTGACCAGCGCCCGCTGGCAGATTCTGGGGGCCCTGGCCCAGGCCGGGGGGCCTTTGACGGCGCCCCAGATGGGGGCTCGGATGGGGGTGAGCCGCCAGGGGGCCCAGAAGCAGTTGAATCTGCTGGTGGCCGATGGCTTGATGGAAAAGCGCCCCAATCCCGCCCACGCCCGTTCTCCCCTGTATTACCTGACCTCTGAGGGAGGGGCCCTGTTCTCCCGCATCGACCAGGCCTGGAAGGAACATACCCGGACCGTTGCCCAGGCGTTTTCCCCGGAAGAGCTGGCGGTGACTTTGAAAGTGCTGGAGACCCTGGCTGCCCGCCACGGGCGTCCCCGGGGGGGAGATGACCATGAAGCCTAAGTTTCACGCCCTGGCCGGGGTGCTGGCCTTTGCCTGCATCGCCTGTTTCTGGCTCTCCACCCTGGTGGCCGAGTTGTTTCTGGAGGTTCGGGCCGTGGTCTGGGTGAAGCAGGCCATTCCCTACGCTTTTATATTTTTCATTCCCGCCATGGTCTTTGCCGGGGCCAGTGGTTTTGCCCTGGGGGGCAAGGGGAGCCATGCCTGCCTTCAGGCCAAGCGCCGGCGCATGCCCATCATCGCCATTAACGGCCTGCTGATCCTGATTCCCGCCGCCCTTTACCTGAGCGCCAAGGCCTCCGCCGGGATATTCGACCTGGGCTTTTACCGGGTCCAGGCCCTGGAACTGGCGGCCGGGGCGGTGAATCTGGGGCTCATGGGCCTGAATATCCGGGATGGCCTCCGCCTCGCCCGGGGCCGGACCCGGTCCGCTCCCGCTGAGGCTTAGGGCGGGCTATCCCCCGGTTCCTGCACTCTTTTCCATTTTCTTGCTGCCACCCATGACCTTCCAGACCCGTCCCCTGGCGCCGGAGGACTTGCCCACCATTTGCGCCTTTCCCCAAAGCCAGGAAGAGCTGTTTTTCCTCTTTCCCCGAGGCCGTTATCCCCTCACGCCGGACCAGCTGGCGGAGGCGGTGGCGCCCCGCCGGGATGCCACGGTGGTGACGGAGGCGGGGCGGGTGCTGGCCTTTGCCGATTTTTACCGCTGGGCCCCGGGGGGCGACTGGGCCGTGGGCCATGTGGTGGTGGCGCCGGAAGCCCGGGGCCGGGGCGTGGGCCGTCATCTCATGGCCGCCATGGGGGAACGGGCCCGGGCCGGGCACCAGGCCCGGGCTTTGACCGTATCCTGTTTTCAAGGCAACGGAGCCGGGCTCCTGTTCTATCACCACCTGGGCTTTGTGCCCTACGGCCTGGAGGAACGGCAGGACTGGTTCGGCTACCCCATGGCCCTGATCCATCTACGCCTGAATCTATAGAAGCCGGGCCATATGCCACCCCCGCTATATGCTTATGGATTTACGGTCCTTGGGCCGCCGGGGGCGGGGGCCTAGACTGGGTTCCTCTCTTTCTGGGGCACGGGCCATGGATACCGCATTCAGTCAGGGCACCTTGTGTGTGCAGGGGGGCTACACGCCCCGGGTGGGGGAACCCCGCATTCCCCCCATTGTGCAAAGCACCACCTACCGCTACGACGATCTGGAGCAGCTGCACCGGCTCATGACCCTCCAGGAATTCGGCTTCAAGTATTCCCGCACCGGCAATCCCACGGTGAGCGCCTTTGAGCAGCGGGTGAATCTCCTGGAAGGGGGCGTGGCGGCGGTGGCCACGGCCTCCGGTCAGGCGGCCAATGCCCTGGTGATGACCAATCTGCTCCACGCCGGGGACCATGTGGTGGCGGCGGCCACCCTTTACGGCGGCTCCTTTTCCCTGCTCCACAACACCCTGCCCAAGTTCGGCATCAGCACCAGCTTTTTTAACCCGGAGGCCCCGGCGGAGGAGATTGCCCGCCTGTTCCGCCCCAATACCCGGGTGCTGTTCGGGGAAACCATCGGTAATCCGGGGCTGAATATCCTGGATTTCGATAAGCTGGCCGGGCTGTCCCGGCGTTTTGACGTGCCCTTTGTGGTGGATAACACCCTGGCTTCCCCCGTGCTGTGCAATCCCTTTCGCCATGGCGCCCACATCGTCACCCATTCCGCCAGCAAGTACATGGACGGCCACGGCACCAGCATTGGCGGGGTGGTGGTGGAGGGGGGCGGCTATGCCTGGGATAAGGGCAAATTCCCGGATTTCACCGAGCCGGACGAGAGCTACGGCGGGGTGCGCTATGCCCAGGATTTTCCCCAAAGCCCCTTCATCATCAAGGCCCGGGCCCACATGCTGCGGGACTTCGGCGCCTGCCTGAATCCCCAGAACGCTTTCCTGTTTACCGTAGGCCTGGAAACCCTGCCCCTGCGCCTGGAAGCCCACAGCCGCAATGCCCTGGCCCTGGCCGAATTCCTTTCCGCCCGGGAGGAGGTGAGCTGGGTCAATTACCCGGGCCTTTCCGTTCCTGGCCGGGAGCGGCTGGGCCGCTATTTCAACCAGCCCTGGGGCGGCGGGGTGCTCACCTTCGGCCTGCGGGGGGATTTTGCCGCCATCAACCGCTTCGTCAAACGGCTCAAGCTCACCACCCTGGCGGTCCATGTGGGGGACGCTCGCACCTACGTGCTCCATCCCGCTTCCACCACCCATGCCCAGTTGGACGAGGCCCAACTGGCCCTGGCAGGCATTAGCCGGGACATGATCCGGGTCTCCCTGGGCATAGAAACCACCGCCGATATCCTGGCCGATTTCGCCCAGGCCTTGAGCGCCAAGGAGTGATATGAACGCCCCCCTTGCCCCCAGCCCCGCCCTCCATCTGGCGGTGGATAGCCGCCGTTACTTCAACCTGGCCCGACCCCTGGAAAGCCTCCTGCCCTCTCTGGACATCCTGGTGGATAGCCGGGCCTGCCTGCCCGATACGGAGGATTTGCGCAAAGACTGGGTGGCCAGCGTGGCCGTGCCCGCCTTTAAGCTGATCCGCCAGTATCAGGGGGATCAGGCCGCCTTTTGCGCCCTGGGCACCGGGGTGGGGCTGGACGCCCTGGCCGCCGTGGAAACCCTGGGGGCCACCCGGATCGGCATTACGGATGTGCACGAAACCGTGGTGAGTGCCGCCTACCGGAACATTCTCAGCAATCTGCGCCATCCCACCCGGGTCATCGTGGAAGGGGGCCACGGCGATCTGCTGGCGCCCCTGGCCCCCTACGGGGCCCGCTACGACCTGATCTACGAAAATCTGCCCAATGTGCCCATCGGGGACCCGGCCCGCCTGGAAGAGGGGCGCACCAGCACCGCCCACCTGCCCCCCCGGCCCGAACCCGTGCCCGCCCTGGTGGGGGAGCACCTGCTCTCCCTCCACTATCTGGCCCTAGTCCAGGCCCGGGGCTTTCTCAAACCCGGTGGCGCCGTGCTTTCCATGCTGGGTAGCCGCATTCCCCTGGCTGTCTATGGGGAAATGGCCCGGCTGGCGGGCTATCGGGCGGACATCTACACCTATGGCTGGAAGGTCCAGGTGGAAGGGGATGCGGTGATCCCGGGCCACGCCGCCCAGCAGGAAGCGGGGTACGGCCCCTTCCACTTCTACCGGGCGGCGGATCTGGAGCAGGCCTTCGCTGGGGTGGCCCTGGAAAGCTCAGGCCAGCAGGCGGAGGCCATCGAAGCCCGGCTCGCCCCCAAGCGCCTGGACCCGTTCCAGGCCTGGGCCGCCTATCAAGGGGGCGAAGCCATCGGCCATACCTACGTGGCCCTGCGCTCCCGCCCCCTCTAGCCATGGCTACCCCGGTTTCTCTGGCGACGGTGGTTGGGGCCCTGGCGGCCCTGCGCCGGGACTATGCCTGGCGGGCCCGGCGGGATGATGCCCTGGGCCGGGAACTGGCCCGGGTGCTGGCTTTGTGGGAATTGCCCGAATCCCCCCCGGGGCAGGTGCAGGGCCGGGACCATCCGGTGCTGGCGGAGCTGCAAGCCCTGCCAGTGGGCCAGGGCCCGGCAGGGCAGGTGCTGGATGCCTTTCGCCCCCTCCTGGCCGGCCTCCCGTGGCGCTACGGTTATGCCCCCCAGGACGGTTTGGAAAACCTTCTGGCCTGGGCCGAGCTGGTGGGCCCGGAAGCGCCTCTGCCCCATCCCCATCTCTGCCTGGGCCTCACCGCCCTGGCGCCCCATACCGCCTATCCCCGCCACCACCATCCGGCGGTGGAAACCTATTACCTCCTGAGCGGCACTGCCCGCTGGCAGGCCGGAGACCAGCTAAGTGAGCCTATCCCCGGGGATTACCTGCTGCACGGGGAAAACCTCCCCCACGCCATGACCACCGGCGACGCCCCCCTCTTGGCGGCCTACACCTGGACCGGGGCGGTGGACGTGGGGTCGGTGCTGGACTGAAAAGCGGGGGGATTTCCAGGGGAGGAACGGACCTTTCCCGGGGATCAATGGCCGGGCTGTTGGGGGCGGCAGGAAGGCATTAGCCTACGAAAATCCTATCCCTCGAACCCCGCTTAGCGGTGGGGAAAGCCCCCAAGAACTTTATGCTACCTGGGCCCCTGGGGCCCCTAGTTGTCATCCGCCGCGTGGACGGCCTGCTGGTTTTCCGGGGCGTTGTAGTAGTCGATGGCCCACATGCCGCCGATCAGGACCACCATGAGGATGACGAAAATAAGGCCCAGGATGAGGGGGGTCTTGCTGGGTTTGGGTTCTTGGGGGTCTTGGGCTTGGCTCATGGGATTGCCTGATGGGTAAGGGTTGGAGGGGCCGGACTTAATCTTGGCGGAAGGGGCGGACGTTGGCCGGATTGCTGCGCCAGAACTGGGGCGGGGCGCTGATCTGGGCGCCCAGTTCCGCCGCCGCATGCCAGGGCCAGCGGGGGTTGTAGAGCATGGCCCGGCCGATGGCCACCAGGTCCGCATCTTGCGCCTGGATCACGCCTTCTGCCTGACGGGCTGCGGTGATCAGGCCGACGCCGATGGTGGGGATGCCGGTGGCGGCTTTGATGCGCCGGGCGAAGGGCAGCTGGTAGCCCGGTTCCGGGTGAATCTGCTGCAAGGGGGAAAGGCCCCCGGTGGAAATATGGAAAAAGGCGCAGCCTCGGGCGGCCAGTTCCCGGGTGAGGATTTCCGTCTGGTCCAGGTCCCAGCCCCCTTCCACCCAATCCGTGGCGGAAAGGCGAATGCCCACGGGCCGTTGGGCGGGGAAGGCGGCCCGCACGGCGGCGAACACTTCCAGGGTGAGACGCAGGCGGTTTTCCAGACTGCCCCCGTAGCCGTCCCGGCGCTGGTTGCTCAAGGGGGAGAGAAATTGGTGCAGCAGGTAGCCGTGGGCGGCGTGGATTTCAATGGCGTCAAAGCCCGCCCGGGCGGCCCGCTGGGCGGCCTGGGCAAATTGGCCCGGGAGCGCCGCCAGTTCCTCCGGCATCATTTCCCGGGGCTGGGGATAGTCGGCGCTATAGGCTAGGGGGGAGGGGGCCACGGTCTGCCAGCCCCCGTCCTCCGGGGCCACCCGGCCATGGCCTTCCCAGGGGCGGCGGGTGGAGGCCTTGCGCCCGGCGTGGGCCAGCTGGACCGCCAGGGGCATGGGGGAATAGGCCCGGATGGCCCGGATTACCCGGGCCCAGGCGGCTTCCGTGGCCTCATTCCAGAGCCCGGGGCAGGCCGGGCTGATCCGGCCTTCCGGCACCACCGCCGTGGCCTCAGCAATGAGCAGCCCGGCGCCGCTGTGGGACAGGTTGCCCAGGTGCATCAGGTGCCAGTCCCCCACTTCCCCGTTCTGGGCCGAGTACTGGCACATGGGGGGAATGACGATACGGTTGGCCAGGGACAGGGCGCCAAGTTGGAAAGGGGTGAATAGGGGGCTGGTCATGGTTGGGGCTTCCTAGGCTGATCGGGGGTGACGGGGGCCAGAGGCAGCTCTCCCTGGGGCCCCGCCTCATGGGAAGTTTCCGGGGGCGGTTCTGGGGCGACCGGTGGGACCGGGGCCGGGTCCGCCGCCGTTGCCGGGTCCGCCGCCGGTGGCGGGGGCGGTGCCTTGGGCTGGCGGGCCACCATGCCCGCCGCCAGGGTGCGGTAGAGGGGCGGGCTGAACAGGCGGGACAGGCCGGAGGAAAGCAGGGCCGTGGCCATGAGGCCGATGACCATGCTGTAGCCATCCACCATTTCCATGACAATGACGAAGGAGGTGATGGGGGCCTGGGTCACGGCGGCCAGAAATCCGGCCATGCAGAGAATGAGCAGCAGGCCCGTGGGTTCCCCCTGCCCGGCGATGTGGGTGAGGGTGGAGCCGAGCCCGGCTCCCACGGCCAGGGAGGGGGCGAAAATGCCCCCGGGCAGACCGGTCAGGTAGGAGACCACGGTGGCCACGAATTTGGCCGGGGCGAAATACCAGGGCAGTTCCCGGACCCCCAGCAGGGCCTGGTGGGTAGGATCGTAGCCGCTGCCGAAGGTGAGGCCGCCGCAGACCATGCCCAGGGCCCCCAGGAGCAGACCGCAGGCGGCGACGAAGTGGTAGGGCCGTTCTTTGCGCAGGCGGGCCAGGGCCCCCTGCCAGTTGCCCGCCGCCAGCACCATCATGCGGGAAAACAGGCCCCCGGCTAGACCGCAGACGAGAAAACTGACCAGCACCGCCCGGGCCAGATCCATCCGGTTGCTTTCCGCCACCAGAATGTGGCCAAAATAATGGCCGCCCCCCAGGAGGGATTGGGACACCACCCCGGCCAGCACAATGGCCGTAATTACCAGACCGCTCATGCGGGATTCCACCCCCCGGCTCATTTCCTCAATGGCGAACACAATGCCCGCCAGGGGGGTGTTAAAGGCGGCGGCAATCCCGGCGGCTCCCCCGGCCACCACCAGATGGGAGCGTTGCACATGGAGGGCGGGGGGCAGCCAGCGGTGGATGGCGTCCATGAGGGAGGCCCCCACTTGCACCGTGGGCCCTTCCCGCCCCATGGAAAAGCCGCAGCCCACGGCCCCGGCGCCGATCAGCATTTTGCCCACCACAATGCGCAGGGAGACCAGAGGCCGCCAGAGCCCGTGTTCCGGGCGCTGCAATTCGGCCATGGCCTGGGGAATGCCGCTGCCTTCGGCCCCGGGAAAATAGCGCCGGGTCAGGTACAGACAGGCCATTCCGCCCAGGGGGCCGGCCACCAGGGGCAGCCAGAACCAGTGGTGGGTGGCCCCGAGAAACTGCCGGGAGGCCCAGTCCGACAGCCGGGCAAAGGCCACGGCCAGGAGCCCCACCCCCACGGCGCCGATCCAGAAGGCCAGCCGCCCGGACCAGAGTTTCAGATACGCCAGGTTACGGCGCCGGACAAAGGCCCAGGAGCCGCCAGGCCGGTGACCGGGGGAACGCCAGGGGTCGGGGGTGGGAGGGGACATGGGGCCAAGGGGAAAGCAAAGACTGGATTCTAGGTCACCCGAGCCCGGAAGTCCCGCCCCCGGACCGTCCCTGGCCGCTTCCCGTGAGCCTATGGCCGGGGGGCGCTAGAGGATCAGGTCGGTGGCGCTTCTTGTGAAGGGCGAAGGGCGGTATGACGTTGGCCCACGGGCCGGTATCTCCGGTGGTGGGGCTGTCGCCCGTAGCCCGTAGCCCGGAAGCAGGAAGCAGGAAGCAGACGGCAGACGGCAGACGGCAGACGGCAGCCCCCGCCCCCCATGCCTCCTGCCCACCGTCGCCCCCGTCCCCAGCCTGGCAGGGGAGGCCGGTATAATGCGGGGCTTTCCTCCTCCCGGGATATTCCCCATGGATTTGCTCCTACTGGCCAAGGCCCTCATTCTCGGCATTGTGGAAGGGCTCACCGAGTTCCTCCCCGTGTCCTCCACGGGCCACCTGATCCTTACCGGCGCCCTGCTCCATTTCAACGACGAACGGGGCAAGCTGTTTGAAATCGTTATCCAGTTCGGAGCCATTTTGGCCGTGTGCTGGGAATACCGGGTGCGTATTGCCGGGGTAATCCGGGGCCTGCCCCGGGAGCGGCTGGCCCGGCGCCTGACCCTGAATCTGGCCGTGGCCTTCGTGCCCCTGGCGGTGCTGGGCCTGCTTTTCGGCAAGGCCATCAAGGCCCATCTGTTCAATCCCCTGACTGTGGCCTCCGCCTTCATTCTGGGCGGCTTCGTCATTCTTTGGGCGGAGCGGCGCCAGCACCGGGTGCGGGTGGAAACGGTGGATGACATGACCGTGCTGGATGCCATGAAGCTGGGCATTGCCCAGGCCTTCGCCCTGATCCCGGGCACCTCCCGCTCCGGTTCCACCATCATCGGCGGCATGTTGTTCGGCCTTTCCCGCCAGGCGGCCACGGAATTTTCCTTCTTCCTGGCCATTCCCACCCTGGGGGTGGCGACCTTCTACGAGCTTTACAAGGAACGGGCCCTGCTCCACGGGGCGGACCTGAGCATGTGGGTGGTGGGCTTTGTGGCCGCTTTCGTGTCCGCCTTTTTCTGCGTGCGCTGGCTGCTCCGCTATATCAGTAGCCACGATTTCACCGTCTTCGCCTGGTATCGCATCGCCTTCGGTCTGGTGGTCCTGGGCTCTGCCTATTCCGGCCTGGTGAGCTGGGCGGCGGACTGATCCGCCTGCGGGGCGGGTCGGGGCCATTTCCCTCCCGCCCCCGTTTGATCTACCCTGGGCCTTTCCCTTTTCCGCCCCTGTTCCGGCCCAGGCCATGTCCGATCCTGCCTTTCCCCCCTATTTCCTCAAACCGGAAGCCTACGGCGCCCTGGGCGCCGGGCCGGTGCATAGCCTCCGGGGAGTATGGCGGGATGGGGAGCGGCAACGGCAACTGGCCTGGCATCTCTATCTGCCGCCGGGCCGGGGCCGGGTGCCCCTGGTGATTTTTTCCCATGGCCTGGGGGGCAGCCGGGAGACTGGGGCGGCCTGGCTTTCCCATTGGTCTGCCCACGGTCTAGCCTGTCTGGCCTTGCAGCACCCGGGCAGCGACCGGGATCAGCTGGCCGGGGTCGCCCCCCTGGACCTGCCCCGGGTGATGGCCCAGGCCATGACCGGGGAGCAGATGCTGAGCCGGGTGGCAGACGTGCAATTCGTGGTCTCCCGCCTGGCCCGGGGCGGGGCGGCGGAGGAGTGCGATAGGGTGGAGGTCGTGGAGGCTGGCATAGCGCCCGCCGGGTCCGCCGAGCAGCCCCCCTCCGGGGACATTGACCCCGCCGCCGCGGCCCTGCCCGAGCCCTTTCCCTATGAACGTCTGGACCTGGACCGGCTGGGCTTTGCCGGCCATTCCTTCGGTGCCCTTACCGCCCAGGCCCTGGCCGGGGAGCGGCTGGACTGGGGCAAGCCGGACGTGACCACGGCCAAGCCCTTCCGCGCCTTTCTAGCCCTTTCCCCCTCGGCTCGGGGCGCCCCCGCCGGGCGGGCAGCGGGCTTCGCCGCCATCTGCCGTCCCTTTTTCTCCATCACCGGCTCCCGGGACAAGGGCATTGGCCGGGGCGACGTGGGCCCGGAAAACCGGCGCCTGCCCTACGCCCACATGCCTCCGGGCCACAAATATCTGCTGGTGCTGGCCGGGGCCACCCACCGCCATTTCGCCGGGGAGGCGGAAGATCGGCGCCGCACCCCTGCCTTTACCCGGGCCGTCCAGGCCGCCTCCCTGGCCTTCTGGCGCTGTTACCTGATGGGGGAAGAAGCGGCCCGGCGCTGGCTCCAGTCCGGCTTTCCCGCCACCCTGGGAGAAGGGGACGCCTGGGCCTGGAAATAGGCCGGGGTGGTCATCGGCCGCCCCGGCATCGGCGCCGGGGCTGGGGCTGACTCCGGGGCCATGGCCCCGGACCTTGGACAAGCGTCCTAGGCCCGGTGGGGCCCGCCGGGGTAGAGGGGGCCGACACCGTTCCTCTCAATCTGAGGCTAGGCCGGCCCTCCGCAACCGCCTCCGCAACCGCAACCGCAACCGCAACCCGCAACCCGCAACCCGCACCGAGCCCAGCCCAGCCCCCCGAGCCCGGCCGCCGGGCTTTCCCCCGGGCCCCCACCGGGGGCAAACTGCTGGCTTAATTTGGCTCCACGGTTTTTCCATGTCCGGCATTCTTTATCTCCACGGTTTTCGTTCCGCTCCCCAGTCCTTTAAGGCCCGCCTGCTGGGGGAGGCCATGGCTGCCCGGGGGCAGGCGGAGGCTTTCCATTGCCCGGCCCTCTCCTTTGAGCCGCGCCAGGCCTTGGCCCAGGCTCGGGCCATTGTGGAAGCCAATGCCCAGGCGGGGGAGCCGCCCCTCACCCTGGTGGGCAGCTCCCTGGGCGGCTTTTACGCCACCTGGCTGGCGGAGCATTACGGGCTCCGGGCCGTGCTGGTGAATCCGGCGGTGGTGGCGCCCCTCAGCCTGGAAGCCTATCTGGGGCCCCAGACCAATCTCTATACGGGGGAGGTGTTTGACTTCACCCGGGACCATGTGGCCCAGCTGGAGGCCATGACCGTGGACCAGGTCACTCCGGCCCACTATTTCCTCCTGTTGGCCACGGGGGATGAGGTGCTGGACTACCGCCACGCCCTGGCCCGTTACGGGGATTGCCGCCGGGTGGTGCTGGAGGGGGATGAGCACGGCTTCAAGAGGTTTGCCGAGTTCATCCCGCAAATCTTTGAATTTGCCGGGTTATAATTCGCCGATGAATGTTCTGTTTGAAGAAGACGGCGGCTTTAAGACCGGCACCCTCCTGGCTGACAACGACACCTCCCTGCAGGTGGAGACGGCCTCCGGCAAGCGCGCCAAGGTCAAAGCGGCGGCCGTATTGCTGCGTTTTAACGATCCGGCCCCGGGCGCCCTGCTGGAAGCGGCGGCCCCCCTGGCCGAGGGCATCGAAGCGGAATTCCTTTGGGAGTGTTGTGCCGATGGCGAATTTTCTTTTCTTGATATTGCCCAGGATTACTACGGACAAGCGCCCGGCGCGGTCGAAGCGGCTGCGGTCCTGCTTGCCCTACACGCAGCGCCTATCTACTTCCACCGCAAAGGTAAGGGCCACTTTCGCAAGGCCCCTCCCGACATTCTCCAGGCTGCTCTGGCCGGTCTTGAAAAAAAGCGTCAGCAGGCGTTAGCTATCGAACGCATGGTGGAGGAATTGAAGGCCGGGGCTCTGCCCCGGGAATTCTCCCCCCACCTGACCCAGCTGCTCTACAAACCGGACCGGAACCGGCCTGAGACCAAGGCCCTGGAAGCGGCCTGCGCCGAATTGAGCCTGTCTGCCGCCCATCTCCTGGAAAAATGCGGGGCCGTGCCCTCCAGCCGGGATTACCACTTCCAGCGCTTCCTCTTTGAATACTTCCCCAAGGGGGTGGATTTTCCCCCGGTGACGGTGAAGCCCATCGCCGACGACCTGCCTTTAGCCACGGTGCGGGCCTTTTCCATCGACGATGCGGCCACAACGGAAATCGACGACGCCTTTTCCCTGGAAGCCCTGCCCGGCATCGGCTGGCGCATCGGCATCCACATCGCCGCCCCCGGCCTGGGCATTCAGCCCGGGGACGAGCTGGATATGATCGCCCGGCAGCGCCTGTCCACGGTCTATATGCCGGGCAACAAAATCACCATGCTGCCCGACCCGGTGGTGGCGGCCTATACCCTGGCGGAAGGCCAGCCCCGGCCCGCCGTTTCCCTCTACCTGACGGTGGATGAAAACCTGGAAATCCTGAACCAGGAATCCTGCCTGGAGCGGGTGCCCGTGGCGGCCAATCTGCGCCATCACCAGCTGGAACCCTGGTTCAACGACGCCACCGTGGCCGCCGGTGTGCCCGCCACGGCGGAACAGCTCCCCTTCCGGGACGAACTGCTGCTTCTCTACCAGTTCGCCTGCCGTTGCGAAGGGCGGCGGGGCAAGCCCTCCGCCACCCAGGGGGTGAATGACTACAACTTTGAAATTTTCCCCGATGCCGCCGACCCCTCCGGGCGGGGCGACCGGGTGGTCATCAGCGAACGCAAGCGGGGCAGCCCCCTGGATAAGCTGGTGGCGGAACTGATGATTGTGGCCAACGCCACCTGGGGCGGCCTGCTGGCGGAACACAAAATCGCCTGCGTCTATCGGGCCCAGGTGGGAGGCAAGGTGCGCATGACCACCTCGCCCCTGCCCCACGAAGGCCTGGGGGTGCCCCAGTACGCCTGGTCCTCCTCCCCCCTGCGGCGCTACGTGGATTTGCTCAACCAATGGCAGCTCATCGCCTGCCTGCGCAACGACCCCCCCCATTTCGGCACCAAGAGCGAACTGCTCTTCGCCGCCATGCGGGATTTCGACATGACCTACGCCGCCTACAACGACTTCCAGCGCCAGATGGAGCGCTACTGGTGCCTGCGTTGGCTGGCCCAGGAAGGGGTGAGCACCATTGACGCCACCCTGCGCAAGGAAAATCTGGTCAAGCTGGACCATCTGCCCCTGCAACAGCGGGTGCCCTCCCTGCCCGAGCTGACTCCGGGCCAGCGGGTGCGCCTCACGGTGGAAGGCTGGGATTACCTGGACCTGGAATTGAACCTGCGCTACCAGGAAACCCTGGATGAGCCCGGGGCCCCCCTGCCGGTGGCCGAGGAAGAAGGGGACGGGGAAGCGGAAAGCGCTGCCGCTCCGGAGACTGACGGCGCCACCCCGGGGGACGCCCAGCCCCCCGCCGCCACGGAGCAGGAGGCCTGAGGTGCCCATGGCCCGGAAGCAACCCTGGGAATTTTTCCGCCATTACCTTCCGGCGTCCCTGAATCTGACGGCGGCGATCACCATTTCCCTGGCGGTCCACGCCCTCGTTCTCGCCATCCACTTCACCTCGCCAGACCTGTCCCGGGCCTTCAAGGACCGGGCCATGGAAATTGTCCTGGTGAACAGCCGTTCCAGCCACAAGCCCCGGGACACCCAGGCCCTGGCCCAGGCCAATCTGGACGGGGGCGGCAACACGGCGGAAAACCGCCGGGCCTCCACCCCCTTGCCTCCGTCTCCTCGGCAGCAAGAGGGGACGGAGCTGGAACAGGCCAAGCAGCGGGTCCAGGCTCTGGAAGCCCAGCAGCGGGCCTTGCTGACCCGGGCCCGCAGCCAGCATCAGGTGGCCCCCCGGTCTGCCAAGGATACCCAACCCGATCCCACCCCCAAGCTCTCCGGCCGGGATATGGCCAACAACGCCCTGGCCATGGCCCGTCTGGAAGGGGAGGTGAACAAAAACCTGGACGACTACAACAAGCGCCCCCGGCGTAAGTTCCTGGGCACCCGCACGTCCGAATACCGCTTTGCCCAGTACATGGAAGACTGGCGCCTCAAGGTGGAGCGGGTGGGCACCCTGAATTACCCGGATGCGGCCCGGGGCAAGCTCTACGGCAGCCTGGTGCTGTCCGTTACCATCAATTCGGACGGCAGCGTGGAAAAGGTGGAGCTGGAACGGACTTCCGGGGAAAAGGTGCTGGATAACGCCGCCCTGCGCATCGTCAAAATGGCCGCCCCCTACGCCCCCTTCCCCCCCGATATCAAGCGGGACGTGGATCAGTTGGTGATTACCCGCACCTGGTTCTTTACCAGCGGCGACCAGCTCCAGGCCCGCTAATTTCTCCCCCATCATGACCGACCGCTACGCCGTTTTCGGCAATCCCATCGCCCATAGCAAATCCCCCTTCATCCATGGCCGCTTCGCCGCCGCCACCGGCCAGGATCTGAGTTACGAAGCCCTGCTGGCCCCCAAGGACGATTTCCCCGGGGCCGTGGCCGCCTTTATTGCCGCCGGGGGCAAGGGGGCCAATGTGACCGTGCCCTTCAAGGAAGAAGCCTTCCGCCTTTGCCAGCGCCGTTCCCCGCGGGCCGACCTGGCCGGGGCGGTGAATACCCTGGTTTTCCGGGACGGGGAAATTTTCGGGGACAACACGGATGGGGCCGGTCTGGTGCGGGATCTGGAACATAACCTGGGCCTGAGCTTGGCGGGCAAGCGCCTGTTGCTCCTGGGGGCCGGGGGCGCCGCCCGGGGCGTGCTGGGGCCCCTGCTGGCGGCCAAGCCCGCCACCCTGGTAATCGCCAACCGGACGCCGGCCAAGGCCGCCGATCTGGCCGCCCGTTTCGCCCACCTGGGGGCGGTGACCGGGGGCGGCTACGGGGACATCCAGGGCGCCTTCGATGTGGTTATTAACGCCACCTCCGCCAGCCTGGGGGGCGATCTGCCACCCCTGCCCGCCGGGGTTTTCGCCCCCGGGGCGGCGGCCTACGACATGATGTACGGCAAAGGGGACACCCCCTTCCTGGCCTTCGCCCGGCAACAGGGTGCAACCCTGCTGGCGGATGGCCTGGGCATGCTGCTGGAACAGGCGGCGGAATCCTTTTTCCTGTGGCGTGGCCTGCGCCCGGACACCGGTGCCCTGCGCCGGGACATGGAGGCGGCATGAGGGGCGTCTGGCGCTGGACCAAGCGGGGCCTCTTGGCCCTCATCGCCCTGGGACTGCTCTACCAGTTCTGGCTTTTCGGCTGGGTGCTGTGGTGGAACTGGGTCAATCCCCAGACCACCCATTTCCAGGAAATCCGTCTGGCGGAGCTGCGGGAAAAGGACCCGGAGGCGGAGCTGAAAAAGGAATGGGTGGATTACCGGCACATTTCCAATAACCTGAAGCGGGGCATTATCGCGGCAGAAGACGCCAAGTTCGTCGATCATGAAGGCTTTGACTGGGAAGGCATCCAGAAGGCCATTGAAAAGGATCAGCGCAAGGGCCGCATCGTGGCCGGTGGCTCCACCATTTCCCAGCAGTTGGCGAAAAACCTGTTCCTCAGTGCTTCCAAGAGTCCCCTGCGCAAGGGGGAAGAAGCCCTCATCACCCTGATGCTGGAACATGTGATGGATAAGCAGCGCATTTTCGAGATTTATCTCAACGTGGTGGAGTGGGGTAACGGCATTTTTGGCGCGGAAGCCGCCGCCCGTCATTACTTCGGCGTTTCCGCCAACCATCTGTCCGCCTCCCAGGCCGCCAAGCTGGCCGCCATGCTGCCCAATCCCCGCTATTACGACCAGCACCGCAATGCTCCGGGCCTGATGCGCAAGACCGCCATTATCCAGGCCCGGATGCCCGCCGCCGACCTGCCCTAGGCTGGACGAACTGGCTCCGAAAAAGCCCCCCAAATAGGCCTGAAAAATGGCCAGGAAAAAGGCCCTAGAAAAGAGGCGGGATAGGGGCTTTTTTCCGCCCCCCTGCCAGCCCCTCCGGGGGGCTGGCCCCGACCACCTTTTTTTGTTCGTAAACGGCGTGTTTAGGGCCATGGGACGGGGCGGGGAGTGTTAAAATCCCCCATCTATTTTGCGCACCGCACCATGAGCGAAGAACTCCGTCACGCTGATGCCGAAGCCCTGCAGGAAAGCCTGACGGTGGTGCAGACCCTCCTTGCCCGGCACAAGCTGGTGGAGGAACTGTTGCGCAAGCAGGATATGCCCCGTCAGGAGCTGGTGGCCTCCATGGTCCACCGGCAGCACCTCACCGAGCTGCGCCAGAAACTGGAGCAGATGCACCCGGCGGACGTGGCCTATGTGCTGGAAGCCCTGCCCCTGGAAGACCGGCTCACGGTCTGGGACCTGGTCAAGGCCGAGCGGGACGGGGAAATCCTCCTGGAAGTCTCCGATGCGGTGCGGGAAACCCTCATCGCCCACATGGACTCGGAAGAGCTGGTGGCCGCCGCAGAGACTCTGGATGCGGATGAACTGGCCGATTTGGCGCCGGACCTGCCCCATGAGGTGATTCAGGACGTCTTCCAGGCCCTGCCCGTGGAAGAGCGGGAACAGCTCCGTTCCGCCATGTCCTATCCGGAAGACGCCGTGGGCGCCCTGATGGACTTTGACATGGTCACGGTGCGGGAAGACGTGACTCTGGAAGTGGTGCTCCGCTATCTGCGCCGTTTCGACGAACTGCCCGACCACACCGACCAGCTTTTTGTGATTGACCGGGAAGGCCTCCTCAAAGGGGTGCTGCCTTTCAACCGCCTGCTGGTCAATGACCAGGACGTGGAAGTCCATACCATCATGGTCTCCGACTTCATCAAGCTCCATCCGGATGATGCGGCGGAAGAGGTGGCCCAGGCCTTCGAACGTTACGACCTGGTGAGCGCCCCGGTGGTGGACAGCCACGACAAGCTGGTGGGCCGGGTGACCGTGAATACGGTGGTGGACTTCATCCGGGAAGAATCGGACAGCGAATTGCTGGCCCAGGCCGGTTTGCGGGAAGAGGAAGACATTTTCGCCTCGGTCTGGAATTCGGTGAAAAACCGCTGGACCTGGCTGGCCATCAATCTGGTCACCGCCTTCATCGCCTCCCGGGTGATCGGCGCCTTTGAAGGTTCCATCGAAAAACTGGTGGCCCTGGCCGCCCTCATGCCCATCGTCGCCGGTATCGGTGGCAATTCGGGCAATCAGACCATTACCATGATTGTGCGGGCCATCGCCCTGGGCCAGATCCAGCCGGAGAGCGCCCGCCGTCTGCTGCACAAGGAATTAGGGGTATCCCTCATCAACGGCCTGGTATGGGGTGGTTTGCTGGGGGTAGTGGCCTGGTGGCTCTACGGCTCGGTGCACCTGGGCATGGTGATGACGGCCGCCATGACCCTCAATCTGCTTCTGGCGGCCACCGTGGGGGTGATTATTCCCATGACCATGCACCGCCTGGGCCGGGACCCGGCGGTGGGCTCCTCGGTGATGATTACGGCCGTCACCGATTCCGGAGGCTTTTTCATTTTCCTCGGTCTGGCCACCCTGTTCCTGCTCTGAACCGGGGACAGTCAAGTTTTTCTCCCCATGAAAAAAGGCGCCCTCGGGCGCCTTTTGCTTGAGTGATGGACCCGCTCAGGCGACCGCTCCCCGGGCCGAGTTGAGCTTGAACAGTACGTCTTCCACCAGATCGTCCATGTCCATGTCGCTCAGGCCAAAGTAGCGGGCCACGATGGCCTTGCCTTTGATCCAGTCCCCTTCCTCCGCATTGATCCGCAGGAAGCTGCCCACAATGCGTTCCGCCACCAGGCCCAGGCCGATCAGGGTGCAGCTTTCCCCGGGCAGTTCTCCAGTTTCCAGCACGGCGAAATCGTGGTGGCAGAGAATAGCCCGGGTGAGGTTTTCCGGCAGGCCCCAGTTGCGCCCCAGCAGATAGCCGATAACCGCGTGGTTGGTGCCGTGGCGCTCTTCCTCCACCTGGGTGAAGGGGCGCAGGGTGTCCTGGTTGGCCAGACCCAGGGTCAGCTTGTAGTCGTCAAAGCGGCGCATCAGCAGAGGCAGGCCGCAATCGTGAAACAGGCCGAAGGTATAGGCCGTTTCCCGCTTGGTTCCGGGCAGGGAACGGGCCAGCTGGGCGCAGACCCCGGCGGTATAGGTGGCCGTATCCCAAAATCGTTCCAGGGTAGGCTGGCCGTCCCCATTGGCCAGGGCGGTTTGCAACAGCTGGTTGATGACCAGACTGAGTACATTGTTGAAGCCCAGCAGGCGCAGGGCTTCCGCCACGGATTCCAGGGGCCGGGTGGTGCCGAAAAGGGGGGAATTGGCGCACTTGATGACCCCGGCGGCCAGGGCCACATCCTTGCTGATGAGTCGGGTGACCGTGGTGTCGTTAATCCGGTCTTTGCGCATTTCCCGGCTCAGGGCAGCCAGGACGGAGGGGCAGGGGGGAATGGTGATGCCGTTCAGCAGTTTGCCGACGGCCTGTTCGTCTATGGTTTGCATGGTCTGCAAAGGGGCTGGCGGCCTGGGCCGCGAGATGGTTTATGGTTGTAAGGCTGAATGTTACCGACTTATACGCGATTTGTGCCGCCCGGACGCTGACGCCTGTCATAAAAAATGCCCCCTGGCGGCTACCAGGGGGCCTGTCGCTCCTTTCGCCCCTTTTACCCGGGGCGGGGGGGGGCCCAACCCCTTAGGCTTTCAGGGCCGGGGAGGGGGGTAGGGCGCAGGCCTGGGCGTATTCCCGAGCAAGCCGGTCCACCAGTTCGGCCACAGGGGGAACGTCCCGAATGCCGGAAACGCCGTGGCCGGCGCTCCACACGTCCCGCCAGGCCTTGGCCTCATCCCCCCCGTAGGCGTGGGCCGGGGCGGTGCCTTCCCGAAGGCTTTCCCGGGTGTAGCCGGCCTTTTCCAGACTGGGCCAGAGAAAATTGGCCGGGGTGCCGGAAATGGCCGGGGTGTAGACGATGTCGTCCGCCGTGGCCCCCACCAGCATTTCCTTGTAGCCCGCCTGGGCCCGGGATTCCCGGGTGGCGATGAAGCGGGTGCCCAGGTAGGCCAGGTCCGCCCCCAGGGCTTCTGCGGCCCGGATGCCGTAGCCGTCGGAAATGGCGCCTCCCAGGATCAGGGGGCCGTCCCAGAACTGGCGGATTTCCCGTACCAGGGCAAAGGGGCTCTGGGGCCCGGCGTGGCCCCCGGCCCCGGCGCCGACGCAGATAATGCCGTCGGCCCCGCCGGCCAGGGCCTTCTGGGCGTGTTTGGCATGGATCACGTCGGAGAAGACCAGGCCGCCGTAGTCATGGACCGCCGCCACCACCGGGGCCGGATTGCCCAGGCTGGTGATGACGAAGGGCACCCGGTGGGCCACCACCCGGTCCAGGTCCGCCGTCAGGCGGGCATTGGAGGGATGGACGATGAGATTGACCCCGTAGGGGGCGTCCTGGGGCCCCAGGGCCCGGTTGAGCTGATCCAGCCAGTCATCCAGCTGTTCGGCGGGACGGGCATTGAGGGCGGGAAAGGTGCCGGCGACTCCGGCCCGGCAGGTGGCCAGGACCAGTTCCGGTCCGGAGACCAGGAACATGGGGGCGGCAATGGCGGGCACGGCAAGGCGCCCCTGGAACAAGGGGGGAATGGGCATGGCTCTGTCTCCTGATGTTGTTGTAGACGAACCCGGCCCCTTCCCCCGCCGGACCTCGGCGGCAACTCGGAAGCCTGGGGGCAGCCCTTAGGCCGCGCCCCTCCCCGCCGTGGCAGGGAGAAAACACCGGGTTCTCAGTCGAGGTACGACCGGGCAGCCTCGAAGCGATCCGCGAAATAGCGGCTGCTCAGACTGTCGATACGGATTTTGCCATTGGAATTCGGCGCATGCACGAACCGGTTGTCGCCGATATAGATGCCCACGTGGGAATAGGGGCGATTGAGGGTGTTGAAAAAGACCAGATCCCCCGGCCGCAGGGAATCCCGGGGAATTTCGTGGCCCCGGCGGGCGATGTCGGCGGCGGAGCCTTCCACCCGCAGCCCGGCGGCCTGGCGGTAAATGTAGGAGACCATGCCGCTGCAATCCAAGCCCGCCTCCGGGTTTTTGCCGCCGAAACGATAGCCCGTGTCCAGGAGTCCAAGGGCGTAGAGTACGACTTCCTGAGCCTTCTCCCCGGGGGGCTGGTGGGGCACGGTGCGATAACCGGTGCGCGCCGGGCTACTGCCGGTGGGCAAACCACCGCAGCCGGCCAGGACCAGAGCAATGCTAAGGAAGAGGATTAGGTTTCGTAGCATAACTATAAGTATAAACGTCAATTTTTCTGATTCAAGCCTAGGAGTGGTCATGGACCTCAAGGATCTGAATTTGTTGCGAGATTGTTGTTACCTCAATGGACAATGGGTGGGGAGCGACGACCGCTTTCCCGTTATCAACCCGGCCACCGGAGCCGAACTGGCCCGGGTGCCCCGTTTGGGCGGGGCCGCCACCCGCCAGGTGATCAACGACGCGGAAAAGGCCTGGCCCGCCTGGCGCGCCCTCACCGCCCGGGAGCGGAGCGCCGTGTTGCGCCGCTGGTATGACCTGATCCTGGCCAATACAGAAGATTTGGCCCGCCTCATGACCGCCGAGCAGGGCAAGCCCCTGGCGGAAGCCCGGGGAGAAATCGCCTACGCGGCGTCTTTCGTGGAATGGTTTGCCGAAGAGGGCAAGCGGGCCTACGGGGAAACCATTCCCACCGTGGCCCAGGACCGGCGCCTTCTGGTGTTGAAACAGCCCGTGGGGGTGTGCGCCGCCATTACTCCCTGGAATTTCCCCGCCGCCATGATTACCCGCAAGGTGGCCCCAGCCCTGGCGGCGGGCTGCACGGTGGTGGTCAAACCGGCGGAACAGACGCCCCTGTCTGCCCTGGCCCTGGCGGAACTGGCCCATCGGGCGGGGTTTCCCCCCGGGGTCTTCAATGTCATTACGGGGGAGGCTGCGGCCATCGGCGGGGAACTGACGGCCAATCCCACGGTGCGTAAGCTGTCCTTCACCGGCTCCACGGAGGTGGGGCGGCTGCTCATGGCCCAGTGCGCTCCCACCCTGAAAAAGCTGTCCCTGGAACTGGGGGGCAATGCGCCCTTCATCGTCTTTGATGACGCGGACTTGGACGCCGCCGTGGCCGGGGCGGTGGCGGCCAAATACCGGAATTCGGGCCAGACCTGCGTCTGCGCTAATCGCTTTCTGGTGCAGGACGGGATTTACGATGCCTTTGCCACCCGCCTGGCGGAAGCCGTGTCCCAGCTTCCGGTGGGGCCGGGGGATGAGCCCGGCGTGGCCCAAGGCCCCCTGATCGACGCCCTGGCCCTGGATAAGGTGGAGCGGCTGGTGGCGGACGCCACGGCCAAGGGGGCCCGGGTACTCACCGGTGGCGCCCGTCACCCCCGGGGTGGTACCTTCTACCAGCCCACGGTGCTGACCCAGGTGGGGCCGGGCATGGGGGTGGCCCGGGAAGAAATTTTTGGCCCGGTGGCGCCCCTGTTCCGTTTCCATACCGAGGCGGAAGCCATTGCCCTGGCTAATGCCACGGAATACGGTCTAGCCGCCTATTTCTACAGTCGGGACCTGGGCCGGGCTTTCCGGGTCGGGGAGGCCCTGGAATATGGCATGGTGGGCATTAACACCGGCCTGATTTCCAACGAGGTGGCCCCCTTCGGCGGCATCAAGCAATCCGGCCTGGGCCGGGAAGGTTCCCGCTACGGCCTGGAGGAATACTTGGAGGTGAAGTACCTCTGCCTGGGGGTGTAGCCGGAGGGCGGCAGAGGGGGCGGCCTCCGGCAGGCGCCGTGATACGGCCCCCACCGGGAAGGGGCCTCAAGCCGGGGCCCGGGCCTGGGTTACAGACCCTGAGCCCGGAACCAGGCCAACATCCGCTGCCAGCCGTCCGCCGCCGCTTGGGGGCGATAGCTGGGCCGGTAGTCCGCGTGGAAGGCGTGGGGGGCTTCCGGATAGACCTCAATGTGGGAAGCTTGGCTGGCCGGATTGGAACTGGCGGCCAGGGCTTCCACCATGGAGGCCACCGTGTCCGGGGGAATACTCGGGTCGGCGCCGCCGTAGAGGCCCAGCACCGGTGCATTTAGCTGATCCGCCACCTGCCGGGGGTAGGTGGGGGTGAGGGGGCTGGCGGCCCCTTCCAGACGGCCATACCAGGCAACCCCGGCCTTGAGCTTGGGGTTGCGGGCGGCGTACAGCCATACCTGCCGGCCACCCCAGCAAAAACCCGTGATACCCAGCCGTTCCGGGTCACCGCCCTGCTGGGGCGCCCAGGCAGCGGTGGCGTCCAGATCGCTCTGTACTTGCTCATCCGGCACTCGGGCGATGATGTCCTCCATGATCTGGGGAATGGACCCCAGCTGACGGGGGTCTCCCTGGCGCACGAACAATTCGGGGGCCACTGCCAGATAGCCCTGGTGGGCCAGGCGGCGGCAGATGTCCCGGATGTACTCATGGACCGCGAATATTTCCGAAACCACCAGCAGGGTGGGGAAGGGGCCTTGCCCCTCGGGCCGGGCCCAATAGGCCGGAATGGCCCGATCGGCGGCCGGGATCAGGCTTTCCCCCGTGGCCAGCCCCAGTTCCGGGGTGACGATGCGGGTTTGGGCGCAGACCGGCTGGACGGCCAAAGCGAAACCGGCGCCCAGGGTGGCACCGAGAAATTCCCGGCGGGTAAAGTCCGGGCGTTGGGGGGCGGTCATGACAGCATCTCCTTGAATGTTGACCTGCATTCTAGGCCGGGAGCCTGCCCCCAACCTGAAAGCCGGGGGAACAGCCTGCAACGGCCTTATTGAACCTGGAAAAGATGACAATCCCATGGCGCCGTGGCCCGGCCCGGACACAGGCCTCGTGAAATGGGGGCGGCCGGGGGCCAAGGGCCGTGGTGGCGGCCCCTGCGGCAATTTGTCGGCTTCTTTTTCCTTCTCCGTCTTTCTACAATGCTCCTGTCCTGCGCCTCCCCAAGTTCCCCCTAAACGCTTCGGCCCCCAGGGGCAGGACGGTTCTCCCAGGCCCGGAAACGAAAGTTTCCGGGCCTTTTCTTTGGTGCCGGGCCAGGGAACTTTATCGCCGGAAGGGGCCGGGCGAACTTGGTGCTAAAAGGGAAAATTCTCCCGTTATTGGTGCGTAGTCCCCAGTAAGTTTACTTTGTTTATATTTATTGATCATTATCATCGGGAATATAATGATGTTTATATTGCCTATTTAAACTTTGGCATGGATTTTGTTTTTATCTGCTGGTACGACCTTAATCAGGCGGTAGGGTTTTGTATTGATTTATTGTTTTTGAATATAAACCGCCAATAATATTAGAAGTATCTAATTTCTTTGTTTAAGGACATTGGGATGTATCGTGAAATGCCGAAAATGAAATGGCTGGGCTCCGTCATGGCCCTGTCCATTATGGCCCTGGGGTCTTCCGCCTATGCGGAAAAGTCTCCGGGCAAATACTGTGAAACCGCCTCCCGTTGTATGGACCCCATGGTCACCAACGGGGCCGTCACTTCCCCCAACTACCTGGCGTCCCAGGCCGGTCTGGAGGTGCTGCGCAAAGGGGGCAACGCCATTGATGCCGCCATTGCGGTGGCTTCCACCATGACCGTGGTTTATCCCCAGATGACCACCCTGGGCGGGGATAATTTCTGGATTATCTATAACGCCAAAACCAAGGAAGTGCGGGCCCTGAACGCCAGTGGCCGGTCCGGCAGCAAGGCCACCATCGACTTCTATACCAGCAAGGGTTACCAGAAAATCCCGTCCCGGGGTTATCTCTCCGCCAATACGGTGCCGGGCGCCGTCTCCGGCTGGGATGCGGCCTATCGTTATGGCCAGCAATCCATGAAAAAGGGTATGTCCTGGAACAGCCTATTCGGCAATGCCATTAACTATGCCCAAAACGGCTTTGCCGTATCCACCTCCCTGGCCCGTTGGGAAGCCATTAACGTGGATCCGTCGGATAAGGAATTCCGGGATCTGCAACGCTTCGACGGCTTCCGCCAGACCTATCTAAAACCGGACGGTTCCGCCTATAAAACCGGGGAAGTGCTGAAGTTGCCCGAACTGGCTGCCACCCTGAAAACCGTGGCCAAGGGCGGGGCGGACGCCTTCTACCGGGGCCCCATCGCCAAGAAAATCGTGGCGGAAATCGAGGCCAACGGGGGCGTGCTGACCCTGGATGACTTTGCCAAGCACCAGGCCAACTGGGTCAAGCCCCTGTCGGTCAATTACCGGGGCTATACCGCCTGGAATCTGCCCCCCAACACCCAGGGCATGTCTTCCCTGGGCATCCTGAACGTGCTCAATAATTTCGATCTGAAGAGCATGGGGGAAGGTTCGGCGGACTACTACCACACCGTGGTGGAAGCCACCAAACAGGTCTTCGCGGATCGGGACAAATGGCTGACGGACCCGGATTTCGTCAAGATTCCGGTGGATGAGCTGCTCTCCGTGGAACACGGCAAGGCCCAGGCCGCCCGTATTCAGATGGACAAGGCCCAGACCAATGTGAAGCCCCTGGATCCCAAGGGCGACACGGTTTGGATCGGGGTGGTGGATAAGGACGGCAACGCCGTGTCCCTGATCCAAAGCATCTACTTCGACTTCGGCTCCGCCATTGTACCCAAGGGGACCGGGGTACTGATGCAGAACCGGGGCAGCTTCTTCTCCCTGGATAAGAACCACGTCAATCACCTGGAACCCCACAAGCGTACCTTCCACACCCTGAACGCTGCCCTGCTGACCAAGGACGGCAAGGCCTTCATGGTGTACGGCACCATGGGCGGCGAAGGCCAACCCCAAACCCAGGCGGCTATCGCAACCCGGGTGGTGGATTTCGGCATGACGCCCCAGGACGCGGTGGCCGCGCCCCGTTGGCTCCATGGCCGGACCTGGGGGGCTGCCTCCAACGATCTGAAGATCGAAGGCCGGGTGTCTAAGGAAGTGGTGGAAGAACTGGCCAAGCGGGGTCAGCCCGTCAAAGTGGTGGATGACTACACCGACACCATGGGCCACGCGGGAGCGATCATGATCGACCCGGTGACCAATGTGCGCTGGGTCGCCACCGACCCCCGGGGTGACGGCGCTGCCGTAGGCTACTAAGGGTTTCATTCCAGCCGACCGGGATACCGGTCGGTGACAGAAAAAAGGCCAGGTGCCCCATGGGGAACCTGGCCTTTTTGTTAGGCAGAAGGTCGGCCTACATCAGCACAATGTCGTACTGCTCCTGGGTGTAGCTGGTGACCGCCTGGAGGGAGATGGGTTTGCCGATGAAGTCGGAGAGCATGGCCAGGGACTGGGATTCTTCGTCCAGGTAGAGGTCGATGACCGAGGGATGGGCCAGAACCCGGTATTCCCGGGCATTGAATTGGCGGGCTTCCCGGAGCAGTTCCCGGAGAATTTCGTAGCTCACGGTGCGGGCCGTTTTTACTTCGCCCCGGCCCTGGCAGGTGGGGCAGGTTTCGCAGAGCACGTGGGCCAGGGATTCCCGGGTGCGCTTGCGGGTCATTTCCACCAGACCCAGAGCGGTGAAGCCGTTCACCGTCATCTTGGTGTGATCCCGGGCCAGGGCCCGGTTGAATTCGTCCAACACGGCCCGGCGATGTTCTTCCGTTTCCATGTCGATGAAGTCGATGATGATGATGCCCCCCAGATTGCGCAGGCGCAGCTGGCGGGCGATGGTGACGGCGGCTTCCAGATTGGTCTTGAAAATGGTGTCGTCGAAATTCCGCACCCCGACGAAGCCTCCCGTATTCACGTCCACCGTGGTCATGGCCTCGGTCTGGTCAATGATCAGGTAGCCCCCGGATTTCAGGTCCACCCGCCGGGCCAGGGCCTTCTGGATTTCATCTTCCACCCCGTGCAGGTCGAAGAGGGTCCGTTCCCCGGTGTAATGGACCAGAAGGCTGGTGACCTTGGGGGTGTAAACCTCGGCGAAGGCGTTGAGCTTCTGGAAGTTTTCCCGGGAGTCGATGATGATGCTGGTGGTTTCCGGATTGACGAAATCTCGCAGTACCCGCTGGGCTAGGGATAGCTCCTGGAACAGCAGGGCAGGGGGCGCCGCGGTGCGGCTGCGGGCCCGGATGTCGGACCAGAGCTTGCGCAGGAAGGCGATGTCGTTGGCCAGTTCCTCGTCCGAGGCATTTTCCGCCATGGTGCGCACGATGAAGCCGCCGGTTTCCTCTTCCGGCACCAGCCGGGCCAGGCGCTCCCGGAGCTGCTCCCGTTCCTGCTCATCCTCGATGCGCTGGGAAATGCCGATATGTTTTTCCTGGGGCAGATAAACCAGCATGCGTCCGGCTACGGAAATCTGGGTGGATAGCCGGGCCCCCTTGGTGCCGATGGGGTCCTTGATCACCTGGACCATGAGGCTCTGGCCTTCCGCCAGAATGCGCTCAATGGGGCGCTGGGTTTCCCCCTCCGTCCGCTCGCCCTTTTCTCCGTTGCGGGGCTGCCAGATGTCCGCCACATGGAGAAAGGCGGTCCGTTCCAGACCCACGTCGATAAAGGCGGACTGCATACCGGGCAGGATGCGCACCACCTTGCCCTGGTAAATGTTGCCCACAATGCCCAGGGAGGCGGTGCGTTCAATGTGCAGCTCCTGGGCCACGCCCTGCTGCATGACGGCGACCCGGGTTTCCTGGGGGGTGAAGTTGATGAGAATTTCTTCTGACATGGGGGGACGGGTAAAATTCGGGTTTATTGTGGGTGCAGCGGGGTTCGGCCGGCGCCGGCCCTGAGAGGCCGATGCCCGGCCAGGGACGGCTAACCGTCCTGGCTTCCGGTCGGGGGGCGAACACTGGCGCCCTTTCCCGGCCCGTTGCCGAACTTTTCCATTCTACCCCAATGCCCTCCTCTTCCTCCTCCCCCCGGCGGCCTGAACTTCTGGCTCCCGCCGGTTCCCCGGCCATGGCCACCACCGCCTTTGCTTTCGGCGCTGATGCCGTATATGGGGGCCAGCCCCGCTACTCCCTGCGGGCTCGCAACAACGCCTTCGGTGACCTGGAGGTGCTGGCCGCCAGCCTGGCGGACGCCCGGGCCCGGGGCAAGCGCTTCTACCTGGTGAGCAATGTTTTTCCCCACAACGCCAAGGTGCGCACTTATCTGGCGGACATGGCGCCGGTGCTTGCCCTGGGGCCGGACGCCCTGATCATGGCCGATCCGGGCCTGATCGCCCTGGTTCGGGACGCCTGGCCCGATGTGCCCATCCATCTTTCCGTCCAGGCCAATACGGTGAATTACGCGGCGGTGAAATTCTGGCAGCAGGTGGGCATTTCCCGGGTCATCCTGTCCCGGGAGCTATCCCTGGACCAGGTGGCGGAAATCCGCCAGGAATGCCCGGACATGGAGCTGGAGGTGTTCGTCCACGGCGCCCTGTGCATTGCCTATTCGGGCCGCTGCCTGCTCTCCGGTTATTTCAATCGGCGGGACGCCAACCAGGGCACCTGCACCAATTCCTGCCGCTGGGACTACAAGCTCCACGGGGCGGAGGAAGGGGCGGACGGGGATGTGCGGGCCAGCGCCCCGGTTGCCCCAGAGGCGCCCCAGCAGAAGGTGTGGCTTCTGGAAGAACAGGAGCGGCCGGGGGAATTGATGCCCGTGGAGGAGGACGAGCACGGCACCTACATCCTCAACTCCCGGGACCTGCGGGCCATCGAGCATGTGCAGCGGCTGGTGGACATGGGGGTGGATTCCCTGAAAATCGAAGGCCGTACCAAATCCCCCTATTACGTGGCCCGGGCCTGCCAGGCCTACCGGCAGGCTATCGACGACGCGGTGGGGGGGCGGCCCTTCGATCCCTCCCTGCTGGGCCAGTTGGAGGGGCTGGCCAACCGGGGCTATACGGATGGCTTTTTCCAGCGCCACCACGACCGGGACTACCAGAATTATCTGCGGGGCCATTCGGAAAGCGAACGCAGCCTCTATGTGGGGGATGCCCTGGCCTACGATGCCGCCCGGGGCCTTATGGAAGTGGGGGTGAAGAACCGCTTTGCCCTGGGGGACCGGCTGGAGATCGTTCATCCCTCGGGCAACCGGGAGCTGGTGCTGGAACGCATGGAAAATGCTCAGGGCGAGCCAGTGACCGTGGCCCCGGGGAGTGGCCACCGGGTCTGGCTGCCCCTGCCAGCAGAACTGACGGGTGCCTTTGTTGCCCGTTTTCTCTAGGAAGCCCTCATGCCCCATTTGGTGACCTACATCACCGCCCACGGCTACGGCCATATTTCCCAGACCGGGCCCGTGCTGGCGGCCCTGGGGGAGCGACTGCCGGACCTGCGCCTGACGGTGGTGAGCGCCGCCCCGGAAGCCCAGCTGCGGCGCCGTATACCCCTGGCTTTTCACCTCATTTCCCGGGCGGCGGATTTTGGTTTTTGCATGGAGGATGCCCTCCATGTGGATCGGGCCGCCAGCGCCCGGGCCTACCGGGATTTCCATCGGAATTGGCCCGAGCGGGTGGCAGAGGAGGCGGCTTTTCTTCGTACCCTGGCCCCCGATCTGGTGCTGGCCAACACGGCCTATCTGCCCCTAGCCGCCGCAGCCCGGGCCGGGGTACCCGCCCTGGGCATGAGTTCCCTCAACTGGGCTGATCTATTTGCCGCCATTTTCCCCGGGGAAGCCTGGGCCCGGCCCCTCCATGAAGAGATGTTGGCCGCCTACCGGAGCGCCCGGGGCTATATACGGCTGGCCCCGGCCATGGCCATGACCGATCTGCCCCGCACCTGGGCGGTGGGGCCGGTGGCCGCCCTGGGCCGGCCCGCCCCCGCGGCCCTGCGCCGCCAACTGGGGGTCTCCCCCCAGACCCGGCTGGTGCTGGTGGCCCTGGGGGGCTTTCCTACCCGCCTGCCGGTGGAAAACTGGCCGGCCCTGCCGGATGTGCTCTGGCTGGTGCCGGAGGACTGGCGGGTAGTGGCGCCCCAGGCCCGGGATTACGAGCCCCTGGAGTGGCGTTTTACCGACCTGTTGGCTTCCGTGGATGCCCTGGTGGGCAAGCCGGGTTACGGCACCTTTGGGGAGGCCGGTTGCAACGGGGTGCCCATGCTCTATGTGCGGCGCCCTGGCTGGGCGGAGCAGGACGCCCTCATCCCCTGGCTGGAACGCCAGGGCCGCTGCGAAGAAGTGAACCAAGCTGACCTTCTGGCAGGTCACCTGGGGCCCGCCCTGGAAAAACTTTGGGCTCGCACGGCTCCTCCCTGTCCCCAGGCCACGGGGGCCCGGGAAGGTGCGGCTATTCTGGCCGCCTGGCTGGGGGACGGGGAAATACCGCCCTTTTCCCCGCCCCGGGGATAGGCGCAGGGGAACCCGTTATCCGAACGGCGCAGGGGAAGATGCCGTGAAAAAGCAGACGGGAAAGTGGCGTTCATGGAGCCCCATTTTGTTGAGGGCGTGGGGTTCGGGTGAGGGAGGTCGGCTGATTTAGGCGCCAGCCGACGCTCTCAGAAAGCGTGGGGAAGAACTACTTGGGGGGTAAAACAAGGGCGACGCCAAGCCCCCGCTGCTTTGGGGCGCCAAGGGGAGACACTGGGCGCTTCCACAACCGTTGCCCCGCCGCCGGCCGGATCAGTCCCTTACAAGGGGTAGCCGCATTCCCGCAGCAGTTCGCCGGTCTCAAACAGGGGTAGGCCCATGACGCCGCTGTAGCTGCCTTCCAGGCGTCGGACAAATAGTCCGGCCCGGCCCTGGATGCCGTAGGCCCCGGCCTTGTCCATGGGTTCGCCGCTGGCGATGTAGCGGGCGATTTCCCCCGGTTCCAGGGGACGGAAGTGCACCATGGTTTCCGACAGGGTGCTGCGGGTCTGGTCGTTCCAGACCAGGGCCAGGGCGGTGAGCACCCGATGGCTGGAGCCGGACAGCAGTTTCAGCATCCGTTCCGCATCCGCTCCGTCCTTGGGTTTACCCAGAATCTGGCCGTCCACCGCCACCGTGGTGTCGGCGGCCAGCACCGGCTGGGCGATGAGGTGGCGCATGGTCATGAGCCGGACCCCGTGTTCCGCCTTGGCCAGGGTGACCCGTTGCACATAGGCCACCGGGTCTTCCCCGGGGAAAGGGGTTTCATCCACTTCCGGGTCCTGGCGGGGGGAGCCCCGGGAGATGAGGCTGTCGAACAGGACGCCGATCTGGGTCAGCAGCTCCCGCCGGCGGGGGCTGTGGGAGGCCAGGTAAATGCGGGGCGGCAGGGGAATGGTCATGGGCGGGCTTCCCTATTCCCGATGGTAGGGATGGTTGTGGATGACACTCCAAGCCCGGTAAATCTGTTCGCAAAGCATCAGGCGGGCGAAGGCGTGGGGCAGGGTCAGGCTGGAGAGCCGCAGCATACCGTCGGCCTGGGATTTCAGGGCCGGGTCCAGGCCGTCGGCGCCGCCAATGAGAAAGGCCACGTCCCGGCCGTCCTGCATCCACTGTTCCAGGCGCTGGGCCAACTGGAGCGTGGTGAGATTGTCGCCCCGCTCGTCCAGGGCGATGATCCGGGCGTTGTGGGGCAGGGCGGCCTGAATCCGCTGCTTTTCCGCCGCCATGAGCTGTTCCCGGGTTTTGCCGCCGCTCCGGGGTTCGGGCTTGATTTCGTGCACCGCCACGGGCATTTCCCGGGGCATGCGCTTCAGGTATTCCTGGCAACCTTCGGCGACCCAGTCCGGGAGCCGGTGGCCCACGGCGAGAATAGCCAGTTTCATAGGACCGGGCGGCCGTCTCCGTTAAAGAGGCCGGTGCGGCGGGGCGCCACCGGTTCCCCGCCCCAGATTTCTTCCAAGTTGTAATAGCTGCGTACGGCGGGCTGCATGACGTGGACCACCACGTCCCCCAGATCCACCAGCACCCATTCGCCGTTTTCTTCCCCTTCCACGGAAATGACTTCCCCTCCCGCTTCCCGGACCATTTCCTGGACACTGCGGGCCAGTGATTTGACCTGCCGGTTGGAGTCACCGCTGGCGATGATGACCCGGTCGAAAAGGGAGGTAAGGGGGGTGGTGTCGATGATCTGAATGTCCTTGCCCTTGATGTCTTCCAGGGCTTCCACCACCAGGTGTTCCAGTTTGCTGACTTCCATGAATTGTCGAAGATTGGGGAGTAAAAAGGTTGAAAAATGAGGCGAACGGCTGATAAATCGCGGCAGCTTGCCGGGGGCGAAGCCCTAGGTGTTGCGGTACAAACCGTGGGCTTCAATATAAGCGATAACTTGGGCGGGCAGCAAATAGCGGGGACTGCGGCCGTTGAGCAGGAGATTGCGTACCTGGGTGGCGGAAATGGCCAGCTGGGTCATGGCAAAGGTGGCGATGCAGCCCGCCGGGGACGCCGCCAGGGCTTCCGGAGAACAGCGCCGGGCCTGGAATTCTGGAGCCAAAGCCGGGGGCAGGTTGGCAGCGGCCACGGTAAAGCCGGGCCGGTGGGCTACTGCCACATGGGCTAGGCCCAGAATGTCCTGCCAGCGGTGCCAGGACGCCAGCCCGGCAAAGGCGTCGGCGCCCAGGAGCAGCACCAGGGGCCGCTCCGCTCCCTCCTGGGTGCGCAGCCGTTCCAGGGTACGGACCGTGTAGCTGGGTTCCCGGGCTGCCACTTCGGCGTCATCCAGGGAAAACAGGGGGTTGTCCCCAATGGCCAGGCGCACCATCTCCAGGCGATGGGCCGGGGTGACCCGGGGGGCTTCCCGGTGGGGGGGCTGACCGGCGGGAATCCAGCGCACCTGGGCCAGGCCCAGGCTTTCCGCCCCTTCTTCCGCCAGGCGCAGATGGCCCAGATGCACCGGGTCGAAGGTGCCGCCGAAAAGTCCGAGGGGGCGCGCCTCAGGCCTGGATGACATCGTCTTCGAGGAAGATTTCCCGGTAGCTGACGTAGAAGCTGGCCATCAGGGTGGGGGCCAGGATCAGCACCAGGGGCACGGTCAGCAGGGCAGAAACGAAACCGGCGGCGTCGGCGAACAGGGCGGCGCAGAGGGCGAGCAGGGCGGCGGGAAAAATACCGCTCCACAGGGCCACATTCAGGGCATAGGCCAGAAAGGGGCGCCAGTTACGCTTGCAGGCGACAAAGCTGAAAAACAGGGCTTTTACGGGCTTGCAGCCGTGCCAGGCCACCAGCAGGGGGGCGAACCAGTAGGCCATGACCACGGGGGTCACCAGCAGCAGGGCGAGTCCGGCGGAAAGCGCGAACTGGCCGTTTTCCAGGGCGTCTTCCGGCACGCTTTTGCCAGCAAAAATGAAATTGAACAGGGCGCCCTGATCCACCAGGGCGCTCAAACCCATGATGCACACCAGGGCCACCAGATAGATGCCTCCCAGCAGCACTAAGGCCTGGGGCTGGCGCTGGATGCCGGTGAGCAGGAGGGGCAGCTTGGGCCGCTGCTCCCGTTCCACCAGGCGGCAGCCGTTCATGAGCATGACGGACAGGGCGGGCAGGGCCAGATAGGAAATGACGCCCCCCACCAGGGGGAAAATGCTGATCAGGGCCAGGCACAGCCAGTAGGTGAGGACCAGCAGGGTCAGCAGGGGCGGGTTGCGGCGGAACATCCGGTACCCGGCGGGCAACCAGCGCCAGCCTTGGCCGGCGGACAGGGTCAGGGCTTGCATGAAGAGACGATCAGGAGCCGGGGAAAATATCCCGGTAAGAAGCATAGAGGGCGCCGAACATGACCGGTCCCAGGACCAGGAAACCCAGGCCCATGGGCAGGGCGGCCACGAAGGCGAGTACGGCGAAGATGATGCCAAACACCAGGAAAGGCACCAGATTTTTCAGGCAGGCGTGGAAACTGGCCTTGCAGGCGGCCCAGGGCTGCATGTGGTTGAACAGCACCAGGGCCGGGGAAAACCAGGTGGCCATGAAAAGGGGAATGGAGAGGGCCAGGCTGAGGATAAAAGCCAGGAACATGCCGCCGATGGCGATGCTCATGCCCATGAGGGGATGGCCGCTGAGAAAGCCACCCAGGATGGCGCTGCCCCCCAGCAGGGTCATGCAGACTTCGATAATCAGCCAGCCCGCCATGTACAGCACCCCCAGAAGCACCAAGCCGCTGGTTTCTTCCTTAAAGCCCAAAAACAGGTCGCCGATGCGGAATTCTTCGTCCATTTCCGCCTTGCGTACCGCCGTGAGCATTCCGGCGATCAGCAGGGGCAGTAGCAGATGGGCGGCCAGCCCGCCCACCAGGGGCACCATGGCGGTGGCGATGATGAGTACCAGGAAGAGGGCCATCAGGCCCACCCAGACCCCGGGATTTTTCTCAAAAACACCCCAGCCGTAGCGCAGCCACTCCACCGGGGCACCGGGGTCGGCGATGCGGCTATCTCCGGAGAACGGCGTCGGAGGAAGGGGAAAAGAGTGGGGATCGGCGGTCATGGATGGGGGGCAGGGGAAAATACGGGGCAGGGACAGGGGTGTCGATGCATCCTGAATTATCGCAGCCTTTGCCCCGGGTGACTACCGCTCCGGCGCGGGATTTGGCGGCTTTTCGGGAAAATCCGCCCCCGTGGCCCGGGGGCCTCAGGGGGCCGGGGTGAGCTGGGCCGGGGTGGCGTCCAACAACCAGACCAGCAAGCGGCGGAAATGTTCCGGGTCCTTCACCGTTACCAGCTCTCCCGGACGGGGTGCCAGGGCGTCCTCCTGGCGGGAGAGCCAGAAGCGCAGGGCGGCGGCCCGCAGCTGGCGGGGCCAGTCCGCCAGTTCTGCCGGGCTCAAGGGGCGCACTTTCCGGTAGGCCTGGAACAGGGCGGCGAGGCGAGTGGGGTCCAGGCATTCCTGGCCCCGGGCCTCGGCCTCGGGGGGCAGGCACCAGTCATTGACCACCACCGCCAGATCGAAGACCAGGTCTTCCTCTCCGGCGAAGTAGAAGTCCAGGATGCCGGTCAGCTGATCTCCCTGGAACAGGGTGTTGTCCCGAAACAGGTCGGCGTGGATCAGGCCCCGGGGCAGGGCCGGGCCGGCTGCGGTGGCGGTCAGGGCCCGGGC
Organism: Azospira inquinata; assembly: GCF_018905915.1. Taxonomy (NCBI): domain Bacteria; kingdom Pseudomonadati; phylum Pseudomonadota; class Betaproteobacteria; order Rhodocyclales; family Rhodocyclaceae; genus Azospira; species Azospira inquinata. Next base: position 1,926,509 of record NZ_CP064782.1, read on the forward strand.
CAGCAGGGCTTGCCGGGGCGCTCTCAGGCGGGGAGCCAGGGCGGCGCCAGTGCGCTGACGCCAGGCCTGGTCCCGGCAATGGGGGGGTAGGGTCAGGCCGGGGGGCTGGAAGTCCCGGGACGCCAGATGGAGACGGGCCAGGGCCTGGCCCATGGCGGCACATTGGGCGGGATTGGGGGCTTCCGGCGGACGTCCCGCCAGACGGGTAAAGAGGGCGGCGGGACGGTCGCAGAGGCGGCCCAGGTGCTGCCCCTGTCGGTTCGCTACGGGGGCGGGGCAGGGAATGTGCCGAGCGGCCAAATGGGCCATGAAGGCCAGATAGACGGCCAGGCTTTCCGGGGTATGGCGTTCGAAGAGGGTGAGTACCCAATCGCCCCGACCGGTGGAAACGAAGAAATTGCTGTTTTCCACCCCGGCGGCGATGCCCTGGAATTGCTCCAGGGGGCCCAGATCATAGGCTGTCAGCCAGGCGGCCAGAGCCTCCCGGCTGACGGGGGTGAAGACGGACACGGAAACAGCCGGAGGATCAGAAGGTGCCGATCACCCACATGGGGACTCGAACGCCAGAGTCGTTGGATTCCTTGCGCACGAAATTGCCCGTGCCCTGTTCGTCCACCAGGAAGTAGGGGGTGCCGTGGGTGGGGATGACCTTGACCATGTAGAGCTTGCCGTTGACCCGGTACTCTTCCACCGTGTCGTTTTCCCGCTGTTTGATGGTCACCTGGGGCTCAGCGCTGTCGTCCACCGGCGCCATGGCGGGGGGGGGCGGGGGATCGGCGGGCAGGGGCTTGGCGTCCGCAGCTTGGGCGCTCAAGGCGAAAAGGGGAGTGGCCAGGCAGGCAAAGGCCAGCAGGGAAAGCAGACGGCGCATGAGAGTTCCTGTGGGTGTCGTGGGCTGATTCTATTACAAATTGAGGAGCATCTCCCGCTCCGCCGGCAGGGGATTGAAGCCCCGGCTCTCGTAGTGCTTGAAGATGGCCTCCACCACTTCTTCCGGTTCGTTAATCACCTGGATCAGATCCAGATCCTGGGGGGCGATCATGTGTTCGCTTACCAGACGGTCCTTGAACCAGTCCAGCAGGCCCCGCCAGAAGGGTTCATGGACCAGGATCAGGGGAATCTTGCGGCTTTTGCCGGTCTGGATCAGGGTCAGGGCTTCCAGCAATTCGTCCAGGGTGCCGAAGCCCCCGGGCATGACCACGTAGGCGCTGGCGCACTTCACGAACATGAATTTGCGGGCGAAAAAGTGGCGAAAGGTCTGGGAAATGTCCTGGAACGGGTTGGATACCTGTTCGTGGGGCAGCTGGATGTTGAGGCCCACGGAAGGGCTTTTGCCGAAATAGGCGCCCTTGTTGGCCGCTTCCATAATGCCCGGACCGCCGCCGGAAATCACCGAGAAGCCCGCGTCGGACAGGAGCCGGGCGATTTTTTCCGCCTGCATGTAGTAAGCCGAATCCGGGGGCACCCGGGCGCTGCCGAAGATGGAAACGGCGGGCCGGATGGCGGACAGCCGTTCGGTGGCCTCAACGAATTCTGCCATAATGCCGAATACCCGCCAGGATTCCCGGGCCGAGTAAGCCGGATTCGTGGGATCGGCGCTATGGGCGCTGGCCATGCGGGGTAGCTTGTCTTTTTCGCTCATTCTCAGTGTGGATGGATTTATGCCGATGTTGTTGCTGGTGGACGGCTCGTCGTACCTTTACCGTGCGTTTCATGCACTGCCGGACCTGCGCAACAAGGCAGGCGAGCCTACGGGGGCCATTTATGGCGTCCTGAACATGCTACGCCGGCTGGAAAGTGACTTCAAGGCACGGGATATCGCCTACAAAGCCTGCATTTTCGACGCCAAAGGCAAGACGTTCCGCGACGAATGGTACCCGGAGTATAAAGCACAGCGGCCCCCCATGCCGGTGGATTTGGTGCGCCAGATCGAACCCCTCCACGAATGCATCCAGGCGGCTGGCTGGCCCCTGCTCATGGTGGACGGGGTGGAGGCGGACGATGTGATCGGCACCCTGGCCAAGCAGGCGGCGGCCCAGGGGCTGGAGGTGGTGATTTCCACCGGGGATAAGGACATGGCCCAGCTGGTGAATCCCCGGGTCACCCTGGTGAATACCATGAGCGACGAAACCCTGGACGAAGCGGGGGTGGAAGCTAAATTTGGCGTGCCTCCCCAGCGCATCGTGGATTACCTGGCCCTTATGGGGGACACGGTGGACAACGTGCCCGGGGTGACTAAATGCGGTCCCAAGACTGCGGTCAAATGGCTGAGCCAGTACGGCTCCCTGGACAATCTGGTGGCCCACGCGGATCAGGTGCCCGGGGTGGTGGGCCAGAATCTGCGCCAGGCCCTGGATTTTCTGCCTTTGGGGCGCAAACTGGTGACCATCGTCTGCGATCTGGAGTTGCCGGCCCAGGTTGCCGAGCTGGCGCCCCGGACCCCGGACCGGCCCAAACTGGCCCAGCTCTACAGCCGTTTCGATTTCCGCAGCTGGTTGAAGGAAGTGAGCGGGCCCCAGGGAGATAGCGCCCCCGTCCCAGGGGCCGGGGAAGGAACCCCGGCGCCGGTGGCGGCGGATGGGGCCCATCGCCAAGCCTATGAACTGATTCTGGACTGGCCCACCTTCGACGCCTGGTTGGCCCGCCTGGAAGCCGCTCCCCTGGTGTCCCTGGATACGGAAACCACCAGCTTGGAGCCCCTGGACGCCCGTCTGGTGGGCATGTCCTTTGCCCTGACCCCGGGCATGGCCGCCTATTTGCCCCTGGCCCACCATTACGCCGGGGTGCCGCCCCAGCTGCCCCGGGAGGAGGTCCTGGCCAAGCTCAAGCCCTGGCTGGAAGACCCCACCAAGGCCAAACTGGGCCAGAACCTGAAATACGACCAGCACGTTTTTGCCAACCACGGCATTGCCCTGGCCGGAGTGGCCCACGACACCCTGTTGGAATCCTATGTGCTGGAAAGCGACAAGGGCCACGACCTGGAGCAGCTTTCCCGGCGCCACCTGGGCATTAACGACCTGCTGTCCTACACCGATGTGTGCGGCAAGGGGGCGAACCAGATCGGTTTTGCCGAGGTGGACCTGGAAAAGGCCCGGGAATACGCGGCGGAGGATGCGGATCTCACCCTGCGGGTCCATGAAGCCCTCTATCCGGCTATCTGCAACGAAGACAGCCTGGCCCGCATTTACCGGGACATCGAACTGCCGGTGCGGGAGGTGCTGTTCGCCATGGAGCGCCAGGGGGTGCTCATCGACAGTGGCCTGCTGGAACAGCAAAGCCTGGATCTGGGCGTCAAACTCAATGAGCTGGAAGCCCGGGCCCACGAAGCGGCGGGACGGCCCTTCAACCTCAATTCTCCCAAGCAGCTGGCGGAAATTCTCTTCCAGCAACTGGGCCTGCCGGTGCTGAAAAAGACCCCGGGGGGCGCTCCGTCCACGGACGAAGAGGTGCTCACCGAACTGGCCCTGGACTATCCCCTGCCCAAGCTGCTGCTGGATTACCGTGGCCTGGCCAAGCTGAAAAGCACCTATACGGACAAGCTGCCCCGCATGGTCAATCCCCATACGGGCCGGGTCCATACCAGCTATTCCCAGGCGGTTGCGGTGACCGGGCGCCTGGCCTCCAGCGACCCCAATTTGCAGAATATTCCGGTGCGTACCCCGGAAGGACGGCGTATCCGCGCCGCCTTTATTGCCCCTCCGGGCTGCCGCATTCTGTCCGCCGACTATTCCCAGATCGAGCTGCGCATCATGGCCCACCTGTCCCGGGACAAGGGCCTGACCCAAGCCTTTGCCCAGGGAGAAGACGTACACCGGGCCACGGCCGCGGAAATTTTCGGGGTAACGCCCCTGGAAGTGAGTTCCGAGCAACGGCGTACCGCCAAGGTGATCAATTTTGGCCTCATCTACGGCATGTCCGCCTTCGGTCTGGCCCGCAATCTGGGACTGGAGCGGAGCGCTGCCCAGGCCTACATTGAGCGCTATTTCGCCCGCTACCCCGGGGTGGCCAAATACATGGAAGACACCAGGGCCCTGGCCAAGGATCGGGGCTATGTGGAAACCGTGTTCGGCCGTCGTCTCTGGCTCCCCGACATCCGGGCCAGCCAGGCCGGGCGCCGTCAGGCTGCCGAACGGGCGGCCATCAACGCCCCCATGCAGGGGACGGCGGCGGATTTGATTAAGCTGGCCATGATCGGCGTCCAGGGCTGGATTGAGAAAAATGGCCTGAAAACCCGCATGGTGCTTCAGGTCCACGATGAACTGGTGCTGGAAGTGCCCGAGGACGAATTGGCCCGGGTGCGTCAGGAGCTGCCTCCCCTCATGACCCAGGTGGCCAGCCTGGGGGTGCCCCTGGTGGTGGACGTGGGGGAAGGGGACAATTGGGATCAGGCCCACTGACGTTCCCTGGGGCTGCCGTCGGCGGGCTAATTTCGGCCCGGGAGGCAACCAACGGGCGTTTTTGCGGTCAGCAGCAAGGGTGGGCCGGGGGCCTGCCCGGGGTGGGTGGAGACTGGCGTGTGCCGGTGCGCTCCCATCCCCTTTGAACATAAAAACAAGCGAGATTTGTCATGGCTATTTACGCTGTCGGCGACATCCAGGGCTGCTACGACTCCCTGCGCCGCCTGCTGGATCGTTGCCACTTCGATCCGAAAAAGGACCGGTTGTGGCTGGTGGGTGACCTGGTGAACCGGGGGCCCCGTTCCCTGGAAACCCTCCGTTTCGTTAAATCCCTGGGGGACGCGGCCCTCACCGTGCTGGGCAACCACGACCTGTCCCTCATCATGCTGGCGGAAGGTTTTGGTAAGCGGGGCAAGGACGACACCTTGGACGAGGTGCTGGCCGCCCCGGATCGGGAAGAGCTGCTCTTCTGGCTGCGCCACCAGCCCCTAATGCACCTGGAGGATGGCTATGTCCTGGTCCATGCCGGGCTGCTGCCCCAGTGGTCCGCGGTCCAGGCCCGGGCCCTGGCCCGGGAAGTGGAAACCGCCCTGCAAGGAGAAAATTTCCGGGATTGTCTGGCCCACCTCTGGGGCAGCGAGCCCAACGCCTGGGACGACGGTCTGACCGGCTGGGAGCGGCTGCGGGTGGTGGTCAATGCCATGACCCGGATGCGGTTCTGCTCCCCCAAGGGGGTGATGGAGTTCAAGGCCAAGGGCAAGGTGAGCAACGCCCCCAAGGGCTACCTGCCCTGGTTTGCCGTGCCCGAGCGGCGCAGCCGGGACGTGACCATTGTCTGCGGCCACTGGTCGGCCCTGGGGCTCCATGTGGAACCCAATCTCATGGCCCTGGATTCGGGCTGCCTATGGGGCGGTTGCCTGACCGCCATGAAGTTGCCCAAGCGCAAGATTTATCAGGTGGATTGCGCTCCCGGGGAAGCGGTGCCCCAGCTCTTCGACTAGGCCGGGAGCCAGCGAGACGGGTTGCTCTGTCTCCGTCGCCATGGCCCGTTTAGGCAACCAGCCCCATAAAAAAGCCCCCTGTTTGGGGGCTTTTCGTGGTTACTGCTAGGGCTTCAGGCCAGGGCGGGCCGGGCTGGGAGTCCGGTTTCCTGGCCCGGATCGTTGGCGGCCCTTTCCCCCGGTAAATCCAGACCGGCGGCAATGGCGGCCCGGGCGGCGGCGGCCAGTTCCCGCCGGTGATGGCCCTGATCCGTGGCCAGGGCGGGGGCAGGATGGAGGCTGACCCGGATGTCCCCCCGGGCGGCCAGAATGGCCAGCAGGCTTTGCCACATAGTGGTGTCCCCCGCATAGGCCGGGGCGGTCTGGGGCAGGCCCGCCGCCGTGCGGTAGGTCAGGGCCAGGGGCGTAATGGGGCGGCCCGCGTCTATGGCCGGTTGCAGCAGGGCGGCGTGGAAGGGCAGGAGCTGGCGGCCGTCCGTAGTGGTGCCTTCCGGAAACAGGGCGACCCGTTGCCCGGCTTGGAACAGGGCGGCGATCTGCCCATTCACCACCTTGGCGTGGCTGCGGCTGCCCCGCTCCAGAAAAACCGTGTCCGTGTGGGCGCAGAGCCAGCCGATCAGGGGCCATTGGCGCACCTCCGCCTTAGCGATGAAGGCGCTGGGCTGAACCGCGTTGATGAGGTAAATGTCCAGCCAGGACACGTGATTGGCCACAATCAGGGAGGCGGCGGGGAGGGGGGCTTGCGGGGTTTCCAGGCGGATGCCCAGAATGGCCAGCAGGCGGCGGGACCAGCGCTTTTTCAGGGCCAGGCGCCAGGCCAGGGGCAGCCAGGGATAGACCAGGGCCACGGTGGCCGTGCCCTGGGCTAGATGGAGCCCCAAAAGCGCCAGACGCAGCCAGCCTCCCAGTCCGATGGTAGGGGTGGAAGCCGCCATGGATTTAGCCCTGACGCCCCAGGAAGTGCTTGGCGTAGCGCTGGTCGATGCGGGACATGGGCATGAGCACGGGCAGGTCGGCGGTGTTGAAATCCGGATCCCAGGCCGGTTCGCCGCAGATCCAGGCCCCGGCCCGGAGGTAGCCCTTGATCAGGGGCGGGGTTTCCGCCGGACCGTCCTGGTCCAGGGCCGCCAGGGGCAGGGGGCAGCGGGGGAAGACCCGGTATTCCAGGGGGCTCATGTGGGTTTGCAGGCGATGGTAGAGGGAGGCGGCGCCATGGCCCCCATCCGCCATGCTTACGGAAGCGCAGCCCACCAGGTATTCATAGCCATTTTCTAGCATGTAGCGGGCCAGTCCGGCCCACAGCAGGGTAATGGTGGCACCGCTGCGGTAATCCGGATGAACGCAGGAGCGGCCGATTTCCACCAGCTGGGGACGCAGATGCTGGAGCCGGGTCAGGTCGAACTCGTTTTCTGTGTAGTAGCTGCCGATGCGCCGGGCGTTGGCGGGGGACAGAATGCGATAGGTGCCGATCACCTCCCCGGTGTTTTCGTCCCGGCACACCAAGTGATCGCAGTAGGCGTCGTAGATGTCCTGATCCACGCCGGGAATCCGGGTGGGCAGCTTGGCCCCCATTTCCTGGCCGAAAACCCGGTAGCGCAGGCGTTGGGCATCCAGGATTTCCCGCTCGCTTTCGGCGATGCTGACGGAGAGGTTGCGGGCGACGGTCTTGGCCGTCTGTTGCTGAAGCGAGGCTTGTTGATCGCGCATATCTTTTATCCCTGTCGTTATCATGGGGACAAAAGATAGGCAGCAGCGGTTACGGCCAGGTTGCCGCCGAGTTAAGTTTCCGTGACGGGCCGGGGGCGAAAATGGAGCCCCGAACCAGGACGGCCGCCGGAGCGGGCCGTCCCGAAAAAGGCCTAGTGGGTGACCCGGCTGGTGCCGTTGCCGGAGAGAATGCGCACCTTTTCCCCGGGGGCGAAGGCTTCCCCCGTGGCTTCCTGAACGATGGCCGTGTATTGGCCGTTATCCAGGCGCACGGTGATTTCCAGGCCAGCCTTGCCCGTGGTCTTGTTTTCCAGGGCGGAGCCTGCCAGGCCGCCAGCCACGGCGCCCAGAATGGCGGCCACGGTGGAACCCTTGCCTTCACCCACGTTGCTGCCGGCCACGCCGCCGATGGCGGCCCCCGCCACGGTGCCTACCCCGCTCCGGGTGCCTTCAATGGTGACCTGACGCACGGATTCCACCACCCCCATGCGTACGGTCATTTCCTGCTGGGCCTGATCCCGGGAATAGACGTCACCGGATTGGGAGGTGGCGCAACCGGCCAGGGTCAGGGCGGCCATCAGGGCCAGTACGAGGGAGGGACGACGGGAAAGGGTGTTCATGGGTTTCTCCTTGGGACGGATTTTTTACCAGAGGCGGCTGCCGAATTCCTGACAATAGCGCTGGGCCAGGGAATCCCGGGTGAAATGGTGGTTCTGGGGCCCGGCGCAGGCGATTTTCAGGGCACCCAGCAGGGAGGCCAGCCGGCCGGTCTGATCCCAGTCCATGCCCTGTTCAATGCCGTACAGCAGACCGGCCCGGTAGGCGTCGCCGCAACCCGTGGGGTCCAGCAGGGCTTCCGCCTTGGCGCTGGGAATGACCAGCCTTTGCCCGCCGTGGTAAATGTGGGAGCCGTCTCCCCCCAGGGTGACGATCAAGGCGTCCACCCGGGTGGCTAGCTGGTCCAGGGACAGGCCGGTGCGTTCGCAGAGCAGCTTGGCCTCGTAATCGTTGAAGGTGGCGTAGGTGGCCTGATCCAGGAAGGTCAGCAACTCTTCTCCGGAGAACATGGGCATGCCCTGACCCGGATCGAAGATGAAGGGAATGCCGCATTCGGCGAATTGCTGGGCGTGGCCGATCATGCCGTCCCGGCCGTCCGGCGCCACAATGCCCAGGCGCACCCCATCTTCCGCCGTGACCTTGAGCAGGTGGGAATAGGTCATGGCCCCTGGGTGGAAGGCGGTGATCTGGTTGTCGTCCAGGTCCGTGGTGATGAAGGCCTGGGCGGTGAAGCTGTCGTCCAGGCGGCGCACATGGCGGCGATTCAGGCCCAGCTCGTCCAGCCGTTGCAGATAGGCATCCCCATCCTGGCCCACGGTGGCCATGATCAGGGGCTCACCCCCGAGCAGCTTGAGGCTGTAGGCGATGTTGCCGGCGCAGCCGCCGAATTCCCGGCGCAGTTCGGGCACCAGGAAGGAGACGTTAAGGATGTGGATCTGTTCCGGCAGAATGTGGTTCTTGAAACGGTCCGGAAAGACCATGATGTTGTCGTAGGCGACGGAGCCGCAGATCAGGGCGCTCATGGGAGAAAAGGGGAAGGGATGAAAGCTGGAGATTATACCTGCCCCGGCTTCTTGGGCGGTGTTGGCGGGGGATGGGGATAAAAAACGAGGGGCCGATTGGCCCCTCCAAATCGATCAAGGAATGGGAAGCTCCTCAACTCACCCGCTCGCTTGTTTCCTGCTTGCCAAGAAAAGGCTGCCGTCCGTCAGAAGTGGGATGCTCCGCCCGGACTTGAAGTGGGCGGCTCTGACGGGTGTCGAAGGGGAAGAAAGGCCTTCGACGGGAAAGGGTGACGGCGACCGGAGGGCGCCTAGCGCCAAGATGCTCCGGGAACGGCCAGGGAGAAGGTGCCCTAAGGGCCTGGTCCTGATGGCCGTCATTGCTGGAAGAGGGGAAGGGTTTAAAAGTAGAACCGGAAAGCTTCCGATCCCTGCCGGTTTGGGCTTCCCCTCAAAAATCATTGTTATCAATATAATTTATATAAATATATAATGCAAGCTTTACCTTTTCCGCCCCTGGGCGCCGGGGGACTTGCCCGCCAGCGGGCCGGCCCCGGGCGACGGAGCGGAAGCTGCGCCCATGGCGTTTGTGGAGTTTGGTTTGACAGAAGAAGACAAGCAGCAACTACCCCTTCAGGTATTGAAGAAATTTCGCCTCATCTTTGGCTCGGTGCGTCAGCATTTCCGCCAGGTGGAGCATTCCTGCGGGGTGTCCGGCTCCCAGCTGTGGCTGTTGCAGGAAGTGGTCCATACCCCGGGGGTGGGCATTTCCGAATTGGCGGAGCGCCTTTCCATTCACCAGTCCACCTGCAGTCAGCTGGTGGAAAAGCTGGTGGCCCGGGGCTTTGTGCGCAAGGAGCGCAGCCAGGCGGACCTGCGTCGGGTGGGGCTGGTGCCCGGCCCGGCGGCAGAAGCCACCCTGGCCCAGGTGCCCGGCCCGGTGGAAGGCATTTTGCCGGAAGCCCTGCTGGCCTTGCCGGACGCCACCTTGAACCGGCTCGACGCCTCCCTTTCCGAGGTCATCGGCCAGCTACGGATGCGGGACGACAAGTTTGCGGATAAACCTTTGGCGGATTTGTGACCATGACTATCAATCTCAGCCGGTCCTGCCGGTGTTTTGCCCTGGCGGCCTTAAGCGGGCTGCTGCTCCTCACCGGGGGCTGTGCCACCCTGGGTAGTGCTCCCGCCGGGGAGGATCAGGCCCAGGCGGATGACGACGGAACTGATGCCGGTGTATTGCCCACCAAGGCGTCCCCCAAGCGCGCCCGCATTACCAAGGGGGGGGTGGCAACAGCGGCGGTGGACCCTAGCCGGAGTATCTTTTTCGCCAGCGATTCCTCCCGGGTGCCCAATAGCGCAGCGCCCCTGCTGGACGAGGTGGCGGACCAGTTGAAGGGGGATCGGCACAAGAATGTGCTCCTGGTGGCCCATACGGATGACCAGGGCAGCCCGGAATTCTGTGTGGCCCTGGCTGAGCGCCGGGCCAGCGCCGTGGCCTCCGAATTGGTGAAGCGGGGAGTGCGCTCCGCCCAAATTCAAAAAATGCCCGTGGGCAGTGAGGGGGCCTCCCCCACCTGCCGCAACGAAACCTGCCTCCAGCAGGAGCGTCGGGTGGAAGTGCGCCTCATCGAATAGGGGCGTCCCGCCTGCCCGTTGGTCCCTCTTCGGCTATCTGATCCGCCCAGGGTGACGCTGTCGTCGCCCCTTTCCGCTTTTTAGGACGGCCCCGTGTCAGTCCGGGGCCATGACGATGGCGGAGGCAGCCTGCTGGCGCCGCTCGTGGCTTTTGACGGCGCGCACCAGGGCTCCCGCGAAGGCGTCGTGAATCCGCTCCCAGTCGTGATCCAGAATGCTTTCCCGGGCATTGGCCCGCAAGCGCAGAAGGGTCTCTGGGGCGGCGGCCTGGGTGGCCGCCTGGCAAAAGGCGGGTAAATCCCCCGGGGGGGCGAGCAGGCCGTTTTCCCCGGGGCGCACCAGTTCGGCGGCCGCCGCATAGTCGTAGGCCACCACCGCCAGGCCGCTGGCCAGGGCTTCCAGGGTCACATTGCCGAAAGTTTCCGTAACGCTGGGGAAAAGGAACAAATCCCCGGAGGCGTAGTGGGCGGCCAGGTCTTCTCCCCGCCGCATCCCGGCAAAAACGTGTTCTCCGTGGCGATTCTGCAAGGGCTGGCGGGCCGGTCCGTCCCCCACGAACACCAGCTTGGCCTCGGGCCGGACGGTCCGGATGGCGGCAAAGGCTTCCAGTACCTGGGGCAGGTTTTTTTCCGGGGCCATGCGCCCCACGGAGAGCACCACCAGATCCTCCGGTCCCGCGCCCCAGCTGGAGCGCAAGGCTTCCGAGCGCCGTTCCGGGGAGAACAAGCGGGTGTCCACTCCCCGGGCCACTACCTGAAGATTGGCGTAGCCGTCCACCTCCAATTCCCGGGCCAGCTGGTGGGTGGGGACGAAGGTGGCTTCCGTGTGATTGTGAAAGCGCCGCAGGTAGGCGGCGATGGGCCGTTGCAGCCAGCCGATGCCGTAATGGCGGCTGTAGGCGTGAAAATTGGTGTGGAAGTCGGAGGTGACGGGCAGCTTTAGCTTGTGGGCGGCGGCGATGGCTGAATTGCCCAGGGGGCCTTCCGTCACCACGTGGACCAGGTCGGGCCGTTGCAGGGCCCAGAGCCGGTTCAACGCCCGCTTGGCGGGCATGCCCAGCTTCAATCCGGCATAGCGGGGAATGGGGACGCCGGTGGCGAGGAATTCTTCCAGACCCCCGTCCTGCTGGGGCCGGTCCTCCGGGGTCTGGCGGGGGCGCACCAGTTGGACCTGATGGCCCCGGCGGATGAGGCCCTCCACCATGCGGCCTAAAGTCATGGCCACCCCATTCACTTCCGGCGGATAGGTTTCGGTGACTACAGCTACCCGCAGCTGGCGCTGGGCGGGCGCGTAGTCCTGGATACAGAGGGGGAGGAGGTCGCTATCGCTCATGCCAGCCATGCTGGCGGGGGCCGATTGCGGCCCGGTGACGGTTCTATGAAACTTGGGTGACGTCAGCCCAGGAGCACCAGGGCCCAGACCAGGATGACGTTGGTCAGGGCCGTGAAGACGGCGGCGCTGCCGATGTCCTTGGCCCGCTTGGCCAGCCGGTGGTTTTCCAGGGAAATGCGATCCACCGCCGCTTCAATGGCCGAATTGACCAGCTCCACGATCAGCACCAGGAACAGGCTGCTCACCATGAGGGCCTTGCCTACCGGGGCCGCCGGGCTGAAAAGGGCGGTGGGGATGAGTACTAGGGCGAGCCAGACTTCCTGGCGGAAGGCGTCTTCGTGGCGGTAGGCGGCCCGCAGGCCGTCCAGGGAATAATGGGTGGCGTTCCACAGGCGTTCCAGACCGGTTTTGCCCTTGAAGGGGCTTTCCTGGGGAGTTTTGTCGTCGGCTGGGGTCATGGGCGGGGGCAAGAAAAAGCCCTTCCCGAGGAAGGGCGGAGACGGTTGGAAGCTCGGCTTTGCGCCTGTTCTTGCCCCCAGCTTAAGGCGCCCGTGTTACGGCGCCGTGACGGTTAGGGGTAGAAGACGTAGAGCCGGTAGCCCGCGGCGCCCAGGTTGGTGCCGTCCAGCCAGAGGTGGACCGGCAGTTCCCCATTGGCGGCGAAGCGGCTGGGGCGGGGCCGCCCCTGGCTGTCTTTTTCCGGCAGGTAATCCGCCGCTTGCAGCACCCGGCGGGCGATGATGCTGTCCCGGGTATCCGTCAGGGCCAGTTCCAGGGCCGGCAGAGCCTGGTCGTAAGGGGCCCGGTTATGCACCGTGGCGGAAAGAATGAGCCGGTTGTGGGCTGCGTCCGACTGGAGGTCCGAGTCGTCGATGGCCACCAGCTCCGCCTTGCGGGGCAGGGGCACGGCCCAGCCTACCTGGGTGAAAAGGGGCCCCAGACCGGGCAGGGCGATGGTGATGTCGGTACGGAAGCGATACACCACCTGACCCGCCAGCAGCAGGCTCAGGGCCAGGGCTGCCAGAATGAAGGGCCAGCGGGGCCGGTGGGGGGCATCCAGGGAAGCCAGGGGCTGGCTGCCCGTACCCAGGGGGGTTTCCGCCCATTTGTTGTAGCCCGGGATGGAGGTGGTATCCCGGGGCAGGATGGGGTCGTCGCTGGCCGCCAGTGGCTCGGCCGGTTCCAGGGCGGCGGGGCCGATGACCGGGCCTTCTTCCGCCAGGGGCGCCGGGTCGTCCTCCAGCAGTTCTTCCGCCGACTCCATCGGGGAGTCCTCGGCAGCGGCTTCGGGAGCTGGGTTTTCGTTCTCTTCCGTAATCGGGGCCTGGTCCGGCGTCACCGGGGACTCAACGGTGACGGGGACGACGGGTTCCGCCGGAGCCAGATGGGGCTCCAGGCGCAGGGCTTGTTCCGGCTCGGAGGCCAAGGGCTCCGTCTCGAGCGGAAGGGCCGGGATGGGGGCCGGTTCCGGTGTCGGGGCAGGAGCGGGGGCCAAGGCGGGAGCCGGGGTGAATGGCGCCGCCGGGGTTGCCACCGCTTCCTCTTCCTTTACCCTGTTGGGAGCAGGAGCAGGAGCAGGAGCAGGAGCAGGAGCAGGTGCGGCAGGTGCGGTAGGTGCGGTAGGTGCGGTAGGTGCGGCGACCGGCGCGTCAGAGAGGGGGGCCGGAGCGGTGCTCCGGGGTTCCTCTTCCAGGAGATGTTCCAGGGCGTTGAAGACGCCCTGGCAATGTCCGCAACGGACCTGGCCGCCCCGGGCTTTAAGCTGCTCCGGGGTGACGCGGAAGGTGGTCTGGCATTGGGGACACCGGGTGAACATCATGCTTTACGCCCTTCCAGGCACACCCATCCTTCCCGCTCGTCGGCCACGGCCATGGCAAAGTAGGTGCGATAAATGGCCATCAGTTCTTCCGCCTGCTGGGCCAGGATGCCGGACAGAGCCAGCCAGCCGCCGGGGCGGACGTGGGAGGCCAGGGCGGGGGCCAGGGCTTTCAGGGGATTGGAGAGAATGTTGGCGACCACGATGTCGTATTGGCCCGTCACCGGTTGGTGGGAATCGCTGAATTCTATACCCACCTGGTTCCGTTCCGCATTGGCCCGGGCGGCTTCCACCGCCTGGGGGTCAATATCCACCCCCGTGACCTGCCCGGCGCCCAGGCGGGCAGCGGCAATGGCCAGAATGCCCGAGCCACAGCCGTAATCCAGCAGGCTGCATCCGGCGGTGACATGGCGTTCCAGCCACTCCAGGCAGAGCCGGGTGGTGGGGTGGGAGCCGGTACCGAAGGCCATGCCCGGGTCCAGAATCAGGTTAATGGCCTCCGGGTCCGGGGCCTGGTGCCAGGAGGGCACGATCCACAGTCGGGGGGAAATGGGGATGGGGTCAAATTGGGCCTGGGTGATCTGCACCCAGTTTTGTTCTTCCACCTCTTCCAGGGTGTAGGCGGGCAGGGGCAGATTTACGGCGGCGCAGGCCGCCCCCAGGGCGATTACCGGGTCCTTGTCCGTACCGAACAGGGCGGTAAGGCGGGAATGGTCCCAGGCGGCGCTGGAATCCATGCCCGGTTCGCCGAACTGGGGGGTTTCCGCCGGGGTACCCGCGTCCGCGTCCTCAATGCTGGTGGACAGGGCGCCCACGTCCATGAGGGCTTCCGCCAGGGCTTCGGCCCCGGCGGCATCCAAAAGACAATGCAAATTGAGCCAGGGCACGTTGAGCCTCAGTTTCCTTTCACCTCGCCTTTAGCGGCGAGTTTGTGTTCCAGGTAATGAATGCTGGTGCCGCCTTTGATGAAATTGGCGTCCAGCATCAGTTCCTGGTGCAGGGGAATATTGGTCTTGATGCCTTCCACCACGGTTTCGGAGAGGGCAATGCGCATCCGGCGGATGGCCTGCTCCCGGGTGTCCCCGTAGGTGATGATCTTGCCGATCATGGAATCGTAGTAGGGCGGAACCCGGTAGCCGGAATAAACGTGGGAATCCACCCGCACCCCTGGGCCGCCGGGTGGATGCCACCATTCGATGTTGCCCGGACTGGGGACGAAGGTGAAGGGATCTTCCGCGTTAATCCGGCATTCCACCGCGTGACCGCGAATTTCAATGTCCCGCTGCTTGTAGCGGAGCTTTTCCCCGGCGGCGATGCGGATTTGTTCCTGGACGATATCCACCCCGGTGATGAACTCGGTGACCGGGTGTTCCACCTGAACCCGGGTGTTCATTTCGATGAAATAGAACTCCCCGTTTTCGTAGAGGAATTCAAAGGTGCCGGCGCCCCGGTAGCCGATGCGGCGGCAGGCTTCGGCGCAGCGTTCGCCGATGCGGGCGATGAGCCGGGGCGGAATGCCCGGGGCCGGCGCTTCTTCGATGACCTTCTGGTTGCGGCGCTGCATGGAGCAGTCCCGTTCCCCCAGATAAATGGCGCTCTTGTATTCGTCGGCCAGTACCTGGATTTCCACGTGACGGGGATTTTCCAGGAATTTTTCCATGTACACCGTGGGATTGCCGAAAGCCGCCTGGGCTTCCGTCCGGGTGGTCTGGACGGCGTTGATGAGGGCGGCTTCCGTATGCACCACCCGCATGCCCCGGCCGCCACCACCGCCAGAGGCCTTGATAATCACCGGATAACCCACTTCCCGGCCGATTTTGATGATTTCCTTGGTGTCTTCCGGCAGGGCGCCGTCCGAACCCGGTACGCAGGGCACGCCGGAGGCCTTCATGGCGGCCTTGGCGGACACCTTGTCCCCCATCAGGCGGATGGTGTCGGCCCGGGGGCCGATGAAGACGAAGCCGGATTTTTCCGTGCGTTCGGCGAAATCCGCGTTTTCCGAGAGAAAGCCGTAGCCCGGGTGAATAGCCTGGGCGTCCGTGACTTCGGCGGCGGAAATGATGGCCGGAATATTGAGGTAGCTCTGGGCGGAGGCGGCCGGACCGATACAGACGGATTCGTCAGCCAGCTTCACGTACTTGGCTTCCCGATCCGCTTCGGAATGGACCACCACGGTCTTGATGCCCAGCTCCCGGCAGGCCCGCTGGACCCGCAGGGCAATCTCGCCCCGATTGGCGATAAGAACTTTGTCGAACATGGAGGGCGGCTCCTTAGCCGATGACGAACAGGGGTTCGCCGAATTCCACCGGCTCCCCGTTGTCCAGCAAAATGGCCTTGATGGTGCCGGAGGCGTCAGCCTCGATTTCGTTGAGCAGCTTCATGGCTTCGATGATGCACAGGGTATCCCCCTGTTTGACCGTCTGACCCACTTCCACAAAGGCTTCGGCGCCGGGGGAGGGAGCCCGGTAGAAGGTGCCTACCATGGGGGCTTTGACCACATGCCCTTCCGGAATACCGTCATCTTCATCCGCCGTCGGCGCAGCGGCGGGGGCCGCAGCGGCCGGTGCGGCCATCATGGGTTGGGCTTGGACATAGGTGGGCTGGGCGGAAACGACCGGGCCTTGCTTGGCGATCCGGACTTTTTCTTCCCCTTCCGTGACTTCCAGTTCGGAAATGCCGGATTCCTGTACCAGGTCGATGAGTTTTTTCAGCTTGCGCAAATCCATGATCTCTCCCGAGAAAAAACCGCCCAAGTCGGGCGGTGGGGGTGAACAACCAATAAGAAACCGGTTTTAGTTGGGGCTGAGGCGGTTCAGCAGGAATTCCAGGGCCAAGGCATAGCCCTCGTCACCCAGACCGCTGATGACGCCGATCGCCAGATCGGAAAAATAGGAGTGGTGGCGGAAGGGTTCCCGGGCGAAGACGTTGGAGAGATGGACTTCCACAAAGGGAATATCCACCCCTGCCAGGGCGTCCCGGATAGCCACGCTGGTGTGGGTGTAGGCCGCTGGATTGAAAATGATGGCGTTCACGCTCTGGTCCCGGGCGGCGTGGATGCACTCGATCAAGGCGCCTTCGTGGTTGCTCTGGAAACTTTCCAGCACGATGCCTGCCTCTTTGGCGCGGCAGGCCAGGCGACGATTGATATCCGCCAGGGTGGTGTGCCCATAGATTTCCGGTTCCCGGGTGCCTAACAGGTTGAGGTTAGGACCATGTAGCACCAGGATCCGCAGTTGTTCTGCCTGAACTCCGCTTTTGGCGGACTTCGAGGACTGGGAAGTCTGCTTCTTCATGTCTGCAAGTTTGCCGTAAATCGGCGCATTTTGTCCAGTTTCGCCGGAGTTCCTTGTGGGGCGGCCCTATTGGCCTTGAGCTAATGACGATAGCAAGTTTTCCGTTTCCGTTTCGTTGATGGCGCCCAGCAGGACTTTGCGCACCTGTCCGGAGCGATCCAGGATCACGGAGAAGGGCAGTCCCCCCTGGGGATTGCCCAGGCTAGCCATGAGCCGGGCGGTTTGGGGTGTGGCCAGCCACAGGGGGTAATGGCTCGGATGCTTATCCACATAAGTCTGCAAATTAGCGGCTTGATCAATGGTGATACCCACTATTTGTACCCCATGGGCCTGGAGTTTCTCTTCCAGTCGCTGGAGGGCCGGACCTTCTTTTTGGCAGGGGGGACACCAGGTGGCCCAGAAGTTGATCAGGAGAATCTTGCCCCGATATTCCTGAAAACTGTGGGGACGGCCTTCCAGGTCCGTTCCCCCCTGGGCCCAGGTGCTTTCCGGAAAAGCGCGGGGAGCGGCGGCTGGGGCGGCGTCGGAACGGGGGGCTTGGCCACTCAGGTAGCCGATCAGGGTGGCGCCCAGAGCCAAGGCCAGGACGGTGAGGGATTTGCCGAGAGTGCTCATGAAATTTCCGTTTCAATGGAGGCCGGGCCCTGGAGCAGGGCGGCCAGGGCTTCTGCCCGGGCCCGGTTACGAGTAGCGATCCGTTCTTCCTGGGGGGGGTAAAGGCTCAACTGCACCTCATCTCCCTTCCAGTCCAGGCGGATATTGGCCTCTTCCCGGGCGTGGCGCAGGGGCTGGTGGACGTAATCCTGGCGCCGGTTGAGGAGAAAAATTTCCACGTCCTTGGGGCTTTCCGGGTACAGCAGAAGTTCGATTTCCGCATATTTCCCGGCGGTGCCATCCAAGACGGGGCCGGTGAGATAGGGGCGAAATGCCCGGAAGATGTCCAGTAATTCCAGGGATTTTTGCCGAAGATCCCGCAAATGAGCGGGTTGCTCGTCCTTTTGGTAGAGGGCCTGGTAGGTGCGCAGGGCGCTCTCCACTTCCCGATCGGAGGGCAGGGCGTCCGTGTCGGAAATGCCTAACTGGCGAGCTGCCTTGCGCTTGGCGCTGGCGTAGTCCGGGAGCCCATCCTGGGCCATGAGCCGGGCGGCTGCCTCGGCGATGTGATGGCGCTGATGGCTGCTGCGGGCGGCAAGAACGGTGGCGCGGCGGGAAGTTTTCATGATTGCTCAGGCCCCGGCTGTTAAAATCTCGGCACCATTCTAACCGCCGGTAGATTGCATGCATATTCACATTCTGGGCATTTGCGGAACCTTTATGGGGGGCATTGCCCTCATTGCCCGGGCCGCAGGTCATCGGGTCACGGGTTGCGACGCCAATGTCTATCCGCCCATGAGCACCCAGCTGGAAGAGCAGGGTATCACCCTGGTTCAGGGCTATGGCAAGGAACAGGTGGATTTGGCGCCCGATGTGTTCATCGTGGGCAACGCCATTTCCCGGGGCAATCCCCTGCTGGAGGAAATCCTGGACCGGGGCCTGCCCTATGTGTCCGGTCCCCAGTGGCTGGCGGAAAACGTTTTGCAGGGTAAGTGGGTGCTGGCGGTGGCGGGAACCCATGGCAAAACCACTACCACGTCCATTCTCACCTGGATTCTGGAGTCGGCGGGGCTGAACCCGGGTTTTCTGATTGGCGGGGTGCCCCAGAATTTCGGTGTTTCCGCCCGGCTGACCGATTCCTCCTTTTTTGTCATCGAGGCAGACGAATACGACACGGCCTTCTGTGACAAGCGCTCCAAGTTTGTCCATTACCATCCCCGAACCGCCATTCTGAATAATCTGGAATTCGATCACGCAGACATCTTCCCCGATCTAGCGGCTATCGAGACCCAATTTCACCATCTGGTGCGGACCATCCCCGGTCAGGGGCGGATCATCGCCAACGGCATGGAGGCTAGTCTGGACCGGGTCCTGGAGCGGGGCTGCTGGTCCGAGGTGGAGCGTTTCGGGGCTGGCCAGGAATGGGGCGCCGACGGGGATGACGCCACTGGCCGCTTTGTTTTATTGCACCGGGGACAGCCCGTGGGGGAATGCGCCTGGGAACTGACCGGGGACCATAATCGGGCCAACGGGGTGGCCGCCCTGCTGGCCGCTCGCCATGTGGGGGTTTCCCTGGAGCACGGTCTGGCCGCTCTGGCGGGCTTCCGCAATGTGAAGCGGCGCATGGAAGTGCGGGGTTGCGCCGCTGGGGTCACGGTCTACGACGACTTTGCTCACCACCCCACGGCCATCGCCACCACCGTGGCGGGCCTGCGCCACAAGGTGGGTGCGGCCACCCGTATTCTGGCCGTGCTGGAACCCCGGTCCAACACCATGAAACTGGGGGTGTTGAAGGATCGCCTGGCCGCTAGTCTGACGGAGGCGGACCGGGTGTTTTGCTTCAGTGCCGGTCTGGGCTGGGACGCCCAGGCGGCCTTAGCGCCCCTGGGGGCGAAAGCCCTGACCCGGGATTGCCTGGAAACCCTGGTAGCGGATGTGGTGGCGGAAGCCCGGTCGGGGGACCAGATTCTGGTAATGAGCAACGGGGGCTTTGGCGGTATCCATGAAAAACTGCTGGCTGCCTTGAAGGCTAAGGCCTCCACTGCCCCTTAGTTTGTCGAGGAGTCAGCCAAGAAAAAGGCCGGGAAACCGGCCTTTTTCTTGGGTTTGGAGAAAATCCAGGATTTTAGGTGCTTTTTTTCGCTGGGCGGGGCCGTTTGGGGGCGGCTTTTCCCGTACTGGCCTTGGCGGCTGCCTGGGCCGTGGCATCCGGGGCGGCGGCCGGGGGCGTATCCCCAGCGGCAGCTTCCTGTTGTTGCAGATGTTCCTGCATCTGGTTCATTACATTCCAGGGCCACATGGCGGCCTGGGAAAAGGCATTGGCGGCCGCTCCGGCGGCGGCTTCCGCCGCTGCGCCCATATCCGGGTCGGGGGCTTCTCCCTCGGCGGGGGCCGGGGCCGCCTTGCCCATTTGCCCCATGGCCTTGACCGCGTTCAGGGTGGCCCGTTGCATTTCCATGCCCTGGATGGTCATTTGCAGCATGGAAAGATTCATGCGCAGCCAGCCTTCTACAGCTTTCAGGTCCGTAATGCGTTTTTCCAGTTCATCCGTATCTAGGGTGGGGGTGACCATGCCGGGCAGGGAAAAACCCATGTTGCCCCACAGGGATTGGAGGGGATCCTGGGCGTTGTGATCGTTGCTCATGGTGCCGTCCTTAGTCTGAAAGCATTAGTGTATGCCCGATTAAATGCACCCGGGGATATGCCGGAACGGGTGCTCGGTGATACAGTATGAGCTTAATTCCAAAGTCATCTCAAGGCTGTCATGCTGAAGTTACTCGTCATTGAGGATCATGCGCTGGTCCGGGAGGGGTTGGTGCAGGTCCTGCATCAACTGGAAGATAAAATGGAAGTGCTGGAGGCGGGCACCTGTGAGGCGGGTCTGGCCCTCATGGCCCAGACTCCCGAGCTGGACCTGGTGCTCCTGGACCTGGCCCTGCCCGGCATGGACGGCATGACCTGTCTGTCTGAGGTGCGGGAACATTATCCGGCGGTGCCGGTGGTGATCGTCTCCGCCTACGATGATGCCCATACGGTGAACCGGGCCCTGAAACACGGGGCCTCCGGCTTCATTCCCAAGGCCTATTCCACGGATCGCCTGCTGGCGGCCCTGCGCAGTGTTCTGGATGGCAACATCTACACCCCGGACCGGCTCATGCCCGTGAGCATGGGGGTGGATCTGGCGCCTCCCGCCGCCGTCAAGGAAGCGGAACCCTCCGAATTCGGTTTGACGGAACGTCAGGCCGAGGTGCTGGGCCTCATGACCAAGGGCAAGTCCAATCGGGACATTGCCAATTTGCTGGGTCTTTCCGAAGGCACGGTGAAAATCCACATTACTGCCATTTTCAAGGCCCTGGGGGTGAATAGCCGGACCCAGGCCCTGGTGGCCGTGACCCGCCTGGGTATCAGGCTGTAGGGACGGCGGGCAGCAGACTCTGTAACAGGGCCCGGAGTTTCGCCGGGCGTACCGGATGGGGCAGGGTCTGCCAACGGGGATTGGCGCAGCTTTCCCCCGCCGGGCAGATGAGAATGCCCGAGGCCTCGGGGGCGTCCGTCAGCAACTCAGCCAAAACGCTGCCATTGCCGATGGCCAGGAACACCCCTTGCCCGGCCGCACTCATGGCCTCCCGGGCCGCCTCCGCCGAGGGGGCATTCACATAGGGCAGATTCCACTCGCTGAGCCAGTGGCCCAGGGTTTGGGCGGTGGCGGACATGAAGCCCGTGCCGTAGCAGGGCAATACCACCCGGGGGCTGGGGGCGGGGGCTTCCGCCTCGGCGGCGGCCAGGGGCAATTGAAAATAGAAGCAGCTGCCCCGCTCCGGTGCCGACTTGAGATGGATGGGGGCGCCCATGGCCTTGGCTAGCCGATCCACAATGGCCAGCCCCAGGCCCAGGCCCTTGTGCTGCTCCCGGGCCTTGTTTCCCACCTGGAAAAATTCCTGAAAAATGGCTTCGTGGTACTGGGGGGCGATGCCGATGCCGCTGTCCCGCACTTCCACTTGAATTTGATTCCCCCGACGCCGGGCGGCCACCAATATGGTGCCCTGGGCCGTGTATTGCAGGGCGTTGGCCAGCAGATTGGCGAGCACCCGTTCCACCAGGGCCTGATCTCCCAGGAGCCAGTAGGGGCCGGGGCGGCAGTGCAGGCGCAGGCCCTTGTCCCGGGCCCCGGCCTGGAAGGCCGCTTCAATGCGGGCAAATAGTCGGGCCACGGGAAAGGGCTTGGGTTGGGGATGGATACCGGCTACGTCGAGGCGGGATATGTCCAACAGGGCGCTGAGCAGCTCGGACATGGCGGTAATGGAAGAGGCGATCTGGCCCGCCAGGCGCTGGCCGTCGGCGGGCAGGGGGGAGTGTTGCAGATCGGCGACGAACAGGTTCAGCGCGTGGAGCGGCTGGCGCAGGTCGTGGCTGGCGGCGGCGAGAAAGCGGGATTTGGCCAGACTGGCCCGTTCCGCTTCGGCCCGCTTTTGTTCCAGCTGGGCGGTGGCTTCCCGGATGC
The DNA here is from genome assembly GCF_018905915.1 of Azospira inquinata. Taxonomy (NCBI): domain Bacteria; kingdom Pseudomonadati; phylum Pseudomonadota; class Betaproteobacteria; order Rhodocyclales; family Rhodocyclaceae; genus Azospira; species Azospira inquinata. The sequence goes on from NZ_CP064782.1 coordinate 1,948,344, forward strand.
GGGTTTCCAGATTGCTGCGGGAGGTATCCAGCTCCTCCGCCATGGTGTTGAAGCCTTCTTCCAGACGCTGCATTTCTCCGCCCCCGTCCGCCGGCAGCCGCAGGCGCAGATTGCCCTTGCGGATGTCCGCCACGCCCCGTTCCAGGCGCAGGATGGGGCGGGTTACCTGACGCACCAGGATGGTGGCCAGAAGACTGGTGCCGGCCACGGTCAGGGTGACAATGGTGAGGATGAAAATCACCGTGTCTTTCTTGCGCTGCTTGACCGAATCCTTGGACACCTCCACCGCCACCCAGCCGAGGAGGGCCGGGCGTCCCGGATTGGCGGTGAGGTTATCCACTAGGAAGGGGTCCTGCATTTCAAACCGGTGTTGCAGAATGGGGGCGATGAGGCGCAGGTGCTCCTCATCATCCTCCGCTACAAAGCTGGTGGTCTGTCGGGGCAGGGGATGGAGGCTGCCGGGCAGGGCGCCGCTGGAAGCCAGGGGGTCTCCCTTGGCATCGAACATTTCCACCGCGCCCACGTGGGTTTCGTCCAGGGCGGCCAGGGCGATACCGTTCAGAGTCTGCCGGTCCCCGGTAAAAGTGCTGTATTCCGCAATGGCCGCCAGCTGGCGGGCCAGCCCCAGGCCGTATTCCCGCAGATCCCGATCCACGTCCCGGGCGGAGGTGTAGATGAAGTAGCCGGAGAGCAGGGCGGCCACGCCGATGGCGGGGGCCAGGGCGAGAAGAAGGATGCGGGCGCGGATGCCCCAATTCTTGAACATGTAAATCGGCTATGACGATGGCTTCGGGGAGTCCGGATTCTCGGCGCTTTGCCGGGCGACCGCAAGGGCCTGGCGCAGGCTTTCGGCCCGATAGCAATAAAGCCGGGTGGTGCGCCGGTCCTCCAGGGTTGCCGTCCAGTCGGCCTCGGCCCAGGGAATGGGGAAACTGTTGCTGACCAGCAGGCCGTCCGCCGGCATTTCCTCTGCCGCCTTAACCCCCAGTTCCGCCATGGGCTCGGGGGAAAGGAAGGTGTACACCCAGTTTTCTTCTGCCAGGGAGCGTTGCCAGAGGTCACCGAATTCCAGCCGCACATTGGCTTTGCCCCGCCCCCGCAGATGACCGATCAGCCAGGTGAGGGGGGCGTTTTCCAACCCCCGGAGTTGCCAGTCCGGGCGTTGCCGGGCAATGGGATAAATGAGGCTGCCGATTCCGGCGCCCAGATCTAGCAAGGCGGTTTTGTGCTGCTGCTCCCCCATGGCTAGGAGGGCCTGGGCGGTGATGGCATTGGAAAAATACAGGGGCACCCGGCCCGTTACCGCGCCCCGGTAAACCAGCATGAGAACCATGAATGCCACCAGATACACCAGGGGCGGCAGGTGGAGCTGGGCGGCTCCGTAGGCCAGGGGCACGAAGAGGCAATGGATCAGGCGCCACCACCAGGGTTGCCGGGTCAGCCAGGCCAGAAATCCGGCGCAGCCCCCGATGGCCAGGGACAGGGGGAGCCAGGGCCAGGGGCCAGCATGGAGACCGTAAATAGGCCAGGCCAGGGACAGGACCAGGATGAAGGCGGCAAGTTGCAGGGTCAGTTGGCGGGTGGCGGGTGGCAAGGGGCGTTAATCCATAGGGTTAGGGATTCTATTTTACGTGCAAGCCCGGTAAAACGGTCCCCTTCCCGGCCGGGGAGCCGGGTGGGGCGGGAAGGTCCGCCCCGTGAATTTCCCGGGAAAACGGTTAAGCTACGCCATAACGAAGTTCGGCGTCGGTGTGGGCGCCCGCTCCCCGGGGGGCGGAGCCGCTGACGAAAGATCGGACAATAAATACAGGAGGAGGGGGAGTTTTGCCCCTGTCCCCGGTCCGGCACCCATTGATCCGGGGCCGACCTTCGGGATCACTCAGGATGGGGGAGAAAGTATTGCCCGATGTTTGGCTGGCGGTGATTTGGCAGGTGCTCTGCGGCGGTGGGATGGTTCTGGCGATGGGGCGGGGAGCCCCCCTGCTCCGGCGCCTGGCCTGGATGCTGTTTATCAGCCTGCCGGTGGCAGATTGCGCCCGTCGGCTGGTGATCAGCCTGGGCGGGGAAGGGGCCGTGTCCGGCGCCTGGCATCCTGCCTGGACCGTGGCGGGTTTGGTGTCGGGCCTGCTCCTGGCCGGATGGCATCGGACCTGGCCCGCCTGGGCCTGGGCCTTATGGGGGGCAAGCCGTTCCCTGCTGGCCCTGCTGGCCCTGACCCTGGTACTGCTGGCGGCTTACGGAGGAGGACGCCCGCCCCCGGATGCCTTAGGGGATGACCCCTCCCGGATTTTTTCCCAAGTACTGGATCAGGAGTCTCGCCGGGCCTTGGCCGAGGGCCGCTTTGCCCCCACCGAGCCCTTGTCTCCCGGCACCCGGCTGGCTTTGCTGGGGACCGGGGCCGGGGGGGCGAACGGATACTGGTGGGAATATTCCTCCCAAGGCTGGCGCCTGCTGTTTCGCTCCGGAGAACGCTGGGAAGGCCGGGCACTGCCCGTGACCAGCGCCTACTGGCGCAGTCTGGCGCCGGACTTTGTCACCCAGGTTTGCCCCACGGTACCCGGCGGGGCTTGCCGGGTACTGGCCGACCGGGGGAATTGGGAAATGGGGGCGCCCGCCCGGGTGGCGTCCGTTGCCTCCCCGGACGCCACCGAGATGGCGGATTGGGGCTGGACCTTCCGTTTCGAGCCCCAGGGGCCGGAGCAACGTTACCCCCTGCCCGTGGCCCTGGGCTGTTGTCTGGCCGGGGTGGGGGCCTACGGGGGTGGCCGGATGTGGCTGGTGCGGCGCCGGCGCTTTCGCCGCAAGGCCCGGCAGGCCGCTAGGTGGTATCAGAACTGGCGCTTTCTCCTGGAACATTTCCCCGACCCGGTGCTGGCCTTTGACGGCAAGGGCATCATCCTGCACCGCAATCCGGCCGCTGCTCGCCTGCTGGCCCCGGGGGGGCGGCTGGTGGACCTCCTTCCGGATTTAATGGATCTGGATTGGGCCGCCTTTCCTCTGCTTTCGCCGGCCCAGGTGTTTGCCCGCATTGCGGCCCGCACCGGGCGCCTGGGGGGGGTGCATAGGAGCGGCAAGGTGTTTCCCCTGGAGGTCTATTTCTATGCCATGGATGGGGCGGCGGGCTACCCCTTCCTGGCGGTCATGCGGGATGCCTCTTCCCTGAGCCTGGCCAAGGAACAGCTCAACCAGCGGGAAAATCTGCTGCAACGGGTGCTATCCGCCCTGCCCGTGGGGGTCTGGGTGGCCGATGCGGCGGGCAAAATTCTTCTGGAGAATGAGGCGGCCCGGGACATCTGGGCTGGCCATATGCCCTTCGACGGCACCACCCCCTATCGGGCTCGGCATCTGGTGGGGGGGCGGCTGGGGGAGCCCCAGGACAATCCCCTGCTGCGGGCCCTGGCCGGGGTGACCGTGGCGCCCCCGGAAACCGTGGAAATCTGGCGGGGCGATGGTTCCGCCCGCACCGTACTGAGTTCCGCTGTGCCCCTGGTTTTTCCCGAGGGCAAACGGGGCGGCGCCATTGTGGTACAGCAGGATGTGACCGCCCTGCGCACGGCGGTGGATGAACTGAAATTTTCCGTGAATCTGCTCCAGCGCCTGTTCGGCAGCTCCCCCGTGGCCATGTGCGTGGTGGATTTGAGCGGCCGCTATCTCATGGTCAATGCCACCTTCTGCCACTTCCTGGGCATGGAGGAGGGGGAGTTGTTACAGCGCACCGCCTGGGAGGTGACCTATGAGGAGGACATTCCCCTGCGCCAGGAAGCCTGGGTCTCCCTCTTCGCCGGGGGAGAGAGCGCTTTCCAGTGTGAGATCCGTTACCGGCACCGGCTGGGGCACCCCCTCTGGGGCTGGCTGACCACCACCCTGGTGCGGGACGAGGGGGGGCATCCCCTCTATCTGATGTCCCAGATGTTGGACATTACGGAGCGCAAGGCCATGGAAAGCCGCCTCCAAGCCCGGGAAGCGGCCCTTTCCCTGGCCCAGCGCATTGGTCGCCTGGGCTTCTGGGAATGGCATCCGGCGACGGACGAACTGATCTGCTCCGACGAGGCTATCCAGATGCTGGGATTGCCCCCCGGCCCCAAGGGGGGCATTGCCGACCTGTTCCTGACCATGGCTGCCAAGGACGTGCGGGCCATCGAAGCGGCCCTGTCCCGGGCGGTGCAGGACGGCACCCCTTCGAGTCGGGACTGCACCCTGTCCCTGCCCGCCTACGGGGCTCGGGACCGGGTGCCTCGCATTGTCCATTGGCAGGTAGAGGTGCTCTCCGGGGCCGGGGGGGTGCCCCGGCTGGTGGGTACGGTGCAGGATATTTCCGACCGCAAGGCCATTGAGGCGGAACTGCGGGTTTCCAGCCAGAATCTGCGCCGTTTGTCCGCCTACCACGAGCAATCCCTGGAACAGGAGCGCAAACGCATTGCCCTGGAATTGCACGATGAACTGGGCCAGTACCTGAGCGGTCTGAAAATGTCCCTGTCCGTGCTACGCCTCTCCCATCCGGATGATGGGGCCATTCAGGGGAAGGCCCAGGAAATGGGCCAGCTGGTGGGGGAATGCTTCCGGGTGGTGCGCCAGGTGGTGAGCAATCTGCGCCCTTCGGCGTTGAATCACGGTCTGGTGGCCGGGATCGAATGGCTGGTCCAGGAATTCCGCCGCCACACGGACATGGAGTGCGGCTTCCGTCGGGAAGGCCCGGAGCCGGATCTGGGGGAATTCGAGGCCACCACCCTGTTCCGCATTGTGCAGGAATCTCTGAACAACGCGGCCCGCCATTCCCTGGCCCGTTCGGTGAATATCGGCCTGTTTTTCGGCGAAAAGGTGATCTTATTGAAAATCGACGACGATGGCCGGGGCTTCGATCCGGACCATCTGCCCCCCGGCAAAGCCTTTGGTCTGCTCGGCCTCAAGGAGCGAGCCACAAGCCTGGGGGGCGTATTTCGCTTAAAATCCGCACCGGGACAGGGAACTCACATTTCCTTGTCCCTCCCCATCGCCCGTTAGCGCTCCATGCCCAAATTCTCCGCAGCCATCCAAATCTCCGTCATCATCGCCGACGATCACGCCATTGTGCGCGGCGGTTTGCGACAGATCATGGCCATGACCTCCGATCTCAAAGTGGTGGGGGAAGCTCGCAGCGGCGATGAAGTGCTGGAATTGGCCAAGGGCCTGCAACCCGACGTGCTGCTGCTGGACATTTCCATGCCCGGTTGCCACGGGGTGGATCTGGTGCAGCGCCTGAAGGTGGCCTATCCCCGGTTGCCCATCCTCATTCTCTCCATGCACAACGAGGGCCAGATCGTGGCCCGCATGCTCAAGGTGGGGGTCTCCGGTTACATCACCAAGGATGCGGAGCCGGAAATACTCCTGGCCGCCGTGCGTAAAGTGGCGGGGGGCGGGCGCTTCATCGACCCTTCCCTGGTGGACACCATGATTTTCGACGGAGCCCACCACCACGATTCTCCCTACGATCTCCTCTCCGATCGGGAGTTGCAGGTACTTCAGCTCCTGGTGTCCGGGATGCCGGTCACCGAGGTGGCCGACTCCCTTCATCTCTCCGCCAAGACCATCAGCACCCACAAAACCCGGCTGATGCAAAAACTCCATCTGGGCTCCAATGCGGACATGGTCCGCTACGCCATCCGCCACGGCCTGATCGAGGGCTGAGCTCCTAAAGGCCTGTATGACTCCGGTTTAGTTAGCTATATGACGTTTGCTGTAGGAAAACCCCGAATCAGGGTGTAAGACTTTCCGAAGCGGATTTAAATGTCGGCTGATAGCTGGACTGGTTTCTGCAATGCACCATGAATACATCCTTCATGCCAAGCGGAAACCATGAACCAGCCGTTTCAAATTGAACGCAGCCATGGCCTTGCTTCCCTATCCGGAATTGCGGATCGGGCCGAAACGTCGGCTGATCAGGTCGGAGATCGACCATGACTCAGGGCATCGGGCATCGTCTGGGATGTTGGGGGCTGCCCCCCCTGCTGGCCCTGGGGGCCATGCTGCTTGCCTCCCTGCTTCCTTCTTCCTTGCTGGCCTGGGGTGTGGCCCTGGGCTTGGCATTGGCCGCGGCTTGGCTCCTGGATTGGAGTCGGCCTCGGAACGAACTTCCTCCCCTGCCGGAGGAGGTGGCTACAACCCCGGCGGACGCCCCCTCCGCCGGGGTGGTGGGCCTGGATGACCTTTGCCGTCAGGTGCTGCCGGTATGGGGCGACCATCTGGGCACGGTACGCCACCAGGCAGAAGACGCCATCGCGACTCTTTCTTCCCAATTCTCCACCCTGGCCCAGCGCCTGGATGCGGCGGTGCAGGCTTCCCGCCACGGGGTGGAAGGCCGGGACGGGGGCGGCCTGGGGGCGGTGCTGGATGACAGCCAGAACCGTCTCGCCGGGGTGGTCCAGTCCCTGCGCGCTTCCCTGGACAATAAACAGGTCCTGCTCAAGGACATCGGGGAATTGAACGCCCTCACCGAACAATTGCATGCCATGGCAGAAGACGTAGGCAAGATCGCGTCCCAGACCAATCTCTTAGCCCTGAATGCGGCCATTGAAGCGGCCCGGGCGGGGGAAGCGGGGCGGGGGTTTTCGGTGGTGGCAGACGAAGTGCGGAAGCTCTCCAACGAATCAGGGCAGACCGGTTCCCGGATACGGGAAACGGTGGGGGTGGTGAACAGCACCATCGCCTCGGCCCTGGCGGCGGCGGAGCAATACGCCAAAGAAGAACAACAGGTGATCAGCACGGCGGAAGGCGAAGTGGCGGGGGTGCTGGAAGGCTTCCGGCGTTCCATGGAAAGCCTGGGGGAAGCCTCGGCCCACCTCCAGGAAGAATCCGCCGGCATCGGCAGCGAAATCGCCGGGGTACTGGTATCCCTCCAGTTCCAAGACCGGATCGACCAAATCCTCTCCCACGTCTCCCGGGACATGGACAAACTCAAAGACCTACTGAGCCACCCGGACACGGACGAAGGCCAGGTGCCGGACGCCCGGAGCTGGCTGGGAGCCCTGGAAGACACCTACACCACGGCAGAACAACACGCCGTGCATCACGGCAATGCCCCGGGCGGCAGCCAACCAGAACCGGCGGGCATCACCTTTTTCTAGGAGAGCGCAACCCATGGCTAAAACGATCCTCATCGTGGACGACTCCACCTCCCTGCGGCAGGTGGTCAAGATCGCCCTCAGTGGCGCGGGCTACGACGTGATCGAAGCCTGCGACGGGGTAGATGCCCTAAGCAAGCTGGACGGACGGAAAGTACATCTGGTGGTGAGCGACGTGAATATGCCCCGGATGGACGGCATCACCTTCGTGCGGCAACTGAAACAAAAGCCCGGCTACCAATTCACACCGGTGATCATGCTCACCACCGAATCCGAAGCGGAAAAGATGAAACAGGGCCAAGCCGCCGGGGCCAAAGCCTGGGTGGTGAAACCCTTCCAGCCAGCCCAGATGCTGGCCGCGGTGGGCAAGCTGGTGATGGCCTAAAGCAAATTCCCAAGCGGCGGATCGCCGCTCCACACCCGGAAGTTCAAACATTCATGGATAGATGAAGGGGGGCTTCATGTCGCTACGTATCGAGCAACAAGGGCAAATCAGCCGGGCCATTCTGGACGGAGAACTGACCATCTACAGCGCCACGGACGTGAAAGACGCCCTGATGGGCGAACTGGAACGCTGCCAGGAAATGGAAATCGACCTGTCCGGCGTGGAAGAAGTGGATACGGCAGGGTTTCAAGTGCTGATCCTGGCCAAGCGGGAAGCGGCCAAAGCCTTAAAGACCCTGCGCATGGTGGCCCACAGCCCGGCCACCCTGGAAGTGCTGGAACTGCTGGACATGTCCGCCTATTTCGGAGATGCCCTGCCGGTGAAAGAAAACTGGGCAGCGTAAAGGAGCGGACATGGACAATCCCCTAGCCGGCCTGGAAGCAGCTCTCCAGACCTTTTACGAAGAAAGCCGGGATCTGCTCCAGGTCATGGAAGAGAACCTGGAAGCCCTGGCGGATGGCGACGCAGATCCGGAGCGGGTCAATGCCCTGTTCCGGGCGGCCCACACCATTAAAGGGTCGGCGGGCATGTTCGACCTGGCCCCGGTGGTGAGCTTCACCCACAACGTGGAAACCCTCATGTCCCAGGTACGGGACGGCAAAGTGAGCCTGGACGGCAACCTGGTCCAGCTGCTCCTGGAATGCCGGGACCACCTGGAAGACCTGATCGCCTGCACGGAACGTCAAGAAACCCCGGCCGCCCCCATGGCGGCCCGGGAGCAAACCCTGGTGACTCGCCTGCACCAGGCCGTGGGCGCCCCGGAGGCCACCCCTGGCCCGGCGGGCGTGGGTACGGGAGTGGGGGCAGGGAGCGACAGCGCCGCCCCCTCCGCCTCCGCCCCCGGGGTCATTCCGGAAGCCGTGGAAGACGGCGCCCCGGCGGGGGACGCCCCGGGCCGGGACGCCTGGCACCTTTCCCTGCGCTTTAAGCCCGGGGTGCTGCAAAACGGCATGGACCCCTTGGGCTTCCTCCGCTACCTCTCCCAGATCGGCCGCATCGCCCACATCACCACCCTGCCGGACGCCATGCCGGAGGCCGACCAGATGAATCCCCTGGACTGCTACCTGGGGTTTGAAATCGAGCTGGAATCCGAGGCGGACAAAGCCACCATCGAACACGTCTTCGACTTCGTCTGGAGCGACTGCCAGCTGCGCCTCCTGCCCCCCCGGAGCCGGGCCCAGGACTTTGTGGACCTGATCCACGAACTGCCGGAAGGACCGGAGCGGCTAGGAGAAATCCTGGTGGCGGCCGGCGCCCTGACCCCCAAGGAACTGGAACTGGGCTTGGCCCACCAGGCCAAGATCGGCAATGCGGCGGAAGTACCCCTGGGGGAAATCCTGGTGGAGCAGGGCATGGTCCAGCCCAAGGTGGTGGAAGCCGCCCTGGAACACCAGCACGTGGCCAAGGAAAAAGAAAAGCGCGCAGGAGAAAACCGCTTTGTGCGGGTCCATGCGGAAAAGCTGGACATGCTCATCAACCTGGTGGGGGAACTGGTCATCGCTGGGGCCACGGCCCACCTGGAAGCCAAGCGGCGCAAGGACCGGCAGCTGATGGAATCCTCCTACTCCGTCTCCCGGCTGGTGGAAGAAATCCGGGACGTGGCCTTAAAGCTACGCATGGTGGAAATCGGCGATAGCTTCAACCGCTTCCACCGGGTGGTGCGGGAAATGAGTAAGGACCTGGACAAGGTCATTGCCCTGGACATTACGGGAGCGGAAACCGAGCTGGACAAAACCGTGGTGGAAAAGATCGGGGACCCCCTGATGCACCTGGTGCGGAACTCCATCGACCACGGCCTGGAAACCCGGGCCGAGCGGCTGGCGGCGGGGAAGGCGGAACAGGGCCATATCCGGCTCAACGCCTTCCACGACTCGGGGAGCATCGTGGTGGAAGTGGGGGACGACGGCCGGGGCCTGAATCGGGAAAAGATCCTCAGCCGGGCCCGGGAACGGGGCCTGGTGCCGGAAGGCCAGGACCCGGAAGACGGGGAACTGTACGCCCTGATCTTCGAACCCGGCTTCTCCACCGCAGAAAAGGTCACCAACATCTCCGGGCGAGGCGTGGGGATGGACGTGGTGAAACGGGAAATCACCGGGCTCCGGGGCAATGTGGAAATCGATACGGAGGCGGGGAAGGGCACCACCATCCGGCTGCGCCTGCCTTTGACCCTGGCCATTATCGACGGCTTCCTGGTGCGGGTCGGGGGCGTGCCCTTTGTTCTGCCCCTGGAAGCGGTACGGGAATGCGTGGCCCTGCAAGACATCGGCAATGACCGGCGGCACTACACCAACCTGCGGGGGGAAGTGCTGCCCTACGTACGGCTGCGGGAACTGTTCGGGGTGGAAGGGGAAGTGCCCCGGCGGGAAAACATCGTGGTGGTCCATTACCTGGGCCGGCGCATCGGGGTGGTGGTGGATGAACTGCAAGGGGAATTGCAGACGGTAATCAAACCTCTGGGCCAACTCTTCCGGCACCTGCGGGGCATCTCCGGCTCCAGCATCCTGGGCAGTGGAGAAGTGGCCCTGATCGTGGATGTCTCCGCCCTGGCCCAGATCGCCGCTAACCACGAGAAAAGCGTGGATGGCTCCCAGCACAACCAATTTGCAACACCTGCTTCTGAATCCTCGAAGACTTCTTTGGAAAGGAATCTCCCATGTTCAGCAATTTGAAAATCGGCCTGCGTCTGGCCATCGGCTTTGGTCTCGCCATTCTTCTGACCATTGCCATTGTGATGGTGGCTTTGGTGCGTCTGGATGCTTTGAACGATCACATTCAGGAGCTGGCCAACCAGCGCTGGGCGGCGGCTCAGACCGCCAATCGGGTGGTGCAGAATCTGGCGAACTTCAATGTAGCTTTTCGCTCCCTGATCATTACTAACGACAAGGCGGAGGAAAAGCGCCAGATCGAAGCGATTGATCGCTTACGTCGGGACAACAGCGAACAGTTCGATAAGCTGGAAAAGCTCATGTCTACCGACAAAGAAAAGGAGCTGATGCACACCATTAACGATGTGCGTAAGCGCTTGGCCGGTCCCGTGGAAAACATGAAGGCCTACGCGGACACTTCTTCGCCCCAATACAACGCTACCAAGGCATCCGAATACCTGTTCGGGGAATTCAGCCAAATTACCAACGAAGAAAACTCCGCCTTACAAGCTTTGTTGGACTATGAAAGCGACTCCTTTACGGAAGCGGCCAAATCTGCGGCGGATGCCAATGCCCAGAGCCGTAACCAGCTAATCATCATCGCCATCATTTTGGTGATTGTTTCCTCCGGCCTGGCTTTCTGGATTACCCGTTCCATTACCAAACCGGTGATCGAAGCTCTGGGCGCGGCCAATGCCCTGGCGGAAGGGGATCTGAGCGTGCGCCTGGTTGCCAGCTCCCGGGATGAGGTGGGCCAGTTGATGGAAGCCATGGCCAACATGATTGCCAAGCTCAACCAGATCATCGGGGAAGTGCGGTCGGCGGCGGACAATCTATCCAGCGCCTCCGAGCAGGTGTCCGCCACCTCCCAGTCCCTGTCCCAATCCTCTTCCGAACAGGCGGCCAGCATTGAGGAAATGAGCGCTTCCGTGAATCAGAATACGGAAAACGCCAAGGTCACCAATGGCATGGCCTCCCAATCCGCCGGTCAGGCCAACGAGGGCGGGGATGCGGTGCGGGAAACGGTGACCGCCATGAAACGCATCGCGGACAAAATCGGCATCATCGACGATATTGCCTACCAGACCAATCTGCTGGCCCTGAACGCGGCCATTGAAGCGGCCCGGGCCGGGGAACACGGCAAGGGTTTTGCGGTGGTGGCGGCGGAAGTGCGCAAGCTGGCGGAACGGAGCCAGGAAGCGGCCCAGGAAATCGGCGAAGTGGCCAGCGGCAGTGTGCAACTGGCGGAAAAGGCGGGCAATCTGCTGGATCAAATGGTGCCGGCCATCCGCAAAACCTCCGATCTGGTCCAGGAAATTACCGCTTCTTCCCAGGAACAGGCTACCGGCGTGGGCCAGCTGAATCAGACCACCCAGCAGAATGCCGCCGCTTCCGAAGAACTGGCGGCCACCGCCGAAGAAATGAGCGGTCAGGCGGTGCAACTGCAAGAGCTCATGTCCTTCTTCAAGCTGAAGAACGATGGCAAGGCCGGCCAAGGGGAAGCCAAGTCCGTGAAGCGTAGCGGTTCCCCCAAGGTACTAGCCCGGCCCTCCGCCGAGGATAAGGACTTCGAACACTTCGAAGGAGGTGCGGCATGGGTGCGCTCGTAACCACCAAACAGCCGGGCCGGGAGGCGGCCCGGGATGGGGGGGCGGTGGAACAGCAGCAATTCCTCACTTTCCAGCTGTCCGGGGAACTGTTCGGCCTGAGCATCCTGACCATCAAGGAAATTATCGAGTTCGGCGCCCTGACCCCGGTGCCCATGATGCCCGCCTATATGCGGGGGGTGATTAACCTGCGGGGCGCCGTGGTACCGGTCATCGATCTGTCCGTGCGCTTTGGCCGTCCCCCTTCCCAGGTCACCCGGCGCAGTTGCGTGGTGATCGTGGAGGTGGAGACCGAGGTGGGCCAGCAGGTGCTGGGGGTGCTGGTGGATGCGGTGAATGAGGTGCTGGATATTCCGGCGGATCAAATCGAGCCGCCCCCCAGCTTCGGTGCCCGCATCCGCTCCGAATTCATCGCTGGCATGGGCAAGGTGGCCAAGGGCTTCGTCATTCTTCTGGACGCGGATCGGGTGTTGTCCGTGGAAGAACTGGCGGCCATTGGCGGTCTGGCGGATGCCTCTCCGGCCCAAACCATGTAGGGGAGGGCCTTTGGCAAGGAGATGGGTCATGTCGTTACCGTTTTTGCGCCATGGTTTTACCCGGGGTGTGGCGGACTCCCTGAGCCATTTGCTCCTGGCCCAGGTGGGGACGCCCGGCCTGGTGTGCGACGAGCGGGAATGTATCGTTACCTGCAACGGCGCGGCGGAAAGCCTGTTTGGCCGACCCCTACAGGAATTGCGCGGCCAGTGCCTGGAAGTCCTGATGGAGGCTCTGGAAGGCAGTCGGGTGACGGTGTTGCGGGGGGACGGGGGCCGGGAAACGGCCCAGGTCCAACGCACGCCTTTTGCTGGCGCCCATGGTCAAGGTGCCCTGTGGTTGCTGGCCCCGGAGAAGGTGGAGGGGGGGCAGCGGGAGCGCATCGGCCAGCTGGCGGAATTTGCTGGGGAAGCCATGCTGGTGGCCGGGCCGGATCGGCGCATTCAGCACATTAACACCGCCGGTTACCGGCTCCTGGGGATGCCAGAACAGCAGCCCCGGGAGCTCTTTCTCGACCGGCTCTTTCCTGACTGGCTGCAAGGCCTGGATCCCCTGCACCAGGGGCAGAATTTCCGCGCCTGGCAGGGGGACGCCATTCTGCTGCGTCCGGATGGGGAAAAGGTGCCCGTGCGCCAGGTGCTGATGGCCCATTTTGACCAGGGGGGCGGCTGGAGCACCCTGCTCACCCTGCGCCGGGATAAGTCCCGCTGGAAGGAAGAGCTGCGCCGCTGGCAGCACCACGACGTACTGACCGGCCTGGCCAACCGGCGCTACCTCAACGGCCTGCTGGAAGCCACGGTGGGCATGGCCCGCCAGCAAAAGCGCCGCATGGGAGTGATCTGCATGGATCTGGATCACTTCAAGGACATTAACGATACCTTCGGCCACCGGGTCGGGGACAAGGTGCTGAAGGCCCTGGCCCAGCGCATCGGTGACACGGTGGGGCCGGATAATCTGGTGGCCCGTAGCGGTGGCGATGAATTTACCGTGATCCTGCCCCAGCTGCGGGATACGGAAGAATTGAAATTCCTGGCCGACCGTCTGCTCCAGGTGGCTCATGGAGCCTTGCAGGAGGATGGGGCGGAGATCAAACCTTCCCTGAGCCTGGGCATGGCGGTGTTTCCCGAGGACGGCCAAGGGGCCGAATCCCTCTTTGCGGCGGCGGATATTGCGGTGCGCCGGGCCAAGGAGGATGGGCGGGACACGGCCCGCTTTTTCAGCGCCGAGATGAACCGCCGGGTGCGGGATCAGGTGCTGCTGGAATCCCACCTGCGCCGGGCCCTGGCGGAAGGGGAGATGTACCTCCACTACCAGCCCCAGGCCTGCCTCAAGACCGGCACCATTGTGGGGGTGGAGGCCCTGGCCCGCTGGCGTCATCCGGAATGGGGGGAAGTGACCCCGGACCGGTTTATTCCGGCGGCGGAACGGAGCGGCCTGATTCTGGAACTGGGAGAATGGGTGTTGCGCACCGCCTGCCGCCAGTATCGGGCCTGGTGCGACGGGGGCAATCCGCCCCTGCGCCTGGCGGTGAATCTGTCGCCTCGCCAGTTTCGCCAGCACAATCTGTCCACCCGGGTGGAGGCCATTCTGGCCGAGACCGGTGTTTCCCCCCGCTCCCTGGAATTGGAAATTACGGAGGGCTCCCTGATGCACGACCCGGGCCGGGCGGTGGCCGTGCTCCAGCATTTTTCCGACCTGGGAATCCGGGTGGCCATCGACGACTTCGGCACCGGCTATTCCTCCCTGGCCTATCTCAAATCCTTTCCCCTGGACCGGATCAAGATCGATCGTTCCTTCGTCCGGGGGGTGCCCGGGGATGCGGACGACATGGCCATTATCCGGGCCATTCTTTCCCTGGCCCGCAACCTGGGGCTACAGACCATTGCGGAAGGGGTGGAGACGGAGGCCCAGCGAGAGTTTCTCGCCCGTCAGGGCTGCGAGGAAATGCAGGGCTTTTTGCTGAGTCGGCCCATTGCCGGCCAGGCCCTGCGGGAATTGGTGGCCCAATACAATCTGGGCGGGAATGGCCAGTATTCCAGCCTGGCAGCCATGGTGCCCCAGGGCCGCGGTTAAAAAGAGGACGCGTGGAAAAAAGCCCGCCGGGGAAACCCGGCGGGCTTTTTTTATGGGGACGATGCAGCGGGGCGGACGGCCTTTAATCCCGGCCCATGCGCCGCAGGTAGAGGCCCACGGAAAGCTGGGCGCCGAGCCAGCCCAGGAAGGCCCCGGCTAGCACCAGCAGGACGCTGCCCACCGGGTCTAAGCCCTGGAGGCGGAAATTGGCGCCGTAGAGTCCGGCCAGTTCGGCCACCGAGGGACTCAGGGTATGCACCCCCAGGGCCACCAGCCCCAGGGCCAGCAGGCCCCCCAGGGCGCCCTGAATGGCGCCGAAATAATAGAAGGGACGGCGGATGTAGCCGGAGGTGGCGCCGATCAGCTGGGCTACCTCAATTTCCGCGCCCTGGGCCAGGATTTGCAGGCGAATGGTGTTGAAGGTAATGGCGGCCAGGGCCACGGCCAGCAGTCCGGCCAGCATGGCCATGGTCAGCCGTCCCAGGCGGAGGAAGCTGTCAAAACGATGGGCCCAGGCCGAATCCAGCTGCACATGCTCCACCCCCGGCCAGGAGGACACCTGCTGGGCCAGGGCTTCCATGCGGCTCGGGGTGGTATCCCGGGGCTCCAGCACAAAGGCGTCGGGCAGGGGGTTGCGGGGCAGGCTGGCGAGCAGGTCGGCCATGCCCTCGTTGTCCTGCAACTGGGCCATGGCCTGTTCCTTGGAGACAAAGCTCAGGTGGCCCGCCCGGGCCTGTTCCAGACGGCTCTGGACGGCCAGTTCATCCTCCCGGGTGGCGCTGGAGGCGAGAAAGATGCTGATCTGCTGTACCCCGGAAGCCCGGGCAGCGGCTTGGCTCAGATTGTCCAGGGCGATCCACCCGGCGGCGGGCAGGACCAGGGCGATGCCGATCACCAGCAGGGAGAGCAGGGTGTTCAGGGGGGCAGTGGCCAGACGGCGCAGGGCGGCGGCCTGGGCGTGGGCGTGTTGAACGAGCCAGGTATGCATCAGTTTTCTCCTTCCGCCGGGACCAGCTTGCCCTTGTCCAGCCATAGCAGGCGGGGATGGAGCTGGTCGGACCACTGGGTATCGTGGGTGGCGAGAATGACCGTCACCCCCACCTGGTGGAAGGCCTTGAAGAGGGCGATGACTTCGGCCGCGGAATCCGTGTCCAGATTGGCGATGGGCTCGTCGGCCAGGAGCACGGCGGGCCGGTTTACCACCGCCCGGGCAATGGCCAGACGCTGCTGTTCCCCGCCGGAAAGGGCGATGGGATTGGCCTTTTCCCGGGGCAGCAGGCCCACCTTATCCAGGGCCGCCCGGGCCCGTTTCAGGGCCTCCTTGGGGGGCGTGCCCACAATGGCCAAGGGCAGGAGCACATTGTCCAGAACGCTGCGGTCAAAAAGCAGTTTCTGATCCTGGAAGACCAGGCCGAAATTGCGCCGCACATAGGGAATGGCGCTGGGGCGCAGGGCGGCCAGATTCTGGCCATTGACCACCACGCTGCCGGAAGTGGGTTTTTCCAGGGCGGCGGCGATTTTGCACAGGGTGCTTTTACCGGCGCCGGAGGGGCCGACCAGGTACACCATCTCCCCGGCCTGAATGTCGAAACTCACCCCCTTTAGGGCTTCGTAGCCCGTGGGGTAGCGTTTGGTGACGGATGAAAAGGAAATCATGGGGGGACTTCTCAAAAATGCGGACCGGGGTGGGCCCAGGGGCCAACGGGCCGGGGGGCGGGGCGGAGCGCAGGAAGGGGCACGGGGGCCTCAATCGCCCAGCAGGGCATCCACAAAGTCCCGTACCGCGAAGGGGCGCAGATCGTCGATGCCTTCCCCCACGCCGATAAAGCGGATGGGCTTGGGGCACTGGCGGGCAATGGCGGCGATGACCCCGCCCTTGGCGGTGCCGTCCAGCTTGGTCAGCACCAGGCCGGTGACGTTGAGGGACTTATCGAAGGCTTTCACCTGGGCCAGGGCGTTCTGGCCGATATTGGCGTCCAGCACCAGGATCACCTCGTGGGGGCCGGTGGGGTCCGCTTTCTGAATGACCCGGCGCACCTTGGCGATTTCTTCCATGAGGTGCAGCTGGGTGGGCAGGCGCCCGGCGGTGTCCGCCAGCACCACGTCGATGCCCCGGGCCTTGGCGGCGGCGATGGCGTCGAATACTACGGCGGCCGGATCGCCGCTTTCCTGGGCGATCACCGTCACATTGTTCCGTTCGCCCCAGGTCTGGAGCTGTTCCCGGGCGGCGGCCCGGAAGGTGTCCCCGGCGGCCAGGAGTACGCTCTTGCCCTGGCTCTGGAAATACTTGGCCAGCTTGCCGATGGAGGTGGTTTTGCCCGCCCCGTTGACCCCGGCGATCATGATTACGAAAGGGCGGTGGCCGGAAATGTCCAGGGGCTGTTCCAGGGGCGCTAGCAGTTCGGCCAGACAGTCCCCCAGGGCCTGCTGGATGGCTTCCGGCGTATCCAGCTTGTCCTGCTTGGCCCGGGCTTTGAGAGCGTTGAGCAGGTGCTCCGTGGCTTCCATGCCCACATCGCTGGTGAGCAGGAGAGTTTCCAGTTCTTCCAACAATTCCTCATCCACCTTGCCCCGGGCGAAGACGGCTTTGAGCTTGCCCCCCAGCTGGGCCCGGGTGCGGGCCAGCCCCTTGAAAAGGCGCTCCCGCCAGGAAAGGGCGGCGGGGGCGGCGTCCGCTCCGGCCTCCGGCGTGGCGGTGGAAGTGTCGGTGGCAGATTTTTTCAGGAAACCAAACATGGGCGTTCCGGGACAAAGAAGATGAGCCATGAACCGCCGCCAGGGGGACTTGCGCGGAAGCGGAGCCTCGGGGCGGGCGGGGATGGACGGCGCCTGGGGCGCCGCGAGTAGAATGGCGATTTTATCGTAACCGACCTTCTTTTGCCGGATTCCGCCTATGCGACCCATGCAATGTTTCCGTCCCCTGGCCTTGGCCTGGGGCTTGATGGCCGTTGCCACGGCTTTCGCCAATCCCTTTGAAACCACCCTGCCCAACGGCCTCAAGGTGGTGGTGAAGGAGGATCATCGGGCGCCCACGGTGGTGCACATGGTCTGGTACAAGGTGGGCAGCATCGACGAGGTGGATGGCACCTCCGGGGTGGCCCATGCCCTGGAACACATGATGTTCAAGGGCACCCCCAAGGTGGGACCGGGAGAATTCAACCGCCGGGTGGCGGCGGCCGGGGGCCGGGACAACGCCTTCACCAACTACGACTACACCGCCTACTTCCAGCAGGTGCCCAAGGCCAAGCTGGGGGAAATGATGAGTCTGGAGGCGGACCGGATGCGTCACCTGAATCTGGACCCCAAGGAATTCGCCAAGGAAATCAAGGTGGTCATGGAAGAGCGGCGTATGCGCACCGACGACCAGCCCCAGGCCCTGCTGTTTGAAAGCCTCAATGCGGTGGCCTTCCAGGCCCACCCCTATCGGCGTCCGGTAATCGGCTGGATGCCCGATCTGGAGCGCATGACCGCCGCCGACCTGCGGGACTGGTACGACCGCTGGTATGAACCCAACAACGCCACCCTGGTGGTGGTGGGGGATGTGGATCACCAGCAGGTGTTCCGCCAGGCCCGCCAGTACTACGGTCCCCTCAAGGCCCGGGCCCTGCCGCCCCGCAAGGTGGTGGAAGAGCCGGATCAGAAGGGGGAACGGCAGGTGACGGTTAAGGCTCCCGCTGAGCTGCCCCAGGTGCTGCTGGCCTGGAAGGCGCCGGTAATCCGCAACGTGGCCAAGGATGAAGATCCCTACGCCCTGGATATGCTGGCGGCGGTGCTGGACGGTTACGAAGGGGCCAGACTGAACCGCCATCTGGTGCGGGAAAACCAACTGGCCACCGAGGTGGGGTCCGCCTATGAGGACACCTCCCGGGGTCCCTCCCTTTTCTATCTCCTGGGCACTCCTGCCGAGGGCCATACCCTGGCGGAGGTGGAAGCTGGCCTGAAGGGGGAAATCGCCCGCATCCAGAAGGAAGGGGTGGGGGCGGATGAACTGGCCCGGGCCAAGGCCCAGCTGGTGGCCGGACAAATTTACAAGCGGGATTCCATGTTCGCCCAGGCCCTGGAAATCGGCCAGCTGTCCGTGCTGGGACTCTCCTATCGGGATGTGGAACCCATGATCGCCAAGCTCCAGGCCGTCACCGCTGCTGATGTGCAACGGGTGGCCCAGCGCTATTTCGATGACGACCATCTGAGCGTAGGCCGTCTGGACCCCCTGCCCCTGTCTGGCAAACGTCCCCAACCGGCGGACCTGGGCCCTCTCCATTAATGTCCGTTCCCGTCTTTTCTGGAAGCGACTATGCGTAAATTGAATTGCTCTCTCCTGCGTTCCGCCGCCGCCCTGGTGCTGGCCGGCACCGCCGCCCTGGCCCAGGCCGGGGTGCGCATCGACCATTGGCAGGCCCCCTCCGGGGCCCAGGTGTACTTTGTGGAAACCCACGTGCTGCCCATCCTGGACGTGCAGGTGGATTTTGCCGCCGGGGGGGCCTATGCCCCGGCTGAGAAGGCCGGGGTGGCCGGGCTTACCCACGGCCTGTTGGATCTGGGGGCCGGGACCTATAGCGAAGATGCCATCGCTGACCGGCTGGCGGACCTGGGGGCCCAGCTGGGGGGCAGCGTGGATCAGGATCGGGCCAGCCTTACCCTGCGCACCCTGTCCGCCGCGGACAAGCAGGAAGGGGCGCTGGACGTGCTCCAGGCCGTGCTGCAACAACCCCATTTCGGTACGGCAGAGTTCCAACGGGAAAAGGCCCGGGCCATCCTGGGGCTGAAGGAAGCCCTGACCAAGCCGGACGTGCTGGCCAGCCGGGCCTTCTGGCAGACCCTTTATCCCCATCACCCCTATGGCATTCAGGTCACCCCGGAAAGCCTGGAGAAGGTGAGTCGGGAGGATGTGCAGGCCTTCTGGCGCGACCATTACAGTGCCTCCCGGGCCACCGTGACCCTGGTGGGGGACCTGACCCGGGCCCAGGCGGAAGCCATCGCCCAACGCCTCACCGGCCATCTGCCCGCGGGTACGCCCCTGGCGCCCCTGCCCGCCGTGACGGCCCCGGCCGCCGCCCAGGTGGCTGTGCCCCATCCGGCCGCCCAGGCCCATCTCTACCTGGGCCTGCCCGCCATTCCCAAGGGGGACCCGGACTACTTCCCCCTGCTGGTGGGCAATTACACCCTGGGGGGCGGTGGCTTCATGTCCCGGCTCATGCATGAGGTGCGGGATGAGCGGGGGCTGGCCTACAGCGTTTACAGCTATTTCATGCCCATGCGGGCCGCCGGCCCCTTCCAGATCGGCCTCCAGACCAAGCGGGATCAGGCGGGTCAGGCCCTGAAGGTGGTGGATAAGGTGCTCAAGGACTTCCTGGCCCAGGGCCCCACGGCGACGGAATTGCAGGCGGCCAAGGCTAATCTGGCGGGCAGCTTCCCCCTGCGCCTGGACAACAATCGGAAAATTCTGGAAAACGTGGCGGTGATCGGTTTCTACGGCCTGCCCCTGGATTACCTGGATACCTACGTGGCCCAGGTGAACCGGGTCAGCGCCGCCGACATCCGGGCCGCCTTCGCCCGCCACGTGACCCTGGATCATCTGATTACCGTCAAGGTGGCGGCAGATTGAGGTCCGTGGCACAGAAGGGGGGGGGCGGCGGCAAGCCCGGCCCCCGGCCATCCCCCAAGGGCAACAATACCCTGCGCATTATCGGCGGGGCCTGGCGGCGTCGTATTCTCCATTTCCCCGACAGCGAGGCCCTGCGGCCCACCCCGGACCGGGTACGGGAAACCCTGTTTAACTGGCTGGGCCAGGATATGGAGGGGCTGACCTGCCTGGATCTCTTTGCCGGGAGCGGTGCCCTGGGCCTGGAAGCCGCCTCCCGGGGCGCCCAGCAGGTGGTGCTGGTGGAACGGGCTCCCCGGGTACGGGCCGCTTTGGCGGATAACGTCCGGCTCCTAGGGGCGGAAAATGTGGAGATCGTCCAGGAAGATGCGCTAAAATTCGTCGCCCTGACCGACCGCCGTTTCGACGTGGTGTTTCTCGATCCCCCCTATCACCAGGGCTGGATCGAACGTCTGGCTCCGGCCCTGCCCAGGATACTGGCGCCGGAGGCGGCCATCTACGCGGAGGCGGAAACGCCCCTAGAACGGCTCGGTGATTGGGTAACGGTGCGCCGCGGACAGGCGGGGCAAGTGTTTTACCACCTCTTGCGGCGGAGCGAGGCCGATGCTGAATAACCGTTTGGCCATATATCCGGGCACCTTCGACCCCTTAACCAAGGGGCATGAGGACTTGGTGCGCCGGGCCGCCCGGCTCTTTGACCGGGTCATCGTGGCGGTGGCCAATAGCCAGGGCAAGGGCCCCTTCTTCACCATGGAGGAGCGGGTGACCATGGCCCGGGAGGTGCTGGGCCCCCTGGAAAACGTGGAAGTGGTGGGTTTTTCCAACCTGCTCATGGATTTCCTGCACCAGCAGGGCGCCAAGGTGATCCTCCGGGGCCTGCGGGCGGTGTCCGATTTCGAGTACGAATTCCAGATGGCCGGGATGAACCGGAATCTTTACCCGGAGGTGGAAACCGTGTTTCTTACCCCCGGGGAGCAGTACATGTTTGTTTCCGCTACCATGGTCCGGGAAATCGCCCGGCTGGGCGGGGACATCAGCAAGTTTGTTCAGCCTTCGGTAGAAGCCCGGCTGAAGGCAAAATTCTAAAAATTCAACCCAGGAAGAAGGAAGTGCTGCTATGGCTCTGATGATTACCGACGAGTGCATCAACTGTGACGTGTGCGAACCCGAGTGCCCCAACGAGGCCATTTCCCAGGGCGATGAGATCTATCAAATCGACCCGAACAAATGTACCGAGTGCGTGGGTCACTACGACACCCCCCAATGCCAGGAAGTCTGCCCCGTGGATTGCATCACCAAGAACCCGGAAAAGGCGGAAGACAAGGATCAGCTGTGGGCCAAGTACGAAAAGCTGACCGGTAACAAAAAGGCCTGAGTTCGGCCTCCCGGGCCGTTCCCTTGGGAAGCGCCCGCCGGAATGAAAAAAGCCCCGCTTGCGGGGCTTTTTCTTTGCCTGTTTTTCCTCTGACGCGGGATCTTTGACCCCGGGCTAGCCGGACCAGTTGCTGTTCTGTCAGGCTGCCGCCTGGACTGCGGGGGCTTCCTCCGGATGGAGCAGGCGGTGCAGTTCCCGGCCCAGGGTGTGGAGGGCCAGGAGCTGGTCCTGGAGGGTGGCTTCCACGTGATTCAGCTCCCCGATCCGGTCTTCCAGGGTGTCCGTGGCCTGGTGAATGCGCTTGATGCTTTCCAGGCGCCGTTTCAGTTGCATCTGGTGTTCCCGGATCTGGGTTTCCATGGGGGCCATGACCGCCTTGAGCCAGATTTCCACATCCCGGTTGGCGTGTTCAAAGGCCTTGCGCACCTGGACCGCCACTTCCTCGAAAAACTTCTGGATGAGCTTGTGCTTTTCGTGGGTGAGGAGCTGGAACATGGTGTTCAGATGGTCGTCACACCATTGCTCCAGGCGCTCCAGCTCTTTTTCGTAGCGGAGCAGGTTGAAGGGGGTGGGATTGCCCAGCTTGAGTCCGTGCTCCACGGCGAATTTCTTGTAGATGGCGTCCATCATGTCGAGAATTTCGCCGATTTCCTTGCCGGAATTGATCAGATTGTTGCGGGCGATGAGGAAGAACTGGGTCATGGCCTCGGACAGGCCCCGGGAGAAGGTGGCCTCGTTCATGGCTTCCCGGGTGTTTTGGGTGAGGCTGCGCAGGGCATCCAGGCCCAGGTGGCCGAAAAGGTTGTTGGTGAGGGAGGAAAAGACGCTGCGCACGGCGTAATAGCGTTGCAGGGCCCCCTCGAACTCTTCCTTCTCGGCCTTGATCTTGGCCATCATGTATTCCACCACCCCCTTGTTCTTGCCCTTCAGCTCCATGAGTTCGGTGAGCTGTTCCTTCAGGCCGTTGAGGCGGGAGTCCAGCAGGCTCTGGATGCGGGTCTGGAGATCCTGGAGTTCCTGTTCCGTGTTGTCCCGGACAATGTCCTGCTTGGCCGGAATGAGTTCCGCGGAAAGGGCGTATTCCAGGGCCGGCAGCCGGCTTCTTTCCAGTAGGGCTGGGTCCCCGTTGATCTTGGCTACCAGACCCTTTTGCGCCGAGACCGGATAGACCTGGGTGGCGGGCAGGCCCAGGATGTCCGCACAGGACTGGGCCTGACGGGCGATTTCCCCGTCAATTTCCTCCGTACTCTTGAGCTCGTCCCACAGACCGTCGATCTTGTTCATGACCACCATGCGGCCCGCTTTCCGACCGCCCCGGTTGCCGATGTGCTCGTTCCAGATTTCCAGGTCGGATTGGGTGACCCCCGTGTCCGCCGCCAGGATGAAGAGCACCGCATGGGCGTTGGGCAGCAGGGACAGGGTCAATTCCGGTTCGGCGCCGATGGCGTTGAGCCCCGGAGTGTCCAGAATCACCAGCCCCTGTTGCAGGAGGGGATGGGGAAAATTGATGACGGCGTGGCGCCAGCGGGGGATTTCCACCTGGCCGTCCGGGCCCACCTGATAGGCGGCCTGGCCCGGCTCTCCCACGGCGAAGCCCAGCTTTTCTGCCTCTTCCCGAGGCACCCGGATCACTTCGCTGACGTGGTGCAGGGTTTCCTGCATGGCTTCCGGGGAATCCACATGCAAATCCACCCGTTCCCAATCCTGGGGAAAGCGCTTGTATTCGCTGATGCTGGCGTTGTTGCCCCGGGTCTGGATGGGCAGCAGGTCGATGCAGGGAGGGCGACTGGGGTCGAACAGCAGTTCCGTCGGGCACATGGTGGTGCGGCCGGCGGAGGAGGGCAGCATCCGGTTGCCGTAATCGGCAAAGAAAATGGCGTTAATCAGCTCCGACTTGCCCCGGGAGAATTCCGCCACAAAGGCCACATTGAGCCGATCTTCCTGGAGCTTTTCGGTGAGCTGGGTGAGGCGCAGATCGGTCTGGGCGTCCCCCAGTTCATTTTCCGCAAGCCAGTTGCGGAAGCCTTCAATGGCGGCGGACAGGTCGGCGCGCCATTGGCTGTAAGCGGCAAAATTCTGGGCGAGGGAGGCGGTCATGGAGGCACCTGGGATTTCAAGAAAACCGGTAGCTTTCACTTTATCACATATATTCAAATCGAATCAGTGACCTAGCCGGGCAAGTTCATGCGCCTTGCCCGGTTTCTGGGGCGGGGCGCCTCAAGGCCGCTGGCAGCGGGGGCAGTAAAAGCTGCTCCGCCCGCCCTGGCGTACCACCTTGACCGGCTTGCCGCAGACCGGACAGGGTTCCCCGGCCCGGCCATAGACGGCGCAATGGAGCTGGAAGCTACCGGCGCCCCCATCGCTATGCACATAGTCCCGCACACTGGAGCCCCCCGCTGCGATGGATTCAGCCAGCACTTCCCGCACCGCGGCGGCCAGCCGGGCGCACCGTTCCCGGCTGAGGCGGCCAGCCGGGGCGAGGGGGGAAATGCGGGCCCGGAACAGGCTTTCCGCCGCATAAATATTGCCCACCCCCACCAGCCGGTGGGCGTCCATGAGCAACTGCTTGATGGGCTGCTGGCGCCCCCGGGTGGCTTGGAATAGCCAGTCTCCATCGAATTCCCCGGCCAGGGGCTCGATGCCCAGGGGGGCCAGGAGGGGATGATCCAGCACCTGGGGCCCCCGCACCCAGACCAGGGAACCGAAGCGTCGCGGGTCCTTGAGGCGCAGCACCTTGTGGGGAAATACCAGATCCACGTGGTCGTGCTTGCCCGGGGGAGTGCCCGGCGCCACCAGGCGCAGGCTGCCGGACATGCCCAGATGGAGGATGAGCCAGCCGCCCCCGGTCTGGCTGTCAAAATCGAAGAGCAGGTACTTGCCTCGCCGGGCGATGCCCTGCAGGGTGTGGCCCGCCATTTCCTCGGCCCAGATGGGGGAGAGGGGCTGGCGTAGCTTGGGGACGCGGAACAGGGCGGCCTGTAAGGGGTGGCCGGGCAAATAGGGAAGCAATCCCTGGCGGCTGACTTCAACTTCCGGAAGTTCTGGCATGGTGGGGAAAAGGAGGGGATCCTGGCTTGTGGGTTGGGGGAAAACTGCCTAACATGCGGGGCACTTATCTTAAGCGAAAGCCTCCAACCCGGTAGCCCGTCTTTCCTTTGGAGGCCCTCCACCCTATGCGAAACATCTACCTTGCGGCCTGGTTTGCCGCGCTGGCGTTACCGCTGGCCGGCTGGGCCGAAGAGGCCGCTTCCGCCAAACCCCATCCTGCGGCGGCGGGCAAACCCGAACACAGCGTCAAGGCGCCTAAAGCCGCGCCCAAGCCCTCCCGGTCCGCCCTCCACCTAGCTGATCCCGGCCCCCTGGCCCCCGGTCAGGTGGTCTATCAGGTGCTGCTGGCGGAAATCGCCCTGCAACGGGGGCGTAACGACCTGGCGGTGAGCGCCTACGCCAATCTTTCCTACCGTACCCGGGATCCCCAGATTCTCGCCCGTACCGTGGAAGTGGCCAGCTACGCCCGGCGTTTTGACGTGGCCTACGAGGCCGCCCGGGTCTGGGTGGAGGTGGCTCCCGATTCCACCAAGGCTCGGCAAACCCTGGCGGGCCTCATGGTGGTGATGAACCGGGTGGATGATCTGGCCCCGGAACTGGGCAAGCTGCTGGAGGCGGACCCTCCCCATCTGGCGGATAACCTGGCCCAGCTCAACACCCTCTTTGCCCGTTATCCGGACAAGGCTGCCGTGCTGCGCCTGGTGCAGCGGGTCACCTCCCCCTATCTGACCATGGCGGAAGCCCACTATGCCCTGGCCCAGGCATCCCTGACGGCGGGAGATCGGGCTCAGGCCCTGGCGGAGGTGCGCCGGGCCCGGGAACTGAAGCCGACCTGGGATGCCCCGGTACTGCTGGAAGCCCAGGTGTTGTCCGGGGACTCGGTGCCCCAGGCCATCAATCTCCTGGAAACCTATCTGGTGGCCCATCCCCAAGCCCAGGACGTGCGCCTGACCCTGGCCCGGGCCTATGTGCTGAATAAGCAGTTCGAGCAGGCCAGCACCCAGTTCCGCCGCCTGTTGCAGGACAACCCGGACAATCCGGACGTGATTTATCCGGTGGCCATCCTGGCCCTGCAACAGGGGGACAACGCCATGGCGGAAATCCAGCTGCGCCGCCTCCTGGCCCTGGATTTCAATCGCCCGGATCTGGTCCACTTCTACTTGGGCCAGCTGGCGGAAAGCGACGGCCGCAACGAGGAAGCCCTGTCCCAATACGCCGCCATTACGGCGGGGGACCAGTATTTCCCTGCCCTGGGCCGCCGCGCCCAGCTGCTGGCCAAGACCGGCCATCTGGGGGATGCCCGGACCCTGTTGCAAGGCGCCGCCGTGCGCAGCGAAACGGAGCGGGATCAGCTGGTGCTGGCGGAAGCCCAGCTGCTGCGGGAAAACCAGCAGCCGGAAGAAGCCTTCCGGGTGCTGGAAGCCCGTCTCAAAATCCAGCCGGATCAGACCGATCTGCTCTACGACGCGGCCCTGCTGGCGGAGAAACTGGGCAAGCTGTCCGTCACCGAAACCTATCTGCGCCATTTGGTGAAGCTCCAGCCGGACAACGCCCATGCCCTCAATGCCCTGGGCTACACCCTGGCTGACCATCAGCTGCAACTGGAGGAAGCACGGCGCCTCATCGCCAAGGCCCTGAGCCTGGCGCCGGACGACCCCTTCATCATGGATAGCATGGGCTGGGTCATGTTCCGTCAGGGGGATCTGGCCGGGGCCCTGGACCAATTGCGCAAGGCCTACGGGGTGCGTCCCGATCCGGAAATTGCCGCCCACCTGGGGGAAGTGCTTTGGTCCATGGGACGTCAGGATGAAGCGCGCCAAACCTTGCAGGATGCCCAGCGCAAAGATCCGGGCAACGAGGTCTTAAGCGCCGCCGTGCGTAAATTTGCCGCGCCCTGATATGGGGAGCATGGCGGCAGGGGGCCGGGGACGGCGCCATTTTCTCGGCCTGGGCCTGGGTGTGGCCCTGGGTCTGGCGGGCTGCGCCCAGACCGGTCCCACGGTGCAAGGCCCGGTGGGGGAGCGGAGCCGCATTGAGGACTTCTATGTGGAAGGCCGCTTCGCCCTGCGCCAGGAAACGAAAAGCTACGCGGGAAAATTGACCTGGGACCATCGCCAGGGCCGGGACGAGGTGTTGCTCATGTCCCCCCTGGGCCAGGGCGCGGCGGAAATTGTCCAAGATGAATCCGGCGCCCGGCTCACCACCGCCGACCACCGCTATTACCAGGCGGCGGACGGCGGCGCCCTGGTGCGGGAGGTGCTGGGTTACGAACTGCCCCTGCGCCACATGTCCGAATGGCTGCTGGCCCGCACCGTACCCGGCACTGGGGTGCGCCGGGACGCCATCGGCCGGGTACGGCGTTTTACCGAATCGGGCTGGGAAGTGGAATACGGCTATGGGGATGAGGCGGCGGATGCCCTGCCCCTGTCCATGACCGCCCGCTACGGGGAAGAAGTGGAGCTGCGCCTCCATTTCGACGCCTGGCGTCTGGAGGGGGGCGAACCGTGAGCGCTCCGGTGCCGGGCAATACCGCCCTCTGGACCTGGGACAGCGCCTATCCGGCTCCCGCCAAACTCAATCTCTTTCTCCACGTGGTAGGGCGCCGTGGGGACGGCTACCACCTGTTGCAGACCGTCTTCCGCCTCCTGGATCGGGGGGATGTGCTGGGCTTTTCCCCCCGGGAAGATGGCCGCATTGTTCTGGATACCCCCCTTCCCGGGGTGGCGCCGGAGCAGGACCTCACCGTTCGGGCGGCCCGCCTGCTCCAGGAAGCCGCCGGGCCCGGTCGCTGTCCCGGGGCCCATATCCGGGTGGAAAAGCATCTGCCCATGGGGGGCGGCCTGGGGGGCGGCAGCTCGGATGCGGCCACGGTTCTCCTGGCCCTCAACCACCTCTGGGGTCTGGGCTTTTCCCGAACTCGGCTGCAAGTCCTGGGGCTCACCCTGGGGGCGGATGTGCCCTTTTTCATTTACGGCCGCAGCGCCTTTGGGGAAGGGGTGGGGGAAGCCTTCACCCCGGTGGCCGTGGGAGACCCCTGGTATCTAGTGCTGGAGCCCCCGGTGGGGGTGCCCACCGCCGCCATCTTTACCGACCCGGATCTGGTGCGGAATACGCCCTCCATCCGCCCCGCCGATTGGCGGGAAGGCTGGGGCCACAACGATCTGGAAGCGGTGGCCTGCCGCCATTTCCCCGCGGTGGCCGAACATCTGGCCTGGTTGCGCTCCTGGGGCCCCGCCGCCATGAGCGGCTCCGGCGCCTGCATCTTCGTGCCCCTGAACCACCGGGAGCAGGGGGACAAGGCCTTGGCCCAGCTGCCGGCGGGCTGGCGGGGCTGGCTCAGTCGGGGGCTGGCCCAGCATCCGCTCCACGCCCTGGCTTCTGACTGAGAAGCCCGTGTTTCCTGGCTTAGCGCCGGGTTTATGCCAAAAGTCCAATAGGTTTTTCTAGCCGCTGTCGTCATAATGTAAAGCCACGAGCGTAGGTTCGTCGGTTTTTGATTTTTGGCAGAGGGTGGTGGCAATGTCGGTGCAGGTCTCCAGTGAATCCACATGTGGCGGGGAATGCCGGATGGTGTTTGATGGTCCGTTGACCCTGGACCAATCCCGCCAGCTGGAGGATCGGGTGTTCGACGCCCTGCGCCGCTACCGCCGTTTCCGGGTGGATTTGTCCGGGGTGTCGGAAATCGACGCCAGCGGCGCCCACCTGCTGCTCACCTTCCTCCATCTGGGGGGCGACGGGGTGCGCCTGGCCCGGATCAATGAACTGGTACGTCGGGCCTTGCCGGAAACGGTGTGGTCTCCCTTTGTGGCCCCGGCCGTTAAGGGGAGCCGGGGCGGACGTAAGGCCTGAGGGCGAGGCAAAAGCGTCCCCGGTGCGGGGAAATTTTTGCCAAAGGGTTTGCCTCCCGGAAAAAAGTTCGGTAATATGCGCGCCTCGCTGGTGTTGAGCTGCTTTCCCATCACCAGCTTCGATTTCTAGCCTGGGCACCCAGCAAGATTCACGGGATGCTCAGCCGGTTGTGGTTACTGGGGAGTCGCCAAGTTGGTTAAGGCACCGGATTTTGATTCCGGCATGCGAAGGTTCGAATCCTTCCTCCCCAGCCAAAGAACTTTGCGATAAAAAACGGGCAGGAATTTCCTGCCCGTCTTGCTTTTCTAGGGGCGCCCCCAAATGAGCTTCGATAGCTTGATGGTCTTTACCGGTAACGCCAATCCGAAGCTGGCGTCTCATGTTGTTGATCGTCTGGGCCTGCCCCTGGGGCGCGCCAAGGTGGGCCGCTTCTCCGACGGGGAAGTGAGCGTGGAAATTGAGGAACATGTGCGGGGCCACGACGTCTTCGTGCTCCAATCCACCTGCGCTCCCACCAACGACAATCTGATGGAAATTCTGGTGCTGGTGGATGCCCTGAAACGCGCCTCCGCCCGCCGCATCACCGCTGCCATCCCCTATTTCGGTTACGCCCGTCAGGACCGCCGCTCCCGTTCCGCCCGGGTGCCCATCGCCGCCAAGCTGGTGGCCGATCTGCTCACCGCCGCCGGGGTCAGCCGGGTCATGACCATGGACCTGCACGCGGAACAAATCCAAGGTTTCTTCGACATTCCGGTGGATAACATCTACGGTCTGCCGATCATGCTTGAGGATATCCGCAAGCACAGCTACGACAATCTGATGGTGGTTTCCCCCGACCACGGCGGTGTGGTCCGGGCCCGTTCCCTGGCCAAGCGCATGGAATGTGATCTGGCCATCATCGACAAGCGCCGTCCCAAGGCCAATGTGGCCGAAGTGGCCAACATCATCGGCGACGTGCGGGATCGCACCTGCCTGATCATGGACGACATCGTGGATACGGCCGGCACCCTGTGCAAGGCTGCCACGGCCCTGAAGGAAAAGGGCGCCAAGCGGGTGCTGGCCTACTGTACCCACCCGGTGCTGTCCGGCCCCGCCGTGGAACGGGTGAATAGCTCTGATCTGGATGAACTGGTGGTCACCGACACCATTCCCCTGCGGGATGAGGCCGCCAATTGCTCCCGTATCCGCCAGCTTTCCGTGGCGGACCTGCTGGCGGAAACCATTCGCCGCATCAGCAACGAAGACTCCGTGTCTTCCCTGTTCATCGAATAAGTTTTTTTCAACCCCTTGCCTGGTCGCGGGCAAGGTCAATTACCTGGAGTCTTTATGACCATCGACATCAAAGCTGAAAAGCGTACGGAACAGGGTACCGGAGCGAGCCGCCGCCTGCGCCGTGCCAAGAAGGTCCCTGCCATTGTTTACGGCGCCGGCCTGGCCCCGGAAACCGTGCAACTGGACCACAACGACATCTACCTGAACCTGCGCAAGGAAGCCTTCCACTCTTCCATCCTGAATCTGATCGTGGATGGTCAAAAGCAAATGGTTCTGCTGCGGGATTCCCAAGTCCACCCCTACAAGGCCATCGTCCTGCACGTGGATTTCCAACGGGTCGATCCCAAGCAAAAGCTGCACATCAAGGTGCCCCTGCACTTTGTTAATGCGGAAATCGCTCCGGGGGTGAAGGAATCCGGTGGCATCGTTTCCCACACCATGACCGATCTGGAAATCGCCTGTCTGCCCGCCGATCTGCCCGAATTCGTGGAAGTGGATCTGAAGGATCTGCACGCCGGTCACTCCCTGCACGTCAGCGATCTGAAGCTGCCCAAGGGCGTCAGCGCCGGTCTGCACGGCGAAGACCCGGTGGTGGCCACCATCCTGTCCGTGCGTGCCACGGCTGAAGACGAAGCGGCCGACGCTGCTGCTGCCGCTCCTGCGGCTGAAGGCGCCGCTCCCGCTGCTCCCGCGGCCTGAGTTTCGTCCGCCCATAGAACCGCCGCCTGGCACTCCGGTGCCCGCGGCGGTTTGTTTTTGTAGGAAGCCCGTTCAATGGCAACTGCCTGTCCTCCCCGTCTTATCGTCGGTTTGGGCAACCCCGGTCCCAATTATGCGGATACCCGGCATAACGCCGGATTCTGGCTGGTGGACCGACTGGCCGACCAACTCCATGTTTCCCTGGCCCCCCAAAAATCCTTCTTCGGCCTGGTGGCCAAGGCGGGAGAGCGCTGGCTTCTGGAGCCCGGGACCTATATGAACAAGTCGGGCCAGGCCGTGGGGGCTTTGGCCCGGTTTTATAAAATCGCCCCGGAAGAAATTCTGGTGGTCCACGATGAGCTGGACCTGCCCCCGGGGGGTATCCGCCTGAAACAGGGCGGTGGCAACGGGGGGCATAACGGCTTGAAGGACATCCAGGCCGCCCTGGGCAGCCCCAATTTTTGGCGCCTGCGCCTGGGGACGGGCCATCCCCGTTCCCTGGGCCTGAATCAGGAAGTGGTGGATTTTGTTTTGCACCGCCCCCGGGCTGAGGAGCAGGCAGAAATCGACCGGGCCCTGGACCGCTGTCTCCTAGCCTGGCCCCTCCTGGCCGCCGGGGATTTTGCCGCGGCCCAGCAGCAGTTGCACGGCAAGGCAGTCTAGGTCCGGCTCCGGCTACAATAGCGCTTACCCAGAAGGGCCCGCCGCCCTTCTCCCTTTGTCAGTCATCCCGTTCGGGGCCCTCCGGACGGCAGGGGATTCCTCCGGGAATCCCGTCAGCGAGGAATTTTCATGAGCCTGAAATGCGGCATCGTCGGCCTGCCCAACGTGGGCAAATCCACCCTGTTCAACGCCCTGACCAAAGCGGGCATTGCGGCGGAAAACTATCCCTTCTGCACCATTGAGCCCAATGTGGGCATCGTGGAAGTGCCCGATCCCCGGCTGGCGGGGCTATCTGCCATCGTTAAGCCCCAGAAAATTCAGCCCGCCATTGTGGAATTCGTGGATATCGCCGGGCTGGTAGCTGGCGCCTCCAAGGGGGAAGGCCTGGGCAACCAGTTCCTGGCCAACATCCGGGAAACGGACGCCATCGTCAATGTGGTGCGCTGCTTTGACGATGCCAACGTGGTCCACGTTTCCGGCCGGGTGGACCCCATCGCGGACATTGAAACCATTGTCACCGAACTGGCCCTGGCGGACCTGGCAGTGGTGGAACGGGTTCTCAACCGGGATAGCAAAAAGGCCAAGGCCGGGGACAAGGAAGCCCAGAAGCTGGTGCCCGTCCTGGAAAGGCTCCTGCCCCACCTGAACGAAGGCAAGCCTGCCCGTACCCTGGGCCTGAGCAAGGACGAAGTGGCCCTGCTCAAGCCCCTCTGCCTGCTGACCATTAAGCCCGCCATGTACGTGGGCAACGTGTTGGAAGACGGCTTCGAGAACAATCCCCACTTGGACCGGCTGCGGGCTTTTGCCGCTGCCGAAAACGCCCCCGTGGTGGCCGTTTGCGCCAAGATCGAAGCGGAGCTGGCGGATCTGGAAGATGAGGACAAGGCGGCTTTTCTGGCCGATCTGGGGCTGGAAGAGCCGGGGCTGAACCGGGTGATCCGGGCTGGCTACGACCTCCTGGGCCTGCAAACCTATTTCACCGCCGGGGTGAAGGAAGTCCGGGCTTGGACCATCCACAAGGGCGACACCGCGCCCCAGGCCGCCGGGGTGATCCACACCGACTTCGAAAAAGGCTTCATTCGCGCCCAAACCATTGCCTTTGCCGACTTCATCGCCTGTGGCGGGGAACAGGGAGCCAAGGAAGCGGGCAAAATGCGGGCCGAAGGCAAGGATTACGTGGTGCAGGACGGGGACGTGATGAACTTCCTGTTCAACGTTTAAGTAGAAAGCTCTGTTCTTACGTCGTTCGTGAATCTTTAACGTCTAATTAGCGAGGTATGGGCTCCGGCCTGGGATAAGCTCTTCCCCCGTTTTTTCGACTCCTCTCCTGACCGGGAAACCCCGTTGTAGCGTTGGCTACGGCGGGGTTTTTCTTTTTGGGGAGTGGAAGCGGCGGACTGGCGTGGTGCTGCGTTTTTCCCGCTAGCGTTTGCTTTGCCGTTCCTGAGTAAAGCGGTGGGATAACGCCAGGGCTTTTCCACCGGCTGTCGGGAAAGCGGTTTGTGAAAGGGCATGGACATTCCAGAACCGGAGGGGGGCCTATCCTTGGGGGGGCGCGGCTCGGGAAGGGAATGGCCCGGTCCTTAGTGGCTGTTTTGATTTTCTTCCGGGGCTCCCTCCGGTCCCTCGGAATCCCCGTCTTCGTGAAAGGCCCGGGTCTGCTGGCCGCCCCGTTGTTTGCTGGCGTACATGGCGAAATCGGCCCGGTTCAGGAGGGTTTCGCTGTTTTCTCCGTGGTCCGGGTAGAGGCTGATGCCGATACTGGCGCCCACCTGGTATTGGTGCTGGTCGTGGAGCACGGGCATGTCGGTGATCTGGAGTATTTTTTCCGCCACGATTTCCGCTTCCCCTAACTCCCGGATTTCCGGCAGGAGAATGACGAATTCGTCCCCTCCCAGGCGAGCCACCGTGTCCATGCCCCGCACCGCATTGCGCAGGCGCTGGGCCAGGGTTTCCAGGACCCGGTCTCCGGCAGCGTGGCCGTAGCGGTCATTCACCTGTTTGAACCGATCCAGGTCCAAGAGCAGCAGGGCTACCTTGTGTTCCTTGCGGCGAGCGGTGAAGATGGCCTGATCCAGCCGGTCCGCCAGCAGGCGCCGGTTGGGCAGGCCGGTGAGGGTGTCGTGGTAGGCCTGGTGCCGGTATTTGGCCTCGGTCTGGACCCGGGTGGTGATGTCGGAGACGGTGCCGTGGTAGCCCTGGAAATGCCCATCCCCGTCCAAAACCGGGTTGCCGCTGGAACATAGCCAGCGGAAGCTGCCATCCATGCCCTTCATCTGGTAGATAAAATTCCGGAACGGCTCGTGGCGCTCCAGGCGCTGGCGATGCTTGTCCCAGGCCGCTTCCGCAATGCCCCGCAGGCCCCGGATTTCCCAGTCCGCCTTGCCCAGGAAGCGGGGGGTGCCCAGGTGGTCCAGCAAGTCCTGAGCCCCTTCCAGGGTGGTGTAGCGGAACTGGCCATCCTGTTCCCAATAGAGGTCGGAGGAGAGGGCGATCAGATCCCGCAGGCGCTGCTGGGAGCGGGCCAGTTCCTCCTGATTGCGGCGCCGCTCCGTAACGTCCGAGACCACCCAGACCGTGCCCAGTTCCGGGGCTTCCGGAGCTACCAGGCGGCCCGATACTTCGGCCCAGAAGCGGCTACCGTCCTTGCGTTTGAGCTCCATTTCCCCATGGAAGGGGCGGCGTTCCGTGCCTATGGCGGTCCGGGCGGCTTCGTCCAGTTGGTGCCAGTCTTCCGTTTCCGGTAGCCATTCCCAGGGGGGCATTCCCTTCAGCTCCCCCGGCTCATAACCCAGCATCTGGGCAAAGCGGGGGTTACTTTTTACCGTGTGATGGGGGGCCGGGCGCAGAAGGAGAATGCCTTCCCCGGCGGACTCAAAAATCACCCGCTGCTGGCGCAGTAAATCCTGGGTCAGCCGATGGTGGGCGAAGGCTTGCAGGAGCCGGTGGTGCTGGCGGGTGAAGGCCCAGGCCAGGAGGGCGCCGAGGACGGCACTGCCCACCAGAATGAGCCAGGCCCCCGCCGAATACAGGAGGGCGATGCGCAGGGCCAGGGGCAGGAACAGGGCGGCCATGAAGGCCGTGTAGGCGGGGGCGCAGCCGAATAGGGGAAAGGCGTTGATCAGGGCAAGGCAGCTGGCGATGCCCAGGGCCAGGAGCATCTGGGTCGGTGGGGTCAGGCCCAGGGGCAGCCAAGCCAGGGCGGACCAGGCCAGTCCCTGAAAGCCCAGGCTCAGGGCGGAGATAGCCTGCCAGCTTCCATGGGCTTCTCCCGAGCAGCGTAGGCGAAAACGGAGGGACAACAGGGCATGGACGCTGACACTCAGCCCGGCGCTCACCAGGGGCCAGAGCCAGGCCCGGGACTGGCCTTCCAGGGCCAGGGCGAAGGCCGTGGCTACCCCCAGGAACAGCATCAGGATCAGGGAGATGGGCATGCCGCTGTAGAGCAGGCTGAGTCCGTCTTCCCGGGCTTGCTGGAGCCGGGGATGGGTGGGGGGGCGATGGCGGGCTGGGTGCATGGGCGGGGTGGGCAGGGTAAACTGGAAACTGTCTCCGATCCTCTTCCTCCCGGTCCGTTCCCTTGTCCAGTCTTGCCCTGATGCCCCCGTCTCCGCCGGTGACCTATCGGGGGCGTTTTGCCCCGACGCCCAGCGGACCTTTGCATTTCGGGTCCCTGGTGGCGGCACTGGGCAGTTATCTGGAGGCGCGCAGCCGGGGAGGGGAATGGCTGCTGCGGATGGAGGATGTGGATGGGCCCCGGACGGTGCCCGGGGCGGCGGCGGATATCCTCCGGACCCTGGAGGCCTTTGGCTTCCAGTGGGACGGCCCCGTACTCTACCAGAGTCAGCGCCTAGATGCCTATGGCGTGGCCCTGGAACGCCTGGTGGCGGCGGGGCTGGCCTATCCCTGCGGCTGTTCCCGCAAGGAGGTTCAGGCGGCCGGAGGCGGTCTTTCCGTGGATGGGGCGCCCCGCTACGATGGCCGTTGCCGCCGGGGCCTGGCCCCGGGACGTCGGCCCCGGGCCTGGCGTTTGGCGGTGCCGGACCGCTATTACGGCATTCAGGATGGTCTTCTAGGGGATTTGGGCCATGACCTGGGCCTGGCCGTGGGGGATTTTGTCCTGCGCCGGGCCGATGGCCAGTACGCCTACCAGCTGGCGGTGGTGGTGGATGACGCCTTTCAGGGCATCAACCGGGTGGTGCGGGGCGCGGATCTGGTGGATTCCACTCCCCGCCAGCTTTACCTCCAGGATTGCCTGGGTTATCCCCGGCCCGCCTATGTGCATTTGCCTGTGGTGACCAATGCCCGGGGGGAAAAGCTCTCCAAGCAAACCCGGGCCCGGGGCCTGGATCGGGAGCGGCCTCTGCCCACCCTGTGGCAGGCCTGGGCTTTTCTGGGGCAGGAAGCGCCCCGGGAGGAGGGGGGGAGTCTGGCGGATTTCTGGGCCTGGAGTCTGGCCCACTGGGACCTGGCCCGGGTGCCCGCCGTGCGTGGCCGTTACTGGCCAGATGGGATGGCTTGAAGCGGGAGAAGTTGGGCCGAGGCGGGAAAATAGGGGGAAAAACGCCTATTGGCGGAATTCCCGGCCCCCGTAGCCGGCCAGGCCGATGGCCAGCCGCACCAGGGCATAGCAGGACCAGCGCAGCAGACGGGAATAGAGGGGCAGGCGCTTCCAGCGTTGGGCCGGCAGTTCCCGGGCCCCTTCCGCCATGGCCTGATGCAGGCTGTCCTTTAATTCCTTGGCGAACTGCTGATCCCGAACCAGTACATTGGCCTCCCGGGCCAGGAGCAGGCTGAAGGGGTCGATGTTGCTGGAGCCCACCGTGGCCCACTGGCCGTCTACCACCGCCACCTTGGCGTGGAGAAAGCTGCGCTGGTAAAGGAAAATACGCACCCCGGCTCCCAGGAAGAAGCCGTAGAGGGCCTGGGAGGCGTAGTGGAGCAGCCGGTATTCCACCCGGCCCTGTAATAGCACGGTGACCTTGACCCCCCGGCCCACGGCGGCCGCCAGGGCATGGCGGAAGCGGGCCCCGGGGAGGAAGTAGGCG
Organism: Azospira inquinata; assembly: GCF_018905915.1. Taxonomy (NCBI): domain Bacteria; kingdom Pseudomonadati; phylum Pseudomonadota; class Betaproteobacteria; order Rhodocyclales; family Rhodocyclaceae; genus Azospira; species Azospira inquinata. Next base: position 1,984,301 of record NZ_CP064782.1, read on the forward strand.
TTGGCCAGCAGCACTTCCTCCCGGGCGCTGTTGATGGCCTCCAGATAGGCGTTCTCAATTTCCCCCCGGTGGCGGATGTTGTCCCGGGTGACGAAGGCGGCCCACTGGTGACCAGCCGGGTAAGTCTGGGCGATGAGCCGGGAGGTGTTGTGGTAGCGGTGGCGGAAATTGGCCCACACCACCATTTCCCAAAGCCGCCCCACGGTCCGGTGGATGGGGGCCAGGAGCGGCCCTTCCACCTGAATGGCGTAGTCGTAGCGGGGCGGCACCTGGTGGGGGGTGTTCATGTCATCGATGATGTTGATGCCACCCACGAAGGCGATACGGGCATCCACCACGGCGATCTTCCGATGCATCCGTCGCAGCCGGTGGCGGCGCAGGCGCCAGGGGGCTAGTTCCGGGCGGAAGATGAGTACCTGGACCCCGGCGGCCAGCAACTGGGGCATCAGGGTTTGGGGAAAGCTCCGGGCGCCAAAGCCGTCCACCAGCAGACGCACGGTAATGCCCCGGCGGGCCGCTTCCCCCAGGGCGGCAGCGATGTGGCGGCCGGTGGCGTCATTTTCGAAAATGTAGGTTTCCAGGTGGATTTCTTTCTCCGCTTCCCGAATGGCCTGGAGCAGGGCGGGAAAATATTCCCCGCCGCTGTTGAGGAGGCGCAGCCGGTTGCCGGGGAGGAATTCCGCCATGGGGCTCAGGGGGCCAGGGTAAGACGGGCGGAGAGGGCGGCGTGGTCCGAGAGCTGGGACCAGGGCTCGCCGAAATGGACTTCCGCCCGATGCACGTGGAAGCCCCGCACATAGATCCGGTCTAAGCGCAGCAGGGGCAGGGTTGAGGGAAAACTGCGCACCGGCTGGCCGGCGGCGCCGCCGAACACTTCCGTGAGATGGAGCCGTTCCGCTAGCAGGTCGTCCGCCTTGTTGCGCCAGTCGTTAAAGTCCCCGGCGATGATCAGGGGAGATTCGGGGGGCACCAAGCCTTCCACCCGGTCTGCCAGGGACTCCATCTGCTTGCGTCGGCTGCGCCCGAACAGGGACAGATGGACGCAGATGCAATGCAGGGGCACTTCCCAGCCCGCCACCTGGATAATGGCGTGGAGCAGACCTCGGCGTTCGAACTGGTGCTGGGAAACGTCTTGGTTTTCCGAGGACAGAATGGGGTAGCGGGAGAGGATGGCGTTACCGTGGTGGCCGCCGTGATAGACCATGTTGCGGCCATAGGCCGTGGCTTGCCAGACATCTTCCGCCAGGAATTTGTGCTGGGGTTCCTCCGGCCAGTCCTCCAGTTTTTTTGCGTGGCCCCGGTGCAGGCCCTGGACCTCCTGGAGAAAGACCACGTCCGGAGCCAGCTCCCGCAGACAGTCCCGCAGCTCATGGACCATCACCCGGCGGTTGAACTGGGTGAAGCCCTTGTGGATGTTGTAGGTGGCGACGTGGAGTTGGGGGAGCTTGCGGGGGGTAGTCATGGCAAAGAGTATAAGCCAAGGCCCGGCGCCGGGCTCCGGGGGCGTCCGGTCAAGCCCTCAGGGCCGGGCGGGGGCCTTTTCCAGAAAGGCGGCGAAGGCTTCCGCCGCCAGGGGCTTGGCGTAGAGGTAGCCCTGGGCCTGCTGACAGCCGTAGTCCCGCAGCAATTGGGGCAGGCGCTGGTCTTCCACCCCTTCCGCAATGGTTTCCAGGCCCAGGCTCTGGGCCATCTGAATAATGGCCCGGACGATGGCCGTGTCGTCCCCGTCGTTGGCCATATTGCGCACGAAGGACTGGTCGATTTTCAGCTTATGGACGGCAAAGCGTTTCAGGTAGGCCAGGCTGGAGTAGCCGGTGCCGAAATCATCCACGGACAGGCGGATGCCCTGGCTGCGCAGATGGGCCAGGGTTTCCAGCACGGTTTCCGTATCGTCGATGAGGATGGATTCGGTCAGTTCCAGTTCCAACTGGGTAGGGGGCAGACCGCTCTGGGCCAGGGCTTCCAATACCGTGTGCTGGAGATTGCCCCGCTTGAACTGAATGGCGGAGAGATTCACCGCCATGGTCAGGCCCGGGTGGCCGGATTTGTTCCAGCGCACCGCCTGACGGCAGGCTTCCTGCAATACCCAGGCCCCCAGGGGCACGATAAAGCCCGTGTCTTCCGCCAGGCCGATGAAGCGTACCGGGGACAGCAGCCCCAGTTCCGGGTGCTGCCAGCGGACCAGGGCTTCCGCTCCCACCACGGCGCCGGTGCTGAGGCACACCTGGGGCTGGTAGTGGAGGACGAATTCCCCCCGCTCCAGGGCCCGCCCCAGCTCGTTGCGCAGGCGCAGATTGGCGGTGGCATTGGCGTTCATGCTGGGGTCGAAGAAGGAATAGGTGTTCCGTCCCGCTTCCTTGGCGTGGTACATGGCCGTATCGGCCCGCTGGATGAGCTTGCCCACCTCCGTCCCATCCCCCGGATAGCAGGCCACGCCGATGGAGGCGGAGGTGACCAGTTCCTGGGTGCCCAGGGGGAAGGGCCGGGAAATTTCCCCGAGAATTTTTTCCAGCTGACGGCTCAGGTCGGCGGCAGATGCGGCGGCCAGGAGCATGAGGAATTCGTCTCCCCCCTGGCGGCTCACCAGCTCGTCTTCTCCCAGGCAGTGGGCTAGGCGCTTGGCCACGGCCCGCAGCAGGGCATCGCCCACTGCATGGCCCAGGGAGTCATTAATGGTCTTGAAATGGTCCAGATCCAGGCAGAGCAGGGCGAAGCCCCGGCCGCTGCGCTGGGCCTTGGCGATGGCCTCCCGGGCTTTTTCCTGGAGCAGGAGCCGGTTAGGCAGTTCGGTGAGCAGGTCGTGGTGGGCGAGGAAATCGATCTGGGCCTGGGCGTCCTTGCGTTCCGTGATGTCGGAAAAGACGGCCAGGTAATTGGTGGCCTGACCGGAGCTGTCCCGAACCACGGAAATACTGGACCACTGGGGATAAATTTCCCCATTCTTGCGCCGGTTCCACAGTTCCCCCTGCCAGTGCCCGTGGTGGATCAGGGCTTCCCACATCTGCTGGTAAAAGGCCCGGTCATGCTTGCCCGAAGAAAGGAGCTTGGGGGTCTGGCCCAGGACTTCCTCCTGGGAATAGCCCGTGGTCTGGGTGAAGGCCCGGTTGACCGAAAGAATGCACCGGGAGGCATCAGTCACCATGATGCCTTCGCTGCTGCTTTCAAAAGCCTTGTGCAGGAGGCGCAGGGATTCGTCCTGCCGGTTCCGGTCCAGAACGATGCCGATAATGGAGGCGCCGATTTCCAGAAGCTTTTTGTGGAAAGGGCTGGGGTTACGATGCTCGAAGCTGGAGAGGGCGAAGGTGCCCACGACGCGCCCGCCCTGGCTACGGATGGGCATGGACCAGCAGGCCATGATCTTGAAGTCGATGGCCAGCTGGCGCAGGTCCTTCCAGCGATCGTCGGTCAGGGTGTCCGGCACATAGACCGGTTCCTGGCGATAGATCACATTGCCGCAAGAACCGGCGCAGGGGCCCGGCACCAGGCCGTTGAGCCGGGCCCGGCTTTCCGGGGTGAGGCTGGGTGCGGCGTATACATTCAGTCTGCAACCGGTGGGGTCGAGCAGCATGACCGAGGCCGCCGCATTGGGGAGCAGCTGTTCTTCCAGGCCACAGACGCTGTTGATGGTTTCCAGGTGGTCCTGTCCCCGGGCCACGGATTCCAGAATGGACTGTTGCAGGTTAAGCAGGGTTTCCTGCTCAGCGGGAGACAGCTGGCAGTAATCCACCCCGGATTCGGAGGCGAAGGGGGTGGGCAGGGGCGGGGGGGACAGGGTGGCCATGGGCGGCTCAGGAAACCGCCAACATGCGGTCCAGAGCGATGCGAGCCAGTTTGGCCTCATGCTCCGGCACCCGGATGGCGTTTACCACATTGCCGTCCGCCAGATTTTCCAGGGTCCAGGCCAGATGCTGGGGATCAATGCGCTGCATGGTGGAGCACATGCATACCGTGGGGGCCATGAACTGGACGATTTTGCCCTGGGGCTTCACTTCTTCCGCCAGCCGGTTTACCAGATTCAGTTCTGTGCCCACCAGCCAGCGGCTGCCCGCCGGAGCTTCCTTGATGGTTTTGACGATGGCTTCCGTGGAGCCTACCTGATCGGCCAGTTTACAAACGTCGAAATTGCACTCCGGGTGGGCGATGACCCGCCCATCCGGATGTTCCTTGCGGAAGCGCTCGATATGGCTGGCCTGGAACATCTGGTGCACCGAGCAATGGCCCTTCCACAGGAGAATCTTGGCCTGACGGATTTGTTCCGGGGTAAGGCCGCCGTTTTCCTGATCCGGGTCCCAGACCGCCATGTCCCCCAGGGGAATGCCCAGGTTGTAGCCGGTCCAGCGGCCCAGATGCTGATCCGGGAAAAACAGCACCTTTTCCCGCTGGGCGAAGGCCCATTGGGCAATGGTGCCGGCGTTGGAGGAGGTGCAGACGATACCCCCGTGGTCGCCGCAGAAGGCTTTCAGGTCGGCGGCGGAATTGATGTAGGTGACCGGGGTGACCTGGGCATCCACATCTCCCAGCACTTCCCCCAGTTCCCGCCAGCACCGTTCCACCTTGGCCAGATTGGCCATGTCCGCCATGGAACAGCCCGCCGCCAGGTCAGGCAGGATGGCCGTCTGTCCGGCCTTGGACATGATGTCCGCCACTTCCGCCATAAAATGGACGCCGCAGAAAACGATGTATTCCGCATCGGTCTGGGAGGCCAGACGGGACAGTTTCAGGGAATCGCCGGTGAGGTCCGCGTGGCGATAAACATCAGCCCGCTGATAGTGGTGACAGAGGAGGACGGCCTTTTTCCCCAGACGGGCGCGGGCGGCGAGAATGCGTTCCTGGCAATCCTCGTCCTGCATTTCATTGAAGCGGTCGAAAGCGATGGTGGCTGTTTGCATGGGATTCTCGAATTCTCCGGGGGCCTGGGGCAAAAGCCTCAGCTTTGGGTCCAGGGCAGGCCGGCATGACGCCAGCCGCCGATGTGATTGCGTTGGCCTTTGGCATCCCGGTCCCCTTCAAAGCCTTCCAGGATGTTGTAGCTGCTGCCGTAACCGGCCGCCGCCGCTGCCGTGGCCGCCATATTGGAGCGGCCGCCGCTGCGGCACAGGAACATGACCAGGGATTCCGTATCCACCCGGGCCTTCAGCTGTTGCAGAAAATGGGGGTTGGGGGTGCCCCCCGGATAGATGTTCCACTCGATTTCCACCGCCTCGGGCACCCGGCCCACCCAGTCCTGCTCGGCCCGGGTACGTACATCCACCAGCTTGGCCCCGGGGGCGCTTTGCCACACCATCAGGGCCTCGGCGGGCGTGAGGGCGCCAGCGTAGGGAAGATTGAGTTCCTTGGCGCGGTTCTGGGCCAAAGCCAGGAGGTCGGCGAGTTTTCCCATGGTGTGGTCCATCAGGCAAAAGGGGTTGGGGAATTTCCCGGCCCAGGGGTGGCCTGGAGGGCCACCGGCCCGGGAGTGGAAAAATAAGGGCAGCGAGGGGGGATTATAAAACAATGCCTACCCGGGCGCATTGAGCCCGGGGCAGGGCGGCGAGTTGGGTGAAAAACCCCGTTTGGGGCGAAAAGGCTTCAAAAAGGCGGTCTCGGGGCAAAATGCACCCACTTTGAGCAGTAATCACCATGGCATGGGGGTGGCGGGCGTTGCAATTATCTCTTTTGACGTGGATGGCGGGGAAAAGTGCGGACGGGAGGACGTTTTTACCGTGCCGGCCTGGGTGGCACAGGAAACGCTGAAAATCAGATGCTTGCACTTTATTGGTGCGACTCTGGGGTAATTTGCGCACTATTGGTGCATTAAAAAAGTAAAAGTCCGTATCTTTTCTTATGGCACAATGGCCTATGGACTGTGTGGCTTTGGCACGGATTTCGCTCACTGGTTCCGCACGGATTTATTTGAATGTCACCGGATCCCCGGTATCTGCTTAGGAGACTTTGCGCTATGGCAACCCCTCAAGACGTCATGAAGTTGGTCAAGGAAAACGACGTCAAATTCGTTGATTTCCGCTTCACCGACACCCGCGGTAAGGAACAGCACGTGGGCGTGCCCATCTCCGCTTTTGACGAAGACAAGTTCGAAAGCGGTCATGCCTTTGACGGTTCCTCCATCGCCGGTTGGAAGGGGATTCAAGCCTCCGACATGCTGCTGATGCCGGATGCCGAAACCGCCTACATCGACCCCTTCTTCGACGAAACCACCCTGGTGCTGACCTGTGACGTGGTGGAACCTGCCGACGGCAAGGGCTACGACCGGGATCCCCGCTCCATCGCCAAGCGCGCCGAAGCTTACCTGAAGTCCTCCGGTATCGGTGACACCTGCTTCTTCGGCCCCGAACCCGAATTCTTCGTCTTCGATTCCGTGGAATGGAATGCGGACATGTCCGGCTCCTTCTGCAAGGTCTATTCCGAAGAAGCCGCCTGGGCTTCCGGCGAAAAGATCGAAGGCGGCAACATCGGTCACCGTCCCTCCGTCAAGGGCGGCTATTTCCCCGTTCCCCCCGTTGATTCCCTGAACGACGTGCGGGCCGCCATGTGTCTGGCCCTGGAACAATGCGGCGTGGAAGTGGAAGTGCACCACCACGAAGTGGCCACCGCCGGTCAGTGCGAAATCGGCACCAAGTTCAACTCCCTGGTGCGCCGCGCCGACTGGACCCAAGTGCTGAAGTACGTGGTTCACAATGTGGCCCACCAATACGGCAAGACCGCCACCTTCATGCCCAAGCCCATCGTTGGTGACAACGGTTCCGGCATGCACTGCCACCAATCCATCTGGAAGGACGGGCAAAACCTGTTCGCTGGCAACGGTTACGCCGGTCTGTCCGAATTCGCCCTGTACTACATTGGCGGCATCATCAAGCACGCTCGTGCCCTGAACGCCCTCACCAACCCGGGCACCAACTCCTACAAGCGTCTGGTCCCCGGCTTCGAAGCTCCGGTGAAACTGGCTTACTCCGCCAAGAACCGTTCCGCTTCCATCCGCGTGCCCTACGTGGCTTCCTCCAAGGCCCGCCGGATCGAAGTGCGCTTCCCCGATCCCATCGCCAATCCCTACCTGGCCTTCTCCGCCATGATGATGGCCGGTCTGGACGGCGTGCAAAACAAGCTGCACCCCGGGGATGCCGCCGACAAGAACCTGTACGATCTGCCGCCGGAAGAAGATGCCAAGATCCCGACCGTGTGCTCCAGCCTGGAACAGGCCCTGGATTACCTGGACAAGGATCGGGAATTCCTGACCCGTGGCGGTGTGTTCTCCAACGACTGGATCGATGCCTACATCGGCCTGAAGATGGAAGAAGTCACCAAGTTCCGCATGACCACCCACCCGGTGGAATTCGACATGTACTACAGCTGCTAATCGGCGGCTTTAGGTCGGAAAAGGACGGGGTTTCCCGTCCTTTTTTTTCGTCCCTCGCCTGGAGAAATTCGGCCGGACGGGGCTTCCCCCCGATTTGCCTAAGCCGTGGGCATCCCCTACACTTAGCCCCCGTTCTTGGATGGAGCGAAAATGAAAGCGCCTTTCCTGCTCGTGGTTTTGGGTTTGTTTGCCGTTTCGGCCCAGGCCGACATCTACAAATGTGTGGATGGGGCCGGGCATATCACCTTCTCCAATTTGCAACGGGGCGGTAGCGGCTGTAAGCGCCTCTATCTGGAACCGGCTGGTTCCTCCGGGGCGCCCCGCAGCAGTTCTTCTGCCTCCAGCTCCAGCCGCGCCGCGGCCCGGGCCAATCCTTCTCCTGCCGGTTTCCCCCGGGTGGAAGCGGATACCCAGAAGGCCCGGGATAATGACCGCCGGACCATCCTGGAACAGGAACTGGCGGGTGAGCAGAAGGGCCTGGATGATGCCCGTCATGAGCTTTCCGCCCAGGAAGGCCAGGGCGCCAAGAACCCGGAACGTTTGCAGTCCGCCCGGGACCGGGTGCAGCAGCATGAGCGCAATATCGAAGCGCTGCGCAAGGAACTCAGCAAACTCAAATAAGGGCCTCTGGCTCCTCCCTCTTCCCCCCATGCACCCCATTGTTCCCACGGCCTTTCGGGGCCTCGATTTATTGTCTTCTGCCACCATTGTCCTGGATGCGGATCAGGTCGTCTGCTACGTCAATCCGGCGGCGGAAAACCTGCTTTCCGCCAACGCCAAGGACCTGGTCTTTCACCCCCTGCAACAGCTCATCACCTATTCGGGGGGGCTGCAAAAAGCCCTGGATAACGCGGTTTCCAATGACTGGAGCTACACCGGTTACAACATTGAGGTGCGTCGCCCGGACCAGGAGGTGTTGCAGCTGAACTGCACCGTGACTCCCCTGGAGGTGCCTGGAGCCAAGCTGCTCCTGGAACTGCGCCCCATCGACCAGCAAATCCGGGCGACCCGGGAAGAGCAGCTGATTCAGCAACAGCAGGCCAGCCGGGAACTGATCCGCAATCTGGCCCATGAAATCAAAAATCCCCTGGGAGGCATTCGGGGCGCGGCCCAGCTCCTGGAACACGAACTCAACAACCCCAGCCTGCGGGAATACACCCAGGTGATCATTAAGGAGGCGGACCGGCTCCAGGATCTGATGCAGCGCCTCCTCTCTCCCCATCGCAGCATGCAGCCCGGCTCCGTCAATATCCACGAAATCCTGGAGCGGGTACGCAGCCTGCTGGTGGCCGAATTCCCCGGTCAGCTCAAGGTGCGGCGGGACTACGACACCAGCTTGCCCGAGCTGGTGGGGGACCGGGAACAACTCATCCAGGCGATTCTCAACATTGCCCGCAATGCGGCCCAGGCCATGGCGGGCAAGGGGGAAATCGTGCTGCGCACCCGGGCTATCCGTCAGGTCACCCTGGTGAAAAAGCGCTTCCGCCTGGCCCTGGAATTGAAGGTCATCGACAACGGTCCGGGTATCCCGGAGGAAATCCGGGAACGCATGTTCTACCCCCTGGTTTCCGGCCGGGAAGGGGGCTCGGGTCTGGGGCTCACCCTGGCCCAGAGTTTCATTCAGCAGCATCAGGGGACGGTGGAATGTGAAAGCCGTCCCGGTCGCACCTGTTTCATCATTCGCATGCCCCTGGACCACGGCCCGGCCAAGTAATTTGCAGGGTGTTTGGCGCAAAGGCATAGGGGGCGGGCTTTCCCGGGTCGGGGGCAGACTGACCGTCGGCTGACTCATGGCAGGTAAATTGCTTAAGTAAAGGCCAAAGCATCATGTCTGAGGAAAAGATGAAACCTGTATGGATTGTGGATGACGACCGCTCCATCCGCTGGGTCCTGGAAAAGGCCCTGGCCCGGGAGCAGATCCCCTTCAAAAGTTTTGCCTCCGCCACCGAGGCCCTAAGCTGCCTGGATGAGGCCGGAGAAGTGCCCCAGGTCCTGCTTTCCGATATCCGCATGCCCGGCCAGTCCGGCCTGGACTTGCTGCAACGCATCAAGGAAGCCCATCCGGCCCTGCCGGTCATTATCATGACCGCCTACTCGGACCTGGAAAGTGCCGTGGCGGCCTTTCAGGGCGGCGCCTTCGAATACCTGCCCAAGCCCTTTGACGTGGATCAGGCCCTGGAATTGATACGCCGGGCCCTGGATGAATCAATGCACCAGGATGGTGCGGTTGAGGAAGCGGGGATTACCCCCGAAATCCTGGGTCAGGCACCTGCCATGCAGGAGGTATTCCGGGCCATCGGCCGGCTGGCCATGAGCCACGCCACCGTGCTCATTACCGGGGAATCCGGTTCCGGCAAGGAACTGGTGGCCCGGGCCCTGCACCGGCATAGCCCCCGGTCGGATAAGCCCTTCATCGCCATCAACACGGCGGCCATCCCCAAAGACCTGCTGGAATCCGAACTCTTCGGTCATGAGCGGGGCGCCTTCACCGGGGCCGCCGCCCAGCGTCGCGGCCGTTTCGAGCAGGCGGAAGGGGGCACCCTGTTCCTGGACGAAATCGGTGACATGCCCTCCGAATTGCAGACCCGCCTTCTGCGGGTGCTGTCCGACGGCCATTACTACCGGGTGGGGGGCCATCAGCCCCTGAAGGCCAATGTGCGGGTGATTGCCGCCACCCACCAGAATCTGGAAACCCGGGTCAAGGAAGGCCTGTTTCGGGAGGATTTGTTCCACCGCCTCAACGTCATCCGTATCCGCCTGCCTGCCCTGCGGGAACGGCGGGAAGACATTCCCCTGCTGGCCCGCCACTTCCTCGCCAAGAGCGCCCAGGAACTGGGGGGCGAACCCAAGCGCCTCTCCGACGGGGCGGTGAAATTCCTCATGTCCCTGGATTTTCCGGGCAACGTGCGGCAATTGGAAAACCTTTGCCACTGGCTCACGGTCATGGCTCCCGGCCAGCAGGTGGAAGTGAGTGACCTGCCCCAGGAACTGCGGGAAAGCGTCAGCGAAGGGGAGGGGCCGGTGACCGGGGGCTGGGAACAGGCCCTGGCGGCGGAGGTGGATCGGCAACTGGCCCGGGGTGTCCCTGCGGTGCACGGCAAACTCTCCGACGATTTTGAGCGCATCCTCATTTCCCGAGCCCTGGCCCACACCGGCGGCCGCCGTATCGAGGCGGCCCAGGCCCTGGGCATTGGCCGCAATACCATCACCCGGAAAATTCAGGAGCTGGGTCTGGAAGGCGGTCGCCACGGGGAAGAGGGGGACACCCCGAACGAGGGCGGGGCGGCCTGATTCGGCCTGCCCGGGGCAGGCTTCCCTGGGGAAGCGGCCCGGTCCGGGACCTGAAATGGGGGCCCCTTCCTTTCCCCAAGGTGGCTGCGCCGGGCCCCGCCATGGCGCGGTGCTTTATGGCCGCCCCAGGCTTTGGGATAATGGGCCATGGCTCATCAACCTTCTGCCCTACTTGATCCGGCTCGCCTGGGAACGCTCCTGACCCGGGGCGCCGGGCGTTTTGACGTGGACGCCCTGGATTGCTGCGATTCCACCAGTTCTGAACTATCCCGCCGGGCCCAGGCCGGGGCTCCCGCTGGCACCGTGGTGGTGGCGGATGCCCAGACCGCGGGCCGGGGGCGCCGGGGTCGGGCCTGGCTGGCCGGGCCCGAGGAAGGGCTGACTTTCTCCCTGTTATGGCGTTTTCCCCGGGATTTCCGTCATTTCTCCGGCCTTTCCTTGGCCGTGGGGGTGGCGGTGGCCCGGGCCTGCGCCCGCCTGGGGGCGGACGGGGTGGGGCTCAAATGGCCCAATGACGTGCTGGCCGCCGTGGCCGGTGGCTGGGGCAAGCTGGCGGGCATTCTGGTGGAACTCCAGGCCCAGGGAGACGGCATGTTGGCGGTGATCGGTATTGGCCTCAATCTCCAGGCTCCCCGCCTGCCCCCCGGTGCGGGCCTGCCCGTGGCGTCCCTGGCTGAGCGCCTGGGGGCCGTGCCGGAGCGCCACGCCGTCATGGCCGCTCTCCTGGATGCCCTAGCCGAGGTGCTGGAGGTTTTCTGTCACCAAGGCTTTGCCGCCTGTCGGGAAGAATGGCAGGGCTACCACGTCTGGCAAGACCAGACCGTGGTGCTCATGCAGGACGGCCAGTTGCAGGGCCGGGGCCTGTGCCGGGGGGCGGATGAGGACGGGGCCCTGCTGCTGGAGCGGGATGGCCGGGTGGTGCGCTATCTGGCCGGTGACCTGTCCCTGAGGCCCGCATGATTTTTCTTCTGGATGCGGGCAATACCCGGATCAAATGGGCCCTGCGGGACGGGGACCAATGGCGGGACCGGGGCGCCCTGGCCCTGGCGGAAGTCGGGGAATTACGCCATGTGGCGGCCCAATGGCCGGGGGTGACGCGGGCCCTACTTGCCAATGTGGCCGGATCGGCCCTGGGGGCCGCCATTACGGAGGCCCTCTCCCTCTGGCAAGGCCGCTGCCACTGGTTCCAGTCTGCCCCTGCCTGCGCCGGTCTGCGCAATGATTACGAGGATTACCGGACCCTGGGTTGTGACCGCTGGGCGGCCATGATCGGCGCCTGGCACCGGGTGGGAGGAGCCTGTCTGGTGGTCAATGCGGGTACCGCCATGACCGGAGACTTAATCTTCCCGGAAGGGGCGGGGGCCGTGTTCCGGGGCGGCATTATCCTGCCCGGCTATGACCTGATGCGCCAATCCCTGTATCGCAATGCGGCCCAGCTGCCCTTGGCGGAAGGTCATTGGCAGGCCCAGCCCCGTAACACCCACGACGCTATTGTGAGCGGCTGCCTCCAGGCCATGGCCGGGGCGGTGGAGCGCCTGCACCGCCAGCTGCCCCCGGAGGCACCCTGCGTCCTTTCCGGCGGTACGGCGGATTTGCTGGCACCCCTGTTGGAAATGCCCGTGCTGCGCCTGGACAATCTGGTGCTGGAAGGCCTGGCCCGGGTGGCGGAGCAGGACGCCCCCTGAGTCCCTTTCCTCCCCCTGCCGGACGGGGCGCTCGGGCCCGGTCGGCGCTATACTTTCGCCCTTGGCCGGGCCCTGGTGTGCCCGGTTTGTTTTGAATGCCCTTTGGCCACGCTCCGCGCCCCGCCGAATGGCCCAGTCCGTATCGGGAGAACCATGGAAAACACGCGCATCCAACTAGAACAAAACGACATTCCCACCCACTGGTACAACGTGGCCGCCGACTTGACCAATCCTCCCGCCCCGCCCCTGGGGCCGGACGGCAAGCCGGTGACGCCGGAGGGCATGAGCGCCATTTTCCCCGGGGCCATTCTGGAACAGGAAATGTCCACCCAGCGCTGGATTCCCATTCCCGAAGAAGTGCGGGAAATCTACCGCCTCTGGCGGCCCGCCCCCCTGTGCCGGGCGGTGCGCCTGGAACAGGCCCTGGGCACCCCGGCGAAAATCTATTTCAAGTACGAAGGGGTTTCCCCCGCCGGTTCCCACAAGCCCAATTCCGCCGTGCCCCAGGCCTATTACAACAAGCAGGCCGGCATCAAGCGCCTCACCACGGAAACCGGCGCCGGCCAATGGGGTTCCTCCATTGCTCTGGCGGGCCAGATGTTCGGCCTGCCGGTGCGGGTGTACATGGTCAAGGTGAGCTACGAGCAAAAGCCCTACCGGCGCCTGATGATGCAGACCTGGGGCGCGGAGGTGTTCGCCAGCCCCACGGACATGACCAATGCGGGCCGTGCTGCCCTGGCCGCCGATCCCCATAACCAGGGCTCCCTGGGCCTGGCCATTTCCGAAGCGGTGGAAGAAGCCGCTTCCCGGCCTGATACCAATTACACCCTGGGTTCCGTGCTCAACCACGTGCTCCTGCACCAGACCGTGATCGGCCTGGAAGCCAAGAAACAGTTCGACAAAATCGGCGAATATCCGGACGTGGTGGTGGGGCCCTGTGGGGGCGGTTCTTCCTTCGGTGGCATTGCCTTCCCCTTCCTGGCGGACAAGGCGGCGGGGGACAAGCGGGCGGAAAAGCTGCGCTGCGTGGCGGTGGAACCCACCTCCTGCCCGACCCTGACCAAGGGGGCCTACGCCTACGATTACGGGGATGCCTCCGGCTATACCCCGATCATGAAAATGTACACCCTGGGCCACGACTTCATGCCCCCGGGCATCCACGCCGGCGGTTTGCGCTATCACGGCGCCAGCCCCCTGGTGTCCCAGCTTCACCACGAAGGTCTGGTGGAAGCGGTGGCCGTGCCCCAGCTGGCCACCTTTGATGCGGGGGTCCAGTTCGCCCGGGCGGAAGGTATCATCCCCGCCCCCGAATCCTGTCACGCCATCCGGGTGGCCATTGATGAAGCCCTCAAGGCCAAGGCCACCGGGGAACCCAAGGTCATTCTCTTCAACCTCACCGGCCACGGCCACTTCGACATGTCTTCCTACGAACGCTATTTCAGCGGCAAGCTGGAAGACTACGACTATCCGGAAGAAGCGGTGAGCGCTTCCCTGGAACACCTGCCCAAGGTGGGTTAAGGGAGGTCCCATGCGCGCCCTGGTCTTTATCCTGGTTCTAGCCAATCTCCTATTCCTGGCCTACGCCCAGGGCTTTTTCGGCATCGGCGACAATCCGGACCGGGACCGCATCCGGCAACAGCTGGCCCCGGAAAAGGTGCGCATTCTGGCCCGGGGCCAGGCCCCGGCGGATGAAGCTGCCACCCCGTCCGCCAGCACGGCAGATGGGGCCGCCGGGCCGGAAGCCCAGGCGGATGCCGGGGATAAATCCGGGGACGCCGCCAAAGAGGCCAAGGACGGGGGCAAGGATGGCAAGGCCTCGGACAAGGGCGACAAGAACGATAAGGGGGAAAAAGCCGATAAAGCCGCCCCCAAGGGCGCGGATAAAACCGCTGATAAAAACGACAAGTCCGCCGACAAGGGCAACGATAAAAAAGCCGCCGATCCCAAGGGGGACCGGTGCCTGGTGTGGAACGGCCTAGCCGGGGCCCAGGCGGATAAGCTGGCTGCCCTGGGCGGCAGCAAATACGCCGCCCTCAAGGCCGGGCGCAGCCTCCAGGGCGAGGCTTCCGCCTACTGGGTCTATATCCCCCCCCTGGCCAGCCGTCAGGAGGCGGAGCATAAGGCGGAGCAGTTGAAGGCCTTGCAGGTGCCTGAATACTTCATTGTCCAGGACGGGGCCAGCCGTAACGCCATTTCCCTGGGCATTTTCTCCAGCGAACAGGCAGCTAAGGATCGGCTGGAAGACCTGAAAAAGCGGGGCGTCCGCTCCGCCAAGACCGGCCCCAAGACCCAGAAGGGGGATACGGTGCGCCTGGAAATGCGGGGCCCGGCCGCCCAGCTGGAAGCTTTCCGGACCGCCGCCGCGGCCCAGGTGGGCGAGATCAAGGCGGTCAGCTGCGATCCTTCTCCCAAGGGGCACTGAGGGTGTTTCTGGTGGGCCTCACCGGGGGCATCGGCAGCGGTAAAAGCACCGTGGCCGCCCTCTTTGAGGCCCGGGGCGCGGTGCAGGTGGATACGGACGCCATTGCCCATGAACTGACCGTCCCCGGGGGCGCCGCCATGGTCCCCATCCGGGCGGCCTTCGGCGACGGGGTGGTGGCCCCGGATGGGGCCCTGGATCGGGCCGCCATGCGCCAGCGGGTCTTTTCTGACGGGGATGCCCGGCGGCGCCTGGAAGCCATTCTCCATCCCCTGATCCGAGCCGAAGCGGACCGGCGATGCGGCGCCGCCCAGGCTCCCTATGTGATCTTGGCCGTGCCTTTGCTGGTGGAATCGGGCCAGTACCGGGACCGGGCGGACCGCATTCTGGTGGTGGATTGTGACCCGGCCCGCCAGATTGCCCGGGTGGTGGCCCGCAATGGCCTGACGGAAGCTCAGGTACGGGCCATTCTGGCCGTCCAGGCGAGTCGGGAAGCCCGGCTGGCGGCGGCCGACGATGTGGTGCGTAACGATGATGGTCCGGATGCCTTAGAACCCCAGGTGGCCCGGCTTCACGAACACTATCTGTCCCTGGCTCGGCAAAAAGCCATAGAAAGTTGAGCTGTTTTGTGTGGTTTGGCTTGCAAAGGCCTACGCCGGTTGAGGTTTTTCGGTTTCTGGTTCAGAATCCTGGCATCTTAGGCGGCGAGTCTCCATTGGTACGGTCCCGGGCGTGATTACCTACGAATACCCTTTTAACGAACGCATCCGCACCCTGCTGCGGCTGGAGGATCTGTTCG
The DNA here is from genome assembly GCF_018905915.1 of Azospira inquinata. Taxonomy (NCBI): domain Bacteria; kingdom Pseudomonadati; phylum Pseudomonadota; class Betaproteobacteria; order Rhodocyclales; family Rhodocyclaceae; genus Azospira; species Azospira inquinata. The sequence goes on from NZ_CP064782.1 coordinate 1,999,846, forward strand.
ACAAGACCGGCCATTTTTTGCAGGAGGACGGGGTCCTGGAACACCATGTGGCCCTTCTGACCCTGTTTGAAATTATGGAAGTGGCCTCCCGGGCGGATCTGAAAATGGATCTGATCCAGGAACTGGAACGCCAGCGTCAAGCCCTCCTGGCCTACCGGAACAATCCGGATATTTCCGAAGAAGCCCTCTCCGGCGCCCTTTACGAAATTGAGCAGGCCTCCGCCGCCCTCCTCGCCATGACCGGGAAAATCGGCCAATACCTGCGGGAAAACGACTGGCTCATGAGCATCAAGAGCCGTGCCGCCATTCCCGGGGGCGTCTGCGAATTCGATCTGCCGTCCTACCACTACTGGCGTCACCATCCCACGGAAACCCGGCGGGACGCCATTTCCGGCTGGCTGCGCCCCCTCCTGCCCCTGCGGGACGGGCTGGCCATCGTGCTGCGCCTGCTGCGGGCCAGCGGTCGGCCCAAGGCCTATGTGGCCAAGCATGGTTCCTATCAGCTCATGCTGGGGGGCAGTTCGGCCCAGATGGTGCGGGTCACGGTGAAAACCGAGGGGCCGGCCATTCCGGAAATCAGCGCCAATAAATACGCCTTCAATATCCGCTTCACCTGCCCGGATGGGGATCTTCGTCCCCGCACCGTGGATAAGGACGTGTCCTTCGACATGACCTTCTGCAATCTCTGAGCCCCGGGCTCCGCCTCTTTTTCCCTTTCTTTCTCTTCCGGTCGCCACCCTAGGCCGCCCGGGATGGTGCCGTGGACTTCAGCCCCGGGGGTGGTGAATGGCGTGGAGTTCCTTGAGCCGTTCCCGGGCCACGTGGGTGTAAATCTGGGTGGTGGAAATGTCCGAGTGGCCCAGGAGCAGTTGCACCACCCGCAGATCGGCGCCGTGGTTGAGCAGGTGGGTGGCGAAGGCGTGACGCAGCACGTGGGGGGAGAGCTTGGCCGGGTCGATGTGGGCCACCAGGGCATAGCGCTTGATCAGGGTCCAGAACATCTGGCGGGTCATGGGGCCGCCCCGGCCGGTGACAAACACCGCGTCGCTCTGGCGCCCGTCCAGCAGGGTGAGGCGGCCCTGCTTAATAAAGACACCCAGCCAGTCCAGGGCCACCTGGCCCAGGGGCACCAGCCGTTCCTTAGACCCTTTGCCGAAAACCCGCACCACTCCCATGTCGAAGCTCACCTCGTGGAGCTTCAGATTCACCAGTTCGGAGACCCGCAGGCCGGTGGCGTAGAGGGTTTCCAGCATGGCCCGGTCCCGCTGGCCCAGGGGGGTGGTGCAGTCCGGGGCGGCCAGCAGGTTTTCCACCTGGGCTTCGGAAAGCACCTTGGGCAGGCGGGAAGGCTTGACCGGCATGGAGAGGCGCAGGGTGGGATCGGCGCCGATGCGGCCCTGGGCCAGCTGCCAGCGGTAAAAACGGCGCAGGGTGGATAGGCAGCGGGCCTGGGAACTGGCCCGATGCGCCTGGGCGATGTGGGCCAGGTAGGCGCTCAGGGCGGCTTCATCCGCTCCGGCCAAGCCCGGGCAGCCCTGTTCCATGAGCCACAGGGTCAGGCCCAGAAGGTCGCTCCGATAGCTGTCCAGGGAGGCTTTGGCCAGGCCGTCTTCCAGCCACAGGGCGTCGCAGAAGGCGTCCATTTCCCCCTGGTCGGCCGGGTCCGGGCGGTGGGGTTTTTCCTCCCCGTCAGGGGCGGAGGGTGTAACGCTCCGGGATTTCATGGGCCAGTAGCCAGCGTTTGATGTTCAGATAAAAGCCGTTCCCCTGGCCTTCCTTTTCATGGGCGAAGCCGTTGAGGCGGCCGCTTTGGGCAATCACCCGGTGGCAGGGCACCACCAGGGGTAGGGGATTGGCCCCGCAGGCGCCCCCCACGGCTCGGGGGGAGGAGGTCAAGGCCCGGGCCAGCTCCCCGTAGCTTTGGGTCTGTCCCAGGGGAATGGCGGCAATGGCCAGCCAGACCCGGTGCTGAAACGGGGTCCCCCGGGGCGCCAAGGGCAGGTCAAAGGCAAAGCGGGCATCCTGGAGATAGGCCGCCAGTTGGCGGGCCGCCTCCCGGGCCAGGGGCGTGGTCCCAGCTCGGGCCGGGCCCGGGGGCAGGAAGTGGATGCCGGTTAAGCTTTCCCCTTCGCAGCGCAGCCCCAGGGCAAAGCCGGGAGCGGCCACTACGGCCTGAAAAGGCCCGGGGGAGGGGGAGATCTCCGGAGCAGAGGAAGGGGCAAGGGGCGTGGTCATGGTCGCGGCGAGGCCTGAGGGGCCCGGAGGCTGGGCCCCCGATGTGTATGGATCAGGAGGCCTTGCCCAGCAGGTTGTCCTTCAGGTCGCCCTGGGTGGGCTTGTCCCCTAGCCAGATGCGCAGCAGGGCCCGGTAAAAGTCTTCCCCGGGGATGGGATTGCCCTTGGCCTGGCCACCCACCACCAGCCGGGTACCCTTGCCCGGCACCCAGTCCAAAGCGATGGGGGTGCCTTTGCTGGCCTTGCCCAGGGCCAATAGGGTGTTGTCGAAGGTCTGGAGCCGGTCCTTGAGGGGGGCGATTTCCGTGTCGCTGAGATTTTTTTCAATGCCGCCGGAAAGGGCTTCCACAAACTGCTGGGCGCTCAGTTCCATGAGGGGCACGATGGTAATGCGCTTGGGGCCTTTGCTATTGAGCACTCCGGCCGCATCGGTCTTTTTTTCCGGCAGGTAAAGGCCCATGGCGTAGACCTTGATGAAAAACTTGGAGCGCAGACCCGCCCCGTTCAGCACCAGCTCCTGCTGTTCCAGGTGCTGCCGGTCGTCGAAGCGTACACCGGCCACTTCCGTAGCCCGGGCGTTGAGGCCGGCGACCAGTAGGGTGGCGGCCAGCAGGGTGGTGAGCAAGGGGTGCTTCATGGGGCTGTCTCCTGATTTTGGACGGACCGTCTGGATAAGGCGGGGCAGGGTCCGCTTGCTGCCCTTAAACTCAAGCTCCCCGGCTGAATGGGGCAGGACCGGGGGCAAGCATGACGGTTGGAAACCGGTAACATGGGGGAGTTCCCCCGGGCCCGCCCTCTGGGGCCCCATCCCCGCTCGGCACCGGGGCGGCATGGGCTGCCCGCCCCCCTGGGGCCTTAGCTACGCACCTGGCCGTTCCCCAGTACCACCCATTTCTGGCTGGTGAGGCCTTCCAGGCCCACCGGGCCCCGGGCGTGGATTTTGTCCGTGGAAATGCCGATTTCCGCCCCCAGGCCGTATTCAAAGCCGTCGGCAAAGCGGGTGGAGGCATTGACCATCACGGAACTGGAATCCACCTCCCGGAGGAAGCGCATGGCGTGGCTGTAATCCTCGGTGACAATGGCTTCCGTGTGGCCGGAGGAATAGCGGTTGATGTGCTCAATGGCTTCGTCCAGCCCGGCCACCACCTTTACGGCGATGATGGGGGCTAGGTATTCCTCGCCCCAGTCCGCTTCCGTGGCAGCCTTGGCCGTGGGCACTAGGGCCTGGGTTTCCGGGCAGCCCCGGATTTCCACCCCTTTAGCGGTCAGCATGGCGGCCAGGCCGGGGAGCTGGGCGGCGGCTTCGGAGCGGGCCACCAGCAGGGTTTCCGCCGTATTGCAGGTGCCGTAGCGCTGGGTCTTGGCGTTTTCCACGATTTTCAGGGCCTTGGCCGGATCGGCCCCCTCATCCACATAAACGTGGCAGTTGCCGTCCAGATGCTGAATCATGGGCACCCGGGATTCGGCCAGGAGCCGGGCGATGAGGCCCTTGCCCCCCCGGGGCACGATGACGTCCACGAATTCCCGCATGGTGATGAGTTCCCCCACGGCGGCCCGATCCGTGGTTTCCACCACCTGGACCGCCTCGGCGGGCAGACCGGCGGCTTCCAACCCTTCCTGGACCAGGGCCGCCAGGGCCCGGTTGCTGCGAATGGCTTCCGAGCCGCCCCGGAGGATAGAAGCGTTGCCGGACTTGATGCACAGCCCCGCCGCATCCACGGTCACATTGGGCCGGGCTTCGTAAATGATGCCGATGACTCCCAGGGGCACCCGCATGTGGCCCACCTGGATGCCCGAGGGGCGGAAACGCAGATCGGTCATTTCCCCAATGGGGTCGGGCAGGGCGGCGATCTGTTCCAGACCAGCGGCCATGGTGGCCACGGTTTTCGGGGTCAGGGTGAGCCGGTCCAGCATGGCGCTGGCCAGTCCGGCAGCCCGGGCGGCAGCCAGGTCTTCCCCGTTGGCGGCCAGGAGGGCGGCTTCTTCCCGCCGAATAGCGCTGGCGATAGCTTTCAGGGCCTGGTTTTTGGCGTTGGTGTCGGCCTTGGCCATGAGCCGGGAAGCGGCGCGGGCCTGGCGGCCCAGGGAGTGCATGTAGTCCTTGATATCCATGATGTTTCGGCGTCCAGGGGAAGGGCCCATTATAGCGGTCCCCGAGGCCCCAACCCCCCATGTCCTTACTGAAAGTGCGGATATAGACTAAACTTTCGCCCCAAGCTGCTGTCAGAGTCCCTCACAGAGACCGCACTTCGTAGGAGTTCCCGATGAGTCGCAAGTTAATTCTCCCCAATGAAATCCAGGTATGCGCCACATGCAGCTACTGGGACGGGGACCGGAAGGTGGATGCCGAGGTGGGCGTGGTGGTGGTGGACGACAACTGCAAAGGCGAGTGTCTGGTCCGGGAAACCCCCTTGCCCGCCCTGCGTCCCAAGGGCCATGATGTGGATTGCGCCTGGGAACACCTGGAGGGGGAAGAGGCCGATGGGGAGGCACCGGCAGCGGACGATGTTCCCCCTGCCGGTGGGGAAAAAGCCGCCTGAGTTGTCTTGATAACGGGAACGGTGGTGGCCGGGGGAGCCCGGCAAACAGGTGGGCGGCAACGGTTTCCGCCCCGGATGGCCGGCGGGAGCCCCAGGGTCTGACCCTTAGCATTCTCCCTGGCCCCAGCCAGAAGCTAAGAAAAAAGCCCGGTTGCCCGGGCTTTTGCCGTTTACCGAGCCCCTGGGCTTAGACGCTCAGGGATAGGCCCAGGCGCAGGAAGGCTTCCCACACATTGCCCGGCTCCAGACCCTTGATGCAGCGGTCGATACGGGCGGCCTGGGCCAGTCCCCGCACCAGCCGGTGCAGATCCAGGCGTTGCAGGGCCCGCTTCATGGCCGCCTGGCGGGGGCCCCAGACCCGCTGTTCCTTGCACAGCAAATCCAAAGGGCGCCCAGCCACTAGACCGGTCTTGATGGCGGCGAGGGCCCGCAGTTCCTCGGTGAGGGCCCACAGCACCAGGGGCGGGGCTTCCCCCTCCTGGCGCAGGCCGTCCAGGGTGCGGCACAGACGGCCCATGTCCCCGGCCAGGAGGGCGGCGCGTAAATCGTCGATGTCGTAGCGGGCCACGTTGAGCACCGCTTCTCGCACCTGTTCCAGGCTCAAGGGGCCGGGGGGATAGAGCAGGCCAATTTTCTGGATTTCCTGGTGGGCGGCCAGGAGATTGCCTTCCACCCGTTCGGCGATGAACTGGAGGGCGTCCCGGTCCCCGCTCTGGCCCTGGCGTTGCAGGCGCCCGGCGATCCAGGCGGGCAGCTCGGCCAGGGGCGGGGCATTGAGTTTGACCAGGGTGCCGGCCTGGGTCAGGGCGGTGAACCAGGCGGATTTTTCTTCCTGCCAGGAAAGCTCGGGCAGGGTAATGAGTACCAGGATGTCCGGGCTTAGGCGCTGGGCGAATTCCTGGAGGGCCTGGCCTCCTTCCCGCCCGGGCTTGCCCGTGGGAATGCGCAGGTCGATGAGTTTCCGTTCCCCGAACAGGGAAAGGTTGCCGCAGGCTTGGGCCAGCTGATTCCAGTTAAAGCCCGGGCCGGCTACCAGCACCTCCCGTTCGCTGAACCCCTGGTGCCGGGCAGCGGCCCGGATGGCGTCCCCGGCCTCGATGACCAGCAGGGGCTCGTCCCCGTACAGGGTGTAGAGGGGGGCCAGGCCCCGCTCCAGCTGGGCCGTCAGTTGCTCAGCCTTGAGCTGGGCCACTACTCGTCCTCGTCGTCCGGATTGAGGGGCTTGATGGCGGCCAGACGGCGCATGATCTGCTGGGCCGCATCCTGCTGCATGTCCTTCCAGAGCATGGTTTCTTCCTGCTCCTTGGAGAGAATTTCGCTATCCCCGTAGGTCATGTCCCGGTGCAGGGTGAGGTTCACCGGCGGGGTTAGGTCCCGACCCTTGGGGTCGGTGATGCGATAGGCGATGAGAATCCGCAGCTGGTATTCCTGAATCTTGCCGCCGCCGCTATAGGACAGCACATCCCGCTGTTGCAGGTAGCTGGTCTGGACGAAGATGGCTTCCGCGTCCTCCGCCTTATCTACCAGCTGGGTGGTGCTGCTGGTGCGGATGGCCCGGCGCAGGTAGATACCCACGTCCGAGTTTTCCGGCAGATCGATTTTCATGGTGTGGAAGGGCAGGGCCGGGGGCGCCTTGAGCTGGAAGCCGCAACCGGCGGCGAAGAGCATCAGGACGCCGGCCAGCAGGGCCAGACAGGGCAGGATCAGGCGGCGCACGGACGCTCTCCTCGGGGCTTAAACAACGATATTGACCAGACGGCCGGGCACCACCACCACCTTCTTGGGGGCCTTGCCTTCCATGTACTTCTGGGCGCTTTCCGAGGCCAGAGCAGCCGCTTCCACGGCCCCCTTGTCGGCGGTGGCGGCCACGGTAATGCGGCCCCGCAGCTTGCCGTTCACCTGCACCATCAGTTCCACCTCGTCCTGCACCAGGGCGGCGGGATCGGCTTTGGGGAAGGCCTGACGGCCCGCGTCGGCGCCGGGACGGAGTTCCCCGTAAAGGGCCTGGCCGATGTGGGGCACGATGGGGTAGAGCATGAGCACGGCGGCTTCCAGGGCTTCCTGTTTCACCGCCCGGGCGGCGTCCGAGTCGCTGTCCAGCTTGGCGTAGGCGTTGAGCAGTTCCATCACGGCGGCGATGGCGGTGTTGAACTGCTTGCGGCGGCCGAAGTCGTCCGTCACCTTGGCAATGGTTTGGTGCAGGTGGCGGCGGAAATCCTTCAATGGCGTGGCCAGGTCTTCCGCCGGCTGTTCCCCGTTCCAAGCTTCCACCGGGCCTTCCAGAGTGTGTTCATAGACCAGCTTCCAGAGCCGTTTGAGGAAGCGGTGGGCCCCTTCCACCCCGGCGTCGGACCATTCCAGGGACTGGTCGGGGGGGGCGGCGAACATGATGAACAGCCGGGCGGTGTCCGCCCCGAACTGGTCGATCAGGGCCTGGGGATCCACCCCGTTGTTCTTGGACTTGGACATCTTTTCCGTGCCGCCGATCACCACCGGCTGGCCGTCGGCCTTGAGGGTGGCGCCCACGGGGCGGCCCCGGTCGTCCGTGGTCACATCCACTTCCGTGGGGTTGAACCACTGTTTCTTGCCGCTGGCGTCTTCCCGGAAGAAGGAGGGGGCCACCACCATGCCCTGGGTGAGCAGGTTGGCGAAGGGCTCGTCCAGCTTCAGCTGGGTGTCGCCGAAGTCGAAGACCCCCACGTCCCGCATCAGCTTGGTGAAAAAGCGGGAGTAGAGCAGGTGCAGGATGGCGTGTTCAATGCCGCCGATGTACTGATCGATACCGCCCTTGCACCAGTAGGCCGCTTCCTTGCCCAGCATGGCCTGGTCGCTGTCCGGGCTGGCGTAGCGGAGGAAGTACCAGGAAGACTCCACGAAGGTGTCCATGGTGTCCGTTTCCCGCTTGGCCGGTTTGCCGCACTTGGGACAGGTGGTTTCATAGAATTCGGGCATTTTCGCCAGGGGGGAACCGGCCCCGGTGACCTGCACCTGTTCCGGCAGCACCACGGGCAGCTGGTCGTCGGGCACGGGCACGTCGCCGCAGCTGTCGCAATGGATCACCGGAATGGGGCAGCCCCAGTAGCGCTGCCGGGAAATACCCCAGTCCCGCAGGCGGAACTGAACCTTCTTTTCCCCCAGGCCCTTGGCGGCCAGATCGGCGGCAATGGCGTCCACGGCGGCTTCATAGGCTAGGCCATCGTATTTGCCGGAATTGACGCAGACGGCCCGGGTCTTGTCCCCGTACCATTCCTGCCAGCCGTCCAGACTGAAGCTTTCCCCTGCTGCGGCGATGACCTGCTTGATGGTCAGGCCGTATTTCTGGGCAAAGGCGAAATCCCGTTCATCGTGGGCCGGGACGGCCATGACGGCCCCTTCCCCGTAGCTCATGAGCACGTAGTTGCCCACCCACACTTCCACCTTTTCGCCGGTGAGGGGGTGCTGGACGAAGATGCCCGTGGGCATGCCCTTCTTTTCCATGGTGGCGATATCCGCCTCGGCCACGCCCCCTTTTTTGCATTCCTCAATGAAGGCGGCCAGTTCCGGATTGTTCTGGGCGGCCCGGGTGGCCAGGGGGTGTTCGGCGGCCACGGCCACGAAGGTGACCCCCATCAAGGTGTCGGCCCGGGTGGTGAAAACCCACAGCTTGTCGGCTTTACCGTCCAGCTCGTAGGGGAAGGCTAGGCGCACGCCGGTGCTCTTGCCGATCCAGTTTTTCTGCATCAGGCGTACCTGCTCGGGCCAGCCTTCCAGCTGATCCAGGTCTGCCAGCAGTTCTTCGGCGTAGGCGGTGATCTTCATGTAATACATGGGGATTTCCCGCTTTTCCACCAGGGCGCCGGAACGCCAGCCCCGGCCATCGATGACCTGTTCGTTGGCCAGCACGGTCTGGTCCACCGGGTCCCAGTTCACCGTGCCCAGGCGCTTGTAGATCAGGCCCTTTTCAAAGAGCCGAGTGAACAGCCATTGTTCCCAGCGGTAGTAGTCCGGCTTGCAGGTGGCGATTTCCCGTTCCCAGTCGATGGCGAAGCCCAGGCGTTGGAGCTGACTGCGCATGTAATCGATATTGGCGTAGGTCCATTGGGCGGGAGGCACCTGGTGCTGGATGGCGGCGTTTTCCGCCGGCATGCCGAAGGCGTCCCAGCCCATGGGCTGGAGCACGTTGAAGCCCTGCATCTGGTGAAAGCGGGAAAGCACGTCGCCGATGGTGTAGTTGCGCACGTGGCCCATGTGCAGCTTCCCGGAGGGATAGGGGAACATGGACAGGCAGTAGTACTTGGGCTGGGAGAGGTTTGCCACGGCCCGGGCGGCCTGGGTTTGAACCCAGTGCTGTTGGGCGGCGGTTTCCACGGCGGCGGCTTGATATTTTTCCTGCATGGGGTCGGGCCAGAATGAAGTGTTTCAAAGGACGAAATTATAACCGCTCGCCCCTCGGGCCTGGGACCGAATCACGGTGGGCCGGGCCGGGCGGGGCCGATGGCCATAAAAAAACGGCGTCAGGAGTGATCCCGACGCCGTCAAACAAGCTACAGACTACAGAGGAGGAGTTACTGCAATTCTTGCGGGGCGCCCTTTAGCTGCCGAAGCGCACATAGGGCTTGAACAGGCCGTTCCAGGTGTCCTGCCAGAACTTGGCCGCATTGACGGCGGCGGTCAGGCCGAACTGGGCCATGCGCCCCTGGTGACCCCAGATCCAGCTCATGTTGGGGGCGGCCTCCGCATAGGCGGCGGGCAGGGCCACACCGGTGAAGCAAGGGGGGCAGGGGGCTTGATCCGTGGTGCCCGTCTTCCCTTCCCGGGGAATGGCATCGTGGTCAATCTTGGCCAGGGTCAGGAGCCGTTCCAGGGCCTGACTGGCGAAATCGTTGCCGTCCCGCTGCTGGCAGAGGGTGGCGGCTTCTTCCTGGGCCCGTTGCCAGAGCGCGCGGGCTTCCGCTTCGCTCAGGCCCGCTTTGTGGGCGACCCAGGGCAGGATCATGGGTGTTTTCATGGTTTGCTTCCTTTCTGGTTATGTCCAGAACCGGCTCCCGGCCAGGCCGCGTTGGGAACGGTGAGTGGTCAGGAAGGGACGCCGGAGGAGGCGGGAAAGACGCTTATCTGCGCCCTCCGGTAGCCGTTTCTGTTGCATTGCAATACGTATTATAACCCACTGGATTTATAGGGTTACTGCGGATATTACGTAGGTAAGCCACGCCGTTTTGATCTTTGTTGCTGCGGCGCAACAAAAACTTCCCAGGGCCAAGTAGGGCGGGCCTGGGCGCCGGATGGACATTTTTCCCTCTGTCATGGAAACCGGGGAAGGCGGGGGAGCGGAGGGCGGTTACGGGGCAAAAAAGCCATGCCAGAGCTCATGGATGCTGTGGGGCGCGGGGAAAAACGGGGGAGGTTGGGGGGACTTCCTGGGGCCTCCCCGGAAAGTTCCGTCTTGCCGACCCCGTCGCTGACCACCGGCGACCGGGGGCAAGGCGCCTGGGGCGGCTATAATTCCCCGTCCTTCCGAAAGCCTTGCCATGTCCGACCTGCTTGCCCACCTCAATCCTCCCCAACTCCAAGCCGTAACCCTGCCGCCCCAGCACGCCCTGATTCTGGCGGGGGCCGGGTCGGGCAAGACCCGGGTGCTCACCACCCGCATCGCCTGGCTCATCTCCACCTCCCAGGTGAGTCCCCATGGCCTGCTGGCGGTGACTTTCACCAACAAGGCGGCCAAGGAAATGCAGGCCCGGCTGGCGGCCATGCTGCCCATCAACACCCGGGGCATGTGGATCGGCACCTTCCACGGTCTCTGCAACCGGCTGCTTCGGGCCCACCACAAGGAAGCCGGGTTGCCCGCCCTGTTCCAGATCCTGGACAGCGCGGATCAGCTGGCGGCTATCAAGCGCCTCCTGAAAAACCTCAATGTGGACGATGAAAAATTCCCCCCCCGGGAATTGATGAATTTCATCAACGCCCACAAGGAGCAGGGCATTCGTCCGGCCCAGGCCGAGGCTTGGGACGATTACACCCGGCGCCGGGTGGATTTGTGGAGCGAATACGAGGTCCAGTGCCAGCGGGAAGGGGTGGTGGATTTCGCCGAACTGCTGCTGCGCTGCTTTGAACTGCTGAGCCGCAACGAGCCCCTGCGCCGCCACTATCAGGAACGTTTCCGCCACATCCTGGTGGATGAATTCCAAGATACCAACCGGCTCCAGTACGCCTGGCTGAAGCTCCTGGCGGGCATGGAAGGGAGCGTCACCGGTGCCCCGGGGGCGGCGGTGTTCGCCGTGGGGGATGACGACCAGTCCATCTACGCCTTTCGCGGCGCGGAAGTGGGCAATATGCGGGACTTCGAGCGGGAATTCGCCGGGGACAACGTGATCCGCCTGGAACAGAACTACCGTTCCCACGGCAATATCCTGGATGCGGCCAACGCCCTCATCAAACACAACGAGGGGCGCCTGGGGAAAAACCTGTGGACCGACCAGGGGGCCGGGGAGCCTATCCGGGTCTATGAGGCCGTCTCCGACCTGGACGAAGCCCGCTGGATGGTGGAAGAGGTGCGGGAACTGGTGCGGGACGGGGTGCCCCGCAACCAGATCGCCCTGCTCTACCGCTCCAACGCCCAGTCCCGGGTGCTGGAACACGAACTCTTCACCCGGGCCGTGCCCTACAAGGTGTACGGGGGCCTGCGCTTTTTTGAACGCCAGGAAGTGAAACACGCCCTGGCCTATCTGCGCCTCATCGCCAATCCGGATGACGACACCGCTTTTCTGCGGGTGGTGAATTTCCCTGCCCGGGGCATCGGCGCCCGGACCCTGGAACATCTCCAGGAGGCCGCCCACCGGGGCAATTCCAGCCTCTACAACGCCGCCGCCGGACTGCCCGGCAAGCCCGGAGCCAGTGTGGGGGCCTTCATCCGCCTGGTGGAGGAACTGCGCCAGGAAACCCGCAGCCTGCCCCTGCCGGAAATGGTGGAACACGTGGTGGAACGGAGCAGTCTGGCCCCCCACTACCGCACGGAAAAAGACGGCCAGGAACGGCTGGAAAACTTGAACGAACTGATCAACGCCGCCGCCGCCTTCGTGGGGGACGACGCCAATCTGGTGGCCCTGGACCCGGTCTTTGTCCCCGGGGAAGCGGATCCCCTGGCCGTGGCGGAAGCGGGGGGCACGGAAGCGGCGCCCCTGGACCCGGCCTCGGAAACCATGCTGGGCCGTTTCCTCGCCCACGCTTCCCTGGAGGCGGGGGAACACCAAGCCGGGGAAGGCCAGGAGGCGGTCCAGCTCATGACCGTCCATGCGGCCAAGGGCCTGGAATTTGACGTGGTTTTCATCTCCGGCCTGGAACAGGGTCTCTTTCCCCACGAAAACGCCTTGCTGGACGCGGGGGGGCTGGAAGAAGAGCGGCGCCTCATGTACGTGGCCATTACCCGGGCCCGGGACCGGCTCTACCTCTCCCACGCCCAGACCCGCATGCTCCACGGCCAGACCCGCTATTGCCTGGTGTCCTCCTTCCTGGAGGAAATTCCCCCGGCCCTGCTGCTGCGCCTCAACCGGGCGGCGGAAACGGGCTATGGGGCAGGGGAATCCTCCCCCAGCTACGGAGGCTGGGACAGCGCCCCCACGGGCCCGGCCACGGTGCCGGGCAGCGGCCTGCGGGTGGGCCAGGGGGTGGCCCATGCCAAATTCGGTCAAGGGGTGATCGTGGCCTGTGAAGGCCGGGGGGCGGACGCCCGGGTCCAGGTCAATTTCGGCGGCGCCGGGATGAAGTGGCTGGCCCTGGAATACGCCAAGCTCACCCCTCTTTAAAGGCTGGCCCCAAAAACTGGCCGGGAATGGCCGTGGTTGGCTGATCTTCCTCGGCGGCCCCGGGAAAGGGGCGTCCGTATTGCTTGTACCCGGTGGGCGGGCCAGCAGGCTTGTCCATTAGCCTTTACCCCGGGGTGGCCCTTGTCACCCCCGTCTGCCAAGGCTTTCCGGGCGAGGGGCCCTAGCCCAGGCGCCCCGTCTGGTGTTCCGGCCGGTCCCCCACCTCCGCCGGGCGTAGGCCCAGGCGGTGCCGCGCATTGGCCACAAAGCTTTTGCGCGCCACCGGGTCCAGCAGGCCCCGGAAAAAGTAGTGGCGTATCCGCCCCGCCAGCAAATCCACCAGCCCGGCTTCGTCCAGGGCCTGAACCCGGGCGTAGAGCAGGGGGGCCTTGGCCAGAAAGGTTTGCAGAATGGCCGGGTCGAAATGGCTGCCCGATTCCCGGGCCATCATGTCCAGCACGATTTGCAGGCCCAGGGGATCTTTGTAGGGACGTCGGCTGGTGAGGGCGTCGAAGACGTCGGCCACGGCGAAAATACGGGCGTTGCGGGGAATGGCTTCCCCCTTCAGACCTTGCAGATAGCCGCTGCCGTCGTAACGCTCGTGGTGGAATTCCACCACCTCCCGGGCCGTCCCCAGCCACTCGGAGGGGGCCAGGATTTCCACCCCCAGGCGCACATGGCTGCGCATGATGGCGAATTCCTCCGGGGTGAGGGGGCCGGGCTTGAGCAGAATGGCGTCGCTGATGCCGATTTTGCCTACGTCGTGGAGAAAGGCGCCGATGATCAGGGAGCGCATGGCCTTGCCCTTCAGGCCCAGGGCTTCCCCCAGACAGCAGGCGTAATAGGTGACCCGGAAATTGTGGCTGTTGGTGTCCGAATCCCGCTTGGCGATGGCCGCCCCCAGCACCGTGGCCATTTCCAGGTTGCCCTGGAGCACTTCCCGGGAAGCCTTCACCATGTCCCGGTGCAGGGCCAGGATTACCGGATAGAGGGCCAGGGTAGTGATGAGCACCGCCCCCAGGGCAAAGAGAATGGTGCGCAGCAGATTGTCGTTGAAGCGGGCCACTTCCGCCGGGTCGGCCAGGAACACGGCCTCAAAATAGCCCGCCGCTTCCCCGTTGCGGCCGGGCAGGGGAATGAGGGCCTGGATCAGCAGGCGGCCGTCGGCGCTCAGCTTGGCGAAATGGCGGCGCCCGTCCCGGGGCAAATCCCGGCGCTGGGCGGCGATCTGGCGGCTCAGCTGGGCCTGATCCGGGTTGAAGGAGCGGGCCAGAACCCGGCCCTGGCGGTCACTGATGGCGGTGAACAGGCACTGGTGCCGGGCGAATTCCTCCGCCCGGCGGGTCAGCTCCGCCTGGCGGGCCGGAGCCAGGGTGGTCTGCTCCAGATCTTCCGGGAAGGCCGAGGCCCCGCTGGTTGCCCCTTCCCGGAGTTCCGGGCCGAAGGCCGCTGCCTCCCGGGTGGCCAGGGCGATGGCATAGTCGTCCAGGCGGGTGCTTTCCAGGTAAAACACCGCCCCCCCGGCCATGGCGGAAAGCAGCAGCCAGGCCAGCAACAGGCGGCGCAGAATGATCCAGTGCAGATTGGGCATGGCCCCATGGTACCCAGGCCCAGGCTCCCTGGCGATACCTATCGGGGATGGGCCGGCAAGGGGGATCGGCGGTATAGTTCTGCTCCGCCGGAGCGGCGGGGCCGGCCCCTTGGGCTTGGCCGCCCCGGGCCCCGGATTCCCCCGGCGAGCCGGGGTTTTACCCCGCTCCCCCGGGAACGGCGTTGCACCCGGATTGGCCCGCCGGCCTTTGTCCCTGGCCCGGGACCAGGGCGGCGATCCGTTTCCCCCTGTTTTGCCACCCCTTTCTTCCAGGAGTTGCCATGACCCATGCCATTCGTTTTCACCGCACCGGCGGACCGGAGGTCCTGCAATGGGAGACGGTTTCCGTGGGGGAACCGGGACCGGGGGAAGTGCGCCTGGGCCAGGTGGCCTGCGGCCTGAATTTCATCGACATCTACTACCGCACCGGCCTCTATCCCACGCCCCTGCCCGCCGGGCTGGGCCTGGAAGGGGCGGGCACGGTGGAAGCGGTGGGGCCGGGGGTGACCGGGCTAGCCCCGGGGGACCGGGTGGCCTATGCGGGGGGCCCCATCGGTGCCTATGCGGAAGCGCGGCTCCTGCCCGCCCACCGGCTGGTGAAGCTGCCCGATACCATTGATTTCCAGACCGGGGCGGCCATGATGCTGCAAGGCCTGACCGCCGCCTACCTGCTCCATCGCACCTATCCGGTCCAGGCCGGGGATACGGTGCTGATCCACGCCGCCGCCGGGGGCGTGGGCCTGATTGCCTGCCAGTGGGCGAAAGCCCTGGGGGCCCGGGTGATCGGCACCGTGTCCAGCGAGGCCAAGGCGGAACTGGCCCGGGCCCATGGCTGCGACCATCCCATTCTCTACACCCGGGAAAATTTCCCCGCCCGGGTGCGGGAAATCACCGACGGGGAAGGGGTGGCCGTGGTTTATGACTCCGTGGGCAAGGACACCTATGCCGGTTCCCTGGACAGCCTACGGCCCCTGGGCACCCTGGTGTGCTTCGGCAACGCCTCCGGTCCGGTGCCCCCCCTGGACCCCCTGGCCCTGTGCGGCAAGGGCTCCCTCTTTTTCACCCGCCCCAAGCTGGCGGATTACACCGCCAAGCGGGAAGACCTGGAGGCCCTGGCGGCCAAGCTCTTTGCCGTGGTCCAGTCCGGCCAGGTGAAAATCGAAGTGCGCCAGACCTTCCCCCTGAAGGAAGCCGCCGCCGCCCAGGAAGCCCTGGCCGCCCGGCTCACCACCGGCTCCACGGTGCTCCTGGTCTAAGGCGGAAAGGCAAAACCCATGGTGGAACAAGTCCGCGCCCGGCTCATTTCCCTCCGGGATCTTCTGGCTACCGCCTGGCCCATTGTGCTGGTGGTGACCCTAGGTTTTCTGGTGGCCCTCCATTTCGTCAAACCGGCGCCCCCGAGCCGGGTGGTGATGGCCGCCGGCCCGGAGGACGGGGCCTATTACGCCTTTGCTAAGCAATACGCCAAAATCCTGGCCAAGCAGGGCATCACCCTGGATATCCGCACCACGGCGGGCTCGGAGGAAAATCTCCAGCATCTCCTCAATGACGACGATCCCACGGAAGTGGCCCTGATCCAGGGGGGCGTCACCCCTCCGGCCGGGGTGGAGGACACGCCCCTGGAAACCCTGGGCAGCGTTTATTACGAGCCCCTCTGGGTCTTTTACCGGGGCCGCCGCCCCCTGACCCAGCTCCACGAGCTGGCGGGTAAGCGCATTGCCGTAGGGGGGGAAGGGAGCGGGGTGCGGCCCCTGGCCACCACCCTGCTCAAGGCCAATGAAGTGCCCCTGGATCGGCATATTTCCGCCCTGGGGGGCCTCAAGGCGGCGGAAGAATTGCAGCAGGGCCGTATTGACGCGGCCTTCATCATCGCCGCCACGGAAGCTCCCGTGGTCCAGGTGCTGCTCCGTTCCCCGGGCATCCGCCTCATGCACTTTTCCCAGGCCGAGGCCTACAGCCGCCAGTTTCCCTATTTAAGCCGTATCACCCTGCCGGAAGGGGGCGTGGATCTGGCTCGCAATTTCCCCAAGCGGGATACGGAAATGCTGGCCGCCACCGCCAATCTGGTGATCCACGAAGACCTCCACCCGGCGGTCCAGACCCTGTTGCTGGAAGCGGCCAAGCAGGTCCACGGAGGTCCGGGCTTTTTCCGCAAGCCCGGGGAATTCCCCGCCTACCGGGACCGCTCCTATCCCCTGGCGGACATGGCCAAGCGCTATTACCAGTCCGGCCCTTCCCTGTTGCAGCGCTATCTGCCCTTCTGGGCGGCGGTGCTGGTGGAGCGCCTGATCATTCTCCTGGTGCCCCTCTTCGCCCTCTTGCTGCCCCTCATGAAACTGGCTCCCAGCCTGTATTCCTGGCGGGTGCGCTCAAAAATTTTCCGCTGCTACGGGGATCTGAAATTCCTGGAAAACGAACTGAAGGAGCACTACGACCCGGGGAGCAAGCTGGAATACCTGGACCGGCTGGACCGCATCGAGGAAGAGGCTAACCGGCGCAACATTCCCCTGGCCTATTCGGACCTGCTCTATACCCTGCGGGAACACATTGAACTGGTGCGCCACACCCTGGACCGGCTGGACCATCCCCGGACCGAGGCGCTGGCCGCCTCCGCCCAGCCCACCGAGAAAGGGACAAGCCACCCATGAAAGCCGTGCTCATCGCCAATCCCAAGGGAGGCTCGGGCAAGAGCACCCTGGCCACCAATCTGGCGGGCTACTTCGCCCAGCAGGGCCACGGGGTCATGCTGGGGGATCTGGATCGCCAGCAGTCGGCCCGGGAATGGCTGGCCCTGCGCCCCGCCCACCTGCCCCCCATCCGGGGCTGGGACATCAAGGAAGGGGCCCCGGCCCGGCCCCCCAAGGGCACCACCCACGCGGTGCTGGATTCCCCCGCCGGGCTCCACGGCAAGGGCCTGGATAAGGCCATGAAGGCGGTGAGCCGCATTCTGGTGCCGGTTCAGCCCTCCTTTTTCGACATCCTGGCCACCCGCAGCTTCCTGGAAGAACTCCAGGCGGAAAAGGCGGTGCGCAAGGGTAATCTCCAGGTGGCGGTGGTGGGCATGCGGGTGGATCCCCGCACCCGTTCGGCGGCGGAACTGGAGCGCTTTTTTGCCGCCTACGAACTGCCCGTGCTGGGCTATCTGCGCAATACCCAGCTCTACGTCCAGACCATCGCCCAGGGGCTCACCCTGTTCGACCTCAATCCGGCCCGGATGGGCCGGGACCTGGAACAGTGGCAGCCGATTCTGGAGTGGGTGGAGCGGGAAGACTGAGGGGAAAAGTTCGGAGGTCCGGACCCTAGTCTGGTGCGTCCTGGTAGCCGGTCATGTCGGACCCCGCATTTTTGGGAATGCGGGCGCAGACCGGGGCGGCCAGGAGGGAAATGGCGGTGACCGTCAGAAAGGCCACGGAAAAATCCCCCACCAGGGCGTGCTGGCGCCCGGAAAGCACCACGGAAGCGTGGAGGGCGGCGGCGGAAAGGCAGATGCCCATGGACAGCATGAGCTGCTGGAAGGTGGTGTAAAAGCTGGTGGCGGCGCTCATCCGGGAGGGGGGCAGGTCCGCGTAGGCCACGCTGTTATAGGCGGTGAAAATCAGAGATTGGAAAAAGCCGCCGCAGAAGAGCAGGGCATAGAGGCTCCATTCGGGCCAGGAAGGCCGCAGGGTGGCGTAGAGGGCGATGCAAGCCGAAGACACCACGCTGTTCCAGATCAGGGTGTTGCGAAAGCCGAAGCGGCGCAGGATGGGGGTGGCGGAGGCCTTCATGGCCATGGCCCCGGCGGCTCCGGCAAAGGTGATGAGGCCGCTCTTGGCCGCCGACAGGCCAAAGCCCACCTGCATCAGCATGGGCAGCAGAAAGGGGGTGGCCCCGGCGGTAACCCGGGCCAGGGAGCCCCCCAGCACGGAGAGGCGGAAGGTGGGCACGGCCATCAGGCTGAAATCCAGGATGGGGGCCGGGGTGCGCCGGGCGTGGCGAAAATAGAGGGCAGCGCAGGTGAGGCCCAGGCCGAACACCATCACCATGGCGGTCAGGGACAACACCCCCCGGCTGGCCAGTTCCAGGCCGAACATGAGGCAGGCCAGGGCGATGCCGGAGAGGACAAAACCCACCCCGTCGAAGGGCCCGGGATTTTCCTCCCGCACTTCCCCGATGTAGCGGGTGGCCAGATAGAGGCCCAGGAGGCCGATGGGCACATTGATGTAAAAAATCCAGCGCCAGGACCAGTAGGTGACGATAAAGCCCCCCAGGGGCGGCCCCAGCACGGGCCCCACCAGGCCGGGCACCATGAGCCAGGCCATGGCGGAAACGAAGTCTTCCCGGGCCGTGGTGCGCAGCAGCACCAGCCGCCCCACGGGCATCATCATGGCGCCCCCCATGCCCTGGAGAAAGCGGGCACCCACCAGGAAGGGCAGGCTGTCCGCCCGGCCGCAAAGAATGGACCCCAGCACGAAGATCACGATGGCTACCCGGAACACATTGCGGGCCCCGAATCGGTCCGCCACCTTGCCGCTGGCGGGGATGAACACGGCCAGGCTGATCAGGTAGGCGGTGAGGGCCACGCTCATATGCAGGGGAGAAACGCCGAAGGTGGCGGCCATGGTGGGCAGGGCGGTGGCCAGCACGGTGGCGTCCATCTGCTCCATGAACAGGGCGGAGGCCACGATCAGGGCGGTAATGCGGTAATTGGCGCGGGGGGCGGAAACGGCGGACAAGGGCAACAACCTGAAACGGAGACAAAAGAGGGGGGAGTTTAAACCGCCGGGCGGGGGCGGCAAAACCGGCGGTGAGGGTAAGTCCCCGGGGCGGGGCAAAAGGTTCCCGGGGGAGGCGGCAAGGGGCGGCGCTTTTGGGCCTTTTTTTCTACCCCAGGAGTGGAGGGCGATCTGGCCGGAGAAAGCGGCGGAGGGGAAAGGTGGCCCAGGGGCTGAAGCGGGGGCTTTCCCACCGGAGGGGTGGAGACCAAGGTCAGGAGGAACGGGGCCGCTAGCCCAGGGGAGGGTCTTATTCCTGGTCTTTACAAAATCTTGATACCGGCGGGCTAAGTCTTTGGATTTTTTTAAGGCGGCATTTCCTAGTATTCGAACCAGGATAACCAGGAAGTGGAGATGGATCAGCATGGATCTTATCTACCTGGCCGCTATCGGCCTGTTATTGGGGATAGCCATGGCGATGGCTGTCGGATGTTTTCGTTTGAGGGGAAAAGAATGAGTGCGCTGACGGTTGTGGGCGGGCTCCTGGCCCTGGGGCTGCTGGCTTATCTGGTGGCCGCCCTGTTGTTTCCGGAGGATTTTTCATGACCAATCATGGCTGGCTCCTGTTAGGCGTGTATTTTGTCCTGCTGCTCCTGTTGGCGCGGCCATTGGGAATCTACATCGCCAATGTGATGGAAGGGCGGGGCGGCTGGGCAACCCGCCTGGGGGGCGGGATGGAAAGGCTGATCTATCGCCTTTGCGGCATCCAGCGTGACCAGGAAATGGGCTGGTTGAGCTATGCCTTGGCCCTGCTGTTGTTTAACGGCATGGGGGTGGTGGCGGTCTATGGCTTGCAGCGCTTACAGGTCTGGCTGCCTCTCAATCCTCAGCAGTTCCCCAATGTGGCCCCGGATTCCGCCTTTAATACGGCCATCAGCTTTGTCACCAATACCAACTGGCAGGGCTATAGCGGCGAATCCACCATGAGCTATCTGGTCCAGATGCTGGCGCTGACGGTCCAGAATTTTCTCTCCGCCGCCACCGGGATCGGGGTGGTGATTGCCCTGATCCGAGGCTTCTGCCGCCATTCCGCCAAGACGATTGGGAATGCCTGGGTCGATTTGACCCGCTCAACGCTCTACATCCTCCTGCCCTTGTCCGTGGTGCTGGCCCTAGCCCTGGTGAGTCAGGGCGTCATCCAGAATTTTGACGCTTACCAGACGGCCACTACCCTGGAAGTGACCCACTATGACGCCCCCAAACTGGACGGGGACGGGCAAGCCCTTAAGGACGCCCAGGGGAATGGGCTGACAGAACCAGCGGCCACCCGGCAACAAACACTGGCCATGGGCCCGGTGGCTTCCCAGGAAGCTATCAAAATGTTGGGGACCAACGGAGGTGGCTTTTTTAACGCCAACTCTGCCCATCCCTACGAAAACCCCACCCCCCTGAGCAATTTCCTGGAAATGCTGGCCATTTTCCTGATTCCCGGGGCTCTCTGCTTCACCTTTGGTCGCATGGTGGGGGATGGACGCCAGGGCTGGAGCCTCTATGTCGCCATGGCTGTGCTGTTTCTGGTGGCGGCGGTGGGGGCCATGAGCTTTGAGCAGCAGGGCAATCCCCGTTTGTCCGACCTGGGCATTGACCAGAGCGCCAGCGCCACCCAGGCCGGCGGCAACATGGAAGGCAAGGAAAGCCGCTTTGGCATCGGGGATTCCGGGCTTTTCGCCGCCATTACCACCGCCGCATCCTGTGGCGCGGTAAATGGGATGCACGATTCCTTTACTCCCCTGGGGGGGCTGGTGCCCCTGGTGCTGATGCAGCTCGGGGAAGTGGTCTTCGGCGGGGTGGGCAGCGGCCTCTACGGCATGTTGGTGTTTGCCATCCTGGGGGTGTTCATCGCGGGGCTGATGATCGGCCGGACACCGGAATACCTGGGCAAGAAAATCGAAGCCTACGAAATGAAGATGACCTCCATTGCCATCCTAATTACCCCGCTGACGGTCTTGGCTGGGGCTGGGGTGGCGGTGATGGTGGCGGCCGGGCAGGCCGGGGTAGCTAATCCCGGTGCCCACGGCTTTTCGGAAATTCTCTATGCCCTGACCTCCGCCGCCAATAACAACGGTAGTGCCTTTGCCGGTCTTTCAGCCAATACCCCCTTCTACAACCTGCTCTTGGGAATTGCCATGTGGGTGGGGCGCTTCGGCATGATCGTCCCTGTTCTGGCCATGGCTGGCTCCCTGGCCGGGAAAAAGCGGCTGTCTGTCACCGTAGGCACCATGCCTACCCACGGTCCCCTGTTCATCACCCTGTTGATTGGCACAGTCCTGCTGGTCGGTTTGCTCAATTACGTTCCGGCTTTGGCTCTGGGGCCGGTGGTAGAGCATCTGATGCTCTGGGCCGGTCGCTAGAGCAAGGAGAACACCATGTCTCGTAAAACCTTTTCTTTGTTTGATGCCAGCCTGATTCGGCCTGCCATTGGGGATGCTTTTAAGAAGCTCAGCCCCAGGGTGCAATGGCGCAATCCCGTGATGTTCGTGGTTTATGTGGGCAGCCTTCTAACCACCCTCTTGTGGCTGCAAGCCCTACGAGGGCAGGGCGAAGCATCGTCCGGATTCATCCTGGCGGTGGCCCTGTGGCTGTGGTTTACCGTGTTGTTTGCCAACTTTGCCGAAGCCTTGGCGGAAGGGCGGAGCAAGGCCCAGGCCGGAGCCTTACGCAATCTGAAAAAGGAAACCTGGGCGAAAAAAATGCACGAACCCCGCATGGGGGCAGCTTGGTACACCGTTCCCGCTTCTGATTTGCGCAAAGGGGATGTGATCCTGGCCCAAGCGGGGGATTTCATCCCGGCCGATGGGGAAGTGATCGAAGGGGTGGCCTCCGTGGATGAATCCGCCATCACCGGGGAATCCGCCCCGGTGATTCGGGAGTCCGGTGGGGATTTCTCTGCCGTTACCGGCGGCACCCGGGTGCTATCGGATTGGGTGTTGGTGCGGGTCACGGTCAATCCGGGGGAAACCTTCGTGGATCGGATGATCGCCATGGTGGAAAACGCCAAGCGGCAAAAAACCCCCAATGAAATCGCCCTGACCATTTTGCTGGTGGCCCTGACCATCGTTTTCCTCGGGGTCACCGTCACCTTGCTGCCCTACTCCATGTTCAGCGTTCAGGTGGCCGGTAGCGGCCATCCGGTCAGCATCACCGTTCTGGTGGCCCTCCTGGTCTGCCTGATTCCCACCACCATTGCCGGACTGCTTTCGGCCATCGGGGTAGCCGGCATGAGCCGGATGATGCAGGCCAACGTGATTGCCACCTCCGGGCGGGCCGTGGAAGCGGCCGGGGACGTGGATGTGTTGCTGATGGACAAAACCGGAACGATTACCCTGGGTAACCGCCAGGCTGCTGCGTTCATTCCTGCGGCGGGGGTTGCGGAAGGAGAATTGGCGGATGTGGCCCAATTGTCTTCCCTGGCGGACGAAACCCCAGAAGGCCGCAGTGTGGTGGTATTGGCCAAGCAGAAATTTAATTTGCGGGAACGGGATATTCACGCCCTGGGCGCCAGTTTCGTCCATTTTTCCGCCCAGACTCGGATGAGTGGGGTGGATTTCCCCGATCGGCAGATTCGCAAAGGGGCGGCGGAGGCCATCAAGCAATACGTGCTGGCCCTGGGGGGTGCCTTTCCTGCCGAGGTGAGCAGTGCGGTGGAAGAGGTGGCCCGGCGGGGCAGTACGCCCCTGGTGGTGGCGGAGCAGGCGGGGGGCAAGGCCCGGGTGCTGGGCGTCATCGAACTTAAAGACATCGTCAAAGGCGGGATCAAGGAGCGCTTTGCCGAGTTGCGCCGCATGGGCATCAAGACCGTCATGGTGACCGGGGACAACCGGTTGACCGCCGCCGCCATCGCCGCTGAGGCGGGGGTGGATGATTTCCTCTCCGATGCCACTCCCGAAACCAAGCTGGCCCTGATTCGCCAGCATCAGGGGGAAGGCCGTCTGGTGGCCATGACCGGGGATGGGACCAATGACGCTCCGGCCCTGGCGCAGGCCGATGTGGCCGTGGCCATGAATACCGGCACCCAGGCCGCCAAGGAGGCGGGCAACATGGTGGATCTGGATTCCAACCCCACCAAGCTGATTGAGATTGTGGAAACCGGGAAGCAAATGCTGATGACCCGGGGGGCCCTGACCACCTTTTCCATCGCCAACGATATCGCCAAGTACTTCGCCATCATCCCGGCGGCTTTTGTCACCACCTATCCCTCCCTGTCTGCCCTCAATGTCATGGGACTGGCCAGCCCCAGCTCGGCCATTCTCTCCGCTGTGATTTTTAACGCCCTGATCATCATTTTCCTGATCCCCCTGGCGTTAAAGGGCGTGGGTTACCGCCCCCTGGGGGCCGCCATGCTGCTGCGCCGCAATCTCCTTATTTACGGCCTGGGGGGCGTGGTGGTGCCGTTTGTCGGTATCAAGTTGATCGATCTGACCATTGCCGCCGCTGGCTTGGCCTGAACCCGAAGGAGATCACCATGAAAACCTTGTTGCGTCCTGCTTTGCTGTTGTTTGTCCTGCTTTCCCTGGTGACCGGTCTGGCTTATCCCTTATTGGTCACCGGGGTGGCTAAAGTGGCTTTTCCCCAACAGTCTGCCGGTAGCTTGGTGTATGAAAAAGGCCAGTTGCTGGGGTCCCGCCTGATTGGTCAAAATTTTACGGACCCGGCCCATTTCTGGGGCCGGCCTTCTGCCACGGCGCCCCAGCCTTATAACGGGGTTGCTTCCGGTGGCTCCAATTTGGGGCCGTTGAATCCGGCGTTGGTGGAGGGGGTTAAGGCGCGCAAGCAAGCCTTATTGGCGGCAGACCCGACCAATCCCCTAGCGATTCCCGTGGAACTGGTGACCGCGTCGGGAAGCGGATTAGACCCTCACCTGAGTGTGGCGGCGGCAACCTACCAGATTGACCGGGTCGCCCGCGCCCGCCATCTGTCTTCCGGGACGGTGGCCGCTTTGGTGAAAGACCATACGGAGGGGCGCCAGTGGGGATTCCTGGGGGAACCCAGGGTCAATGTATTGGCGCTAAACCTGGCCTTGGATCAGCTCACGGCTACTCCCTAAAGGGCTCGCCATGCTCCTTTGCCTGGCCTTTTTGGCCATCTTCCTGCCCCTGGGGCTGGTGTGGGCCATCCTCTCCTGGCAATCCCGGCGCCCCCCTTCCTGAGTTTTCCTTCTTTTCGTTTTTGCTGACTCCCAAGGCTCTCGACGAGCTTCTTATGGCTCCGCCCCGGAGGGGGCGGGCCACTTTTTCCTCTACGAGAGATGTGCCATGGTTGTTGGGGATTGGGGAGTGGTGCCCGATAGCACCCCGGGGCGGGGTTTATCCTGCCTGGGATGCGCCAAAGGGCTGCATATTTCCTATGATGGCGGGTGTCCCCTGGTGCCGGTCCCGGGTGAAATAGACGGGTGGGGGCATTGGCCCTGTTGGCAAGGTGGCCTGTTTCCGTATTCCTGGCTTACCAAGGACTAGATTGGATACTCCATGACAGAAGTTCGTCCCGACCCCGACCAGTTGCTGAGCCAGATTCAGCATGAAGCAGCCAAGGCCCAGCGGGGAAAACTGAAAATCTTTTTTGGCGCCAGCGCCGGGGTGGGTAAAACCTACGCCATGCTGGCGGCGGCCCGACAGCAGCAGTCCCAAGGTCTGGATGTGCTGATTGGGGTGGTGGAAACCCATGGCCGCAAGGACACGGAGGCCATGGCGGCGGGGCTGGAGCGCCTTCCCCTTCAGGAAATTCCCTATCGGGATCAGGTGTTGTACGAATTCAATCTGGATGAAGCCCTACGCCGAAAACCGGCCCTGATTCTCATGGACGAGCTGGCCCACTCCAACGTGAGCGGGGCCCGGCACCCCAAGCGCTGGCAGGATGTGGAGGAGTTGCTGGCGGCGGGGATCGACGTTTACGGCACCATTAACGTGCAGCATCTGGATTCCCTCAACGATGTGGTCAGCGGTATTACGGGCATTCGGGTGTGGGAAACGGTGCCGGATCGGTTTTTTGACAGCGCGGACGAGGTCATTCTGGTGGACCTCCCCCCGGATGAACTGTTGCAGCGCCTCAAGGAAGGCAAGGTCTATTTGCCCCAGCAGGCGGAACGGGCGATTCGCAACTTTTTCCGCAAAGGTAACCTGATTGCCTTGCGGGAACTGGCCCTACGCCGCACGGCGGACCGGGTGGATGAGGACATGCTGGCCTACCGGCGCAAACAGGCGGTACCCGCCCTCTGGCCCACCCGGGAATCCCTGCTGGTCTGCGTGGGGCCGGACGCCGGGGGAGAGCGGGTGGTGCGTAGCGGCGCCCGCCTAGCTAATCAGTGGAATATCCCCTGGCATGCCATTTATGTGGAAACCCCAGCCTTACAGCGCTTGCCCGGGGCGGCTCGGGAACGGATATTCAAGACCCTGAGCCTGGCGGAGGAATTGGGGGCAGAAACCGCGACCCTGGCAGGGAACGACGGGGCTGCCGTGGCGGTGAAATATCTACAAGACCATAATTTATCCAAAGTGGTGGTGGGCCGCGGCCGTCGCGTTCAATGGTCCTTCTGGCACGTGGGCTTTGTGTCCCGGTTGTGTCGCCTGGCACCGGACCTGGATGTCATTCTGATCGCCAGAAATGCCGCCGTGTCTCCAGCGGAGGAGGCCCGGGAAGTCCCTCGCTCCGGACGGGGGCCTGCCTGGCCTTCCTATCTGCTCAGTGCCCTGGTTTGTGCTGCCATGACCCTGTTGGCCACGCCGCTACATGCCTATTTTGATCTGGCCAATATCGTCATGTTGTTTTTGGTGGCGGTCGTGGTGGTGGCGTTGTGGCTGGGGCGAGGGCCTGCGGTGCTGGCCTCCTTGTTGAGTGTGGCGGCTTTCGACTTTTTCTTTGTGCCGCCTCGCCTGTCCTTTGCGGTCAGCGATGTGCAGTATTTGATGACCTTTTTCATCATGTTGCTGGTGGGCCTATTGGTCGGCCAGTTAACCGCCGGCTTGAAATACCAGGCCCGGGTGGCGACCCGGCGGGAGGATCGGGTGCGGGCCCTCTACGAATTTTCCCGGGACTTGTCCGGGGCCTTGCAGGTGGAGCAGATCAGCGATATTTGCACCCGTTTCCTGGAGGGGGAATTTCAGGCCCGGGGGACCCTGCTTTTATCCGATGCCCAGGATCATCTTCAGGCGCCAGCCAATACGGCCATTGATGTGGGCATTGCCCAATGGGCCTTCGATCACGAGGAAGGGGCTGGCCGGGGCACCAATACCCTGCCCGGCAGCCCCATTCTGTATCTGCCCCTGAAAGCGCCCATGCGGGTCCGGGGGGTACTGGCCATTGAATCGTCCCATCCGGGCCGGGCTCTGAGCCCGGAACAGCGCCGGTCTCTGGATACCATGGCCCGCTTGATATCCATTGCCCTGGAGCGGGTTCATTATGTGGAAGTAGCCCAGGTCACGACCGTGGAAATGGAGTCTGAGCGCATGAGAAATTCCCTGCTGTCGGCCATTTCCCATGATTTGCGTACGCCCTTAAGCGCCCTGGTCGGGCTGGCGGAATCCATGTCCATGACCAAGCCGCCCCTGAGCCCAGCCCAGCAGGAAGTGGCTGGGGCCATGCGGGAAGAGTCCTTGCGCATGAATGCCCTGGTGAATAATTTGCTCGACATGGCCCGCCTCCAGGCAGGCAAGATACAGCTCAATCGCCAGTGGCAGCCCCTGGAGGAAATTGTCGGTAGCGCTCTCCATGACATGGACGGAGTATTGGGACAACGTCCCGTGGTGATTGCCCTGGGCGATGATTTACCTCTGCTGCATCTGGATGGGGTGTTGCTGGGCCGGGTATTCTGCAATTTGCTGGAAAATGCGGTGAAATACACTCCCGCCCATACGCCCATTGAGATTGGGGCAACGGTCCTGTCGGATCAGGTGGAAGTGTGGGTGGCGGATGAGGGCCCGGGCCTGCCCCCGGGTAAGGAAGAGGCTATTTTCAACAAGTTTGAACGTGGTCAAAAGGAAGGGACGATGCCCGGAGTGGGGTTGGGGCTGGCGATTTGCCGGGCCATTGTGCAGGCCCATGGGGGAACGATCCGGGGCGAAAACCGGCACCCACGAGGTGCCCGCTTTGTCATGACCTTTCCCCGGGGGACGCCCCCCGAAGTGGGAGAGGAAATGGAATCCGAGGGGGAAGGAGAATCCCAGCCATGAGTACGTCCGTACCTAACATCGTGGTGGTGGAGGATGAACCCCAGATCCGCCGCTTCATCCGGCTGACCCTGGAGGAAGAAGGCTGTCACGTGTTTGAGGCCGACACCTGCCGGCGCGGTCTGATTGAAGTGGGCACCCGCAAAGCCGACATGGTGGTGTTGGATTTGGGCTTGCCGGATGGGGATGGGCTGGACTTTATCCGGGATATGCGAACCTGGAGCAACGCCCCCATTCTGGTGTTGTCGGCCAGAACCACGGAAGAAGACAAGGTGGGGGCCCTGGATGTGGGGGCCGACGATTATCTGACCAAACCCTTCGGAGCCGCCGAGTTATCCGCCCGGGTGCGGGCCCAGCTGCGTCGGCGTTCCCTGGGGAGCGGCGACGGTTCCCCCCTGGTGGTTTTTGGCAATCTCAAAGTGGATTTGGCGAAACGCCTGGTAGAAAAGGCCGGGGAGCCGCTCCATCTCACCCCCATTGAATTTCGGCTATTGGCTTATCTGTTGGCCAATCCGTCCTGCGTGCTGACTCATCGGCAGCTGCTCCACGCGGCCTGGGGCCCCAGCCACAGCGAGGACAGCCATTATGTGCGGGTCTATATGGGGGCCTTGCGCAAGAAAATCGAGGATCAGCCTTCCCGGCCCAAGCACCTGCTGACCGAGGCAGGGGTCGGCTATCGCTTTGTGCTTTAGGTTCAGCACTCCGGTGGTGGGCCGCACAACGGGATTTTTCCGGTGCTGGCTCAGGTCAATCTCTCCGTCAGGGCCGCCCGCACCTCCGGCTTTTCCAGTTCGGCCAGGAACCAGGCCAGGGCCTTGCCTTCCTGCCTGGTGCGCCAGGCGATATAGCAGGCCAGGGGCGGGGTGTCGTCCGCCAGCCGCTTGATGACCAGACGCCCGGCGGCCACGGCCGGAAGCACCTGCCAGGGGGGCAGATGACCCACCCCCAGGCCCGCTTCCTGGGCCGCCAGCTTGGCCGCCATGTCCGGCACCCGCAGGGTGTCCTGGCCTTCCAGAATGCCCGTGCTGCGGGCCAGCAATTCCTGGGAGGTGTCCGGCACCACCACGGCCCGGTGGCGAATCAGCTCCTCCCGGGAGAGGGGATCGGGCAGGGCGGCCAGGGGGTGATGGGGGGCCACGGCAAAGAGCAGTTGGATGGTTCCCAGGGAGCGGGAGGAAATGCCGCTCCGGCTCGGCAGGTCCCCGGGGGCGCCGATGACCAGATCGGCCCGGTCCGTGGCCAGGGCGTCCCAGGCCCCCCCCAGCACCTCATAGCTGAGGCGGATGCGGGTGCCCCGGCCCTGGGCGTAAAAGCGCTCCAGCAGGGGCCAGAGGCGCTGGGCCGGGATGAGCATGTCCACCCCGATGGTGAGCTCCGTTTCCCAGCCCGTGGCCACCCGCTTTACCCGGCATTCCAGCTCCGCCGCCGCCCGCAGCAGATGGCGTCCGTCCCCCAGCAGGGTGCGGCCCGCTGGGGTGAGGGTGGCCCGGCGGCCGGATTTTTCAAAGAGGGCCACCCCCAATTCCGACTCCAGCTTTTGCATGGCGTGGGTCAGGGCCGAAGGCACCCGGTGTAAATCCTGGGCCGCCGCCGCATAGGAACCCCGGGCGTCAATGGCGTCCAGAATTTGCAGGGCATCGAGGGAAAGTTTCATTGGTGAAAAATACTGAAAGGTTTGGTGAAAAGTATTCGCTGGTATTTAGGAACATTGTTTCCTAGCATAAGGTCTGAGCCAATGAAATCAACAATTTTTTTCAAGCGAACCCGCCAGATTCCTTTCCGAACCCTGCCATGATCCAGCTGCGCGCCGCCTCCGACCGGGGCCATGCCGATTACGGCTGGCTGGTCACCCACTACAGTTTTTCCTTCGGGGATTATTACGATCCGGGGGAAATGGGCTGGGGCGCCCTGCGGGTCATCAACGACGATTTCATCGCCCCCGGCTCGGGCTTCGGCCCCCATGGCCACAAGGACATGGAAATCCTCACCTACGTGCTCTCCGGCACCCTGGAACACCGGGACAGCCTGGGCCACGGCGGCCGCCTGGGGCCCGGAGAGGTGCAGCGCATGAGCGCGGGCCGGGGCATTCGCCACAGCGAGGTCAATCCTTCCCCGGATACCCCCCTGCGCCTGCTGCAAATCTGGATCGAACCCGGCCAGCCGGGTCGGGAACCGGGCTACGAACAGCGACCCGCCCCGGATGAAGCCAAGCGGGGCCGCCTGCTGCCCATCGCCTCCCCGGATGGCCGGGAGGGCAGTACCACCCTGGGCCAGGATGCCCTGGTCTATGCCAGCCTGCTGGCTCCCGGGGAAGGCCTGGATTACACCCTGGCCCCGGAACGGCTGGCCTACGTGCACCTGATCCGGGGGGAACTGGAAATCAACGGGGTGCCCCTGTCCCCCGGGGACGGGGCCAAGATCGCCCCGGAACCCCACCGGGACCACCTGGCCTTTCGCCTCCCCAGCCGTCCCGAAACGGTCATGTCCTCCGGGCAGACTGGAACGCCGGACCTTACCGAATTCCTGCTCTTCGACCTGCCGCCGCTATGAGTGGCGGGCGGGGGGCGTGGATTACCCCAACCCCAACAGGGAAACTTCTTACAACATCAGGAGAATCAACAATGGCAAAAATCGTCGTGGTTTATCACAGTGGCTACGGCCACACCGCCAAACAGGCCGAAGCCGTGGCCGCCGGGGCCAAGGAAGTGGCCGAGGTGCAGCTGGTGGCCCTGAGCGACATCGCCGCCGTGCCCTGGGCCGATCTGGCTGCCGCCGACGGCATCATTTTCGGCGCCCCCACCTACATGGGCGGCCCCTCCGCCAAGTTCAAGGAATTCGCCGACGCTTCCTCCAAGGCCTGGTTCAACCGGGACTGGCAGGACAAGGTGGCCGGGGGCTTCACCAACTCCGCCTCCTGGCTGGGCGACAAGTCCGGCACCATGAGCGCCCTCACCACCCTGGCCATGCAGCACGGCATGATCTGGGTGAGCCTGGGCCTGCTGCCCGCCAACAGCTCCAAGGCCCAGCGCAATGACGTGAACCGGGTGGGGGCCGCCTACGGCGCCATGGCCCAGTCCGACTCCGACCTGCCCGCCGATCAGGTGCCCCCCGCCGGTGACCTGGAAACCGCCCGGCTCTACGGCAAGCGGGTGGCGGAAGCCACCGTCCGCTTCGTCAAGGGCCGCTAAGGTTCGGCCTTCGGGCCCTTTGCCCAGGGCTCAAGGCCGGAAGGCTTTCGCGCCATCGGCCTTGAGCCCCGGCCTATCGGTCCCGAGGAACCGAGGAGCCAAGGAGCCAAGGAGCCAAGGAGCCAAGGAACCGAGGAACCGAGGAACCGAGGAACCAAGGGCCTCCCCGGCGCGGTACGCTGGGGAGGCCCGGTTTATAACGGCCTTCGGTGAGGCCTCGGGCTGCGGCTTGTTAATCGTCGCGCCCCAGCCCTTCCCCTGGCTTCCCCTTTTCCCCCATTACCCCGGGGGCTCCCGCTTCCCCGTGGCGGGCCCCCTCTCCCGCCCCGGCCTGGTCCGGGGCTTTTTTTTGCCCCTGACTCCGGACCAGGGGCGGCGGGCGGGGCCGGAACCATGGCTTTTTGCTATAGTCTCCCGGATTGAGGAGCCTATGCCATGAACCTATTTTCATCCATCGCCGATCCCTCCGTGGTGTTGGTGGAGCCGTCCACCACCCAGGCCCATCTGGTCCAGCATTTCCTGAAAAACTGCGGGGTGCATCGCATCCATACCGTGGGCACGGGCAACGACGCCCTGGCGGTCATGCTCCAGGAGCCGCCCACGGTGGCCATCAGCGCCATGTATCTGCCGGATATGACGGGCACGGAACTGGTCTACGCCATGCGGGCCGAGCCGGATCTGGAAGCCCTGCCCTTTGTCCTCATTTCCAGCGAAACCCGGCCCCAGGTGCTGGACCCCATTCGCCAGTCCGGGGCCTGCTCCATCCTGCCCAAGCCCTTTTCCGAGGCCCAGCTGCACCAAGCCCTGCGGGCCGTGCTGGACCTGCTCATCGACGGGGAACAGCTGGATACGGATCGGGAACTGGAAAGCCTCAAGGTGCTGCTGGTGGATGACAGCGCCACCTCCCGCAAATTTCTGCGTCACATCCTGGAACGCCTGGGCATCGAGCACTTTCTCGAAGCCAACAACGGCAAGGAGGCGGTGGCCATCCTGGCGGAAACCCTGGTGGATCTGGTGCTGACCGATTACCACATGCCGGAAATGGACGGCAAAGCCCTGGTGGAATACATCCGCACCCAGAGCTGGCAGACCACCGTGCCCATTCTCATGGTGACCAGCGACGACAATGAAAGCCGTCTGGCGGCGGTGGAAAAGGCCGGGGTGTCCGCTATCTGCGACAAGCCCTTCGACATCCAGACCGTGCGTCAGCTGGTGGAAAAGGCCCTGGCCCAGTAGGGGCGGGGCTCAGGGGCGGGCGGGGGCGGGGCTCCGTCCCCAGAGGCCCAGAAGGGCCTGGAGGGCGGCGTAGAGACCGTAGAGCACGGACATGGCCACGGCCCCTTCCGTCGGGGCGCCCACGGCGGCAAAGCAGATGGCGGCGGCGGTTTCCCGGGTGCCCCAGCCGCCGAAACTCACGGGCAGGGCGGCCATGACAAAAATGGGGGCAGCGGCCACGGCAAACACCCAGAGGGGATAGTGGAGCCCGGCGGCCAGGCCGCCGCAGGCCAGGGCGGTAATGGAAAAAACCTGGACCAGCCCGGAAAGCCAGAGCTGATTGGCAAAGAGGGGCCCGAAGCCGGGCCGGGCTAAAAGCCGTCCCCCTTCCTGGCGCCACCGTTCGGGCAGCAGGGGCAGAAGGCCGTGGCGGCCCCCCAGATAAAGCAGGGCGGGGGCCAGGAGCAGGGCCAGGGTGGCCACCAGCACCAGGGCGGCCGTGGGCCCGGCGGGGAGCTGGGGGCCGCGCCAGAAGGCGGGCCAGCCATCCAGGAGCATGAGTCCCCCCACCAGCCCGGAAAAACTGCAGAGTATCCAGAGGCCGCTGAACCGGTCCAGGGCCACGGACAGGCCCCCTTCCAGGAGGGGATTGCCCAGCTTCACCAGCCGGGCGGCCCGCAGCAGGTCACCGCTCATGGTGCCCCCCGGCAGCAGGGTGTTGGCGGCAATGCCCTGGAAATAGGCTTGGACCATGGGGGGCAAGGGGGCCTTCAGGCCCAGCCAGAGAGCCAGCCGCTGCCAGCGCAGGGCGGAAAAAAGATTGGATACCAGGGAGGCGAAAAAGCCCAGGCCCACCCAGAACAGGTTGAGGTGGCGGAAGGTGGCCACCAGCCGTTCCGGATGGACGGCCCACACCACGGCCCCCAGAAGCAGGGGGGCGGCGATGAGCTTGAGCCAGGTTTTGGGGCGCAGGGCGGCCATGAACGGGGCGAGAGGCCTCAGACTTCCTCATCCACCGGGGGCTGGCGCAGCCGGTATTGGGCCCGGCCTTCCGGTTCGTGGTAGACCCGGATGAGGATTTCCCCCAAGAGCCCCATACCGATGAGCTGCACCCCCATGAGGCAGAGCATGACCCCGGTGATGAGCAGGGGCCGCCCGCCGATGGATTCGCCGCACAGCTTGAGAATCAGCAGCCAGGCCAGGGACAGGGTGCCGGGCAGCAGCAGCCAGAGGCCCACCCCGCCGAAGGCGTGGAGGGGCCGGTGCAGGTAGCGCAGCATGAACTTCATCAGCAGCAGGTCCAGCACCACCCGGAAGGTCCGGTCGATGCCGTACTTGGAGACGCCCCGGGTGCGGGCGTGGTGGCGCACCGGCACTTCCGTGATGCGGGCTCCCGCTTCGGCGGCGAGAACCGGGATAAAGCGGTGCAGCTCCCCGTAGAGGCGGATGCGGTGGATGATTTCTCCCCGGTAAACCTTGAGGGCGCAGCCGTAGTCGTGGAGGCGCACCCCGGTGGCCCAGGAAATGAGCCGGTTGGCCAGCATGGAGGGGAGTTTGCGGGAGAGGGCCTTGTCCTGCCGGTCCTTACGCCAGCCCGAAATCATGTCCACGCTGTCGTCCATTTTCAGCTGATCCACCAGGGCCGGGATGTCCGCCGGATCGTTTTGCAAGTCCCCGTCCAGGGTCACTACAAAGCGCCCGGTGGCGGCGTCGAAACCGGCTTGCAGGGCGGCGGTCTGGCCGTAGTTGCGCATCAGGTAGCGGGGCTTGAGCCAGGGGGTCTGGCGGGCCAGATCCCGCATGATCAGGGCGGTGTCGTCCCGGGAGCCATCGTCCACGCAGATGAGTTCAAAGGTCCAGCCCGTGGGCAGCAGGGCTTCCCCCACTTTGGCCACCAGGTCGGGCAGATTTTCCGCCTCGTTATAAACCGGAATGACGATGGAAACTTCGGGGCTGGCTTCGGGAGTATCAGGGCGCATGGGGTGACTCGTGAGGGAGGGGGGCCGGGGCGGCGGGGCGGCGCCGGGCCGCCAGGGCCGGGCCCAGGGTGAAGAGGGCGTAGGTTACCAGCATCGGGTCCAGGAGGTAATCCCAGAGGTTATCCCCGTCCAGCAGACCGGCGCCGAAGGCAAACAGATCCAGGCCCAGGATCACCGCCAGCGCGGGGGCGCCCCGCAGGGCCAGGAGGCCTAGGAGCACCAGGGCGCCGAGGAAAATCGGGGCCTGGGCGGCAAAGCCCCAGCGATAGGCGTCCAGGGGCAGATTGGAGAGGGCCGTGGGGTAGAGCAGGGCGGCACCCAGGAGGGTGGTCACCAGGAGGCCGAGGCGCTGACGGGGCGGCCATTGCCAGCCCGCCAGGCTCAGGAGGCAGAGCTGGAGGGTGGTGGGGCTCACGTCGTTCCAAAAGCCGCGCAGATACTGGCAGAGGGACGTGCCCCCCAGGGGAATCAGGCTCAGAGCGCCGATCCCCAGGGCCAGGGCCCAGGACGCCCAGGGACGGGCGATCCAGGGGAGTGAAAATGGAGAATGAGGCGGGACGCCCTTCTCCTGGCATTTTTTTGACCAGCGGCGCACCAGCCAGACCCCCACCGTGCCCACCATCACCGCCTGGGAGATCAGGCCGAAAATCAAGGGAGCGTTCATGGGCGGGCTCCCGGGGCGCTGGGGGGCGTGGATGCGGTGGAAGTCTGGGACGGCGCAGCCAGGGGCAGGGCCGGGGCGGCGCCCCGGGGCAGCAGGGCGCCCTTGGGGGCCGGGCCCAGCCGGGCCGGGGTCAGGACCACCTGTTTAATAGTCTGGCGGCGCCAGGTGTAGAGCACGTGGATGCGGCCTTGCCGGTCCTGGAGCAGGGCCGGGTAGGAAAATTCGTCGTCCCCGTTGGGGCTGTTTTCCAGGCTCAGGGCCGGCTGCCAGGTGGCTCCCTGATCCGTGGAGAGCCACAGGGCCAGCTGATTCCGGTCCTGGGCCTGGGGATTGGCGGCCAGCAGCAGGCGCCCATCCTGGAGGCGGAGCAGGGCTACGGAGGCATTGGGATTGGGGATGGGCAGGGGCGCCAGGGCGTGCCAGTGGGCGCCCCCGTCCCCGGAGCGGGCGGCCAGCACCCGGCCCGGGCCCGGCCCCGCGTCCCGCAGCAGGGCCAGCAGGCCCTGGTCCGTGGGGGCCACGGCGGGTTGGAGGGCGGGCCGGTCCCGCCCCTCCGCCCCCCGGCCCGGCAGCCGGGCCAGATCGGTGAGGCGGCCATCCGGGCCGATCTCCAGCCATTCCCCGTGCTTTTTCAGAAATTCATGGTAGGCGGGCAGGGCAAAAGCCCCCTGTTCCCGGGCCAGGGGCGGGGTACGTACCAGGGTGCTGATATTGAGGAAGGGGCCGGAGACTAGACGCCGGGCCGGGCTCCAATGCTGGCCCCCATCCGTGGAGATCTGGTGATTCAGGCTGGCCCCGGCCCAGCCCCCGTAGGCCACGGACACAAACCACAGATGGAGCCGTCCGGCCCCATCCACCCCCAGCACCGGATTGCCCAGCTTGCGCACATAGCGGCCCGTGGCGGCCTGGACCCCGGCCCGGTCGGCGATGGGGTGGGGAGCGGTCCATTCCCCGCTCCGGCTATGGTAGCGGGACAGGTAGAGGGCCACGTCCGGCGCCCCTTCCTTGCTGCCGGCAAACCAGGCGGCGGCTAGGTCCCCGTCCGGCAATTCGGCCAGGGTGGCGGCGTGGGCCGTGGGGGCGGCCCGGGGCAACAGGGTGGCGGAAAGCCGGGGGGCCAGGGGCGTGGCCGGGGGCGTTACCGGGCGGAAAGCCGGGGTGGGGGGGGTGTGCAGCAGGCGCCCGGCGGCGGCCCCCAGGCCCAGAATCAGGGCCAGGGCGCCCAGGCGCCGGGTGCGGGAGGCGCTCACTGTTCCGTCCCCCGGGGGGCGGCGGGGCTCAGGGGCACCAGTTCAAAATAGCGCACGGTGGAATAGAGGGGGTCCAGGCTGTGCCGGGCCAGGGCTTCTTTCCATTCCCGGCTGCCAGCCCCTTCCCGGGCGAAGCGGATGCCCGAGCCCCGGGAAGACAGCACCCGGTATTGGCCCAGGGGCCGCAGGGCCTTGCCCAGGGGCGCCAGTTGGGCGGCGAGCCGGTCCACGTCTTCACTGCGGGCGAAGACCAGGAGCCCGGGGGGAGCGACCAGGGCCGGGTCTTCCAGCTTGCTGCTCTGGCTCAAGGAGCGGTGCAGGAGCATGGGCAGGAGGGCGGGCTGGGGACCGTCGAACATGAGCACCGGGCGCTGGGCGGTGAGGGCCAGCACTTCCGGCGGCACCCGGTTCACCCCCAGGGCGGGGAAGGTAACGGCAAACAGGGTGAGCCAGGTGAGCAGGGCGGCGCCCGCCAGCTGGGCCGGGCGGGGACGGAAACCAGCCCAGGCCAGCCAAGCCAGGGGGAGCACCAGCCACAGCCAGCCTGCCAGATGGAACCAGGCGGCAAAGGCGGCAAAGCCCCCGGCCAGCAATAGGGCGATGAGGGTGCCAGCCCGCAGTCCCCAGGCCCCCAGGGCCGGGCGGGAAGCCTCCGGGCGGCTCAAGGCATGGGCGCCTAACAGGGCCAGGGGTACCAGGGAGCCCACCAGATAGCGGTCAAAGGTTTTGATGAAAAAGAAGGGAACGAAGGTGAGCAGGAACCACAGCACCAGCATCCGGGCCGGGCCCGGCTCCCGGCGTACCCGCCAGGCGTAGCCCAGGAGGGCGAAGCTCCAGGGCAGGGCGATCTGGATCAGGCCCAGCAGGGATTCGGGGGAAAAGATGAAAAACTGCCGGGCTTCCAGTTCTTCCTGCAATTCGGCAGCGGAGGCTTCGGGAAAGCGCAGCCGCACCCAGACGAACCAGGGCAGGGCCAGGGCCAGAAACAGCAGGGCGGCCAGACTCAGGGGCGTGCGCTTGGCCCAGGCCTGGCGCCAGTCCCATTGCCGGGCCAGGAGCAGGGCCAGAATGCCGCCACCGCATACCAGGGCCACGATGGGGCCTTTGATGAGGAAACCGGCGGCCAGAAAGACCGCTCCCAGGATCAGATTGAGCCCACCCCGGCCCGCCTGCTGCCAGCGCAGGAAAAAGAGGAACGCCAGGGTGGAAAAGGCCGCCGTGGGAATATCCAGCATGAAGCGCCGGGATTCGCTGGCCAGTCCGAGCATGGAGAGCAGCAGGGCGGCGCTCCACAGCCCCGCTTTCGGAGTGCCCACCAGGCGCCGCCCTAGGGCGGCTCCCGCCGTCACCATAAGGGCGGCCAGGAGCACCACCACACCCCGTCCGGCGGGCAGGCTGGGGCCAAAGGTCTCATAGCTGGCCCGGCCCAGCCAGTACAGCATGGGGGGCTTTTTCAACCGGGGATGACCGTTTAGCACCGGCACCACCCAGGCATCCTTTTCCATCATTTCCAGGGGGGTGCGCAGGCTGAGGAAATACTCATCCTTGCCCGTAATGCCCGTGGGGGACTGGATACCCGGGGCCAGCACGGCCAGGGCCAGGAGAAAAATACCCACCAGGGTCAGCCGCCAGGAACGGGCGCTTTGCCCGAGGGCGGGGAGGGAAAGGGAGGAGGTAGTCATGAACGGACCAGGAGTTGGTCCGGGATTATAACAAGGGGCGGCCCGCCCCCGGGCTGGCGCGGTGCGGAGGCCTGGGTGGGGCGGGCAAACGGGATGGGGCAGGCGGGCGGCAAGGCCCGTGGAACGGGACGGCCGGGGAGTTTAGGCGAAGGTATCCAGCAGATTCTGCACGTCCCCACTGGAGGCCGTGGTGCTCGTGGTTCCCTCCGTCTTGGTGGGCGCTTGGGACTGGTCCTTCTTGTTCGCTTCCTTGGCCTGTTGGGCTTCCAGCTGGGCGATTTGGGTCTGGATCATCTGGATTTGCAACTGGATAGCCTTGGCCTGGGTCTCCGCAGCCTTGGAATCCTGAGAATCCACCGCCTCCTGGGCCAGTTTCACCAACTGCTTTTCCAGATTCCCCAACTGCTTCCGCAGGGCCGCCAGCTGAGCGGCAATACTGGTATCCCCCGAAGCGGCGGCGGTGCCCGTGCTGGCACTCGAAATAGCAATACTCATGATCGTCTCCCAAAAAAGAATCGCCCGGGAAGGGCGTGGCAGGTTTATGACGGTTATCGGCTGGGAAGCGGAAATCTTTAGGGAGAAACGGGGGCCCCATTCGTGCGAATGCCTGATTTTTGCTGCTGTTGTGAGGTATGACGCTGGCGCTTATTTAGCCTTTGACTTGAGCCGTTGAACAGGGCAAGGCGGCGCTTACCTCCCGGAATGCTGCCAACGCGGTCTCAAGGTGCTCAATGATCTTTTGTTGCAAAACGTCGGGAGGCGGTAAGTCGTCCAGGTTGTCGAGACTTTCGTCCTTCAGCCAAAAGATATCTAGACTCGCCTTGTCACGAACTATCAGTTCCTCGTAGCTAAAGAACTTAAAGCGCTCGGAGGCGATACGATCATGACGGTTCTCTGGGTGGTAGCAGGAGATGAACTCTTGTAAGTCGTCCAACTTGAGCTGACGCGTCTTCAAGGTGAAGTGTTTGTTGGTGCGCAGATCATAGAACCAGATACCCTTGGTGTGGATCTGACCATCCTTGGGCTTGGCATCAAAAAACACCACGTTGGCCTTTACCCCCTGGGCGTAGAAAATACCCGTGGGCAGTCGCAGGATAGTGTGTACATCACAGGTTTCCAGCAGCTTGCGGCGAATTTTCTCACCGGCGCCCCCTTCGAACAGCACGTTGTCCGGCAGCACTACGGCGGCCTTGCCGTCCACCTTCAGCATGCTGACGATGTGTTGCAGGAAGTTGAGCTGCTTGTTGGAGGTGGTTTCCCAGAAATCCTGCCGCTCGTAGGTCAACGCCTCCTTGTCTTCCTCTCCTTCTTCATTGGTGATGGTCATGCTGCTCTTCTTGCCGAAGGGCGGGTTGGCCAGCACGTAATCCACCCTGTGCTTGGGTTCAGAGATAAGGGCATCAGAACGCTCGACCGAAGGCTCCCCATCCAGTTCGCCGATGTTGTGCAGGAAAAGATTCATCAGGCACATGCGGCGGGTATTAGGCACGATCTCGTTGCCGTGGAAGGTGCTGTCGCGGAGAAACTCTTTTTGACGTTTGTCCAGATGGGTGCCCGGGCGGGTCAGCCAGTTGTACACCCCGAGGAAGAAGCCGCCTGTACCACAGGCCGGGTCGGCAATGGTCTTCAGGGGTTCGGGCCTTACGCAGGCCACCATCGCCTCAATCAGTGCTCGTGGCGTGAAGTACTGGCCGGCGCCGCTTTTAGTATCCTCTGCGTTTTTTTGCAGCAGTCCTTCGTACAAGTCACCTTTGGTATCGGCATCCAGGCTGATCCAGTCCTCTGTGTCAATCATCTGAACCAGGCGTGAAAGCTTGGCTGGGTCCTGGATCTTGTTCTGAGCCTTGAAGAAAATGGCGCCAAGCATGCCCGGCTCTTGCCCCAACTGGTGCAGCGTGGCCAAGTAATGGGTTTCCAGCGGCTCACCGGTCTTGGCCTTCAAGCTGCTCCAGTCATAGCCCTTGGGGATGCGGCTGTCCCGGTTGTAGGGTTCCTGGGCGTATTCGTGGGCCAGTTTGAGAAACAGCAGGTAAGTCAGCTGTTCCAAGTAGTCGCCGTAACTTACGCCGTCATCACGCAGGGTATGGCAAAAATTCCAGACTTTCTGGACCAGGGTGGAGGAGTTCATTGCATTCATTCCATTGCTGCCGCAATCAAGTACCCATCAAGTATCAGATGGATTGCAACCGATTGTTTTAAATAAAGTTTGTTTTTCTACTGCGACGGCAACTGCTGCTGCCATCAAATACCCATCAAGCAAATCATGCCCAGCTAGGCACATAACGCCGGAGCTTGGGTGGGGCATCCGGGTCGTGCAGGCGGACAGCGCCAGCGCTCAGTGCTTCCTTGATCAGACGAGAGGCGGTCGCGCTGCTTTTCCGGGGCAATACCAAACTCCTGGGGCTCGGCATTGTTGTGCTTGAACTCCAGCCAGCCCGCTTCCTGGAGCGACACCCGAAATTTATGGACACGGCTGGCCCAATACGGTTCGTCACGCATGGGAGGCTTCCTTTACCTTGCGTCCGCGAGGCTTCTTCGGCGCGACCTGCGCCGCCCGTTCGGCACGGATGCGCTCCAGCAGCACGCTGGCGGGTTCGTCCGCGGGGTCCTGGGGCACCAGTTGGCCGGAGAAGGCGACACGCAGGATGTTTTGGCGCTGGGCAGTGGATTGTTTGAAGGAGAGTTCGATTGCCTGTCCTTGTTCCTCAATCGCTGCAAACTGCACGGCTAGCGCTCTGACGATTTCGACCTGCTCGTCAGTCGATGGTAGAGCCACTGGTAGTCTCGAAAATTTCCCAGCACTCAGATGGTTGATGCCGACACCGCCTGACAATCTGCGAAACACTCCTAGCTTTTGCATGGCCAAGAAGGAGTAAAAAGCAAATTCGGAGCCGACTCCTTGGGGCTGAAAGCGCAGCACGGTGTTCTGAAAGCAATACAGCCCGTCAACATTTGGCCAAATCGCAGGGCGACCAACATGCTCAGCGCTGCCAGATGCCTCGGTCAATAGGACATCCCCTACATGCAATTCGAAGGTATTTCGCTCCTGTTCGGAGAAGTCCATTTTCAGTACATCGGAAAAATCGATTCCCGCCTCAGTAATGTTGGCCGCGCGTATGTATCTAGTCGGCGAAATTCCTTTGAGCTTGTCAGGGGACCGTTGACGACCCAACTGAACATCGCCTAGCTGTTCAACGCTTGCCCACACCCACCCCTCCGGTAGTTCCGGTAAATCGGTGGTGTCGGGTTGAACTGGCTCGGGGTATTTCTTCAGCCAGTCGCGGGGTGCAGGTTTGCCTTGTGCCTGGAACTTGGCGAGTTGCCTGGTTTCCCAGCGGGCGCGGCGTTCGGTGAGGATGCGTTGCAGCAGTTGGGCGCCGGTTTCGCCGGGTGGGTTTTGCTGACACCATTCGGCCGTCAGCGCCCCTTCCACGGCGGCCTTTAGCAGGGACTGGCGGTACTGGACCAGCTTCTGCTGCGCGGCCTTGAGCTCGGCCACCCCGGCATCGAGGTCGGAGAGCAGTTCTTCGAGTTTGGCGACGATGCGGGTTTGTTCGGCGGCGGGGGGCAATGGAAACCGTTGGGCAGCCAAATCACCCGTCTTTAGGTTATTGATGTTTGACCCCGCGGACAACTCTGATACTGATTTCCGATAAGACGGTGTTTGAAAGAAGTACTGAAAGTAGGTTGGCGACAAAAGGGCTGAGGGACGGATGCCCGTGCAAAAAGCACCGAATGAGCCTTTGAAACTACCGCCAAGAAACGAGCCTGCCTTCCCCACAATCTCTTTGCTTCCACTAGACGAAGCAACTACTACATCACCTTGGAGCAAGAGCTGTTCGGTGGAAATACTTCCGGACGGCACATAGACCAACTCGTCAAATGTAAGAGCTACACCAGAGATATTTGTAGCCCGAAGTACGGGCAGGAGCCCTTCCTTTGGCTCACTGGCTGATTGTTCGCGCTTATAGGTCACGCCACGAATAATCTGTGCGACCTCGCTCAGCTCTATATCTATCCAACTCTTTGGGACGCTACTCACGCCACCAGCTCCACATTCATTTCATCCATCAGCGTATCCAGTTCCTTGCCGAACAGGCCCCAGGCCTTCTGCAGTCCGCCTTTGCCCGCCAGTTCGGCGTAATCGAAATCCTCCCGACCGATGCAGCAGCTACTGGCGATGTGGTCTTTCATCAGGCGCAGCCAGTCGGTCTGCTCGGGGGTGAAGGCGGTTCCCCGTTGGGCGTTGTGGCGGAAGATCCAGGCCTGGAAGCGTTTGTCCACTTCGTCGGCAAAGGGTTTGAGTTCGCCCTCCAGCCCTAGGGCGAAACGCAGCAGGGAGACCAGGTCGGTGAGCTGGCGCTTGCGGTCGGTCCCTTTCACCTGGCCGGCCTGGACCCGGGCGTAAGCGCTCCACAGGCGCTCGGTGGTGAGCATCAGGGGCGGCTGGCTGAGGCGTTGGTGCAGGTCTTCGATCATGGCGAAGGTGAGGGCCCGGCGCTGGTAGGGTTGCTGGTAGAAAAAGCCGAGGGCGGCGATTTCATCCCGGTGCTGCCGCAGGTAATCGGCAAAGCCTTGAATGACTGCTTTGGCCTTAGCCTCGGCCTGCTCGCTGAAACCGGCAAATGTGAGTTCATCCACATTGATATGGTCGATGATCTGCTCCCGCTCGCGACGGGCGTTTTCAATCTCATCCCGCAGCGCCGGCTGGTCGAAGGGGGCGCAGGCGGCGGCTACCCGGGCGGCCCGGGCGGCGTCGATTTCCTCAGGCAGCAGGGTGTCTTCGCTGCGGGTGATGCCTTGGGCCTGAGCGGTGGCCAGGGCCGTTTGCACGATGGCATCCGGGTCCAGAGCGGCGATCAGCGCCTTGCCCAGCTCGGCCAAAGGGATGCCGCCGCTGGCTTTTTCGATGCGAGCCAGGGCCTTGGCGTCCAGCTGCTTGGCCAGGCGCACCAGACGGTTGGCGAGGGAGAGCACAGTATCGTCGTCCCGGCTGCCCAGGGCCACGCCTTGCAGCAGGTCCTTGAGGGGAACGCCGGGCTTCTTTTCCAGGGGGCGGCTTTCGGTCTTGAGGGATTTTTCCACCCCCACGGCATCGATCAGGACAAAGCGGGTCTTGGCCCCGTCGGCGCTTTTGCTGACGCGCTTGAGGCTGTCTCCATCCAGGCTGCGGACGCCGCGGCCCTTCATCTGTTCGTAGTAACCGCGGGAACGCACGTCGCGCATGAAGAGCAGCACTTCCAGTGGCTTCACGTCGGTGCCGGTGGCGATCATGTCCACAGTGACGGCGATGCGCGGGTTGTAGTCGTTGCGGAAGCTGCTGAGGATGCTGTCGGCGTCTTCTTCGGCCCGGTAGGTGACCTTCTTGCAGAAGGCGTTGCCTTGCCCATACACCTCCCGCACGATGTTGATGATGTCGTCGGCGTGGCTGTCGGTCTTGGCGAAGATGAGGGTCTTGGGCACTTCCTGGCGGGTGGGGAATATTTCCTGTTCCACGGCCCGCTTCATCTCGGTGATGACCTTGCGGATCTGGCTGACGTTAACCACCGACTTGTCCAGGTCCTTGCCGCTGTACACGGTGTCTTCTTCGGTTTCGCTCCAACGCTTTTTGCGGGTCTGGCGGTCCCGGTGGTCCACCCATTCCTTGGCCTTGATCTCAGCGCCTTTCCGGGTGATCTCCGTTTCGATCTCGTATACGTCGTAGCCGACGTTAACGCCGTCGGCCACCGATTGCTCGTAGGTGTATTCGGCAACGATGTTTTCGTTGAAAAAGCCGAAGGTGCGCTTGTCAGGCGTGGCGGTGAGGCCGATCAGGTAGGCGTCGAAGTAATCGAGCACCTGTTTCCACAGGTTGTAGATGCTGCGGTGGCATTCGTCGATGACGATGAAGTCGAAGGTTTCCACCGGCACGGCCGGGTTGTAGCGCACCAGCTTTTCCTGTTTGGCTGTTTGCTGCACCTCGTTGAGGGAAATATCCTCAGCCGATTCATCAATCGGCTCCCCGGAGAGGATGGAGTACATGCGCTGGATGGTGCTTATGCATACCTGCGAATGGGGATCGATGTTAGGTGAGGCCAGTCGCTGTACGTTGTAGAGCTCGGTGAACTTGCGGCCATCATCCGGTGGTGTGTAGGCCATGAATTCTTGATGGGCCTGTTTGCCGAGGTTTCGGGTATCGACCAGGAACAGGATGCGCTTGGCGCCGCCGAATTTGAGTAGGCGGTAGATCGAGGTGATAGCGGTGAAGGTTTTGCCCGCGCCCGTGGCCATGTGTACCAAAGCGCGTGGTTTGTTCATCGCCAGGGATTTTTCCAGCCCGGTAACGGCGCTGACTTGGCAGTCGCGCAGATTCTCCACTGGCAGCACAGGCATTTTTTCAGCTAGGCGACGGCGTAGGGTTTCTGGCTGCGCTCCCCAAACTGCCAGTGCTTCCGGCTTGAAAAAATGGAAGACTTCACGGGAGCGCGGTGCGGGATCGTCGTTATCGGTGAAGCGGATGATCTGGCCCGTGGCCTCGAATAGGAAGCGTAGCGGCGTGTTATTTGTGAGCCACTTGAGATGGGCTGTGGCGTAGCGCTCAGTTTGGCTTTCGACGGCGGTAATGTTTGCGCCTGCGCTATCTTTTTTTGCCTCTATGACACCCACAGCCCTGCGGTTGACGAACAGAACGTAGTCGGCTGGCCCCGTGTCGGTGGGATATTCGCGGACGGCGATACCCAGTCCTGCAGACAAATTCAGTTTTGTAAAATCTTGTAGGACCCAACCAGCGGCTTCTAACCGATTGTCGATCACTATCCGAGCTTGGGTTTCTGGGGACATATAGAT
This sequence comes from Azospira inquinata, assembly GCF_018905915.1. NCBI lineage: Bacteria > Pseudomonadati > Pseudomonadota > Betaproteobacteria > Rhodocyclales > Rhodocyclaceae > Azospira > Azospira inquinata. The sequence continues at coordinate 2,043,709 of NZ_CP064782.1, forward strand.
GAATGGCGGATATAAGCACGCTCATTTTAGTTTGCTTCTGAGCTTTGGGCGTGGGTGCTTATTGCCAGCGGCTAAAGAAAAAACCCGACCGGGGAAACCGATCGGGTTTTTTACTCGTTGGTGGGCCCGCAGGGACTTGAACCCTGGACCAAAGGATTATGAGTCCTCTGCTCTAACCAACTGAGCTACAGGCCCGAAGGCGGCGATTCTATCGCGAAAGGGGGCTTGCGGGCCACTCATGCCGGGTGATTAGTTGGGGGCGGCGGGGGCGCGCTCCCGGCGTTCCCGCAGGCGGTCCAGCAGGGGGTGTTTGCCCCGGCCACCGTTTTCCGGGCCGGAGACGTCCATGGGGGCTGGGGTGGGGGTGTGGAATAGGGCGGCCCGCATGGCGATGCCGCAGTTGGCGCTGACGACGCCGGATTTGGGCTGGATGGCCAGACGGGCGAAGATGCCGTAGTAGCGTTTGTCCCCGCTGATCCAGGGGTAAAAGCCGAAGGCGCCGGCGGAGCTGAAGGCCCCGTCCCCCTGGGGATCGTCTTCCACCCAGTGGTTGAGGGAGTAGTGCCAGGCCCGGGGCACCGGGCTGTGGGCGGCCTTGCCCGGGCAGCTGGCGGCATCGGTGCAGACGGGCTGGTAGCCCAGATAGCGAGAGAGCTGGAGCTTGCCCGCCAGGAGGCGGCGGAGAAAGTCCCCGTAGGCGGCGGGGCTCATGGAGAGCCCGCCGGCGGGTTCGGGGGAGAGAAAGTGGATGTCGCTGCCCGAGTTGAGGGTGGCGTTCCAGGTTAGGGCCAGGGACTGGAGGTCCAGTTGCCCCAGGCCCAGGTCCATGGCCAGCTTGGCGTCGTGGCCCTCGTTGTAATTGAAGACGCCTACCTTGGCCGGGTCCTGGTGGCCGTTGGCGCGCCGTCCCAGGCATTCCTCGATGTTCTTGGCACCCCGGCAGAAAAAGGGATTGAAGCTGTCAAAGCCGCTGCCCATTTCCAGGGCTTGAATCTGGGCCGGGCTCAGGTGGCCCTTGGTGGTTTCCACCACGAAGGCCCCGAAAATCCATTTGGAGGCGGAGGCGATGGGCAGGGGATTCCGGGCTTGCACCCGGGTGCCCTTGCTGCCGCTGGCGATCACCCCCTTAGCATCGCCGATTTCCCAGTAGTAGTCCCCCAGATTTTGGCAGACCGGGGCGCTATCCAGTACCCGCTTGGCGGCCTGGATATCCGGGGCGGCTAGGGCAGGCAGGGTCGCGGCCAGGAGTAGGGCGGTGGCCCAGGCCCGGGGGGCGGAGGGGCGGAGCTTAATCATGGGTGGAATCTCCATTGAGAGTTTGGGCGCTCAGGCGCCGGGCCATGGCCTGGGCCAGCCGGGCCCGCTGGTCCGGGGGCAGTTGAGCCAGGGCGTGGAGCAGATGGGTCTGGAGAATGGCCTGGGCCTGGTTGGTTTGCTGGCGCAGACGGGTGAAATCTGCGGCCAGGGCCGCCTGATCCAGATGGGGGGCGGCGGCCCGGGCGGCGGCGTCCTGTCGGGTCTGGCCCAGGGCGCGGAGCACTGGGGCCATTTCCACCAGGGCCTGGCCCATTTCCCGGCGCAGCACCTGCCGTTCCGGGGCGGGGAGGTCGGCAGCCAGCCCCTGAAATTGCTGGGCCCAGGCCGGGCCGCCCCTGAGGTGCTGACCCCAGTGGCCCCCCAGGATGCCCAGGAGAAAGCCGTTGAGGACCAGGGAGAGGACCAGCAGGCCGGGCAGAAAACGGCGCCAGCCGCGCCGGAGGGGCAGGGCGGGGGCGTTCATAGGGTCAGCTCCCATACCCAGGGGCCGCTCCCCAGCAGGTCCGGGCCTTGGGGGAGGGGGGCGGTATGGCGGAAGCCGGTGACAAAGCCCAGTACCAGACTGAGGCCCAGGGCGGCTCCCAGCCACCAGCCAGAGCGGAGGGGGCGCCCGGAAGGTGCGCGGTGCCCGAGGTGTTCAAGGTGTCCGGGGCTCCCCGGGTGGCGCCGAGGCAGGGTCAAGGCGGCTGGCCGGGCCGGGGCTGCCTCTTCCAGTCGGTAGCCATCCAGCCATTGATCCAGATCCCGGGCCTGGGCCAGCAGCAGTTGTAACTCTGGCTGGCGGGAAAAGGCGGGGAAGAGGGGCCGATCCGCCTCGGGCCAGCGGGCCGGATCGGCCCCGTAGGCTTCCAGGCATTGGATGAAGCGTTGGCGTGGGTCCATGGGCACATTCTCCTTCATCTGGACGGGGGCGTCAGGGGGCGTTTTCCCGTAAGGGGGCCAGGCTTCGGCGCAGGGCGGTACGGGCCCGCACCAGCAGGGATTCCAGGGCGCTTTCGCTGACTTCCAGCAGGGCCGCTGCTTCCCCCTGGGACAGCTCCTGGTAATAGCAGAGCACCAGGGCGGCCCGCTGGCGGGGCGGCAGCTGGGCCAGGGCCTGTTGTACTAGGCGGGCCTGCTGGGCCTGGCTGGCCCTCGCTTCCCCGTCTGGTGCCGGGTCCGGCCAGTCTTCCGCCACTTCCCCCGCCCAGCGGGCATTGCGGCCCAGCTGATCCAGGCAGAGGCGGTAGGCGATCTGGTACAGCCAGGTGCTGAGGCGGGCCCGGGGTTCCCAGCCGGGGGCGGCTTCCCAGGCCTGGAGCCAGGTCTGCTGCACCGTTTCCTCTGCCGCCGCCCGGTTGCCCAGGAGCCGTTGGGTAAAGCCCAGGAGCCAGCCCTGGTGGCGCTGGCTGAGGCGGCCAAAGGCCTGCCGGTCCCCCAGGGCGGCGGCCGCCATATCGGCGGCGTCCGCTGCGGTGGTATCCGGTAGGGCCATGGCGGGGGGGCCGGGGTGCCTAGTTGGCGCCGCCCGGGGTCAGGGTGATGCCCCGGGTACGGCCCCCGGGGCCAGTGACCTGGTGGTTGAGGCTGTGGTCAGCGCTGTCGTAGCTGTTGCTGCCGCTGCGGGTATAGGTCTGGCCGTTGGCCCCGGTCATGGTGGTGTCGGCGCCGTGGTTTGCCTTGTCATAGCCGGTGGCGGTGGTCACCGTTTGGCCCTGGGGACCGGTGTAGCTGGTGTCCACCTGATGGGTGGCGCTGTTGTACTGGCTGGTGGCGGCCACGCTCTGGCCGTTGGCGCCCGTAATGGTGCGGGAATAGGTTTTGTCCGTGCTGTCGTAGCTGCCGCTACTGCTGCGGGTGTTGCCGCCGGGGCCCGTGACCGTGCGTTGCCCGGTACCCGTGGCCTTATCGTAGCTAGCGTTGCTACTGCGCTGCCACAGGCGCCCCTGGCTGCCGGTGACGCTGGTGTCCCGGCTCACCTGGTCCGGCGCCCGGTCGATCTGGCGGCTGTAGGCGCCGCTGCCGCCCCGCTGGCCGGTAAAAGTACCCTGGCTTAAACGTCCGGCCTGGGCTGGCAGGGCCAGACTCAGGCCCCAGAGCAGAAGGAGGGCCGGGGCGGCCAGGGAGCGGGGGCTAGGGCGGGATGACATGGGCGAACTCCTGAAAATTGGGGAGGGCGGTGGGGCGGCTTGGCGCCCCTGCCTGTCCATGAAACGGAGCGAGGACCAATTTCCTGCGGTCAATTTTGCAACGAATTGTATCTGGTGCTGGAGCCGGGCTAAGAATGCAATGGGTAGAGCGGGGAGCAAGGGAAACGCCGCAAGGGGCGAGGCGAGTGGGGTGTGAAGCGAGACAGGCGAATGGCGCGAAAAGGCGGGGAGCGATACAGGAGGGAATGCGGGGAGGTGGGGTAAGGCGGGGAAAGGTGCTCCCGCCGAGCGGGGGAAGCGGTGGTGCGGAAAGGCTGGGGGAAAACCGGGGAAAAACGCTCCGGCAGCCGGGAGGCCGCCGGAGCATGGGGACTTAGCTGTTGTTATTGTCCAGGAAGCTACGCAGCTTGTCGGAGCGGGAGGGATGGCGCAGTTTGCGCAAAGCCTTGGCTTCGATCTGGCGAATCCGTTCCCGGGTAACGTCGAACTGCTTGCCCACTTCTTCCAGGGTGTGGTCCGTGTTCATTTCGATACCGAAACGCATCCGCAGCACCTTGGCTTCCCTCGGGGTGAGGGTATCCAGGATTTCCTTGGTCACTTCCCGCAGGCCGGAGTAGAGGGCCGCATCCACCGGGGCGGTGGTGGCCGTATCCTCGATGAAGTCCCCCAGGTGGGAGTCGTCATCGTCCCCGATGGGGGTTTCCATGGAGATGGGCTCCTTGGAAATCTTCAGGATCTTGCGGATCTTTTCTTCCGGCATCTCCATCTTTTCGGCCAGGGTGGCGGGATCGGGCTCGGCCCCGGTTTCCTGGAGAATCTGCCGGGAGATCCGGTTCATCTTGTTAATGGTTTCGATCATGTGCACCGGAATCCGGATGGTCCGGGCCTGGTCGGCGATGGAACGGGTGATGGCCTGGCGAATCCACCAGGTGGCGTAGGTGGAGAACTTGTAGCCACGCCGGTATTCGAACTTATCCACGGCCTTCATCAGACCGATGTTGCCTTCCTGGATCAGATCCAGGAATTGCAGGCCCCGGTTGGTGTACTTCTTGGCGATGGAGATCACCAGCCGCAGGTTGGCCTCGGTCATTTCCCGCTTGGCCCGGCGGGCCTTGGCTTCGCCGGTGGACATCTGCTTGTTGATGTCCTTCAGGTCCTTCAGGGGAATGCCGATGTGTTCTTGCAGGGCCAGGAGCTTGCGCTGTTCTTCCTGGATATTGGGCGCGTTGCGGCCCAGTATCGTGGCGTAACCCTTGGCTCCGGCCGCCAGTTCCGCTTCCACCCAGGCCAGATTGGTTTCGTTACCGGGGAAGGCCTTGATGAAATGGGGCCGGGGCATGCCCGCCTTTCTTACGCACAGTTCCTGAATCTTGCGCTCGTGGGTGCGGATGCTTTCCACCATGTGGCGGACCGCGTCACAGAGCCGTTCGATGACCCGGGAGGTGAAGCGGATGTTCATCAGCTCGGCGGAAACCTGGGCCTGGAGCTTGAGATAGGTCTTGTCCTGGGAGCCCTTGGAGACCAGGGCCTTGTGCATCTTGGCGTAGAGGGCCTTGATGGTGGCGAAGCGTTCCAGGGCGTCGGCCTTGAGCTGAAGCATGGAGGCGGATACGGCGCCGCCGTCCCCGTCATCCCCGTCTTCCTCTTCGTCCAGGTCTGCGTCATCGGCCATGTCGGCGGCGGATTCTTCCCCTTCCGGTGCATTGGGGTCGATGAGGCCGTCCACCAGCTCGTCGATGCGCATTTCCTCCTTTTCCACCTTGTCCGCCATTTCCAGAATTTCGGTAATGGTGGAGGGGCAGGCGGAAATGGCCAGAATCATGTGGCGCAGACCGTCTTCGATGCGCTTGGCGATTTCAATTTCGCCTTCCCGGGTGAGCAGCTCTACGGAGCCCATTTCCCGCATGTACATACGCACCGGATCGGTGGTCCGGCCAAATTCGGAATCCACGGTGGAGAGGGCGGCTTCCGCTTCCTCTTCCACTTCCTCGTCGTCGGAGACGGCGGGGGCGTTGTCGGACATGAGCAGGTCTTCCGCCGCGGGGGCTTCGTCGAAGACCTGGATCCCCATGTCGTTGAAGGTGGAGATGATGGATTCAATCTGCTCCGCGTCCACCACATCGTCAGGCAGGTGGTCGTTGATTTCCGCGTAGGTGAGGAAGCCCCGTTCTTTACCTAGCTTGATCAGATTTTTGAGACGCATCCGGCGCGTCTCCGCATCCACCGGGGCTGCGGCTTCCTGTGCGCCAGCCGCTTCCAGCAGCGCCCGCTCCTTGGCCTTGGATGCTTTGGCCTTGAGAATTTCCTTGGCCGCTTCTTTTGCCTTTTCCTTTGCCATGACCTAGTCCCGATAATCCTGCAAAAACCGCATATTATACCATAGGTTAGCAACTTCCTTTTGTCGAAGGAAAGTCACTTACCGCCTCCGGCGAACCCTGCCCAGCCGGCCGATTTCCACGGCCAGCCGACCGAATTCCCGTTTTTCGTCATCCCCCAGACCGGTGGTCCGGAGTTTTTCCTTGAGCCGTTCCTGGGCTTCCACCAGCCGGTCCAGCTCCAATTGTTCCAGGGCCCCCTGCATGTCCGCTTCCGCTTCCTCGTCGGAGAGGGGCTTGAGTTCCAGTTCCCGTAAGGCGGCCAGTAACATTCCTTCGTCCGGCGAGCCCCGGAAGAGTTCCACGAAGCGGGCCACATTGCCCATGTGCTGACCGTTTTGCAGTTTTTCCACCAGATGGCGCAGGGTGGTGGTGGCCGGGTCCGAGCCTTCCAGGGCCATGAGGGGCAGCTGGCTGGCCAGGGCGGGGCACTGGAGCAGGGGGGGCAGAAGGCGCTTGGTGAGGGACAGGGCGCTGCGGGGCGCCCGGGCGGGGGCGGGGGGCGCAATGGTCTTTAATTCGCAAAGCCGTTCCACCTCGGCCTGGGAAAAGCCACTGGCCTCCGCCAGCCGCTTGACCAGTTGTAGGCGCAGGAAGGGGGTGGTGAGCCGGGTAATCAGGGGCTTGGCGTTATAGACCAGCTGGGCCTTGCCTTCCGCCGTGGTGAGGTCGCTGCGGGTGGCCAGTTCTTTGAGGAGAAAGTCGGAGAGGGGCAGGGCCTGGGCCACTTTGGTCTGGAACGCCTCCTTGCCCTGTTCCCGGACGAAGGTGTCCGGATCGTGTTCCGGAGGCAGGAAAACAAAACCGATCTGCTTGTTGTCCGCCAGGGCTTCCAAGCTGTTTTCCAGGCCTCGCCAGGCCGCCTTGCGTCCTGCTGCGTCCCCGTCGAAGCAATAGACGATGCGGTCCACCTGGCGTAGCAGCTTCTGCACGTGGCTGGCAGTGGTGGCCGTGCCCAGGGTGGCCACCACATTGCCGATGCCGTGCTGGGACAGGGCGACCACGTCCATATAGCCTTCCACCACAATGGCCGTGTCCGTTTCCCGCAGGGCCTGGCGGGCCTGGGGCAGGCCGAAGAGTTCGTGGCCTTTTTCAAACAGGGGGGTTTCCGGGGAATTCAGGTACTTGGGTTCCCCTTGGTCCAGAATGCGGCCACCGAAGGCGATGACTTCCCCTTTCTGGTTAATGATGGGGAACATCACCCGGTCTCGGAAGCGGTCGTAGAGCCGCCCCTGGTCGTTGCGAATGACTAGGCCGGCGCTCTGCATTTCCGGGCTGTGGTAGTGGTCGCCGAAAACCGCTTCCAGATTCTGCCAGCCGTCCGGGGCGTAGCCGATGCGGAAACGCTGCACCACCTCCCCGCTTAAGCCCCGCTTTTTCAGGTAAGCCTTGGCCCGTTCCGAGCCCTTCATCTGCTCGTAGTAGTAGCGGGCCGCCCGGTCCATGAGGTCCGTCAGCTGGGCGATGCGGGGCTGGCGGCCACGCTGGCCCCGGTTTTCCTCGGGCACCTGGAGGCTCACCCGGGCCGCCAAGTCCTTGACCGTTTCCACAAAGCCCAGGCCGGAATATTCCATGAGAAAGCCGATGGCCGTGCCATGGGCCCCGCAGCCGAAGCAGTGGTAGAACTGTTTGCTGGGACTGACGGTGAAGGAGGGGGTTTTTTCGCTGTGGAAAGGACAGCAGGCGGCGTAGTTGGCCCCGGCCTTTTTCAACGGCACGTAGCCGTCGATCAGCTCCACAATGTCGATGCGCTGCAGGAGTTCCTGGATAAAGGATTCGGGAATCAAGCGGGCAACCGGGGCAGAAGAAAAAAAGAAAAGGGCCGGCGGACCGGCCCCGGGGCGTCAGGCAGAAAGCTTGGCCTTGACCAGCTTGGAGACCTGGCTCATGTCGGCCCGACCGGCCAGCAGGGGCTTGAGCAGGCCCATGACCTTGCCCATATCCGCCGGGCCGGCGGCACCGCTATCGCTCACCGCCTTGGCGATGGCAGCAGCAATTTCCTCTTCCGAAAGGGCGGCGGGCATGTAGGCGGAAAGCACGGTCATTTCAAACTTTTCCGCATCCGCCAGATCGGCCCGATTGGCGGCTTCGTACTGGGCCACCGAATCCCGGCGCTGTTTCAGCATCTTGTCGATGATGGCCACCACGGCGTCGTCGTCCAGGGTGACCCGTTCGTCCACTTCCTTTTGCTTCATGGCGGCCAGCAGCAGGCGGATGGCGCCCAGCTTGGCCGTCTCTTTGGCACGCATGGCGGACTTCATGTCCTCATTGATGCGTTCCTTGAGTGTCATGGTTGTTTCCTTCTAAGGTCCAGAAGCGCAAAAAGCCGTCCATCGAAGATGGACGGCCGGTGTGGCGTCAAGTCGCGCAGGCTTAGAACATCTTGGGCGGCAGGGTTTGGCTGCGGATGCGCTTGTGGTGACGCTTCACGGCAGCAGCCAGCTTGCGCTTGCGTTCGGCCGTGGGCTTTTCGTAGAACTCGCGGGCGCGGAGTTCGGTCAGCAGGCCGGTTTTTTCGACAGTGCGCTTGAAACGGCGCATGGCCACTTCAAACGGTTCGTTTTCCTTGACGCGGATATTAGGCATTGAAATCAGTCCCCAGACAGCAATGAGAGAAAACCTTGGATTCTATCGAAACGTCAACCGTTTACCAAGGGGGTAAGCACAAAAAAAGTGCGGGCCGGTGCTAAAATGCGCCCCATGTTGATCCTGGGCATCGAATCTTCCTGCGACGAAACCGGCGTCGCCCTTTATGAACTTCCCGATGGGGCGGGGGCTGGCGGCCGTCTGCTGGGCCACGCCCTCCATTCCCAGATCGTGCTCCACGCCCAGTATGGCGGCGTGGTGCCCGAGCTGGCCTCCCGGGACCATATTCGCCGGGCGGTGCCCCTGCTGCGCCAGGTGCTGGCCCAGACCGGGCGCAGTCTGACGGATATTGATGCGGTGGCTTACACCCAGGGGCCGGGACTGGCCGGGGCCCTGCTGGTGGGGGCCTCCTTCGCCGAAAGCCTGGCCTTCGCCCTGGACGTGCCCGTGCTGCCAGTGCATCACCTGGAAGGCCATCTGCTGTCTCCCCTGTTGTCCGCCGATCCTCCCTCCTTTCCCTTTGTCGCCCTCCTGGTGTCCGGCGGTCATACCCAGTTGATGCGGGTGACCGGGGTCGGGGCCTACGAACTGCTGGGGGAAACCCTGGATGACGCGGCGGGGGAAGCCTTCGATAAGACCGCCAAGCTCCTGGGCCTGCCCTATCCGGGCGGTCCGGTGCTGGCCAAGCTGGCGGAGCAGGGCGTACCGGAGGCGGTCCATTTCCCCCGGCCCATGCTCCATTCCGGGGATCTGAATTTCTCCTTTTCCGGCCTCAAAACCGCCGTTCTGACCCAGGTGCGAGGCCGGGAACTGGTGGAACAGGAGCGGGCCGATGTGGCCCGGGGCTTTCAGGATGCCCTGGTGGAGGTGCTGGTGCGCAAGGCCGTGGGCGCCTTGCGCCAGACCGGTTTGAACTCCCTGGTGGTGGCCGGGGGCGTGGGGGCGAACCGGGAGCTGCGCCGCAGCCTCAACGCCCAGGCCGCCCGGCGCAAATTTCGGGTCTATTACCCGGAACTGGAATATTGTACGGACAACGGGGCCATGATCGCCCTGGCCGGTGCCCTGCGCTTGCAGGCCGGTGCCCAGCCCAAGGCGGCGGGGAGCTTTTCCGTGCGGCCCCGCTGGCCTCTGGCCGATCTCAATATTGTTGAAGCCTAGGGGCGCCCCAGGGGGTGCCGCCGATCGGGCGGTGGCGGGAAAGGCGGCTTAAGCCGCCTTTTTTTTGCTGCCGATGCGGCTCTCCGTACCCGCCAGCAGGCGCTGGATATTGGCCCGGTGCTTGATGATGAGGGCCAGGGCCAGGAGGCTCACCATGAGCAGTTGGCCGTTCATACCCCCCATCCAGGCGCTCAAGGCCGGGGCGCTGAGGGCCGCCAGCAGGGCGGCCAGGGAGGAATAACGGGTAACCACGGCCACCACCAGCCAGACGCCGATGACCGCCAGTCCCAGCCAGGGGCTCAAAGCCAGCAGTACTCCGGCGGCCGTGGCCACGCCCTTGCCCCCCTTGAATTTGAGGAAGACGGGGAAGAGGTGGCCGAGGAAGGCGGCTAGTCCGGCGCTGGCAATGGCGATTTCCGCCAGGCCCAGGTGGGGCGCCAGTCGCCCCACCAGAAACACCGCCAGCCAGCCCTTGGCGGCGTCCCCCAGGAGGGTGGTGAGGGCGGCCAATTTATTGCCGCTGCGCAGCACATTGGTGGCCCCCGGATTGCCGGAGCCGTAGGAGCGGGGGTCGGCCAGGCCGAAGAGCTTGCTGGAGACCACGGCAAAGGGAATGGAGCCCAGCAGATAGGCGCTGATCAGGGTGAGAAAAAGGGCCATGGACAGGGGGGCGGTGGGCAAGGGATCGATAGGTAAGGGGGTCATGGGCCGGGGCGCCGACGGGCGCGGGGAGTGGGATGCCTTGAGGTACAATGCGGGCGCACATTGTACCAGCTTGCTCCGGACCGCCCCCAGGGGCGGCCCTCCGAGTCCCTAGAAGGCCCGTAGGACTTGCTGCTTCGCTTATTCCCCTAATTTTTGCCCGGCCCGCCCTGAGGGCGCGCCAGCCCGTTTGCTCCCATGGATATTATTTTTATCGAGGATTTCCGCCTCCAGGCCAATATCGGCATCTATGCCCGGGAGGGCGTGATGGCCCAGACTATCGAACTGTCCCTGCAGATCGGGTTGTCCACGGCCAGCGCGGGGGCCAGCGACGACATCCGGGATACCATCGACTACGCCAAGGTGGTGGAGCGGCTGCGGGGAGAATTGGAGAGCCGCCGCTTCGGCTTGCTGGAAAAGCTGGCGGAATTTGTGGCCACCCTGGTGCTGGAAGAATTCCAGGCTTCCTGGATTCGGGTCTCCGTGGCCAAGCTGGGGATGATCCGGGGCGTGAAAAAAGTCGGGGTCATTATCGAGCGCAACACCTGAGCCCCCCGCCGGCCCTTGGGGGCCGGCATTAGGGCCCACCTGCTGGCGAGGCAGGCGGCCGTAAGGCGCTCAGCCCCTAATGTTCCAGGCCCACGCTGACCAGGGTGGGCTGGATGGCGGCCAGTAGGTCGTGGGGGCGGAGGCCCACCAGATAGCCCCGCTTGCCCCCGTTGATGTAGATCAGGGGCAGATCCAGGATGGTTTTTTCCATATAGACGGGCATGGCCCGCTTGGTGCCGAAAGGGCTGGTGCCGCCCACCATGTAGCCGCTGTGGCGCTGGGCCACCTCGGGTTTGCAGGGGGCCACTTTTTTTACTCCGATCTGCCGGGCCAGTTCCTTGGTGGAAACCTCCCGGTCCCCGTGCATGAGGATGATCAGGGGTTTGGCGTGTTCATCTTCCATAATCAGGGTTTTGACCACCCCGTGTTCCGCCACATTCAACTCCCGGGCGGAGACCTTGGTGCCGCCGTGGTCCTCGTAGGCGTAGAGATGGCTGGAATAGGGCACCTTGTGGCTTTTGAGAAAGCGGGTGGCCGGGGTTTCGGGAAAGTGGTCTTTGTCGAGGTGACTCATGGCAAATGCTCCCGCCGTGCACGAAAAACCCCATTATGGCCAAGAAGACTGGTTCCCGGCTTGATCTTGCGCAGAGCGGGGCTTGTGGGGAGGGGGCCGGGGGCGGGGTAAAATCCCGTTTTTTCGTAATCAGGCAGACAAGGTTGTGATCATGGCCGGTGCCAAAAAAATCCGTTGTCCCCAATGTGGGGGTGAATCCGAGTGGAGTCCCGCCAATCCCTGGCGGCCCTTCTGTAGCGAACGTTGCAAGCTCATCGACCTGGGGGCCTGGGCCAGCGAAAGCTACCGGGTGCCGGTGGCGGAAGCGGACGGGGGCCAGGAGGATGGGGAATTCGGGGGCACGCCCCCCACCTTGAACTAGGTGGGCAGGGGCGGGTCTTTCCGGACCCAGGGCCTTAAGGGGCGGGGATCGCCATGGGGCTTCCCCGTTTCCCTACCATTCATGGATGGGGCTTTTCCCCCCCCTCCCGGCTCCCGGGCTTGCCCGCCGTCTGGATCGTTTGCTTACCAGCCCCGCATCAACCCTACCCCCTGGGCGCCCCGTTCCTTGGCGGGGATCGCCATGTCCGGGCGCATGCCCCCCAGGGCATAGACGGGCAGGGGAGAATCCTGGACCAGGGCGGCGAAGCGCTCCCAGCCTAAGCCTTCCGCCTGGGGATGGGAGGGGGTGGGGAGTACCGGCCCCAGCACGGCAAAATCCAGATCTAGTTCGGCAGCCCGGGCCAGCTCGGCTTCGCTATGGCAGGAGGCGGCGACCCAGGGGAAATCCGGCCGGGCGGACAAGCCCGCCAGGGTGGTGCTGGTGCAATGGAGGCCATCCGCCCCCACCAGCCTGGCTAAGGCCTCGTCGTCGTTGATCAGCACCTTGGCCCCCTGGGCGTGGGCCAGATCCACCACCTTCTGGGCGAAACTGGCCCGCACTTCCGGGGGCAGCCCCTTGTCCCGCACCTGAATGAGCCGCAAGGTGCCCTGGCAGGCCCGTTCCAGGCGGGCCAGTTCGGCTTCCACCCCCCGTTCTTCCGCCAGGGTCAGGGCGTAGTGATCCGGCAAAGCCAGACCCTTGAGGATGGGCCCATTGGCGGGCAGCAGGGGGGCGACGCCCGGTTCCTCGCCCGCGGCCACCCACTGGAAGGCGGCGTGTTCCAGGGGGCGAATGTCCCCTTCCCAGGCGGTGATGCGGAAAAATTTCAGATGCACGTCCGCGTGGGGGTAGGTGTAGCGCTTGGTAATCCAGGGCCAGGCCCGGGTGACGTGGATGCCCAGTTCTTCTTCCAGTTCCCGGACCAGGGCCTGGCGGGCCGTTTCCCCAGGCTCCAGCTTGCCCCCGGGAAATTCCCAGAAGCCAGCGCAGACCTTGCCTTCCGGCCGCTGGGCCAGGAGAAATTCCCGGCCGCCCCGGCGCAGCAGGACGGCGGCGGCCACTTCCACGATCTTGCCCATCAGCGCTTGCCCTCTTTTCCCAGGGCCAGGGCACCGGCGTAATCCCGGGCGAACTGCCAGGCCACCCGGCCACTGCGGGAGCCCCGGGAAAGGGCCCAGTTGAGGGCTTCCCGCTCCGCGTCAGCGATGGTGGCGGCGTCGCAGCCAAAGCTCTTCAGCCAGTGGTTGGCTACCCGCAGGTAGTCGTCCTGGCTGAAGGGGTAGAAGGAGAGCCAGAGGCCGAAGCGTTCCGAGAGGGAGACCTTTTCTTCCACCGCTTCCCCCGGGTGAATTTCTTCGCCCACCTTGGCCCCTTCCAGATTTTCCGCGTAATACTCGGGCAGCAGGTGGCGCCGGTTGGAGGTGGCGTAAATGATCACATTGTCCGGCACGCTGGTGACCGAGCCGTCCAGCACCGATTTGAGGGCCTTGTAGGCGGCTTCATTGGCCTCGAAGGACAGGTCATCGCAAAAGACGATGTAGTGTTCCGGGCGGGCCGCCACCAGATCCACGATGTCCGCCAGATCCACTAGGTCGCTCTTGTCCACCTCGATGAGGCGCAGGCCCTTCTTGGCGTATTCGTTGAGCAGGGCTTTCACCAGAGAAGATTTGCCGCAGCCCCGGGCCCCGGTGAGCAGTACGTTGTTGGCGGGCTGGCCGGCGAGAAACTGGCGGGTGTTGGCTTCCACCCGGCGCTTTTGCTCGTCGATGTCCTTCAGGTCCCGCAGGCGGATGGGATGGGGCTTGGGCACGGCCTGGAGATAGCCCCGGCCGTTACGCTTGCGCCAGCGGTAAGCCGGTGCCTTCCAGTTGATTTCGGAAGGGGGTGGGGGCAGCAGGGGTTCCAGTTGGGAAAGAAGTTTTTCGGCATGGGCCAGAAATTGGTCGAGCCGTTGTAAAGGGTCGCTCATGGGGTTGCCGGTATACTGAAAGAAAGCATCGAACCTTAGCCCAATCATGAAAAAACGCCAATTAACCTTTGCTGCCCTGATGTCTTTGTCCCTAGCCGCCTTGCTGGCGGGCTGCGCCGGTACGGGGCCCAAGGAAGTTCCCGCCGGTTGTCCCGTGTGCCCCGCCCCTACCGGGGAAAAGGAGGTCACCGCTCCTCCCGCCAAGCCGCTCCAGGCGGCCCGTTGGGAAGATATTCCGGGCTGGGGCCAGGATGATCTGTCCGCGGCCCTGCCCGCCTTTTTGTCCAGCTGCCGGGGTCTGGCTGGGCGCAAGGAATGGCCGTTATGGCGGCCTGCCTGTGACGAGGCCCGTAGCCTGAATCCCCAGGACGGGGCGGCCCTGCGGCGCTTTTTTGAAAGCCGCTTTACCCCTTATCAGGTGGTCAATCCGGACGGTAGTCGGGAGGGCCTGATTACGGGCTATTACGAGCCCCTGCTCCACGGCAGCCGCAAGGCGGAAGGGGCTTACCGCTATCCCCTGCTCAGGGTGCCCAAGGATCTGATTACCGTGGATTTGAGCGCCGTTTACCCGGAACTCAAGCATCTGCGCCTGCGGGGTCGACTCCAGGGCAACCGGGTGGTGCCCTACTGGTCCCGGGAAGAAATGGCCCGGCGCATGGACCAGTATCAGGCCCTGCTCTGGGTGGATGACCCCATTGAACTCTTTTTCCTGCAAATCCAGGGTTCGGGCCGGGTCCAGCTGCCTGACGGTAGCCTGGTGCGGGTTGGCTACGGGGACCAGAACGGACGCCCCTTCCAGCCCATTGGCCGGGTGCTGGTGGAACGGGGAGAACTGAAGCCGGATCAGGTCAGCATGCAATCCATCCAGGCCTGGACCCGGGCTAATCAGGGCCAGCCGGGTAAGGTGGCCTCGGTGTTGAATCAGGACCCCAGCTACGTATTTTTCAAGGAACTGAATCTGCCCCCTGGGGACGGCCCGGTGGGCGCCCTGGGGGTTCCCCTCACGGCAGAACGCAGTCTGGCCGTGGATCCCCGCACCGTGCCCCTGGGGGCCCCGGTGTTCCTTTCCGCCACCTATCCCAATTCCCCCCGGCCCCTGCAACGGCTAATGCTGGCCCAGGACACGGGGGGCGCCATCCGGGGACCGGTGCGGGGAGATTTTTTCTGGGGCTTCGGCAGTGGGGCGGGTAATCAGGCCGGCAAAATGAAACAGCGGGGCCAGCTCTGGGTCTTTTTGCCCCCCGGCCTGGGAGGGTGATGGCGCTTTTGGTGCGTAGGCACAACATTGAGGCAAATTGCACGACTATGGTGCGTATTTGAAGATTAAGGCCTGTTTTGGTGCGTTGATAGGAACGGCGTTTCCCTAACTCTATGATTTATCGCATATAGAGGCCGGGAACGCTGTTTGCTTAAGTGGTGCGATCTTTTTCGGGAGGCACCATGGAAGTTCTTAAGTCCGCATCGGACACCCTTTTTGTGCTGCTGGGCGCCATCATGGTGCTTGCCATGCATGCTGGCTTTGCCTTTTTGGAACTGGGCACGGTCCGGAAGAAAAACCAGGTGAATGCCCTGGTGAAAATCATGACCGACTTTGCCGTTTCCACCCTGGCCTATTTTTTCATTGGCTACGGGGTGGCCTACGGGGTGCATTTTTTCACCGCCGCCGACATTCTGGCCCAGCACAACGGCTTTGAACTGACCAAGTTCTTTTTCCTCTTAACCTTTGCCGCCGCCATCCCCGCCATCATTTCCGGGGGCATTGCGGAGCGGGCCAAATTCCATCCCCAACTGGCGGCCACCTTCGCCCTGGTGGGGGGGGTCTATCCCCTCTTTGAAGGCATTGCCTGGAATCACGCTTTTGGTATCCAGGCCTGGCTGCAAGCCACTTTCGGCGCCGAATTCCACGATTTCGCCGGTTCCGTGGTGGTCCATGCCATGGGGGGCTGGATCGCCCTGCCCGCCGTGCTCATCCTGGGCGCCCGCCGGGGCCGCTATTCCAAGGATGGGCGTATCGCCTCCCATCCCCCTTCATCCATTCCTTTCCTGGCCCTGGGCGCCTGGATTCTGGCGGTGGGCTGGTTCGGCTTCAACGTAATGAGCGCCCAGACCCTGGACAAAATTTCCGGCCTGGTGGCTTTGAACTCCCTCATGGCCATGGTGGGGGGCATCGTTACTGCCACCCTGGTGGGTAAGAATGACCCGGGCTTTGTCCATAACGGCCCTCTGGCCGGGCTGGTGGCGGTCTGCGCGGGTTCTGACCTGATGCATCCCCTAGGCGCCCTGGTGACCGGCGGGGTCGCCGGTGCACTGTTTGTGGTTATGTTCACCCTGACCCAGAACCGCTGGAAAATTGACGACGTGCTGGGGGTGTGGCCCCTCCACGGCCTGTGTGGGGCCTGGGGTGGTCTGGCTGCGGGGATTTTCGGCGCCAAGGCCCTGGGTGGCCTGGGGGGCGTGGCCTTCGGCTCCCAGCTGGTGGCTACGGGCCTGGCCATTCTCATTGCCCTGGCCGGGGGCTCCCTGGTTTACGGGGCTCTGAAGCTGGCCGTGGGTATCCGTCTCGATCCGGAGGATGAATATAACGGCGCGGACCTGGCGATCCATAAGATCAGTGCCACCCCGGAGCGGGAAAGCCTGAGCTAGTCCAAGGGGCTGCCCTACAAGCCTTGTAGGGCCCTCCATCAGCAAAGCCCGGCAGATGCCGGGCTTTGTGTTTGTAGCCGTCGGTCAGCGCCTTGGCTTTCCGCTTAAGTGGCGGGATTGCTTTTCCCTCATGTCGGCCCATGGGCTCCAGGAAAAAGCTGAAGGTTCCCCGGCTATTTCTTCAGAGGTGGCCTCGATGGCGCACTGTTATGGTGCTTATCCCTAGCCATAGGGACGGCTTATACCGCCTCCGGCATAATAAATATAAAGAAATCAATGGCTGGCACTGTAAGTGCTATAGCTAGCTCATAAATAAAGCAAATACGGAGAGCACGATGTTGAAAAGTCCGAGGATGAATTTGTCTGCCTCTGAGACGCGGTGGCTGCCCTGGCTGGGCAGAACAGGCAAGCTGGCCATGGGCTGGGCAACCTTCCTGAACCGGGACCGTTATGGGGATCTGGAAGGTACGTTCGAAGGGTTTGGCGCCACCCGGGTGCGCATTCTTCAGTCCTGGGCGGAAATGCGCTGGAGCCAGCTGGCCAGTCTGGCCGGGGAACTGGCGGAAAGCTTTCCTACCGTGCCCCATCAGCGCCTGGTGGAAAAAATGGCCGCAGCCCGGGATTTCTCCGAAATTTTTCTAGTGTCTCCCGCCGGCGAAGTGCTGGACTCCACCCAGCCAGGGCGCTCCGGCGCCCACGTGACGGAAAGCCGGGCCCTGGCGGCGGGCCTGCAAAAGCCCTTTCTCCATGGCCCCTATGTGGATGGGGTGACTGCCTCCCTGCCGCCGTCCACCTCCCGTTTCCACGATGCCGTGACCCTGATGTTCTATCAGCCTCTGGTGCGCAACGGCCAGGTGCTGGGGGCGGTCTGCGGCCGGGTGCCCAACGATGTGCTGGGGGATCTGATCCAACGGGAAGCGGGGCACATTTTCCATGAATCGGGGGACAACTACCTGTTCATGGTGAAGTCCAACTTCGATCCCAATGTGCAGCCGGGCACCGCCCTGTCCCGCTCCCGCTTCGAAGACGACACCTTTTCCCTGGGAGACAACCTGAAGCAGGGGGTGCGCACCGCCTGGGGCACTGTGCGGGTGCAGCAGCACACGGAATTCGAGCTGATTTTCAACGACCCGGCCACCGGCCAGCTTCACCCCGGGGTGCGGGAAACCATCCGCAAGGGGGAAAACCTTTTCGTCACCTACCCGGGCTATTCGGATTATCGCCATGTGCCGGTGATTGGCCGGGGGGTGACCTTCAGCTTGCCCGGCTCCCCCGACGTGTGGGGCATGATGTGCGAAGCGGATTTGGAAGAGGTCTATCGCTTCCGGGGCATCGGCTATGGCCTGCAACGCCTGTACTGGATGGTGGTGGTGCTGGCCTGGGGCCTGGGGGTAGGAATTCAGGAGGCGTTGGGCCTCACCGGCCTGCCCGCCCGCTTTTGCGAATTGCTTCTGGTGGGATGCGGCGCCTTCGCCTTCAACCGCTTTGGTATCCGTCCCCTGTCCCGCCGCCTGCGGGCGACCGCCGGGGTACTCCGCTCCATCGCCGAGGGCAATGGCAATCTGAGTCAGCGCCTGCCCAAGGGGAGCGGCAGTAGCGACGAGACCACGGTGATCTCCCAATGGACCAACAGCTTTATCGACAATCTGGAACAGATCATCGGCCGGGTCATCCAGACCTCCCGGGAAATCGGCGCCACTAATGCGGCCTTACAAGAAAAGACCCGGATGACCGGCCAGGCCACGGCCAATATGGCTGAAGAAATGCAGGCCACCCAGGAATCCCTCAAGGCCCAGATGGCGGAAATCGACGCCGCCAACGAAAAGGTGGAAGCCATGCGGGAAGCGGTCCATGTGGTGACGGCGGATACTCGTAAGCAGTTCGCGCTGGTCCAGTCCCGCAGTTCCGGCATTCTCGCCTCCGTGGGCACCGCCACCCAGACCATCAGGGAGCTGGAAAGCAGCACGGCGGAAATCGGTCGCATTGTGACGGTGATCGACGAAATCGCCAGCCAGACCAATCTCCTGGCCCTGAACGCCGCCATTGAGGCGGCCCGGGCCGGGGAGGCGGGGCGGGGCTTTGCCGTGGTGGCGGACGAAGTGCGCAAGCTGGCCGAGCGCACCGCCAATTCCACCAAAGAAATCGCCGACATGATCGGCGCCGTGCAAAGTCGGGCGGAAGAGGCGGTGACCAGCATGGATACGGGTATGTCCAACCTAGAAGAAGGCCTGAAACTGACCACGGAAGCGGCCACGGACAAGCGGGAAATTCAGGACATTCTGGAACGTCTCTTTGCCACCATCGACCAGCTGGAAGCGGCCACCCACGCCACCGGCACCCGGGTGGAAGAAATCGCCGGGGCCGCCCAGGCGGTGAAGCAATCGGTGGACGAAACCGGCCGCAGCACGGACATGACCGCCAGCGCCGCCAAGAGCCTGAATCAGCTGGTCAGCCAATTTACTGTGTCGGTGGCGTAACACCGGGCTGGAAACGGGGTGTCATCGGGCGGCTCCTGGGGGAGCCGCCTTTTTTCTGCCCATGGAGAGAGAATCGGCTTGGGAGCCGTCAGGCCCTATAATTCCCCCATTATTTTTCGGTGATTTATCCCATGACCATTCTGGTGACCGGCGGTGCCGGCTTTATCGGCAGCAATTTTGTCCTGGACTGGCTGGCCGCAGGCGATGAGCCGGTGGTCAATCTGGATAAGCTGACCTACGCGGGCAATCTGGAAAACCTCGCCTCCCTGGAAGGGGATGCCCGGCACACCTTTGTGCAGGGAGACATCGGGGACCAGGCCTTGGTGGAACGTCTGTTGGCCCAGCACCAGCCCCGGGCGGTGGTCCATTTCGCCGCCGAGTCCCACGTGGATCGTTCCATCCACGGGCCCGGGGAATTTATGCGTACCAATGTGACGGGGACCTTCACCCTGCTGGAGGCGGCCCGCCAGTATTGGTCTGGCCTGACGGGAGCCGCCCGGGAGCAATTCCGCTTCCACCATGTATCCACGGATGAGGTCTATGGCAGCCTGACGCCGGAGGCGCCGCCTTTCCGGGAGCAGGATGCTTACGCCCCTAACAGCCCCTATTCGGCCAGCAAGGCGGCTTCCGACCATCTGGTGCGGGCCTGGCACCATACCTATGGCCTGCCCGTGACCACCAGCAACTGTTCCAACAACTACGGCCCTTATCACTTTCCGGAAAAGCTCATTCCCCTGGTCATCACCCGGGCCCTGGCCGGCCAGCCCCTGCCCATCTACGGGGATGGCCAGCAGGTGCGGGATTGGCTCTACGTGGGGGACCATTGCCGGGCCATCCGCTGCATTCTGGAAAAGGGGCAGCCCGGGGAGGTGTACAACGTGGGGGGCTGGAACGAAATGGCCAATCTGACCATTGTGCAGACCCTCTGTCAGCTGCTGGACGAGCTGGCTCCCAGTAATGCCGGTCCCTATGCCCGGCTGATCCAGTTCGTGACGGACCGGCCTGGCCATGACCGGCGCTATGCCATTGATGCCCGTAAAATCGAACGGGAACTGGGCTGGCGGCCGGAGGAAACCTTCGCCACCGGCATTCGCAAGACGGTGACCTGGTATCTGGCCCATCAGGACTGGGTGAGCCATGTGCAGACTGGGGCCTATCGGGAATGGTTGTCCCGGAACTACGCTGGGCGGGAGAGCCGGGCGTGAAAATCCTGCTCCTGGGCAAAAACGGCCAGGTGGGCTGGGAACTGCAACGTTCCCTGGCGTCCCTGGGGGAGGTAGTGGCCCTGGATCGGCACAGCCGGGACTGGTGTGGCGATCTGGAAAATCTGGACGGACTGGCGGACACGGTGCGGGGTCTGGCGCCCCGGGTGATCGTGAATGCGGCGGCTTATACGGCGGTGGATCGGGCGGAGCTGGACGGGGGGGAACTGGCCCAACGCCTCAACGCCCAGGCCCCCGCCGTGCTGGCCCGGGAAGCCAAGGCCCTGGGGGCCTGGCTCATTCATTACTCCACCGACTATGTGTTCGATGGCCAGGGGGGGGCTCCCTGGCGTGAGGAGGCGTTGCCCGCGCCTCTCAATACTTATGGGGTCACCAAGCTGGCCGGGGACCGGGCTATCCAGGAAAGCGGTGCGGCCCATTTAATCTTCCGTGCCAGCTGGGTCTACGGGGCGCGGGGGGATAATTTCATTACCACCATGCTGCGTCTGGCTCGGGAGCGGGAGCGGCTGACCGTCATCGACGATCAGGTGGGGGCGCCCACAGGCGCCGAACTCCTGGCGGATGTGACCGCCCAGGCCTTGGCCCAGGCCCTGGTTCGGCCCGAGCTGGCCGGGCTCTATCATCTGGCCGCCGCCGGGGAGACCTCCTGGTACGGCTATGCCTGCCGAATCATTGATTGGGCCCGGGCCTGGGGGGAACCCCTGGAGGTTAGGGAGGTGGAGCCCATTCCCTCTTCCGCCTATCCCCTGCCGGCCCGACGGCCTGCCAATTCCCGCTTGGCGACGGAAAAATTGCGCCGCAGTTTCGGCTTGACCCTGCCCCCCTGGGAAGTGGGAGTGGAGCGGACCCTGCGGGAAATGTTAGGACATTAGGGGCGCGGCCCCTGGACAAGGAAAACCATGACGCAACGACGGGGCATCATTCTCGCGGGAGGTTCGGGTACCCGGCTTTATCCGGCCACCCTGGCGGTTTCCAAACAGCTTCTGCCCATCTACGACAAGCCCATGATCTATTACCCCCTGAGCACCCTGATGCTGGCGGGGATACGGGATATTCTGGTGATTTCCACCCCCCAGGACACCCCCCGTTTTACCCAGCTCCTGGGGGATGGGAGTCGTTGGGGCCTCAACCTTCAATACGCGGTTCAGCCCAGTCCGGATGGCCTGGCCCAGGCCTTTGTCCTCGGGGCGGATTTCATCGGCCAGGGGCCCAGTGCCCTGGTCCTGGGAGACAATATTTTCCACGGCAACGATCTGGCGTCGATGGTCCAGGGGGCGGCGGACCAGCCCAGGGGCGCCACCGTTTTTGCCTATCCGGTGACGGATCCGGAGCGTTACGGGGTAGTGGAATTCGACGCCAACTTTCACGCCCTATCCATTGAGGAAAAACCGGCCCACCCCAAGTCCCGTTACGCGGTAACCGGCCTTTACTTCTACGATGACCAGGTGGTGGATATTGCCCGCCGCATCCGTCCTTCCGCCCGGGGGGAGTTGGAAATTACGGACGTGAATCGGGCCTACCTGGAGCGGGGCCAGCTCAATGTGCAGATCATGGGCCGGGGCTACGCCTGGTTGGATACGGGGACCCATGATTCCCTATTGGAAGCAGGCCAGTTCATCGCCACCCTGGAACGGCGCCAGGGCCTGAAAGTGGCTTGTTTGGAAGAAATTGCCTGGCGCCAGGGCTGGGTGGATGATGCCCATCTGGCGGCCTTGGCCGAGCCTTTGGCGAAGAATGCCTATGGCCTGTATTTACAAGCCTTGTTGCAGGAGAAAGCCTAATGGAAGCGAGGCCTTTGCGTATTCCGGAGGTGTTGCTGCTGGAACCCCGGGTTTTTGGGGATGAGCGGGGATTCTTTTTCGAAAGCTACAACCAACGGGAGTTTGCCGCCCTTCTCGGCGAAACCGTGGCGTTTGTGCAGGACAACCATTCCCGGAGCAGCAAGGGGGTCTTGCGGGGCTTGCATTACCAAATCCAGCATCCCCAAGGGAAGCTGGTGCGGGTGGTCCAGGGGGAAGTCTTCGATGTGGCGGTGGATATTCGCCCGAGTTCCCCCACTTTCGGGCAATGGGCGGGGGCGACCCTGACCGCGGAAAACAAACAGCAGCTCTGGATTCCCCCCGGTTTTGCCCATGGCTTTTCCGTTCTCAGCGAGAGCGCGGAATTTCTCTACAAGACCACCGATTACTGGTTCCCCCAGTTTGAGCGCTGCATCGCCTGGAACGATCCGGATCTGGCCGTGGAATGGCCTTTGGGCTCGGTGGCCCCAATCATCTCCGCCAAAGACGCCCAGGGGATGTCTTTCCGTGATGCCTGTCGGGAATTGGTAGCCCTGGGAGCGAACGAGCCGGGGGTGGCCTAAAGACAGGGGCCCAAATGCCTTGCGAGCTAACAAAAAAGCCGGAGCTTGTGACTCCGGCTTTTTCTTGTCCCCTAACTGGGTTTGGGGACTGGGGTTTGTGGTCGCTCAGTGGCCCTGCTGGGCCAGTTTTTCTTCGATTTTTGCTAGGGGCACGGCACCCGGGATGCGTTCCCCGTTACTGAAGAACAGGGTGGGGGTGCCGGTCACATTGAGGCGACGGCCCAGGGCCAGGGATTTTTGTACGGCGCTGGTGTCGCAGTCGCTGCGGCCGCCGGGCACCCGGCCTTCCGCCATGACCGTGTTCCAGGCCTTGGCCCGGTCCGGGGCGCACCACACCTGTTTGGCTTTTTCCATGGAATCGGCGGCCAGGATGGGGAAGAGGAAGGTGTAGATGGTGACGTTGTCCAGATGCACCATGTCCTTGGCCAGCCGCTTGCAGTAGCCGCAGTTGGGGTCTTCAAAGGTGACCAGGGTGCGCTTGCCGTTGCCGTGCACCTGCTTCACCGCCAGCTCCAGGGGCAGTTCGGAGAACTTGATGGCGGAAAGCTTGGACATGCGGTTGCTGGTGACGTTCTGCATGGTCTTGGCGTCGATCAGGGGGCCCAGGAGCAGCACGCTGACCTTGGCGTCCGTATAGAGAATCTGGCCTTCCGCATAGACCTCGTAGAGGCCCAGGTAGGGGGTTTTAGTAACGCTATCCACCTTGGCGCCGATTTTGCCTTCCACGGTCTTGCGGATGGTGGCGGCTTCGTCGGCCAGGGCGGGCAGGGCCAGGATGGTCAGGCCGAGGAGGGCCGGCAGCCACTTTTTCAACTTCAGCATGGATTACTCCGATCAGGATTCGAGGGCGTAGCGTATCAGGCTACTCTTTACCGGGGTGAGCCGGTTGACCCAGCCCAGTCCCAGGTTACGTAGGGTTTTCAAGCCGGGCACGTCTTCCCGGAAGAGGCGGCGCAGGCCGTCGGTGGCGCTTTGCAACAGGGTCACTTCTTCCTTCCTGGCGCGCCGGTAGCGGGCCAGGAAGCGCTCCTCGCCAATGTCCTGCCAGGCCGGGGCGGCGGCTAGCAGGGCAGCCAGGGTCTGGGCATCCCGGTAGCCCAGGTTGATGCCGTGGCCGGACAGGGGATGGATGCCGTGGGCCGCATCCCCGATCAGAGCCAGACGGGGGGCCACCGGCTGGGGCACCCGCATGAGCTTGAGAGCGAAGGTGGCGGGAGGAGTGAGAAGTTCCAGGGCTCCCAGGGTACCATTGCCGGCGGCGGCCACCCGGTGGCAGAAGTCTTCCGGGGGCAGGGCCAGCAATTCCTTGGCCTGGGCGTCCGGGGTGGACCAGACGATGGACATCCGATTTCCGGGCAGGGGCAGGTAGGCCAGCACCCCGTCCCGGCGGAACCACTGGGAGGCCGTATCCCGGTGGGGCTGGGCGGTGGTGAAATTGGCCACCACCCCCATTTCCCCGTAGGGGCTGTAATGGGCCGCCAGACCGGCCCGGTTGCGCACCCAGGATTCCCGACCATCGGCCCCCACCAGGAGCCTAGCTTCCAGACGGCGACCGTCCGTCAGTTCCAGATGGGCGGCGTCCGGGGTGAAATCCAGGGCGGCGGGGCTGGCCGGGCAAAAGAGTTCCACATTGCCCTGGCGCTTGACGTTTTCCCACAGCTCCAGGGCCATGAGGGAAGATTCCATGATCCAGGCCAGTTCTTCTACCCCGGTGTCGTAGGCGGAAAGGTCCAGACGGCCGCCCTCGTCCCCATAAACTTCCATGGCCCGGACCGGGGCATAGCGGGCCGGGTCCAGATGCTTCCATACCCCGATGTCGGCGAGAAAGCGGGCATTGGCCGGGCTGATGGCGTAGACACGGGCATCCCAGCCCGCCGGACGATGGGGCGCTTTGGCTTCCACCAGGGCGATTTTCAGGGGGGTGTCCCGCAGGGCGCAGGCGAGGGATAGGCCGGCGAGGCCGCCGCCCACGATCACTACATCGAAATTCATGGCTAGGCTCCAGTTCGGGGGCGATTGTGCCTGCCCGGGGGAGGGAGTACAAGCCGGGCCGTTGTCATTTTGCCCCGGCCCGTGTAAGAAAGGCCCATGCCTGACGCCCTGCGCTACTTTCCCGCCGTTTGCCGTTCCCTGCACCATTCCCCCGTGGATGCCCTGGTGGCCCTGGGGGTGCCCCGGGACGAGTGCCTGGATCTGGTGACCAGCAGCTGGGGCGGCTCGGAAGACCGGGCCCTGCTGGCCTGGATCGACGGGGGCCGGCCTGTGGCCGCCCTGGCCCGGCCCGGTGGCCTGTGGGCGGCCTGCAACGCCTATCTGGAATACGCCAGCCCGGACCCGGGAGAAGCGGCCCGGCGCCTGGCCAAGGTGTTAAAGCGGGGGCGGCGGGGTTGGGTCGGCCGGATCGGGGCGTCCCAGCTGGCGCCGGAGGGGGAAGGGGCTTAAGCCGCCGAAGGCGGGCCATGCTGCCGTCCTCACCCCAGTGGGCGGTCCCCGGCCCCCTGGCGGAGAATGAAGCGGGGCGGGCCTTGCCCGGCAGTTGAAAATTCCCGGTAAACGCGGGTTTTGGGGCCTTTTGGCAGGAATGCTATAGTCCCGCCCCTATGGCGATCCACTCCTTCCGTTCCTTCCTGCGGCGTTTCGCCCGGCCCTTTCTCCGCCCCATTTTCCGGGTGCTGTTCCGCGTCCGGGTGGAGGGGGAAATTCCCCCGGTCTGGCCCGAGCGCCTGCTGGTGGTGGCCAACCACGAATCCTTTCTGGACGGCCCCCTGCTCGGCCTTTTCCTGCCCCTGGACCCGGTCTATGTGATCCACACGGACATCGCCCGCTCCTGGTATTTCCGCATTCTGCTGTCCGTGGTGGATTACCTGGTGGTGGATCCGGCCAATCCCATGGCCATGAAACAGGTGATCCATCTGATCCGCAGCGGCCGCCCGGTGGTGATTTTCCCGGAAGGGCGCATTACCCTTACCGGCAGCCTGATGAAGGTCTATGACGGCCCCGCCCTGGTGGCGGCCAAGACCGGGGCGGCGATTCTGCCGGTGCGCCTGGACGGCACCGCCCGCAGCTATTTCGCCCGCCTGTCCGGACGCAATCCCAAGCGGGTCTTCCCCCGCATTACCCTCACCCTTCTGCCCCTTACCTCCCTGCCCCAGCCCCACGGGGACAGCTCCCGTCAGCGCCGCTTCCACGAGGGGGAGGCCCTGCGCCGCCTGATGCAGGAAATGCTCTTCGCCTCCCGGCCCCGGCTCACCCTGTTCGGCGCCTTCTGCCGCACCATGGATATCCACGGGCGGCGGCGCAAGGTGGTGGAAGATCAGCAGGGGGCCAATCTCTCCTACCAGGGCTTGCTGAAAATGAGCCTGATGCTGGGCCGTCTCCTGGCCCGGCGCACCGCCCCCGGGGAACGGGTGGGGGTGCTGCTGCCCAATGTGGCGCCCACCCTGGGGCTATTCCTCGGGCTCCCCGCCATGGGCCGGGTGCCCGCCATGCTCAATTACAGCGCCGGCCGGGAAGGGCTCCAGGTGGCCTGCCAGGCCGCCGCCATCCGCCTCATCGTTACCTCCCGCCGTTTCCTCGCCGCCGCCCACTTGGAGGAAACCGCTGCCGCTCTCACCGGGGTGACTTTCCTCTATCTGGAAGACCTGCGCCAGGAACTGCGCTGGTACGACCTGCCCTGGCTCTACGGCTTCGCCCTGTGGTGGCCCCGCTGTGCCGTCAATCGGGCCCGGGGGGAAGACCCGGCGGTGGTGCTGTTCACCTCCGGTTCCGAGGGCCGCCCCAAGGGGGTGGAACTGTCCCACGGGGCCCTGCTGGCCAATATCGCCCAGATCCGCTCCGTCTATGACGTGTCGGTGGACGACCATTTCCTTAACGCTCTGCCCCTCTTCCATGCCCTGGGGCTCACCGCCGGTGGACTGCTGCCCCTTCTGGCCGGTTGCCGGGTGTTCCTCTACCCCTCCCCCCTCCATTACCGGGTGATCCCGGAACTGGCCTATGACCGGGGCTGCACCGTGCTGCTGGGCACCAGCACCTTCCTTGGCCACTACGCCAAATTTGCCCATCCCTACGATTTTTACCGGCTGCGTTACGTGGTGGCCGGGGGGGAAAGGCTCACCGAGCCGGTGCGCCAGGTGTGGATGGACAAATTCGGCCTGCGCATCATGGAAGGCTACGGCACCACGGAAACCGCGCCGGTGATTGCGGTCAATGCCCCCATGGCTTACCGCCGGGGCAGCGTGGGCCAGCCCCTGCCGGGCATCAAGCTCCGTCTTCTACCCGTGCCCGGTATCGACCAGGGGGGGCGGCTCCAGGTGAGCGGCCCCAATGTGATGAGCGGCTATCTGCGGGCAGAAGCCCCCGGCGTGCTGGAACCTCCCGTTTCCCCGGCGGGGCCGGGCTGGTACGACACTGGGGATATTGCCGAACTGGACGAGGACGGTTTTGTCTTCATCCGGGGCCGGGTCAAGCGCTTTGCCAAGGTGGCGGGGGAAATGGTGTCCCTGGACCGGGCCGAGGCCCTAGCCGCCGCCGCCGCGCCCCAGGCCCTCCACGCCGTGCTGGCCGAAGAGGTGCCCGGCCGGGGCGAAGCCCTGGTGCTCTACACCACGGACCCGGACCTGAGCCGGGAGCGGCTTGCCGCTTCAGCCCGGGCCGGGGGCTTCCCGGAAATCGCCATTCCCCGCCGGGTGGTGTGGCGGGAAAGCCTGCCCCTCATGGCCACGGGCAAGGTGGATTACGTGACCCTGGCCCGCCAGGCGGGCGCCACTGCGCCTGTGCCTTCTGCCCCCGATACGGTCTCCGAGCCCGTCGCCGTTTGATTTTTCCCCGGAGGCATTGATTGCCTCCATGACCTATTTTACTGGAGTTCCCATGAAACTGCCGAATCTGGGCAAGCTGCTTCTCATCGTCCTGGGCGTTTTTCTCATGGTGGCCGGTGCCGCCAGTCTGGTGCTGGGCTTTTCCGCCATGAGCGGAACCAAGGTCGCCCAGGGCTTTCAGGTGCTGGTCCTGTCCCTGGGGCTGTTCGCCATGGGGGCCTTCCTCATCTGGGAATGCCTGCGCACCAAGCCCCTGGATCGGCCGGATCAGGAGCCCGGAGAACCGGTCTAACCCCGACCCGTGTAGCCCCGTTCCCGGCGGCTGGCCTTTTCGCTGAGAAAGCGGGAAACGGCCAGACCCATGCCCATGGTGACCACCACAAAGGCGGCCTGGACCCCGGTGCCCAGGGCGGCCAGTACCGATCCCTCGTTAAAGCGCACCAGGGTTTCGAAGGTATAAACCCCGGGCACCATCATGATTACGGCGGGCACGGTGAGGGTGATGCGGGGTTCCGCCAGGCGGCGCAGGAGCAGGGAAACCAAGAGGCCCACCACCAGGGCGCCGAGAAAGGTGGCCAGGGGCAGGCTCACGCCCCCGTCCCGCAGCCACAGGCGCAGGCCGTTGCCGATGATGGCCAGCAGGCCCACAAAGAGCGCATCCAGGAAGGATTCGTTGAAGAGCAGGGCAAAGCCGCAGGCCCCCACAAAACTGGCCAGGACCCGGGCCCCGGTCAGGGCCCCCAGGGAGAGTTGGGGCGGCGGCGCCGTATCCAGGGTGATACCGGCCAGAGCAATGACCGCCGCCAGGCCCAGGGCTGCCATGAACAAGAGCATGAGCACATGGACCAGACGGGCCAGGGCGATGTTGGTCTCCTGGCGCAGTAGGTCCAGGGCGGCGGAGACCATGGGAAAGCCGGGCACCAGGAAGAGCACGGCGGAAACGAAGCCGGCGCTGTGCCGGGTCTGGCTATCCACCCCCAGTAGCACCAACAGCTGGGCCAGCACCACATAGAGTCCGGAGGCGGCCAGGCCGCACAGGGTATAGATGGCGTAGGGGCTCAGATGGCGGCGGTGGAGCAGGCTGCGCAGGCCCTGGCCCACGGCGGCGGCCAGGGCGGCGGCGGAAATTTCCGTGGCGCCGCCCCCGTTGAGAAAGGCGAAGGCGCCGCAGGCGGCCCCGGTGGTCAGGCTGATGAGCAGGGGGCCGTGGAGGCGCCGGGCACTACTGACCCGGTCGAGAAAACCATGGACCGTGGCCGCATCCAGATGGGGCGGGGTGTGCAGGACAAAATGCTGGAGCTTTTTCAATTCCCGGCTATCCACCCCGGGGGCGCCGATTTCCCGCACCAGGGTGACCCGCTCCTCCCCCCGGCGGGCGGTGGCCACCAGACAGCGCAGGTCCATCTTCATATGCAAGCTGTCGATGCCCAGGGCCGGGGCCAGGTGCAGCATGGCCTCCCGGGTGCGATAGGCGGTACTGCCCGCTTGGAGAAATTGTTCGCCGAAGCGGAGCAGGGCGTGGATACTTTCGTGGAGGGCATCCATGGAGAGGAGATCCTTAAGCAGAGGGGATGGGGGCCAGTCCCCGGGGGGCGCCGGTCAAGGCTTTCGGCGTGCCGGGGACTGTGGCCCGATCCCAGTTTTTTGGCAAGTCGGCGCCCCCTGTCCGGTGGCCGGGGGTGGGCCGACTTGTCACCGGCGGCCCGGAGGCTTTCTAATAGCGGCCTTTCCTTCATATTTCGGGAGCGTGAACGGCGTGAGTACGACGGCAACCTGGCGAGAGCGGATTGATGCCTACGAAAAGCTGATGCGGCTGGATAAGCCCATCGGCACCCTGCTGCTGCTGTGGCCCACCCTCTGGGCCCTGTGGTTTTCTTCCCTGGGCCAGCCGGACTGGCGGGTGGTGTGGATTTTCGTCCTGGGCACCTTTCTCATGCGCTCCGCCGGCTGTGTTATCAATGACTACGCCGACCGGCATTTCGACCGGCACGTCCATCGCACCAAAGACCGGCCCCTGACGGCGGGCCGGGTGACGGAAAAGGAAGCCCTGACCCTGTTCGTCTTCCTCTGTCTGGTGTCCCTGGTCCTGATCCTGCCCCTGAAAAATATTCTGGTGCTGGAACTGTCCCTGGTGGGGGCCTTCCTGGCCGCCTCCTATCCCTTCACCAAGCGCTTTTTCGCCATTCCCCAGGCCTATCTGGGCATCGCCTTCGGCTTTGGCATTCCCATGGCCTACGCCGCCCAGATGGATGCTCTGCCCCGGGACGCCTGGCTCCTGCTCCTGGCCAATATTTTCTGGTCCGTGGCCTACGACACCGAATACGCCATCGTGGACCGGCCCTACGACCTGAAAATCGGCATCAAAACCTCCGCCATCACCTTTGGCCGCTACGATGTGGCGGCCATCATGGCTTGCTACGTGGCGACCCTGGGCCTGATCGGCTGGGTGGGTTACGGGCTGCTGCGGGGCCCCTGGTTTTTCGCCGGGCTGGCGGTGGCTGCCGGTATGGCGGTCTACCATTACTTCCTGATCCGCAAACGGGATCTGGACAAGTGCTTCCAGGCCTTCATGCACAATAACTGGCTGGGGGGCGCCATTTTTGTGGGCATTGTCCTGGATTTCCTCTTTCGCCCCTTTGGCCCCAGCCTGGGCCTGCCCCTGCACTGAGTCTCCTGCTCCCGGCCCGGGAGTCCGCCTTTTCCCGAAAGTAGCCCACCATGAAATACCACGACCTGCGCGACTTCATTGCCCAACTGGAAAGCCTGGGGGAATTGAAGCGGGTGGGGGTGCCCGTCAGCCCCCATCTGGAAATGACCGAAATCTGTGACCGGGTGCTGCGCCGGTCTGGTCCTGCCGTGCTCTTTGAACATCCCACGGGCTACGACATCCCCGTGCTCGCCAATTTGTTCGGCACCCCCCGCCGGGTGGCCCTGGGCATGGGGGAGGAATCGGTGACAGCCCTGCGGGAGGTGGGCAAACTCCTGGCCTACCTGAAGGAACCGGAGCCGCCCAAGGGCCTTAAAGACGCCTGGGAAAAGCTGCCGGTGTTGAAGCAGGTGCTCAACATGGCTCCCAAGAAGGTTTCCTCCGCCCCCTGCCAGGAAGTGGTGTGGGAGGGGAAGGATGTGGATCTGTCCCGTCTGCCCATCCAGCACTGCTGGCCCGGGGACGTGGCGCCCCTGATTACCTGGGGCCTGGTGGTGACCCGGGGGCCGAACAAAAATCGGCAGAATCTGGGTATCTACCGCCAGCAGCTCCTGGGGCCCAACAAGCTCATCATGCGCTGGCTGGCCCACCGGGGCGGGGCCCTGGATTTCCGCGACCATTGTCAGGCCCATCCGGGGGAACCCTTCCCCGTGGCGGTGGCCCTGGGGGCCGATCCGGCCACCATTCTGGGGGCCGTCACCCCGGTGCCGGACAGCCTGTCCGAATACCAATTTGCCGGGCTTTTGCGGGGCGCCAAGACCGAGCTGACCCAATGCCTGGGCAGCGACCTTCAGGTGCCCGCCCGGGCCGAGATTGTGCTGGAAGGGGTGATTCATCCGGAAGAAACGGCGGTGGAAGGCCCCTACGGCGACCACACCGGCTATTACAACGAACAGGCCTCCTTCCCCGTGTTTACGGTGGAACGCATCACCATGCGGCAGAACCCCATCTACCACAGCACCTACACGGGCAAACCCCCGGATGAGCCAGCGGCGCTGGGGGTGGCCCTGAACGAAGTGTTCGTGCCCCTGCTGCAAAAGCAGTTCACCGAAATCAGCGATTTCTACCTGCCCCCCGAGGGCTGTTCCTACCGGTTGGCGGTGGTGAGCATCAAAAAACAGTATCCGGGCCACGCCAAGCGGGTGATGTTCGGCATCTGGAGCTTCCTGCGCCAATTCATGTACACCAAGTTCATTATCGTGGTGGATGACGATGTGAATATCCGGGAATGGAAGGAAGTGATCTGGGCCCTGACCACCCGGGTGGATGCCACCCGGGACACCACCCTGGTGGACAACACCCCCATCGACTATCTGGATTTCGCCAGCCCGGTGGTAGGCCTGGGGTCCAAGATGGGCATCGACGCCACCAACAAATGGCCCGGGGAAACGGCCCGGGAATGGGGGCGGCCCATCGTCATGGACCCGGCGGTGAAGGCCCGGGTGGACGACCTGTGGCAGGATCTCGGTCTGTGAGCCTTTATCCACGCGCCTAAGCGTGGAGTCCCCCAGCCCGGCCCCGGCCTGTAAGGCGGACGGGCCCGGAGGGGGCTATGACTTTTGTTGTAAGGGGCGGTCCATGCCACAATGGGCCCCTTATCGCTAAACATGGTGACTGGGAGCCCCCTGAATGGATAGCAAGGAACCCACCCCGGATTTGTCGGCCTTTCTGGTCTCGGCGGTCCATGACATGAAAAATTCCATCAGCGTCCTGGTGGACCGGATGGAAAAGCTCCTCGACGAGGCGGACCCGGATCGCCCGGAATACGCCGATCTCACCCACATGATGTACGAGACCAAGCGGATCAACGGCAACCTGATCCAGCTCCTGGCCCTCTACAAGCTGGGCAACCACCTTTATCCCTTTGCCCCGGAAGACTGGGTGGTGGGGGAATTCCTGGAGGAGGTGCTGTCCCAGCACCATCCCCTGTTCCGTTTTAAGCACATCAGTGTGACCCAGGAGGTGCCGGAGGAGCTGGTCTGGCCCTTTGACGGGGATCTGGTGGGGGGCATTCTGAGCCACGCCTTAAACAACGCTAGCCACTACACCCGCAGCCGGGTACGCCTCACGGCCCAAAGCGGCCCGGAAGGGCTGGAACTGCGGGTGGAGGACGATGGCCAGGGCTATCCCCAGCGCATGTTGGACGAAGGGGTGGCCGCCATGCAGGGAGTGGATTTCCAGGGGGGCAGCACGGGCCTGGGCCTTTATTTCGCCGCCATGGCCGCCCGCCTGCATCGCAACAAGGGGCGGCACGGCACCATTCGTCTGGAAAACGGCGGCGCCTGGGGGGGCGGCTGTTTCGTCCTGACCCTGCCTTGAGGGAGAGCCTGGATCGTGAGTAACGCTGCGGAAAACAGCTTCGAGAACAAGAGTTTCCTGGTGGTGGATGACTTCCAGGGCATGCGTACCGTGCTGCGGGACATTCTCCGCTCCATGGGCGTCAATCCCCGTTCCATTTACACCGCCGCCAATGGCCAGGAGGCTATCAATTTCCTTGCCCAGACCCATTTCGACGGGGTGCTCTGCGACTACAACCTGGGCACGGGTAAAAACGGCCAGCAGGTGCTGGAAGAAGCCAAGGTGCGGGATCTGGTGGGGCCGGGCTGCGCCTGGATCCTCATTTCGGCGGAAAAGACCGCCGACATCGTCATGGGGGCGGTGGAATTCCAGCCTGACGCCTATCTCATCAAGCCCATCACGGAAGGGGCCTTGCGCCTGCGCCTGGAAAAAATCTGGGCGCGTAAATCCGCCTTCGGGGAAATCGACCGGGCCGTGGCCGCCCACGATTACCTGCGGGCGGCCCGGCTCTGCGACGAGCGCCTGGCGGTGGATCGGGTGAATCGGAACGAACTGCGCCGCATCAAGTGCCAGCTCCTGCTCCAGGCCGAGGACTATGCCCAGGTGCGCAGCCTCTGTGACGAGGTGCTGGCGGAACGGGATCTGCCCTGGGCCCAGCTGGGTCTGGCCCGCTGCCTTTTTGCCGCCGGTGATCTGGACGGCGCCCGGCGCGGTCTGGAAGCCCTGGTGGCGGAAAACCGGGCCTATCTGGAAGCCTACGACTGGCTGGCCAAGGTGCTCTCCGAACAGGGGGATCTGGCCGGGGCCGCCGGGGTGCTGGAAAACGCGGCCCGCCTGTCCCCCAACTCGGTGCTGCGCCAGAAAACCCTGGGGGAAGTGGCTTTGCAGATGGGGGAACCGGACAAGGCGGAAAAGGCCTTCCGCAAAAGCGTCTCCCTGGGGGAAAACTCCGTCTTCAAGACCGCCGACGCCTACCTGGGCCTGGCCAAGTCCTGTAGCGCCCAGGACCGGCCCCAAGAGGCCCTCCAGGTGCTGGGCACGGTGACTAAGCAATTCGATGACCCCACGGTAAAAATGAAAACCCTGGCCACGGAAGGCATGGTGCACCACAAGGCCGGGGACCCCATTGCCGCCCGCAAAGCCGCCCAGGCCCTGAGCGCCGCCATCCAGGAAAGCGGCGGCCAGGTGGGTAGCGGGGATGCGGTGGAAATGGCCGAACTTATGCTGGTCACCGGGGAAAAGGACCAGGCCGTGGCCCTGCTGCAAAACGAGGTGCGCAACAACCCGGAAGACAGCCGCCTCCTTTCCCGGGTGCAGCAGGTGTTCGAGGCCGGGGCCATGGGGGAAGAGGGCAGCGCCCTGGTGGAAGCCTCCCGCAAGGAAGCCCTGGAACTGATGAACCAGGGCGTGCTCCTGGCCAAGGACGGCAAGCTGGAAGAAGCCCTGGGGGCCATGCGGGCTGCCTGCGAACGTCTGCCGGGCAACGTCCGGGTACTCTTCAATTTCTCCCACCTGGCCCTGGCCTACGCTCGGAAAAACACCGCCGATCCGGCCCTGCTGGAAGAAATCCGCCAGCGTCTGGAAACGGCCCACCGCCTGTCCCCGGGGGAAAAGCGCTACGGCACCCTGGTGACCCAGTTGCAGGCATTGACCCACAGCGGCGGAAGTGGGGACGCCACCCCGGTTGCGGCGCCCCCAAGATAGGGGGAGCCCGGCATAGAATGGCGCCATGCGCCTCCATGCCAAAACCCTCCATTACTTCGACAGCATCCGCCGCTGCGGCTCCATCCGGGAAGCGGCCCGCCAGCTCCATGTGGCTTCCTCGGCGGTGAATCGCCAGTTGCTGGAACTGGAAGACCAGCTGGGCACCCCCCTGTTTGACCGTCTGCCCGGGGGGCTGCGCCTCACCGCCGCCGGGGAAATCGTCGCCCGCCACGTCATTTCCGTGCTCCAGGACGCCCGCCGGGTGGAAGGGGAGCTGGAAGCCCTGCGGGGCATTCGCCGGGGGGAAGTGACCGTGGCGGCGGTGGAAGGGGTGACTTCGGACCTGCTCCCCGCTGTGTTGCTCCAGATGCACCAGCGTTACCCCGGGGTGCGGGTGGAAACCCGCTCCATGGGCTCCGTGGCCATGACGGCGGCGGTGGCCCGGGGGGAGGCGGACGTGGCCCTGGGCTACTCCCTGCCCCCCGATCCCCAACTCCAGTGTTTGGCCTCCGGCCGCTTCGGCATTGGCGCCGTGCTGCGCCCCGACCATCCCCTGGCCGGCAGCGCTCCCCTGGCCTTTAAGGACTGCCTGCCCTATCCCCTCATCCTGGCCGACCCGGAACTCTCCCTCCACAGCCTCATGGCTCCCCTGTTCCAGCGCTACCAGGGCCAGATGGAGGTGCTCACCACCACCAATTCCATCGAACTCATGAAGCGTCTGGCGGAACGGGGCCTGGGCATTGCCTTCCAGACCTGCATCGGCCTGGAACGGGAATTGGCAGAAGGCCGCCTCTGCCACCGCCTGCTCAGCGACCGCCAACTGGCCTCCAGCGACCTGGGCGCCTACGTCCGCACCGGCCGCAGCCTTCCCCCCGCCTTGGATGCCTTTATCCGGACGGTGGGGGAAGAGTTGGGGAAGCGGGGAAATCCCCCTGGAGCGTGACGGGGGCTGCATCGGCATTGGGAAACATCGACGGATGCGGCGGCCCCGCTGTCTTCTGCTGCGGGGAAGGTAATAGGCCGAAGCCCGGCGCTATGGGTGGCAAGGCCTGTTTGTTTTTCCGGGCATGAATCGGGCGGTATTGGGGGCGGGAAAGCGGGTGCTCCTGGCCTTTCCCCGCCCAATAGAGCAATTTCGGTCAGGCTAGGCAGGTGCGGGCGGCCCATAGTGGGGACCGTGCAAACCGGAGTGAGGATGAACGTGGAGAAGGCCGAGAATTATGCCAAGCGCTTTAATCGGGTGCTTGATTACATTGAACAGCATGTGGCCGAGCCCCTGAGTCTGGAGCAGCTCTGTCAGGTGGCCCATTTCTCCAAGTTTCATTTTCACCGCCAGTTTGCCGATTACCTGGGCATCCCGGTCGCCCGCTACATTTTGCTGTTGCGCTTGAAACAGGCCTCCTACCGGCTGGTGTTCGAGCCCCGCAGCAAAGTGATCGACGTCGCCCTGGATGCGGGTTTTGAAAATCCGGAATCCTTCGCCCGTGCCTTTCGCCATGTGTTTGGAACCTCCCCCTCGGGGTTCCGTAAAAAACCGGATTGGGAGGCCTGGCACGGCGCGTTTCGCTTCCGCTTACCGAAAAGGAATCAGCCTGTGTCTGTGGAAATTGTGGATTTTCCTGCTACCCGGATTGGGGTGAAGGAGCATTGGGGCCCGGTGGCCCAACTGAATTACGCGGTGGGCCAGTTCATTGAATGGCGCAAAACCTCCGGCCTGTCTCCCAAGGAGAGCTGCCGGACCTTCGGCATTGCCTATGAAAACCCGGAGACGGTGGAACCGGCCCGCTTCCATTTCGAGGTGGGGGGCGAAGTCCATGGGGCCATTCCCCCCAATCCCCAGGGGGTGGTCGGCAAGCTCATTCCCGGCGGGCGCTGCGCCAAGGTGCGCCATTTCGGCTCCCATGACCGGATCGGCGACAGCATCTATCCCCTGTATCGGGACTGGTTGCCCGGGAGCGGGGCGGAGCTGCGGGACTTCCCCCTCTTTTTCCACTACCTCAACCTGATCCCGGAAACCCCGGAAGGAGAGCTGATCACGGACATTTATCTGCCCCTGGTCTAGGCGCTTTGCCCGTTTCCAGAAGGGCGGGCGGTGATCCGAAAGCCCCGGCGCCATGCTTGGCCCCGGGGCTTTTTGTTATCCGAAGGTCTGGGGCCGCCCCGGCGAGCGCTGCGATTTTTAGATCACCCCGCTCATTTTTCTCTGCTATTCGGCATCAGGTGAGGCGGGGTAGAGTGGTGCCATTCCTTCTTTACCGAGCCCTTGCCCGCCATGACTGCCCTCCCTGTCCGCCCCCCTCTCTTGCTCATCCACGGTGCCTGGCAAGGTTCCTGGGTGTGGGAGGCGTTCCAGCCCCTGCTGGCCGATCTGGGCTGGGACAGCCACGCCGTGGATTTGCCCGGTAACGGCTGCGATGACACGCCCCCGGAGGCGGTGAATCTGGCGGCCTATGTGGATCACTGCGCCGCCTGGGTGGATCAGCAGCCCGGACCGGTGGTGGTGGTGGGCCACAGCGGCGGCGCCGTTGTCGCCTCCCAGCTGGCGGAAGCCCGGCCCCACAAGGTGGCGGCCCTGGTCTATCTGGCGGGCATTATGCTGCCCAGCGACGTGCCCTTCGGCCAGCTGGTCCAGGAAGTCCTGCCCCAGCATCCGGAAGCCGTGGGCATCAACGCCTATCTGGAGTGGTCGGCGGATCGGCGCCTGAGCTGGGTGCCCCCGGCCGCCGCCCGGGAAATTTTTCTCCATGACTGCCCTCCGGTGGTGGCGGAGCGGGCTTCCACCCGCTTCGTGCCCCAGCCCACGGACGGCCTGATTATTACCCCCCACCTGACCGATCAGGGCTGGGGGGCCATTCCTCGGCTTTATGTGGAAGCCCTCCACGACCGTTCCGTGATCCTGCCCCTGCAACGGCGGATGCAGGCCCTCTGCCCGGGTACCCGGCGCCTTTCCCTGCCCACGGGTCACGCGCCCCAGGTGGCGGCCCCCACCCAACTGGCCAATCTGCTCGGGGAGGCCCTGCCCGGGCTCCTCAAGCCCTAACCCTTTTCGCTGTACCGCCCCATCTCGGGAGGGATGGGACGGATTTGACCTCCACTATGGACAACAAGGAAAACTCTCATGGTGCTCTACACAACCCCCAAGAAACCGGACCGGATTCCCGTGATTGATCTGGCCCAAAGCTTTAGCGACAATCTGACCGACCGCCAGGCGGTGGCCGCTGAGCTGCGCACCGCCGCCCTGGACACGGGCTTTTTCTACGTGGCCAACCACGGGGTGCCCCAGGACCTGATTCAGAACCAGTTCCTCTGGTCCAAGCGTTTTTTTGACCAGCCCCTGGCGGACAAAAACGCCATCGACCTCTACAAATCCCATTCCCGGGCCGGTTACGAGCCCATGGCGGGCCAATCCCTGGACGCGGATTCCCCTCCCGACCTGAAGGAAAGCTTTTACTGCGGCGAGGAATTGCCCGACGACCATCCCCTGGCCCGGGCCGGGGTGCGGGGCTTTGGCCACAACCAATGGCCGGCGGCCCTGCCCGGTTTCCGGGAACAGATGCTGGCCTACCAGGAGGCGGTGAAATCCCTGGGCCACCATCTCATGGGCCTGCTGGCCTTGTCCCTGGAGCTGCCGGAGGACTACTTCGCCCCCTTCTTCACCGAGCCCATGAGCAATCTGCGCCTCATCAAATACCCGCCCCACCCGGACAACGCCGCCTTTAACCAGATCGGCGCCGGGGCCCATACGGACTGGGGTGGCCTGACCCTGTTGATGCAGGATAGCGCCGGCGGCCTGGAAGTGGAAGACGTGAACGGCAACTGGCTCTCCGCCCCCCCCATTCCCGGCACCTACGTGATCAACCTGGGGGATTTGATCCAAAAATGGACCAACGACCACTACCGCTCCAACTTCCACCGGGTGCGTAACGGGGTGTCCGGCGGCGACCGCTACTCCATCCCCTTCTTCTACAGCCCCAACCCGGTCGCCGTGATCGAGTGCATCCCCACCTGCACCGACGCCGCCCACCCGGCCAAGCACGTTCCCTGCACCTGCAAGGAACACATGGACGCCCGCTGGAAGGAAACCTACGGGAAGATGTAAGGCGTAAAAGCCATAGAAAAAAGCCGGACGACGTGGGTCGTCCGGCTTTTGTTTTTTGGTGAGGGAAAGCGCATGTCTTGGCGGGAAGCCCCAGAGGCGGGCAGTTTCCGTTTCCCCGAAGCCAAAACTTGATGGTCCTGGGCGCGATGATGGTGAGGAACATTACCCACAGTCGACCAATTGCGGACATTGGCCTGGGGCTTGGAGCAGTCTGCATTTCGGCCTCAGCGGTCATTGGCATTTCCTACAGGAAATAGCCGCTGTGCTTCACTTACCGGTCATTGAGGTACCTAGATGATGGTCACTACGAAGCCATGCCTAAAGCGGGGCAGCCCCACCCCGATGCGGAAGAAGGGACACAGGAAGAACGGAAGGGCAGGGCGCTTGTTGGTTAGGCAGGTAAGGCATCAGCTATTTGGATCGGGCAATGAGTCCATGGGGCTGCGGACGCCATTTCCGGCAATCTTAAGAACGTGGGTGTAAATCATCGTTGTGGCGACGTCGCTGTGGCCCAACAATTCCTGCACGCTGCGGATGTCGTAACCAGCCTTCAAGACCTGGGTGGCAAACGAGTGTCGAAGGGTGTGGGGTGTATGCGCGCCACCTCCTCCGGCGACAAGACCACCGGTAGGCGCCGTGTCGTTCTCGGCCGGCCGATTTCCGCCATCCAAGGGAGATCGATGCCGAGTACCTTGCCGTAGAAGAAGAGCAGCGCGGACAACGCCTGTTTATGGGTGGAGGCTGCCACGTTCTTGGTGGAGGTCAGCCAGGAGAGAAATGCCTCCACCTCAGGGACGCCCATCGACGCGGGGTGGCGCAACCGATGAAAGCGGATAAACAACCTTACCCAATAGACATACACCTCTTCGGTCCGTATGCTGTAGTGGGAATAGCGAATGCGCTCACGCAACTGATCGAGCACTTTTGTGGACTGCAAAGGAGGTAAAGGGGATGTGCCGCTTTTCATGGCTGTTTAATACTGTATTAAAATACAGAATAGTCACTGGGTTTCCCCTTTTCAAGGCGTTCGTCACCTGGCCCGGCCAAATAAGTTAGGGCGCAAAACTGCTCCCTAAATCAAAGTTAGCGCGCTTACGCAACAACTTAATTCTTTGGAGAGAAAGAAGATGTTCAAGGTAACTGGCTCGGCGTATATCGAGGTGGATATCCATGGCAACGCAGAGAAGCAGCAGATAAGCGGATCGGAGTTTGTCTTAGAAGCAGACAACTGGCGTAATCTTGGTGATGGCGACCGTCAATATGAAGTGCTGTTTATTTACCACGGCGAAGAATTTGAAATTTCATTCCAGGCAACATACCTTCAAGGCACCGTCAACTGTTATGAATTGAGCGCGGAAGGAAATGTAACGATCGTAGAAGACGATATCGATGTTGAATATATTGGTAGTGATGAAGAGGACGACTGATAGCTATCAGTCGTCGCGCGCTAACAACTCGTCCAAGCGGACGTGCAAAAAGTGCACGCCGCTTAACTCAAGCGTTAGCCCTAAAGGTCATGACAATGGATAAGTGTTTTGTAATGCAACCCTTCGATGGCGGCGTCTTCGACAAGAGATACGAGGATGTCTTCACCCACGCAATAAAGGATGCCGGCCTAGACCCATATCGCGTCGACCAGGATCCGAAGGTGAGCATACCGATCCGGGATATTGAATCTGGGATTCGTGACTCACGAATCTGCTTTGCCGAGATAACTCTCGACAACCCCAACGTTTGGTTTGAATTGGGCTATGCCATTGCCGCCGGAAAGGAAGTTGTGATGGTCTGCTCGTCCGAGCGAACGACCAAATTCCCTTTCGATGTTCAGCACCGATCCATCATTCGTTACTCAACTGACTCTGTACGCGACTTTGAATTGCTTCGAAAGCAAATTGCCACAAAGATCAAAGCGATCCTCCATCGAGAGGAGCAATTGCCGAAAGTTACCGAGCTTGCGAAGCTCAACAAGATCGAGGGGCTAGATCAACACGAAATCGTTTGCCTTGCGGCCCTTGCGGAGAACCTCGATCACCCCGACGACCATGCGTCCGCGTTCCAGATCAAGCGCGACATGGAGCGAAGTGGATTTACAAAGATTGCAACCACTGTTGCCGTAAAGAGCCTCATACAAAAGGAACTGATCTCGTACTCCCGCTACGACAACTTCGATGGGGATTCCTACATTGGTTACACCCCTACCGAGAAGGGCTGGGCGTGGGTTTTGCAAAACCAAAACCGTTTCATGTTGCGGCAGCCGGAAAAGAAAGAAGACAATGACATTCCATTTTAGTGCTAACCCATCATTCAGTTGGACCTGCGCGAAAAGCCTCGCAGGCCGGTGAGTTCAGACGTTATATTTCAAAATGACATCGGCTGAGCGAATTCAATCAGTAATCCTCGATACGAACATCCTCTTTCGTGATTTTAAGCTAAGCGGATACAACCTTCGCAAGCTCATAAAAACAAAATATCTTTACTCATTTGATCTGTGCATCCCCGAAGTTGTGCATGATGAATGCATTGGAAATTACATTGCCGAGAGCAAGCTTCGCTCAGAGAGACTAGTTAAAACCATTAATGAGTTAAATGAACTCCTACCCTATCGCGATCGTATTAGAAATGAAATTTTCAATCGTAAGACAAATGACTGCGTAAAAAAACAAAAATCTAGGCTAAGGAGGTTTATAAAAGACAACAAGATAAACTTGCTAAGTTATCCCGAAGTCTCCCACAAAGACATTGTGGAAAAAATGTATGAAAAGAATCAGCCATTCAATAACGGCAGCAACAATAGCTCAGAAAAGGGATATAAAGATTATTTAATAGCAGAGTCCGTAAGAGATTACATCAAGAATAACAATATTAAAGAACGGACGATTTTAGTAACCAACAATATCAAAGATTTTATCGAGCCAGGTAGCTAAATAGAAAAAGATAAAGCGGTTCCGCTGGCTAAAAACTTCGGTCTTAATTCTGTTTATGTCACTACATCACTAACAGTTCTCTTTGACGAACTTAAGCAAAATCTCAAAGGAAAGAACGCGCACTCAATTTCGGCAAGCACTCATAGCCTAACGCAAGGTTTTGAAAAAGCAATAGCCAGTGAATATTGGATGCTTGAATTTGAAATATTTGGAATCAACGCTTTCGATGTTCGCGCCGAAAAGATAACTTGCGAGATAGCTGACCATGCAATTGAAACATATGAAGAGGCTGACATTCTTGAGATCTCTGGAATAATAAAGATATCTATTGCCTGTTCATTTAAAATTGACGACTACGACGCCTATCACCTTGACGAAAAATTTCCGTTCTCAGACCAAGTACAAGAACGAGTTAGGTCAAAAAAACTATCGCCAAAAGATGACTGGACTGAGAGTTTCAAAAACCTTGAGTACAAAG
Source organism: Azospira inquinata (assembly GCF_018905915.1). Classification (NCBI taxonomy): domain Bacteria; kingdom Pseudomonadati; phylum Pseudomonadota; class Betaproteobacteria; order Rhodocyclales; family Rhodocyclaceae; genus Azospira; species Azospira inquinata. The sequence goes on from NZ_CP064782.1 coordinate 2,085,161, forward strand.
GCGATTTTATCTTCAACTATATTGATTTTGACTACAGCAAAAACAACTTTCCCGAGATAATTGGCCCTACGTTTCTTACTGTCTCAAAAATATAACATGGCGCTCAACCCCGCTCGTTTCTGTCGCTGGACGCTGCGCGATAAAGCCGCGCCGCTCACCTCCTCGTTACTGAACGTCCGCTTGTCGCTGCTTTGCTGACCAATTAGCCGGCTTCGCTGATGACGGCTATGGCCGAATTGCTGGCCTACATCAGACTCTGAAAGGCCATCTGCTTTGGGTGGTTTCCGGCCAGTGATCCGATTACGGTGCTTCGGATCGGGTAGTCATGAGTGAAGGAGACCCGACTTACTATCCGCCCTTCCCTCAGCCCCGGTGTAGACTGGCGTCCTTCCTCATTCTTCCCCTTCCGGGCCGCCTTCCCCCCGGCCCGCCGCTCCTGCCATGCTTTTCCCCCACCCCCTAGTCGAAGGCCGCCTGTTGCGGCGTTATCAGCGTTTTCTGGCGGATGTGCGCCTGGGGGACGGGCAGGTGGTGACGGCCCACTGTCCCAATACGGGCTCCATGCTGGGCTGCAAAACGCCGGAAAGCCGGGTCTGGCTGTCTCCGGCGGATAACCCCAAGCGCAAGCTGGCCTGGACCTGGGAGATTGTGGAGGCGGATGGGGTGTTGGTGGGGCTCCACACCGGGCGCAGCAACGGTCTGGTGGCGGAGGCTATTACCGCCCAGGTGGTGCCGGAACTGGCCGGTTACGCCAGCCTGCGGGGGGAAGTGCCCTACGGGGGCGACAACGGCAAGGGGGGCTTTCGGAGCCGTATTGACCTGTTGCTGGAAGACCCGGCCCGGCCCCCCTGCTACGTGGAGGTGAAAAACGTCACCGCCGCCGTTGAGGGCGGGGAGGGCTTTTTCCCCGATGCGGTGACGGCCCGGGGCGCCAAGCACCTGCGGGAAATGATGGAGGAGGTGGCCCGGGGCCATCGGGCGGTGATGTTTTTCTGCGTCCAGCGGGGGGATGTGGCCCGGGTGCGCCCCGCCGACCACATTGACCCGGAATATGGCCGCACCCTGCGTCAGGCCTTGGCCGCCGGGGTGGAAGCCCTGGCCTGGGGGGCGGAGGTCAGCCCCACGGGGATTCGTCTGGTGCGGCCTTTGCCCGTGGTGGTGTAGGGACGGGGGCCGTTGGATGAAGAGACCGGCTAAGGGCCGAGGGGCTCGGGACAGGGTGGGGCGGTGGATAACCCCCAGGGGAAAACGTTGAGTCCCCGCCGCTTTAACTTAGCAATCAGTCAGGGGGCTGGCACCCTCCCGGTCAGGCGGTGCGGGGCGGTTTCCTCCGTCCTGTGGTCAGGAACACCTGCCCCGCCCCCTAGGGACGGTCGCCCTGGGCTAGGGTCCAGTCTAGCAGGGCCTGGGCCGCGTTCCAGCCGGCACCGGCCTTGGGGTCGTTGATGAGCATGACCACCGCCCAGTTCCGACCCCGCCGGTCCGTCAGATAGCCGGCCCAGGCCCGGGCGTTGGACAGGGAGCCGGTCTTCAGGTGGGCCCGCCCGGCGAAATCCCGATCCTTGAAACGGCGCCGCAGGGTGCCGTCCTGCCCGGCCAAGGGCAGGGAGGCGGTGAATTCGGGCTGCACCGGGCTGTGCCAGGCCTGCACCAGCAGGCGCAGCAGGCTGCCGGTGCCGATGCGTTCGTCCCGAGAGAGGCCGGAACCGTTATCCAGCACCAGCTCGGGCATGGCCAGACCGTTGTCTCTGAGCCAGGCGCCGATGCGCTGGCGCGCCCCTTCCGGGGTGGCCGGGGTCTGGCCGCTGGCGTCGTCCCCCCGGCCCAGGGTGAGAAAAATCTGCCGGGCCATGACGTTATTGCTGAATTTGTTGATTTCCCGGATCACCTCGGCCAGGCTGGGGGAGGTGGTGGTGGTGAGGGGCAGGGCCTGGGGCGGGGTGGTGCCGCTCCGAACCCGGCCCAGGAAGCGTCCCCCCAGTTCCTGCCACAGGGCGCGGAACATGGCTTCCACATAGGCATTGCTGTCCAAGGGCGAAAGAAAGAGGGGCTTGGGGCCGCAGGCCAGGGGGAAGGCGCCCCCCACGTCCAGGGTGGCGCTGGCGGGGCGGTAGTCGATGACCAGCTTTTCCCGCCAGTCGCCGCATTCGCCAAAATCCGGGGCCACGTGGAGGCGCACGGAGAGGCCAGCCAGGGGCGTTTCCAGGGTCTGGATCAGGCGGCCATGGGCCGGGTCCGGTTCCAGGCTGATGCGCAGGGACTGGAGATTGAGGAGCAGGGCGTCCGGGCCCACGTTATAGGGGCGCAGGGGCTCGTGGTCGAAGGCGGCGGGATCATGGGGGGGCAGGCGGTAGGCACTCCGATCCAGTACCAGATCCCCTTGCAGGGTTTCCACGCCCCGGGCCCGCAGTTGCCGCAGCAGCAGCCAGAAGCGCTCCTGGGTCAGGGCCGGATCGCCGCTGCCCCGCAGATAAAGATTGCCCGCCAGGGTGCCGTTGGCCGGGGGAGTGTCCGCCAGCAGGGCGGTTTCCCAGGTGTAGGCAGGGCCTAAGAGGCGCAGGGCGCTGTAGGTGGTGACCAGCTTCATCACCGAGGCCGGGTTAAAGGGCTGGGCCGTATTCCAGGCCAGGGATGGCCGGGGCCCATCCACCGCCTGGACCGCCAGCCCCACATGGGCGGTGGGAATGCCCGCCTGGCGCAGGGCGGCGGCCACCGGGGGCGGCAGGGTGTCGGCCGGGGCGGTCAGGGGCAGGAGGGCAAAGGCCAGCAGCAGGCCGATTCGGCCAAGCAGGCGGCGGGGGCGGGGAGAGGCAGACGGAGTGGAAACCATGGGCGGCGACGGGGAGTGGGGCACCGCCCCGTCCCGCGCCGAGGGCGTCCCAGGGGGCGCCGCCGGGACGATACGGGGCGGTACGGCGTATCTGTTTGGAATAAAAGGCTTTTGCCCGGATGGCCGGCGTGACGGCAGCTGCACCGGAGTCTCCGGAGGCAGGCATAATAACGCGAAAAACAGGGAGCCTCCGCCACCATGCAAGAACAGCGTCGTCATCCACGTATCCGCTTTTTCCAGCCCCTGCCGGCCTCCGTGGGCCGCAGCGGCAAAATCCTGCGGGCGGAACTCCATAATCTTTCCCTGGGCGGGGTGCTGCTGCGCACCGACCTGCCCCTGGGCGCTGGGGACCGGTTCGGCCTGGAATTTGCCCTCCAGGGCCTGGGCCTGGATCTGGCCCCGGTGGCGGTGAACCGGCTAGGGGAACTGATCGGCGCCCGCTTCGAGACCGGGCCCGTATCCCAGCATCTGCTGGAAGTAGCCATGGCCGACGCCTTAAACAAAGGGGTGGCTTCCGTCCTCTCCCTCCACACCCTGGAGGGCCGCAAGGTGATGCGCATTGCCGGGGCCCTCAATCTCTCCCTACGCAACGATTTCATGTTCAGCCTGGAAAAGATGGGGGTGGCGGAAATCGACCTGTCCGAGGTGAGCCTGGTGGACCCGGACGGGCTGGCCCTGTGCGTGGTGGCGGCGGAAAAATACCATGTTCAGGTATCCCGCCTGTCCCCCGTGGTGGCGGCCCGCTGGCCCGGTACGGGGGAGGTTCGTCCGTGAGGTGGGATCGGGACGCCAGGAGAAAAAGGAGCGGGCTATGAGCGGATTTCTTTCCCGTTGGTGGGGGAAGGGGGAGGCCGATGGGGCGGCGGACCGGGGTCCGGTGACCCAGCCCGGCACCCCGGAAGCAGAGGCGCCGAAATCAGCGGCTCCCGCTGCCTCCGCCTCTGCCCGGTCCCCCCGCTCCAGCGCCGCTTTTGTGCGCCGGGAGGCGGTGATTAGCCGCAATCAGCGCATTGCGGGCTTTGAATTCAGCCTGGGCCAGGTGGCCAAGGAGGCTCCGGCTCTGCCGGACGATGCCCTGCTGGAAGAGCTGGCCCTGGCCGCCGGGGAAGACGGGGCCCTGGGGGCCCGTCTGGCCTTTGTCCCCGTGGCCCTGCCTGCCCTGTCCTCGCCCCACCTGTCCCGCCTGCCCCCGGAAAACGTGGTGCTCATGCTGGGCCTGCCCCGCAATCTCCAGCATCTGCCCGATTTCGTCCCCGCTGCCCTGGCCCGCTTGCGGGATCAGGGCTTTCGCCTGGGTATGTACGTGCCTCCGGCAAAGGAGGTGATGGCGGCCTGCCGACCCTGTCTGGATTTTATTGCCATCGATGTCACCGCCTTCGACGGGGAGCGGCTGCGCAATATGGCCTACGGTCTGAAGACGGTGGATGACCATCCCTTGGAGATCATTGCCTGGGGCCTGGGCACGGTGGAGGAATTCAGCCTCTGCTTCCAGCGGGGTTTTGATTATTTCCAGGGCCCCGCCGTGTCCCTGCGGGAGTCCTGGAAACCGGGCAAGGGGGCCGCTTCCCGGATGCGGGTGGTGCAGCTCCTCAACCAGGTGCGCAATAACGCGGAAATCATGGAACTGGCGGAAACCCTGAAGCAGGACCCCCTGCTTTCCTTCCGCATCCTGCGCTACATCAATTCTCCGGGCATCGGCCTCAGTACCCCGGTGGCTTCCATCAAACACGCCCTGGTGGTGCTGGGCCGGGACCGGTTCTATCGCTGGCTGTCCCTCCTGCTTTTCACCCCCCAGGAAGACAATTTCGGGGAATGGCTGATGGTGGAAAGCGCCCTGACCCGGGGGCGTCTCATGGAACTCCTGGGCCAGTCCCGCTTTCCCGAGGAGCAGCGGGATCACCTCTTCCTGGCCGGTTCCTTTTCCCTCCTGGATAAGCTCTTGCAGCTGCCCATGGACAAGGTGGTGGCCCAGCTCACCCTGCCTCCCACCGTGGCCGCCCTGTTGCTGCGCCGGGAAGGGCCCTTGGCCCCCTGGCTGGCCCTGGTGGAAGCCTGCGAGGGCCGGGACGGGGAAGCCATGGAACAGGCCGCCCGGGCCGTGGGCTGCGATCCGGGCAAGACCAACCGGGCCCTGCTGGCCGCCATGGCCTGGGCCCACCAAGTGGGGGACGTGGGGGCGGAGTAGGGGCGGCTATTTTCTCCGGGATCGGCGCGGTCCTGGGGCGGCAATAAAAAAGGGGGCGATTGCCCCCTTTTTTATTGCCCAAAAATCGGCTTTAGACCTTGGTGCTCACCACATTTCCCGACAGGGAGCCGCCACCGGGCATCTGGCTGCTGAGGGCAGAAAGGAAATCGCTGAGGGAGCCGCCACCGCTGATCCCCAGGGCGCTTTCCAGGGAAGAAAAGCTGGATTCCAGGGAGGACAGGGTGCTGTCCGTGCTGGTGCTGGAGGAGGTGGAAGAACTGTCAGAACTGGAAGCGCTCAGTTGGGAGAGCAGGCTTTGCAGGTCGGAAGCCATGTCCGGATGGTGATGGTGGCCGGTACCGCTGACGCTGTTGTCCTGATCCCCGTCGCTATCTGTGCTGGAGGAATTGCTGGCGCTGCTCTGGGCATGGAGGGCGGCCATCAGGTTTTGCATGAAGCTAGACAGGGCCTGGGACACATCCGTGGTACCCGAGGTGCTGTCGCTGGAAGAAGCGCTGGCGCTGCTGGTGGAGCTATCCGTGGTGTCGGAGGAAGAGCTGCTGCTGGCGATCTGCTGTAGTGCCTTCATGATGGCGTCCACCAGGCCGCCTCCGGGAGGGGGCGGGGGTTGATCCACGCTGCCCGTGCTGGAGGTGCTGGACGTACCGCTGACGCTGCTGAGCTTGCTGATCTGGACCCACCAGTTGCTGCTGGAAGTAACGGAGCTAATGCTGCTCATGTTGGCTCTCCTTGATTCAGGTTGAAAGTGTTCCCCCGGGGGATGACCGTTCTTTGCCGGTGTCCGTCCTGGTGAGAGGAAACCGGGCTTGGTGGAGACTAATAGGCAATATTTCGGCCTGAATCGGGAGGAAATTTGGCCTGTTTTGGTTAAGCCGGTTAAAAAATTGTTAACAAAATTCCCATGTGTGGCCAGCGAGCGGGAAAAATCGCAGGGAAAAGGTACGGATTTTGTGAAAAACTGGTGTTTGCCCCTGATTTTTGCGATGTAAATGGAAAAAATGGCCGCTTTCGGCAAATATTGCCGCTTTGCCTGCCTGGGGCGGGGGCAAGTGTAAAAACTTCTAAAGATTGGCTTTACCGCCTGATGCGGTCAGGGAGCTTGGCTATCATTCCCCCAGACAAGATTGAGCCAAGAGGGGAAGCGGGCAAGCCATGAGCAAGGTTTTACTGGTGGACGACGACGTGGAATTGGTGGATATGCTCAAGGAGTATCTGAGCATCGAGGGCTTTGCCGTGGACACGGCCTATAGCGGGGAAGTGGGGCTGGCCCGGGCGATCAGCGGGGAATATTCCCTGGTGGTGCTGGATGTGATGATGCCCCGTATGAGCGGTATTGAGGTGCTCAAACACCTGCGCCAGCGCAGCTCCCTGCCCGTGCTCATGCTAACCGCCAAGGGGGATGATGCCAGCCGCATCACGGGCCTGGAGCTGGGGGCGGACGACTACGTGCCCAAGCCCTGCACGGCCCGGGAACTGACCGCCCGCATCCGGGCCATTCTGCGCCGCACGGAACCGGCGGAGGGGGAAAACCCGGCGGTGATCCAGGCCGGGGATCTGCTCCTCTGGCCGGAACAGCGCAAAGCCCAGTGGCGGGGCGCCCCCCTCAATCTCACTAGCACGGAGTTCAATTTGCTGGAGGTACTGGCCCGGGAGGCGGGGCGCATTGTGAGCAAAAAAAGCCTCTCGGAAGTAGGGCTGGGGCGGCCCCTGAATAAATTTGATCGAAGCATCGAAGTGCACCTGAGCCGCATCCGGGAAAAGCTGGGGCCCCTGGCCGATGGCCGCTCCTGCATCCAGACCGTGTTTCGCCAGGGTTACCAGCTAATCCGGGAGTGAGCCGTGGGGCGCCTGTTCTGGAAATTTTTTGCCGCGATCCTGGTGACCCAAATGCTCACCGTGGGGGCCGTGGGCTTTCTCTTCTGGCTCCACGAACCGGGGCGCCACATGCTCCGCCAGATGCCGCCCCCGGGGGGGGAACCCATGCCCCTGCCCGGTCGGCGCCCCTTTCTTTTTGAAGAATCCCACCCGCCACCCCTGCCCCCCTACCCTGGGGAGCGGCCTCCCCGGCATCGGGACTTCCCCCTGCTGCCCCTGGGAGTGGGGGTGGTGTTCGGCCTGATTTTCGCCTTTCTCCTGGCCCGCAATATGGCCAAGCCCATCGAGGGCCTGCGTCGGGCCCTGGGGGCGGTGGCCAAGGGCCGCTTCGACGTGCGCCTGGGCCCCGCATTACAGGGGCGGCGAGACGAGCTGGCCCAACTCAGCCGGGATTTTGACCGCACGGCGGAGCAGCTGGATGTGCTGCTCAACAGCCAGCGCCGCCTGCTCCACGACGTGTCCCACGAAATCCGCTCGCCCCTGGCCCGCATCCAGCTGGCCATTGACCTGGCCCAACAGCAGCCGGACAAGGAAGGGGCCAGCCTGGTACGTATCCAGCGGGAGTCGGAGCGCATCGAGCGGCTAGTGGATGAACTCCTCACCCTTTCCCGCCTGGAAGTGGGGGCCTATCCCCTCCATCTGGAGCCGGTGGATGTGGGGGACCTGCTCCGGGATGTGGCGGCGGATGCGGCCTTTGAAGCAGAGCGGCGCCACTGCCGGGTGAGCCTGGAAGTGGCCGGGGACATGACCGTTTCCGGTTGCCCCGAACTGCTGCTGCGGGCCTTTGAAAACGTAATCCGCAACGCCATCCGCTACACCTTCGACGGTACGGAGGTAGGGGTCCAGGCTCGCCGGGAGGGGGACCGGCTGGTGGTGGAGGTGGCGGACGACGGCCCGGGCATACCGGAGGCCGCCCTCAAATCCATATTCGATCCCTTCGTCCGTTTCCGGGAAGACCGGGGGCGGCGGGATGGGGACGAACAGTCGGGCTACGGCCTGGGCCTGGCCATCACCCAGCAGGTGATTCAGGCCCATGGGGGCACCATCCAGGGGGGCAACCGGCGCAGCGGCGGTCTGGTGATCCGCATCGAATTACCCGTCCGGGAATCGGGAGCGGCAGACCGGGACGAGGTGGGGCAAAGGGCCTGATCCCGGGCAGAAACAGTGGAACTTGGGGCGGAAGCCCGACCGTTTAGCCTGCTGCCGACCGCAACCGCAACTGCAACTGCAACTGCAACTGCAACTGCAACTGCAACCGCAACCGCAACCGCAACCGCAACCGCAACCGCAACCCGCAACCCGCAACCCGCAACCCGCAACCCGCAACCCGCAACCCGCAACCCGCAACCCGCAACCCCAGCCCCCACCGAAAGGGCCGGGGAGAGACGGAAAGCCCGCCTTTCCGTTAAGCTTGCTCCGGCCAGACTTAGGAACGGAATTTTTTACCCCCGTCCGGGTCTTCCCTTCACCATCCCGCGCCGGAATACCCATGCCCCGTTTCCCCGTTCCCCGCCCCCATGGGGCCGCCCCTGCTTCCTTCCATTACGCCTGGGTGGTGGTGGCCGTCACCTTTCTGGTGATGTTGGTAACTGCCGGCACCCGGGCCACCCCCAGTGTGCTCATGGTGCCCCTGGAGCAGGCCTTCGGCTGGAGCCGGAGCACCATTTCCCTGGCCCTTTCCGTGAATCTGGCCCTGTTTGGGCTGGTGGGGCCCTTTGCTGCGGCGGCCATGATCCGTTTCGGCCTGCGCCGCACCGTGCTCCTGGCCCTGGGCCTGCTGGCCGTTGCCGTGGCCGCATCCGGCTGGATGGCGGAGCGCTGGCAGCTGGGCCTGTCCTGGGGCCTGTTGGTGGGCAGCGCCACCGGGGTGACGGCCATGACCCTGGGGGCCTCCGTGGTCAATCGCTGGTTCGTTACCCGGCGGGGGCTGGCCATGGGCCTGCTGACCGCCAGCTCGGCGGCGGGCCAGCTGGTCTTTTTGCCCGCCCTGGCCTGGGTGGTGGAGCGCTATGGCTGGCAGACCGTGGTTTGGACCGTGGCCCTGGCGGTGGCCGTCGTGTTGCCTTTGGTGTACGCCCTGTTGCCGGAATCACCGGCGGCGGTGGGCCTGGCCCCCTATGGGGCGGACCCGGGGGCGGAGGAGGGGGCCCCGGCCAGCCGCCAGCATCCCGTGGCCCTGGCTTTTTCTGCTTTGGCCCGGGCGGTGCGGGTGCCCGATTTCTGGCTGCTGTTTTTCAGCTTTTTTATCTGCGGCGCCACTACCAATGGCTATATCGGCACCCATTTCATTGCCATGTGCTCGGACAACGGCCTGAGCCAGATCAAGGGGGCGGGCATGCTGGCGGCCATGGGGGTATTGGATCTGCTGGGCACCACCCTGTCCGGCTGGCTGTCGGATCGTTGGAATAACCGCTATCTGCTGTGCTGGTACTACGGCCTGCGGGGCCTGGCCCTCATCTATCTGCCCCTGGCCTTCGGCATCACCTACTTCGGCCTGCCCCTGTTTGCCCTGTTCTACGGCCTGGACTGGGTGGCCACCGTGCCCCCCACGGTGCGCCTGACCCATCAGGTCTTCGGTGCCAAGGACGCCCCGGTGGTGTTCGGCTGGATTGTGGCCGGTCACCAGCTGGGAGCCGCTTTTGCCGCCCTCCTGGGAGGCCTGCTGCGCAGTTCCCTGGGCAATTACACCCTGGCCACCATGATGGCGGGCGGGCTGGGACTGGTGGCAGCGGTGCTGGTGCTGCGCATCGGCCACCAGCACCGGGTCCCTGCCCAGGCCTGATGCCAGGGCAGGGGCTGTAGGGGACAGGTGGGACTGGCGGGAGACGGCGGCCAGTTTCTGAGGGGAACGGGGGGGGAATGACGCCCCAACCCTCGCTTCCCGCCCCTCCGCCCCTCCGCCTCCCGCCTCCCAGTCCCCCCTACCAGCCAGGGGTGTTCGTAGCGCAGTCTGGGGGTAGGGGCACCCGTCCCCCCTTCTTGTCCCACGGAAAATCCCCGGAACATCCCCACCCCTCTCCGGAAAGCAGGCAAAAAAAACCCGGGCACGGGGCCCGGGCGGGAGGACCGAAATTGCTTTCGGTTTGGGGTCGGAATCTTTTGCCTTAGTGGCTGCTCGCCGCGGCGGCGCCAATGCCCGTTTCGGAGCGGATTTCCTGGTCTTCGTAGCTTTCCCGTTCTTTCCGGGCCTGGGCGCTTTGGTCCAGGATGGAAAACAGCCAGATGCCGATGAAGCCCGCTGCCATGGAGAACAGGGCCGGGGAGGTGTAGGGGAAGATTTCCTTGGCGTTCCCCAGCACATCCACCCAGATGGACTTGGACAGCACCGTCAGCACCACGGCGGTGATCAGGCCCAGGAAGCCACCGTAGAAGGCGCCCTTGGTGGTGCAGTTCTTCCACAGTACGGACATGAAGAGCACCGGGAAGTTGGCGGAGGCGGCGATGGCGAAGGCCAGGGACACCATGAAGGCCACGTTCTGCTTCTCGAAGACGATGCCCAGCACCACCGCCACAATGCCCAGGGCAATGGTGGTGATCTTGGACACCCGCATTTCCGCAGCACCGTCCGCCTTGCCCTGGCAGAACACGGAGGCGTACAGGTCGTGGGACACCGCCGTGGCACCGGACAGGGTCAGACCGGCGACCACCGCCAGGATGGTGGCGAAGGCGACGGCGGAGATGAAGCCCAGGAACACGTTGCCGCCCACCGCATTGGCCAGGTGGATAGCCGCCATGTTGCCGCCGCCGATGAGACCGCCCTTGTCATCCAGGAACTGGGGATTGGTACCCACCAGCACGATGGCGCCGAAGCCGATGATGAAGGTCAGGATGTAGAAGTAGCCAATCCAGGTGGTGGCCCAGAACACGGACTTCCGGGCTTCCTTGGCATCCGGCACGGTGAAGAAGCGCATCAGGATGTGGGGCAGACCGGCGGTACCGAACATCAGGGCCATGCCGAAGGAGATGGCAGAGATGGGGTCCTTGATGAAGGTGCCCGGGCCCATGATGGCGTCGTGCTTTTTATGGACTTCCACGGCCTTGGCAAAGAGGGCTTCCGGGCTCATGTGGAAGGCGGCCAGGACCATGAAGGCCATGAAGGAGGCGCCAGCCAGGAGCAGGCAGGCCTTGATGATCTGCACCCAGGTGGTGGCGGTCATGCCACCGAAGAGCACGTAGATCATCATCAGGGCGCCCACGATCACTACCGCGTAGGTGTAGTCCAGGCCGAAGAGCAGCTTGATCAGCTGGCCCGCACCCACCATCTGGGCGATCAGGTAGAAAGCCACCACCACCAGGGTGCCGGAGGCCGCCAGGGCCCGGATGGGCTTGGCCTGGAAGCGGTAGGCCGCCACGTCGGCAAAGGTGAATTTGCCCAGGTTACGCAGCCGTTCCGCCATGAGGAACATGATCACGGGCCAGCCCACCAGGAAGCCGATGGAGTAGATCAGGCCGTCGTAGCCGTTGGAGAACACGGCGGCGGAAATCCCCAGGAAGGAAGCGGCGGACATGTAGTCCCCGGCGATGGCCAGACCGTTCTGGAAGCCGGTGATGCCCCCTCCGGCGGTGTAGAAGTCCGCCGCCGTCTTGGTCCGGCCCGCCGCCCACTTGGTAATGAACAGGGTGAGGAGAACGAAGGCGCCGAACATGATAATGGCCGTCCAGTTGGTGGCCTGCTTCACGGTCTGGCCTTCAATGGCCGAGGCCCAGACCGGGGAGCTCATAAGCCCCAGCAGGGCCAGAGAGAGACTGGTGGTCAGTTTTTTCATTTATTCATCTCCTCCTGGACGATTTGTTCGGTCAGGGCGTCAAACTCGCTGTTGGCGCGGCGCACGTACAAACCGGTAATGAGAATGGTGAAAACGATGATGCCCACGCCCACCGGAATGCCCAGGGTCATGACCCCGGTATCCGAGAGTTTCTGGGCCAGGATGCCCTTGTCGAAGGCGATGGTCAGGATGTAGCCGTAATAGACGACCAGGGTAATCACCGTCAGTAGCCAGCCGAAGCTGTTGCGCTTGTTTTTCAGCTCGTGGAACTTCGGGTTGGCCCGAATGCGCCGTGAAAGCTCTTCTTGGTTCATTTGTCTCCTCCTAATAATCCGGAAAAAACCGGCGGGAATCCGGCTTTACGGAATGCACTATGGGGCTGGATACTTACAACCGGCTTACTGAAAAACGGCGGAGAAACAGGGGCCTGGCGCCGTTACATTTGGCCCCTTGTCGCCATGGGGCGGCCACGCTACCCTTGCCCTCCCATGGCCTTTCCCAACTTCCTCCGCGCTCTGCGCAGCTATAACTACCGGTGCTATTTCCTGGGCCAGCTGGTGTCCATGGCGGGCACCTGGATGCAGCAGATCGCCATGAGTTGGCTGGCCTACCGGCTCACCGGTTCCGCCGCCCTGCTGGGCACCATCGGCTTTGCCAGCCAGTTGCCCATCCTCCTGTTCGGCGCCCTGGGGGGGGTCTGGTCTGACCGCTTTGACCGGCGCCGGGTGCTGTTGTGGACCCAGTCTCTCTCCATGATCCAGGCCCTGGCCCTCGCCCTGCTGACTTGGAAAGGCTGGATCAACGCTCCCCTGCTGGTGCTGCTGGCCTTCGGCCTGGGCTGTATCAATGCCCTGGATATGCCCGCCCGCCAGTCCATTGCGGTGAAGCTGGTGGATGACAAGGACGATCTGCCCAACGCTATCGCCCTCAATTCTTTCATGATGAATTCCACCCGCTTCGTCGGCCCGGCCCTGGCGGGATTTCTCATCGCCCTCACCGGGGAAGTGGTCTGCTTTCTGCTCAACGCCCTGTCCTATCTGGCGGTGATCCTGGCCCTCCTGGCCATGCACTGGCGCCCCCTACCGGTCCAGGGGGAGCGGCAGGAAACCTGGGCGGCCCTGCGCCAGGGCGTGGACTATTGCCGGGGCCACCGGCCCATTCGCAGCCTGCTTCTGATCGTGGCGGCGGTAAGTTTCTTCATTACCCCCTACGGGGTGCTCATGCCCCTGGTGACCCGGGAAATTTTTGGTGGCGATGCCCGTATCTTCGGCCTGCTGGTGGGTTTTGGCGGGGTCGGTGCCCTGGGGGCCAGTCTCTATCTGGCCAGCCGGGCTGGGGTGGATGAATTACCCCGTACCCTGGCCTTCTCCGTGCCTCTGGCCGGGGTGGCCCTGACCGCCTTTATTCTTTCCCCCTCCCTGTTTCTGGCCTATCCGGCGGTGATGCTCCTGGGGTTCTGCACCATCGTCACCGTGGCGGGCAGCAATACCCTGATCCAGTTCCACGTCAGCGACGCCCTGCGGGGTCGGGTCATGGCCCTCTTTTCCATCGCCTTCCTGGGGGTCGCCCCCCTGGGCAGTCTGGCCATCGGTCTGGTGGCGGAGGCCCTGGGGGTGCGGATTACCCTGGCGGCTTGCGGCCTACTGATCCTGGCCGGTTGCCTGATCTGGGGACGGCGTCTGGGCCGGGAGGTGGAATGTCTGCCCCCCCAAGCCTGATGCCTCCTGGGGCCCGGTCAGTTGCCCGGCAGCCAGACGGGCTAGGATCGGAAAAAGCGCTTGATGTGGATGGTTTGACCACCCCGGTGGGCCCCTGGTTTTTCTCCCGGTCGGGGAGGCGGCGGTTGCCGCCCCCGACCCTTGTCCGTTTCTTGTTTGCGTAAAGGATAGCGTTACACCATGTCTTATCGCTTGCTTGCCTCCGCCCTGGTCGCCGCCTCCCTCCTGGCCGCCTGCGGCGAACCCCAGGACACCCGCCCCGGCCAGCCCGTGGCCCACCGCCAGGCGGCCTTTAAAGCCATTCTTAAGGCTTTTGAACCCATGGGGGTGATGTTGCGGGACGACAAATACGACGCCGACCGTTTCCTCACCCTGTCCAAGACCCTGGCGGCCAATGCTCCCAAACCCTGGGATTATTTCCGCCCGGACACCAATTACCCCCCCACCCACGCCACCGCCGACGTGTGGAGCAATACGGCCAAATTTAACCAGGAGCGCCAGGAATTTCTGGACGCCACCGCCCGCCTGGCCCAGGTGGCGGAGACCAAGGATCTGGATAAGATCAAACCCGCCTACAAAGCGGTCCACAACGCCTGCCAGGAATGCCACAAGGAATTCAAGAAGCGCTGATTTCCCCGGATCGGGGAACAAAAAACCGCCGCCTCCCCAGGGAGTGCGGCGGTTTTTTTATGCTAAGTTAATTCCTCTTTGACGGAACCGAGGCGTTGAGTAATGCGTGTTTATTACTTTACGAAAGCATCAAATGCGATAGATGATATTAGAAACCAACACATTAAGTTGTCGCGGTTTTCTGAGGTAAATGATGTCTATGAATTGCTTTCTGTTGCTGTTGATGAGGAGCGGGAAAATGTAAGGAATGCCTTGCTATCGGCGAAGGAAGATAATGATAAAGGTTGTGCTTTTGTGAGTTTCTCTGAGTGTTTTGATAATCCGCTAATGTGGGGACATTACGCTGACAAATTCCGGGGAATTTGTTTAGGGTTTGAGTGCTCCAGCGATTTTCTTGAGCAAATGGAGTACAAAAGTGGTTGCCCAGAAGTGGACTGGGATTTGCAGATGACTATAGACAGAATACTGAAATTAAGAGAATTACTACGTAGGACTAAGTTTGTCGATTGGCACTATGAGCGGGAGTGGCGTTGCTTTGTAAGTCTTCCTGAAGAATGTGATTTGTCGCAGGAAGACTCTATGCTATTTATGAAGTTTCCTGAAGGTATGAGGCTTTGCGAAGTCATTCTAGGCTGTTATTGCGAGGAGAGTGCGCAATACATTAAAAAGACCCTGGAAGAAATTGGCCTATTGCCGAGCGTTGAAATTTTTAAATCTAAAATTTCATTCCGAGATTTTAAAATTCAGAAAGAAAAAGTAGATTGGGATGCTTTGAAGGAATGAATTATTCTCCTTCTTCATAGGATGCTATCCACCCAGTCCCGGAAATCCTCCACCATCCGGGGGGTGATTTCGTGGTCCGCCGGGTAGAGGTGGGTGCCGTGTTCCAGTTGCAGGCGATGCAGCAGGGCGTCGGCCTTGAGGGCCCAGGTGACGGGGAGCTTGCTGTCCTGGCGGCCGTGGGCGACGAAGGCCTGGAGGTGGGCCAGGGCTTCCGGGGGGGCCAGTTCCTTTTCGATTTCCGGCAGGATGCGTCCGGACAGGCAGGCGAAGCCTGCGACCCGCTGGGGCCGGGTGAGGGCCAGGCTGGCGCTCATGATGCCCCCCTGGCTGAAACCGGCGATGAGGGTTTGCTCCGGCTTTAGGCCGTAGCGGCGTTGCCATTCCTGGATGAACTGGTCCAGCTTCAAGCGGCTGGCGTCCGCCTGGCCCGGATCGATATGGGGGCCGTCACTATGAAATTGCACGGTGAACCAGCCGAACTGGCCCGGGGCCAGGAGAAAGGGGGCGCGCACCAGGGCAATGGCCAGGGTGGGGTCCAGACAGTTGGCCAGGGCGGCCAGGCTGGTTTCGTTGCCGCCCACCCCGTGGAGGAGCAGTACGCCGCCCCGGGGGCGCTGGGGCACGGGCAGGTGCTGGCGATAGTGCAGGGTGAGGTCGGAGACCGGTTCGGAAAAGTGGGACTGGGGCATGGCTGTTCTCGCGGGGCGCGGTGCCCGAGGGGCCCGGCCGGGTTTTTTTGTGTATTCGGGCGGCCTGTCCGCCGGGCGCCGGCGCTTTCCCCTGGGGAAGGCGGTGCGGAGGGCATTTTAGGCTGGTTTGGGTAGGGGGGGAAATGGCAGGGTCCGGGGGCGGCGGGAGAACAGCCGCCGCCCCCGGGGGGAACCCGCCCGGGAGGGCGGGCCAGGGCGTGGGCCCTTATTCGTGCACCGCTTCCACGGCGATATCCAGGGTCACTTCGTCGCTCACGTAGGGGGCGTACTTGCCGGCGTTGAACTCGGTGCGCTTGATTACCGTAGAGGCGTTGGCGCCGCAGGCTTCCTTCTTCAGCATGGGATGGGGCATGCACTTGAAGGAGGTGACGGTGAGGGTGACCGGCTTGGTGATGCCCTTGATGGTCAGATTGCCGTCCACAGCCACCACTTTGTCCCCGTCAAACTTGACCTTGGAGGACTTGAAGGTGGCGGTGGGGTACTTGGCCGTATCCAGGAAATCTTCCCCTTGGATGTGGCCGTTGAAGACGCTGTAGCCCGTATCCACGGACTTCATGTCGATGGTCACATCCACGCTGCCGGTCTTGGCCGCCCGGTCGATGGTGATTTTGCCGCTGGTCTTGTCAAAGCGGGAGAGCTGGGTGGAATAGCCGAAGTGGCTGTAGGAAAAGCGGGGGAAGGTGTGGGTGGTGTCGATGATGAAGGTGTCCGGCGCGGCCAGGGCAGGCAGGGCGGTGGCGGCAAAGGCGGTGGCGAGGGCGAGTTGGGTGAAACGTTTCATGGGGTTTTCTCCTAGGGGTAAAAAAATTATGGTGATGACGGGATTACTTCTTGGCCGGAGAACCGCCGGCCAGCAGGTGAACCTTGATCTGGATGTCGTTGGCAACGGTGCTGAAATCGGCCCATTCCCCTTCGCCCAGGCCGAAATCGGCCCGCTTCAGGACAAAGCCGCCGTCAAAGGCCCCTTGGGCCCCCTGGGCCGTGAAGGTGAAGGGGGCCGCCACCGGGCGGCTGCGGCCCTTGATGGTCAGGTTGCCGGCGACCTGATAGCGGTTGCCCCCCAGGGCTTTGATGCCCGTGGAGACGAACTTGGCTTGGGGAAAGGCTTTGGCGTTGAACCAGTTTTTGCCCACCACTTCCCCGTTGGCCTCGGCGGAACCGGCGTCAATGCTGGCGATATCCACGGTAAAGGCGGCATGGCCCGCTTCCGGCTTGGCCGGGTTGAAGTCGATCTGGGCGGCAAAGCGGTTGAATTTGCCTTCCACCGGCACATTCATTTGCTTGAAGACAAAGCCCAGGTGGCTTTGGGCGGGCTGGACGGCGTTGTAGGTGACGGCCGGGGCGGCCTGGGCCGTGCCCATCACCATGGGGGTCAGGGGCAGGGCAGCCAGGGCGGCGGCCAGCATCAGAGCGTTGGGGGTAAAGCGGATCATTTTGTTCTCCTTTTAAAGATGGCCGTGCTTACTACTTGTGGAAGGGCAGCATGCGGGTCAGCACGTCGTCCTTATCCACCAGGTGGTGCTTGATGGCGGCGCCCGCGTGGCCGGCCACCAGGGCGATCATGAGAAAGTTCAGGGCTTCATGGACTTCCTTCAGCTGATCCCCCAGGGTGGGGTTCTTGGCCAGCAGATCGGGCAGGGGGACTAGACCCAGATAGACGGTCTGAAAGCCCTTGGCGGAACTCATCAGCCAGCCCGTGAGGGGAATGGCGAACATGAGCAGGTAGAGCAGGTGATGCATCCCTTCCGCCGCCACCCGTTGCCACAGGGGCATGGTCAGGGGCAGGACTGGGGGACGGTGGGTGAGGCGCCAGAGTATGCGGATCAGGGCCAGGAGGAAGACGGTGACGCCGACCCACTTGTGGTAGGAGTAAATCTTCAGCTTCCAGGGGCTGAGGGGCAGGTCGTGCATATAGACGCCGACCACGAAGGCGCCCAGCATGCCCAGGGCCACCAGCCAGTGCAGGGCGATGGCGGGAGCGGTATAGCGTTGATGGGTCATGATTTCTCCAGGGGTAAAGGGGATAAGGGTTGTGGTTATGAGGTGGCGCCAAAGGTACAGCGCACCTGGCCCAGGCGGGGGGAACTCAGGGTAATGGTGTCCCCTGCCTGGACGTCGAAAGCCGGGGTGACGGCCCCGGCAAAGACCAGGGAGGCCGGGGGCAGGCTTTGTCCCCGCCCTGCCAGATGGCGGACCAGGGTGGCCAGGGCCGCCGCCGGATGGCCCAGTACATCGGCCCCCACACCGGAGGCTAGGGGCTGGCCGTTCCGCCCCAGGCTCAGGGCTTCTGCCTCCAGCCGGTCCGGGTGGCCCAGGTCCCCCAGGGGTACCCCTTGCCCCAGCACGTAGGCGCCGGAGGAGCAGTTGTCCGCCACCACGGAGGGCAGGTCGAAGCGGTAGCCCGGGTAGCGGGAATCCACGATCTCGATGCCCAGGGCCACCTGGGCCACCGCGTTCAGGGCGGTGGCCGGCGTGCAGTCCGGGGCCGCCAGGGGGGCGCCGGTGATAAAGCAGATTTCCCCTTCTACCCGGGGCTGGATCAGCTGCCCGGGGGGCAGGGTGCCTCCGTTTTCCAGAGCCCAGCCGACGGCGAGAAAGCCGAAGATGGGCTGATCCACCCCGGCCTGGCGCATTTTGACGGCGGAGGTGAGCCCAGCCTTGCGTCCCCCCAGCTGTTCACCCTCCGCCAGGGTCTGGGCCAGGAGCTGGTCCTGGATGGCGTAGGCCTGATCCAGGGTGAGTCCCGGGTCCAGCTCGGTGAGCTTGGGCCCGGTACGGCCTTGGCTGCGGCGGTCCCAGAGTTCCTGGGTGAGGGCGGTGAGGGTGGGGGGCATCATGGGCTTTCTGGATAAAAAGCTTAGGCTAGGTCCACCGCGCTGGTTTGACCAGCCCCGGCTTGGAGCTGGCCCAGGTCGGGCCCGGGGCCGAAGCGGTAGGCGTCCATGCTCAACATGCCGTATTCGATGCCCCCTTCCAGGCGTAGGACCTGGGTCCATTCCGGCCCGGCGGCGCCCAGGGCGAAAAAGAGGGGCAGCAGGTGTTCCTCCGTGGGATGGGCCCGTACCGCTTCCGGAGCCAGCCGGCGATAGTCCAGCAGGGACTCCAGGTCCCCCGCCGCCATGGTCCGGGCCAGCCATTCCGCAAAGGCGGGCACATAGGCCAGGGTGCCCCCCATGCCCATACGGAAATCGTAAAGGTTATGGGTGATGCCGCCGGTGCCCAGGAGCAGGACGCCTTGCTTGCCCAGGGGGGCCAGGGCCTGGCCCAGGGCATAGGTGGCCCGGGGATCCATGTCCGGGGTGAGGGAGACCTGGAAGACCGGAATGTCATGGTCCGGATACAGATGCATGAGCACCACCCAGGCGCCATGGTCCAGGCCCCGCTGAAGATTGGCCCTGGCCGGAATCCCGGCGGCTTGCAGGAGGGTCAGGGCATCGGCGCCGACGCCCGGAGCGCCGGGGGCCGGATACTGGAGCTGGTACAGGACTTCGGGAAAGCCGCCAAAATCGTGGATGGTATCCGGACGGGCCGTCAGGCCCACTTCTACCTGCCGGGTCTGCCAGTGGGGGGAGACCACCAGGATGGCCCGGGGCCGTTCCAGTTGGTGGCCCAGGGCGTGGAGCAGGGGGCCGACCCGGCCCGGTTCCAGGGCGAAGGTGGGGGAACCGTGGGAGACGAAGAGGCTGGGGAGCATGGTGGCGTCCTTTCCGGAAGGTCCGTGGGGCAGGCTTACTGGCGGCTGATCCAGGTGGGGGCGATGGCCGTGCCCTGGCCTGCCCCATAGCCGAAATAGATGTTGAGCCCGGCCAGAGGTTCCAGGTAGCGGGCGTTTTTCAGGCCGCCGGCGGCCACCGGGCGAAAGCCCAGGCTTTCGATCAGTACCCGCACCGTTTCCCGGGCCCGCTCGCTGTCTCCGGCGTAGAACACTGGCACCACCTGGCCATTGCCGAAATCCGGCCCTTCTTCCAGGACCTGGGCGAACACCGTGTTGAAGGCCTTGACCACCTGGGCACCGGGCAGGGCCTTGGCGATTTCCTCGGCGGCGGAGGTGCTGTGGCCCAGGGTCAGGCCCATGAAGTCCGCCGTCAGGGGATTGGTGATATCCACCACCACCTTACCCGTCAGGTCTCCCAGCGCCCCCAGGGCCGGCAGGGCTTCCGGATAGCCGGTGGCCACAATGATCACTTCGGCCTTGGCGGCGGCTTCCCCAGCCGCTACCGCCGTGGCCCCCACCCGGGCGGCTAGGGCCGTGGCCTTATCCGGATGCCGGCCGACGATGTGGAGCCGGTGTCCGGCTTTGCTGATCTGTTTGGCCAGGCCGGAAGCCATATTGCCGGTGCCCAGGATAACGATGTTCATGGTGTGCTTCCTTTTCCGTGTGGGGTGTTGATGGGGATGAACTATATTGTTTTCTTGTATGGTGATAAACATGGCGTAAAGCAATTTACTGTTGCTAAAATCGGAACAATTTTAGTAAGGGAGCGGCCCCATGGCCCAGGATCGATTTAAGGAATTGGAAGCCTTGGTGGCGGTGGTGGAAGGGGGCAGCTTTGTGAAGGCGGCGGAAATACTGCGCAGCTCCAAGGCGGCGGTGTCCCGCAGCGTGGTGGAACTGGAAACCCGGCTAGGGGCCCGGCTCCTGCACCGCACCACCCGGCGTCTGGCCCTCACGGAGGAGGGGCGCCAGTACTACGAGCGGGCCAAGCAGTTACTGGAAGAACTGGAAGAAGCGGACGGTCTGGTGAGCGCCACCACCCGCCGGGCCGTGGGCCTGCTCAAGGTCAATGCGCCCCTGACCTTCGGGGTGCGCCATCTGGCCCCCCTGTGGAGCCGGTTTCTGACGGCCCACCCGGGGGTGGAACTGGATGTGACCCTGTCGGACCGGGTGGTGGATCTGGTGGAAGAGGGGGTGGATGTGGCCATCCGTATTACCCGGCTCCAGGATTCCACCCTGGTCTTCCGCCGCCTGGCCTCCTCCTCCGTGGTGCTCTGCGCCACCCCCCGCTACCTGGAACTGCACGGTACGCCCCGTTCCGTGGCCGAGCTGGCGGAGCACCGGATCATTGCCTATTCCTACTGGGCCATGGGCAATACCTGGAGTTTTCAGGGGCCCGGCGGCGCCCAAAGCTTTAATTTTCACCCCCGGCTGCGGGCTAACAACGGGGACACCTGCGTGGCGGCGGCCCTGGATCACCAGGGCCTGATATTCCAGCCCACCTTTCTGGTGGGCCAGGAACTGGCCAACGGGCACCTGGTGCGCCTGCTCCCCGAATGGCAGGGGCCGGAACTGGGCATATACGCCGTCTATCCCACCCGCAAACACCTTTCCGGCAAGGTTAGAGCCCTGGTGGATTTCCTCGCCGACGCCTTTGCCCTGAGCGGCGACTGGGGCGCTCCCCTGCCTGCCCATGCCCCGGAGAAGCCCGTCCTATAACGATCTGGATAACTATTTTGGGTTATTCCGCAGGCATGGGATTTTTGGCACAATCCGTCCCGTCTTTTAACTCATCCATCCTTCGGATCATGGCACTGGCGGAAAGTTTGTCCGAACGGGACTACGAAAATCTGCGGCGGGTATATCAAGCAGGGGCGGAAGAACTGGCCCCCGGTGATGAAGCCTATTATCTCTGCTTGGGGCTCCTGAGCCGGGAGGGCGGGCTTACCTCCCGGGGCATTGAATTATTGCTCCGGCACCGCTGATCCTGGTCCTCCCCGATTTTCCCCTCTCCCACCCCGCTGGGCGGGAGCGCTCCTTTACCCCGGTTTTCCCCGATCCGGGGCTCTCCCCCTTCCCTCTCCTTCCTTGCAAGCTCGTTGTCAGCTTGGCCCGGTAGTTTCTTCCAAAGCCCGCCCCTAGAGGAATGGCGGGGATTTTATGACTGCGGCGTAGGTGCGGGGCGGGTTTCGCGCCATAATGAAGCCCACTGCCACCGGGGCGGGGCTTCTGGCTTCCCCCGCCCAGCCCGAGGGAGGATTGGTCCATGAACCTTGATGCTGCCCCTGTTTCCGGCACTGCCCCGGTGGTGTCCCCGGGGACCCTGCTGCTGGTGGATGACGAGGAAAATATTCTCTCCGCCATGAAACGCCTGCTGCGCCGGGATGGTTACCGCATTCTCACCGCCAGCGGCGGCGAGGCGGGGTTGCAGCTCCTAGCGGAAAACCCGGTGGATGTGATCATTTCCGACCAGCGCATGCCGGGCATGTGCGGGGTGGAATTCCTGCGCCGGGCCAAGGACCTCTATCCCCGTACGGTGCGCATGGTGCTGTCCGGCTACACGGAGCTGGATTCGGTGACCAACGCCATCAACGAAGGGGCTATCTACAAATTTCTCACCAAGCCCTGGGATGACGACCAGCTGCGGGCCAATATCGCGGAGGCCTTCCAGCACAAAAATCTGGCCGATGAAAACCGCCGCCTTTCCCTGGAATTGCAGCAGGCCAACCGGGAACTGGCGGCGGCCAACGCCCGTCTGCGGGAAATGGTGGATCTGAAGCAGGAGCGCATCGCCCTGGATGAGGTCACCCTGGATGTGCTCCACGAAGTGCTCCAACTGGTGCCCTGGCCCCTGGTGGGCCTGGACGATCAGGATCGGGTGGCGGCCATGAACGGGGAGGCGGAACACCTGTTCGGGGACCAGGGCCTTTACCTGGGCAGCCCGGCGGTGAGCGTTTTTCCTGCCGAAGTGGGCCAGGTGCTGGTGGAACCCTGGGGGGAGGGGTGTGTGGCCCTGCCCCAGGGCCGTTTCCGCTATTACTGCCGCCCCATGGGCCGGGCCTCCGCCGCCCGGGGACGGGTGCTGCTGCTGATTCCGGAAGGGGGACGCCATGACTGAACCGGTCTGGATGCCCCTGGCCCAGGTAGCCCCGGATACCCCCCTGGCCGCCGATCTGCGGGGGGAGGGCGGGGTGCTGTTGCTGCCCGTCGGTACGGTTTTGAGCGAGGCGGTACGTCTGCGCCTGGAACGGAAGGGAATCGATCAGGTGCCCGTGCTACCGCCGCCACCCCCGGTGGATTCTCCCCAAGCCCTGGCCGCCGCGGCCCGGGAAGCGGCCGCCCTGGCGGAGCTGGAAGCCCGGCTGGGCCGCCTATTCCGCCTGGCGGGGGATGGCCCGACGGCCACCCTGCTGCATCAGGCTGTCTTCGCCTACCGGCGCCAGCATCCTTTGCCCGGCCCCAATTCCGATGGGGAGGTGACGCCATGACCGGCTCTGCTCCTCTGCCCGCCCCCCTGGACGAAGGCCGGGTGCGGGCCCGCATTGCCCTGCTGCCCACCCTGCCGCCCCTGGTGATGGAACTCCTGGGGAGTTTCCAGCAGGAGGATTTGAACGTCACCGCACTGGCGGAGCGCATCGGCAATGAACAGACCCTGGCGGCCCGGGTGCTGCGCATCGCCAATTCCCCCTTTTACGGCCTCTCCGGCCGGGTGGCGTCCATTCACGACGCGGTGGTGATCCTGGGCTTCCGGGCGGTGCGTTCCCTGGTGCTGGCCGCCGCCATGGTGGGGGCCTTCCCCACCCAACTGGGCCGCCACTTCAGCCCCCGCACCTTCTGGCGCCATTCCGTGGCCACCGCTCTGGCGGCCCGGGGCCTGGCCCGGCTGCGGGGGGAAAACCCGGAAACCGCTTTCAGCGCCGGGCTGCTCCACGATCTGGGCCGGGTTTTCCTGGCCGTGGCCTTTCCCGACCATTTCGCCGCCCTGCTGCGCTGGCAGACGGAACACGATCGGCCCAACCGGGAGGCGGAACAGGCGGTGCTGGGCCTGGATCATGGCACGGCGGGACGCCTTTTGGCCGAACAATGGGGCCTACCCGCCCCCATTGGGGAAGCCATCGCCCGCCACCACGAGCCGGACCGGGAGCCCACCAGTCCCCTGGTGGATCTGGTGCACGGCGCCGATCTTATCGCCCTGGCCCTGGAACTGGATGGCCGGGAAAACAGTGCCGTACCGCCTCCCTCCCCCGGGGCCTGGGCCCGGCTGGACCTGGATCAGGTCAGCCTGATTTCCCTGTTCGGGGAAGTGGATGAAAATTTTCAGGAGACCTGCCATGCCCTCCTCCCCTGAGCTGATTTGCCGACTGGTGGGGGATTTGCCCCCCATGGCCGCCTGCCTGGTGGATAACCCCCTGATCCGTCATTTCTACCTTCTGGTGGGGGACGGCCAGGAACGGATTTCCCATGTGAATGACAGCTTTTGCCAGGGCCTGGGCAGCCCCCGGGAAGCCTTTGCCGGCCGTCCTCTTTTTGAACTGTTGGAACTTAGTCCAGAGCAGCGGCAGGCCTGGGACGGAGCCCGGGCCGAGGGTCGGGAATGGCGGGGGGAAGTGCCCTGCCGGGGGGCAGACGGGCGCCTGCTGTGGCTGGAGCTGGCCCTTATCCCCCTGCCGGTGCGGGACGGGCCTTCCAGCACCCTGGCCTTTGCCTCCGATATCAGCCGCCTCATCGAAGCGGAGCAGCAGTTCCGGCGCAGCGAAGCCATGTTCCGCTCCCTGGCGGAAACCAGCTCCGCCGCCATTTTCCTGCTCCGGGAGGGCAAGGTGGCCTATGCCAATCCGGCCTTGAGCCGCCTCACCGGCTATACCCTGGCGGAGCTGGAAGGTCGGGCGGTGGAAGATCTGGTGGTGCCATCCATGCGGGAAGAGGTGGTGCGCCGCCACGGGGAACGGCTGGCGGGCAAGACCGTGCCCGCCTATCCCCTGGAATTCCAGACCAAGGACGGGGCCAGCCGCTGGGTGGAAGTGGCCGCCGGGCGTTTTGAACAGGACGGGGCGGTGGGGGTGATGGTCACCGCCATCGACATTACGGAAAGCCGCCGGGCCGAGGCCAACCAGCGCCAGCTGCGCCAGGTGATGAAGCAGATGCTGGACGGGGATCCGGTGCCCACCCTGGTGATCAACAAGCGCCATGAGGTGACCTACTGGAACCAGGCCTGCGCCACCGCCACCGGGGTCAAGGCCGAGGAGGTGTTGGGCACCAACCAGCAATGGCGGGCCTTTTACGACCATGACCGGCCCCTGATGGCGGACCTGATCGTGGATAACGCCCTGGACGATCTGGATAAATTCTATGCGGCGGGCTATCGCTGCAGCCTGATGGTGCCCGGGGCCTACGAGGCGGAAGGCTTTTTCCCCCGCATGGGGGAGCGGGGCACCTGGCTGATGTTCACCGCCGCCCCCCTGCGGGACGAGGCGGGGCGGGTCATCGGCGCCATTGAAACCCTTCAGGACATTACCCTGCGTAAGGATGCGGAAGCCTCCCTGCAAAAGGCTTTCGACGAGTTGGAGGTGCTGGTTCAGGCCCGCACCGAGCAGCTGGCCCGGGCCAAGGCGGAGCTGGAGGAAGACGTGCGCCGCCGGGAAGCGGCGGAAACCGAGTTGAAGGCCCGCTACGGGGAATTGCAGGCCCTCAACGCCTCCCTGCAAAGCGCCCAGGAACAGCTGGTCCAGTCGGAAAAAATGGCTTCCATCGGCCAGCTGGCCGCCGGGGTGGCCCACGAAATCAACAATCCCATCGGCTATGTCCAATCCAATCTGGGCTCCCTGGGCAATTACGTCCAGGACCTGTTCCACATGCTGGACAGCTACGAAACCGCCCTGGCGGCCCTGCCCGCCGACCATCCGGCGGTGCAGACCCTGCGGGGGGTGCAGAAAGAGGTGGATCTGGAATTTCTGCGGGAAGATGTGCCCCAGCTTCTGGCTGAATCCGGGGAAGGAATCAGCCGGGTACGCAAAATCGTCGCCGACCTGAAGGACTTTTCCCGGGTGGATAACAACCAGGAATGGCAGTGGGCCAACCTGCACCAGGGCCTGGATTCCACCCTCAACATCGTCAATAACGAAATCAAATACAAGGCGGAGGTGGTCAAGGCCTACGGGGAGCTGCCGGAAATCCAGTGCCTGCCCTCCCAGCTTAATCAGGTGTTCATGAATCTGCTGGTCAATGCGGCCCATGCCATGTCCGGGCCCCGGGGCACCATTACCCTGCGTACCGGACGGGATGGGGAACATGTCTGGGTGGAGGTGGCGGATACGGGGAGCGGCATTCCCCCGGAGGTCATCAATCGCATCTTCGACCCCTTCTTCACCACCAAGCCCGTGGGCAAAGGCACGGGGCTGGGCCTCTCCCTGTCCTTCGGCATTGTCCAGAAGCACCATGGCCGGATCGACGTGCAAAGCCAGGTGGGCCAGGGCACCACCTTCCGCATTGAACTGCCCATCCGGCAAACCGCCCCAGAAGGGAGCGCCTCATGAGCGATATTGCCAATCCCGCTGCCGGCGGTCTTTTTGCCGCCCAGGCCGCCGCCCCCACGGCGGCGCCCGGGAGCGGTGCCACCCTGCTCTGCGTGGATGATGAAAGCAACATTCTTTCCGCCCTGAAACGGCTTTTCCGCCCCGCCGGTTATCGGGTGCTGATCGCCAACGGGGGCGCGGAAGGGCTGGAACTGCTGGCCCAGGAAGGGGCCGAGGGGCGGGAGGTGGATCTGGTCATTTCCGACATGCGTATGCCAGAAATGGACGGGGCCCGCTTTCTCACCCAGGTGCGGGAGCGGTGGCCCGACATCACCCGCATTCTCCTCACCGGCTACGCGGATATGGAATCCACCGTGGCGGCCATTAACGAGGGCCAGATTTACCGCTACATCGCCAAGCCCTGGAATGACGGGGAGGTGCTCCTCACCGTGCGGGACGCCCTGGAACGGCGCTTTCTGGCCCGGGAAAAGCTCCGCCTGGAAGCCCTCACCCGGCAACAGAACGAGGAGCTGAAAGCCCTCAACGCCAGCCTGGAAGACAAGGTGAAGGCCCGCACCGCCGAGCTGGCCCAGGCCCATGAGCGCTTAAAGCGCAGCTTCATGACCTCCATTCAGGTGTTTGCTAACCTGGTGGAACTCCGGGAAGGCCAGATGGCGGGCCATTCCCGCCGGGTGGCCGGGCTGGCCCGGCAGATCGGTGGCAAGCTGGGCCTGGACGTGCGCCAGTCCCAGGACGTGTTCCTCGCCGGGCTGCTCCACGACATTGGCAAAATCGGCCTGCCCGACGATCTGCTGAACAAACCGGCCACCCGCATGAATGGGGACGAATTCGGCCTCTGGCGCAAGCACCCCATCAAGGGGGAACAGGCCCTCATGGCCCTGGAAGACCTGCGGGGCGCGGCCCGGCTGATCCGGGCCCACCATGAGCGTTTCGACGGCCAGGGCTATCCGGACGGCCTTTCCGGCCTGGCCATTCCCCTGGGGGCGCGCATCCTGGCGGTGGCCAACGACTACGATGGCCTGATTCAGGGCACCCTCTCGGGCAAGCGCCTGCCCGAGGAAGAGGCCAAGCAGTTCATCGCCCAGGCCAAGGGCAAACGCTACGACGCCCAGGTGGTGGACGCCTTTCTCGCCGTTTCCGGCGGCCTCAAGGAAGCCCCCGCCAACGCCCTGCCCCTGGCCCCCCGGGACCTGGCGGAAGGCATGGTGCTGGCCCGGGATTTGGTGGGCCGGGACGGGGTGCTGCTCCTGGCGGCGGAGTACGTGCTGGATGACAGCCTGATCCGTCAGATTCGGGAATACGAGCGCAGCGAAGGCGGTCAGGTGCAGATTTTCGTGCGGACCTAAAGGGGGCACGGGCCGGGCGTCCGCCGCCCCGCCTGCGCCTTCAGGGCATGACCACAGGGGCCCAGCCCCGGGGAGGACATCATGGAGCTGGAACAACTGGAATGGCGGCCGGGCCTGGGATGGCGGCAAACCACCGGGGGCCTAAGCCGGGCTCCCGCCCTGGTGCTGCTCTTTGCCGCCCGGGAAGTGCTGGACCGGGATCGGGACGAATGTTTGGCCCCCCTGCTGCGCCGCTATCCCGGGGTGCCCCTGGTGGGCTGCTCCGCCGCCGGGGAAATCCGGGACATCCGGGTGGGGGATGGGGGCGCCGTGGCGGTGGCCCTGGCCCCCCGCCAGGGCCACATCCGGGTTGAATCCCGGGAGGTGAACGGGGCCAATAGCCGGGTCTGCGGTGCCGCCCTGGGCCAGGCCCTGGCCGGCCCGGACCTGCGTCTGGTGTTTGTTCTGGCGGAAGGGGTGGCCCTGAATGGCACCGCCCTGGTGGCCGGACTGCGGGAAACCCTGCCGCCGGACTGCATTTTGACCGGCGGTCTGGCGGCGGACGGGGACCGGTTTCAGGTGACCCGGGTGGTGGTGGATCACCGGGTGAGCAGCGGTCTGGCGGCGGCGGTGGGCTTTTACGGCCCGGCCTGGCGGGTGGGCTACGGTTCCGTGGGGGGCTGGGACAGCTTCGGTCCGGACCGGCTGATTACCAAGGCCTCCGGCAATGTGCTCTACGAACTGGACGGGCGCCCGGCCCTGGCCCTCTATCGCCGTTATCTGGGAGAGCTGGCGGCGGGCTTGCCCGCCACCGGTCTCTATTTTCCCCTGTCCCTGCGGCGCCAGCTGGGGGACGAGGCGGGCCTGGTGCGCACCCTCATGGCCATTAACGAGGCGGACGGTTCCCTCACCTTTGCCGCGGAAATTCCCGAGGGCCATTACGCCCGGCTGATGAAGGCCAATTTCGATCGCCTCATCGATGGTGCCGGGCTGGCGGCGGAATGTAGCCGCCAGGGGGCGGGGGATTCCCCCTGCCTGGCCCTGCTGGTGTCCTGCGTGGGCCGCAAGCTGCTCCTGGAACAGCGGGTGGAGGAAGAGCTGGAGCGGGTGCGGGAGGTGCTGGGGCCGGAAGCCCTGCTCACCGGTTTTTATTCCTATGGGGAAATCTGTCCCCAGACTACCCCCGCTGGCGGAGGGCGCTGCGAATTGCACAATCAGACCATGACCATCACCACCCTGGGAGAAGACTGACATGCACCCCCTGCTGGAACGCCAGATGCGCCACGCCGGGGTGGACCTGGAAAGCCTTGCTCCGGCGGTCCGGGAACTCCTGGGCGCCATTAACGAAGCCTATCGCCACGGGGACCAGGACCGGCGCCTGATCGAACAGGCCCTGGAAAACATGTCCCAGGAATTGACCGAGAGCAACCGGGATCTGCGCCAGGAGCTGGAAGAGCGGCGCCGGGCGGAAACCGCCCTGCAAGGGGAAAAGGCCGAGCAGGCGGCCCTCATCAAGCAATTGGGGGAGGCCCACGAGCAGCTTTTGCAGGCGGAAAAAATGGCTTCCATCGGCCAGCTGGCCGCCGGGGTGGCCCATGAAATCAACAATCCGGTGGGCTATGTGCACGCCAACCTGGGCTCTCTGGCCCGCTATATGGAGGACCTGTTCGGCCTCCTAGGGGCGGCGGATCAGGCCGTGGCCGCCCTGCCGGAAGACCAACCTGCCGCCCGGGCCTATCGGGAAGCCTGCCGGGAGCGGGACCTGGATTTTCTGCGCCAGGACATGCCCTCCCTCCTGGCCGAATCCCGGGAAGGCCTGGCCCGGGTGCGCAAGATCGTCCAGGATTTGAAGGACTTTTCCCATCCGGACGGGGAAATTCTCACCTGGGCCGACCTGCACCAGGGCCTGGATTCCACCCTCAACATCGTGCACAACGAAATCAAATACCACGCCCAGGTGGAGCGGGAATACGGGGATTTGCCCAAAATCCGCTGCAATCCTTCCCAGCTCAACCAGGTTTTCCTCAATCTGCTGGTGAACGGCGCCCACGCCATTCAGGCCCAGGGCTGCACCTCCGGCCGTTTGGTCATCCGCACCGGGCGGGAAGGCAAGGATTGGGTGTGGGTGGAGGTGGGGGATTCGGGCTGCGGCATCACCCCGGACATCCTGCCCCGCATCTTCGACCCCTTCTTCACCACCAAGCCCGTGGGCCAGGGCTCGGGCCTGGGCCTCTCCCTGGCCTACGGTATCGTCCAGCGTCACCACGGCCGCATTGAAGTCTCCACCCACCCAGGCCAGGGCACCACCTTCAAGGTCATCCTGCCGGTGGATCCGCTGGCGACAGGTAAAAGCGCCGAGCCGTCTGACCCGGGGAGCCTGACAACTCCGGCCGCTTAACCAACCCTAGGTATGTTCTCCAGCCAGTTGCCGACCGAAATTTAGGCGACGGGGGGAAAGGCAGCAAAAGTGCTGGCGGATAGGGGACACCCCGTTTTTCCTCGGGAGCAGGGAAAAAGCTGCATGGTGATTTTTCTGTAGGGATAGGCCGTGGGGCTACGAGAGAGAGGGGCCGGTTTGTTTCCCCAACAAACCGGAACGTTCTCCTTTGTTTTCCGGCCCTTTAGCCTGCCGCCCCCTGGCGTAGCTGGGTGACCCCCGCCCGGGCTTGGTGGCTGAGTTGGGCCAGGTCCAGCCCCGGAATCCGGCCGTCTTCCACCACGGTTTTACCGCCCACCAGCAGGCGTTTCAGGGTGGCTTTGCCGCCAGCCACGGGGCCGATGGCGGGGTCGTGGAGGCCCAGGTGGCAGGGCTGGTCCAGGCGATAGAGGGCGATGTCTGCCGCCTGCCCCACCGCCAGACGCCCCAGGCCGGTGAGGCCGAGGAGGTCGGCGCCGCCGGCGCTGCCCCAGCGCACCACGTCTTCCACGGTGGGGGCGGCCGCGGCCTGGGCTTCCCCCTGGCCGCCGCGACAATGGGGGCGGGCTGCCTCCCCGTTACGGGCCCGCTGCATGAGCCAAGCGGCGTGGGTTTCGCTCAGCATATCCGCCGCTTCGTTGGAGGCAGCCCCGTCCACCCCGATGGAAATCTGGGCCCCTGCGGCTTCCAGGGCCAGTACCGGTGCAATGCCGCTCCCTAGGCGGCCGTTACTTTGGGGGCAATGGGCGATGCCCGTGTGGGTCTGGCCCAGCAGGCGGATTTCCTCCGGGTCCAATTTCACCAGATGGGCAAAGGAGACGTCCGGCCCCAGCCAGCCGTGGTCGGCGCAGAAGCGGATGGGAGTAGTGCCGTGCATGTCCTGGGCGGCATCCTGGTAGGAGACGGTTTCGGACAGGTGGGAATGGAGGCGCAGGCCCAGGCGCCGGGCTTCGGCGGCGAATAGGTCCAGCTCCTGGGGATGGACGGCATGGAGGGGGGTGGTGGGGGCCACGGCCACCTTGCGCCAGGCGTCCGGGGCCGGGTCGTGGTAGGCGGCCGCGAGGCGTTGAATGTCCGCCAGATAGGCTTCCGGGGTTTCCGGGCGCAGGGCCTGGGGCAGTGTGGATTCCACCTGTCGGCTGCGGGTCTGGCCGCCCCGCAGGAGCACGAAGCGCAGGCCCAGGGCCGCCGCTTCCTCAAAGAGAATGGCGGAGGTGTCGAAATCCAGGCCGGGAGCGTAGAGGTAGTTGTGGTCCGCCACCGTGCCGCAGCCGGACAGGGCCAGTTCCACGAGACCAATGCGGGCGGCCAGACGGAACAGATCGGCGTCGAAGGCGGCCCGGTAGCGATAGGGAATGGCGGTGAGCCAGGGGGTGAGGGTGGCGTTGAGTCCCAGGGGATCGCCCTTGAGCAGGGATTGGAAGAGGTGGTGGTGGGTGTTCACCCAGGCCGGGTAGGCGACGCAGTCCGTGGCGTCCAGTATGGTTTCC
Organism: Azospira inquinata; assembly: GCF_018905915.1. Lineage (NCBI taxonomy): Bacteria > Pseudomonadati > Pseudomonadota > Betaproteobacteria > Rhodocyclales > Rhodocyclaceae > Azospira > Azospira inquinata. Next base: position 2,116,158 of record NZ_CP064782.1, read on the forward strand.
CCCGGTTCGGGGGTGAGCTGGCCCAGGGCGGTGATGCGCCCCTGGCGCAGGCGAATATCCGGCCCGGCGTGGCGGGCGGCGGCACCGGGGAGGCCGGTGACAATGGCGGCGGTGTTGCGAATGAGCAGATCGGTCATGGTGGTCGTCTTAATACTTAATGAATGGGAGAGGAAAACGGGGCAGGGCTGCGTCGGGGAATCTCAGCTCGGCGGCCGGGCGGGGAGATGGCCTGGGCCCAAGAAAGGGGGCCTGGTTGACGGGCGCCGGGTTACCGGGTGGGCTCCCCCGGGCGGAGATGGGATCGGCCGCTGGGGAAGCTGAGGGACGGCTCCAAGGGCCGTGATAAATCGGCCTGGAGAGGGCCGTCTTTTGGACATCTTGTCCATCGCTCCGGGGAGCGGTCCGTGTTTGGCCGATTCGCGGGGCAGGGGGGCGAAAGCTAAGGTGCTCCGCCGATCTTCCGGGGATGAAAGTGGAGAAGCCCATGGCCACTGCCTCTCCTCCTAAATGGCTTCCGGGGCCTGCCAGCGGCCCAGGGCGGCCCGGCTGGCCCAGGCCGTAAGCAGGTAGAGCCCTACCCCAGCCAGGGTAATGAGGCCCAGGGCGGCGAACATCAGGGGAATTTCCAGCTGCTGACCCGCCTGCAATATCTGGTAGGCCAGTCCGGCCCCTGGTCCGCCGGTGCCCGCCACGAATTCCGCCACCACGGCGCCGATCAGGGCCAGGCCACTGGAAATGCGCAGCCCGGCGAAGAAGTAGGGGAGGGCGGCGGGAATGCGCAGGCGCCACAGCACCTGCCAGCGGTTGGCCCGGTAGATGGAAAACAGGTGGCCCAGGCCTGGGGCGGCGCTCCGCAGGCCCAGGACGGTGTTGGAGATGATGGGGAAAATGGCCACCATGACGGCGCAGAGCACCAGGGCCGGGGTGGGCTCCTTGACCAGGATGATGATCAACGGGGCCACGGCTACCACCGGGGTGACCTGGAGCAGGATGGCGTAGGGCATCAGGCAGGCTTCCAAAATCCGGCTTTGCACCAGGAGAAAGGCGAACAGTACCCCCAGTACCACGGACAGGCCCAGGGCCAGCAGGGTGACCTTGAGGGTGGCGGCCAGAGCCAGCCCCAGGGTGGGGGCCTGGGTCACCAGCACCTTGGCGATGTCCAGGGGCGCGGGGAACAGGTAGACCGGAATGTCCCAGTATTTGCAAGCGGCCTGCCAGGCCAGCAGGACCAGGGCGCCCAAAAAGAGGGGGGCAAGAATACGGGCCATGGCGGGATTGGCGAACAGGGGTTTCATGGCGGGCTCCTTCAGGCATCCGGGTGGTGGGCCTGGGCCAGCAGTTGGGAAAGGTGCTGGCAGGTTTCGATAAAGGCGTGGGAGGTGCGGTAGGCCTCGTCCCGCTCCGCCGGGGCATCAATGTCCACCTCAGCCAGAATGCGCCCGGGGCGGGCCCCCATTACCACCACCTTGGAAGAGAGAAAAACCGCCTCGTAAATGCTGTGGGTGACGAAGACCACGGTCAGATCCCGGTGTCCCCAGAGCTGGCGTAAATCTCCGTCCAGCCGGTTGCGGGTGAATTCATCCAGGGCGCCGAAAGGTTCATCCATGAGCAGCAAATTGGGCTCGGTGACCAGGGCCCGGGCCAGGGAAACGCGCATCTGCATGCCCCCGGACAGTTCCCGGGGATAGGCTCGGGCAAAGGCTTCCAGCCCCACTGCGGCCAGGGCCTGGCGGACCCGCTCGGCTTTTTCCCCCCGGGGGCGGCCCTCCAGGTCCAGGGGCAGGGCCACATTGGCTCCCACGGTGGCCCAGGGCATGAGGGTGGCTTCCTGAAAGACCATGGAAAAGCGCCGTCCGTCCCGGGGGGCGGGCATGGCCCCCTGGTTCCACCAGCGCACATGACCGCCGGAGGCCTCTTCCAGCCCGGCGAAAATGCGCAGCAGGGTGCTCTTGCCGCAGCCGGAAGGCCCCAGCAGGGAGACGAATTCCCCCTGCTGGATGCGCAGGCGCACCTCCCTTAAGGCCGGGGTGCCGTTGGGGTAGGTTTTTTCAATGCGATTGGCCAGAAGCACGGTCCGATCGTCCGGGGACGGGGGGGCGGTGTTACCCGGGGCCGTGGCAACGGTGGCGTACCGGGCATCTGGCGGTAAGACGCTAAGGGGCATAAGCATGAGGGTTGGCCTTTCTGTCGTGGGTGGGACCGGGCCGGTGCCGGGGTCTGGTGCCCCGGTGACCGGCAGGAGCCGACCTGGGTTGCCGGGTCGGAAGTGGGGCCATCAGGCGCTGCGGAAAACCTCCTTTTCCCCATGGCTTTCCAGAAGCTGCATGAGCTTACGGCGCATGAGAATGCCCGGCCGGTCCGAGTGCATGTGGAATTCCGCGTGGCGGCCCAGATCGATGCAGGCGTCCGGGTCCGTGGCCTCGAGAATTTCCTTGTCCTCCGTGGTGATGGCCCGGTCCCAGTCGATCAGTTCCTGGGTGCTGCAATCCGTTTCCTTATCGTTACGGTAAAGCCACTGGACTAGCACCATGTGGCCATCGTCCATGGGGGTGGCGCAGTTGTAGATGATGTGGTCGATGCCGCTGGCCGGGTAGGAGCAGCCGAAGCGGCGGCAGAAGGGCTGGTACCAGCGGTTGATCAGGTGGCGGTGGGTGATGGGCTCGGTGGTGCCTGTAATCCGGTAGCTTTCCGGGGGATTGTTAATGGGCACCAGGGTTTCCGCCTGAAAGCCGTAGTCCGTTTCCTCAATGTTGTATTTGGAGGGCGCGGGCTGGTCGAAAATGCCGAAATTGGCCTTGTGCACAAAGCTGAAGTGGGAATTGTCGAAGGAGTTTTCCATGACCCGCAGGGGGCTGGTGGCCCAGTGCTCGTAGAACTGGAAAATGCGCCGGTAGGCCGGGTCCCCATCCTCGGGAAAGTCGGGGATGGGGGCGATGGGGTCGTCCAGGGCGACCCACACGTAGCCGTACCGTTCCTGGCAGTGGAAGGCGGTGACGCCGGCTCCCGGGGGAATGGTGCCGTCCGTGTTTTGGGGCACCTTGCGGCAGGCGCCCCGGCAGTCGTATTCCCAGCCGTGGTAGCCGCAGGCGATGTGTCCCTCCGGGGTGACGAAGCCCTTGGAGAGTTTGGCGGTGCGGTGGCAGCACCGGTCCAGCAGGGCCGCCGGCTGGCCATCCGCCTGTTTCCACAGCACCAGGGGGGTGTTGAGCAGGGTGAAGGATTGGGGGCCCTGATCCAGGTCGGTCATGGGCACCAGGGCGTACCAGAACTTGCGCAGCACGGGTTGTTGGGTCACCAGCATGGTGTTTTCCTTTTTATATAAGTGGGGTGGGGGATGGAGAGGGTTCAGGCCACCTTGGCCTTGCCGTAGGAGGTGGTGTACATCAGGTCGATGTGTTCACCCACGCTTCGGGGCGCCAGGCAGGGTGTTTCCCCGGGGAGGCGAAAGGCGTCCAGACAGGCCACCTGGGCGTGGTAGTCCGGGTCGATGAAAAAGGGCAGGGAGTAGCGGTCCCGTTCCGGGTGTTTGTTGCGCACCCGGTGGGGATTGGAGAAGTAGGCCCCGTTGGTCCACACCGGCATCATGTCGCCGATATTCACCACATAGGCGCCGGGTAGGGGATCGGCGTAAAGCCACTCGCCGCTGGCGTCCTGGACTTCCAGACCGCCCGTATCGTCCTGGAGCAGCAAAGTCACCGCCCCCCAGTCCGTGTGGGCGCCGCAGCCGATCTGGTTGTTCTGCACCGCCCCGGGTTGGGGCGGGTAGTGGATGAGGCGCAGGGTGGCCATGGGTTCAGCCAGCATGGGGTCGAAATAGTCTTCCGCCAGCCCGGCTACGGTGGCAAAGATGGCCATCAACTCCCGGCCCAGGGCCAGCATGTCCATGTAATAGGCGGCACAGGCCCGTTGAAAGCCGGGAATGTCCTGGTCGTCGGGCCAGCGGTTGGGGCCGTAATTGGCCAGGCCTTCCTGCACATAGGGATGGTTCGGGCTCTGGTTACCGCCGATGAGGAGGGATTCCTTGATGTCCGGCGGGGCGTCGAAATCCAGGGTTTGCAGGCCGAAGGGCTCGTAGCCCCGGCGGTTGGCGCCCACGGTGTAACGGCGCTTCTCTTCCTCCGGGAGGGCGAAAAAGCGAGCCGCCAGGGCCAGCATGTCCGCCATGCGCTGGGGGGCAATGCCGTGGCCCACCAGATAGAAAAAACCGATGTCCCGACAGATGCGGTCAAACTCCCGGGCTACCCCCGCTTTGTCCTGACCGTTCAGCCAGGGGCCGATGTCCAGCACCGGAGTCAGGCTGCGCCGGGGGTCTGCGTAATCCACCATGTTGGTCCTCCTTAGGGTCAGAGGGGCCGCCCCGGAGGCGGCCCGGGGAACTTAGTTTTTGGGCAGGGGCAGGCCTTGGACGAACTTCAGGGTATAGGCCTGCTTGTAATCCACGTTGGCAGGCAGCAGGCCGGTCTTCACCATGGCCTGGAAGGTTTGCTTCCAGCGGGCGTCGGTCATGACCCCAATGCCGTGGCTGGCCGCATCCCCCCCGGTGACCAGGGCGTATTTCTTCATCTGAGCCAGGCCGAAGGCCAGCTGGGCGTCCGTCATCTTGGGATTGTCCTTTTTGATGAGGGCGTTGGCCGGGGCCGGATTAGCCAGATAGCTGACCCAGCCTTCCGCCGAGGCCTTGACGAAGCGGGCCAGGGCGTCTGGCTTGGCCTCCACCGTGGATTTCAGGACCACCAGGGTGGAGGCATAGGGGGGATAACCATGGTCGGCCATGAGCAGGACAGCGGGTTTCACCCCGGCCTGTTCCATGGCGTAGGGCTCGGAGGTGATGTAGCCCTGCTGGGCGGAATTCTTGTCCGCCAGGAAGGGGGTGATGCTGAACAGATAGGGCTTTTTCTGCTGGTCGGTGAGGCCGTATTCCGCCTTCAACCAGGGCCAGAAGGTGGTTTCACTTCCCTGGGCGATGAACAGGGGCTTGCCTTTCAACTCGGCAAAACTTTTTACCCCCGGGTGGGCCAGAATGCCCTGGGGATCCTTCTGGAAAAAGGCCGCGATGGTGGTCACGGGAACCCCCTGTTCCACCGCCTTGAGGGTCTGGAAGTCATAGCCCATCCACAGGTCGATGTTTTTCCCGGCCAGGGTCTGGATGCCGTTTACTTGGGGCCCGCCCATCTTGATGCTCACGTCCAGTCCATATTTCTTGTAGATGCCCGTGGCCAGGGCCTGATAGAAGCCCCCGTGTTCTGCCTGGGCGAACCAGTTGGTGCCCAGCACCAGTTTGTCGGCAGCGAAACTGGGCAAAACACAGCCGGCGGCCAGCAGGGCACCAGCCAGTAACTTAGAGGCAAAACGGGGGAGTAGACGGTTGGGTTTCATGGCTTTTTTCTCCGTGGGTTAAAGACCTGCGAGGTGACAAAAGGGGGTGACCGGCGGGGACCGGAAGATTCGGCTTTCCCGGTCGGGGCGAAAGGCGCGGCTCTCCCCGAAACGGCGGGGGCGGTCGAGGCAAAGGGCAATAAGCTGGGGAGCGGAGCGCCTCCCACTGAGAAGCGCGTCGTGGCCTGGGACGGAAGCCGGAAGGGGAAAGGGCTGCCCCTTTTGGGGGGCAGCGGCACGGGCTGGATGGGGGCGATAGGCGGCGAGTCGCTTCCTGACCTGGCGCCAGGGGGCATCTATTCCCGGCGCCTGGGTGGCCAACCGGAAGCCAATTGCAGCGAGGGCGGATATCCAGGGGGATATCCGGAAACAGCGGGTCATGACAGGCTCCTCCTTCTGCCGGGGCAGAAAGTGATGGTGGTTACCAATCAAGACCGGTGCAGGCACCGGCCGGAGCAATGACCCGCGGGGAAAGGCCCGCTGACTGCTTCTACTCTGGGCTAATTACAGCAACCCCTATGCCAGCGCCGGAACAGGGCGGGAAAATTTCAGGGGAACTTTTTTGAAAACGGAAGAAAGCCTTGTGCCACAAGGGGCTTCCCATCATCCGTCGGGCAGGGGAAGGCTTGGTGTCCCCAGGGGCCGGGGGAGGTCAGCGGAGAAAAAGGCCGAGGGAGTCAAAAAAACGGGGAAAACATGCACCGGAGGAAGGATTTTGCCTGGGATAATGGGCAAAAATGGTGCGAAGCTATTGATTTATAATGATTATTAAGATTTAAGCGCCGACCGCTATGGGCTAAAAAGGTTCCGGGTGGGAGATAAAAATCCGGGGAAGGGCGTGTTCTGCCCTGGAGGTCGGCCATGGGGGCCGGAGTAGGAAAGCCTAGGGAGAAAGAACACCCCAGGGAATCGGGGGTAACGTCCGGACCGGTCTTTTCGGCCCGGGGAAGGAGATTCCCGGGGGGCCAGGAGAGAGCAAGGGACGGCGTAGGTCTTCCCCCTCCCTCATCCAGCCTGAGGCTTTGGGAGGGAAAGGCCGGGGTTAGCCCGGCAGCACTTCCACCGTCACATGGGCCAGTTCCGGGTAGTGGGCCAGGTCGGCTTTGACCGTGGCGGCGTCCGGGCCGTTTGCGGGAGTGGCCAGGCTGAGGATACAGGCGTAGCGGCCCCGGCCCACTTTCCACAGGTGCAGGTCCAGAACCCGGGTGGCTGGCCAGTGGGGGTGGTGCTCCACCCGCTGGGCGATGGTTTGGGCCAGGGGGCGTTCCGGTTCCCAGTCCATGAGCACCAGGCCCGTATCCCGCATCAGGCCCCAGGCCCAGACTGCCACCAGGGTGGCGCCCACCAGGCCCATGATGGGGTCCAGCCAGTTCCAGCCGTAGAGCTTGCCCCCCACCAGGGCGGCTACCGCCAGTACGGAGGTGGCGGCGTCCGCCAGGACGTGGATGTAGGCGGATTTCAGATTCAGGTCGTGGTCACCGTGCTCGTGTTCATGGTTGTGCTCCTGGTGGCCATGATCATGGTGATGATGCTCATGGCCGTGGTCGTGGGCCTTGCCCAGGATCAGGGCGCAGACCAGATTGACCACCAGGCCGATGACGGCGATCGCGATGGCCTGGTCGAAGTGGATGGGCGCCGGGCTCACCAGCCGGGAGACGGATTCATAGACCATGATCAGGCCCACCCCCAGGAGGAACATGGCGCTGGCAAAGCCGGCCAGAACCTCGATTTTCCAGGTGCCGAAGGCGAAGCGGGGGTCCCCCGCGTAGCGCCGGGCCATGGTGTAGGCCAGGGCGCTCAGGCCGATGGCCACGGCGTGGGAGCTCATGTGCCAGCCGTCCGCCAGCAGGGCCATGGAGTTGAACCACCAGCCTGCCAGGATTTCCACCACCATCATGATCAAGGTGATGACCACCACCAGCCGGGTGCCGTGTTCGGCGGCCCGGTTGCCTTCATCGAAAACCTGGCGGCAGGCCCAGCTGGGGCGGGATTGGGGGGCGTTGGCAGGGCGAGGGATCATGGCGGAACGGGGCCGCTTCCCGGTCCGGCTCATCGCCCAGCAACAGGCGGGCGATGGGGCGGGGGCGGCATGGATAAAAGGAATAGCCCCATGGTACCCAGCTTCCCGGCCCGGGACAACGCGGTGGGGCGACGGGGGTAGCGGCCCGGGGATGGGGGCCGGGGATCGAGCCTTCTGCCCTATCCCCGGATGCTTTACATCGGCAGCCGGGCGAAGGCGTGGCCCACGTCCAACAAGGCCAGGACGCCCAGGACGGCGAAAATCAGGGCGGCGACCCCGTGCACCAGGCGCAGGGGAATTTTGTGGGCCAGCTTGTCTCCCACCCAGACGGCGGGCACATCGGCGATCAGCATGCCGGTGGTGGTGCCAGCCACTACGGCGATCAGGTTGGGATAGCTGGCGGCCAGGGCCACCGTGGCCAGCTGGGTTTTGTCCCCCATTTCGGCCAGGAAAAAGGCCACCAGGGTGGTGCCGAAAACCCCGAAGCGCTGGCCGATGCCCGCCTCTTCCTCATCCATTTTGTCTGGAATCAGGGTCCAGATGGCCATGGCGATAAAGCCGATGCCTAGCACCCAGCGCAGGATGTTGGGGCCCAGCAGGGCGGTGATCCAGGTGCCCACCAGACCGGCGAGGAAATGGTTGGCCAGGGTAGCGGCGAAAATGCCCAGGATGATGGGCAGGGGGCGGCGAAATTTGGCGGCCAGGAGAAAGGACAGGAGTTGGGTCTTGTCCCCCATTTCCCCCAGGGCGACCACGCCGACGGATACGAGAAAAGCTTCCATGAATTGGCTCTCCGGGCCGGGGCGATCCCATGACCACGCCTCTCCCCCGGCCCTTCCGGAGGTGCGTGGTCAAAGGTCTTGCCAGGCCGGGCGGCTGTCCGCGCCATGGTCGGATGACCAAGTGTGTTGACGCGTACCCCGGTACCACGGCCCGCTGTAGGCGGCCGGTCCGGGCGGCTACTCCCCAATGACGGGGCGGATGGTACCCAGGTGCAGGGCGCCTGTCCACCGGGGGCGGCGGACAGGCGGGCGGAGCGGCTTCCTAGTGGAAGGTGGTGGCCGGGGGCGTGGGGGGCAGGGCGGTGCGGCCGCTTAAGGGCAGGGTGATACGTACCCGGGTGCCCCGGCCCGGAGCGCTTTCCACCAGCAGTTTGCCCCCGTGCAGGCGCACCACCGCGTCGGCGATGGAGAGACCCATGCCTTCCCCGCCCCCCACGGGCCGGGTGGTGAAGAAGGGGTTGTAGATCCGGTCCAGGTTTTCCGGGGGAATACCGCAACCGTCGTCCTCCACCTCGAGGGCCAGATGTTCCCCGTCGGGCTGGAAGGCCCGCAGCACCACCCGGCCCTGGGGCCCGGTGGCCTGGCAGGCGTTATCCACAATGTTGGCCAGGGCCTGAGCCAGCCGGTCCGGCAGGCAGGCCAGGGGGGGCAGTTCCGTGCCCAGATCCCAGGTCAATTCCTGCCACTGGGCCCGGGGGCAGAGGCCCACGGCGGTGTGCAGCAGGGCATCCACGCCCCGGTCTTCCCAGGCCCCGTTGCTGTAGGCGTTGGCGAAATCCAGGAGATGGCGCACCACCCGGGCGACCCGTTGCACCCCCTGGCTGGTTTCCGCCAGGAGTTGGGGGGCGTCTTCCCGGACAAAGGCCAGATCGGTCTGGCGTCGGGCGTTTTCCAGAGCCGCCACCGCTGTGCTGCTGGCCGGCTGACTCCATTTTTCGTAGGCGGCAATCAATTCCAGCAGGGCCCCCACATGCTTGGTGAGGGTGCCCAGATTGCTGCGGATGTAGCCCATGGGGGTGTTGATTTCGTGGGCCACCCCGGCGGCTAGTTGGCCCACGGCGGCCAGTTTCTCCGCCTGGACCAACTGGTCGTGGGTGCGGCTCAGGCGGCCGTTAACCACCTCCAGGTGGGCCCGGCTTTCGGCCAGGGCCCGGGAGGCTTTTTCCTGCTCCGTCAGGTCATTGAACATGACCACGGCGCCCAGACACTGATCGTCTTCCCAGATCAGGGCCTGGCTCAGTTCCACTATCCGCTCCAGCCCCTCCCCGGTGCTGAAGTGGAGGCGGTGATGTTGATATTCCTGGCGGTTGGCCGGGAGAAAAAGGGGCTCCCCCGTTTCCGGACCGGCCAGGAAGCTTTCCAGGGGATGGCCCTGTAAATCCTCCGGCGGCACCCCCAGCAGGCGGGCGGCGGCGGTGTTGGCGAAGCTGATGCAGCCCCCCAGGTCCAGGCTGAAAATGCCTTCCCCGGCGGCGTGCAGGATGCGTTCGTAGGTACGGCTCCAGCGGGCAAAAGCGGCCAGGAGTTGCTCCTGGCCGGAAGTGTCCCGGTCTTGTTCGTTAGCCAGGGTGGTCATGATGGTTTTCCTTGGTGAACCGCAGACTTAGTGGACCGTGGCCACCGGGGGGTCCCCCGGCAGCTGGGCCAGCTCTTCGTCGGAGAGCACGTGGGCCAGGGCCAGGAGGACGATGAAGCCGTCCTCCATTTTGGCCATGCCCTGGATGAAGTCCGTGCGCAGATGGGTGCCGAAGGCGGGGGGCGGTTCCACCTGGGAGGCGGGAATATCCAGCACCTCGCTCACCGCATCCACCATCATGCCCACCACCAGGGTTTCCGTATCCCGGGGGATTTCCACGATGACGATGCAGGTGCGCTTGCCTTCCTTGGTGTGGCCCCGGCCAAAGCGCCGGTTCAGATCCACCACCGGCACCACAGCCCCCCGCAGGTTGATCACCCCCCGGATGGCGTCGGGCATCATGGGCACCACCGTGATGTGGCCGTGCTCGATGATTTCCCGCACATTCAGGATGGGGACCGCGAACATCTCCTCGCCGAGCTGGAAGGTCAGGCACTGGGTTTGATCCCCTCCTTCCCGCTCCGGCGTAATGACTTGATTGAGAGACGGCATGATGGTCGCTCCTTAGAACTGGACGAAATCGCCGCAGGCTTCGTTGCTCACACCCCGGGGTTCTTCCTTCACCGCCGCCTTGGGGGCTTGCACGGCGAAGGTGTTGCGCCCGTGGCTGGACTGGTTGCCGCCCCGAGTGCGGAAGAAGCCCATGAGCTGTTGCAGTTGCTCGGCCTGACCGGTCATTTCTTCGGCCGTGGCCGCCAGCTCTTCCGAGGCCGCCGCATTCTGCTGGGTGGTCTGGGTCAGCTGGGACATGGCGCCGTTGATCTGACCCACGCCCAGGGCCTGTTCCTTGGAGGCGGCGGTGATTTCCTGGACCAGATCGGAGGTCTTCTTGATGGAAGGCACGATTTCATCCAGCAGATTGCCCGCGTGTTCCGCCAGGGAGACGCTGTCCGTGGCCACCTGGCTGATTTCCTGGGCCGCCACTTGGCTGCGTTCCGCCAGCTTGCGCACTTCCGCCGCCACCACCGCGAAGCCCTTGCCATGTTCCCCGGCCCGGGCCGCTTCAATGGCCGCATTCAGGGCCAGCAGGTTGGTCTGGTAGGCGATGTCGTCGATGATGCCGATCTTGTTGGCGATGGACTTCATGGCCGCCACCGTATCGGTTACCGCTTTGCCTCCTTCCACGGCCTGGGTGGCGGCCTTGGCGGCGATGCCGTCGGTCACCGAAGCGTTGTCCGTGTTCTGGTTGATGGAGCTGCTCATCTGTTCCATGGAGGCACTGGTTTCTTCCACGCTGGAGGACTGCTGGGAGGCGGAGGAAGACAGGGACTGGGAGGTGGCGGAAATCTGTTCGCTGGCCGTGGTTAGGGCATCCGCGGAGGTGCGCACTTCCTGCACCACGGTGCTCAGCCGATCCACCATGCTATTCACGGAGTCAGACAGTTCCTTCAGCTTGCCTTGGTAGTTGGCCTGGATGGACTGGGACAGATCGCCCCCTTCCACCGCCTTCAGCACGCCCATGGCGTCGTTCAGGGGCAGGATGATGGCGTCCAGGGTGTCGTTGATACCCTGCACGATGCGGCGGAAGTCTCCTTCGTGGCGGGTAGCGTCGGCCCGCAGGTCCAGTTGGCCCCGGGTGGCGGCAGCGGCCAGGGTGGAGGTGTCTTCGATGAGGGCCTTCAGGTTGCGGCGCACTTGCTCGATGTTTTCGTTAATGAAAGCCTTCTTGCCCGGGAACTGTTCCAGGGGAGCGTCGAAGTTACCCCGGCCGAATTCCATCACGCAGGCCATGGCTTTCCTCTTCACGGACAAGTGACCGGCCACCATGGCGTTGATGCCTTCGGCCATGGTGCAGAACTGGCCCGGGTAGCTCTTGGCGGCGATAACCACGTCGATGTCCCCCTTGTCGTGTTCGGCGCTCATGTGGTCCATTTCCTGGAGCAGCTTGCGGATGGTGTCTTGCATGTGGGCCATGTCCGCCAGCAGGGAGGACTTGTCACCCGCGTTGAGGCGGATTTCTTCGTCCAGCTTGCCGTTGGCAATGCGTCCCACGCATTCCGCCGCATAGGCCGGGTCACCGCCCAATTGGCGGGAGCTGATCCGCACAATCATGATGCCGATGCCCAGAGCAATCACAATGGTGGTCAGCAACACCAGGGAAGTTACGGTATTGGCGGTGGATTGAATTTTCTGGGCTTCCGCAGCGGCTTTGTCCCCCAGCTCCTTGTTGTAGGTGAAATGTTCGGAAAGGCCGTCATAAACTTTTTCGGAGAGAGTCCGGGTTTTTTCCAGTTGTACCAAGGCATCGGCGGCACGATGGGACCGCATGGCTTCCAGGGTGGCATTCAAGGACTGCCGGTATTCCTCCAGGGCTTTCCGGTCCGTGGCAAGCAGTTCTTTGTCTCGGGCATCGGAAATGACTTTTTCGTAATTGTCGAAATCCTTAGCCATGGCCTGGAAAGACTCGAACAGCTTTTGTTCCGTTTCCGGCAGCTTGGCCGGGTCCGTATTCATCACATGCCGGTACACCCGAACTCGCAGCTTGCCGAAATCCCGCAGGGCGGCATCGAGAATGTCCAGGCTGGGTACCGTGTTGACGTTGGCATAGCTGGCGGCCTCATAGACCCGGCCCAGGTTATGGAAGGAAAAGGCACCCACTACCGACAGCCCGATAATGGCAGCGGCGATGAGCAGGTAAAGGCGTTGTTTGAAGGTCATGATGGTCTCCTTGATTGGGAGTGAAATTCAGTAAAAAAGGGCGAAAAAGGGGTCAATCGGTATTGCGGGGGGCCGGGGGGCCCGGGGTATGGCGGGGGTGGAAGATGGGCCTACCCTCCTTCCCGCACCAGGGGCGCGGCCAGGGCCTGGTTTTCCCGTTCCGTGGCGTGTTGCACCAGGGACGGCACGTCCAGGATCAGGGCCACCTCGCCGGTGCCCAGGATGGTGGAGCCGGAGATGCCCCGGAGATGGCGGAACATCTGGCCCAAGGGTTTGATTACGGTCTGGAATTCTCCGAGCAGGCGATCCACCACCAGCCCGGCCCGGCGGCCGCCGCTCTGCACCACCACCACGTTTTCCCGGGTGCTGGTTTCCCCTTCCACCTGCAGGAGCTGGCGCAGGCGCAGGTAGGGCAGGGCTTCACCCCGCAGGGCCAGGTAGTGGCTGTTGCTTTCACCGTCCAGTAGCTTCTGATCCGTGGGCAGCTCCAGACATTCATGGACCATGTCCAGGGGCACCACGAAGGCGCTGTCCCCGACCTGGATGAGGAAGCCGTCGATAATGGCCAGGGTGAGGGGCAGGCGGATGCGGATGGTGGTGCCCAGCCCTTCCTTGCTTTCGATTTCCGTGCTGCCCCGCAGGGTGGCGATGTTGCGGCGGACCACGTCCATGCCCACGCCCCGACCGGACAGGTTGGTGACCTGGGCGGCGGTGGAAAAGCCCGGTTCAAAAATGAGGTTGAAGACTTCCCGGTCGCTGAGGGTCTGGCCCTGGGCTACCAGGCCTTTTTCCAGGGCCTTGGCAAAAATCTTGTCCCGGTTCAGACCGCCCCCGTCGTCCCCCACCTCGATAACGATGCTGCCGGACTCGTGGTAGGCGTTGAGGCTCACCCGGCCCCGGGGGGATTTGCCCCGGGCCAGGCGCTCTTCCGTGGATTCGATGCCGTGGTCCATGGAATTGCGCACCAGGTGGGTGAGGGGATCGCTGATCTTTTCCACCACGGTTTTGTCCAGCTCGGTTTCCGCCCCGGTGATGACCAGTTCGATGTCCTTGCCCAGTTCCTGGGACACATCCCGCACCACCCGGTGGAAGCGGCTGAAGGTTTCGCCGATTTCCACCATGCGCAGGGACAGGGCCCGGTCCCGGATCTGTTCCACCTGACGGCTCATGAGGGCCATGGCTTCCATGAGGGGGGCGTTGCCGCTGCGCTGGGCCAGGAGCCCGGCGGAGGCACCGGCGATCACCAGTTCCCCCACCTGATCGATGAGGTCTTCCAGCTTTTCCGCATCCACCCGCACAAAGCGCACCCCGGTGCCCCGGCCTTCCTTGGCCTTGGGCTTGTCTCCCGGATGGGCGGAACCGGCGGCGTCCGGCGTGGCCGGGGCCTGGGGCGCCTGGACCGCGGGAGCCAGCTCTTCCGGGCTGGCGCTGCCCAGTTCCACCAGCAGGGCCACCATCCGTTCCCGGCCTTCCGGCAGGGCAGCGGCCAGGGCCCGGTAATCGGCGGCGGCGGCGTGGGGCGGCAGGACGGTGATGAGGCAGTCGTCCCGGACGAAGTCAAAGGCCCCGTCGATGGTTTCCCGATCCGCGTCGCTTTCCAGGTCCAGCTCAAAGCCCAGGTAGCAGGCTTCCGGGTCCATTTCCGCCGCTTCCGGCAGCTTGTCCCAGAGGGGGGCGATGGCCCGGAGGCGACCCAGGGTGCCCAGGTAGCGCAGGAAAGAGGCCGGGTCCATGCCGCACTTGAGTACGTCCTGGCCGAAGCGCAGGGAGATGTGCCAGGCGCTGTTGGCGACCCCGTCCGGCGCCTGGGGAGCGACAGCCCCCGGGGCGCTGTGGTGTTCCTGGGGGGCGGCGGCTTCTTCGTGGGGACCGCCGATATAGGCTTGCAGCCGGGCGAGCAGGTCACCGGCGCTGGGCCGCACCTGGTCGTCCGCCGCTTCTGCTTCCCCGGTCACCCGATTGAGCAGGGAACCCAGGTGGTCGCCGCTTTGCAGGAGCAGGGCGATGAGGGTGGCGTCGATGGCCAGGGCGCCGTTACGCACCTTGTCCAGCACGGTTTCGGCCACGTGGGCGAAGGCCACCAGGTCGTCCAGGCTGAACAGCCCGGCGGAGCCTTTGATGGTGTGCATGGCCCGGAAGGTCGCGGCAATGGCTTCCGCGTCCGTGGGGTCCTGTTCCAGGGCCAGCAGGGCGTCTTCCATGCCTTGCAGCAGGTCCCGGGCTTCGGCCACAAAGGTGGAGAGGGCTTCATCCAGGTTCATGACAGGCTCCCTTCTTCTTCAATCAGGGGAAAGTATTCAAAGAGGCCGAAGAGCTTGAGTAGGCCCTGGACGGATTCGCTGGGGGCGGCCAGGCGCAGGCGGCGGGTGGCTTTTTCCGCTTCCCGGCGCAGCAGGAGCAGGAGCTGGACCCCCACGCTGTCGAAGTCGCTGACTTCGGCCAGATCCAGAACCACGTCCGGCGCGGCACAGTGGGCGAGGAGCTCGTCCTTTTGCCCGGCGGCGTAGATGGTGAATTCCCCCCGGAGGGCGACCCGGGTGACTTCCCCGGCTTGGCTGACAAGAATGTCCATGACGGTTCTCCGGGGGTTTAGGGCAGGACCAGCTTGGCCACGGCGGCCAGCATCTGGGCGGGTTGGAAGGGTTTCACCACCCAGGCTTTGGCACCGGCGGCCTGGCCCTTCTGCTTCATGGCGTCCCCCGCTTCGGTGGTGAGCATGATCACCGGGGTGAAGCGAAGTTCGGCCCGCTTCTTCATTTCCGTGACGAAGGTGATGCCGTCCATCACGGGCATATTCACGTCGCTGATCACCAGGTGCACCTTGAGACCGTCCAGCTTGCCCAGGGCGTCCTTACCGTCACAGGCTTCCACCGTGTCGTAGCCGGCGCCTTTCAGGGCAATGCTGACAACCTGCCGCAGGGAAGCGGAGTCATCCACAATCAAGATCGTTTTTGCCATGACGGCGTCCTCCTAAAAGAAAGTGATTTCCGAGGCCTGGGGGCCCGCGGTGGCCTTGCCCTCATGGACGGCCAGTTGTTCTTCCGTGGTGTAAGTCCGGGCCAGAGCTTCCAGCCAGGCCTGGGGGTCCAGGGTGGCGGGGCCCCCCGGTTCGGTCATGGCCTGTTCCAGCTTTTCCATGTCCGCTTCCACATGACCCAGCATCTGATTCACCCGGTCCTGGAACTGGAGGGCCATGAGAGCCTCCCCCACCTCGTTCTGGATGCCGCTGCTTTCCTGGCCCAGCTGTTCCGTGGTGTCTGCCAGCTGGGTGGTGGTTTCCTCAAAGCGGCTCAGGATGTCGCTCACGGTGGTGCGAGAGCTTTCCAGGGTGGCCACGTCGGTCTGGGCCGTGGCGTCCGCCGCCTGGTTGGCTTCTTCAATGGCCTGATTGACGGCGGCGATTTTGTCGGCGATGCGTTTCCCCGTACTGGCGGAGGCGGAGGACAGCTCCCGCACCGCATCAGCCACCACGGCAAAGCCCCGCCCCGCTTCCCCAGCCCGGGCCGCCTCGATGGCGGCGTTTAAGGCCAGGAGATTGGTTTGGCCCGCAATGGCCCCCACTTCCTCGGCCATCTTGCGCAGCTCTCCGGTGAAGCCCGCCAGACGGGAGATTTCTTCCAGCATGTGGCGCTTGTGGTCCATGGAGCTTTGCAGGGAGGCCAGGAGCCCATCCAGCTCGGCCCGGCTGTGGTGCAGCAGGGCGCCCATGCTCTGGTCGCCCCCCGTGGCCTGGCAGGCCATTTCCACGGAGGCGCCCAGGCGGCTGACGATGCCGGAGAAGCGCTGGGTGGTGCCGGCAAAGCCGTTTTCCATCTGCTGGCGCACATTGACCAGATGCCGGGCCCAGATGGGCAGGATGATGCGGTGGATGCCCTGAACCTGGCTTTCCAGCTGGTGCTTTTCCGCCTCACAGCGTTGGGCCAGAGCGGCTTCCTGGGCATCCAGGGCGGCCCGTTGCCAGGCGGCGGCCTGCCGGCGCACCAGCCAGGCCCCGGCAGCGGCGCCGGACGCCAGCACCAGGGCCGGAATCAGGGCGTGCAGGGGGGCCAGCACCAGCAGGGCGCCCACCAGGCCCAGGGCCAGGGGCGTCAGCCAGATCGGCAGGGGAACCAGGGGTTCCCGGGTCGGCGTGGTCATTGCACCTCCTCCTTGGCAAGCCGGGACACCGTGTCGGTCAGGGTGTCCAGATTCACCGTCTTGTCGAAAAAGAAATCCGCCCCCAGATCCAGGCAGCGTTGCCGGAAGCCCGGATGGTTGGTGAACATGGCCACCCGGGTGCGGGGGGATTCCGCCTTGATGGTTTTCAAAAAATTCATGCCGCTGCCATCGGGCAGTTCAATGTCCAGGATGACCAGGCCCGGGGGCTGGGTCCGGAACTGGCTCAGGGCCTGGTCCAGACGGCAGGCAATGCTGGCCTGGACGCCGGGCTGGGCCTCCAGGGCCAGCCGGAGCCGCTCGCTGACCAGCTTGGAGTCTTCGACGATGAGCACTTTCATGATCTTTTCCGGTGGCTTCGGGATGGCGCCATTACACGGGAAAGCCGGGATTTGCACCGTCGGGGATTACGGAAAGTGAGCCTCGGATCAGGCTGATCCCCCTGTAGGGGATTTCATACACAGGGAAAGCCCCGTCCTTGCTGGGTTTGGGCCTTTCGCGGGGTAGGAAA
Source organism: Azospira inquinata (assembly GCF_018905915.1). Classification (NCBI taxonomy): domain Bacteria; kingdom Pseudomonadati; phylum Pseudomonadota; class Betaproteobacteria; order Rhodocyclales; family Rhodocyclaceae; genus Azospira; species Azospira inquinata. The sequence continues at coordinate 2,133,296 of NZ_CP064782.1, forward strand.
AAGGAGGGGCGCCGGGGCGCATGGGAGGCAAAAAAGAAGAAAAAAAGTGGAATCGGCGTGGCGGGATGGGGCTTGGGGGAGGCGGACTACCGGGATGGGGGGAATCAGGGGGAATTCCAGCGGGGTAATGGGGGAAAACCGGGGGTATCCCCGGGATCAGCGCCGGTACGGCGGAAAGGGCGCGAGGGCCAGGAGGCGGGCTTGCCCGGATGGATTGGGTGAGTCCGGCAGGGGGGCTGGAGAGGATGCGGTGAGGGGAATGAGCAGCGGTGAGGGGAGCGCTGGCGTGGCGGCGATACAGAAATAGGGGGGCGGTGTGTGGCGGAGAAGGCGGACTACGAAGCGTTGTTAGCTGGGCGCTCTAATCCGGGGGGCTCGTCGCCCCAGGTGGCTCAGGGGCGCAGCCCTGGGAAACCTATGACGCAGTGAATGACCTGGCGGTACAGGCCAGACGGTTCAGGCAAGGGGAGGGGGAGACAATGGCGAAACGGGCAAAAGGCAGGGGAAGTAAGGCGGCTGCCGCTTCCCCTGGCCACTTCCAGACAACTCAGACGACCCAGACAAGGCCCAGTTTTTCTCGGCTTTAGCTAGCCCGACGCCTAGGCGCCCCCCAGCCCCTGTTCCAGGGCGTAGCGCAGCAGGTCCGCGTTGTTTTCCAGCCCCAGTTTCTGCATCAGCCGGGTTTTGTGGGTGGAGATGGTTTTGGAACTGACATGGAGCCGGTCCCCGATTTCCACCAGGGAGAGGCCCTTGGCCAGGAGTTGGAGCACCTCGTATTCCCGGTCCGAGAGCCGCTCCTGGGGCGCCCCTTCGTCGGCGGGGGCGCCGAACACCACCTTGTCCACCAGGGCCGGGTCGATGAACCGGCCCCCCCCCAGGATTTTGCGGATGGCTGCCAGGAGAATGTCCGGATCGCTGTCCTTGGCCACGTAGCCGGCAGCGCCCGCCTTGAGGGCCCGGGCCACCAGCTGGGTTTCGTTGTGCATGCTGAGGACCAGGATGGGCAGACCGGGCTTTTCCGCCTTGACCCGGCGGATCAGGTCCAGACCGCTGATGCCGGGCATGGACATGTCCATGACCAGCAGTTCAAAAACGGCGTGGCGCAGCTGTTCCAATACCTCCCCGCCCTGGGCGGCCTCGGCGGCCACCATCAGGCCTTCTTCCCCGGCCAGCAGTTGTTTCAGACCGCGCCGCACCACCCCGTGGTCATCGGCAATGAGCAGACGGTTCATGGCTCCAGCCCTTCTGCCAGGGGCAGGGCGAAACTGAGCCGGGTGCCCTGGCCCGGGGCGCTGTCCAGGTGTACTTCTCCCTGGAAGGCCTGGGCCCGTTCCCGGATGCCCAGCAGGCCGAAGGATTGGGGCCCCACCGTGGCCGGGTCAAAGCCCCGGCCATCGTCTTCCAGGTAGAGGGCCACCTGGGCCGGGGTGTGTTCCAGGCGAATGGAGACCCGGCTGGCCCGGGCGTGCCGGGCCACGTTGGTGAGAAATTCCTGGACCACCCGGAAGAGGGCGGTGGCCCGGGAATCGTCCAGCTCGAATTCTTCCCCCCCGTCCAGCTGGCAGCGCACGCCGTGGCGCTGCTGGAAGTCGTCCACCAGCCATTCCAGGGCCGGGCGGATGCCCAGGTTGAGCATCACCGGGCGCAGCTGGGAGGCCACCTGGCGCATCACCCGCACCGCCTCTTCCACCAGTTCCTGCATGGCGTCCAGCCGTTCTCCCAGGCCCGGGGTGCGGGCGGCCAGATCCCGGCGCAGCAGGGAAATGTCCATTTTCAGGGCGGTGAGCACGGCCCCCTGTTCGTCGTGGATTTCCCGGGCGATGCGTTTGCGCTCCGCCTCCATGGCCGCTTCCCCGTGGGCCACCAGTTCCCGCAGGTGCTGGCGGGATTCCATTAATTCCTGTTCCATGGCCTTGCGCTGGCTTAAGTCCAGGGCAAAGGACACCCCCAGTTCCCGGTTGCCGGGCAGGAGGGCACTGCCGATCAGGACCGGTATGCGGCTGCCGTCCCGGCGCAGGGCGTAGCGTTCATAGGGGGGGCAGCGGCCCCCGGCCTGGAGGGCGGCCAGGGCGGCTTCCGTAGCCTCCAGGGCTTCGGGAGGGGTGAAGTCCTGGCGCCGCAGACGGCCCTGGTCCAGGTCCTCCCGGGTCGCGCCCACTAGGTCGAGAAAGGCGTCATTGGCGTCCAGCAGGGTGCCGTCCATGCGCCAGAACATGATGCCCAGAATGTTGGAATCCACCAGGCAGTGGATCAGGGCTTCCCGCTCTTCCAGGGCCTGCCGGGCCTGGACCAGGGAGCGCTGTTCGTCTTGCAGGCGCAGGCGGGTGGCGGCCAGCTCCCGGGCCCGTTCCTCCGCCCGCCGTTCCAGGGAGCGGCGCAGATCGTAGAGGGCCAGGTGGGTGCTCACCCGGGCCTGGACCTCTTCGGCCTGGATGGGCTTGCTCAGGTAGTCCACTCCTCCCAGTTCAAAAGCCTTGATGCGTTCTTCCAGGCCGCTGGCGGCGCTGATGAACATGACCGGGATGAGGGCCGTGTCCGGATCGGCCTTGAGCCGGGAGCAGAGTTCGAAACCATCCATGTCCGGCATCTGGATGTCCAGCAGAATCAGGTCCGGGGTTTCCTCCGCCATGCGGGCGAAGGCCTCCTCCGCATTGGCGGCGGTCTGGACCCGAAAGCCCCGGCGGCGCAGCAGCTGGTGCAGCAGGTGGCGATCCAGGGGGGAGTCATCCACCAGCAGAATGGGGCCTTGGGGGATATCCGAAGGCGGGGCGGCGAGGGGCTCGGACACGGAAATTCCTTTCGGGAAGCGCGGGGGCGTCAAGGGACGTGTTGCCGGAGGGCCTATTTTGACGTCATTCCCGGCCCCGTAACAAGAGGCGGCCCTCTGGCGCCGTCCCCACTCCTTTGTGGTGCGCTGCGTCAATCAGGAAAACCCTGATAGCGGCAGGGGCAAAGCCGGGGCGACAATCCACCGTCCCCCAAGCCTTTCCTGGGGTTGCAGGTCGGCCCGCCTCCGGTGCCGCCCCTTTTCCGTCTTATTTCTCTTCATGGAGCGAGTCATGCAGCAATCCCCCCGACAGGCGGCCGCCGCCCTGCGTACCCCGGACAAAGGCAAAGTGGTTTCGGCCGGTGAGGCCGTCAAACTGATCCGGGAAGGGGATACGGTGGCCGTGGGCGGTTTTGTCGGTATCGGGGTGGTGGAAACCCTGATGAAGGCGGTGGAACGGAATTTCATGAATGTGGAAGGGGACGGGGAAGGCTCCGGCCCGGCCAATCTGACCCTGGTGTTTGCCGCCGGGCAGGGGGATGGGAAGGACAAGGGCTTGAACCATCTGGCCCACGAAGGTCTGGTGAAGGCGGCGGTGGGCGGCCACTGGGGCCTGGTGCCCAAGTTGCAGAAGCTGGCGGTGGAAAACCGCATCGAAGCCTGGAACCTGCCCCAGGGCGTGGTTTCCCATCTGCTCCGGGACATTGCGGCGGGCAAGCCGGGCACCCTGACCCGGGTTGGCCTGGGTACCTTTGTGGACCCCCGCTTCGGCGGCGGCAAGCTTAACCCCATGACCACCCGGGACCGGGTGCGGGTCTTGGAAATCGACGGGGAGGAATACCTGTTCTACCAGGCCTTCCCCATCCAGGTGGCCCTGATCCGGGGCACCACCGCCGATCCGGACGGCAATATCACCCTGGAGCGGGAAGCCCTGACCCTGGAAACCCAGGCCATGGCCATGGCCGCCCACAATTCGGGGGGCATCGTCATTGCCCAGGTGGAGCGCATTGCGGACCGGGGGTCCCTCAATTCCCACCAGGTGAAGGTGCCGGGCATTCTGGTGGATTGCGTGGTGCTGGCGGAAAGCGCGGAAGACCACATGCAGACCCTGGTGGAGGACTATAACCCCTCCTATTCCGGGGAAATCCGGGTGCCCATGGCCAATATTCCTCCCATGCCCCTGGATATCCGCAAAATCATCGCCCGCCGGGCGGCCTTTGAGCTCCAGCCCAATATTGTGGTCAATCTGGGCATCGGCGTCCCGGAAGGGGTGGGAGCCGTGGCGGCGGAAGAGCAGATGCTGGACCTTATGACCCTCACCACGGAGCCCGGGGCCATCGGCGGTATGCCCGTGTCCGGCCTCAATTTCGGCACCTCGGTGAATGCGGCGGCGATCATGGATCAGCCTGCCCAGTTTGATTTCTACGACGGGGGCGGCATCGACATGGCCTTCCTGGGCTTGGCCCAGGCCGATGCCCAGGGCAATCTCAACGTTTCCCGCTTCGGCTCCCGCCTGGCCGGGGCCGGCGGCTTCATCAATATCAGCCAGAACACCCGGAAAATCGTTTTCGTCGGCACCTTCTCCACCGGCAGTCTGGCCGTGGAAGTGGCCCATAACGGCCTGCATATCCTGCGGGAAGGCACGGTGCGCAAGTTCGTCCAGGAAGTGGAACACCGCACCTTCAGCGGCACGGTGGCCCGGCGCAACGGTCAGGAGGTGCTCTACATCACGGAACGCTGCGTCTTCCGCCTGAGTCCGGACCAGGAAGGCCTGGAACTGATGGAAATCGCCCCCGGGGTGGATCTGGAGCGGGACATTCTCGCCCATATGGATTTCACCCCCCTCATGCCCCAGGCGCCCAAGCTCATGGACGCCCGGATTTTCCGGGACGCCCCCATGGGCCTGCGCCCGGTGATCGAGGGCCGCTAAAGCGGGGCCCCCCAATCCAGGGCCGGGGCTTCAAACCCGGTCCGACCCTTTTCCTCCTCTTCCTCCTTTGTGAGGAATTCGGCCAGGCTTGCCTGGCCGCTTTTTTTGCTTCAGCCCCTAGTGGTTGGGGGTGGGGGCGTTGCCGGTCTGCACCACCTTCATGGCGGAGGCGATGAGGGTGGAAATGTCCCCCAGGTTGGCAGGCACGATCAGGGTGTTGCCCTGTTTGGCCAGATTGGCGAAGGCCGCCACGTATTGTTCCGCCACCTTAAGATTGACGGCTCCGGCACCTCCCGGGGCATTGACGGCCTGGGCCACCCGCAGCAGGGCTTCTGAGGTGGCTTCCGCCACCAGTTTGACCGATTCCGCTTCCCCCTTGGCCTTGTTGATGGCGGCGGTCATGGCTCCTTCCGACAGGGCGATGGAGGCCTGTTTCTTGCCCTCGGCCAGGTTGATTTCCTTTTGCCGTTCCCCTTCGGATTCAGCGATCTTGGCCCGCTTTTCCCGCTCCGCCGTAATCTGGAGCTGCATGGCCCGAAGCACGGATTCGGGGGGCACGATGTCCTTGATTTCGTAGCGCAGCACCTTCACCCCCCAGGTGCTGCTGGCCTCGTCCAGGGCCGCCACCACGGACTTGTTAATGGCATCCCGGTCTTCCAGGAGCTTGTCCAGGTCCCGCTTGCCCACTTCGGAGCGGAGGGTGGTCTTGGCCAGCTGCTCAATGGCCTGTTCGTAATTGGAGGCGCCGTAGGAGGCCTGCTTGGGGTCGGTGACCTGGTAGTAAAGAATGCCGTCGATCTGCACCTGGGTGTTGTCGTGGGTGATACACACCTGGGGATCCACGTCGTAGGGGAATTCCTTGAGGGAATGGCGGTAAGCGATGCGGTCGATGAAGGGCACCAGGAAGTGGAGCCCGGCGGTCAGGGTCTCGTGGTAGCTGCCCAGGCGTTCCACCACAAAGACGCTTTGCTGGGGCACGATCTGGATCATGCGCAGGACAAAAACGCCGGCGGCGATGACCAGGGCCAGGGAAAAATAGAAACTCATGGAACTCCTCCTTCAAAGGATGGAAAGATCAGCGGGGCGCCACCACCAGGGTGGAGCCCTCCGTGGCGACAATGGTGAGCAGTCCCCCTTCGGTGACCGCCGGCGCCGTCTCCGGGGTGGCCAGCCGGGCAGGCCATTCCGTGCCCCGCCAGCGCACCCGCAGGCGCCCCGCCGGGTCGGGCAGCTGGCAGGCGGTGACCTCCTGACCCAGGGCCGGATTGTCGTCCGCCGAGGAGGGCTGGCGGCGCAAGCGCAGCCGGGCTACCAGGGTGCCCGCCACCGCCCCCAGGGCGAAAACGGTGATCTGGAGGGCTTCACCCCCATCCCCCAGCCAGGCCAGCAGGGCGGCCACCCCCGCCCCCAGGGCAGCAAAGAGCAGGGCCAGGGTGCCGGTGGCGATTTCCAGGGCCAGACACAGAGCGGCCAACATAAGCCAGTACCACATGGATTCCTCCAGAAGGGGCTAGGGGTAAACCCAAAACGGCGCCAAGGATGACACCGTCCTGGATGAAAGGGAAGGGACAGAAGGCGATGGATAGGGCCGGGGCGCCGGGTGGTCCCCGGCAGGGGCCGTCAGCCCTAGAGCTTGGCGATCAGGTCTTGGAGAAACTGCAACTGGCCCAGGGATTGGCTCATGGAAGACATCTGGGCCGTCAGGTCCTGGAGACCGCCCAGGCCTTGGGCCATGGAGGCCCGCTCTTCCTGGGCGGCGGTGGACATTGCCTGCATCTGGGAGGAGGCGGCCTCGCTTTTTTCCGCCAGGGTCTCCATATCGGACATGGAGCCTTCCGCCACCTGACGGATGTGGCTGATTTTCTCCACCGCCTGGCGAATGCTCTTGGCCGTGGCGTCCGCCTGGTCCTTGGAGGACTGGGCCAGCTTGCGCACCTCGTCGGCCACCACGGCAAAGCCCCGGCCCGCTTCCCCGGCCCGGGCCGCCTCGATGGCAGCGTTCAGGGCCAGGAGATTGGTCTGGTCGGCGATGGCGCTGATGCCCCCGGTAATGCGGCTAATGGCCTCGGAAATCTGTTGCAGGTCATCCAGGCTCACATTGAGACTTTCCTGGCTGCTGCGGGAACTGGCTGCCGTTTCCCCCACCTCCTTGATGCGCCCCAGGGCCTGTTCCAGTGCCGTGGCCTGGTGTTCCGCCGCATTCTGCAAGGCGGGCAGGGCGGCTAGCAGGGGCTCGATATGCTCCTGATAGGAAAAGGCCTGACCCACGATGCGGGTCTGGATGGCGTTCAGGGCCTCCCAGCGGGACAGGGCCCGGGAGCTGTAGTGGGCGGCGTAGCCCGCGTAGTGGACGGGGAAAGCGTCCAGGTAGTCGTTGCGGAAATCTTCCCCGGCCCGGAAAAACACCAGGGCGGAGAGGGTCTGGTTCATGGGAATGCCCAGAATTTCCCCAAAGGTGGAGAAGCCCGCCGCCGGGGTGCCGTCAAAAAATCGGGCCTGGCCCAGCTGGGCCCCGTTGCCCACCCGGCGCAGGACGCAGTCGTTGAGCAGCATGGCGGCGGGGCGGGGCTTGCCCTGGAGAAAATGCTGCCAGTCCGCCTCCGTGGTGCGGAGAAAGTCCTTGGCCTTGAGCAGGTGCAGCCGGTCGCCGAATTCGATATCGCAGAAAAAGTTGATCTGGCCCGCCCCCAGACTGGAAACGGAGCGGATGAACATTTTGTTTTCCACGGACACGGCGAAGGTATAGCCCTCCAGGGCCTTGCCCAGCTGACCCACGGGGCAGTGGAAATGGGCCGCCAGGGCTTCCGGGAAAGGCTGGCTGCGGCCATTGTCGTCAAAAACGCTGGTGACGGAGCGGGCCACCGGGTCCGCTTCCCCCACCAGCCAGCTCTTGCCCGTGGGCTCGAAATTGTGGGTGCGGAAGGGGGTGAAGCGGATGCCCGGCCGGGTTTTGCAGAAAATCACCAGGGCCTGGCCGGATAGGGGCCGGGTGCCGTCCTGGATGTAGGTGCCGGAAAAATCCAGTTTGCCCCCCGCCGAGCCGCCGATGGCCAGACAGGGGAAGCGCCCGCACTCATACCAGGCGCGCATGAGAAAACCTTCCGAAGCGGAGAGGCCATCGCAGAACACCAGGGCGAAGGTGTTGTGGCTTTCAATGGGGAATTTGAGATTGATCCGTTCCAGTTCCTGGCGGGTGCGGGCCGTGCGTTCCGAGGCTCGTCCCCCTTCCGCCGTGTGCAGATTGATGTGGAAGGTCTGGGTATCCGCCAGCAGGGCGTCGGAGAGCCAGAGAAAGCTGCCGATCCGGTCCCCCGGATTGGCGCCGCAATAAACGCTGCCCGACCCGGTGCATAGGGCGCCGGAAGAAGACAGGACGGCCACCTGACGGCCCTGGCCCAGGGCGGCGAGCCGGTCGGCCACGGGGGAAAAATTGACGTGGGGCGGGACAAAGGCCAGGAGCAGGCCGCCGCTCCCCGGGGGAATGCCCAGCTGGGCCAGGTCTCCGGGCAGGGCCCCCGTATCCAGGGGGCCCCCTGCAGTGAGACTGTCCGTCGGTGCGTCCTGGCGGGGAGTGTGGGGGGCGGTGCGACCAAATAGACGGTCGAACATGGTCGGGTCTCCTTCAGCTGCGGTTTCCGGACTCTGGCGGGGTAGGCCTGTTGTTATGGGGCAGGGTGGCCTACCCACACTGTACAAGAAATCCGGGGGGCGGGAGGAGTGACGGATAGCCGCCGGGCCCTCGCCGGGGGCGGTCGGTGGTGGCCAGAAGCAGAGGGCGGCAGGAGGGGGCGCGGCAGATGGCCCGGGGCAGGCGGCGGCGCCCGGTGCGAGGGTATTAGTTGGTGGGGGGACGGTCTTCCGGCAATTCGATGAAATGGGCGTGGAGCCAGTCCTTGTCCAGGCCCCACTGCACCTCCGTGATGCCGGGCTGGGACAGGACGATGGCCCGGGCTTCTCCCTGGACCGCCGCCAGCTGGTGCTCGGCGGCCTGGAAGGCCGGGTCATTGGGATTCTGGGTGTCCAGCTTGGGATAGAGGGCGGCCAGCATTTTTGCGGCGGGCACATCCGTGTTCCGGGGGGTGCTCAGGGTGGCCACCCCGTGATCCACCTTCATGACCCAGAATTGGTAGGGGTAGGCTTTGAGCTGGGGACTGCCCTTGTCCTGCAAAACGTGGGTGATATGGCGGGCCGTGCTGTCCGGGGACCGGATGTACCAGTCCAGGGCGATGACGCCGAGGAGGAAAATGAGCAGCCAGTAAGGTTTTTTCAGGGTGAAGTGGGCCATGGGGTTCTCCGCAAAACGGAGGCTATATTACTCCCCGCTAATGGAGCCGGGGGCCCGGACCGGGCCGTCCCCCTTTTCCCCATGGGCCGGTCAGCCCTAGGCCCCGTCGATGTACTGGAAGTAGCCCACCAGCTTTTGCAGATCCTGGGCGATGGCCTGCATCCGGGCGGTTTTCACATTCACCGCCCCAATGGCTTCCGCCGTGCGGTGAATGCCCTGGACGATGCCGTCCACCCGGTGGGCGATGTCTTCCCCGGTCTTGGATTCCTGTTCCGTGGAACTGGCGATCTGGTGGGAGAGCTGGACCACCGCTTCCCCCTGATCCGCCACCTGGCCCAGGCTGCCCTGGGCCGTTTCCATGGCCTGATCCGTGGCGGAGACATGCTGGACCGCCGTCTGCATGCTGCCCACGGCCTGCTGGGCCCGCTGCTGGACCTGCTCCACGGACGCGGTGATTTTTTCCGTCTGCTGACCCGAATGCTCCGCCAGTTTGCGCACCTCGTCCGCCACCACGGCAAAGCCCCGGCCCGCTTCCCCGGCCCGGGCCGCTTCGATGGCCGCGTTCAGGGCCAGGAGATTGGTCTGGTCGGAAATGCTGCGGATGGCGGCGGAGACCTCTCCAATGGCCGTAATGGCGGAGGAAAGTTCCTGCATGGTGGCTTCCGTAGCATTGACTACCTGGACCACATTGGCGGAGGCATGACGGCTATCCGCCATGCCCGCAGTGGCGGAGGCCAGCAATTCCCGGGAGGCGATGACCGCCTGTTCCGCCTGGCGGGAGCTGACCGCCACCTCTTCCACGGAGGCGGCCATTTCTTCCACGGAGGCGGCGATCTGGCCCGCCAGGGTGGCCTGTTCGTTGGAAACGGCGAAGGTTTCCCCCATGGCCCCATTCACCTGGGCGGCGGTCTGTTCCACCGTGTCCGCCGCTTCCCCCACCTCCGCCATCATGGCCTTGAGGTGGGTCTGCATGGTGATCAGGGCGTCGTTGAGGCGGCCCAGCTCCGTGTCCGCGCTCAAGGGAATGGGATCGGTGAGGACCCCCTGGCCGATCCGGTCCATACGCCGGTGCAGCACGGCCACGCCGGCCAGGATTTTGTGTTGGGTAAAGTAGAGGTAGGCCCCCAGTCCCAGGCCCACCAGAGCCAGGAGGGGCGTGGCCACCCCTGGATTGCCCACCAGGGGCAGGGCCAGGAGTCCAAGCTGGGTGGCGGCCAGGGTGCCCAGGGCGAGCTTAAAGCGGCTGCCGTAGCCCCAATGGTGTTCCAGCTTAGGGGGGCGGGGGGGCTTTCCCTGGCGATTCAACTGTTGATAGAGGGCTTCTGCTTCCCGTATCTGGGTCCGGCTGGGTTCGGTGCGCACCGACATGTAGCCGATGGTTTGGTTGTTTTTGCGCACCGGGACGATGAGGGCTTCCACCCAGTAGTGGTCCCCGTTCTTGCACCGGTTTTTCACCAGCCCCCGCCAGGGGCGCCCGGCTTGGACCGTCTGCCAGAGTTCCTGGAAGGCCACGGGGGGCATGTCCGGGTGGCGGATGAGGTTGTGGTTTTTGTGCAGCAGTTCTTCCCGGCTGAAGCCGGAAATGTCCACAAAGGTGTCGTTAACGAAGGTGATGAGGCCTTTGAGATCCGTCCGGGAAACGATGTAACTGCCCTTGGGAAACGGCCGCTCAATCTGACTAACCGGTAGATTCTGCTTCATAGAATAGTGTTTATTTTGATCCCTGAAGCGCCATGTTAAGGGGGGAGAAGGGGGTTTTTTGCGGATTATTTCTCAGAATAAAAAAAATCTATCGAATAATAACTTCTCCATAATCTTCTTATATTCTTACGGCATTTTCCAAGGGCATAGCCCCTCCCGGCTCAGCCGCCTGTGGCGGACATGAAGCGCACAATCTTGCCCGGTGCCTCGCAAAAATCGTGCTTTTCCGGCTTCAGATCCACCGCCCGGCGAATGGCGATTTCCAGCTCCTGATCGCTACATCCGTCCCGCAACAGGGGGCCCAGGGGAAAACTCTGCTCCTGGCCCAGGCAGAGGTAGAGGGTGCCGTCCACCGCCAGCCGTACCCGGTTGCAGGTGGCGCAGAAATGCTGGGAAAGGGGGGTGATGAGGCCCAGGGTGAAACTCCGGTCCGGGGTGCTCCAGTAGCGGGCCGGGCCGCCCCCCAGGTCCAGGGCCTGGGGTTCCAGGGCAAAGCGTCCCTGCAATTCCTTGAGAATGGCCTGGAGATCCGCTCCCCGAGTCTGGCGCCCGGTACTGCCCATGGGCATGGCCTCGATGAGGCGCAGGACAAAGCCCTGGTCCATGCAAAAGGCCACCATGTCCCCCACGTCCCGGTCGTTGAGGCCGGCCATGGGCATCATGTTGATTTTGATGCGCTGGAAGCCGGCGGCCCGGGCCGCCCGGAGCCCGTCCAGCACCTGATCCAGACAGGGGCTGCCGGTAATTTCCGCCAGACAGTCGGGGCGCAGGGAATCCAGGCTCACATTGAGCCGTTTGAGCCCGGCCTGGCGCAGGGCGTCCGCCTGGGGCGCCAGCTGGGTGGCGTTGGTGGACAGGGAGAGGTCTTCAATGCCGGGCAGGGCGGCCAGATCGGCTACCAGCTCGGGCAGGTGGCGGCGCAGCAGGGGTTCCCCCCCGGTGAGGCGCAGGCGGCGGGTGCCCAGGCGGGCAAAGGCGGCGGCTACCCGGGTGATTTCGGCAAAGCTCAGCCAGTGTTCCGGAACCTGGAAACCCTTGAAGCCCTTGGGCAGGCAATAGAGGCAGCGCAGGTCGCACCGGTCGGTGACGGAGATGCGCAGATAGTCGATGGTCCGGCCAAATTGGTCCGCCAGCATGGCAGGGCTCCTTTTTTCCACATTCCTGGCGGATTGTAGAAAGGCAAGGGGCGTTTGCTAGCTGGTAGGAGGAGTTAGAAAGCCTAGTCCATTGGGAGTAGGGCCGGGGGATAGGCCTAGTTGCCGGGCCCGGCCAGGTTGTGTTCCACCGCGTAGAGGGCGGCCTGAACCCGGCTGTGGAGGTTGAGCTTGCGCAGAATGCTCTGCACATGGACCTTGATGGTGCTTTCCGCCAGATTGAGCTTGCGGGCGATTTCCTTGTTGCTGATGCCCTGGGCCAGGCAGACCAGGGTTTCCTTTTCCCGGGGGGTGAGGCTTTCCGTCTCCCCGCCCTTGTCCCCCTCCCCCGGGCGGCGCAGCCGGGCCAGGAGCTTGGAAGTCATTTCTGGGGAGAGCACGCTGTCCCCGGCCAGGGCCCGGTGAATGCTGGCGATAAGGAAGTCCGTGTTGATTTTCTTGAGCAGGTAGCCCCGGGCCCCCAGGCGAATACATTCTCCCAGGTCCTCGCTGTCTTCCGAGACGGTGAGCATGAGCACCGCCAGGTCGGGCTGGGTGTTGAGCAGCTGGGGCAGGGCTTCCCGGCCATGCATGGCGGGCATGTCCAGGTCCAGAAGCACCACGTCGGGACGCAGTTGGGCCGCCAGTTTGATGCCTTCCAGGCCGTCGGCGGCTTCCCCCACCACCTCCAGGTCCGGCTGGCGTTGCAGCAGGGCTTTCAGGCCGCTGCGGAACAGGGTGTGGTCGTCCACCAACAGAATGCGTATGGGCTGGGTCATGGCGCGATGCGTTCCTCTTTAGGCAACAGGAGCTCCAGGGTTGTACCAGAATTCTCCTGGGTATGGATATGGATTTGGCCGTGGATGCGGCGGGCCCGCTCTTCCATGATGGAGAGGCCCACGTGCTGGTCCTTTTTCTCCGCCACGCTGGCCGGATTGAAGCCCACTCCGTCGTCCCGGATGGTGAGGGTGAAATCGGCCTGGTTGCACAGCTGGATATCCACCTGTTGGGCCCGGGCGTGCTTGCGCACATTGGAAAGGGCCTCCTGGAGGATGAACAGGACTTGCAGTTCCTGCTGGGGGTCCAGGGGCAGGCCGCTGCCCGTCATGGAGAGGGTGGTATGCACCCGGGTCTGCTGCTCGAAGCGGCGCAGCAGGGAATGGAGGGCGTCGGGAAAGCTTTCCTTGCTGATCTGGGTGCGGAAGTTGAGGAGCAGCTCCCGCACGTCCTCGTAACATTCCTGGACCCCGGTACGGATGAAATCCAGGTTTTCCTTCACCTGCTCCGTTTCCCCGGCGGCCAGGGCGGATTCCAGCATCTGCACCTGGAGATTGAGGAAGGACAGGGACTGGGCGATGCTGTCGTGGAGCCCCTGGGCCATGAGGTTGCGCTCTTCGGAAACGGCAAATTGCCGGTCCCGGGCGGCCAGCCGCAGGTTTTCGATGGCCACCCCCAGGTGCTGGCCCAGGGTTTCGATCAGATACTGGTCCTGGGGCGACAGCCGGGCGGCCTGGCGGAAGAAGAGGGAAAAGAGGCCGATTTCCTGCTGGTTGTAGCGGATGTGGAAAAGGGCCACGTCCTGGAAACCCGCGGCGCCGCAGGGCTTGAGGGGCAGCAGCCCGCCCTGGGGCACATGGCGCAGCAGGGGGGCGGTCAGGTCCAGGGCCTGGCCGCATTCGCAGCCCTGGATGTGGGTGCAGGGCTCGGATTCCTGGAGGGATTGGGGCAGGCGCACCTGGGCCACCAGATCCAGGCGGCCCCGCTGCCGGTCCGCCAGCCGGACGCTGCCTCCGTCCGCCGCAAAGAGTTCGATGAGGCGTTGGAGAAAGCCCTCGCACATGGCTTCCCGGCTGTGGGGCTCGTGGAGGAAGGCCGTCACCTGGTAGAGGGTGGCCAGCTGCCGGTTTTTGCTTTCCACGGAACGGGTCTTTTCCTCCACCTTGTCTTCCAGGGTGGCGTACAGGTCTTCCAGGCGGCTGGCCATCTGGTTGAAGCCCAGGGCCAGCATGCCGAATTCGTCCTGGGTTTCCACCTCGATGCGGGTCTGCCAGTCCCCGTCCCGCAGGCGCTGCATGGCCCGGCCCAGGTCGGTGAGGGGATTGATGACCAGAAGATACATGAGATAGATCATGGTCACCGTGCCAGTCAGGGCCAGGGCCAGGAGCACCACCTGGAAGAGGCGCAGCAGGGTGGTGTTGCGGGCGTTGTCCTGCTCAATGAGGGACACCAGCCGGTTGATGTCCTCCACAAAGGCGTCCAGATAGGGCTTGGGCGTATTCGGGGGCTGGTGAATGGCCCGGCTCAGGGCGGGGCGCACCTGCCCCTGCCAGTTATCCACGATGCGCCGGGCCTGGGCATAGACTTCCTGATTATTGGGCAGGAACAGGGGGCGGGTGGGATCGCCCCGGCGCAGCCGGGCCAGGGTATCCTCAAACCCATCCATCTCCCGGGTGATCCTCTCCGAAGAGGCGCCGCTCGAGATCAGGTAGCCGATGTGGTAGGAGCGCATGCGCAGGCTGCCCGCATCGTTAATGGCCGCCGCTCCCCCGTCCAGTTTCCAGGACAACAGCAGGGTGTAGCCGATGGAGACCATGGCCACCAGCAGCCACAGGGAGGAGAGGCTGAGCAGCTTGGCGGAAAGGCTGCGCATGCGGGAAAAACGGAAGTTCATGGCGGACCCTGGCAACGGGGAAAACGGTAAAAAAGGGCGGTGGACACTCCGCCAGCCATCCTAGCCACCTTAGCGGCAGGATGCCATGGCGGCAATCCGCCAAAAGCAGGGGGGAAGGGGAGCGTGGGCCCGGTGATAGGGGCTTTTCCCCTGGACTGGCCCGTTTTCCGCCTCCCCCAAAAGAACTAGGGGGCTCCTCCGGACAGGGGCCGGGGGGCTAGGTCCTTTAAGCGGCAGAAAGCCCTCATCCGGCGAATGGGATTGGCCCGGGGGGGCGGGTAAGGTTGATCGCCATAAAGATTCCATGGAAAGGGGACCAAAATGGCAACGCAAACTTACAAGCAATACGCGGTGCTGACTTCCAGCACCATTTCTTTCACCGTCTGTTTCATGGTGTGGATGATGCTGGGGGTGGTGGGGGTGCCACTTAAGCAGAAGTTGGGTTTAAACGACGCGGAATTCGGCATTCTCGCCGCCACCCCGGTGTTGAGCGGCTCCCTGATACGGGTGCCCCTGGGCATGTGGACCGACCGCTTCGGCGGCCGCATTGTCATGTTCCTGCTCATGCTGGCCACGGTGATTCCCATCTACTGTCTCCAGTACGCCACCCAGTTCTGGCAATTCCTGGTCATCGGCCTCTTCATCGGTCTGGCGGGGGGCACCTTCTCCGTGGGCACTCCCTACGTGGCCCGCTGGTTCGACGCCAACCACAAGGGCCTGGCCATGGGCATCTTCGGCGCAGGTAACTCGGGCGCCGCCGTGAATAAGTTCGTCGCCCCGGCCATTATCGCCGCGGCGGGCTGGACCATGGTGCCCCAGGTCTATGCCCTGGTGATGCTCATCACCGCCCTCCTGTTCTGGGTCTTCAGCTACCACGATCCCAAGCATTTGGTGGGGGGCAGCATTACCTTCCGGGAACAGCTTCGGGTCATGAAGGACCCCCGGGTGTGGCGTTATTCCCAGTACTACTCCGTGGTCTTCGGCGGTTACGTGGGCCTGGCCCTGTGGCTGACCAAATACTACGTGGGGGAATACGGCTTTAACCTGAAGACCGCCGCCCTCATGGCCGCCTGCTTCTCCCTGCCCGGTGGTGTGCTGCGGGCCGTGGGGGGCTGGATCTCCGACCGGGTGGGGGCGCGCAAGACCACCTGGGCGGTGATGTGGGTGCTCTTTGCCTGCTTCTTCGTCCTCTCCTATCCCCAAACCCAGATGGTGATTTCCACCACCACCGGTCCCCTGGGCCTGAACATCGGCCTCACTCCCGTGCTCTTCACCGTCATCCTCTTTACCGCCGGTATCGCCATGGCGGTGGGCAAGGCCTCCGTCTTCAAGTTTGTAGCCAATGACTTCACCGATGACATCGGGGCGGTGTCCGGGGTGGTGGGCTTGGCCGGGGGGATGGGCGGATTTCTCCTGCCTATCTTCTTCGGCATCCTGGCCGACCTCACGGGCATCCGTAGCAGCTGCTTCATGCTGCTCTTCGGGGCCACCTGCGTCAGCCTGATCTGGATGAACTTCACCATGAAATCCCTGGCCAGCAAGGGCGCCAAGGCCTAATGAAACGGGCGGGGGCAGCCCCCCGCCCGTCCCTTTATTCCCGACCCAATTTTTAAAGACCCGACGGCCATAAGGCCGCCTCAGGAGGACTCTTATGTCTCACGTAATCGACCGGTGGGAGCCCGAATCCACCCAATTCTGGCAGCAACAGGGCAAAGCCGTGGCACGGCGCAACCTGTGGCTGTCCATTCCCGCCCTGACCCTGGCCTTCGCCGTCTGGCAGGTGTGGAGCGTGGCCGTGCTCAACATGCCCAACATCGGCTTTAACTATTCCCAGAATCAGATGTTCTGGCTGGCCGCCCTGCCTGCCCTGTCCGGTGCCACCCTGCGGATTTTCTACTCCTTCATGGTGCCCATCTTCGGCGGCCGCCGCTGGACGGCCCTTTCCACCGCCAGCCTGCTGATTCCGGCCATCGGTGTCGGGTTCGCCGTACAGGACCCGGAAACCTCCTATCCCACCATGATGATCCTGGCCCTGCTCTGCGGCCTGGGGGGCGGTAACTTCAGCTCCTCCATGGCCAATATCAGCTTCTTTTTCCCCAAACGGGAAAAGGGCACGGCCCTGGGGCTGAACGCGGGCCTGGGCAATCTGGGGGTTCCCCTGGTCCAGTTCGTGGTGCCCCTGGTGATTACCCTGGGCCTCTTCGGCGGTCTGGGCGGCGATCCCCAGACCTGGGTGAAGGGCGCGGTGACCAAGCATATCTGGCTGCAAAACGCCGGCTTTATCTGGGTGCCCTTTATTGCCCTGTCCGCTCTGGCTTCCTGGTTCGGGCAAAACGATCTGGTTTCCGCCAAGGCTTCCTTCGCGGATCAGGCGGTGATTTTCAAGCGCAAGCACAACTGGCTGATGTGCCTCCTCTACGTGGGCACCTTCGGTTCCTTCATCGGCTTTTCCGCCGGTTTCCCCCTCCTGGTGAAGGGCCAGTTCCCCGCCATTGATCCCATGAAGTACGCCTTCCTGGGGCCCCTGGTGGGCGCCTTGACCCGGCCCCTGGGGGGCTGGCTGTCCGACAAGATCGGCGGCGCCCGGGTGACCCAGTGGGTGTTCCTGCTCATGATGGTGGCGGTGTTCGGGGTGCTCCATTACCTGCCCCATCAAGGGCTGGGGGGGGACTTCCAGGGCTTCTTCGCCATGTTCCTCTGCCTCTTTGCCCTGACCGGCATCGGCAATGGCTCCACCTTCATGCAGGTGCCCGCCATTTTCCTCACCCTGCATCAACGTCGGGCGGGCAAGGATCCCCGGGCCCAGCAAGAGGCCGCGGCCAACGCCACCAAGGAATCCGCTGCCGTGCTGGGCTTCATCGCGGCCATCGGCGCCTACGGCGGCTTCTTCATCCCCAAGAGCTACGGTACGGCCATTGATCTGACCGGCTCGGTGGATGCGGCCCTCTACGCCTTTATTGCCTTCTATCTGATCTGTGCCGTGGCGAACTGGTGGTACTACGCCCGGCGCAATGCGGAGGTGGCCTGCTAGATCCCGGCAAAGCCCTTCCCGGCCGGCGCGGCACCTCCCTGACGCCGCCGGCCTTGTTACGGGCGCCTTCGGGCGCCCGCTTTTTTTGTCCGGTGCCCGGCATCCCTGTGCTGGCGGCCCTTGGGAGCCGCCTAGTTCTTTTGGGGGAGCCGGGCTAATGCCAATGCCCGGACCCCGGCCAACCTTTGAAGAATAGGGTTCCGGGCGGCCTTTGCCTAAGCTTCAGGTCAGGATACAAGGCCTCTCCTTCGGTGAGAGTCCCCGTTCTCAGGCCCTATCGCGGAGGCAACATGAGTCACTTTCTGGATCGACTAAATTTTCTGGGCAAGGTGCGCAGCACCTTCTCCAACGGCCACGGCGCCGTGGTAAACGAGGACCGCAAGTGGGAGGACGGTTACCGGCAACGCTGGCAACAGGACAAAATCGTCCGCTCCACCCACGGGGTCAATTGCACCGGCTCCTGCAGCTGGAAGGTCTATGTGAAGAACGGTCTGATTACCTGGGAAACCCAGCAGACCGACTATCCCCGGACCCGTCCGGACCTGCCCAACCATGAGCCCCGGGGCTGCCCCCGGGGGGCGTCCTACAGCTGGTATGTGTATTCTGCTCAACGGGTGAAATACCCCATGATCCGGGGCCGTCTGGCCCGGCTCTGGCGCCAGGCCCGCAAGACCCTGGGGCCCATCGAAGCCTGGCAATCCATCAGCCAGAACCCGGACAGCGCCCGCCAGTACAAGAGCAAGCGGGGCCTGGGGGGCTTCGTCCGCTCCACCTGGGAAGAGTCCAACGAAATCATTGCGGCGGCCAACGCCTTCACCATCAAGAACTTTGGCCCGGACCGGGTGGTGGGTTTCTCCCCCATCCCGGCCATGTCCATGGTCAGCTATGCCTCCGGCAGCCGTTACCTGAGCCTGATCGGTGGCGTACCCCTGTCCTTCTACGACTGGTACTGCGATCTGCCCCCGGCCAGCCCCCAGGTGTGGGGGGAACAGACCGACGTGGCGGAATCCGCCGACTGGTACAACTCCACCTATCTCATGGTGTGGGGCTCCAACATCCCCATGACCCGGACCCCGGACGCCCACTTCTATACGGAAGTGCGCTACAAGGGCACCAAGACCGTGGCGGTATCCGCCGACTTCGGTGAAATGGCCAAGTTCAGCGACATCTGGATGGCCCCCAAGCAGGGCACGGATGCGGCCCTGGCCATGGCCATGGGCCACGTGATTTTCAAGGAATTCCACCTGGAAAATCCCTCCACCTATTTCACCGACTACATCCGTCAATACACGGACATGCCCATGCTGGTGACCCTGCGCCAGGACGGGGAACATTTCGTGCCCGACTTCTTCCTGCGGGCCAGCCACCTGGACGCCAATCTGGGGGAAAGCAACAACCCGGATTGGAAGACCCTGGTGCTGGATCAGGATAGCGATCGGCTGGTGGTTCCCAATGGCTCCGTGGGCTTCCGCTGGGGCCAGCCGGAAGGCCAGACCGGACGCTGGAATCTGGAAGAAAAGGACGGGGCCACCCAGGCTCCCGTCACCGCCCGCCTCTCCCTCCTGGACAAGAAGGATGGGGTGGTGGGGGTGGCCTTCCCCTATTTCGGTGCGGAGCACGACGAAGTGCTGGTGCGCAACGTGCCCGTGCGCCGCCTCACCCTGGCGGACGGCAGCCAGACCTATGTGGCCACCGTGTTCGACCTGATGGCCGCTAATTACGGCATTGACCGGGGCCTGGGGGGCGACCATGTGGCCGCCAGCTATTTCGACGATGTGCCCTACACCCCGGCCTGGCAACAGAAGCACACCGGGGTGAAGCCGGAAATGGTGATCCAGGTGGCCCGGGAATTTGCCACCAACGCGGATCAGACCCACGGCAAGAGCATGGTCATTGTGGGAGCCGGTCTTAACCACTGGTACCACATGGACATGACTTACCGGGGCATTATCAACATGCTCATGCTGTGCGGCTGTATCGGTCAGTCCGGCGGTGGCTGGGCCCACTATGTGGGTCAGGAAAAGCTGCGGCCCCAGACCGGCTGGGCCCCCCTGGCCTTTGCTGCCGACTGGGTGCGGCCGTCCCGGCAGATGAACGGCACCAGCTTCTTCTACGCCCACACCAGCCAGTGGCGCCATGAAAAGCTGGGGGTGGATGAAATCCTTTGCCCCACCGCCGACCAGTCCATGGCCAACATGGCCCTGATCGACTACAACGCCAAGGCGGAGCGCATGGGCTGGCTGCCCTCCGCCCCCCAACTGTCCGCCAATCCTCTGGAAGTGGTGGCGGCGGCAGAAAAGGCCGGCCAGGACCCGGTGGCCTATGCGGTGGAAGGCCTCAAGTCCGGCACCCTGGACATGGCCTGTAACGACCCGGACAACCCCAAGAATTTCCCCCGCAACATGTTTGTGTGGCGCTCCAACATTCTGGGCAGCTCGGGCAAGGGCCACGAATACTTCCTCAAATACCTGCTGGGCACCCAGAACGCGGTGATGGGCAGCGAGGAAAACTGCATCAAGCCCAAGGAAATCACCGTTCGCCCGGCGGCGGAAGGCAAGCTGGATCTCCTGGTGGTGCTGGACTTCCGCATGTCCACCACCTGCCTCTACGGGGATATCGTGCTGCCCACCGCTACCTGGTACGAAAAGGACGACCTCAACACCTCGGACATGCACCCCTTCATCCATCCCCTGTCGGAAGCGGTCCAGCCCCTGTGGCAGGCCAAGAGCGACTGGGAGATTTACAAGGGCTTCGCCAAGAAAATTTCCGAGCTGGGCAAGGACTACCTGGGGGGCCGCAAGGACCTGGTGCTTACCCCCCTGATGCACGACACCCCGGAAGAACTGGGCCAGCCTTTCAATCCCAAGGATTGGAAAAAGGGCGAGTGCGAACCGGTGCCGGGCAAGACCATGCCCAAGATGACCGTGGTGGAGCGGGATTACGGCGCCATCTACGACAAATTCACTTCCGTCGGCCCCCTGCTGGAAAAACTGGGCAACGGGGGCAAGGGCATCGGTTGGAAGACCGGCCATGAGGTGGAAGTGCTCCGGGGCCTGAACAAGACCGTGGCGGACGGGGTGGCCAAGGGCCAGCCCCGGCTGGACACGGCCATCGACGCCGCCGAGATGATCCTCACCCTGGCTCCGGAAACCAACGGCCATGTGGCGGTGAAGGCCTGGGAGGCCCTCTCCAAGATCACCGGCCGGGAACACACCCATCTGGCCCTGCCCCGGGAACACGACAGCATCCGCTTCCGGGACATCCAGGCCCAGCCTCGCAAGATTATTTCCTCTCCCACCTGGTCCGGGCTGGAAAGCGAGGAAGTGAGCTACAACGCCGGTTATACCAACGTCCATGAACTGATTCCCTGGCGCACCCTCACCGGCCGTCAGCAGTTCTACCAGGATCACCAGTGGATGCGGGCGTTCGGCGAAGGCTTGTGTGTCTATAAGCCGGCGGTGGATCTGAAGACCACGGCGGCGCTCCTGGGCCGGAAATCCAACGGCAACGGGGAAGTGGTGCTCAACTTCATCACCCCCCACCAAAAGTGGGGCATCCACAGCACCTACTCGGACAACCTGCGCATGCTCACCCTGTCCCGGGGCGGCCCCCACGTCTGGATCTCGGAAGTGGATGCCCGCAAGGTGGGGATCGTGGATAACGACTGGATCGAGGTGTTCAACGTCAATGGCACCCTGACCGCCCGGGCTGTGGTTTCCCAGCGGGTGCCGGAAGGCATGACCCTGATGTACCACGCCCAGGAAAAAATCATCAATGTGCCGGGGGCGGAGACCAGCGGTAAGCGGGGCGGCATCCACAACTCGGTGACCCGTACCGTGACCAAGCCCACCCACATGATCGGCGGCTATGCCCAGCTGGCCTACGGCTTCAACTACTACGGCACGGTAGGCGCGAACCGGGATGAGTTCGTCATCGTGCGCAAGATGCAGAAAGTGGACTGGCTGGACCAACCCCTAGCCCTATCCGAGTGAGGGGTGCCGGCGGGGGCCTGATCCCCCGCCCCCCCAAACCCTTCGCCCAAGGAGACAAAGATGAAGATTCGAGCCCAAATCGGTATGGTGCTCAACCTGGACAAATGCATCGGCTGCCACACCTGCTCGGTAACCTGCAAAAACGTCTGGACGAGCCGGGATGGCGTGGAATACGCCTGGTTCAACAATGTGGAAACCAAGCCCGGGGTGGGTTTTCCCAAGGAATGGGAAAACCAGGAAAAGTGGCAGGGTGGCTGGGTGCGCAAGCCGGACGGCAAGCTGGAACCCCGTCAGGGCAGCCGCCTGAAGATTCTCGCCAATATTTTCGCCAACCCCAATCTGCCGGGCATTGACGAGTATTACGAGCCCTTCACCTACGATTACGAGCACCTGCAAAACGCGCCGGAAATGCAGACGCCTCCGGTGGCCCGTCCCGTGTCCGTGCTCACGGGCAAGAAGATGGACAAAATCGAAGGGGGCCCCAACTGGGAAGACGACCTGGGGGGCGAATTCGCCAAACGGGCCAAGGACCAGTTGTTTGAAGGCATTCAGAAGGAGATGTACTCCGCCTTCGAAAACACCTTCATGATGTATCTGCCCCGGCTCTGCGAACACTGCCTCAACCCCACCTGCGTCGCCAGCTGCCCCTCCGGCTCCATCTACAAGCGGGAAGACGACGGCATTGTGCTCATCGACCAGGACAAGTGCCGGGGCTGGCGCATGTGCATTTCCGGCTGCCCCTACAAGAAGATTTACTTCAACTGGACCACGGGCAAGGCGGAAAAGTGCATCTTCTGCTACCCCCGTATCGAATCCGGTCAGCCCACGGTGTGCTCGGAAACCTGCGTTGGCCGTATCCGCTATCTGGGCGTGCTGCTCTACGACGCGGACAAGATCGAAGCCTCCGCCAGCGTGGAAGATCCCCAGGATCTCTACCAGGCCCAGCTGGACACCTTCCTCAATCCCAATGATCCGGCGGTGCAACAGGCGGCCCGGGAACAGGGGATTCCGGAATCCTGGCTCCAGGCTGCCCAGCGCTCCCCGGTGTACAAGATGGCCATGGAATGGAAGGTGGCCTTCCCCCTCCATCCGGAATTCCGCACCCTGCCCATGGTCTGGTACATCCCGCCCCTGTCTCCCATCCAGTCCGCCATGGAAAGCGGCCTGATCGGGGAAAACGGCATCATCCCGGACGTGAAGGACCTGCGCATTCCCATCCAGTACCTGGCCAATCTGCTCACGGCGGGTAAGGAAGAACCGGTGGTCAAGGCCCTGGAAACCATGGTGGCCATGCGTCGCTACATGCGGGGCAAGAGCGTGGAGAAGGTGAGCGATGCCAGCTTGTTGAAAGGTACCCATCTGACCCCGGCCCAGGTGGAAGAAATGTATCAGGTCATGGCCATCGCCAATTACGAAGACCGTTTCGTCATCCCTTCCAGCCACAAGGAAATGGTGGAAAACGCCTTCGAGGACAAGGCCTCCTGCGGTTTCAGCTTCGGTAACGGCTGCTCCGGCGGGGTTTCCGAACCCAGCCTGTTCGGCAAGAAAAAAGCCACTCCCATTGTCTTCCACGACATGCGTCGGGATCGGAAGGCCAATGCGGAGGGCAACCCGGATGCCTAAGGAGCCCGCCATGTCCCCTCTCGCCCCCCTGTTCAAGACCTGTTCCGCCCTGCTCTGCTACCCGGAAGGGGATCTGCCTGGAGCCGTGCCCGAGCTGCGCGCCGCCCTGGCCGCCAGCCCGGACCTTCTGGCCCGGGTCGCCCCCCTGCTGGACTGGCTGGAGACGGAGGATTTGATCCTCCTTCAGGAAGCCTACGTCCAGCTGTTCGACCGCAACCCGGCCCATTCCCTGCACCTCTTCGAGCATATCCACGGCGAGGACCGGGACCGGGGCCAGGCCATGGTGGATTTGCTGGAGGAATACCGCCAACACGGCTTTGAGCCGGTGTGCGACGAGCTGCCGGACTACCTGCCCCTGTTCCTGGAGTTCCTTTCCCTCTGCGAACCGGAGGAAGGGGCGCGCCTGCTGGGGGACGCGGTCCATGTGCTCAACCATGTGGGGGAAAAGCTGGTCCAGAGCCAGTCCCCCTACGCCGGGGTGTTCCAGGTGCTGGTGGCCCAGTCCCCGGTGGCGCCGGAACCCCTGGTGACGCCGCCGGTGCGGGACATGGACGAAGCCATGGAAACCTTCGGCCCCGGGCCGGATGGAGTGGAACCCCTGCTGCGCCCCGGCCGTCCGGCCCTGGCGCCGGTGAATTTCTACCCCCACGCCCCCCAACCTTAACCCGATCCGCCCCGTTCCCCCGGGGGACGGCGGCGGGACAGGAGAGACAACATGGACTATCTACATCACTTCGTCTTCGGGATTTACCCGTACATCGCCCTGGCTATTTTCCTGCTCGGCAGCCTGGTGCGTTTCGAGCGGGAACAGTACAACTGGAAAAGCGAATCCACCCAGGTGCTGTACCGGGGCAATCTACGTCTGGGCAGCATCCTGTTTCACGTGGGCATTCTGGGCCTCTTCGGCGGCCACTTTGTCGGCCTGCTGACCCCGGTGGCGGTGTGGGACGCCCTGGGGGTGAGCCACAGCCTGAAACAGGTGGTGGCCATGACCGCCGGGGGCGTGATGGGCAGCTTCTGCCTGGCCGGGGTGCTGATTCTGCTGCACCGCCGCTTCTCCAATGACCGGCTGGCGGCCAACACCACCTGGCGGGACAAGCTGGTCTTGCTGTGGATTCTGGTGACCGTGCTCCTGGGCTTGTCCACCATCGCCGTTTCCGCCCAGCATCTGGACGGCCACGAAATGGTTCAGCTCATGACCTGGGCCCAGCACATCGTGACCTTCCGGGGCGACGCCCCCCTGTGCATCGAAGAAGCTTCCCCCATCTTCAAGCTGCACCTGTTCATGGGCATGAGCCTCTTCATCATCTTTCCCTTCTCCCGTCTGGTCCACGTCTGGAGCGGCTTCGGTTCGGTCACTTACCTGGGGCGCCGCTGGCAGCTGGTGCGGCCCCGGCGCTAAACCCCCGACGCCGGTTTAACCCGTGCCGTCCCGTGCCCCCCACAAGGCGGGGCGGCTTTTTCCCAGCGTCAGGGCGCCCCTCGCCTTGACGCTTTTTTTTCTTCCGGGGAAAGTGGCAGGCCGCCAGGCCCCTTTCCCCTTGATGCCCGGAGATTCCCCCATGCCCCTTCCCCGCCCGTCTTCCCCGCCTCCCGTGTTCGGCTTTACGGGCAGCAGCGGCTCGGGCAAGACCACCCTGGTGGAGCAGGTGGTGCCCCTGCTGGTGGCCCAGGGGCTGTCCCTGGCCCTGATCAAGCACGCCCACCACGGCTTCGACATGGATCAGCCGGGCAAGGATTCCTACCGTCACCGGGCGGCGGGCTGCGCCCAGGTGCTGGTGACCAGCGACCGGCGCTGGGCCCTGCTGCGGGAATTGGGAGCGGCCCCCGAGCCCACCCTGGCGGAGCACCTGGCCCGGCTGGAGCCCTGCGATCTGGTCCTGGTGGAAGGGTATAAGCAAGAACCCATACCCAAAATAGAGGTCTATCGGGCAGCCAATGGCAAGCCGCCCCTGTATCCTGACCACCCGGGAATTCTGGCTGTGGCCAGTGATATTCCCCCACCCGGGCTGGCCGATCAGGGCCTACCCTGGCTGGATTTGAACCAACCGGCGGCCGTAGCGGCCTTTGTCCTGGACTACCTGGACCGCCACGGCTCGAGGAACCCCCATGCTCAAATTTGAAGACGCCCTGGCCCAACTGCTGGCCGCCGCCCAGCCCCTGACCCAGGTGGAAACCGTGGATACCGCTGCCGCCCATGGCCGGGTGCTGGCCCAAGATTTGGTTTCCCCCCTGGATGTGCCGCCCCTGGATAACTCGGCGGTGGATGGTTACGCCCTGCGGGTGGGGGAGGTGACCGTTGCCGGCACCCGCCTGCCCGTCAGCCAGCGTATTCCGGCGGGCAGCGTGGGAACTCCCCTGGCGCCGGGCAGCGCCGCCCGGATTTTTACCGGCGCCCCCGTGCCCCCCGGGGCGGATGGGGTGGTGATGCAGGAGCTGTGCAGCCACGAGGGGGAAGGGGTGGTGATTAACCACCTGCCCAAGCTGGGGGAAAACATTCGCCGGGCCGGGGAAGACGTGGCCCGGGGCGGCCCCCTGCTGGCCGCCGGTAGCCGTTTGCGGCCCCAGGATGTGGCCTTTGCCGCCTCCGTGGGCCTGGCCCAGATTCCCGTTTTCCGCCCCCTGCGGGTCGCCGTCTTCTTTACCGGGGACGAGCTGCGTATGCCCGGGGAGCCCCTGGTCCCGGGCACCATCTACAACACCAACCGCTTTGCCCTGGTGGCCCTGCTGCAACGCCTGGGCTGTGAGGTGCGGGATCTGGGCCAGGTGCCGGACGATCTGGAGGCCACCCGGGCGGCCCTGCGCCGGGGCGCGGCGGAGAGCGACGTGATTCTGACCAGCGGCGGCGTTTCCGTGGGGGAAGAAGACCATGTGAAGGCGGCGGTGCGGGCGGAAGGTCGCCTGGATTTGTGGCAAATCGGCATTAAGCCGGGCAAGCCCCTGGCCTTCGGGCAGGTACGCAGGGAAGACGGCGGGGCGGTGGATTTCATTGGCCTGCCGGGCAATCCGGTGTCCGCCTTTGTCACCTTCCTGGTCCTGGTGCGGCCCTTCCTGCTGCGCCGCCAGGGGGCGGCCCGGGTGACCCCGGTGGCCTATCGGCTTCTGGCCGCCGATGCCTGGCTGAAGGGGGACCGGCGCCGGGAATTCCTGCGGGCCACCCTGAACGAAGATGGGGCCGTATCCATTTATCCCCATCAGGGCTCCGGGGTCATGGCCTCCAATGTCCATGGGGATGGCCTGCTGGATATACCGCCCCAGACCCTGGTGCAGCAGGGGGACTGGGTGCGCTTCCTGCCGTTTTCCGAATTGCTGAACTGAGGAGGCGCCATGGTGACCGTGCTTTATTTCGCCGGCCTGCGGGAAAACCTGGGGGTGGATCGGGAAAGTCTGGTCCTGCCGGAGGGTGTGGCCGACCTGGGCGCCCTGCGCCGCTGGCTGGCCGCCAGGGGCGGAGAGTGGGAGCGGCTGGAAACCACCCCCAATCTCCGTTTTGCCGTCAATCAGACCATGGCCCGGGCCGCCACCCCGGTGGCAGACGGGGATGAAGTGGCCTTTTTCCCCCCCGTGACCGGAGGCTGAGGCGGCCATGACCATATCCGTGCAGACGGAGGATTTCGACCTGGGCCAAGAGGTGACTGACCTCCGTGGCGACGACCCGGGTATCGGGGCCGTGGCCAGCTTTGTGGGCCTGGTGCGGGACATGAACCAGGGCCAAACGGACATCGGAGAAATGTTCCTGGAACACTACCCGGGCATGACGGAAAAGGCCCTGGCTGACATCGAGGTCCAGGCCCGGGCCCGCTGGGACCTGCGCGGTGTGCGGGTAGTGCATCGGGTCGGCCGTCTGGCGCCCAAGGATCAGATCGTGCTGGTGGCCGTGGCCGCCGTGCATCGGGGCGACGCCTTCCAGGCCTGCGAATTCATTATGGATTACCTGAAAACCCAGGCCCCTTTCTGGAAGCGGGAACAAACCCGGGACGGGGCCCGCTGGGTGGAAGCCAAGGCGGACGACGAGGCAGCAGCCCAGCGCTGGGCCGGGGCCGACTGAGGCGGGGGTGGCCGGGGGTTGGCGGGCAAACTGCTGATCGCCAGAAGCCAGAAGCCAGAAGCCAGAAGCCAGAAGCCAGAGCCAGAGCCAGAGCCAGAGCCAGAGCCAGAGCCAGGCGGCAGGCGGCAGGCGGCAGGCGGCAGGCGGCAGGCGGCAGCGGGCCCCTCCTCAAGGGCCGGGCTTCCGCCCGTAATCCCGGGGCGCCGCCCCAGTTCCAGGTTCTGAGGCTCACCCATGAACAATCTACCGGGAAATTCCCCTTTGGGCAGGACGGGCCCCTGAGTCGTCAGGGCCCCGCCGTTTCTTCCCAGCTACCGCTTGAAATGCCCCTTACTTAGCCCTGCTTGGTGGCCAGGAATTCGTCCACCAGCCGGGCCAGCACCGTTTCCGGGTCTTCCTCTTCCAGGCCCAGAAGCTCGGCCACCAGCTTGATCTTGCCCGGATTGAGCCGGGCGTGGGGAGCGGCTGTCGGGTCCGGGGAGGTCTCGCCTTCCCCGGGCAGGTCTTCCCAGGGGGCCACGCCAGCAGGCACGGCGGTGGGCTGGGGCGCCGCTGACGCAGCTTCCTGGGCTGGGGCCGGGGCGGCCTCCGGTGCCGGGGCTTCCGCCTTGCGGTTGCGGCCGGAAGCGGCGGAGAGTTCTTCTTCCACCACCTTCTTGGACAGCTTTTCCCCATCGGACAGGTGTTCGATGAGGGATTCGGCCTTGGCTTCGTTTTTCCGGGCCAGCTTTTCCAGCTTGACGGCGGCGCCGGTGCTGGAAATTTTGCCTGCGTCCAGGAGGGCCGTGACCTTTTCCGACAGATTTGCCGCCGCCGTGGCCTGGGCTAGCCAGGTGCCGGTGCGGCCGAAATACTGGGCCGCCTCTTCCGTATTGGGGAAGCGGGCGGCGATGGTGTGCAGGGCGGTGGCCATATCCCGGGCCTCCAGGGCGGCCCGCACCCCGATCCCCAGATTTTCGAAGACCTGGACATCCAGGGCTTCCTCCTCCGTGCATTGCCGCACCAGCACCGGCACCCGGCTTTCCCCGGCGGCCAGGGCCGCTTGGCGGCGCCGCTCCCCTGCCAGTACCCGATAACGTCCATCTGCCCCGGGCCGGACCAGGATGGGATGAATCAGGCCCAGGCGGCGAATGGCGTTGGTCAGCCCCTTCAGGGCCTCCTCCGGCACCTGGCCGCGAATGTGGCCGGGGTCCGGGTCCAGGGTGGCGGGATCGAGAAGCTGGAAATCAAAAGGGCTGTCTTTGAAAGTCATGGCAAAGCCTCCCCGGCCGGGCCGGGAAAGAGGAAGAAAACGGGGCCGGGATATTGGGCTTTTTCCCCGGGATTTTCAACCGGGGGAGCCTGGTTTTCTTTTTCTTGCAAAGAGCCGTGGCTTTGGGGAACCCTATTGCCCTAGGGTAGAGGAGTGGCTGTGTAAAGCAAGATGTTGGGGCTTTCCCCCCAGCGCTTAAATAGGGGGCGGCCCTGCTCTTGAGATCACATGTCCAGAGCGGGTCCCACTAAGGGGTTTCCCGGTGGGAAAAAACAGCAAAGACAGTCGGCGTCGCCAGGAAATTGGGCTGCTTTTCCCCCTTGTTTCCTGGGGGCGAAGGGCTTTGTATATTTCGTATCCTCGGTATTTCCGAATACTGATAAGCTTCCGCCTGCCGATGCCGGACCGGGGAAAACCATGAGAGGAGAAGGGCTTAAGCCGATTCTCCCTTTCCCCGAAAAAGCCTTGGCTTCTGCCTAACCCCTGGGCCTAGAGGACGTGGGGTTGGGGGGAAGGCCCGGGGCCCTTGTGGGGGGAGCAGCCTCCCGGAATACAGGGGCCGGACCTTATAAAATCTCACCCGCCCGCAATGAACGGGAGGGCCCTATCAGGGGACAGCGCCCGGTTTTTTCGGATTCCAAGTCAGCTTGCCGCGCCACAGAGGACAAGCTGACTCGCAATCTAGAAAACGTTTTGGGCTGGCTGGGTCGGGAGTCGGATTTTTTCCGTTGCCGGGGGGAGACCCCTCCCGGCATTCCCGTTCCAGTGGCCTCTTTATTCGGGGACAAGGAGGTTTTATGGGCGGGATAACAGAAAAAATTCAAAAGGTGGGGCTGCAGTCGGTGCAGGGCCGCATTGCTTTGGCGGCCGGGAGTGCGCTGGTGATCAGCTCGGTGGTGCTGCTGACCATCAATGTGGGCTCGTCCATGATGACCCAGAGCATGGTCAGCGACCGGATGAATGAGCTGATCCGGGACGAAACCGAGGCCAAACTGAGCAATCTGGCGTCAGCCCAGGCGGGGGCCATTCAGGGGCGATTCGCCTTGGCCCTGGATGCGGCTCGTACCATGGCCCATACCTTTGCCCTGTCCAAGGGCGGCTTGCCCATGGGGCGCACCCAGCTCAATGCCATTCTGCACAATGTGTTGATCAGCAATCCGGAATTCAACGGCACCTATTCCTGCTGGGAGCCTAACGCGGTAGATGGGGCCGATGGCGCCCACGCCAGCCCGGGCAACGGGAATAACCCCCAGACCGGCCGCTTCACGCCCTACTGGACTCGGAGCGAAAGCGGCACCATCGCCGTCCAGCCTCTGGTGGAGTACGACTCCAACGCCCTTCATTCCAACGGGGTGCCCAAGGGGGGCTGGTATGCCGGGCCGAAAACCACCGGCAAGGAAAGCGTCCTGGGCCCCTTGCCCTATATCGTCCAGGGCAAGAATGTGTTCCTCGCCACCATGTCCGTGCCCATCGTCATCAATGGTCGCTTCATGGGGGTGGCCGGGGCGGATTACAACCTGGACTTTGTGCAGAAAATCAGCGAGGAAACCAACAAATCCCTCTATGACGGCAAGGGCAAGCTGCTGATTGTCAGCGAACGGGGCCTGGTGGTGGCGGATAGCGCCAATCCGGCCCTGATCGGCAAGCCCTTTAATCCGGAAGTGGGGGAGCAGAATGCGGCTGGGCTGCTGGAAGACATCAAGGCGGGCAAGGCCAAGACCTGGATCGATGAGGCCTCCCAGACCATGAACGCCCTCTCCCCCATTCCCCTGGGCCGGACCGAAAAGCCCTGGGCCGTGCTGATTCAGGTGCCCAAGGCCGTGGTACTGGCCAAGGTCAATGGGCTGAACCACGACGTGACTGCCCGGTCCGTGTTCACCACCGTGCTCCAGGTGGGTATCGGCGCGGGCATCATTCTCCTGGCCAGCCTGTTCCTGTGGCGGATGGCGGGCCGCCTTGCCCGGCCGATCCGGGACGCCGCCGATATGGCCCAGAAGATCGAATTCGGGGTGTTCGACGCCCGGCTGAACGTGACTTCCAATGATGAGGTGGGCAAGCTGGCCTCGGCCCTCAACAGCATGACGGACAGCTTGCAGGAAAAGGTCAATCTGGCGGAACAGATCAGTGAGGGCAACCTGGATTGCAGCGTCAAGCTCACATCCTCTTCCGATCAGTTGGGCAAATCCTTGCAGAAGATGGTGGAAAACCTCAATCGCCTCATCGGCAATCTGCAAAGCGAGGCTGGTGCCATCGACACAAACGCTAAGGATATGTCCGTGCTGAGCCAGGAATTGTCCGAAGGGGCGTGCAGTTCGGCCGCCTCCATCGAGGAAATCAGCACGGCCATGGCGGAAATCAGTTCCCAGACCAAGAGCAACGCGGAAAACGCGGTGCGGGCCAAGAACATTTCCCAGTCTTCCCGCACGTCGGCAGTCACCGGTGCCCATGACATGAGCGAAATGCTCTCCGCCATGCAGGAAATCAAGGCTTCCGGCGACAACATTGCCTCCATCATCCAGACTATTAACGAAATTACCGACCAGACCAATCTGCTGGCCCTGAACGCTGCCATCGAAGCCGCCCGGGCCGGGGAATCCGGCGCCGGTTTCGCCGTGGTGGCCGACGAGGTCCGCTCCCTGGCTACCCGCAGCGCTAAGGCCGCCAAGCAGGTGACCCAGCTGGTTCAGTCCTCCAGCGTGAAAACGTCGGTGGGGGTCAATGTGGCCAACAAGACCTCCGAATCCTTAAAGCAGATTGTCGCCAGTGCGGAAGAACTTTCCCTGCTGGTGGAAGAAATTTCCCTGGCCTCCCAGGAACAGGTGATCGGCATTGAGGAAATCACCCAGGGCATGCACCAGATCGACACCACCACCCAGGCCGTCAGCACCCACGCCGAGCGCAGCGCTGCCACCGCCGCCCAACTTACCTCCCAGGCCAAGCTGGTGCACGATTTGATTAAGGATTATCGGGTGAAGTCGTAAAGCCGGTTGAGGGAGGGCTGTAACGAAAACACCCCGGTTGGCTACCGGGGTGTTTTGTTTGGGGGGTATTTCGCTAAAGCGACTGGTAGGCCCCCTTTGTTTCTCGGGTTTTTTTACGGTAAGGGGGGTAAGCCCAATTCTCGGAGAAAAGCGTTGTGCTTATCGAGCGCTGCTTGCCGTCGTTGTTCGAGAGTGAGTAGCTCGGCATGGACGGCCGCTAAATCGATTTCCTTTTCCGCCTCTGCCGTGCTGACGTAACGGGAGAGGTTCAGGTTGAAATCGTTCTGCTCAATTTCCGCCATACTGACCCGGCGTGAGTAGCGTGGTTCTTCCTTACGGTACTGATAGGTCCGGACAATCTTGTCGATGTCTTTCTGGCGCAGTTGGTTCTGCCGCTTCCCTTTTTCGAAATGCTCGGCGGCGTTGATGATCAGCACATCATCCGGCTTTTTGCACTTTTTCAACACCAGAATACAGACCGGAATACCGGTGGAGAAAAACAGATTGGCCGGTAGTCCAATCACCGTGTCGATGTTGCCATCCTTCAGCAACTTGGTACGGATGCGAGCCTCCGCCCCACCACGGAACAGCACCCCGTGGGGCAGGATGATGGCCATAACCCCATCCTGCTTGAGAAAGTGAAAACCGTGGAGCAGAAAGGCAAAGTCGGCGGCGGACTTGGGGGCCAGCCCGTAGTTCTTGAAACGCACATCCTCGCTCAGTGCCTGGTTCGGTTCCCAGCGATAGCTGAACGGGGGATTGGCCACCACTGCGTCAAACTTGGGCATTTTGGCCGGGTTGGTTTCCCGCAGCAGGTCCCATTCGTTCAGCAGGGTATCGCCGTGGAAAATTTCGAATTCTGAATCCTTCACCCCGTGCAGCAGCATATTCATGCGCGCCAGATTGTAGGTGGTGATGTTTTTTTCCTGGCCGTGAATTTTGCCGATGCCGTGGGGCCCCATGCGGTGGCGCACGTTCAACAGCAATGAGCCGGAACCGCAGGCAAAATCCAGCACACTCTCCAGTTGGGAGCGCTGCCCGGTAGCCGGTTCCTGGCTGTCCAAAGTGACAATGTCGGAAAGAATGCTGGATATCGGCTGGGGCGTGTAAAACTCCCCGGCCTTCTTGCCGGAACCGGCGGCAAACTGGCCGATCAGGTATTCATAGGCATCGCCCAAGGCATCGCTGGTGGTGGAAAACTGGGCCAGGCCCTTGGCAATTTCGCCAATGATCTTGCACAGGCGGGTATTGCGCTCGGGATAGCTCCTGCCCAATTTTTCAGAGGCCAGATTAATTTCCGAGAACAATCCTTTGAACGTGCTGGCGAAAGATTGGTTTTCAATGTAGCTGAAGCCCTGCTGTAGGGTACGCAGCAGGTCATCATCCTGGATACGGGCCTGCTCGGTAATGTTGGTCCAGAGATATTGGGGTTCGATGACGTAATGCACCTTGCGGCGCATCTGTTTCTCGAAGTCAGGGATATCCGCTGGGTTATCGGCATACCAGAAGGAAAGGGGACTAAACCGATCTTCCGGCTCCAGTTCCGGGTAGTCTGGCCCCAACTCCTTTTGGGCGGCGGCTTCATAGTTGTCCGAGAGGTAGCGGAGGAATAGAAAGGCCAGCATGTAGTCGCGGAAATCGTCCGCGCTCATGGCGCCGCGCAGTTGATCGGCAATGGACCAGAGGGTCTTGCCCAGTTGTTGTTTTTCCAGATCGGTCATGATGTTTTATTGGGGCGGTGCTTAATTTTGTTTTCCAGGGCTTTCAGTTCCGCCTCGTCCTGGGCGTCAGCGGCCTGGGCTTCCAGGCCCTTGCGGTGTTGGTCATAGCCCTGAAATAGGGCGCCCACCTGCTGTTCCATGTGGGCATGGCTGATGGCGCCTGCTCCACTCAACAAGGGAAAACCGTTGGCGGTAATGATCTGCCCCACGTTCTCCTGCCAGAACGCCATGGGGGTCACGGTCTGACGCTTGGCGCGCAACTCGGCGGTTTCCAGGAAGATCACCACCAAGCGATTCAGGGTGTCGATTTCATCTTCCGTC
Source organism: Azospira inquinata (assembly GCF_018905915.1). Taxonomy (NCBI): domain Bacteria; kingdom Pseudomonadati; phylum Pseudomonadota; class Betaproteobacteria; order Rhodocyclales; family Rhodocyclaceae; genus Azospira; species Azospira inquinata. Next base: position 2,166,752 of record NZ_CP064782.1, read on the forward strand.
AGGTAGTTTTTGGCGACGATGATGTCCTGCTTGCGTACCTGTGCGCCCTTCCAGGCCAGCAGGCCAAAATGGGGATCGGCCGCATTGGCCCGGGCCAGAATGAGTTCAGCGGCGGTCTGTTGCGTCACCGCGTAGAGCAGCAGGTTTTGCACGGTGGCGAAAAATTGCTGGGTGGCCTTGTCGCTCTTGTCGTAATCGCTGGAGAGGGCGAAGAGGTCCCGCACCTTCTGATAAAAGCGCTTTTCCGAAGCGCGAATATCCCGGATGCGGGCCAGCATCTCGTCGAAGTAATCCGGGCGGCCATCCGGGTGCTTCAGCCGCTCGTCGTCCATGGCGAAGCCCTTGAGCAGGTACTCTTTGAGCACCGTGCTCGCCCAGCGGCGGAACTGCACCCCGCGCGGCGAACGCACCCGGTAGCCCACGGCTAGGATGGCATCCAGGTTGTAGTGCGCCACCCGGTAATTCTTGCCATCGGCGGCAGTTGTCATCCAATGGTTGACAACTGATTCCTCGCTCAACTCCTGATCGGTAAAAATGGCCTTCAGGTGCTTGGCCACATTCTGCTTGGAAGTCTGGAACAGTTCGCCCATCTCCAATTGGGAGAGCCACACCGTGCCGCCCTCGGCGCGCAACTGAATTTGACTGCGGCCGTCTTCGCTGGTGTAGAGGATGAGCTGGGTCATGCTGGCTCCTCTTCGGCAGCTGCCGGAAACAGTTCCGGATTGAAGGGGTAACGATTCAGGAAAGCGCGGAAAATTTTCCTAAAGTGCGCTTTATTCTCTTCCATCATTTCTCGCGGCTCGTAAAGCGAATAATCGCCATGACTCATAAGGTCAATCATCCGCTTGGATAGCGTTTCATCTAGATCACCTGCCACCCTGATACATTCGGTCCAGTCATTAAGCCCCAAGAAAATGGAAGTCTGTTCCATCACTCTGCGCATCATGTTGAAGTGATGTGTATAGAGAGCCCCACTCTTTTGTGCTGTATCTAACTCAACAATGCTTGCCAAATGGTGAAGGAATGGCGTGGCGGATGTATCTACTAGTGAATAACTGCCAGAGGGAGCATTTCTCAGAAAATATCGGAACGCCTTCCCTTTAAATTCGTTGCACAGCACATTGAAAAACAAGGTGTGGTGCGTCGAGATTACCGTCTTGAGGTTATTGTCCGGCTGCTTGAGCAGTTGGGCGAGGTGGTTGGCCACCGCAATGGCGTTGTGCTCGTCTAGCGAGGAAATCGGGTCGTCGATGTAGACGTACTTCACCCACCGATAAGCCTCCGCACCGTCCAGCGCCAGTTGCACAATGGCCAGGAAGAAGCACCAGACAAAGATGTTTTCCTCGCCGCGCGAGACCTTGATGTTGTCGATGACTTGACCTTCCTCCGTGCGCGAGAAATGCACCGCCCATTCCTGCGTATCGATGCGGAAATCGAAGTCCCCATAGCGTTGCAGCAACGGGCGGATACGGTTATCCATCTCCAGCTCGGCCAGACCGGCAAAGAAGCGCGAGGCCGCGTTTAGCGTCAGCCTGCGGTCGCTGTCGCCGTCTAAGTCGTTGTCCCAGTGGAACAAGTCTTCGGTGAAGGCGTTGAAGTAGAGCGTGTCGCCCACTGTTTCTGCAATGACCAGCGGCTGCTCGGTATTGTCCTCTGTCGTCAGATCGCGATGGATCGTCTTCTTGCCGGCATCCTTGAAGGCCATCGACAGCCGCGTCTTGCCGGTGCCGTTGTACGCATAGAGCAGAATGGCTTTCTTGTTCTCCAGTTCGCCTCGCAAATAGGTGGCCAGCGCGGGCAGGTCGGCGAAGGGTAGGCCCGGCTTCATGCCGGAACCTCGTCCAGCACCGGGAACAACTGTTGCATCAGGCCCTTCTTGTGGGCTTTGAGGGCGGCGATTTTTTGACTTTGGGCGGTTATGAGGTCGTCGAGGGAAGACAGGCACTCTACGATTCTTTTTTGTTCTGGTGGCAGAGGATATACAACCGGCAATACCCTGATTATTTCCGCATTGAGATTCAGTACTCCGCTGCCTGCAGCGTTGTTCAGAAAATAGGATTGGCTCGTTGGCGAAAAAATGAAGTAGTAAAGATATTCTCTGCCTACAAGCTCGCTTAGCTCCGTTATGGCGATCCATCCATCGTGAATGCACGACTTGATTTTCATCAGATACGGTCGACCGAAGCTCATCGAGTTGGAGAGTATTAGGTCGCCGGGGCTAACCTCTCTTGTCTTGCTTAGTGCTTCAGGGCGAACTTTCTCTTCAGTCCTCGTAACGTATTTCGCTTCTTTGCCCACGTCACCAATCTTTAGCCAATTCAGTCCATTGGTTGCTGTGGTAAGAAAGCCATCGATTGGTCGAGGGGAACCGCCACGTACAACAGTAGAAAGGTCGCCGAGAGTTTTCCCCTCCCATTCCCCCGCTTCCCGAAACTCGGGAAACCGCAGCCGTGGCTCGGTTTCGCCTTCGCGGGGGAAAAGCTGCTGCATCAGGCCCTTCTTGTGGGTCATGAGGGCTTCCAGCTTTTGGGATTCCGCCGTGATCAGATCGTCGAGGGAAGACAGGCAGTCGGCGATTTTTTGTTGTTCGGCGGTGGAGGGAAAACTAATGGGCAGAGCTTTAATAATGTCTGCGTTGAGATTTTGAACTCCACTTCCTGCGGCGTTATCAAAAAAGTAGCTCTGGCTTCCCGGTGCCGAGATCGAGTAATAGAGAAAGTCTCTTTCTGTATTCTTGGCGATTTCCGTAATGGCGATCCAACCGTCATGAATGCACGTCTCAACCTGAAGAATGTAGGGCCTTCCGAAACTCATCGAGTTCGAGAGAATCAAGTCTCCAGGATTTACCACTCGCGTTTTACTCAGCGCGTCAGGTCGGACCTTCTCCGCGGTTCGTGTGACGTATTTGGCCTCTTTATCCACATCGCCAATCTTGAGCCAGTTAAGACCGCTCGCGTCAGTGGTGAGAAAATCGTCAATCGGACGTGGAGAACCACCACGGACAACTTCCGATAAATTTCCCAAGAGGCCGTTTTCCCACCCCTCTGCCTCCCGAAACTCAGGAAACCGCAGCCGTGGCACCAGCGCTGACTTTTCCTTGTTATCTTCGCCCATCGCGCTCTTGCCCTTACTGCTCATACGCACTCAACCCCGAAATCTCCCGCCCCTGGGCCAGCTTGTGCAGCAGGGGCGTCAGGTCATCCACTAGCGCCAGTTCCGCCTGAGTACGGGCCTTCCAGCCCAGCCCCAAGGGGGCCATAAGTTCGCTCAGGGCTTCGCCATCGAAGATGCGGCGGCGGAGCACTTCGTCCACAAAGGCTTGCAGTGCGGCGGCGTCCAGCTTGTGCCTGGTAGCGATGCCGGTGAGTTCCTGAACTTTTTTCTCAGCCTTGAAGCGTTCGTAACCAGCGCGGATTTCCTTTTCTTCCAGCGCCTCGCCCAGGGGCAGGCTGCGGATGTAGGCGGTGATGTCTTCCCCTTCGTCCATGAATTTGGCGTCGGCCTGGATGAGACCGATCAATTGCTCCCGGCTCATGGTGGTCTTGCTGCTGGGGGTCTGGGCCGTCAGGCGGGCGATGAGGCCCATGATGTAGTCGTAGTCGATGAGGCTGGAGGCGAAGAGCACGAATTCGAAATCCAGTTGCTGGACTTCGGCAGGCGCATGCTCCCCTTCCTTTGCTTGCTGCTCCTTGAGGCGCTTGGCGATTTCCAGGTAGGTGCAGCGGAAGCTCTGCAATTGGTCCCGGGGCAGGAGGGCTTCCATCTTGGCCTTTTGCTCGGGGGCTAGGTCAGTGTACTGGTCCAGCTGGGTCTTGAGGCGCTGCACTTCCTTGAAGCGGGTGATGAATTCGATGCGGGCCGTGTCACCCTTGAGGTTGTAAACCTGCTCGGGCTCGCAGGCTAGGTTCTTTTGCTCCATGAAGCGTTCCATGCCCGCGACGGCAGCCTCGTATTTGCCCAGCACGTCGGCTGCCGGGTCCACCAGCCAGATGGCGTGGGCCCGGTCCACCTTTTCTCCGGAGAAAAGGGCGATGGCGGCATCCACTTCTTTTTGCTGCTGGCGAAAGTCGAGTACGTTGCCGTAGGGCTTGCTGTCGTTGAGTACCCGATTGGTCCGGGAGAAGGCCTGTATCAGGCCGTGGTGCTTGAGGTTCTTGTCCACGTACAGGGTGTTGAGGTACTTGGAGTCGAAGCCGGTGAGCAGCATGTCCACCACGATGGTGATGTCGATCTTTTTCCCATGGGGCAGGTCCCCATTGGGGTATTGCTGATCCTTGATGCGCTTTTGTACATCCTGATAGTAGAGGTCGAACTCGCCGATGCGGTGGTTGGTGCCATAGCGGGCGTTGTAGTCGGCGATGATGCGGGTGAGGGCGGCCTTCTTGCCTTCCGGGTCCTGCTGGTTGTCGGCTTTTTCCTGGGGCAGGTCTTCCTGAATCTGCTGCACGTCCTTGTTGCCTTCGGCGGGCGGCGAGAAGACGCAGGCGATATTCAGGGGGGCGAACTCCGGATTCTGCTTGCGTATTTTCTCCTGCACGGTCTGGAACAGGGCGTGATATTCGATGGCGTCGTTGATGCTGGCGGTGGCCAGCAAGGCGTTGAATTTGCGCTCGGCGGTGGCGGCGTCGTGCTTGGAGAGGATGGCTTCGACGACTTTACGCTTGGCCAGGGGCTCGCCGGGTTTGGGTGGGTGCTTACCCTCCGGCTTGAAGTAATCCACGTGGAAACGCAAGACATTGCGGTCTTCAATGGCGTGGGTGATGGTGTATTGGTGCAGGCAACGCTGGAATAGGTCGTCGGTGGTGCGGTAACTGGCCTGCTGGCCTTCAATCTGCTGATAGGTGGCGTTCTGCTCGAAGATGGGTGTGCCGGTAAAGCCGAACATCTGGGCGTTGGGGAAAAAATCCTTAATGGCCTTGTGGTTGTCGCCGAATTGGGAGCGGTGGCATTCATCAAAGATGAACACCATGCGTTGCTGGCGCAGCGGTTCCAGACGCTCTTTGTAGTTGCGCTTGTTGCTGTCATCCAGCGCTAGGCCCAGCTTCTGGATCGTGGTGACGATAACCTTATCGGCTTTGTCGTCGGACAGCAGGCGACGCACCAGGGTTTCGGTATTGGTGTTTTCTTCGACGCAGTTTTCCTGGAAGCGGTTGAATTCCTCCCGGGTCTGGCGATCCAGATCCTTGCGGTCCACCACGAACAAACATTTGTCGATGTCCGGGTTGTCCTTGAGCAGGGTGGAGGCCTTGAACGAGGTAAGCGTCTTGCCGCTGCCGGTGGTGTGCCAAATGTAGCCATTGCCGCAGCGTTGGTGGATGCAGTCCACAATGGCCTGCACGGCATAAATCTGGTAAGGCCGCATCATTAGCAGCTTCTGCTCGCAGGCCACCAGCACCATATAACGGCTGATCATCTGGCCCAGGGTGCATTTGGCGAGAAACTGCTCGGCGAAAACCTCCAGATTGGTGATTTTTTTGTTGTTCTTGTCGGCAAATTGGTAAACCGGCAGAAAGCGTTCATCCGCGTTGAAGCTGAAATGGCGGGCGTTGTTGTTGGCAAAGTACCAAGTGTCCGCCCGGTTGCTCACAATGAAGAGCTGGATGAAGCAGAGCAGGGTCTTGCTGTAGCCGTTGCCAGGGGCGTCCTTGTAATCCACGATTTGTTGCATGGCTCGGCGCGGACTGACGGCCAAAGTCTTGAGCTCAATCTGCACCACCGGAACCCCGTTGATGAGCAGCATCACGTCGTAGCGGTGGTAACTGTTATCGGTGTTGATGCGTAACTGGTTGACCACTTCAAAGTGGTTTTTGCACCAGTCTTTGATATTGACCAACGTGTAGTTCAAGGGGGTGCCGTCGTCCCGTTCGAAAGCCGTGATGCTGCGCAACGTCTGAGCCGCTTTATAGACATCCGCCGTAATAACGGTATCGAGCAGGCGCTGAAATTCGCCATCGGTGAGTTTGACCCGGTTTAATGCTTCAAATTTTTCACGGAAATTGGCTTCTAGGGCTGCCCGATCCCGGATGTCCGGGCGGTAGGTGTATTTGAGGTCATCCAGCTTGGCAATCAGATCAAGCTCGATTTGGTTTTCCGTGGTTGACATGTGGATCACCTGAAACAGGCGAATGGTATTTTGTAATGGGCGGAGTCTAACAGTGCTTGGCGGAGCAACCCAACTACCATGAGGGTGACAAGTGCGCTATGGCTTTCCTTTCATTTGTTGTGGGGAGCGTTGCCCTGGAGTGGCCTTCCAATGCTTCGGCGCTGGAGGAATGTTTTTCCGAAAGGGGAAACGGCATGAACCAGCCGCTGCCTCCGCAAAACGGGGAACAGGGGAGGTGGGCCTGGGAGTCTGACCTTCTCCCCAATCACCCCACCCCACAATTTTCCCGTCCCCAGGGCTTGAAATCCCCCTAAGCCGCCCCTATTATTAGCACTCGCAACGGTTGAGTGCTAACACCCGGTGGGGTGGGGCACCGACGCCGGACAAATTCCACCGTACAACTTCGCAACAAGGAGCTAAATCCTATGAAAATCCGTCCCTTGCATGATCGCGTGATCGTCAAGCGCCTGGAAGAAGAACGCAAGACCGCTTCCGGTATCGTTATCCCCGATGCAGCCGCTGAAAAGCCCGATCAAGGTGAAGTGGTTGCCGTGGGCAACGGCAAGCTGCTGGACAACGGTGAAGTCCGCAAGCTGGAAGTGAAAGTGGGTGACCGGGTGCTGTTCGGCAAATATTCCGGTCAGACCGTGAAGGTGGATGGCCAGGAAGTGCTGGTCATGCGCGAAGAAGACCTGATGGGCGTGATTGAGGCCTAAGCCTCCTTTCCCCCTGTTCAATCGATTTATTGAGGAGAGTATCAATGCCTGCTAAGGAAGTTAAATTCGGCGATTCCGGTCGCGCCCGCATGGTTGAAGGCGTCAATATTCTGGCTGACGCTGTCAAAGTGACCCTGGGCCCCAAGGGCCGTAACGTGGTGCTGGAACGCTCTTTCGGCGGCCCCACCGTGACCAAGGACGGTGTGTCCGTGGCCAAGGAAATCGAACTGAAGGACAAGTTCGCCAACATGGGCGCCCAAATGGTCAAGGAAGTGGCTTCCAAGACCTCCGATCTGGCCGGTGACGGCACCACCACGGCTACCGTGCTGGCCCAAGCCATTGTCCGGGAAGGCATGAAGTACGTGGCCGCCGGCATGAACCCCATGGATCTGAAGCGGGGTATCGACAAGGCGGTGGAAGCTACCATTGATGAGCTGAAGAAGCTGTCCAAGCCCTGTTCCACCACCAAGGAAATCGCCCAAGTCGGCTCCATTTCCGCCAACTCCGATGCCTCCATCGGTGAAATCATCGCCCAGGCCATGGAAAAGGTCGGTAAGGAAGGCGTGATCACCGTGGAAGACGGCAAGTCCCTGCAAAACGAACTGGAAGTTGTGGAAGGGATGCAGTTCGACCGCGGCTACCTGTCCCCCTACTTCATCAACAATCCGGATAAGCAAATCGCCATCCTGGAAAACCCCTATGTGCTGCTCTTCGACAAGAAGATATCCAACATTCGGGATCTGCTGCCGGTACTGGAACAAGTGGCCAAGGCCAGCCGTCCCCTGCTGATCATCGCCGAAGACGTGGAAGGGGAAGCCCTGGCCACCCTGGTGGTGAACAACATCCGCGGCATCCTGAAGACCGTGGCCGTCAAGGCTCCTGGCTTCGGCGACCGTCGTAAGGCCATGCTGGAAGACATCGCCATCCTCACCGGCGGTCAAGTGATCTCCGAAGAAGTGGGCCTGTCCCTGGAAAAGGCCACCCTGGAAGATCTGGGCCAAGCCAAGCGCATCGAAGTGGGTAAGGAAAACACCACCATCATCGACGGCGACGGCACGGAAGACGCCATTAAGGCCCGCGTGACCCAAATCCGCGCCCAAATCGAAGCCGCCACTTCCGATTACGATCGGGAAAAGCTGCAAGAACGGGTGGCCAAGCTGGCCGGCGGTGTGGCCGTGATCAAGGTGGGTGCTGCCACCGAAATGGAAATGAAGGAAAAGAAGGCTCGCGTGGAAGATGCCCTGCACGCTACCCGCGCCGCCGTTGAAGAAGGGATCGTCCCCGGGGGCGGTGTTTCCCTGCTGCGCGCCCGTGCCAATGTGGGCTCCCTGAAGGGTGCCAACCACGAACAAGACGCCGGCATGAAGATTGTGCTGCGTGCCGTGGAAGAACCCCTGCGCCAAATCGTGGCCAACGCTGGCGACGAACCCTCCGTGGTGGTGAACAAGGTGCTGGAAGGCTCCGGTAACTTCGGTTACAACGCTGCCACCGGCGAATACGGCGACATGGTGGCCATGGGCGTGCTGGATCCCACCAAGGTGGAACGCACCGCCCTGCTGAACGCCGCCTCTGTGGCCGGTCTGATGCTGACCACCGACTGCATGGTGGCCGAACTGGTGGAAGACAAGCCTGCTGCTGCCGGCATGCCCGATATGGGCGGCATGGGCGGTATGGGTGGCATGGGCATGGGGATGTAATTTCCCCCGAGTCCTGCACTCAAGCAAAAGCCCGGCTTCGGCCGGGCTTTTTTATGGGGCAGAGGGGGCAAGACCTCCACCCCGGGGGAAGTCCCCCCTTTCAGCGGCGGATCAGATAACGGATGGTGGGGCCGTCCTGCACCACCTCCAGTACCTCATAGCCGTGGTTTTTCGCATCCACGGGAATACTGTTGATGGACTGGGGACAGTCGGTCACCACTTCTAGCACCTGGCCCGGAGCCAGCTGGGGCAAGGCCTCCAGGGTGGCCACCGCCGGGTAGGGACAGGGCTCCCCCCGCATATCCAGGCGGAAATCGGGGGCGGGCAGGGAAGCGGGTTGGGTCGGGGTTTGGGTCATAGGGCCTCCTGGGCCGCTTTACGGGCAAAGAAATGTTTTTCCCACCACAGCACGGCCAACAGGGCGACGGCCAGCAGCAGATAGGTGACCAGCAGGCCTCCTGCCGGGCCAAAGGTTTCCAGCAGATTGACCTTGGCGTAGGGGGTGACCAGAAGGGGGGTCAGATCGTCCCAGTAAATGGCCAGCAGGGTAGAGCCGATCACATTGCCCAGACCTACCCACCAGTAATGCACCTGGCCTTCCACGGCCCGGTACATCCAGCCCGTTTCACAGCCCCCGGCCAGCACAATGCCAAAGCCGAAGAGCAGTCCCCCCAGTACCGCATTGGGCCCGGCCCACATAATCTTGGGGGCCACTCCCAGTTGCACGTAGCTGAAGACGCCGATAACGCTCACCGCCATACCCAGGAGAATGGCCTTGGCCATCTGGGTACGGCCGGTGATCCACAAATCCCGGAAAGCGGAGGTGAAGCAGACCTGGGCCCGTTCAATGATTAGGCCGAAGGCCAGTCCGAACAGGGCTGCCAGCCCCAGCTTGGGGGTGGCCCCCACCTTGCTGCCCGCCCAGGCCAGAAAGGCGAGAAACACCACCATGCCTAGGCGAAAGCGGCGGGCCGCCTGGCGGGGATCCTGTTGCAGGGGCGTGGGGGCGCTCACCTTTTGCAGCTTCAGGGGTACCCGGAACAGGGGTAGCAGGGTAAAGCGGGCGCCAAACCAGGTGCCCACGGCGGTCGCCAGGGCAAAGAACCAGGCGTGCAGGGAAAACTGGGGAATGCCGGTGAAAAAGGCGGCCAGATTGCAGCCCATGGCCAGACGGGCGCCAAAGCCGGCAATGATGCCGCCCACCAGGGCCTGGGCGATGCGGATCGGATGCTGGGGCAGGCGCAGCTTGACGTTGTTGGCCCACAGGGCGGCGGCGAAGCAACCGGCGAACATGCCCAGGATCATCATCCCATCCACCCGTTCCAGGGGCGTACCCTCAAAGTGCATGAGCTTGAAATAGGTCCAGGTTTCCGGGTGGTAACCGGCGAATTGGAGCAGGTGGCCGCCCCAGCGGGTGAATTCCCCGGTCACGGCCCAGAAGGTGCCGGTGATGCCGAAGTAGTAGGCGGCCAGCACCCCGGCGGCGATGATGGCCGGCACGGGAGGCCAAAAGGTGATGAGAAAGCGTTGCTTGAAGGTCGGCCAGTTCATGGCGGCAAAAACTCCTGAAACGAAAAAAGACCGGGGGCCGAAAAACCGGCTGGGCCCGTCGGGGGCGCATTTTCCCACGTTTCCTCGCCCTTTCCGACGGAAGGGGCGCCCAAAACCCAAAACCCAAAACCCAAAACCCAAAACCCAAAACCCAAAACCCAAAACCCAAAACCCAAAACCCAAAACCCAAAACCCAAAACCCAACCCTCTGCTTGCTGGGGCAAGGACGGCTCCCGTATCACCCTACGTGCTCGTGGCCCCGGGCTGGCCATAGGGCAGGGGGGCCCGATCTGCCTACCAGGCCACCTTGCCCCGTCCCCGCTTGATTTCCCCATGCCGCTGCTTGCTTTCCTTGCGCCGCCCCAGTGCGGCCCGGGAGGGGCGGGTGGGGCGCCGGGGCTTGTCTGTATGGGCGGCCTCCGCCACCAGGGCGTTGAGCCGTTCCAGGGCGGCGGCCCGGTTCTGTTCCTGGGTGCGGAATTCCTGGGCCTTGATGACCAGTATCCCGTCCCGGGTGAGGCGCTGGTCCCCCAGGCGCAGCAGCCGCTCCTTGAGCCAGTCGGGTAGGGAGGAGGCCCGGATGTCGAAGCGCAGGTGAATGGCGGAGGACACCTTGTTCACGTTTTGCCCCCCGGCCCCCTGGGCCCGGATGGCTTCCAGGGTAACTTCTTCAGGGGCAACGGTATAAACGGGCATGGCGGGGGCGGGCGGCAGACAGGGCAAGGGGGTGAAGAATGCCACGGGCCGGGGCCCCTGTCCTCCTTCAGCCATGAAAAAGGGGCCCGAAGGCCCCTTGGGGAGGGTCGCCAGAGAAGACGGTGGTGGCTCGAAACCGTGGCTTCGCCCCCCTAGAGGGTGACCTGACTCCCCAGTTCCACCACCCGGTTGGAGGGCAGCTTGAAAAAGTCCGTGGCGCTACCCGCGTTGCGGAACAGGGCGACGAAGAGCTTTTCCCGCCACAAGGGCAGCTGGCCGCCGAGCCGGGGAATGATGGTTTCCCGGCCCAGGAAGAAGGACACCTCCGCCAGGTCCAGGGGCAAGCCCTGGGCGGCGCAATGGTCCAGGGCCAGGGGAATGTCCGGTTCATCCTTGAAACCGTAATTCACCGCCACATGCCAGAAATTGTCCCGCAGGTGGCTGACCGTTAGCCGTTCCCCCTCCGGTACATAGGGGGTGTCGATGAAATGGACGGAAAGCAGCACCACCCGTTCATGGATGACCTGGTAGTGCTTCAGGCTGTGGAGCAGGGGATGGGGCACCATGGAGGCGTCCGGGGTCATGAAAATGGCCGTGCCCGGGGTGGTGGGCACCGGGCTCAGGGCCAGACTGGCCATGAAATCGGTCATGGGCATGGCCTCCGCTTCCAGGCGCCGGCGCAGCAGCACCCGGCCCCTTTTCCAGGTGGTCATGATGACGAAGAGGCCGATACCGAAGGCCAGGGGAAACCAGCCCCCATCCTTGATCTTGGTGGCGTTGGCGAAGAAAAAGGCCCCGTCTAGGACGAGGAAGCCCCCCAGCACCAGGGCCCCCATGGTCAGGCTCCATCCCCACAGGCTGCGCACCACAATAAAGGCCAGGATGGAGGTAATGACCATGGTGCCGGTCACGGCGATGCCGTAGGCCGCCGCCAGGTTGGAGGAGGAGCCGAAGCCCAGGACCAGGGCCATGACCGCCAGTAGCAGCAGCCAGTTCACCGTGGGCAGGTAAATTTGCCCCTGCTCCTTATCCGAGGTGTGGAGCACCGCCATCCGGGGGGAGTAGCCCATCTGCATGGCCTGCTGGGTAATGGAATAGCAGCCGGAAATGACCGCCTGGGAAGCGATTACCGTGGCCAGGGTGGATAGCCCCACCAGGGGCATCAGGGCCCAGTCCGGGGCGAGCCGGTAGAAGGGGTTTTCAATGGCGTCCGGGTGGGTGAGGAGCAGGGCCCCCTGGCCGAAGTAATTGAGTACCAGGGCAGGCAGCACCAGGCCGAACCAGGCCAACTGAATGGGCTGGCGGCCAAAGTGGCCCATGTCCGCGTAGAGGGCTTCCGCCCCGGTCAGGGCCAGGACCACCGCCCCCAGGGAGAGAAAGGCCAGGCGGGGATCGGCGGCAATGAAGCCCAGGGCATGGCGGGGGTCCAGGGCCGCCAGCACCGCCGGATAGCGGGCAATGCTCACCACCCCCATGAGGGCCAGGGCCGCGAACCAGACCGTCATCACCGGCCCGAACAGCTTGCCGATGCTGGCGGTGCCGTGGCGCTGGAAGAGGAAGAGGGTGAGGATCACCGCCAGGGCGATGGGGAGAATGAAGGGCTTGAAGTCCGGGGTGACCACTTCCAGGCCTTCCACCGCCGACAGCACGGACACCGCCGGGGTGATGACCCCGTCCCCGTAGAACAAGGCGGCGCCGAAAAGGCCCAGGAGCATTAGGCCGTGGGCGTAGGGTTTGCCCGCCGCGCCCCGCAGCACCAGGGCCATGAGGGCCATGACCCCCCCTTCCCCCTTGTTGTCGGCCCGCATGATGAAAGCCACGTATTTGAGGGAGACCACAATCATCAGGGACCAGAAAATCAGGGAAAGAATGCCCAGCACATTGTCGTGGCTGACGGGCACCGGATGGTGGGCCCCGGCGAAAATTTCATGGACCGTGTAAAGGGGGCTGGTGCCGATGTCTCCATAGACCACCCCCAGGGCGGCCAGGGCCAGGGGCGCCATGGGGCCCCCATGACGGTTTTCATTGCCTTGCATGATGACTCCTGTTGTTATGGTGTGCCCGTCTCAAGGGCGGGGGGACGGACCGCAAGGGTCCGCCGGGCCGGTGGCGGCGGAAACTCCCCCGGAGTTTCCCGCGATCCGCCCCTGGCCGAGGCCCGGGCTAGGGTTGGAAGCGGTAGCCCACGCCGGTTTCGGTTAAAAAGTGGCGGGGCTGGGCCGGGTCCGCTTCCAGTTTCTGGCGCAGACGGCCCACGTAAATGCGCAGGTAATGGGCGCTATTCACGTAGGCCGGGCCCCAGGCTTCCCGGAGCAGAAAGCGGTGGGTCAGCACCTTGCCCCCGTTGGCCACCAGAATGGAGAGCAGCCGGTATTCGATGGGGGTGAGGTGGACCGTTTCCCCCTGACGGGTGACCTGGTGGCGCAGCCGATCCATCTCAATGTCCCCGAAGCTGAGCAGGGTGCCTTCCTCCGGCGCTCCCGCCGCCCGGCGCCGTAGCACTCGGATGCGGGCCTGCAATTCCCCGACACCGAAGGGCTTGGTCAGGTAATCGTCGGCCCCCGCGTCCAGGGCCCGGATTTTTTCCCCTTCCTGGGTGCGGGCTGAGAGCACCAGAATGGGCCCGGCGTTCCAGCCCAGCAGTTCCGGAATCAAATCCACCCCGTCCCGGTCCGGCAGGCCCAGGTCCAGGATCACCAGACCGGGATGCTGTTCCCGGGCCAGGGCCAGACCGGTGGCGCCGTTGGCCGCCTCCAGGGTGGGGCAGCCTTCTTCCGCCAGGGTCTGGCGCAGAAAGCGGCGGATTTGGGCGTCGTCCTCAATAATCAGGACGGGTTTGGGCGCATTGGCGTCCCCGTTGCGGTTCATGGGCGTTCTCCCGTGCTCGGGGCCGGGGGTTCCGGTCCGTCTTCCTCCAGGCCGTCCAGGGCCGGGGGCTGGCCCACGGGCAGGGAGAAGCGCACTTCACCGCCTCCCTCCGGCCCGTTGCCCGCCCGGATGTGGCCGCCGTGGGCGGCAATTACCGCCTGGCAGATGGCCAGACCCAGGCCCACGCCGCTGCGCACCCCGTCCCCCGCGCCCTGGGTAAAGCGCTGGAAGGGGTCCAGGCCCGGGGGAAAGCCCGGGCCCTGGTCCCGCACCGCCACTTCCACCCAGGTTTCGTTGTCCCGGGGGGCGGCCCGTTCCGCCAGAATGCGGATGGGGGTGGCGGCGGGGGCATATTTGGCGGCGTTTTCCACCAGGTTGGCGAAGACCCGTTCCATCAGCACCGCATCCAGATGGAGCAGGGGCAGGTCCGGGGCCAGCTGGACCTGGACCGGCCGGTCCCCCAGGGCCGGGCGGATCAGTTGCAGGGCGGCGCCCACCACCTCTTCCAGGGGCTGCCATTCCCGGTGCAGGGTGACCCGGCCGGACTGGAGCCGGGCCATGTCCAGCAGGTTATCCACCATGCCGGAGAGGCGCAGGGCCTGGTCCCGCACGGCGGTGGCCGCCTCCCGCTGGGCCTGTTCCCCGGGGGGCGTTTGCCAGACCAGGGATTCGGCCATGGCCCGGAGGGCGGTCAGGGGAGTGCGCAGATCGTGGGAAATGGCGGAGAGCAGGGAATTGCGCATCTGTTCCGCCTCCCGTTCCCGCTCCGCCTTTAAGGCCGCCGCCGCGTAATGGATACGTTCCAGGGCGATGGCCAGGAGGGAGGCCAGGGCTTCCAGTTGGGGATGGAGGGCGTGGAGCCGCTCCCCGTCCCCATCCCGGGGGGCTACCGCCAGCACGCCCCGGGGCCGGGTGGGAGCGAGCAGGGGAAAATAGGCCACGGCGCAGCCGTCCGCCGCCAGGGCCCCGTATTCCACGGTGCGGGACTCGGCCTGGGCCATCAGGGCCAGATGCTGTTCCACCTTGAGGGGCTGGGGCTCCGGATGGCCCGGCACGCACACTTCCAGGGCTTCCTGGGGGCCGTTGAGGAGCAGGCAGCCCCGGGCGTCCAGGCTGGTGGCCAGATAGCCCTGGGCCACCTCCGCCACCTGGCTATCCGTCAGGGCCCCGGCCAGATCCTTTGCCGCCTCGTAGAGCTGGCGGGCTTCCCCTTCCCGGCGCTGGGCCAGTTCCGCTTCCCGGCGCAAGCCGGCGGTGAGGCCTCCCGTAATCAGGGCCACGCAGAGCATCACCCCCAGGGTAATGGCGTACTGGGCGTTGGCCACGGCCAGGGTGAGCTGGGGCGGTACAAAGACGAAGTCGAAGAGGCCTACGGCGAAAAAGGCCGCCAGGACCGCCGGTCCCCGGCCCAGGGTGCGGGCCACGAGAAAGACTACCAAAAGAAAGACCAGGGCCGTGTTGGTTAGGTCCAGATGGGGGTGGAGGGCGGCGGTGATGGCCGCCGTGAGCAGGCAGGCCCCCAGGGCCAGGCCATAGACCGTCAGGGCGGCCAGGGAACGGTGCCCGGCGGCGTGGGAATGGGAACGGATGGTCATCATGCCTCCGAAGCGGAAGGGCCCGGCCAAGGCCGGGGGAATGCCCCCATTTTCCCGGGATGGGAATAAAAACGGTGTAAAAAAAGGAGGCGCCCGATTCAGGGGGCGGGAGGGGGGGCGGCGATGCCCGCCAGGAGGCCGGTGACGGTGATGCGGGCAAAGCGTTCCACCGCCGCCACTACCGCTTCCACCTGGGGTGGGGTGAATACGGGAGCCAGTTCGTCCCGGGCGCCCCAGTCCAGGCGGCGGCCTAAGGCGCTGCGGCCATAGGCAAAACCCACCAGCTGGCCGTGGAAAGCGTGGGCCAGGAGTCGGGTGCCCGGGTCCGTGGGGGGCTGGCCGGTCATCCGGGCGACAAGGGTTTCCGTCAGGTCGTGGATGGGGGCGGTGAACTGGTCGTAGAGCAGGTCGAAGGCTGGGCCGGGCTGGAGCATTTCCCGGCTGAGAAAGGCGTACCAGGGGCCCCGGTGTTCCGGGCGGAAGACCAGCCGGGCGATGTGGGCGGCCAGGCGTACCAGCAGGTCCCCCGCCTCGGCCGGCGTGATGTCCGGGCTTAAGCAGGCGTGGATGGCCTGGGCCTCCCGCCCCAGCTGTTCCCCCGTGGCCTGGCAGATACGCTGGGCCACGGCCAGATACACCCCTTTTTTGCCGCCGAAATGGTAGGGAATGGCGGACTGGTTTACCCGGGCCAGGGCTGCCAGCTGGCGGGTGGTCACCCCGTCGTAGCCGTAGCGGCCGAAAAGGGTTTCCCCCGCATCCAGGAGCCGTTCCCGGGTCTGGTCCGGCGCTCGGGGCAGAGGAAGGGGAAGGGGAGCCATGGGGGCTTAGAGCTGGGTTTGGGCCACGGATTTGCGGAAGCGGGCCAGGGCAAAGAGGAAGAACAGGGTGCCGATGCCTGCCATGGCCAGAAATTCGGGCCACACCACTCCCAGGCCAGCCCCCCGGTAGAGGATGCCCTGGGCCAGGCGCACGAAATAGGTGGTGGGGGCTACCAGCATCAGGTTCTGGATCAGCACGGGCATGCTTTCCCGGGGGGTGACGCCCCCCGCCAGGAGTTCCAGGGGCACGATGGTGAGGATGATGAGCAGGCCCAGCTGGGGCATGGAGCGGGCCACGGTGCCGAGGAAAATGCCGATGGAGGCGGCGGAAAACAGATACAGGGCGGCGCCGCAGAGGAACAGGGGCAGGGAACCCTGGATGGGCACCTGGAGCACCCCTTGGATCACCAGGGTGAGGGCCACGGTGGCGCCTATGAGTACCGCCAGACCGTTGGCCCAGACCTTGGACAGCATGATTTCCGCCGGGGTCAGGGGCATGACCAGGAGATGTTCCAGGGTGCCGTGTTCCCGTTCCCGGACAAAGGCCGCCCCCACCAGGATGATGGTGAGCATGGTGATGTTGTTGATGGTTTCCATCACCCCGCCGAACCAGTAACCGGTCAGGTTGGGGTTAAACCGTACCCGGGGGGTGAGGCGCACGGGCAGGGTGGCGCTATCCCGGGTGCCGGTCAGGTATTCCCCGATTTCCCCCATGAGAATGTTCTGGATGTAGGTGTTGCCGATAAAGGCCTGGCTGATCACCGTGGCGTCGATATTGATTTGGAGGGCGGGGCGGCGCCCGGCCTGGAGGTCCCGTTGGAAATTGGCGGGGATGACGATCACGAAGGAGTAACGCCCCTGGTCCAGGGCTCCGTCCATGGCGGACCAGGGGATGGATACGGGGGGCTTGAAGAAGGGGGGCGTCAGGGCCCCGGTCATGCGCAGGGAAAGGGGAGACCGGTCCTCATCCACCACCGCCACTGGGGCGTCCCGCAATTCCTGGGACACCCCGAGGGCGGCGGAATAGATGCCCCCGGTAAAGGCCCAGACAATGAGGATTAGCAGCACCTTGTCGGCCCACAGGCTGCGCAGTTCCTTGAGGCCCAGGCGGTAGATGTTGGTCAGCCGGTCCCGGGGGCTTAAGGGGGAGGGATGGGGGGCGGCCATGTTATTTCTCCTGCTTGGGCAAGAGGACCAGGGAAATCAGGGTCAGCACGGGGATAAACAGGGCCAGGGCGAGGAACTGGCTTTCCAGATCCCCAAAATCCAGGGCCTTGGTGAACACCCCCCGGCTGATGGTCAGGTAATAGGTGGCGGGGAAAAACTGGCCTACCCAGTAGGCGCCCCCTTCCAGGGACCCCACCGGGGTGGTGAGGCCGGAAAACTGCACCGTGGGCAGCATGGTGAGGATGGCGGTGCCAAACAGGGCGGCGATCTGGGTGCTGGTGAAGGTGGAAATGAAGAGCCCGATGCCCGTGGTGGCGGTGACGTAGAGCAGGGCCCCCGCCGTCAGGGCGAAGAAGCTGCCCTTGATGGGCACCCCGAAAACCCCCACGGCGATGAGCACCAGGGCGAAATAGCTGATCATGGACACGCAGATATAGGGAATCTGCTTGCCGATGAGAAATTCCAGCCGGGTCACCGGGGTGACGTAAAGATTGGTGATGGAACCCAGTTCCTTTTCCCGCACCACCCCCAGGGCCATGAGAATGGCCGGGATAAAGACCAGAAGCAGGGGCAGTACCGCCGGCACCATGGCATAGACGCTGCGGAAATCCTGGTTATAGCGGTAGCGGGGTTCCACCTCCGTGGGCAGGAGCTGGGGCTGGTTGCCCGTGGCCTCGGTGATGAGCTGCTCCAGGTATTGCTGGTGGATGCCTTCCAGATAGCCCCGGGTGGTCTCCCCCCGAAAGGGCATGGCGCCGTCGATCCAGGCTCCTACCTCAGGATGGCGTCCCTGGCGCAGGTCCCGGCCGAAATTGGGGGGAATTTCCAGGGCCACGGTGAGTTCCCCGTTACTCATGCGCCGGTCCAGTTCATTGCTGTCCTGGAGGGGGGCGTGCTGGATGAAATAGCGGGAGCCGGACAGTTCCCGGATGTAGGCCCGGGATTCCGGGCTCTGGTCCCGGTCCAGCACGGCGAAGCTGAGGTTTTCCACGTCCATGGAAATGCCGTAGCCCAGCACCAGCATGAGCAGGGCCGAGCCCAGGAGGGCAAAGGCCAGGCGGATGGTGTCCCGGCGCAGCTCCAGGGTTTCCCGGTAGGCGTAGCCCAGCAGGCGGCGCAGGCTGAAGGGGGGCGGCCGGTGGCCGGGGGCTCCGCCGGTAGGAGGCGCAGCTTCGGTGGGGGCGGCGGGAGCATGGCCCGCCGCCGGAGCGTCGGTGTCGGACTTGGGGGGGCGGTTGGCCCCGGTGGCCTCTTCCAGATAGGCGATGAAGGCTTCTTCCAGGGTGGCCGCCTGGCGGGACTGGCGCAGCCGCTCCGGGGTGTCGCTGGCCAGCACCTTGCCCGCGTGCATGAGGGAAATGCGGTCGCAGCGCTCCGCTTCGTTCATGAAGTGGGTGGAGATGAAAATGGTCACCCCCTGCTGGCGGGAGAGTTCCACCAGCAGTTGCCAGAATTCATCCCGGGCCACCGGGTCCACCCCGGAGGTGGGCTCGTCCAGAATCAGTAGCTTGGGTTCATGGACCACGGCCACGGCCAGGGAGAGGCGCTGGCGGATGCCCAGGGGCAGATCGGCGGCCGGGTCGTCCAGATAGGGGGCCAGGCCAAAGCGTTCCACCAGGGCTTGGATGCGGGGCCCGATGCGTTCCGGGGCCAGGTGGAAGAGGCGGGCGTGGAGATCCAGGTTGGCGGCCACGGTCAGCTCCCCGTAAAGGGAAAAGGCCTGGGACATGTAGCCCACCTGGCGCCGGGTCTCCAGGGAATGGGCATCCACCGGGCTGCCGAAGAGCCAGGCTTCCCCCGCGCTGGGGGGCAGGAGGCCGGTGAGCATTTTCATGGTGGTGGTTTTGCCGCAGCCATTGGAACCGAGAAAACCGAAAATTTCCCCCTGTTCGATGCGGAAATTGACCCGGTCCACCGCGGTGAAATCTCCGAAGCGCTGGGTCAGATCCTTGGCTTCGATGGCGTAGTTCTGATCCTGACGCTGGCGGGGGGGCACCACAAAGCGGTGCTGGGCGCCCCGCTGGGCCTCCGGCAGCAGGGCCACAAAGGCTTCTTCCAGGGAGCTGGCGTGGGCTTTGGCCTTGATTTTCGCCGGGCTGCCCGTGCCCAGGACCCGGCCCTCGTTCATGGCCGCCAACCATTGAAAGCGTTCCGCTTCCTCCATGTAGGCGGTGGCCACCAGCACACTCATGCCCGGCCGACGGCCCCGGATGGCGTCGATCAAATCCCAGAATTGGCGCCGGGAGAGGGGATCCACCCCGGTGGTAGGTTCGTCCAGGATGAGCAGGTCCGGATCGTGGATCAGGGCGCAGCAGAGTCCCAGCTTCTGCTTCATGCCACCAGAAAGCTTGGCCGCAGGCCGGTCCCGGAAGGGGGCTAGACCGGTGGCGGTGAGGAGTTCCCCAATGCGCCGTTCCCGCTCTGCCCGGCCCTGGCCGAAGAGACGGCCAAAGAAATCCACATTTTCAAAGACGGACAGGGTGGGGTAGAGGTTTTTCCCTAGGCCCTGGGGCATGTAGGCGATGCGGGGCTGGGCGGCGTTGCGAAAGTGCCGGTTAGCCAGATTGCCCCCCAGGACTTCCACCTCACCTTCCTGGATTTTCCGTGCCCCGGCGATGAGGGCCAGGAGGGAGGATTTGCCCACCCCGTCAGGCCCCAGCAGCCCCACCATGATGCCCGCTGGAATGGCCAGATCCACCCGGTCCAGGGCGGTGACTTCCCCATAGTGCAGGCTCACCCCGGTCAGCCGGGCCACGGGGACCGGGGTGGCGGGGGCGCCCAGGGTGGGTTCCCGGTGGGTGTCAGGGGGAGGGACGGGGGCCACCGCTTACTTCACTTGCAGAAAGGCGGGCCAGGCCGCCGGGGCAGCCCCTTGTCCCGGGACTTCCAGACGCACATAGGCCACCCCCGGACTGCCCGGATTGATGAGCTTGGGGTGGGCGACTAGCCATTCCGGGGGAATGCGCACCTTGATGCGGAACATGAGCTTTTCCCGCTCCGTATGGGTTTCCACCGCCTTGGGGGTGAATTGGGATTGGGGGGAGACGAAGGTGACCCGGGCCGGGATGGGCTGGTTGGGCAGGGCGTCCAGCACGATGCGGGCCTCCGCCCCCAGGCTCACCTGCCCGGCCTTGTCCGTGGGCAGGTAGAAGGTCATGTACACATCCGACAGGTCCAGCAGGGTGAGTACCTTGCCTCCCGCCCCCAGCACTTCCCCGGGTTCCGCCAGACGGTAGAGCACCCGGCCGTTGCGGGGCGCCTTGATGTCCGTATCGTTCACCGTCACCTGGACGCTGGCGCTCTTGGCCCGGGCTGCCTCCGCCGCGTGGGTGGCCTCATCCACCCGGGCCTGGGCCGCTTCCAGACTGGCCTGGGCGGTCTGCACCTTGGTCCGGTCCTGATCCAGCTTGTCCCGGGTGATGAAGCCCCGCTGCACCAGACTTTCCGAGCGGGCCAGGGTGGCCCGGGCCAGTTCCAGCTGGCTGGCGGCGCTACGCACGTTTTCCCGGGCTTCCCCGATGCTCACATGGGCCTGGGAGGCCTGGGCTTGGGCGCTGCGCAGCTGGGCCCGGGGATCGTCCGCGTCCAGCCGGGCCAGCACCTGGTCCGCTTTCACCTGATCCCCTTCCCAGGCATTGACCTCTCTTAAGCGGCCCGCCAGCTTGGTGGCCACATCCACCTCCGTGGCTTCCAGCCGACCGTTGCCCGAGGCCAGCCAGGGGGGCAGGGGCGTGGGTTGCAGGTAATGCCAGAGCAGCCAGCCGCCACCGGCCAGGACTGCGACCAGGGCCAGGGTGCGGAAATTACGTCCGTTCATGGAATGTTCTCCTTGGGGCCTGCCGTCCCGGGCCGGGCCCGGGCAGGGAATTTCCCCCATTATAGGACCGGATTCATTCAAATGAATGAATCCGGGGATGGGCCCAGGGCGCCCTGGCCGGGTTTATTCCAAGGGGATGTGTGCGGTGCAGCAAGGCGGGGCGGGGGATTTTGTTACACTGGCAGACGCGGATCGGTCCTGAAGTCTGGGCCCGGGGCGGTTCCCAGTGCAGGGGGCGACCGGGAGCGGTGTTGGCCTTCCGCCCCTATAAGAAAAGTGGCGAGGAGCGGTCCGGTGCAGGAAACGGTCCGCTCCCCGAGTCCCGGTTGCCCGGGAACTCCTAAGACCATAAAAGGAGAACAGCAGGTTCAGGCTACGGGCCCGGCCTTACATAAAACTTACGCAAAATCCGGCTACCGTCAGGCTCCCGAAAGGCCGATGGAATACGCCGGAGGACGTGGGACGGAGGAGCAAGCACCATGCGCATTTTGATTGCGGAAGACGATCGGATCATTGCCGATGGCCTATCCCGCTCCCTGCGCCAGGGAGGGTACGCGGTGGATTGTGCGTACACCGGCTCGGACGCGGATACGGCCCTGATGGCCAACAGTTACGACCTGCTCATTCTCGATCTGGGCCTGCCCCGGCTGCCCGGGCTGGAGGTTCTGAAACGCCTGCGGGCCCGGAATGCCACCCTGCCGGTGTTGATCCTGACCGCCATGGACGGCACCGGGGACCGGGTCAAGGGCCTGGACCTGGGGGCGGACGACTACATGACCAAGCCCTTTGAGCTGCCCGAGCTGGAAGCCCGGGTGCGGGCCTTGACCCGTCGTTCCTCCGGCACCGCGCCGGTAATCGTCTGCGGCGCCCTGAGTTACGATCAGGTGGGCCGGGTGGCCCATCTGGCGGGTCAGCCCCTGGAATTATCGGCCCGGGAAATCGGCCTGCTGGAAATTCTCCTTTCCCGGGCCGGCCGCCTGGTCTCCAAGGACCAGCTGGTGGATCACCTGTGCGGCTGGGGCGAGGAGGTGAGCCACAACGCCATTGAGGTGTATATCCACCGCCTGCGCAAAAAACTGGAACCGGGCGGGGTGCGCATCGCCACCGTGCGCGGTCTGGGCTACTGCCTTGAAAAGCCCCAAGCCGAGCGGGTTGCCTCCTAGGCCGGGGGCGGAGGGTCAGCGCTCCCTGTTCGGGGAAATCCTGGACTGGATGCTGGCGCCCCTGCTCTTCGTCTGGCCTATCAGCATTGCCATCACCCACTATTTCGCCAATGTGGTGGCGGCCTATCCCTACGACCAGGCCCTGCGGGAAAACGTCACGGCCATCGCCCGGCAGATACGCTTCGTTAATGGCAAACCGGTGGTGAAGGTGGCCGGCTCCGCCCGGGCCCTGCTGCGGGCGGACGAAATCGACAATGTGTATTTCCACGTCCTGGGCCCGGAAAGCAAGCTCCTGGCCGGGGATAAGGAATTGCCCACCCCCGCCCAGGTGACGCCGGAAGCCCGGGGGGGAGACGATATCGCCTTTAGGGACGATGAGCTGAACGGGGAAGATCTGCGGGTGGCCTACCAGTATCTGTCGGAAGGGGGACGGGCCGATGCGCCCTGGCTGCTGGTGGAGGTGGGGGAAACCCGGGAAAAGCGTTCCCAGCTGGCCAACAAAATTATCGCCAGCGTCATCTTGCCCCAGTTCGTCATCATTCCCCTAGCGGTGATCCTGGTGTGGTTCGGCCTGTCCCAGGGCTTGAAGCCCCTCACCAAGCTGCGGGAACGGATTGAAGCCCGGCGCCAGGGGGATCTTTCCCCCATCAGCCTGCGCCGGGTGCCGGAGGAACTCCAACCCCTGGTGGGGGCCTTCAACGCCATGCTGGAACGGATGCGCCGTAATCTGGACGTCCAGACCCGGTTCATCGCCGATGCGGCCCACCAGATGCGTACCCCCCTCACGGGCTTGAAAACCCAGGCCCAGCTGGCCATGCGGGAAAGCGATCCGGAGGCCCTGCGCCACGCCCTGGTGCAGATTGCGGGGGCGGTGGATCGGGCCTCCCACCTGGTCAATCAGCTCCTCACCCTGGCCCGGGCCGAAGGGGGCGGCGGCGCCCAGGCCCTGGTATCCCTGGAACTGGAGCCCCTGCTCCAGGAAATTGTGGGGGACTGGGTGATGCGGGCGCTGGACAAGGAAATCGACCTGGGCTTCGAGCCCGCCCCGGGCAGCACCCGCATTGAGGGCAATGCCTTCCTCCTGCGGGAGCTGATCAACAACCTGATCGACAACGCCCTGCGTTATACCCAGTCGGGGGGGCGGGTGACCTGCCGGGTGGTGCCCGAAGGGGAACGGGTGGCCCTGGAGGTGGAAGACAGCGGTATCGGTATTCGGGAAGATCAGGCCGAACTGGTCTTTGAACGCTTTTACCGGGTAGATGATGCGGGCCCTCCGGGGTCTGGTCTGGGCCTGGCCATTGTCCGGGAAATCGCCGAAATCCACGGCGGCCACGCCAGCCTGGGCCCCAACCCCCAAGAACGGGGCGCCCTGGCCCGGGTAGTATTCCCTAGGGCAGCCGAGACTGAGCCGGGGGAAGGGGAGGCCTAGGCGTGGTCGGTGTCCTGTCGCTTGCCGACGAAACGGTTGCAGCTTCCGGCTATATTGCTGCCGGCAACGGCAACGGCAACGGCAACGGCAACGGCAACGGCAACGGCAACGGCAACCGCGACGGGCGGTAGGTGGTATAGAGCGTAGATGACGTCCGACCCTGTTCGTTCCTGTTGCCTCTGACCGGAAGGATAAGCTCAAGGGGACGTCGAGACTGGGGGGAGAGCCGCCCCCTTTCTGGACCACCGCTTAGGCCAAAGCCGGGAAAGAAAATCCTCTCCCCCGCGCCTCTCTGTTCACCAAGCCTCCCCGAGCATCAAAATTCCCTTTGACGAAGGCCGGGGGCGTGGCTATAATGCGCGCTCTTCAAGGCCAAGTAGCTCAGTCGGTAGAGCAGAGGACTGAAAATCCTTGTGTCGGTGGTTCGATTCCGCCCTTGGCCACCAGAATTAAAAAAGGGGACAAGCTTGCTTGTCCCCTTTTTGCGTTGGTCGTGCCGACACGGTAGCATGGCCCTATTATTTCTAACGACTGGGTAAGGGATGGCTGCCCGGCTGCCGAATTTGCGGGTGTTCGGGGTACTCTGCCTGCTCCTTTTGGGGGTGGTGGGGGTGATCGCCTATCCCCGGCTGTTTGCCCGGGGGGAGGGGGCGGAGGTGGCTTTTGCGTCTTCCCCCTTGGCGGCGGTGCGGCGGGGCGGGGAGCCGGTCCAGCCTCTTCCCACGGTCGAAAGCCTGCATCTGGATGGGGCCAAGGTGGCCTTGGGCAAGCGCCTCTTTTTTGATCCCCGTCTATCCCGGGATGACACCCTTTCCTGCGCCTCCTGTCATGACCTCGCCCGGGGCGGGGTGGATCAGGCACCGGTTTCCCGGGGCGTGGGGGGCGCCCTGGGGAGCATCAATGCGCCCACCGTCCTCAATGCCGGATTCAATTTCCGCCAATTCTGGGATGGCCGGGCCGCGACCCTGGAGGAACAGGCGGGCGGGCCGGTGGAAAATCCTGTGGAAATGGGCTCCTCCTGGGCCCAGGTGATGGGCAAATTGCAAGCCGATCCTGAATTGAAGGGAGCCTTCCAGCAGGTCTTCGGCGGGCCTCCCTCCCCGGAGCGGGTGAAACAGGCTCTGGCGGAATACGAGCGTTCCCTGGTGACCCCTTCCCGTTTTGATCGCTGGCTGGGAGGAGACAAAGGGGCCCTGAGCGAGGATGAGGCCGCGGGCTATCGCCTCTTCAAGCACCACGGCTGTATCGCCTGCCACCAGGGGGTGAATCTGGGGGGCGGCTCCTACCAGCGTTTCGGTATCATGGACGACTATTTCGCCCACAAGAAAAAACTCACCAAAGCCGATTACGGTCGCTTCAACGTGACCGGCAAGGCGGAGGACCGGTTTGTCTTCAAAGTGCCCACCCTGCGCAACGTAGCCCTGACCCCCCCCTATTTCCACGACGCTTCCGCCACTACCCTGGAAGAAGCGGTGGCGGTCATGGGGCGCTACCAGCTGGGCCTGGATCTGCCTCCCCATGATGTGCTGCTGATTACGGCCTTTCTCCGTTCCCTGTCCGGCGAGGTCCCCCAATGAAGTGGGATGGGCGCCTCTGGCGGCGCAAACTGCTCTGGCTCCGCCTCTGGTGCGGCCGTTCCCCCTGGCTCTGGGTGGTGGTCCTGGTGCCCCTGCTGGCGGCCCTCTATTGGCGCAGTACCGGGGTCAGCGTGGCCGACCGTTCCCGGGTGGAAAACACCGTATCCCTGGTGGCAGAAGCGGATGCCCGGCTTAACGAAGATGTGCTCAAGCTGCGCCAGCACCAGCTGCGGGACTACGACCCTCTCAATGAAGGGGCGGCCCGCATAGATCAGCTGCTCGCTCTGCTGGGCCAGGATTTTGCCGCCGAAGGGCGCCAGGAAGCCCTCGCCCCGGTGCTGGAGCTCTGGGCCCGGAAGCGGGAACGGCTGGAAAGCTTTAAGCAGAATTACGCGGTGGTGGATAACGCGGAATCCCATTTCGTGAATCTGGCCGCTGAGCTGTCCGGTCGCCACGGCGGCCCCGCCGGGCTTTCCTCCCCCCTGTTGGCTACGGTGAGCCGGGAGGTGCTGGAATTCCTGGTGCGGGGCACGGCGGACGATGTGCCCGACGTGGCCGTGGATCTGGAACGCCTGGGCCGGGAAGTTCAGGGCTGGCCCGATCCCCTGCGGGTTCAGGGCAAGGCCCTGGTGGGTCATGGCCTGTTGATCCTGAGTAACCGGCTGGAACTGGAGCAGACCCTGGTGGCCCTCACCGCCAGCCCCTTGCCGGAGCGGATGGAAACCGCCTTTCTTGACTATGACCGGCATTTCCGGGAACGTCAGGCGGTAGCGGACGCCTACCGCCTATGTTTGGCCCTCTTTGCCCTGGTGCTGATCGGCCTGGTGACCCAAGCCATGGTGCGCCTGAAGCGTACCGCCGGGGCCCTGGCGGAAAACCGGGATTTCCTGGACAACATTGCCAATAACCTAAGCGAAGGCATTCTGGCCCTGGATCGGGAGGGGCGCCTGGGCTTCCTCAACCGGCCCGCAGAACGCCTGCTGCAGGTGTCGGAAAAAGCCCTGCTGGGGCGCACCCTGGCGGAGCTGCTGGGGGGCGGGGAAAGCCCCCTGTTGCAGGCCGTGGCCGCAGGCCAGCCCTACGCCGGGGAACTGTGGCTGCCCCGCCCGGGCGGCCGCTTCCCCGTGGCCATTCAGGGGGCCCCCTTGCCCCTGGGGGCGGGAGGCTATGTGGCCTCCTTCCGGGATCTTTCCGACCTGAAACAGGCGGAGGCCCGGCTCCATCTGGCCGCCCGGGTGTTCGACAACCTCACAGAATCCATGGTCATCACCGATAGCCGGGGACTGATCCAGTCGGTGAACGGGGCTTTTTCCCGGGTGACGGGTTTCTCCGAAGGGGAGGTGCTGGGCCGTACCCCGGGGGACGCCCTGGGCTCGGGCCGGGTGGAGCGCTCCTTCTACATCCAGATGTGGCGGGCGCTGCTGGAGGAAGGCCGGTGGCAGGGGGAAATCGTCAATCGGCGCAAGAACGGGGAAATCTACCCGGAATGGCTGTCCATTACCGCCGTGCGGGACGAAGGGGGACAGGTGGTCCAGTACATCGGCCTCTTCACCGATATTTCGGACCGCAAGCAGGCCGAGGCCTACATCCACCATCTGGCCTACCACGACACCCTCACCGGCCTGCCCAACCGTCAGCTTTTCCATGACCGGCTCAATACGGCCCTGCGCCAGGCCCACCGCAGCCGGCGCAAGCTGGCCGTGCTGCTCCTGGACCTGGACCGCTTCAAGGGGGTGAATGATTCCCTGGGCCACGAGGTGGGGGACCGGCTGCTCAAGGAAGTGGCCTTCCGCCTCCAGTCCTGCATGCGGGAAGGGGATACCCTGGCCCGTCTGGGGGGGGACGAATTCGCCCTGTTGCTGCCGGAGGTGGCCACCTCCGATGAGGTTTCCCTCCTGGCCAGCCGTCTCCAGGGGGCCTTTGAACAGCCCGTGGCCCTGGAATCCCGGGAACTCTACGTGTCCACCAGTATCGGCATCGCCCTCTATCCGGCGGACGGGGGGGATGGGGAAACCCTGCTCAAGCACGCGGACGTGGCCATGTATTCGGCCAAGGATGCGGGGCGGGCCACCTACCGTTTCTACCTCGCCAGCCGCAACGAGCGCAGCCTGGAACTGCTGGACCTGGAAAACGATCTGCGCCGGGCCCTGGAAGGCCACCAGTTCATGCTCTTCTACCAGCCCCAGGTGGAAACGGCCAATGGCCGCATGGGGGGGGTGGAATCCCTGATCCGCTGGAATCACCCGGACAAGGGCCTGGTCATGCCGGACCGCTTTATCGCCCTGGCGGAAAACGGCGGCATGATCGACGCCGTGGGCCACTGGTGCCTGGTCACCGCCTGCCGCCAGCTCAAGCAGTGGCAGGCCGAGGGGGTGCCCGTGCCCCGGGTGGCGGTGAATGTGTCGGCCCGTCAGCTGCGTCGCCAGGGCTTTGCGGACGAGGTGTTCCGGGTGCTGGACGAGACCGGCCTGGACCCCCGCTGTCTGGAACTGGAATTGACGGAAACCATGCTGGCGGAAGATCCGGAAGGCATTTTCGCCACCTTCACCACCCTGCGGGCGGCGGGCATCCGCATCGCCCTGGATGACTTCGGCACCGGCTATTCTTCCCTCTCCTACCTGTCCCGCTATCCGGTGGATGTGGTGAAAATCGACCGCAGCTTCGTGATCCGCATTGCGGAGGACGAGGAAGCCCAGTCCGTGGCCCGGGCCATTATTCTCCTGGCCCACGGCCTGAATATGCGCACCGTGGCGGAGGGGGTGGAAACCCCGGAACAGCTGGATGAACTGACGGCCCTGGGCTGCGATGAAATCCAGGGCTTCTATTTCAGTAAGCCCCTGCCGCCCCAGGATATCCGCCAGCTGCGGGGGGAATGGAAACTGCGCCGTCCCGAAGCGGTGCCCGCCGCCGGGAGTGGCAGCGCTCCGGACGTTGCCTGAGCCGGGCGGGATTTCCGACGTAGGGTTTTGCCCTGGCCCCCCCAGGCCTGGGGAAAAAGGCTTGGCATAGTGCTGCGGGTTATTTGCAAATAGCGAAACAAGCTTTGTTGTTCTAAAGACCTCCGCTACAGTGGCCAGCCATAAGACCTATTACTGAAGTCAGGAGCAAAAATGTTCACCCCACACCGCTTCCTCTCCCGCGCTTTGTTCGCCCCCCTGCTGGGCCTGGCCCTAGTGGCTGGTGGCGCGGCCCCGGCCGCTGCCGAAACCGTGCTGCTCAACGCTTCCTATGACGTGGCCCGGGATTTCTACAAGGATTTCAATCCCCTGTTTGTGCGCCACTGGCAAAGCAAGACCGGGGAAAAGCTGGAAGTGAAGCAGTCCCACGGGGGCTCCTCCAAGCAGGTGCGGGCCGTGGCGGATGGCCTGGAAGCGGACGTGGTGACCATGAATCAGGCCACGGACGTGGAATTCCTGGCGGACAAGGGACTGGTGGCCCGGGATTGGGCGAAGAAATTCCCCAATAACGCCTCCCCCTACACCTCCACCATGGTGTTCATCGTACGCAAGGGCAATCCCAAGGCCATCCGGGACTGGTCTGATCTGGCCAAGCCTGGGGTCCAGGTCATCGTGCCCCATCCCAAAAACACGGGGAATGGCCGCTACACCTACCTGGCCGCCTGGGGCTATGCCCTGCGCCAGCCCGGGGGCAATGATCGGACCGCCAAGGCCTTTGTCGCCAAGGTGCTGCACAACGCTCCCCTGTTCGCCGCCGGTGGCCGGGATGCCACCACCACCTTCATGCAGCGCCACATGGGGGATGTGCTGGTCACCTTTGAATCCGAGGCCGAGCTGATCGCTAAGGAATTCGGACGGGGCGGGTTCGAGGTGGTCTATCCCAAGCTGTCCATCCTGGCCGAATTCCCGGTGGCGGTGGTGAATAGGGTGGTGGACAAGAAGGGGGACCGGAAGGAAGCCCAGGCCTACCTGGATTACCTGTGGTCCAAGGAAGGACAGGAAAACGCCGCCCAGAACTACCTGCGCCCCCGGGACCCGGCGGTGCTGAAGAAATACGCTGCCCAGTTCCCTCCCATCCGCACCTTTACCGTGGATGAAGTGTTCGGCGGCTGGAGCAAGGCCTTCCACGCCCACTTTGTGGACGGGGGCAGCTTCGACCAGCTCTACCTGCAAAAGTAGGCTCCCTTTTCTCCCGGGCCATTGCTGCCCCCGCCGCGCCGGACCCGTGCCGGGGCGGCGGACGGCCGCCCGGGTTATCGAGAATGCGTTTCCCCATGTCCCGTAAAAAATACAACGTACTGCCCGGTTTCGGGCTGTCCCTGGGCTACACCCTGGTGTATCTCTCGGTGCTGATCCTGATTCCCCTGGGGGCCATGCTGCTCAAGACCTCCCAGCTGGGCCTGGATCAGTTCTGGACCATCGCCACCAGCGAGCGGGCCCTGGCCTCCTATCGGGTCACCTTCGGTGCCGCCGCCATCGGTGCCCTGCTGAACGCCTTTTTCGGCCTTATCGTGGCCTGGGTGCTGGTGCGCTATCCCTTCCCAGGCAAGCGTCTGGTGGATGCCTTTGTGGATCTGCCCTTCGCCCTGCCCACGGCGGTGGCGGGCATTACCCTGGCCACCCTGTATTCCTCCAATGGCTGGATCGGCCAGTACCTGGACCCCCTGGGTATCAAGGTGGCCTATACCCCCCTGGGCATCGTGGTGGCCCTCACCTTTATCGGCCTGCCCTTTGTGGTGCGCACCCTGCAACCGGTAATCGAAGATGTGGAGCCGGAAGTGGAGGAGGCTGCCGCCACCCTGGGGGCGAGCCGCTGGCAGACCTTCCGCCGGGTGATCTTCCCCGCCATCTTTCCCGCCCTCCTGACCGGCACCACCCTGGCCTTTTCCCGGGCCGTGGGGGAATACGGCTCGGTGATTTTCATCGCCGGCAACATGCCCCTGGTGTCGGAAATTACGCCCCTGCTCATCGTTTCCAAGCTGGAACAGTACGACTACCTGGGGGCCACGGCCCTGGCCGTGGTGATGCTGGCCATTTCCTTCGTCATGCTGCTCGCCATTAACCTGCTCCAGTGGTGGGCGGCCAACCGGGGCAAGGGCAATACCTGGGTCTTCAACCGCAGTAAAAAGGAGGCCGGACTATGAGTACCGTCCATCGTGCCAACGGGGAACCCCTCTGGGTGCGCCTGCTGCTCCTGACCGTGGCCCTGGGTTTCCTCGCCCTGTTCCTGGGCCTGCCCCTCCTGGCGGTGTTCATGGAAGCCCTGAAAGGGGGCTGGGAAACCTATTTCGGCTCCCTTCAGGACGAGGACACCCAGGCGGCCATCAAGCTCACCCTGCTGGTGGCCGGGATCGCCATTCCCTTCAATGTGCTGTTCGGCATTGCGGCCAGCTGGGCCATCGCCAAATTCGAGTTCCGGGGCAAGAGCCTGCTCATTACCCTCATCGACCTGCCCTTTGCCATCAGCCCGGTCATTTCCGGCCTGATTTTTGTCATGCTCTTCGGTGCCCAGGGTTATTTCGGCCCCTGGCTGTCGGACCACGACATCAAGCTCATTTTCGCCGTGCCCGGCATCATCCTGGCCACCCTGTTCGTTACCTTCCCCTTCATCGCCCGGGAGCTGATTCCCCTCATGCAGGCCCAGGGCCGGGACGAGGAAGAGGCCGCCGTCTCCCTGGGGGCCTCGGGCTGGCAGATGTTCCGCCGGGTGACCCTGCCCAACATCCGCTGGGGCCTGCTCTACGGGGTGATTCTGTCCAACGCCCGGGCCATGGGGGAATTCGGCGCCGTGTCCGTGGTGTCCGGCCACATCCGGGGGGAAACCAACACCCTGCCCCTCCACGTGGAAATTCTCTACAACGAATACAACGCGGTGGGCGCCTTCGCCGCCGCCTCCGTGCTGGCCCTCCTGGCCCTGGTCACCCTGGTGGCCAAGACCCTGGTGGAATGGCGCATGCGGGCGGAAACGGTGGCCTTGAGCGCCGATCTGCCGCCGGAAAAGGCTTCATGAGGTTTCCCCATGGCCTTTTCCCTTTTCCCCCAATCCGGCCAGGGGCGCTCCGGCGCCTTCCGGGCCTAGTGCCGAGGACTACCTCATGAGTATCGAAGTACGCAATATCGCCAAGCGTTTCGGGGACTTTGTGGCCCTGGACGACATTTCCCTGGATATTCCCACGGGCGAACTGGTGGCCCTGCTGGGCCCCTCCGGCTGCGGCAAAACCACCCTGCTGCGCATTATTGCCGGCATGGAAAAGGCCGACGCCGGTCAGGTGCTGTTCGACGGGGAGGAAACCACCCACCTCCATACCCGGGAGCGCAAGGTGGGCTTCGTCTTCCAGCACTACGCCCTGTTCCGCCATATGACCGTGTTTGAAAACGTGGCCTTCGGCCTGCGGGTCAAGCCCCGCAAGGAACGTCCCGGGGAAGGGGAAATCCGGGAACGGGTGCAGAAGCTCCTGGCCCTGGTCCAGCTGGACTGGCTGGCGGATCGCTATCCGGCCCAGCTTTCCGGCGGTCAGCGCCAGCGTATCGCCCTGGCCCGGGCCCTGGCCGTGGAACCCAAGGTGCTGCTCCTGGACGAGCCCTTCGGCGCTCTGGACACCAAGGTGCGTAAGGAACTGCGCCGCTGGCTGCGCCATCTCCACGACGAAATGCACATTTCCTCCGTCTTCGTTACCCACGACCAGGAAGAAGCCCTGGAAGTGGCGGACAAGGTGGTGGTGATGAACCGGGGCCACATCGAGCAGGTGGGCTCCCCGGACCAGGTTTATTCCAATCCGGCCAGCCCCTTCGTCTACCAGTTCCTGGGCAACGTGAATGTCTTCCATCGGCGCCTCATGGAAGGGGCCGGGGGCGCCTGGGCCGAGGTGGACCGGGATCTGCCGGAAGGGGCGGAGGACGGGGCCGTGGCCTTTGTCCGGCCCCACGACATCGAGGTGGAACTGGCCCCGTCCCCCGGCGCCCTGGAAGCCCAGGTGGCCCATCTCCAGGCCATCGGACCCCTGGTGCGGGTGGAGCTGTCCCTGGAAAGCGAAATCGTGGAAGTGGAACTGACCCGGGAACGGCAGCATCAACTGGACTTGAAACCCCGTCAGCGGGTCTGGCTGAAGCCCCGTCAGGTGAAAGTATTTCCGGCGGAAGAAACGGCGCCGGCCCGGGAGCCTTTCCAGTTCTGAATCCGGGCCCGGCTACCGGGGAGACGGGCGGCCTGCCTGCCTTTCCGGCCCGGGCTAGTGGCGGGGCCCGCCCCTTAAGGATTTTCAGGGGGGGAGAGGAAAGGGAGCGGTTTGGTAGGGCTCCTTGATCTGGGTCAGGAAAAGCCCCACCCGCCCCGGTGTTATAATTTCGCCGCGTTTTTCCTCCCCCCTCAAAGTTTCCATGGCCCTTTTCGCCCTCGGCATCAATCACCACTCCGCGCCCCTGTCCATGCGTGAACAGGTGGCCTTCCATGCGGAGACCCTGCTGGACGCCCTGGGCGATCTGGTGCGGGCCAAGCCGGTGAAGGAAGCGGCCATTCTTTCCACCTGCAACCGGACCGAGCTTTACTGCGCGGCGGAAAACCCGGAAGTGGCCGTGGATTGGCTCTCTGAGTACCACCGGGTGCCCCGTCAGGCGATCCAGCCTTACCTCTACACCCTGCCCCAGGAAGACGCGGTGCGCCACGCCTTCCGGGTGGCGTCCGGCCTGGATTCCATGGTGCTGGGGGAAGCCCAGATCCTGGGGCAGATGAAAAACGCCGTGCGCCTGGCGGAAGAGGCGGGCACCATGGGCATGCTGCTGAACAAGCTGTTCCAGCGGTCCTTTGCCGTGGCCAAGGAAGTGCGCACCACCACCGCCATCGGCGCCAACATCGTCTCCATGGCCGCCGCCGGAGTCCATCTGGCCCAGCGCATTTTCGAATCCCTGGATAAGCAGAAGATTCTCTTCGTCGGCGCCGGGGAAATGATCGAGCTGTGCGCCACCCACTTCGCCGCCCAGAATCCCCAGCAGATCACCATCGCCAACCGCACCCTGGAAAAGGGGGAGGATCTGGCTTCCCGTTTTGCCTCGGAAAAGACCCGCACCTCCGCCATCCGCCTGGATGAGCTGGGGGAACACCTGCCCCTCTACGACATCGTGGTGTCCTGTACCGGCAGCCCCATGCCCCTGATCGGCCTGGGGCTGATGGAGCGGGCGGTGAAACTGCGCCGCCACCGGCCCATCTTCATGGTGGATCTGGCCGTGCCCCGGGACATCGAACCCGAGGTGGGGGATCTGGACGACGTTTTCCTCTACACCGTGGATGATCTGGCCCAGGTGGTGGAGGCGGGGCTGGAATCCCGGCAAGCGGCGGTGGTGGAGGCGGAAGCCATCATTACCCACCAGGTGGGGGATTTTCTCCACTGGCTGGATTCCCGGGAAACCGTGCCCATCATCCGCTCCCTGCGGGATGCGGCGGAACGGGCCCGGCGCCACGAAATGGAACACGCCTTAAAGCTCCTGGCCAAGGGGGAAGACCCGGAAAAGGTGCTGGAAACTTTCTCTCACCGCCTGTCCAACAAATTCCTCCACGCCCCTTCCCTGGCCCTCAACCAGGCGGAAGGGGAACGGCGCCAGCACCTGCAACAGGCGGCCCTGGACCTCTTCCACCTGCGTTCCGACGATTAGCCGGGCGGCCTGCTGGCCGCCCCGGCGCCTTCGCCCGCTCCGGGCTTCGTTTCTTCCCTGAACCCTTTTTTGCCGCCCCGCCATGAAATCCAGTATCCGTGAAAAGCTCGAACACCTCAGCCGTCGTCTGGAGGAGGTGGATGCCTTGCTGGCCAGTCCGGAGGTGGCCCAGGACATGGACCAATTCCGCAAGCTGTCCCGGGAACGGGCCGAGGTGGAGCCGGTGGTGACCCTGTATCAGGACTACCGTCAGGCCGAGGCGGATCTGGCCAGCGCCCAGGACATGCTGGCCGACCCGGAAATGAAGGATCTGGCGGAGGAAGAGGTGGAAGCCGCCAAGGCCCGCCTGCCGGAACTGGAAAACGATCTCCAGAAGCTGCTCCTGCCCAAGGACCCCAACGATGACCGGAGCGTGATCCTGGAAATCCGGGCCGGGACGGGGGGGGATGAGTCCGCCCTCTTTGCCGGGGACCTGTTCCGCATGTACAGCCGCTATGCGGAGCGTCAGCGCTGGCAGGTGGAAATCCTGTCCGCCAGCGAATCCGACCTGGGGGGCTACCGGGAAATTATCGCCCGTCTGGTGGGCCAGGGGGCCTATTCCAAGCTCAAGTTCGAATCCGGCGCCCACCGGGTGCAACGGGTACCCGCCACGGAAACCCAGGGCCGCATCCACACCTCCGCCTGTACCGTGGCCATCATGCCGGAAGCGGACGAGGTGGGAGATGTGGATCTCAATCCGGCGGATCTGCGCATCGACACCTTCCGGGCCTCCGGGGCCGGCGGCCAGCACATTAACAAGACCGATTCGGCGGTGCGGGTCACCCACATTCCCACGGGCATTGTGGCGGAATGTCAGGATGGCCGTTCCCAGCACCAGAACAAGGCCTCCGCCCTGCGGGTGCTGGCTGCCCGGATCAAGGACGTGCAGGTGCGGGAGCAGCAGGCCAAGGAAGCGGCCACCCGGAAGAGCCTGGTGGGCAGCGGCGACCGTTCCGAGCGCATTCGCACCTACAATTTCCCCCAGGGTCGGGTGACGGATCACCGCATTAACCTGACCCTGTACAAGATCGACCAGATCATGGACGGGGACATGGAAGAAATCACCGCCGCCCTGATCGCCGAACACCAGGCGGAGCAGCTGGCGGCCCTGGCGGCGGAGGCCTGACATGGGCCCCGCCCCGGTACCCGGGGCCATGCTTCTGGCCGGGGGCCGTTCTTCCCATCAGGGGCCAGTCTGTTCCTGGTGCCCCGGGGAGCGCCCATGAATTCCGTCCTTACCCCCAGGGCCGATCTCCCCACCCTGGCCCAGGTGGTGTGCCAGGTGAAAGGGCGCATCCCCCGCATGGATGCCCGGCTCCTGCTGCAACACACCCTGGGCATCGACCACGTCCAGTTTCTCACCCACGGAGAGCGGCGCCTGACCCCGGCCCAGCTGGAACAGTTCATGGGCCTGGTGATGCGCCGGGAGCGGGAAGAGCCCCTGGCCTACCTGACCGGGGAGCGGGAGTTTTACGGGCGCAGTTTCCATGTCAGCCCGGCGGTGCTCATTCCCCGGCCGGACACGGAACTCCTGGTCATGCTGGCCCTGGAACATGTCCGCCACCGGCCAGCGCCCCGGATCGCGGACCTGGGCACGGGGAGCGGCGCGGTAGCCGTGACCCTGGCTCTGGAATGCCCCACCGCCCGGGTGACGGCCACGGACCTATCCCCCGATGCACTGGCCGTGGCCCGGGCCAATGGGGAGCGCCTCGGGGCCCGGGTGGATTTCCGCCAGGGGGATTGGCTCACGCCCCTGGCCGGGGAGCGTTTTGACCTTATCGTCTCCAACCCCCCCTACGTAGCCGCCCAGGACCCCCATCTGGCCCAGAACGGCCTGCCCTTTGAGCCGGATCTGGCCCTGACCGATGGGGGGGATGGTCTGGCGTGCCTTCGGACCATTGTGGCGGCGGCCCCCGCCTGTCTGGTGCCCGGGGGCTGGTTGTTTCTGGAACACGGCTATGACCAGGCGGCAGCGGTGCGCGAACTTCTCCGCGCCGCCGGGTTCAAAGACATAGCTTCCCGACGGGACCTGGGCGATATCGAACGGGTCAGCGGCGGCCGCCTGCCCCGGGCAGATGGGGATTTAGCCGACTAAAAGCCCGGCGGAAGCGGAACCCAACTCATATTCGGATGGAGCAAACAAGCGTGGACGTTCAAGCAACGATCAAGGAACAGGTGACGGGCAATCCGGTGGTGCTGTACATGAAGGGCACCCCCCAGTTTCCCCAATGCGGTTTTTCCGCCACCGCCGTGCAGATTCTCAAGGCCTGCGGCGTACCCAAATTTTTCAGCGTCAATGTGCTGATGGAACCGGAAATCCGTCAGGGCATCAAGGACTACGCCAACTGGCCCACCATTCCCCAGCTCTACGTCAATGGGGAGTTTGTGGGGGGCTGCGACATCATGCGGGAAATGTTCCAGTCCGGCGAACTCCAGGCCCTGCTGGCGCCCCAGGGAGAAGCCCAGGCCTGAGGCGTGGGCCGATGTTCCGCCCCACGGCGCCCCAGGGGGCCGGGGCAAGAAAAAAGCCGGGAGCACCTCCCGGCTTTTTTGTGGGCGCGGTTGCTGAAGGCGCAGTACTCTGGCTCGGGCTATCTGTGGGGGTTCGGCCCAAGGCCTGTCTGGGTTTGGGCGTGGTGGCGCTGTGCAGAAGGGGCCGTGGCTCCTACAACGCCCGGCGCTCTCTGGCCGTGCTTTCTGCATGAGTGGGGCTGGGCCTTTTGCTGGGACGGACTAACCCGGCTGCTGTCCCAGGGGCCGCGGGGCTAGCCCCAATCAACCTCCCCGACGGCTCCCCGCCGGAGCCGAGGAGAAGGGATGAGGAGATTGGAAACTGGGGAAGGGGAAACACGGCCTCAGCGAGTGGCTTCCCCATGGTTAGGCCCCTAGTCCGGACTCGGATGGGCCGGGGGCGTCCGTTCCCCGGTGGGGGTGCCGCAGAGGTCCGGGAAAGCTTCTAACAGGGTGGCCCGGGCCTGATTTTCCGGCAGGGGATGGAGTTTGTGCAGGCGCCGGGCCGCTTCGGCGCAACTACTGGGGGTCGGGCCCTGGCGCAGCTTGGCCACCCATTGCCGATGTTCCCACAGGGTGGGGGGCGCCGCCGTGGTACTGCCCTTGGGAATCACCGTGACCACCCGCCGATCCTGTTCCGGAATCACCGGCAGGGGCTCCAGGGCCGGGTTAAAGGGGGCTTGGGCATTGGGGGCCGGAGCGCCTTGCAGGGGCGTGATGCTGCCCGTGGTCACGGCCCGGGGGGCGTGACCGCTGGGGCCCTGATACCACCAGAGGGCGGCGCCGGCGACGGCCAGCACCAAGGCGCCTAGGATAATCCGTAGGGCATAGAGGGGGCTTTGGGCCGGGGAGGGCGGATTGCCCGGGCCGGGAAGGGGGGCCTCCGCCGCTGGGGCGGAGAGACTGGCCTTAGCCAAAGCCGAGGGGCGAGAGTCTGGGCCAGCACCGGGTTCGGCTTCGGGGTGTGGTCGGGTGTTAACCTGCGTTGTCTGGGAAAGGGTCGCCTGGGAAGGTTGGCCTGTCCCTACGGCTGGGGCTACTTCGGGAGCCAGAGCCCCCGGCGCCCCTGGGGCATCTGGATGCGTTTGGTGATTGGTCTCGGAGGCCTCCACCTGGGCGGCGCCGATCGGGCCGCCGCAGCGGGGGCAGCCTTGATCCTCTGGGCTGCACGGATGGCCGCATTGCTGGCAAAACATGGGGACGGTTTCCTTGGGGTTGGGGCTGGCCCCGGCGCCCCGTCCGCAGGGGCCCCGGAACCGGAGCATGACGGGGCCCATTATAGGCGCCGCTGTCCGGCTTGTTGCCCGTCCCGGGGGGACAACAAGCCGCCCCTGATGCCCTTATTCCGCCTTGGGTTTGATCCGGGCGGAGAGCTCTTCGTAGGCCCGCACCGCTTCGGCGGCGTACATCAGGGTGGGGCCGCCCCCCATGTAGGCGCAGACCCCCAGGGTTTCCATGAGCTGTTCCTTGGTTACCCCCAGGCGGATCAGTGCCTTGGTGTGGAAGCCGATGCAGGCGTCACAGCGGCTGGCCACGCCCACGGCCAGGGCGATCAGTTCCTTTTCCAGTTCGCTCAAGGCGCCGCCCTTGAGGGCGCCCTTGGCCATGGCGCCAAAGCCCTGCATGGTGTCGGGGATTTCCTGGCGCAGGGTTTCCAAGGCCTTGGAAACGTCGCTGGTGATGGTGACGAAAGATTTGCTGCCCATGGCATGTCTCCTGTGTATTAACGTTTGCTGATATGCCATAGCTTAGGCCCGGGGTACGGGGCTGTCGGTGACTTTGGTTACACAGCTTTCCCCCGGGGGGACTTCCCAAAGGCTGCCACCGGGGGCATGCTGGCGGCCATGTGGCCCCTTCCCTTTTCCTCCCTCGTCCGCCGTCTTACCGCGGCCTTTCTCTTATGCCTTCTGGCCGCCTGTGCGGCCCAGCCCTTTGTGCCGGGTAAAAGCACCCGGGATGAGGTGCTGCGGGCCTGGGGCGTGCCCGCTATGCGCTGGCCCGAGCCGGACGGCGGCGAGCGCCTGGCCTATCCCATGGGGCCCATGGGCTACGACACCTACATGGTGACCCTGGGGCCGGAGGGTAAGGTGCGCCGGGTGGCTAATGTGCTGGTGGAGGAAGAATTCGCCCAGGTCCGGGCCGGGGAAAGCAAGGAGGACATCCTGCGCCGCTTCGGCCCCCCCTTCTGGGTGGAAACCTATCCCCAGCGCCATGAGCTGGTCTGGGAATGGCGCTACTGCGACGTCTGGACCTATCCGGCCCGTTTTGACGTGCTTTTCGATACCACCACCGGCCTGGTGCGCAGCACCCTGACCCAGCGGGAAGGCTTGGGCTGGCGCCGGGACTTCTGCTCCCGCTGACCCCGGCTCCGGTCCCTCCTTGGGGCGCGGAGGGGAAAGGGAGCACCAAGGCGGGGCGAGCATCTCACGGGATTTCCCCCGGCTAAGCCTGATCCTGCCTGGATTGGGGGAAATACACCCCATTGGCATGGGCCTTGCAGGGCATTCTCCAAGAAAACTACAACAGAGCGGAGAACCCATGACCATCCTGCTGCGCGTCCTGCGTTTGCTGATTTCCCTATGTCTTTTCTGGTCCTACGGCATTGGCCAGGCCATTGCCGCCGAGGGGGCGGTGGTTCAGCCCGTGGCCCCGGCTGCCGTCCAGCAGAAGGAACTGGCCCCGCCTCCGGTGGTGGCGGCGCCGGAGGTGACGCCGGCTCCCGCCGTGGCGGCCCCGGCTACGACCGCCGCCCCAGTTGCCACGGCGCCAGCCCCGATTTCGACCTCTACCCCTAAACCTCATGCGGATGGGGCCAATACGGCCTGGATGCTCACCGCCTCCGTGCTGGTGCTGCTCATGACCCTGCCCGGGGTGGCCCTGTTTTACGGCGGCATGGTGCGCAAGAAGAATGTGCTATCCACCATGACCCAGGTGTTTGCCTGTGCCGCCCTGGTCACCGTGACCTGGATGCTCATGGGCTACAGCCTAGCCCTGCGCCCCGGTACGGGCTGGCTGGGGGGGGCGGACCGGCTCCTGCTCCAGGGCCTGAATCTGGATTCCCTCTCCGGGGTGACGGAAGCCCCGGTGCCCGAGTCGGTGTACTGCATGTTCCAGCTCACCTTCGCCATTATCACCACCGCCCTGGTGGTGGGGGCTTTTGCCGAGCGCATTCGCTTTGCCGCCGTGCTCTGGTTTGCTGCCCTGTGGTCCGTGGTGGTCTATGCCCCCATCGCCCATTGGGTCTGGGAGCCCAACGGTTGGCTGAATAAGCTGGGGGTGCTGGATTACGCCGGGGGCACGGTGGTCCATATCAATACCGGTGTGGCCGGGCTCATGGCCGCCCTGCTCATCGGGCGGCGCCTGGGCTATGGCAGCGAGCCCCTGGTGCCCCATAACCTGGCCTTCGCCATTACGGGGGCGTCCCTGCTCTGGGTGGGCTGGTTCGGCTTCAATGCGGGGTCCGCCGTGGCGGCGGATGGCCGGGCCGGGATGGCCATGCTGGCCACCCAGATCGCCACTGCTGCCGCCGTCTGCGCCTGGATGGTGGTGGAGTGGGTGGTTCGGGGCAAGCCCAGCGCCCTGGGTCTGGTCTCCGGCGCCGTGGCCGGGCTGGTGGCGGTGACCCCCGCTTCCGGTTACGTGGAGCCCAGCGGCGCTTTCCTCATCGGCGTGGCCGGGGGCGTGGCCTGTTACCTGGGAGCCACGGCCCTGAAGCGTATTTTCGGCTATGACGATTCCCTGGACGTGTTCGGCATCCACGGGGTGGGGGGCATGGTGGGGGCGATCCTTACCGGCGTCTTCGCCTCCCCGGCGGTGGGCGGGGTGGCGGGCAGCGTCTGGAAGCAACTGGTGGGGGTGGGGGTTACCGTGGCCTACAGCGCCGTGGCCACCACCCTGGTGCTGGTGGTGGTGAGCCTGCTGGTGGGGCTGCGGGTGGAAGAAGAGGACGAGCAGACCGGCCTGGATATCACCCAGCACGGGGAACGTTTGGAATAAGGGGCATCCGGGCCGGCGGGTGCCGTTGCCCGAATGCCCGGAGGGGGCGTCTCCAGATGGTCGGGTCTCCCTCCCTGGCACGGGTCTCCCCGGGAGGCCCGGACGAAGAAAGGAGCAGGCATGTCCAACGAGAGTGAAGTCTTTGCCCTGATCGGGCGCATCCACGTACTGTTGCGGCGCACTTTAAACCGCATTACGGACGTGGATTACATGCGGGAAAACGTGGAATACGCCCGGGCCATGGTGGCCCTGGCGGAAGGCACGGGGAATCCGGAGCTGCTCCAGCTCTGCCAGCGCCTGCGGGAGGTGATGGGCCTCACCGATAGCGCCCCCGGTGGGGCGGAGGAAAGCCCCCAGGAGGCCCCCAAGCCGCCCCGCAAATATTTGTTCACCCTGCGCTGAGGGAAATTCTATCCGGGGAATGGGCTTACCCCTTCCGGAAGGGGGCGTGGCCTGTGCCGCTAGGCATGGGGCGACGGTTGGGCGTGGGTGCCTTGCCACCACAGCCGTACCGTCCTCCGGCACCCTAAACAAAACCGCCGCCGGCTAAGGTGCCCGGCGGCGGTAGTAGGAGATCGGTGCGAAACCGATCCGGGGCGGCGTGCCGCCCCGGAAAAGGCTGAGGGGGTTTACAGGCGTTGCTTGGCCCGGGCCACGGCGGCCTTCACCTGGACGGGGGCGGTGCCGCCGATGTGGTTACGGGCGGACAGGGAGCCTTCCACGGTGAGGGCCTGGGCCACGTCGGACTGGACCAGGGGAGAGAAGGCTTGCAGCTCGGCCAGGGTGAGATCGGCCAGATCCTTGCCCTGGGTTTCCGCCGCCTTCACCGCCGAGCCCACCACCTCGTGGGCTTCCCGGAAGGGCAGACCCTTGCGCACCAGGTAGTCGGCCAGATCGGTGGCGGTGGCAAAGCCCTGGGCCAGGGCGTTGCGCATGTTTTCCGGACGGGCCTGGATGCCCCCCATCATGTCGGCGAAGATGCGCAGGGTGTCGATCACCGTGTCGGCAGCGTCGAACAGGGGTTCCTTATCTTCCTGGTTATCCTTGTTGTAGGCCAGGGGCTGGCCCTTCATCAGGGTGAGCATGGCCACCAGATGGCCGTTCACCCGGCCGGTCTTGCCCCGGGCCAGTTCCGGCACGTCCGGGTTCTTTTTCTGGGGCATGATGGAAGAGCCGGTGCAGAAGCGGTCGGCGATTTTGACGTAGCCGAAGCGGGGATTCATCCACAGCACCAGTTCTTCCGAGAGCCGGGAGAAGTGGGTCATGAGCAGGGAGCAGGCGGCGCAGAATTCGATACCGAAATCCCGGTCGGACACCGCGTCCAGGGAGTTTTCACAGACCCCGTCAAAGCCCAGCTGCTGGGCCACGAATTCCCGGTCGATGGGATAGGTGGTGCCGGCCAGGGCGGCGGCCCCCAGGGGCAGGCGGTTAGCCCGTTTGCGGCAATCCAGGAAGCGTTCCTTGTCCCGCTGGGTCATTTCAAAATAGGCCAGCAGGTGGTGGCCGAAGGTGACGGGCTGGGCCACCTGGAGGTGGGTGGAGCCGGGCATGGGGGTGGCCGCTTCCTTTTCCGCCAGGGCCAAAAGGGCGGTCTGGAAGGCCTTGATCAGTTCTACGATGGAATCGATGGTGTCCCGCAGCCAGAGGCGGATGTCCGTGGCCACCTGGTCGTTACGGGAGCGGCCGGTGTGGAGGCGTTTGCCCGCATCTCCCACCAGGGTGGTGAGGCGCTTTTCGATATTGAGGTGCACGTCTTCCAGGTCCAGGGACCATTCGAACTGGCCCCCTTCGATTTCCGCCACGATCTGGGCCATGCCCTTTTCGATGTCCGCCAGATCGGCGGCCTGGATAATACCCTGCTTGGCCAGCATCTTGGCGTGGGCCAGGGACCCGTTGATATCCTGGCGCCAGAGGCGCTTGTCGAAGTCGATGGAGGCGGTGTAACGCTTGACCAGGTCGGACATGGGTTCGGAGAAACGACCGGCCCAGGTGTAGGAAGAATTCTGTTGGCTCATGATGGTTGGGAATTTGCAGGCTAAAATGGCGCGATCCGGTCGGCGGTGCCCGCACGGTGCGGTCGCAGGGTCCCGAAATGGGCGGCGGGCGGACCGGTGGCCGGGAATTTCCCGGGGCCTTGCCGATGCCGGACCGGAAACGGTCAATCCAGGGGACCGGCGGGGCGGGGAAAGTCCCCGAGACCCCGGAAAAACCGGGAAACAGCCCGAATCTTCCGTCATTTCAAGGAAATGCCAAGTATAAAGCAAAACCCCGCCGCCCACCCCCTGCCCGACTGCCGGAACCTGGGGGTGATGCTGCGCATTCTCCTGGGGGCCAACCTGGCTGCCCTGGTGGCGGCCCTGATTCTGGACAGCCCGGGCACCTGGCGGGGCTGGGGCGAAGCCCTGCTGGAAGTGTCCGCCTGGGTGGAACTGCCCCTCCTGGTGCTCCTGGGCCTGCTGGCCCTGGGCCGGGACCTGCTCTGGCGCCTGCCCCCGCCCGCGGCCCAGGGGGTGGTGCTGGCCGGGGCGGCCCTGGTGGCGGCGGTGCAATACGATTTCTGGCGCTTCATGGGCCTGGTGGAAGGGGCGGGCACCCTGCGGGCCATGCTCCTGGCCATGGCCCTCTGCGGCGGCCTGCTGGGCTATTTTGCCCTGCGCGCCCGGGCCTTTTCCCCGGCGGTGGCGGAGGCTAGGCTCCAGGCCCTGACCGCCCGCATTCGCCCCCATTTCCTTTTCAACAGCCTCAATGCGGTGCTTTCCCTGATCCGCAGCGAACCCCGCCGGGCCGAGCAGGCCCTGGAGGAACTGGCCGAGCTGTTCCGCGCCCTGATGCGGGACGCCCGGGAGCTTTCCCCCCTTTCCGACGAAATCGCCCTGTGCCGCCAGTATCTGGATCTGGAAAAGCTGCGTTTGGGGGATCGGCTGAAGGTGGAGTGGACCGTGGCGGATGTTCCCCAGGATGCCCTGGTGCCGCCCCTCATGCTCCAGCCTTTGCTGGAGAATGCGGTCTATCATGGGGTGGAACCGGGGGAAGGGGTGGGCAGCATCCACATCGGCTTCGCCCGGCAGGGGGACGACATGAGTATCGAACTAACCAATCCGGCCCTGTCCGGCAGTGGCCACCAGGCGGGCAATCGCATGGCCCTGGCCAATATCCGGGAGCGGCTGGCGCTTTACTATGACCTGGAAGCCCGCCTGGAATGGGGGGAAACGGAAGGCCGCTACCGGGTGCGTATCCTCCTGCCCCTGCGTCGGGAGGCCCGGCCATGACCCCGGAGACCGGCACCGCCCCCCTGCGCCTGCTCCTGGTGGATGACGAGGCTCCGGCCCGGCGCCGCATGGGGGAACTGCTCTCCGACATTGCCGCCGAACTCCCCACCCAGGTGGTGGGGGAGGCGGCCAATGGGGAGGAGGCCCTGGCCCG
Source organism: Azospira inquinata (assembly GCF_018905915.1). Lineage (NCBI taxonomy): Bacteria > Pseudomonadati > Pseudomonadota > Betaproteobacteria > Rhodocyclales > Rhodocyclaceae > Azospira > Azospira inquinata. Next base: position 2,210,521 of record NZ_CP064782.1, read on the forward strand.
GCAGCAGGCGGAGCCTGCCCAGGTGGCCCTGGTGGATATCCGCATGCCCGGCATGGACGGTCTGGAACTGGCCCAGCATCTGGCCGGGCTGCCCCAGCCCCCGGTGGTGATTTTTGTCACCGCCTTCGACGATTACGCCGTCCAGGCCTTTGAACTCAATGCGGTGGATTACCTGCTCAAGCCCGTGCGGGCGGCCCGGTTGGCCGTGGCGCTGGATAAGGCCCGGCGCCTGCCGCCCCTGGCCCCGGAGACCCTGGGCCGGTTGCGTCAGGGGGCCGGGGGCTGGGAGCGCCAGCGCCGCCACCTGTCCTGCCACGAGCGAGGCCGCCTGCTCCTGGTGCCCGTGGCGGAGGTGCGCTATTTCAAGGCGGATCTGAAATATGTGTCCGCCCGCACCCGGGAGCGGGCCTATCTGCTGGACGAAACCCTGACCCACCTGGAGGAGGAATTTGCCGACCGCTTCGTGCGCCTGCACCGGGGCGTGCTGGTGGCCCGGGATGCCCTGGCCGGTTTCGAGCGGGGTGTGGGGGGCGGGGAAGATGGGGGCGACCAATGGTTGGCCCTGGTCAAGGACCTGCCGGAAGAGCGCTTGCCGGTGAGCCGGCGTCAGTGGCCGGTGGTGAAACAACTGGTGAAATAGAACCGGGGCTGCCCCCAAGGAAAGGTTGGCGATGGATGAACTGATCAAGGGCATGGTGTCCCTCTCCTGGTGGGAAGACCTGCCCGCCCTGCTGGTGGCGGTGGCCCTCATGGCCGTGTTGCTGTGGGTGTTTCTGCCCCAGCGGCGCCACACCATCTACAACACCCTGGCCTTTCTCGCCTTTTGCCTGATCATTGATCTGGCTGGGGCGGTATTGAATGTCACCGGCTTTACCCGGGTGGCCCACGGCCTGGGGGAGGTGGCCTTGGTGGGCCAGGGCATGGCGGTGATCCGCCTGGCCGGGCTGCTCCTTTTCCGCCTCTGTCTGCCCCTGGTGGGCATTACCACCCCGGGCATACTGGAAGACGTGCTGGCCATTTTTGGCTATGTGGTGTGGGGCCTGATCCGGCTGTCCATCGCCGGGGTGGATCTCTCCAGCCTGCTCACTGCTTCCGCCGTGGTGTCCGCTGTGCTGGCCTTTGCCATGCAGGACACCCTGGGCAATATCTTGGGGGGCATTGCCCTGCAACTGGATAATTCCCTGGAAATCGGGGACTGGGTGCGCCTGGACGACCTGTCCGGCAAGGTGGTGGAAATTCAATGGCGCTATACCGCCATCCGTACCCGTAACGGGGAAACGGTGGTGGTGCCCAACAGCCAGCTCACCAAAAACCGCTTCGTGGTCCTGGGGGACCTGTCCTACCCGGCCTCCGGCCTGCGCCGCTGGATCTGGTTTGGCGTGGATTACGGGGTTTCTCCCACCAAGGTGCTCGGTCTGGTGGAGCGGGTGGTGGCCAATGCGGACATCCCCGGGGTGGCCAAGAGCCCGGCGCCCAACTGCGTGGTCATGGAATTCGCCCCCGGCTACGTCCATTACGCCCTGCGCTACTGGCTCAACGATCTGTTGCAGGACGATCCCACCGATTCCGCCGTGCGGGTCCATGTGCTGGCTGCCCTGCAACGCCACGGTATGCGGGTGGCGGTGCCGGATCACCGCATCCATCTGGTCAAGGAAGGGGAATCCCACTGGGAGCGGGTGGCCAGCCAGGAGCGGCAGCGCCGCCTGAAGGCCCTGCAAGGGGTGGAACTGTTCTCCCACTTAAGCGAGACGGAGCTTTCCCAACTGGCGGACCGGCTTATCTACGCCCCCTTTGCTAAGGGGGACGTGATGACCCAGCAGGGGGCGGTGGCCCACTTCCTCTACCTGGTGACGGAAGGGGAGGCGGAATCCTGGTATCAGGCGGAAGACGGCAGCCGGCGCCTGCTCATGACCATTAAACCCGGGGAAGTGTTCGGCGAACTGGGCCTCATGACTGGCACGCCCCGTACCTCCTCGGTGCTCGCCCGGACAGACGTGGAAGCCTACCGGCTGGATAAGGCCGGGTTTGAGGACATCATCCATTCCCGCCCGGAAATCGCCGAATCCCTCTCCCATATCCTGGCCCGCAGCCAGCAGCAGCTAGAAGAACTGCGGCGCCAGACCCCGGTGCTCAGCAGCGACGAAGAAAAAGCCCGGCGCCGGGCCGACATGCTGGCCCGCATCCGGCAGTTTTTCAGCCTTTAAGCGGGGGACCGAAGCTCTTCCCGGGCAGGTGTGAGGCTCGGGAGGGGCGGGATCGGCTCAATGGGCAGAGGTCCGGGCCTAGAAGGAGGGCAGGCTTGCTCGCCTTAGGGGGATGGTAGGACGGACGCTCCGGGGGGCTTTAAGGTTTCCGCCCAGCCCCAGCCCCGAACCGAACCGAACCGAACCGAACCGGCCTCGGGCGTGCTCCATCCCCTGATGGCCGGGAGGGGGCGCCCGGCCCTTTGTCCAGGCGCCTCCGCCCTAATCCTCCAGCCGTTCCCAGACCTGCCAGGTCTCCCCCGTGCCAAACAGGGGCACGGGGCTTTGGCTGGGAAGCTGTTCCCGTTGCCGGAAGGCCGGGCCCAGCAGGCTTTCCAGCTGGTCGGGGGCCAGACCGAAGGGAGGTCCCTTGGGTTCGTCCCCCTGGAAAAACCAGCCCACCAGATGGCCCCCGGGCCGGATCAGCCGGGCCATGCGGGGACCGTAGTCGGCCCAGACGCGGCGGGGCAGGGCGCAGAGAAAGGCCCGCTCCACCACCAGATCAAAGGGGCCCGGGGGCGTGAAGGTGAAAAAGTCGTCGCACACCAGCTGGCCGGACCAGTCCCCCAGGGTGGCCCGGGCTACCGCCACCGCCTCCTGGGAAAAATCCAGGGCCGTGACCTCCCAGCCGGTCCGGGCCAGAAAGGCCGCTTCCTCCCCGTGGCCACAGCCGGGCACCAGGGCCCGCCCCGGCGCCCGTTCCTTTACCCATGCCACCAGCTCCGGCCCCACGCCCGGTGCCCGCCAGGGAATCACCGCTTCCCGAAAACGTTTGTCCCAGAAATCCGGTAGCTCCGGGCGTTGGTGGGGAAGCTTGGGGGCAGCGGTCATGGGCGAGGGCTCAGTGGGCGGAGTTGGGGGCGCTGTTGCCCGGGGCGGATTCCAGTTGCTTGAGGGTTTTGCCGCTTTTGTTTTTCCAGGCGGTCAGACCGTTGGCGCTGCCCCCGTGAATGACGGCAGCGGCAGCGCTGGGGGAGGGAAATTCCTCATCCTGGGTGAAGCGCAGGGAGGTGCCGTCGTCCTGGAGGCAGCCGCTCGCCAATAGCTTTTGCCGCAGATGCTGTATCCATGGGCTTTTGACGGCGGAGGGCCGCTCTTCCCTGGACGCCTGGGAGCCTTTGAGTACGGTGAGGCCGCTGGAAGTGAGCTTGCCCTTGGCCACCAGCCCCTTGATTTCGCAATAGAGCAGATTCTGGTGTTCCCCCGGGCCCGTCACGGCGGGCTTGCTGAGAAAGTCTCCGCCCAGCACGGGCAGGAGCTGGTGGATTTTGCCGAGGAAAATCTCCATGTCCTCCCGGTCCGATTCGGGCAGCCGGGCGCCACTTTCCTGCCGGTTCTCAACGGCGGCCCGTTTGGCTTCCTGGGCTTGGGTGATGAGGCGCCCTTCCAGGTAACGGATGTGGGCCTTGGTCAGGTTGTCGTCTTTGCTGATGAAAAAATAGACGTGATTCCAGAAATCTTTGGTCCCCAGATGTTGCCGCAGGCGGTCCCGGATGGATTCTGCCTCGCCGATATAGACCTTGGCTTGGCCGGATTCGGCATCCACACCGGAGAGGAAATAGACTCCGGGGTTCTGGCTTTCTTCCCGCTTTAACAGGGCGTCGGCCTCGCTGCGCGGGGCAGCCACGGCTTTGCCGGTCCAGTTGGATATTTCGGCGGTGCGCAGGCTGCGGGCATCTCCATGAACGAGGAAGAGTTTGATGGTGGCGCTGGGCATGGGGGAGGGGGGCGGAGGTTTCAATGGCTGGGGAGTTTAACCTCTGCTTCCTTTGGGACCCAAATGCCCCCGTCCTGTCCCAGGCAAGGGCGCAAAAAAAAAGCCCCGGGATAAACCCGGGGCAATCCATATCGAGGGTGAGAGGGAAAAGGGTTAGTCCAGGGTGATGGGGACGTAGAGGCGGGCGCTGTCCCGTTGCACCAGGAGGGCGAAATGTTTGCCAGCGGCTTTCACCAGCTTGCGGAACTGGGCTACGTCGCTTACCCGGGTCTGGCCCAGGGCCAGGATTACGTCTCCGGCCTGGATGCCAGCCTTGGCGGCGGGGCCCGTGGCGTCCAGCACCAGGAGGCCGCCGCTGCTTTCGATCTGGGCCGCTTCCGTTTTGCTCAGGGGACGCAGGGCCAGGCCCACCTTGCCGCCGTCGCCGCTGTCCGTGGCGCTTTGCTGTTTGTCTCCGGGAATTTCCGCCAGGGCCACGGTCTTGGTCAGGTGCTTGCCGTCCCGCAGCAGGCCTAGATTGACCCGGGTGCCGGGGGCCGTGTCTCCCACCAGGCGAGGCAGGTCGTTGGCCTCGTCGATGGTCTGGCCGTTAAAGCTGAGGATCACGTCTCCGGGCTGGAGGCCCGCCTTGTCCGCCGGGCTGTCCTTATCCACGGCCGCCACCACCACGCCGCTGGCCTTGGCTAGGCCGAAGGATTCGGCCAGGTCTTTGGTGAGGGGCTGGATGGTGACGCCCAGACGCCCCCGCTTCACCGTCCCCGTGGTCTTTAGCTGGTCCATCACCTTCATGGCCACGTCGATGGGGATGGCGAAGGCGATGCCCTGATAGCCGCCGGTCTGGCTGTAGATTTGGGAGTTGATGCCTACTACTTCACCCCGCAGGTTGAAGAGGGGGCCGCCGGAATTGCCCGGGTTGATGGCCACGTCGGTCTGGATGAAGGGCACGTAGCTTTCATCCGGCAGGGCCCGGGATTTGGCGCTGACGATACCGGCGGTGACGGAGTTTTCAAAACCGAAGGGGGAGCCGATGGCGGCTACCCATTCCCCCACCTTGAGCTTGGCCGGGTCGCCCAGGCGCACGTAGGGCAGGTTTTTTGCGGCGATTTTAATGAGGGCCACATCGCTGCGTTTGTCCGCTCCCACCACTTTGGCCTTGAATTCCCGCTTATCCGTGGTTTTTACCGTCAATTCGGTGGCGTTGGCCACCACATGGGCGTTGGTGAGGATGTAGCCGTCACTGCTGACAATGAAGCCGGAGCCGATGCCGTGGGTCTCCCGGGGCTGCTGGGGCAGGGCGCCCAGGCCGCCGAAGCGGCGCAGGAATTCATAGAAGGGGTCGTCCGGGGACAGGGCGGCGGTCTTGGTGGTTTGGGTGGTGGCGATATTCACCACCGCGCCCCCCACCTGCTGGACCAGATTGCTGAAATCGGGCAGACCGGTGGGGGTGGCCAGCAGGGGCGTTTGCCCGGCGGGGTTGTCCCCAGCCGCCTGGGAGGGGGAAATAAAGGCGAAATCGGAATAGCTGGCGGCGGTGGCGATGCACAGGCCGGCGACGAAGGAGGCGAGGATGCCGTAGGCGGATTTACTCACAGGTTTCCTCCATGGAAAAAGAAAGGACGGGCGCCCGCGACTGATCAGAATCGGTGGGGCATGGCAACAAGATAACCCAAGACTTTTGGCAAAAAGCCCCATGTTACATACCGTTACAGCTTAAACCGGCCTGTTACCGAGATGGCTAAATGGGGACGTTGGCATTTTTCTCAAGCCCGGGGGGCGGTGTCCCGGCGGTGGACGGCACGGGGCGAAAATGCCCCCGGAAAAGGGGGCGGGGACGGGGATCTCAAGGGCCGGAGCAGCCGCCTCCATCCCCCGGGGCGCCCAGGGACGGGGGCGGGAGGCGGGGTGGGGCCGGGGGCCGTGTTAGAATATGCCCCTCTTTCCCGGCTTGGCCGGGGCTGGGGGCCGTTTCCCAGGGCGAAACGGCGGCGCCGCCGAGCTTCCCCGGTCAAACTTTTCCCCATCGGGGGTCCAATTGAGCCAAAACTCCGCCAATCCTCCCTCCCGCATCGTTATCGCCTCCCGGGAGTCCCGCCTGGCCATGTGGCAGGCCGAACATATCCAGAGCCGCCTCCAGGCCCTCTATCCCCGCGCTGAAGTGGTCATCCTGGGTATGACCACCCGGGGCGACCAGATCCTGGACCGTCCCCTGTCCACCATCGGTGGCAAGGGCCTGTTCATTAAGGAACTGGAAGTGGCTATGGCGGAAGGGGCGGCCGATCTGGCCGTCCATTCCCTCAAAGACGTGCCCATGGATATGCCGGAAGGCTTTTCTCTGGCCGCCATTTCCGCCCGGGAAAATCCCCGGGACGCCTTTGTTTCCTCCAAGTACGCCAGCTTGGACGAGCTGCCGGAAGGGGCCGTGGTGGGCACCTCCAGCCTGCGCCGTCAGGCTATCCTGGGGGCCAAGTATCCCCATCTGCAAATCCAGAGCCTGCGGGGCAATCTGGACACCCGGATGCGCAAGCTGGACGAAGGCCAGTACGACGCCATTATCCTGGCGGCGGCGGGCCTCATCCGTTTGGGGATGAAAGACCGTATCCGGGCCGTTTTGACCCCGGAACAGTCCCTGCCCGCCCCGGGCCAGGGCGCCCTGGGCATCGAAGTCCGGGCCGACCGGGCCGATGTGCTGGACTGGGTGGCGCCCCTCCACGACGCCCCCACGGCTCATTGCGTGCGGGCCGAGCGGGCCTTTTCCCGGGCCCTGGGCGGCAGCTGCCAGGTGCCCCTGGGAGGCTATGCCATTCTCACGGACCAGGGCCAGCTCTGGCTGCGGGGCTTTGTCGCCAGCCCGGACGGCCGGTCCATGGTGGCGGACGACATCCGGGGTAATCCGGCGGAGGATGAAATCCTCGGCCAGACCCTGGCGGAACGTCTGCGGGCGGCCGGGGCGGATGCCATTCTCGCCGGTCTGAACAGCGCCGCCTGAGGGCTCTCCCGGGGCCTTTGTCGCCCCGGACCTGCCCCTTTCCTGCCATGACGTCCCCCCCTTCCTCCGCCCCCGGCCCTTTGGCCGGGCGTACCGTGGTCGTGACCCGGCCCCGGGAACAGGCCGCTCCCCTGGCGGAGCGCATCCGGGCGGCGGGGGGCCAGGCCCTGATCTATCCCCTGCTGGAAATTTTGCCCGCCGATCCCCAGGCGGTGCGGGATCGGGTGCCGGATCTGGCCCGGGCCTACTGCGCCTTTTTCGTCAGTCCCAATGCGGTGCAACACAGCCTGCCCCTGATCCTGGCCCAGGGCCCCTGGCCTGCCACCCTGCTCCCGGCGGCGGTGGGGGGCGGAACGGCGGCGGCTCTGGCCCGTTTCGGTCTGGAGCGGGTGGTGGCGCCCCGGGAACGCTTTGATTCCGAGGGCCTCCTGGCCCTGCCAGAATTTGGGCCGGAGCGGGTCGCCGGCAAAGAGGTGCTCATTTTCCGAGGTGACGGGGGCCGGGAACTGGTGGCCCAGACCCTCACGGAACGGGGCGCCCGGGTGAGCTACGTGACCTGCTACCACCGTCGCTCTCCCCAGGATGGGGCCGCACCTCTCCTGGCGGCCTGGGGGGCGGGGAGTCTGGATGCCCTGGTGCTGTCTTCCAGCGAGGCCCTGACCAATCTCTGGTCCCTGCTGGACCCGGCGGGCCGGGCCCGGCTGGCGGCCACCCCGGTTTTTGTGGTCCATCCCCGCATTGCCCAGGTGGCCCGGGACCTGGGCCTGGTTCGGGTGGAAGTCACCGGCCCGGGGGACGAGGGCCTTTTTGCCGGGCTCTGCGCATATAATTGGTAAGCTCGGGTTTGCGCCCCTGCCGGCGGCCCCGGTAGCCCGATTCGGCCTGAAGGAGGGGGCTGCCGTAGGAAGCCCGGACTTTGGGATTTCGGGCCCTTGCCTAGTATTGGGAAGGGTCCCGCCCAGGCCGCCTGGGGCCCCTGTTTTGCTTTGTCCATTTCTATTTTTTCCCCAATCGCCATGCAAGCTGACGCTCCCGACGCCTCTTCTTCTTCCCCTTCCGCCGCTGCTCCGGCCTCTGGCCCGGAAGCGCCCCGGAATCCTGCCGCCGATCCGGCGCCGGGAGCCACGGGGGCGCCCGGTACCCCAGGCGCTGGGACGCCCTTGTTCCCGCCCGTTCCCCCCGTTCGGGCGCCTCGGCACTGGGGCCCCTGGCTGGTAGCCGCCCTGGTGGGGTTAGCCCTGCTCGGCTGGCAGTGGGGCGAGACCCGCTACAAACTGCATCAGGCCCAGGCCGAACTGGCCCAGCGGGTGGATGCGGCGGATAGCGCCAGCAAGGAAACCCGGGGGCTGGCCAAGCAATCCCAGGATGAGGTGGCCCAGCTGGAAGCCAAGGTGGGCGCCCTCCAGGCCAAGCAGGACGAATTCCAGAGCCAGCAGGCCTCCCTGGCCAATCTTTACCAGGACATGGTGCGCAACCGGGATGAATGGACCCTGGCGGAAATCGAGCAGAGCCTGACCCTGGCGGCCCAGCAGTTGCAGCTGGCGGGCAACGTGCCCGGGGCCATCCTGGCCCTCCAGGCGGCGGATGCCCGGCTGGCCCGCTCCGCCCAGCCCCAGTTCCTCGGCCTGCGCCAGGTTCTCAACCGGGATCTGGCCCGGCTGCGGGCCGCGCCCCTGGCCGATCTGCCCGGGATGAGCGTGGGTCTGGAAACGGTTCTGGGCAACGTGGATCGTCTGCCCCTGGCCTTTGAAGCCCGGCCCCGCCCGACCCGGGAAGGGGCCGCCACGTCGGCTCCCACCTGGTGGCAGCGCCTGGGCACGGGCCTCTGGGATGAGTTGAAAGGCCTGGTACGGGTGCAGCGCCTGGACCGCTCCGAGCCCGCCCTGCTGGCCCCGGAACAAAGCGCCTACCTGCGGGAAAATCTCAAGCTGCGCCTGCTTAACGCCCGGCTGGCCATGCTCTCCCGGGATCAATGGACCTTCCGCAGCGAACTGAAACAGTCGGAAGCCTGGCTGGAACGTTACTTCAACACCCAGGACCCGGGGGTGGCCAATGCCCTGAGCACCGTGCGCCAGCTGGCCGGCACCGATCTGATGATTAAGCTGCCGGACCTCAATGAAAGCCTGGGAGCGGTGCGTAGCGTCAAGCTGGGCAAGGAGGCGGGCAAATGAAAGGCCTTTCCTGGTTTATCCTCCTCTTTGCTCTGGCCGCCGGGCTGGCTCTGGCGGCCCAGGGCAACGGGGGCTATGTGCTGGTGGTGTTGCCCCCCTGGCGGGTGGAAATGACCCTGAATCTGGTGCTGGTGGCCCTGGGACTTCTGTTCCTGGCCGCCTACCTGGTGTTCCGGGGCCTTTCCCTGGCCTATGCCTTGCCGGGCAAGGTAAGTGAATTTCGTCTGCGCCGGACCCGGGAAAAGGCGGGCAATGCCTTTCAGGAAAGCGTTCAGCGCTGGCTGGAAGGGCGTTACGGCCAGGCCCAGAAGCGGGCCGGGGATGCCTGGGAAGGGGGCTATGCCCCCCTGCTTTCGGCCCTGGTGGCCGCCCGGGCGGCCCACGCCATGCGCCAGGAGGACAAGGAAGCCCAGTGGCTGGAACGGGCCCGGGGCGGGGAAACGGAACCCTCCGTGGCCCGGCTCATGGTGGAAGCGGAATTTTGCCTGGATGGTCGGGATTTCGATGGGGCGGCTGCCGCCCTGGAACAGGTTCAGGCCCGCTCCGGGCGCCATTTGGCGGCCATGCGCCTAGAACTGAAGGCCCAGCAGGGGCGCAAGGACTGGCCCCAGGTGCTGCGTCTGGCCCGGCAGCTGGAAAAGCGCCGGGCCCTGGCCCCGGAACTGGCCCGGGAAATCAAGCTGCAAGCCCATCGGGAAGCCATCCGCCTGCGGGAAGACGATGGCGGTCTGCTCCTGGCCTATCTGCGGGGGGTGCCGGAAGAGGAATTCCATCCCCGGCTGGTGGCCAGCGCCGCCCGGGCCCTGTATCAGCAGGGCGCCCGGGCCGAGGCCCTGGGCCTGGTGGAAAGCCGCCTGGAAAAGGCCTGTGCCGAGGACGCCTGCTGGAGTCCGGAACTGGTGCGGCTCTACGGGGAATGGGGCGAGGGGGATTTGACCGCCCGTATTGCTCGGGCCGGTAAATGGCTGCAACAAAGACCCCAGGATGGGGAACTGTTGCTGGCCCTGGGGCGTCTCTGTCTTAAGCAACGGCTGTGGGGCAAGGCCCAGAATTATCTGGAAGCCTCCCTGTCCGTGGCCGAAAGCCGGGAAGCCCATCGGGAACTGGCCCGCCTCTTTGAAGCGACGGATCGGAGCGAAGCGGCCAACACCCATTACCGGGCCAGTCTGGAAGTCCCGGCGGCGCCGGGCCGTTGATTTTTGTCCCCTTTTCCGGGGAAGATAAGCACACCGCCACCATACCTTCCGGGGGAAAGGACGCCACAATGCTGGGACTGGATTTACGCAAAATCTACAACTTCTATCCGGTGGAGCCCCCGCCGGACCCGGCGGCCCTGCCCACCGGGGGGGATATTTATTACGAGTGCCTGGATTGCACCACCATCGTCAATTCCGTGCCCCACTTGAAGAGTGCCTGCGCCTGCGGCAATCTGGCGGGGTGCGGTGGCAGTCTGTCGGTGAAAGACCCGAGCCGGGTCCGGGTGGTGCGAGGCAAGCTGAAGTAAGCACTCTCGGACCCCATCAAGGTTCGGACGAAAAAAGGAGCCCTGGGGCTCCTTTTTTTATGGCCGGAAAACGGGGGGAGGGTGGTCCCCGCCCCGTTTTTTCTAGGCAGACTTCCTGCCCTAGACCCAGTCCCGGGGCGGGAGAAAGTCGGTGTAGAGGGCCGCTTCCGGGCTGCCCGGCTCGGGCTGCCAGTCGTAGCGCCATTTCACCACCGGGGGCAGGGACATGAGAATGGATTCGGTGCGCCCCCCGGACTGGAGCCCGAACAGGGTGCCCCGGTCCCAGACCAGGTTGAATTCCACGTAGCGGCCCCGGCGATAGGCCTGGAAGTCCCGTTCCCGCTCCCCGTAGGGCAGGTTACGGCGCTTTTCCAGGAGGGGCGGGTAGGCCAGGAGAAAAGCATCCCCCACGCTGCGGGTCAGGGCGAAGCAGCGCTCGAAGCCCCCCTCGTTCAGGTCGTCGTAGAAAATGCCCCCCACGCCCCGGGCTTCCTGGCGGTGCTTCAGGTAGAAATATTCGTCGCACCAGCGTTTGTAACGGCCATGGACCTCCGGGCCGAAGGGGGCCAGGGCCGTCTGGCAGGTGCGGTGAAAGTGTTCCGCGTCTTCTACAAAGCCGTAGTAGGGGGTGAGGTCCATGCCGCCGCCGAACCACCAGATGGGCTGGTCGTCGGAACCGGCCCGGGGATGGGCGATGAAAAAGCGCACATTCATGTGGGCCGTGGGGCAATAGGGATTGCGGGGGTGGAGCACCAGGGAAACCCCCATGGCTTCGTAGCGGCGCCCAGCCATTTCCGGGCGCACGGCGGTGGCGGAGGCGGGCAGGGCGGCCCCGGCCACGTGGGAAAAATTCACCCCGCCCCGCTCAAAGAGATGGCCTTCTTCGATGAGGCGGCTTACGCCACCGCCCCCTTCGGGCCGCTGCCAGGCATCCCGGCGAAAGGGCTGGCCGTCCTGGGCCGAGAGGGCCTGGACCAGCCGTTCCTGGAGGTCGGTGAGATAGGTGAGGACGGGGGCGGTTTGGGGGGTGTCGGGGGTCATAGGGGCGCTTATTTTAGGAAGGGTCGGTACGGCGGCGCTGGGGGGTGCCGGGGGCCGGATGTCCCGGGTCGGGCTCGGGGGCGGCTAGCTGGTAACGGTTGCGGCCCGCCTGCTTGGCCTGGTACATGGCCGTGTCCGCCTGGCGGATGAGGGTGGCTACGCTGGGGGGCAGCCGGTCTTCCGGCCCGACGCAGGCGATGCCGATGGAAACGCCAATATGGATTTCCTGGCCGTTAATCAGGAAGGGCACGGCAATGGCGTCCAGGCAGCCCTGGGCAATCCGTTCCGCGACCCGGTGGGCGAGGTCGATGTCGGTGAGGAGAATGATGAATTCATCCCCTCCCTGGCGCACCACCATGTCGTCCCGCCGCACGCAGCTGCACAGGCGCAGGGCCACCTCTTGCAAGACCCGGTCCCCCATGTCGTGACCCCAGCGGTCATTGACCGTCTTGAAGCCGTCCAGGTCCAGGAATAGCAGGGCCAGGTGGTGGGGATGGGTGGCCATGATGGCCAGCTCCGCTTCCAGTTTTTCCGTCAGGGGGTCCCGGTTGGCCAGACCGGTGAGGGCGTCCCGGCGGGCCATGGCCGCCAGCTGGGCTTCCTGGGCGGCCAGTTTGTGCTGGAGCTGGTTGAAACTGGTGGCCACCCGGGCGATTTCCTTCAAGGGGGGCACGGGCAGGGGCTGGGCCGGCTGGGTGCCTTCCGCCATGCTTTGGAGCCGCTCCGCTAGTGCCGCCAGGGGTGCCATGAGCCGGTTCACCGCCCAGAGCAGGAGCAGGAGCAGGGGGAGGCCGATGCCCATGGCCAGCAGCACCGTATTCCGTACCGCATTGTCCGCCGGGGCCAGGGCTTCCTTGGCGGGCAGGCGGGCGGTGAGAACCCAGCCCACATGGGGGACGTCCACGCTGGTCACCAGTTCCTCGGCCCCCTGGGCATTGCGTTCGATACCCACGCCCCGGTGGCCGATGGCGATTTGGTCGTGGAGGGGGTCCTGGCCCGGCAGGGGCAGGGGGGCCATGGTCAGGGACGGGTCGGTGCCGGTGACAAAGGCGTTGTCCCGGGGCGCCATGAGTTCATAGGTGCCGCCCCGGCCGGGTCGGGCGGTGATGATCTGGTCCAGGAAGCCCGGGGTGTCCAAAGGGGTAACCCCGAGAACTACGGCCAGGAGATGCTGGCCCCGGTCATAGAGGGGGGTGGCCACGGCCAGGGAGGGGTGGCTGGTGGCCCGGGCCTTCAGGGGCTTACTGAAATAGGTGTGGCGGGTGGCGGTGGCGCCGATGAACCAGTCCCGGTCCGTAAAGCTCTGGGGCCGGTTGGGCATTACCGGGGTTTGGGCCAGCAGGGGGCCCCCGTCCGCCGGCACTATCATGAGGCCGGTGGGGAACAGGGTGTAAATGGCCCGCCGTTCTTCCAGCCAGCGTTGCAGGGCTGGTCTATCCTGGAGCAGTTCCTTGGGAATATTGGCCGCCACCTTTTCCAGGCCTTCCTTGCGCAGGGCCAGTTTGCTGCCGATGTCCCGGGCGATGAAGGTGGTGGTGTCCAACTGCTGCTGCAACACTTCCCGGACGATGTCCGCCTTCAGCCGGTAGGCGGCGATGAAGGTGATGCTGGCCCCGGTAATGAGGAACAGGGCGATGATCAACAGGGCAATACGTCCCCGCAGGCTGCGGGGACAGTAAGTACACCAGCGGTCGATCCAGGAAGCGGGGGCGGCCAGGGAGGGCTGATCGGTGTCCGCTGTCACGGCCGTTAGTGGGCGATGGCCCGGTAGCCGATGTCCCGGCGGTACTGCATGCCCTCAAAGCGGATTTGATTGACCACCTCGTAGGCCCGCTTCTGGGCTAGCTTGACGCTATCCCCCAGGGCGGTGACACAGAGCACCCGGCCCCCGGCGGTGACCGCCTGGTCCCCCTGGTGGGCGGTGCCAGCGTGGAAGACGTGCACGTCTTCACCAAAGCTGTTGCCCTGGGCCGGCAGGCCCACGATCACGTCTCCCTTTTTCGGAGTATCCGGGTAGTTGGCGGCCGCCAGTACCACCCCTAGGGCGATGCGCCGGTCCCATTCGGTTTCGATCTGGTCCAGGGTGCCGCTCACCCCGTGTTCCAAGAGCTTCAGGAAATCGGATTTGAGCCGCATCATGATCGGCTGGGTTTCCGGGTCCCCCATACGGCAATTGAATTCCAGGGTTTTCACCGAGCCGTCCTTGCCGATCATGAGACCGGCGTAGAGGAAGCCGGTGAAGGGAATGCCGTCCGCTTCCATGCCCCGCACCGTGGGCAGGATGATTTCCCGCATCACCTTGGCGTGGATCTGGGGAGTGACCACCGGGGCCGGGGAATAGGCCCCCATGCCCCCGGTGTTGGGGCCCGTGTCCCCTTCGCCGATGCGCTTGTGGTCCTGGCTGGAGGCCAGGGGCAGGACGTTTTTGCCGTCCACCATGACAATAAAGCTGGCTTCTTCCCCGTCCAGGAAGTCCTCGATCACCACCCGGGCCCCCGCATCTCCCAGCTTGTTGCCGGAGAGCATGTCGTCGATGGCGGCATGGGCCTCTTCCAGGCTCATGGCCACCACCACCCCCTTGCCGGCGGCCAAGCCGTCGGCCTTGATGACAATGGGGGCGCCCCGACCGTCCACATAGGCGTGGGCCGCCGCCGTGTCGGAGAAGGTTTCAAAGGCAGCGGTGGGAATCTGGTGCCGGGCCATGAAGCGCTTGGCGAAATCCTTGGAGGATTCCAGCTGGGCCGCTTCCTTGGTGGGGCCAAAAATTTTCAGGCCCCGGGCCCGGAACAGATTGACTACCCCGGCGGCCAGGGGGGCTTCCGGCCCCACCAGGGTGAGGTGAATGCCTTCCTTGACGGCGAAATCCGCCAGGGCCTCCGGATCCGTAATCGGCAGATTTTCCAGTTCCGGTTCCCGGGCCGTGCCCGCGTTACCCGGGGCTACGTAGATTTTCTGGACGCCGGAAGTCTGGGCCAGTTTCCAGGCCAGGGCGTGTTCCCGGCCACCGGAGCCAATGACGAGTAATTTCATGGTGAGGACTCTTGCAAGACGAAAGGGAGAGGGGGCTTCCCGGAGAAGCCGACCCGCTGGTCAGAAGCGGATCTTGCCCCAGAAAAAGAGAATGTTACCGAATCCCCGGCCCCCTGGCACGTAGGCGGATTCCAGGGAAAAGCGGCCGTGCTCCAGGGATGCCATGGGTAGCACGGCGGGAATGGGGCTGTAATGGCCGATGTCGGAGCGAGCGGTGAGAAAGGCGGTATAGCCCAGGCCCCCTTTCCACTCCCGGCCCAGGGGCCAGTAGGTTTTGTAGCCGTAGCCGGCCATGTATTCCGGCCGGCTGTGGGAATCCTGGAATTCCATCACATACAGGCCATGCCAGTCCCCATCCCGGTCATACATGCCTTTGCCGATGCCCAGGCCCCAGGGATCTTCGTTAAAGCTGTCGATCTTGTCCCGGGTATAGGCGAAGCGGAAATGGTGGGTATGGAGGGGAATGTACAGTTCCGGGGTGCCCTGCTGCCAGATGTCCTGGATGCGCTGGCTGGCCCGGTAGAACCAGCCCTGGGCTTCCACCGTCTTGGTTTCCAGGGGCGTGAGCTCGGGCGCCGGGGCCGCCCCTTCCCCCTGGGCGAAGCCAGCCAGCCCCAGGCCAATGGCCAGGAGCAGGGGGCGCCAGAAGGAAGGGGCAACCATGGGCGGGCCTAGTGGCGGAAGTGACGGGCGCCGGTGAAGACCATGGCCAGGCCATGTTCGTCCGCCGCGGCGATGACTTCCGCGTCCCGCACCGAGCCGCCGGGCTGGATCACCGCCAGGGCACCGGCTTCGGCCAGCACGTCCACCCCGTCCCGGAAGGGGAAGAAGGCGTCGGAAGCCACACAGGAACCGGCCAGGGAAAGGCCCGCATTCTTGGCCTTGATGGCGGCGATGCGGGTGGAGTCCACCCGGCTCATTTGTCCGGCGCCCACCCCCAGGGTCATGCCGCCGCCGCAGAAGACGATGGCGTTGGATTTAACGAACTTGGCCACCCGGTAGGCGAAGAGCAGGTCTTCCAGCTGGGCGTCGGTGGGGGCCTTCTTGGTCACCACCTTCAAGTGGTCGGGCTGGACATTGAACATGTCCGGGGTTTGGACCAGCAGGCCGCCGCCGATGCGCTTCAGCTCAAAGGCCTGGTAGGCCCGTTCCAGGGGCACTTCCAGAACCCGCAGGTTTTGCTTGGCGGCGAGCAGGGCTCGGGCCCCATCGGTGAAGCCCGGGGCGATGAGCACTTCGACGAAGTGCTTGCGGGCGCCCATGGCGTTCACCACATCCACATCCACCGTGCCGTTGAAGGCGATGATGCCGCCGAAGGCCGAGGTGGAGTCGGTCTGGAAGGCCTTTTCATAGGCTTCCAGATGGGCGGCGCCGATGGCTACGCCACAGGGATTGGCGTGCTTGACGATGACGCAGGCCGGGGTGGTGAAGGTCTTGACGCATTCCCAGGCCGCATCCGCATCCGCGATGTTGTTGTAGGACAGTTCCTTGCCCTGCAACTGGGTGAAGTTGGCGATGCCCCCGGCCACCGGCTCCGGATCCCGGTAGAAGGCGGCCTTTTGGTGGGGGTTTTCCCCGTAGCGCAGCACTTCGATACGGTCGTAGGCGGTGTGGAAGGCGGCGGGGAACTGCTGGGGCTGATTCTGTTCGTCCAGGCTGGTGAGCCAGTTGGCGATGGCGGAATCGTAGCGGGCGGTGTGGGTGAAAGCCTTCTTGGCCAGGGAGAAACGGGTCTCCAGGGTCAGGGCCCCTTCATGGGCGTGCATTTCGTCCAGCAGGGGCTGGTAGTCCGCCGGATCGGTGACGATGGCCACGCCAGCGTAATTCTTGGCGGAGGAGCGGACCATGGCCGGGCCGCCGATGTCGATGTTTTCAATAGCGTCCGCCAGGGTGACGTCGGGCTTGGCCACCGTTTCCCGGAAGGGATAGAGATTGACGCACACCAGGTCAATCATGGGAATGCCGTGCTTTTCGATGGTGGCCATGTGGGCGGGCAGATCCCGGCGGGCCAGGATGCCGCCGTGGACCTTGGGATGGAGGGTCTTCACCCGGCCATCCAGCATTTCCGGAAAACCCGTGTAGTCGCCGATCTCGGTGACGGTCAGACCGGCTTCCCGCAGCATTTTGGCGGTGCCGCCGGTGGACAGCAGTTTCACGCCCTGGGCGGCCAGGCCCCGGGCAAATTCGAGAACGCCCCGTTTGTCGGAAACGGAGATCAAAGCTTGACGGATTTTCATGATGTCAGTTGTGAAGTGAATGTGTGTGGCGGAATGAAAACGGTGGGCGAAAAAAAGGGGCGGGGCGGGCTCAGGCGATGAGCTGGTACTCCACCAGTTTTTTGCGCAGGGTGTTGCGGTTAATGCCCAGAATTTCAGCGGCCAGGGTCTGGTTGCCTCCGGCTTGGGCGAGTACGACTTGCAGCATGGGTTTTTCCACGCTCTTCAGCACCATGTCGTAGACGGCGGCGGGCTTTTCCCCGTCCAGGTCCCGGAAATACTGTTCCAGAGCCCCGTAAACGCAGGTGGAAATATCATTGTTACGGCTCATGGCCTCCCTGCCTTCTCTCAAAAATAACCCGTTGGCCGTCCCTTGCTCCGTCGAACTGCGGAGTTAGGCGGCCAGATTCCGGGGTGCTGCTTCGGATGCCGGAATCTCCCCTGCCTCCGGCGCGTACTGCAAACGTTCCCCCTGGTCCGCCAGGGAGAAAAAGAAGTCGTTGACCGCCTGCTGCTGCATTTCCAGAGTGGGCAACTGATTCATGTGATGGCGGAAATGGGCCGAGCCCACCAGGCCCCGGGTGTACCAGGAAATATGCTTGCGGGCGATGCGCACTCCGGCTTCCACCCCGTAGAAACTGTAGAGGTCGTCCAGGTGGGCCAGGAGAATCCGGTGGATTTCCCGGACTTCCGGGGCGGGCAGAGTCTGGCCGGTTTTCAGATAGTGTTCGATTTCCCGGAAAATCCAGGGGCGGCCCTGGGCGGCCCGGCCCACCATGACCCCGTCAGCCCCGGTGTAATCCAGCACCAATTTGGCCTTTTCCGGGGAGGTGATGTCCCCGTTGGCGATGATGGGAATGGTGGCGGCGGCTTTGACCGCCCGGATGGTGTCGTATTCCGCTTCCCCGGTGTATTGCTGGCAGCGGGTGCGGCCATGGATGGTCAGGGCCCGGATACCGGCGGCTTGGGCGATTTTCAGAATGGCCAAGGCGTTACGGTTTTCTGCGTCCCAGCCGGTGCGGATTTTCAGGGTGACCGGAGTGTCGGGCACGGCCTGCACCACCGCTTCCAGAATGCGTTGCACCAGGGGCTCGTCCCGCAGCAGGGCGGAACCGGCCATCACATTGCAGATTTTCTTGGCCGGGCAGCCCATGTTGATGTCGATAATCTGGGCGCCCCGGCTCACGTTGTAGCGGGCCGCCTCGGCCATCATGGCCGGATCAGCCCCGGCGATCTGTACGGAAATGGGGTCCGCTTCCCCTTCGTGATTGGCCCGGCGCTGAGTCTTTTTGCTGCCGTAGAGCAGGGAATTGGAGGTGACCATTTCGGA
This sequence comes from Azospira inquinata, assembly GCF_018905915.1. Classification (NCBI taxonomy): domain Bacteria; kingdom Pseudomonadati; phylum Pseudomonadota; class Betaproteobacteria; order Rhodocyclales; family Rhodocyclaceae; genus Azospira; species Azospira inquinata. The sequence continues at coordinate 2,228,759 of NZ_CP064782.1, forward strand.
CACCGCCAGACCGGCGCCCAATTGCTTGCACAGCTGCCGAAAGGGCCGGTCCGTAACCCCCGCCATGGGAGCGACGAAGAGGTTGTTGCGCAAAGTGTGGCCAACAAATTCCATGGCGGCAAAAAGCTCTCGGTTCAAGCGGTTAGCAAGGGGCAACGGGCGCAAAGGGGGCGGGACGTGCCGGTGGGACAGGGGAGGCCGCGTTCTTGGAAAGGGGCGGCAAGGGGGCGAATTGTACTCCACCCGGCGCTTAAAAAATAGTCACCACCCCGGGTTGGGGTAGGATTTTCCCTACCCGGTTCCCTGGGATGGGGGTGCCCCCTCCCCAGGGGGCGTCCCCTACCTTTTAAGGCCAGGCCCGGGCGCCCCAGATCATGCGCTTGGCGACGAAATGGCGGGCTCCCGGAAAGAGATCCAGGGCGGTGAGGCCCAGGCCCCGGATCAGGCGTAGGCCGGGCTGGTCGTTGGAGAAGAGACGCACGATGGTGTCCGTAAAAAGGGCGCCTCCCTGCCGGTCCGCCCGCCGTCCGGCGGCATAGGCCGCCAGGCGCCCGGCTTCCCCTGGATCGTCTCCGGGCCGTCCGGCATTGAGGCGCCGGGCCAGTTCCCAGGCATCTCGCAGGCCCAGGTTAAAGCCCTGGCCGGAGACCGGGTGCAGGGTCTGGGCGCTGTTGCCCACCCACACTTCCCGGCCCCGGACCAGGGTGGGGCGCACCCGCAAGGCCAGGGGAAAGTGGGAGCGGGGGCCCACGGCGGTAAAGCGGTGGCGCTGGCCGAAGCGTTCCTGGAGCACGGCCAGGAAGGCGGTGTCGTCCAAAGCCAGGAGGCTGTCTGCTTCCTTTTCCCTGACGGTGAACACGATGGCGAAACCGTCCTCCAGGGGCAGGAGGGCCAGGGGGCCGCCGGGGGTGAAGCGTTCCCAGGCCCGGCCACCGTGGCTGCCCTCAATGCGGACCTCGGCCAGCAGGGCCTGTTGGCCGTATTCCCGCACCGGCACCTCCGGGTCGTCGTAGGGCGTGCCTTCCCCGTGCACCAGCAGGGGGGCGCGGAGGATCGTGTTCCCGGTGGGGCCGGTGAGCTGGACGGTCATGGCCCCGTCTTGGGCTTCAACCCGGGTGACCTGGTGGCCATGCCAGAGACTGAGGCCAGGAGCCGTATCCAGCCGGGCGTCCAGGGCCTGGGCCACGGCACCGTAGCGCAGCACGTAGCCCAGGGCGGGAAGCCCGTAATCCCGGGCATGCATCAGGGTGCGACCAAAGCCGCCCCGCTGGGAGACGTGGATTTCTTCGATGGGGGTGGCGGCGGCCGTGTTCCAGGCGTCCAGTTGCCCCAGGAGCTGGCGGGCGCCGTGGGACAGGGCCAGGGCCCGGGGGTCGCCCCCGTAACTGCCCCGGGGGGCTTTATCCACCAGAGCCACCCGGCGACCGCCCCGGGACAGGGCCAGGGCCAGGGTCATACCCACCGGCCCGGCCCCCAGAATGATGATTTCCGGTGCTTCCCGGGGGGCGGCTGGGGTGTCCTGGCTGGTCTGGGGCTCAGGCGTCATGGCGCATCACCGCTTCAATGTCCGCCACGGTCTTGGGGGCGGTGGTGTAAACCGCACAGCCGTCGGCGGTAATGAGAATGTCGTCCTCAATGCGGATACCGATGCCCGCCAGCGCTTCGGGCACTCCCGGGCCCGGGCGCAGGTAGAGGCCCGGTTCCACGGTGACGGTCATGCCCGGTTGGAGCAAGGTCCAGCTGTCCCCGTCCTTGTAGGGGCCCGCGTCGTGCACATCCAGGCCTACCCAGTGGCCGGTGCGGTGCATGTAGAAACGTTTGTAGTCCCCATTCTCCAGCAGGCCGTCCACGCTGCCCTGGAGTAGGCCCAGATCCACCATCCCCTGGGTCAAGACCCGGACGGTGGCTTCATGGGGCGTCATAAACGGTACCCCGGGCCGGGAGGCGGCGATGGCGGCGGCCTGGGACGCCAGGACGATTTCATAGACGTCCTTCTGCACCGAGGTGAAACGGCCGCTCACCGGGAAGGTCCGGGTGATGTCCGAGGCGTAGCCTTCCACTTCGCAGCCCGCGTCGATGAGCACCAGATCCCCGTCTTTCAAGGCCTGGTGATTGCTGTCGTAGTGCAGGGTACAGGCGTTCCGGCCGCCTGCCACAATGGGATTGAAGGAGTGGCCGTCGGCGCCCAGGCGGCGGAATTCGTAGCTCAGTTCCGCTTCCAGCTGGTATTCCATCATCCCCGGGCGGCAGGCCCGCATGGCCCGCAGGTGCCCGGCGGAGCCGATGGCGGCGGCTTTGCCCATGACGGCGATTTCGTGGTGATCCTTGACCCGGCGCATGGCGTCCAGGCGGGAGCGCAAATCCCGAATTTCTTCCGGGGCCCGCTTGCCAGCCCGGGCCTGGGCCCGCACCCCGTTCAAGGCCGTGGCGATGCGCTCATCCCAGGCACTGTCGTGGCCCAGGGAGTGCCACAGGGTGGGGCGGTCCGCCATCAGTTCCGGCAGACGGGCGTCCAGTTCATTGATGGAATAGGCGGCGTCGAAGCCGAAGGCCGTCCGGGCCCCTTCCGGGCCGTAGCGGAAGCCCTGCCAGATTTCCTGTTCTTCATCCTTGTCCCGGCAGAAGAGAATGCTCTGGGGGGCTTCCCCCGGGTGGCGGGGGCCGGCCAGGACCAATACGGCTTCTGGCTCGGGGAAGGCGGTGAGATACCAGAAATAGGAATCCGCCCGGTAAGGGTGGTAGTTATCCCGGTTGCGGGGGCGTTCAGGGGCGGTGGGGATGATCGCTAGCCCGGCGCCCATGTCCGCCAGCAGGCGGGTCCGGCGGGCAGCGTAGGGGGCAAGGTGGGAAGGATGCATGGAAAATGTCCTGGCAAAAGGTCCGGGGATAAAAATTAGGGGGCGGAAGGGGCGGCGAGTTCCCGGTCCAGGCTGGCCAGCCGTTCCGGGGTGCCCACGTCTTCCCAGCGACCCGGGTGTAATTCGCCCCCCAGACGGTGGCCGTCGGCGGCCTGGCGCAGCAGGGGCGCCAGCTTGGCCCCCTGATGGGGCGGGGTGTGGGCGAACAGGGCCGGATGGTAAACCCCCAGGCCGCTGTAGGTGTAGCGCACCGGCCCGGTGTTACCCACCTGGCCCCGGTCATCCAGGGCAAAATCCCCCTGGGGATGGTGGGGCGGGTTGGGCACCAGGACGATGTGGGCTAGGTTGGTACCCAGGTCCAGCTGCCGGGCCCGGGCGAAGGGCCAATCGCAATACACGTCCCCGTTAACCACGAGAAAGGGCTCGTCCCCCAGGAGGGGGAGGGCGGTGGCAATGCCTCCGGCGGTTTCCAGGGCTCCGGGGGGTTCGGGAGAGTAGGCGATGTGCAGGCCCCAAGCCTGGCCCTGGCCCAGGGCGGCTTCGATCTGGGCGCCCAGGTGGGCGTGGTTGATCACCACTTCCCGGAACCCGGCGGCGGCCAGACGTTCCAGGTGCCAGACGATGAGGGGTTTGCCTCCCACGGCCAGGAGGGGCTTGGGGGTGTGGTCCGTGAGGGGGCGCATGCGTTCCCCCCGTCCGGCGGCCAGAATCATGGCTTTCATGGGCCGATCCTAGAAGGTGTAACCCACCTGGCTGACGCTGGGTTCCAACTCTTCCAGCAGGCGCCAGAGGGGGCGCAGCTCCCCGTAACGTTCGCAGGTGCGGCGCAGGTAGGCCATGACCCGGGGCATATCCGCCAGGTAGCCGTCCTTGCCATCCCGGTGATAGAGCCGGGCGAAAATGCCTAGAACCTTGAGCTGGCGCTGGGCCCCCATCCACTCGTAATCCCGGTAGAAGTCGTCGAAGGCGGCGGGCACGGGCAGCTTGGCCCGGCGGGCCAGTTCCCAGTAGCGGATCACCCAATCCAGCTCCTGTTCTTCCTCCCAGCTGATATAGGCGTCCCGGAACAGGGAGACGGGATCGTAGGTGAGGGGGCCGTACACCGCGTCCTGGAAGTCGATGATTCCCGGATTAGGGTCGCTGACCATGAGGTTGCGGGAGTGGTAATCCCGGTGCACATAGCCCTGGGGCTGGGCCAGTACATTGGCCAGGAGCTTCTCCTTGGCGGTCTGCCAGACCTTTTCCTGGGCCGGGGTGAGGGTTTTGCCCAGGTGTTTGTTCACATACCAGTCGGGGAACAGATCCAGTTCCCGTTCCAGTAGGGGCCGGTCATAGGCGGGCAAGACCCCGGGCTGGCTGGCTTGCTGGATGCGGACCAGGGCGGTGAGGGCCTCCCCGTAAAGGGCCGGGGCGTTGTCCTGGTTCAGTACGGCGAGATAGGTGGTGTTGCCCAGGTCGGAGAGCATGAGAAAGCCCAGTTCCAAGTCCTGGGCCAGCACCCGGGGCACATGGACCCCAGCGGCGGCAAACAGGGCCCCCACCTTCAGCCAGGGGCGGCAGTCTTCATGGCCCGGCGGGGCATCCATGACAATCAGGGAAGGCCGTTCGTCGGCGAATTGGAGGCGGAAGTAACGGCGAAAACTGGCGTCCGCGGAAGCGGGTTGAATGTCCAGGGATTCTCCCGGGTACTGGCGGGCAATCCAGTCCCGCAGCAGCTGATTGCGCGGCATGCCGCTTCTCCTTCAAGGGTTAATGCTAAAATGGCGCGATTTTAGCACCCGCGCCGGGCCTTCTTCCCCGGGCTAGAAAACGAATATTCCATGGTATTTCCCCGACGCCCGCTGGCACTTTTGATTTGCTGTGGCTTTGCCGGGGCCGTCGGCGGCCCCCTGGCGGCAACGGCCCAGGCCGGTACTCTGCCGCCCCTGGCGGTGGATCCGGCTCTGCTCGGCCTGCCCCCCTTACCTCCCAAAGCCACCGATCTGGCGCCGGCCCGCGCCGTGGTGCAGCCCGTGACGGCGGCCCCCCTTCCCGCTGCTAGCCCCCTGCCGGAAAGCGCGCCAGTTGCTCCAGCGCCAGCCCCAGCACGGCAGCCCCGGACTGTCGCCCCCGAAAGCAGCGCCGATCTGCCCCAGGCCGCTCCGCCCCGCCGTTCCCGCAAGACGGCCGCGTCCCGGCCCACGCCGGTGGCCGGACCAGCCCCGCTTCCCCAAGCCCAGCCAGCCGTTCCGGCAGCCACCGTGGCTGCTCCTGAGCCCGCCGTGGGGGAGGAAACGCCTCTGGACGTGAGTACCAATCTGCCCCTGGCCATGCGCCGGGCGGAGGATGAGAGCGGGGAAAATGCCCGGCTCACCGGAGCGGATACGGGCCCGGGCCTCTCCCTGCGCCTCGCTAAGTCCATGCCCCCCCTGCCCAAAAACGGGGATGCCCGTCCCACCTTCCTGGCGGCGGACAAAATGTACGGAGTCAATGACCGGGAATCCGTGCTGGAAGGCAACGGAGAACTGCGCCGCTACGGTTCCGTACTCACCGCCGACAAAATGACCTTCCATCAGGTGGAAGACGAGGTGGATGCGGAAAGCAACGTGGTGCTGACCCAGGAGAACAGCGTCATTTCCGGGCCAAAATTACACATGAAGCTGGGGGACAAGATTGGGGCGTTCCAAAGCCCCAGCTATACCTTCCAGCAAGAAGTGACCCAGGAAATCATGGGCCAGCCCATGACCGTGGGTAAGGTGTACGGCAAAAAAATCGTGGAGGGCCGGGGCCAGGCCGATTCCATCGATTTCCAGGGGGAAGACCATTACCAGTTGAACAATGCCACCTATACCACCTGTAAGCCGGGCAATGATGACTGGTATCTGAAAACCGATACCCTCAACCTGGATTACGAACGGGAAGTAGGGGAAGGCCGGGCTAGCACCTTGTACTTCAAGGATAAGCCCATTTTTTATGTGCCTTCCATGGACTTTTCCTTAGCGGACAAACGCCAGTCTGGCCTGCTGCCCCCTACCATCGGCAGTACCTCCACCGGGGGCATGGACATCACCCTGCCCTATTACTGGAATATCGCTCCCAATTACGACGCAACGGTAATCGGTCGGGAAATCACCAAGCGAGGTTTGCAACTGGGGACGGAGGTTCGCTATCTGAACTACGGCTATAACGGTACCTTCCGTTATGAGAATCTGCCCCAGGACAAGCTGGCGGGAATGACTCGGAGCGCGTTGTTCTGGCAGCATAATCAAACCTTTGCGAATGGCTTCTCCGGCCGCTTGGATATCAATAAGGTCTCCGACGACAACTACTTTACTGACTTGTCCAGTCGCATTGGCATTGCTTCCCAGAGCAATCTGGCCCGGGAAGGTAACCTCTTTTACAATTCCACTTGGTGGAATGCCCAGGCCCGGGTGCTCCATTACCAGACCTTGCAGACGGACCCGGCCAATCCGGTGACCAAGCCCTACAGTCTGCAACCCCAGCTGACCCTGAATGCCCGCCGCCCCGATTACCTGGGGGGCACGGATGTGGCCCTGTACGGCCAATACACGGACTTTGAGCATCCCACCTTTGACGTGGGCAAGCGGACCGTGCTTTATCCCCAGCTGTCCCTGCCCATGGTCACTTCCGGGTATTACGTCACCCCCAAGATCGGGCTGCACATGACCCGCTACGATCTGACCCGGCGTACCACCACGGGGGACGACAATGTTACCCGGGATCTGCCCATTTTCAGTGTGGATGCGGGGGCCACCTTTGAACGGCCCCTGGCCGTCTTTGGCCGGGATTACGTCCAGACCCTGGAACCCCGGCTGTACTACCTGAATGTGAAGGCCAAAAACCAGGACAACATTCCCCTCTTCGATACGGGGTTGGCGGACTTTAATTTCGGTCAGATTTTCTCGGAAAACATTTATTCCGGGCAGGATAGGATCGCCGACGCCAACCAGCTGACGGCGGCGCTGACCTCCCGTCTGGTGGATCCCAATACGGGGGTGGAATACCTGAAGGGCATGGTGGGCCAGCGGCTCTACTTCCGGGATCAGGTGGTGACTCTGAACCCGGGGGACGAAGTGCGGACCAACCGTACCTCCGATTTCTTGGCCGCCCTGTCCGGCCGGGTGCTGCCCAAGATTTATACGGATTCCGCCATCCAGTACAACCCCAATGACAAGCGTACCGAGCGCTTCACCCTGTCCGGCCGTTATCAGCCGGATACGGGGAAGGTCTTGAACGCGGGTTATCGCTTCACCCGGGATCTCTTGAAACAGGTGGACTTCTCCGGCCAGTGGCCCCTTTCCGGCGGCTGGAGCGGGGTGGGCCGTTATAACTACTCCATTCAGGACAAGCGCATCATCGAAGCGGTGGGGGGCATGGAATACAACGGGGGCTGCTGGGTCAGCCGGGTGGTGCTGCAACGCTATGCCACCACCACCGGTTCTTCCTCCACCGCCTTCTTCGTCCAGTTGGAGCTGAACGACTTCTCCCGGATCGGCTCCAATCCCCTGGATATTCTGCGCCGTTCCATCCCCGGCTACGGCCGCATCAATCAGCCGGCCGCCGATCCCGTATTCGGCAGCCAATAATTCCTAGCGAGATTGCCATGAAGCGTCTGCTGTTTTGTTTATTTCTCCTTAGCCTGGCGGGCCTGGTCCGGGCCGCCCCCCCTCTGCCCCAGGAGCCGGTGGAAGCGGATCGGGTGGTGGCGGTGGTCAACGATGAAGTGATTACCCTCCACGAACTGCAAAGTCGTCTGGATTCCGTGGTCAGCCAGCTGAAGCGCCAGGGCACGGAACTCCCCCCCCAGGAAGTGCTGCAAAAGCAGATGCTGGAACGGATGATCATGGATCGGATCCAGGTTCAGTACGCCAAGGAAAACGGCCTCCATGTGGAGGACGGGGAACTGGATATGGCTATCAACCGGATTGCGGCCAATAACAAAATGACTCCGGACCAGTTCCGTAAGGCCCTGGAAAAAGACGGGGTGGCCTTCGTCAAATTCCGGGAGGAAATTCGGGACGAAATGCTCATTTCCCGGCTGAAAAACCGGGAAGTGGATAGCAAGATCAACATTTCCGAAGGGGAAGTGGATAACTACCTGGCGGGTCAGGCCCAGGCGGGGGTTACCCCGGAATACCATCTGGCCCACATTCTGGTGCGTACCCCGGAAGGGGCCAGCCCGGAGCAGCTGCAAAAGCTCAAGGCCAAGGCGGAGCAGATCATGGAGCATCTGCGTAAGGGGGATGACTTCGCCCAGGTGGCGGCGGCCTATTCGGATGCCCCCGATGCCCTGGAAGGGGGCGATCTGGGCGTCCGTCCGGCGGACCGGCTACCCAACCTCTACGCGGAAGCGGCGGCCAAGCTCCAGCCCGGGGAAGTGTCGCCCCTGCTCCATAGCCCCAATGGTTTCCACATCGTCCGTCTGCTGGAAAAGCGGGGGGGCGGCGCGGCCCTGCCCCCGGTGCAGCAGACCCATGCCCGGCACATCCTTATCAAGGTCAATGAACTGGTGTCGGAGGACGAAGCCCGGCGCAAGTTGCAAGCGGTGCGGGAACGGCTGGAACATGGGGGCGACTTCGCCGAACTGGCCCGCCTCTATTCCCAGGACGGCACCGCCTCCAAGGGGGGCGATCTGGGCTGGGTTTATCCCGGGGATACGGTGCCCGAATTTGAGCGGGCCATGGACCAGCTTAAAGTGGGGGAAATCAGCCAGCCCGTCCAGACCCAGTTCGGTTTCCACCTGATCCAGGTGCTGGAACGGCGTACCCAGGACGTGTCCGACGAGCGGCGCCGGGTGCTGGCCCGGCAGGTGCTGAGGGATCGGCGGGCGGATGAGGATTATCAGGACTGGTTGCGCCAGATGCGGGACCGGGCCTACGTGGAAAACAAGCTGAACGAAGAATGACCCGCCCCCTGATTGCGGTCACCTCCGGGGAACCCGCCGGTATTGGCCCCGAGCTGTGCCGGGCCCTGACGGAAGAAGATTTCGGTGCCCGCCTGGTGGTGCTGGGGGACCGGCAGCTCCTGGCCCAGCGCTGCGCCGGAAAAGGGGCGGCCGTTGTCTGGCAGGACTATCGGGCGGACCCGGCCTACCTTCCTCCTGCCGGTACCCTGGAAGTGCTCCATCTGCCCCTGGCGGCCCCTGCCCAAGCCGGGGTTCTGGACCCGGCCAACGGGGCCTATGTGCTGTCCCTGCTGGATCGGGCCCTGTCCGGTTGCCGCGCCGGGGAATTTGCCGCCATGGTCACCGCCCCCGTGCATAAGGGGGTGATTAATCAGGCCGGGGTGCCTTTCACGGGCCATACCGAATATCTGGCGGACCACACGGCCACCCCCCGGGTGGTGATGATGCTGGCGGGCCAATCCCCCCTGGGGGGCCACGGTCCCCTGGGCCAGCCCGGCCCCCTGCGGGTGGCTCTGGCCACCACCCATCTACCCCTGCGGGCCGTGCCCGATGCCATTACCCCGGCCCTGCTGGAAGAGGTACTCACCATCCTGCACCGGGATATGGGGCGCAAGTACGGCATCCCCCGGCCCCGCATTCTGGTGGCCGGCCTTAATCCCCACGCGGGGGAAGGGGGCTATCTGGGACGGGAGGAGCTGGATGTGCAAATCCCCGTGCTGGAACGCCTACGGGCCCAGGGTATGGACCTGATCGGCCCCCTGCCCGCTGACACCCTGTTCACCCCACCCCAGCTGGCCCGGGGGGATTGCGTCCTGGCCATGTATCACGACCAGGGCCTGGCGGCCCTGAAATTCGCCACCTTCGGCCATGGCATCAACGTCACCCTGGGCCTGCCCATTATCCGCACCTCGGTGGATCACGGGACGGCCCTGGATCTGGCCGGGACCGGTCGGGCCGATACGGGCAGCCTGAAGGAGGCGGTGCGGGAAGCGGTGGCCATGGCTAAGCGTCAGGGCGGGGCGGTGTTAGTCTGATCCGGTGGCTGGAGCGTCCTGGCTCCAGGCAGAAAAAAGGGGGCGGATTTTTTCCGCCCCCTTTTTTCATGGAATGCCCGATGCCTTGAATGTGGCGATCTGGCCCGACCGCCAATTTTCGGGGGATACGGGCCAGGTTCCCCTGGGCGGCTCTAGCTCAAAGATGGGCCAGGGCAGTGAGGCCGATAACCACCCCGGCGGCCCCCACGCCCCAGGTGGCGTACTGGAGCCAGCGCCGCCGGGCGAGCAGGGTAATGGCGGCCAGGGAAATGGCCACCTGAATGGCGGTCATGGCCTGGGCCCAGCGATGGTGGCTGTGCATATCCACCTCGCTCTGTTCCTCCGCGGCCTTGGCCGACTGCTCCAGGGCCTCCGCCTTGGTTTTGATGTCCGCCTTTTCCTGCTTGTAGCGGGCGATGTCCTGCTGATAACGCTCCCGGGTAGCCGCCGGGCCCATTACCAGGGCCAGTTCCGCCAGATTCTGCTTATTGCTCTTGGCCTGGTAGAAATTCCATTGATCCGACGCCTCCGTCTTGCGGATGGTGGCTTCGTTCTTGTGTAGCAGGGCGTTGTTCTGGGTGGCACCCCCCTGGTAGCTGAAGAGGGCGCCCACGGTGGACAGCACGGCGGTCATGGCTGCCAGCCGGGAGGCGAAATTATCGCCGCTGGCCTCCTGGGTGGCGTGTTCCACCGCATGGTCATGGGGGCCGTGAACGTGAAAATGATCTCCGGACATGGGGGAGTACTCCTTCCAATCAAGCGAGGGAAAACGGGCGGAAGGCCCGGAAAGGGCGCCATTCTAGCCTGCCAAGCTGACCGTTGAATGAACGGTGGCGGGCTTTAGTGAAGACGGAAGCGTACCGGCAGCAGCAGCTCGTCCGGGGCATCTTGGGGCAGGGCTTTGAGGCGCCGGGCGGCGGCCACCGCCGCATCGTCCAGCAGGGCGGCCCCACTGCTCCGCTCCACCCGGGCGGCCAGGGCATTGCCCTGGGCGTCCAGAAACACCCGCACCAGGGTCTCTCCCTCCAGCCCCTGGGCCACGGCGGCAGGGGGGTAAGGGAGATATTCCGCCAGCTGGGCCTGGGCGGCCCGCAGCACCGGGTTGGGGGCTTTCATCACCACCCGGGGCTTGGCTGGGGCTTGCAACTTGGGGACCGGGGCAGGTGCCTGGGCCGGGGGGGAATGGGGGGCCGTTTCCTTGGTTTCTGCCGGGGCCTTGTGGACCACCGGGCTGGCTTTGGGTCGGGGGGGCGGTGCCGGGGGGAGGGACTTGGGGACTGGCTTGGCAGGCAGCGTCGCCCTTGGGGGCGGCGGTGGTGGCATCCGTAAGCGGGCCTCCAGACGGGGCATCCCCCGATCCGGGGACGCCCGCCCCATCCCCCGCCAGGGCGGTGTCACCACCAGACCGTGGAGCAGGAGGGACAGGCCCAGGGCCAGAATCAATCGGGAATTGGGGGAAAAGGGGGGCAAAACGTTGGCGTTTCCATGGACAGGGGGCGGGGAGCGGGTATGGCCTGGCTCCCAGGCTGGCGTAAGTTTAGACTACTGGCCCGGAAAATACAGACGGGCAATGGCGCTGGTAGGCTCGGTGAGCGCCGGGGAGCCCTATGATGAGGGCCTGGTTGGGGCTTATCTGTCCAGAAAGCCGTGGCTTTTCTTCTCCGGCCCTGGCCATACAATAACCCCAGCCGGGGGGCGTTTTGACTGGCGCCCCTATTACCCGTCATCCCCAGGGACTTAACCCCAGACAAGGAATCCTATCCATGAAGGTTTTTCTGCAAGGCAAGGGCCAGGGATTGGCCTGGACGCTGCCCTTTCTCCTGGTTTGGGGGGGGACGGCGGGGGCCCAGGACAGCACCCTCTTACAGGGCGCCAACCGCCCGTCGGTGGCCCGCCCCGCCTCGGCCTCCCAGCCGGAACCCATGGTGCTGCCGGACCCGGTGCGCTTCGGCCATGCCATGGAGCTGGGGGACATGTTCCAGGCCCGGCGCTGGCTGGAGGGGGGGCTGGACCCGGAGTTTGAGGCGGATCGGATTGGCACGGGGCTTATGATCGGCGCTTGGAGCGGCAATATTCCCCTCATGGAACTGTTTCTGGCCCACGGGGGAACGGTGGAACACCGCAACAGCCTGGGGGAAACGGCCCTGCTTCTGGCTGCCTGGAAAGGCCAGATCGGGGCGGTGAGCTGGCTTCTGGACCACGGGGCGGCGGTGAATCGGCCCAACGGGCAGTGGACCGCCCTCCATTACGGCGCCTTTGCCGGTCACCAGGAGGTGGTGGATTTGCTCCTGGCCCGGGGCGGGGACATCAATGCCCGTTCCCCCAACGGTTCCAGTGTGCTGATGATGGCGGTGTACGACGGCCATGAGGCCATGGCCAAGCACCTCCTGGAGCGGGGCGCCGACCCCAAGGTACGCAACGAGTGGGGAGATGGGGCCCTGGAATGGGCGGTGAAGTTTGACCACATGACCCTGGCCCGGGCCATTTCCTCCCCGGAAGAATTCGCCGCCGTGGCCAACCGGCCCCGTTCCGACTGGGGCCTGGCCCGTCGCTCGGAACAGGCGCCGGCGGAACTGGAGCGGCTCCTGCAAATCCGCCGCGCCATGCAGGCCAAGGGTTACAACGTGGAGCGTATCGACGGGCGCATTGCCGCCGCCCGGGCTAAATACGCCCGGATTTCCTCCCAGGCGTTACCGCCTAGCGCCATGGCTCTGGAGATCAGCGCCAAGCGGGCTAATCCCAAGGATCAATCCACCCGTCTGGTGGGCCAGGATAGTCGTAGCGGGCGGACTAAAAAAGCCAAGACCACCCCCTAAGGGGTCAGCGGCCCAAATCCACGCCCCGGGTCTCGGGCAGGTATTTGAGTCCCACCCCCAGGGCCAGGGCCAGGAATAGGCTGGGGTAGATCAGCCCGGCCAGGGGCTGGCCGCTTTCCACATTGATGAGGGTGACCAGGAAAGGAGACAGGCCCCCGATCCAGCCTGCCGCCAGATTGTGGGGCAGGGCCACGGCGGAATAGCGGAAGCGGGCGGGGAACAGTTCCGCCAGAACGGCGGTCTGGGGCCCGGTGATCAGGGCCACCGCCAGGATGGGAATGAGCAGCAGCAGGAACAGGAGGGCGTCCGAACCCGGGGCGGCCCGGGGTCCGGGCCAGCCCGCGGTCTGTAGGGCCGCCTTGATGGCGGCAGGATCGGGGCTGGTTAGCTGCTGGCGGCCTATGGTCAGGACAGGGTGGGGGGCGGGGGCCGTGTCATAGGCCACTCCCAACTGGGCCAGGGATTCCCGGAAGGGACGGCAGCTATTGTGCTCCCCAGGCCACAAGGTCGGGCCGCAGTCCGGCCCCTGGAGCCGTACCAGGGCCTGGGCGTTGAATCGGGCCAGATCCGGATTGCCTATCTGGAGCAGCCCGGCAAACACGGGTAGCAAGCCCACCGCCCCCACCAACAAGCCGGCCAGCAGCACCGGGCGGCGGCCGATCCGGTCGGACAGGGCACCGCAGGCCACGGTGAGGGGAAAGAGGGCCAGGGTGGCGGCCAGCACCAGGGCGCTGGCATGGCTGCTTTCCAGACCCACCACGGTTTTGAGAAACACGGTGCTATACACCTGGGCGGAAAAAAACAGCAGGGAGCCGCCGCTGGAAATGCAGAGAAACAGCAGGGCCATGCGTTTGCGGGTTTCCCCGTCCCCCAGGCAGTCCCGCAGGGGAGTGGCGGACAGCCGCTGTTCCCGGGCCAGCTGGCGGAATACGGGGGATTCGTGGAGGGCGATGCGGCTTTTCAGGGAAAGGGCCAGCAGCAGGGCGGACAACAAAAAGGGCACCCGCCAGCCCCATTGCTGGAAATCCGTGGTGGTCAGGCTGTGCTGGAGCAGCACCACCTGGAGGGTGGAGACCATCATGCCCAGGGGCCCCATGAGCTGGAGCACGCTGGTGAGCCGTCCCCGGGCCTCCGGTGCCGCATGTTCGGTTACGTAGACGGCACTGCCGCCGATTTCCCCTCCCACGGAAAGGCCCTGCAACAGGCGCAGGGCCAGTAATCCCAGGGGGGCCGCCAGACCTACCTGCCCATAGGTGGGCAGCAGGCCCACCCCTACCGTGGCCAGGCCCATGAGCACGATGGTCAGGATGAAAATTTTGCGCCGTCCCAGCCGGTCCCCCAGGGAGCCGAACAGGGCCGCCCCCAGGGGGCGCACTACCATGCCCGCGCCGAAGGTGGCCAGACTGGCCAGCAGACCGGTGGTGGGATGCTCCGGCGGGAAAAACAGGGGCCCGAAATAGGTAGCCAGGGTGGCGAAGGTGAGAAAGTCGTACCACTCCAGAAAGGTGCCGAAACAGGCGGCCAGGAGCACCTGCCGGGGCTGGGAGGAAGAATGGGGGGCGGTCATGGAGCGCCTATCAACAGGGGGAGGGCCATTATCCCTTGATCCCGGAAGCCCGGCCAGGGCGGGGCTTCCGGGATCAAGGGAGCCCGCACCCGCACCCGCACCCGCACCCGCACCCGCACCCGCATCCAAGCCCAAGCCCAAGCCCAAGCCCAAGCCCAAGCCACAGCCACAGCCACAGCCACAGCCACAGCCACAGCCACAGCCACAGCCACAGCCACAGCCACAGCCACAGCCACAGCCACAGCCACAGCCATTCTCGCCGGAGGGGCGCTTGTCAGCTTCCTTTAAGGTTGCTCCCCTATAGTTCCCAGCCGATTCCCCGGGGCGAATAAAGAAAATTCACCCTTCCATCTTGCCTGTCGGGGAATTTGTATAAATAATTATGAATTCAAAACTCAGAATTCAAAGAACTGTGCCCCCGGCTAGAACATTCGGATAAACTGGCTTTTCGTCCTTTGCCCCAGCATTTTTCCTGACTTTAAACGGCCCTAACCCATGCCCTTACCGCCGCCCGCCGCTCCCCGACAACGCCGCCATTGCCGCAGTATCCAGTTGCATGGATACAAGCGGGAAGACGGTTTGTGGGATCTGGAAGCCTGGATGACGGACACCAAGGACCATGATTACCCCCTCTCCACCGGGCTGCGTCAGGCCGGGGAGGCGATTCACCATATGGGCCTGCGCGTAACGGTGGATCGGCATTTCCAGATTTTGGACGCCCAGGGGGTGACCGAAGCCGCGCCCTACGGGGACCATTGCCGGGCCATTGTGCCCGAGTACCGCCGCCTGGTGGGCCTCAATCTGTTCCAGGATTTCCGCCGAGCCCTGCGCCAGCGCCTGGGCGGTGTGGCGGGTTGTTCCCATTTGACCGAATTGGCCATGGTGCTGCCCACGGTGGCGTTGCAGACCTTTGCCAGCGAAACACAAGACAACGAGGATCATGACGGCCGCCAGCCCTACCAGCTGGACCGCTGCCATGCCCTGGAAACCTCTTCGGAAGCGGTGCGGCGCTACTACCCGCGCTGGTATCGCGGCCAGGAACCGGCTAGGGGAGACGCTCCGGCCTTTTGCTCGCAACTTCAACCAAGCAAGGAAAGCGCATGAAAATTCATGAATATCAGGGTAAAGAAATCCTGAGAAAGTTCGGCGTGGTGACGCCGCGGGGCAAACCCGCCTTTTCCGTCGACGAAGCGGTCCAGGTGGCTGAAGAACTGGGCGGCAAGGTCTGGGTGGTGAAGGCGCAAATTCATGCCGGTGGCCGGGGCAAGGGGGGCGGGGTGAAGGTGGCCAAGTCCCTGGAGGAAGTGCGCCAATACGCTAACCAGATTCTCGGCATGCAGCTGGTGACCCACCAGACCGGTCCGGAAGGCCAGAAGGTGCGCCGCCTGCTCATCGAAGAAGGGGCCGACATCAAGAAGGAGTACTACCTGGCGGTGCTCACCGATCGGGCTAGCCAGAAGGTGGCGGTGATGGCCTCTTCCGAAGGGGGCATGGAAATCGAGGAAGTGGCCCACAAGACGCCGGAAAAAATTCTCAAGGAATTCGTGGATCCCCTGGTGGGGCTGACGGACGAACAGGCGGCCCGGCTTGCCCGGGGCATCGGTGTGCCGGAAGCCTCCGTGGCCAAGGCGGTGATCCTGTTCAAGAATCTCTACACCTGCTACATGGAAACGGACGCTTCCCTGGCGGAAATTAATCCCCTGATTCTGGAAGGGGACGGCAATATCAAAGCTTTGGACGCCAAATTCAACTTTGACGCCAACGCCCTGTTCCGCCATCCGGAAATTGTGGCCTATCGGGATCTGGACGAGGAAAACCCGGACGAAATTGAGGCATCCAAGTTCGATCTGGCCTATATCTCCCTGGACGGCAACATCGGCTGCCTGGTGAACGGGGCCGGTCTGGCCATGGCCACCATGGACACCATTAAGCTGTTCGGCGCCGAGCCGGCCAACTTCCTGGACGTGGGCGGTGGTGCCACCACGGAGAAGGTCACCGAAGCCTTTAAGATCATGCTCAAGAACCCCAAGGTGAAGGGCATTCTGGTCAATATCTTCGGTGGCATCATGCGCTGCGACACCATCGCCACCGGCGTGGTGGCGGCGGCCAAGGAGGTCCAATTGTCCGTGCCCCTGGTGGTGCGTATGAAGGGTACCAACGAAGACCTGGGCAAGCAGATCCTGAAGGAATCCGGTCTGCCCATCATCTCCGCCGACACCATGGCCGATGCGGCCCAGAAAATTGTCGACGCGGTCAAATAACCGGAAACGAGGAGTCACTGCATGTCCATTCTGATCAACAAGGACACCAAGGTCATCACCCAGGGCATCACCGGCAAGACCGGCCAGTTCCATACCGAGAAGTGCCAGGAATACGCCAACGGCAAAAACTGCTTTGTGGCCGGGGTGAATCCCAAAAAAGCGGGGGAAAAGGTGTTTGATATCCCCATCTACGCCACGGTGAAGGACGCGGCCCAGGCCACGGGGGCGACGGTTTCCGTCATCTACGTGCCTCCCGCCGGTGCCGCTGCCGCCATCTGGGAAGCGGTGGAAGCCGACCTGGATCTGGCCATCTGCATTACGGAAGGCATTCCCGTGCGGGATATGCTGGAAGTCCGCAACAAGATGAAGGCCAAGGAAGCCTCCGGTGGCAAGAAAACCCTGCTCCTGGGGCCCAACTGCCCGGGGCTGATTACGCCGGAAGAAATCAAGATCGGCATCATGCCCGGCCACATCCATCGCAAGGGCCGCATCGGCGTGGTTTCCCGCTCCGGCACCCTGACCTATGAAGCGGTGGCCCAGCTCACCGAACTGGGTCTGGGGCAGTCCTCCGCCGTGGGTATCGGTGGCGACCCCATCAATGGCTTAAAGCACATCGACATCATGCAGGCCTTCAACGACGATCCGGACACGGACGCGGTGATCATGATCGGGGAAATCGGCGGTCCGGATGAGGCGGATGCCGCCCGCTGGTGCAAGGAAAACATGAAAAAGCCCATCGTCGGCTTCATCGCTGGGGTCACCGCCCCTCCCGGGAAGCGTATGGGCCATGCCGGGGCCCTCATTTCCGGCGGTGCGGACACGGCGGAAGCCAAGCTGGCGGTCATGGAAGAGTGTGGCTTCAAGGTCACCCGCAATCCTTCCGAAATGGGTAAGCTGCTAAAGGCCCTGCTCTAAAGCGCTTCCTTCCAGCAAAAGGGGCGGACCGGTCACGGTCCGCCCCTTTTTTGTCTACAATGGCCGCCCATGAATCCTTATCTCGCACCCGATTCCCTGGCCTTCTGGTGGGCCCTGGCCCAGATTGTGGCGGTGGACCTGGTTTTGTCCGGGGACAATGCGGTGGTCATTGCCCTGGCCTGTCGCAATCTTTCCCTGGCCCAGCGCAAGCGGGGCATGGCTTACGGGGTGGCCGGCGCCGTGGTGCTGCGGGTGCTGCTGACCACCTTTGCCGCCCTGGTAATGCACCTGCCCTGGCTGAAAATGGCGGGGGGCTGCCTGCTGCTGTGGATCGGCATCAAGCTCCTGCTGCCGGAAGACGAAGGGGAGGGGGACATCACTGCGGCGGACAGCCTGTGGGGCGCGGTGCGCACCATCATTGTGGCGGACTTTGTCATGAGCCTGGATAACGTCATCGGCGTGGCCGGCGCCGCCCACGGGAGCCTGCTGCTGCTCTTCCTGGGGCTGGCCGTGTCCATTCCCCTGATCGTCTGGTCCAGTCAGCTGATTCTCCACTTCATGGAGCGCTGGCCCGTGGTGGTGACCCTGGGGGCCGCCCTCCTGGGCTACGTGGCCGGGGAAATGTTCTGGAGCGACCACGGCCTGGCCCGCTGGCTGGCGCCCTACCTGACCGGGGCCCCCCTATGGCTGCCCCAGGCCGTGGGGGTGCTGGGGGCCGTACTGGTGGTGGTTCTGGGAAAAGGCCTAGCCCGGCGTCGCCCGACCCGGCCCCAGCCCTTGGGGGGCGCCTGATAATTTTTTCCGCTGTCCCCTGGGGGCGGCTTTTCATTGCACGCTGTTTTTGAGGAGACCCGGGTGCCCCTTTACCTGAACGAAACCGACGTCCGGCAAATGCTGACCATGCCCCTGGCCCTGGAAGCCGTGGAAACGGCCCATCGGGCCCTTTCCCTGGAAGGCGCCCAGGCCGGCCAGGATACGCCCCGGCAGCGCACCCGCTTGCCCCAGACCGCCCTGCATCTGCTGCAGGCCGGGGTGCCCTCCCTGGGTATTCTGGGCTACAAGGCCTATACCTCCAACCGCAGCGGCAACCGCTTCAATGTTTTCGTCTTCGAGGCGGCCAGCGGCATTCTCCAAGGGGTGGTGGCGGGGGACTTTCTGGGCATGATGCGCACCGGTGCCGCCTCGGGCCTGGCCGCCCGGGTACTGGCCCGGCCGGATGCCCGGGTGGCCGGGGTGTTCGGCACGGGCTGGCAGGCCGGGGGCCATGTGGAGGCCCTGTGCACCGCCTTACCCCAGCTGGAGGAAGTTCGGGTGTTTGGCCGCAAGCGGGACAAGCTGGAAGATTTTTGTGCCCGTCAGGGGGAACGTTTCCCCTCGGTCCGCTTCCTGGCCGCCCCCTCTCCGGAAGCCACGGTGCGGGAGGCGGATGTGCTGGGCACCGTAACCACGGCGGCCAGCCCCCTGTTTGAAGCCGAATGGGTGGCTCCGGGCACCCACATTAACGGGGCGGGGTCCAACGCCATCATCCGCCAGGAACTCTCCGAAGCCATGGTGCGTAAGTGTGATCTGGTGGCGGTGGATACGGTGGACACGGCGGTCAAGGAAGCGGGGGATTTACTCCCCTTGCTGGAAAAAGGTCGGCTCCAGGCCCGGCAGCTGGTGGAACTGGGGGACATTCTGGTGGGCCGCCGCCCGGGGCGGCAAGACCGGGAACAGATCACCCTCTTTGAATCCCAGGGCCTGGGTATCCAGGATCTGGTGCTGGCCCACCGGCTCCTGACCCAAGCCCGGGAGCAGGGCCTAGGGGTGGAGCTACCCTTCGGCGCTTGACGGACCGATGGGACGATAAACGGAGATGTGGGCCGGGCCCGGACCCGGTATGCTAGGCGCCTGGAAACCGCCAGCCCGTCCGCCCTTTTTTGCGGCCCGGGTGCGGGGCACTTGAGGAATGAGGCAATGGCAAGGCTGATTTTGTCCATGGATGGCTTGGTGTTGAAGGAAATTCCCCTGAACAAGGAACGCCTCACCATCGGCCGCAAATCCCACAACGACATCCAGATCGACAATCTGGCCATCAGTGGGGAGCATCTGGCCCTGGTCTGTCTGGGGGAGGATTGCTTTCTGGAAGACCTGAACAGCACCAACGGCACCCTGGTCAATGGTCGGCCCGTGGCCAAGTGCGTGCTCAAGGACGGGGATGAGGTGGAGCTGGGCAAATACAAGCTCAAGTACCTGGTGGAAACCCCGCCCGTGGAGGGGGTGCCCCTTTCCGTTCTGGGGGAAACGGCCCTGCCCGGTCCGGGTAAAAACGGGGGCGCCGACCTGCCCCTGGGCAAAATGCGCCTGCTGACCGGGGCCAACCAGGGCCGGGAACTATCCCTGGTCAAGCCCATCACTACCCTGGGGCGCCCCGGGGTCCAGGTGGTGGTCATCACCCGCCGCCCCCTGGGCTATTCCCTGACCCCGGTGGAAGGTCCCGAACCGCCAAAAATCAACGGCCAGCCCGTACCCGAGGAGAGCCAGCCCCTACGGAATGGGGATCGGGTGGAGGTGGCCGGGGTTGCCATGACCTTCCTCCTGGAAGCTTGATCGCCTTAACCCCCATAAGCCGGAGTGACGCATTTTGAAAGTCAGGGTACTGGGCTGTAGCGGCGGTATCGGCGGGGCGGGGGACACCACCGCTCTGCTGCTGGACGAGGACGTGCTCATCGACGCGGGCACCGGGGTGGCCCGCCTGGAACTGGACTCCCTGTCCCGCATCGACCACGTTTTCCTGACCCATACCCACATGGACCACATCGCCTGCCTGCCCATGCTGGTGGATGCCCGGCAGGGGGAGACTCCCCTGGTGGTGCACGGCCTGCCCCAATCCCTGGAAGTGTTGCGCCGACACATATTCAACTGGCAGATCTGGCCCGATTTCACCACCCTGCCCGATCCCCAGCACCCCAAGCTGGCCTTCGCTCCCCTGG
Source organism: Azospira inquinata (assembly GCF_018905915.1). Taxonomy (NCBI): domain Bacteria; kingdom Pseudomonadati; phylum Pseudomonadota; class Betaproteobacteria; order Rhodocyclales; family Rhodocyclaceae; genus Azospira; species Azospira inquinata. Next base: position 2,249,087 of record NZ_CP064782.1, read on the forward strand.
CGGTAGATGAGGCCATTGCCCTCTCCGGTGAGCGCTCCATCACCCCTCTGCCCGCCGTCCATTCCGTGCCCGCCGTGGGCTATTTGCTGGAAAACCCCGCCGGCAGTCTGGCCTTTTCCGGGGACACCTACCTGAACCCGGACTTCTGGCCCCGGATCAACCGCCAAACCAAGCTCCAGGCCCTGATCCTGGAAACCGCCTTCGCCGACACCCACCAGCCCCTAGCCCAAGCCTCCCGCCATCTCTGCCCCCGGTTGCTGGCGGCGGAGCTGGCCTGCTATACCGGGAAGGCCCCGGTGTTTTTGACTCATTTGAAGCCGGACCAAAAGGCAGAAATAGCCGCGGCGGTTCAAGACCTGCTGTCACCCGACCATGGGCTTCAGCGGGTGAGGGCTTTAACCGGGACGCACCGGTTTCAATGGTGATCCGGTATTTTTCCTAGTCGAGTGACCTTTTGCGGCGAAGACCTGCCGGAATTTGTCACTTTGAGATAGGGGGATTTTGGGATTGTGTATTTAGTGCGTTGATTTTTAATAATAAATTTTTTTGGCATCTTACTTGCGAGATAGAGTCCAACGCAACCAAGCGTGAAATTTTTCACATAGGAGGTCTTACCATGAAATCTATGCAAAAAGGCTTTACCCTCATCGAACTGATGATCGTGGTGGCGATTATCGGCATTCTGGCTGCTCTGGCCATTCCGGCCTATTCGGATTACATGAAGAAATCCCGCTTTTCTGAAGTTCAGGGCATTGCGGAAGCTTTGAAGAAGGATGTGGCCTTGTGTGCCGGGGACAATACGGCTAATCCGGGGACGTTTACCGGTTGTACCAATGGAGCTTTGGGTATTCCTCCCAAGCCCACCGCTACGACTAACACCGCCTCCGTTGCAGTGACAGATGGGGTGATTACCGGTACGGCGACAGCTGCTGCTGATGGTATCACTACGGTTTTAACTCCTACGTTGGATGCTTCTGGATCTGGTGTTATCACCTGGACTAATAGTGGTACGTGTGTTAACAAAGGCTGGTGCAAGGCAAATTAATTAAGCCCTGTTTTCCGGCCTGATTAGGCCGTCTGAAAAGCCCCCTCTGGGGGCTTTTTTATGCCTGGGCCGGGCCAGATTAGGTGAGTAAGGAGCGAATTTTAGAAACCGACCAGAATGTCCCTCTAATAAAGCCAGAGCCTGACCAAACCGGGTGACGACCGGGAGGCATTGGATTTGTGTAATGTCCATTCCGAAATTTTTTGCGTAAGTAGCCAATTGATCCAGGTCCTCTGGCGTTAACTTTAAATCGGTGACAGGCCGGCTAGACTGGAGCGCTTCCTTCTGTTGTGCCGCATAAGGGACGTAATACTTGGGGAAATTCTGAATCCCCATGCCTGCCAGGGCAGAGAAAGCTAGGTTGTTTTTTTCTTCTATCTCCGTTGGCGCTTGGGCTGCCACCAGTAGCGGGCCGCTCCAGCTAAGTTGGCGAAAACTGTCTTGTTTCCCCTGAGCCAAATCTTTGGGATCAAGTTCAATGGCCGAGACAACGTGAATTGCTCCATCGGCGTAGACGGCAAATACAGGGCGGCTGGCAAACATGGTGTATAGCCCATAGCTCATGGCGACCAATTGAATAAAGGCAATAACCCCTAAATCAAAGGGAAGGCTTTTTTTTCGGGGATTAAAAATGATTAGGGTGATCAGCGGGCCGAGAACTACATCAATGCCCCCAATTAGTAGCATGAGCTCTTTTCCCCCCATGGCGGAAAGTAGGGCAGGGGGATACCACAATAAAAGCATGGTGGCGAAAATGAGGGTGGAGATGCTGAGGCTGATTGCCAGGTGATAGGAAGCAGCTTGATAACGGGAAATTTTTCTTAAATAGGACATGGCTCTTTGTTAAGCAGCAAAGAACAAAAAGATGACGGAGTTTAAATTATAAAGTCAGGCGCAAGGACCGTCCGCAATACCGTTTGGGTTTCCCCGGCCCGTACCCGGTTAGAAAACCACCATAACGCCCCTTTTTTAATGGTCCAATTGGCTTCCTGTCCCGAGAGGAGTAGGGCGGCGAGGCGGCCCAGGGTGGGTTGGTGGCCCACCAGGAGGACGGCCTGGCTGGCGTCGGGCCAGCGGGCGGCGGCGAGGAGGTCGGCGACCCGGGCGTCTGGGGCCAGACGGCGGCTGGTTTCGTAGGGTAGGCCCAGGGCGTCGGCGGTCTGGCGGGTGCGCAGGGCCGGGCTGACGAGGATGTGCAAATCCGGCGGTAGGCGGGGACGCAGCCAGTCTCCCAGGTGCTTGGCCTGCTTTTGTCCCCGTTTGGTCAGGGGCCGGCTTAAATCCGGGTCTTCCCGGGAGGGCCCGGACTTTTCCCGCTCCCCCCCTTCCTCCGCTTCCGCGTGGCGCCACAGTATCAAATCCATGGATGTCTCCTCCTTTGATCTTATGGCGGTCTAGCTTACTCCCGGCCTGTTGCAGAGGCTTTGCGCTGGCCCCAGGGGGGCGAGGCCTTGTGGTAGTGGGCCAGGGCCGGCGGCAGCTGATCCAGCAGGGCGTCGCTCTTGCCCGCCAGCCAGCCCCGTAACAGAGGCGCCCGGCTGTCCGGCACCAGGGCATCCACCAGGGCCCGGGCCGTGGCCAGGTCGTTGAGTTGGCCCAACACGTCCTGGAGCCCGGTGAGGGCGGTCAGATAATCGGGTTTGCTCCCTTTGGGGGAGGCGGGGCGGTTGGCCGGGGCGAGAAATTCGCTGGTGTAGCGCAGCTTTTTGCAGGCGATGCGCAGACGGTGGCGGGCGGCGTGATCCCCCTTTTGCTGCTTGGCTTCCAGCTGGGTGACCTTGCTGGCCTGGCGTTGCAACTGGTGCTGGGCGAAATCTCCCCAGCGGCCCGGCCGTTCGGCTTCGGGCAGGGTGAACAGGGCGGTGGCGAAATCCAGCAACAGCCGGGAATAGGTGGGGCTGGCAAGGAGCCGCTCCAGGGCTTGTTGGCAGCGCAGCTGCCGGGCTCGGGCCAGGGCCTGGAAATGGGCCACATCCGGGTCTTCCGGAAAAGTGCCCAGGAGGGGAGGCAGGGTTTCCCCCAGGAGCACGTCCCAATTGCGGGCATCCCCCAGTTGGGCCCCCAGGGTCCGCCAGGGTTCTTCCCAATGATCCAGAAAAGAGGCGGGCAGGGCGGGGGCGAACAGCTTCAGGGCGGAGCGCAGGCGGCGAATGGCCACCCGGGCCTGGTGCACATATTCCCCATCCTGCCCCAGGCGGGCGCCCCGTTCATTGGCCTGGAGCTGTTCCAAGCAATTAAGGGCGATGGAGCGGAAAGCCTGGCGGGGCGTGATGTCTTCCCCCAGGGCCAGGGGACGGGCTTTGACCGGGGGGCTTTCCCGCCCGGTGAAGAGCCTGTAGCCCCGTTCCGCCTTGCTGGCCGCCACCGGATGGAGGATTTCCGCCTGGCCCAGGGCCTGGGCCAGGACAAAGAGCTGGGCTTCGTCCCCCGCCAGCAGTTCCAATTCCAGTTCGGTGAGGCTTTCCTTCTGGCCCCGGCTGGCGATCCAGCCCCGGTCCAGGGCCACTTCGATGCGGGTGCCGGGCACCGGACTTAGTTCCCAGGTGAGCCGGGTGAAATCGGTGGTGAACGCCGGTTCCAGGCGGGGCATCCGCTTTTCCAGCCAGCGGCGCAGGTCCTTGTCGTCCACGTGGTCAAAGTGAAACTGGCCAGGCTGGGTGGGGGCCTCCCATTCGCTGCGCCGGGCTAGACCCCCCTGGGCCGGGGCCGCCCCCTTGACCGTGAGCAGCCAGTCCCAGCCTTTGCGGCGCAGGCGCAGGGCCAGGCGGCGCTGCAACAGCTCCAGTTCCGGAGTGTCGTAATAGGTGTTGAGGAGCTTGGTGCGCTGGGGCGGAGTGGCTGTCAGCAGGGGGTGGGAGAGCAGGCGCCGGGCGGCGGTGGGACTTAAGCGGAGTTTCAGTTCGGTTTCAACGGCCATGGGATTGGGGCTCAGAGATCGTAGCGACGCAGGGCTTCCCCGTCGGGAATGTGGATATGGCGGCCTTCCACCCGGATCAGTCCGGCCTCGGCCAGCTCGTGGAGAATGCGGGAAAAATGTTCCTGGGTCAGGTTAAGGCGGGAGGCCAGGACCCCCTTGCTGGTGCTGAGGTGCAGGGTGACCGGCCCCCCGGCCTCCTGCTCCGGCAAATCCCGGAGCAGGAAACCAATGACCCGCTGACGGCCCGATTGGAGGGTGTAGGCCGCCACATCCGTGACCATCTGGTGCAGGCGGCGGGAAAGGCCCGCGATCATTTTGCGCCCCAGGCGGGGCTCCCGATCCAGTTCGGCAAACAGGGCTTCCTTGGCGATGAACAGCAGTTGGCTGTCCGCCAGGGTCTGGCCGTAGACGATGTAGGGCTTTTCCGCAAACATCAGGGCTTCCCCGAAGGTCTGGCCCTGGGACAGCACCTCCACCACCTTTTCTCCCCCCTGGGGCGAAGTAATGGCCAGTTTGACCTGACCGTACACCACCAGATGCATGCCGTTACAGGGATCTCCCTTGTGGAACAGGATCTGGCCTTTGGCGGCCCCCATTTCCCGGGTACCCCGGGCGATAGGGGCCAATTCTTCCGGGCTCAGGCCCTGGAACAGGGGGACGCGGGCCAGCAGGGTGGGAATATCCAAGGGGGCGGACATGGGCATGGGCAGAAAAACGGAGAGGCCCATGGTGACATTAGGGGGGCGGTGAAGCAAGCCGAGGGGGCCGAGCCGGGGCGTGGCCGCGGCCCCTTCGGCTCAGGTGGGACGCCGCAGATGGCGGTACAGGGTGTTGCGGCTGATGCCCAGGCGCCGGGCCGCCAGGGAGAGATTACCCTGGGCGGCAGCTACGGCCCGGGCAATTGCTGCCTCGGACTGGGCTTTGAGATTGTCCCCCGGCTCCCCGGCGGGGGCCGCCGTGAGGGGATCATGGGCCCCGTGTCGTTCCGTAGGGGTGACCAGGGCTTCCGCCAGATCGTCCGCCAGATGGCCCCAGTCGATAATGTCCTCTCCCTCATCCAGGAGGGCCACGGCGGTGTGCAGGGCGTTGGAGAGTTGACGCAGGTTGCCGGGCCAGGCGTAGGTGGCCATGGCCCGGGCCAGACCCGGGGCCAGCATTAGAGGCCGTCCCGGGGCGATCTGGGCGAGCATGGCCCGCACCAGATCGGCAAAGTCCTGGCGCTGGCGCAAGGGGGGCAGGGTTAGACTGAGACCGTTGATCCGGTAATACAGGTCGGTACGGAAATGGCCCGCCTCCACCGCATCCCGCAAATGGCAGTGGGTGGCGCAGATGAGGGCGAAATCCACATCCACCGGGGCGCCGCCTCCCAGGGGTACCACCTGGCGCTCCTGCAAGACCCGCAGCAGGCGGCTTTGCAGGCCCAGGGGCATGTCGCCAATTTCATCCAGGAACAGGGTGCCGCCCTGGGCTTCCCGGATGCGTCCCGGGCTGCCGTCCCGGCGGGCGCCGGTGAAGGCCCCGGGCCGGTAGCCGAATAGTTCCGCCTCGATCAGATGTTCCGGCAGGGCGGCGCAATTCACCGCCACAAAGGGCTGTTCCCGGCGGGGGCCGCTCTGGTGCATGGCCTGGGCGAAACGTTCCTTGCCCACCCCGGATTCCCCCTGGAGCAGGACCGGAATGGGTTTGCCCAGCACCCGGCGGGCCTTGTGCAGGAGCTGGCCGATCTGTTCGTCGGCGCCTCCCAGACCGGCCAGGGCGTCCTGGGGTGGCCGGGATTCCTGTACTGGGGTCAGGGCCGGGTGGGCGTTGCGTACCTGGACGAAAAGGGTCTGGCCCTGGCAACTCTGGACCGCCAGGGCCTGTTCCGGATGGCGCAGCCCCCATTCCCGCAGCCGGTCTTCCGGAATGTCCAGGAGCCGCTTCAGGGGTACGGCCCCCATGTCCCCCGGGGTGAGTCCGAGCCAGGTCAGGGCCGCCCGGTTGGCGGCTACCACCCAGCCATCCTCGCTCAGGGCCGCCACCCCCTCCGCCACGGTGCCGATGCCTTCTTCCCGGGGATGGAAGTGGAGGCGCAGCTGGCGCCGGTGGCGGGAGAGGAGCAGCCGGTTTTCGATCATCCGGGCGGCGGTCTGCACCAGGCCCCGGGTGTGGGGATGGTGGTGGCGCCGGTCACAGGAAATATCCACCACCCCCAGCAGCTGGCCGTCCGGGCCCCGCACCGGGGCGGCGCTACAGGCCAGGATGGCATTGCGTTCGAGGAAATGCTCCGAGCCCAGGATTTCCATGGGGGTGCCTTCCGCCAGGGCGGTGCCGATGGCGTTGGTGCCCCGGTCCCGCTCGTGCCAGGAAGCCCCCGGGGTGAGCAGTACCCGTTCGGCCTTGGTGAGGAAATCCGCATCCCCCAGGGCGTGGAGCAGCAGGCCCCGGCAGTCGGCCAGAATCACCATGCTGTGGGTGTCCCGCACCTGATCGTAGAGATATTCCAGAATGGGCTGGGCGTGGTCCAGAAATTCCCGGTGCTTGTCGAGGAAGCGGCTTAAGGCCGGGCCTCCCAGCCGGGATTCGCCCCGAGCCTGGCCCAGGGGTTGCAACCCGGCCTGGCGACTGCGTTGCCAGGAGAGGATCAGACGGTCATCCACCAGACCGGGGGGAATCTCCCGGCCTTCCAGAAAGAGGTGGCGGGCCTGGCGCAGGGCGGTGCCCGGCGGCCCAGCGGGATGGGCGGTGTGGGTCATGTCTCCTCCTATTGTGGTCGCTAAGCCTCTGATGGGCCTGGGAATCCGGCATGGGTCGGATCGAGTCAGTATAAAGCGGCGGATTTTGGGAGCAAGGGTTTTCCCGGAGTTTTTGAGGGGGCTGTATCACTTTGGGACAGTTGTGCTGATTCGGGGCGAACAGGAGGACAGTCCGGCATTTTTCGGGGCGGGGCAGAAAACGGGAAGTTATGGGGAATCATGGGGTTGGCAGGTGCGCTCCCGGCCGGTGTGGGATGGCACGGGCCTTGTATAGGCCTCCCGGCTCCCCAACAGGGGCGGCATTTACTTACACAATAAAGGAGACTCCATGCTTTATGCCTATCCCGGCACCCCCGGTGCCAAGCACGAGTTCAAAACCCGTTACGACAACTTCATCGGCGGCAAATGGGTTCCCCCCGTTTCCGGCGAATACTTTGAAGTTATCACCCCCATCAGCGGTAAACCCTTTACCCAGGCCGCCCGTTCCGGCGCTGCCGATATTGAACTGGCTCTGGATGCGGCCCACGCGGTCGCCGATTCCTGGGGCAAAACCTCCGCCACCGACCGGGCCAATGTGCTGCTGAAAATCGCCGACCGGCTGGAAGCCAATCTGGAAAAGCTGGCCTATGTGGAAACGGTGGATAACGGTAAGCCCATCCGGGAAACTCTGAATGCGGACGTGCCCCTGGCCATCGACCACTTCCGTTACTTCGCCGGTTGTCTGCGGGCCCAGGAAGGCGGCCTTTCCGAAATCGACGAAAACACCGTGGCTTACCACTTCCACGAACCCCTGGGGGTGGTGGGACAGATCATCCCCTGGAATTTCCCCTTGCTCATGGCCGCCTGGAAGCTGGCTCCCGCCCTGGGCGCCGGTAACTGCGTGGTGCTGAAGCCCGCCGAATCCACCCCCATCAGCATTCTGGTCCTGGCGGAACTGATCGCCGATCTGCTGCCGCCCGGGGTGCTCAATATCGTGAACGGCTTCGGTCGGGAAGCGGGCATGCCCCTGGCGACCAGCAAGCGCATCGCCAAGATTGCCTTCACCGGTTCCACCGCCACTGGCCGGGTGATCGGTCAGGCCGCCGCCCAGAACCTTATTCCCGCCACCCTGGAACTGGGGGGCAAATCCCCCAACGTGTTCTTCTCCGATGTGTGCAGCAAGGACGATGATTTCCTGGACAAGGCCATCGAAGGTCTGGTGCTCTTCGCCTTCAACCAAGGGGAAGTGTGCACCTGCCCGTCCCGCGCCCTGATTCAGGAAGACATCTACGACCAGTTCATTGAACGGGTGCTGGGCCGGGTCAAGGCCATCAAGCAGGGCAGCCCCCTGGATACGGAAACCATGATGGGTGCCCAGGCTTCCCAGATGCAGATGGACAAGATCATGTCCTACCTGCAAATCGGTAAGGAAGAAGGGGCCACCTGCCTCATCGGTGGGGACCGGGCCCAGCTGGGCGGGGATTTGTCCGACGGCTATTACATCCAGCCCACCCTGTTCAAGGGGCACAACAAAATGCGCATCTTCCAGGAGGAAATCTTCGGGCCGGTGCTGGCCGTGACCACCTTCAAGACGGAAGCGGAAGCCCTGGAAATCGCCAATGACACGCCTTATGGCCTGGGCTCCGGCGTGTGGACCCGGGACATGAACACCGCCTATCGCATGGGTCGGGGCATCAAGGCCGGTCGGGTGTGGACCAACTGCTACCACGCCTATCCGGCCCACGCCACCTTCGGCGGCTACAAGGAATCCGGTATCGGTCGGGAAACCCACAAGATGATGCTGGACCACTATCAACAAACGAAAAACATTCTGGTGAGTTACAGTCCCAAGGCGGTGGGCTTCTTCTAACCCGGAGCTTTTCACCCCTTGCGCCGGCCCCGCCATGGGGTGGGGTCGGCCTGAATCCACTACAACGAGGAGACAGGATTATGACTACCAGTACTTTTTTTATTCCCAGCGAAAACATCATGGGGGCGGGTTGCCTCAGCGACGCCGTACAGGTTATCCGCCAGAAGGGCTTTAAGAAGGCCCTGATCGTCACCGACAAGCCCCTGAAGGAACTGGGGGTGGCGGGCCGGGTTCTGAGCCTGTTGCAAGGGGCCGGCATGGACGGCGTGATTTACGATGGGGTCAAACCCAACCCCACCACCGCCAATGTGGACGCCGGTCTGGCCCTGCTCAAGGGGGACCAGTGCGATTTCGTGATTTCCCTGGGGGGCGGGTCCCCCCACGACTGTGCCAAGGGCATCGCCCTCTGTGCGGCCAACGGCGGCAAGATCGCCGACTACGAGGGGGTGGATCAGTCCGCCAAGCCCCAGCTGCCCCTGGTGTCCATCAACACCACCGCCGGCACGGCCAGCGAAATGACCCGCTTCTGCATCATTACGGACGAATCCCGGCACGTGAAAATGGCCATTGTGGATCGTCACGTCACCCCCATTCTTTCCGTCAATGATCCGGAACTGATGGCTGGTATGCCCAAGGGCCTGACCGCTGCCACCGGTATGGATGCGTTGACCCACGCGGTGGAAGCCTATGTCTCCATCGCCGCCACCCCGATTACGGATGCCTGTGCCCTGAAGGCGGTGCGCCTGATTGCGGACAATCTGCGTAGTGCCGTGGCCAACGGGGCCGATATGGGCGCCCGGGAACAGATGGCCTACGCCCAGTTCCTGGCCGGGATGGCCTTCAACAACGCTTCCCTGGGCTACGTCCATGCCATGGCCCACCAGTTGGGCGGCTTCTACGATCTGCCCCACGGGGTCTGTAATGCGGTGCTCCTGCCCCATGTGCAGGAATTCAATGCCCGGGACGTGGCGCCCCGCTTGAAGGAAGTAGGGGAGGCCATGGGCCTGAACCTCTCCGGACTGACGGCAGAAGCCGGGGCCAAGGCGGCCATCCAGGCCATTCGCCAGCTCAGCGTGGATGTGGGCATTCCCCCCAACCTCACGGCCCTGGGCGCCAAGGCGGAAGACATTCCCACCCTGGCCGCCAATGCCATGAAGGATGCCTGCGGTCTGACCAATCCTCGGCGGGCCAGCCAGGCGGAAATCGAAGGGATTTTCGCCGCCGCCATGTAACGGAACAACGGTGGGCGCCCGTCCCGGTGGATTTACGCCGGGATTGAAGGGGGCAAATACCCGGGGCGCCTACCCCCAATTGCATCATCTCCTCCTCTTTGGGGACGGTCGCAAGACTGTCCCCATTTTTTTCGGTGATGTTTCCCCGGTGCTTTGGGGGGCAATTCCTCCCTGTGGTGAACAAAAATAAGGGCATCCCGTGGGATGCCCTTATGGTTTGGCTTCAGGCTAAAAAAGGCCTGGGGGAGGCATAGGGGCGCTTGCGGGGGCCTAGCTCCACACCCCGGTGCGCCGGTCTTCCACCCGTTTGGCCTTGTGGGTGGCCCGGGGCAGGGTTTCCGGGGCCAGGATGGAGACTTCTCCCATAATCCCGGTGACCGCCTTCAGGCTGGTCTTGAAGCGGGCCGCTAGGTCGGCGTCGCTGCCCTGGTAGAGGTGGCTTTTTTCCACTTCCACGGTGAGCCGGTCCAGGTGATTCACCCGTTCCAGGATGAGCCGGTATTCCCCGGTGTAGAGGGCGTGGTCCTTGCGCACAATGGCTTCCACATCGCTGGGGAACACATTCACCCCCTTGATGATGAGCATGTCGTCCAGGCGCCCGTGTACCCCCAGCATGCGCATGGAGGTCCGGCCGCAGCGGCAGGGCTCCTTGGTGAAGGAGACAATGTCGTTGGTGCGGAAGCGGATCATGGGCCGAGCGGACTTTTTCAGGGTGGTGAGCACCAGTTCTCCCCGTTCCCCGTCCGCCACCGGTTCCCCGGTCTTGGGGTCCAGCACCTCCACCAGAATGTGGTCTTCCGCCCAGTGGAGGCCGTCCTTTTCCTCGCACATCCCGGCGCAGGAACCGAAAATGTCGGAAAGGCCGTAGTAGTCATAAACATCGGCGCCCCACAGGGCTTCGATGCGGCTGCGGGTTTCCGGAATGGAGCCGCCGGGTTCGCCGCAGACAATGACCTTATTTACCGCCAGATCTTTCTGGATATCCAGGCCCTGCTTGATGGCGGTTTCCCCCAGATACCAGGCGTAGGACGGGGTGGTCCAGATGGTGGTGGCCTGGAACTGTTGCAGGATGGCCAGGAGTTTTTCCGAGGGCAGGGTGCCTGCGTGGACGGTCAGGGCGCCCAGCTTCTGGGCCCCCAGGACGCAGGGACCGCCGACGAAGAGGGAAAAGTTCAGGGAGTGGCAGTAGCGGTCCGTGGGGCGCAGGCCGCTGGACCAGAACTGGCGAGCTTCATAATCGATCCAGTCGTCAAAGTCCTGGGCCGTGAAGGGGGAGGCGGTGGGCACTCCGGTGGAGCCGCTGGAAGCGGAGATATAGACGATGTCCCGTTCCGGCACAGCGACCAAATCGCCAAAGGGCGGCACGGCAATCTGCCGGTCCCGCACCAGCTTTTTGTCGATAAAGGGGAAGCGGCGCAGGTCATCCAGGCTTTTGACCTGATCCGGATGGACCCCGGCGGCGTCCCAGGTGCGGTGGTAGTAGGGGGAGCCCAGGTAAGCGTGGCGCAGGTGGCTCTTGAGCAGATCCAGTTTGAGTCGATCCCAATCGGCCCGGCTTTGGGTCTCCAGCTTCTGATCCCAGTAGGCGGGATCGGGGGCGGTGGATTGGAGGGCGATAGCCATGATGGTGTTTCCTGTGGGTGTCGCGAGTGCGGCGATGGGTATAACTGTAAAGTATCGATATTCCTCTTGTGAGAATGAATGGCTATAAACATGGTGCGGAAAGGAATAAGGACCCGGATGGCATGCACTGCCCATTTGCGCCCCTTTTGCTCCGGCAGGCCCGAGGCCGGGGACCGGGCGCGTTATACTGTGCCCCTTTTCTCAACAACCCTTACCGGCACCGGTCCCTGACCCCTGCCCTGGCTTCCTACCCCTGGAGATTTTCATGGCTGCTGCCGCCGATACCATCAACATGGCCGTTTTCTGCGACTTCGAGAACGTCGCCCTGGGGGTGCGGGACGCCCAGTACGAGCGTTTCGACATTAAGCCGGTGCTGGAGCGCCTGCTGGTCAAGGGCAATATCGTGGTGAAAAAGGCCTACTGCGACTGGGAGCGCTATAAAGGCTTCAAGGCGGGGATGCACGAAGCCAATTTCGAACTCATCGAAATTCCCCACGTGCGCCAGTCCGGCAAAAACTCCGCCGATATCCGGCTGGTGGTAGATGCCCTGGACCTTTGCTACACCAAAGCCCACGTGGATGCCTTCGTGATCATTTCCGGAGACTCGGATTTCTCCCCCCTGGTTTCCAAGCTGCGGGAAAACGCCAAACGGGTGATTGGGGTGGGGGTGAAACAATCCACCTCCGACCTGCTCATCGCCAACTGCGACGAATTCATTTTCTACGACGATCTGGTGCGCCAGCGGGAAGCCAAGCATGCCCGCAAGGAAGCCCAGGCCCCCCGGGAGCCCCGCAAGGTGGAAGGGGAGGGCAAGGAAGAAGGCAAGCGCCGGGACGACCTGGAAACCCGGCGCAACAAGGGGGTGGAGCTGGCGGCCACTACCTTCGAGGATCTCATGGCGGAGCGGGACGACAGCGACCGCATCTGGGCCTCCGTGCTTAAGGAGGCCATCAAGCGCCGCAGCCCGGGCTTCAACGAGTCCTACTACGGCTTCCGGGCCTTCGGCAATCTGCTGGAAGAAGCCCAAAACCGGGGCCTGCTCACTTTTGGCCGGGACGAAAAATCCGGGGCCTATGTGATGCGCCACCAGGGGGCGCCCCTGGTGAAGGCCGATAGCCAGCTCCGTCCGGCCCACCCGGTCCACGAGGTGACGGAAGTGGAATTGGCCAGTGCGCCGGAAGAAGCGCCGGTGTCGGTGGCCGCCCCGGAAAGCACCCCTGAGCCTCAGGTCACCCAGGCGCCCGTTAGCGCTCCCGTGGCCAAGGAAGGGGGCCGGGAGGGGGCTCGCAGCACTTCCCGGCGCCGTCGCCGCAATACCCGTTCCCCGGACGTGAAGGGAGCCTACGTGCCCGGCCAGGAAGAGGACATTAGCCCGGCGGAGGCCGCTGCGCCGGGGTCGAGCTCGGAGGAAGTCTCTGCCCCCGCCGAAGCCCCTCGGGCCGCAGCTCCCACCCCGGTGGTAGAAGAGGCTGCCTCCGCTCCGGCTCCGGCTAAGTCCCGAAACTCAAGAAGCGCGGGTTCCAAGACGGGGAAAACCGGGAAGAAAACCTCCGGCACCCAAAATTCCCGGCGCCGGAAAAGTGACGCTCCCGTCGTCAGCGAAGGGGCCGCCACGCCCAGTCCTGCCCCGGTAAGCGCTGCGCCTGCCAGTGCCGCCCCGGAAGGGAGCGGGGAAGCCGCCCCTGCCGGGAAAAAGCCCCGGGCCCGCCGTCCCCGCAAGGCCAAGGCCGCCACGGAATAAGCTCGGATCAGCTCCCAAGCCCCCGGCTAGTCCGGGGGCTTGTTGTCTTATCTGGGCAGAGAGCGGGGATCGGGGCGGTGGAATGGCGTTACGCCTGGCTCCCTGACCCGTTTGGGCGGCAGCCTACCGTCCCCGCCGTCTGCCAGAGAGCGCCTCTGCCCATGCCCAATAAAAAAGGGAGACCGGTTTCGGTCTCCCTGTGGCTGACGCCCGTAAATACTTAGGCGGCGGCTTGGGTCGGCACCTGGTGGCCCTTACGCACCACCCGGTTTTGGGAATCCACGTAAATCAGGGTGGGTTCCAGCTTGGCCAGTTCCACTTCGTTAAAAATCCCGAAGGTGGCGATGATGAGAATGTCTCCAGGAGCGGCCTTGCGGGCGGCGGATCCGTTCACGGAAATGACGCCCGATCCCCGTTCCGCCTTGATGGCGTAGGTGGTGAAGCGTTCGCCGTTATTCACGTTCCAGATGTCGATCTGCTCGTATTCGCGGATATTCGCGGCGTCCAGCAAATCCTCGTCGATGGCACAGGAGCCTTCGTAGTTAAGTTCCGAGTGGGTCGTGGTCACCCGGTGGATTTTGGACTTGAGCATGGTTCTTTGCATGGCTAACCCCTATGCAAGAAGTGTTGGGGGAAGGCATTGTAGCGGCTCAGGGTCGCCTGTCAACGCCCAGGGGTGAGAATCAAATCTCAATGTTATCAATGAGTCGAGTCTTGCCGAGACGGGAAGCGGCCAAAACCACAAGGGCTGGGTCATCGCTGCCGGGAGGCTGGAGGTCGGCTTGGCGCCGCACGGAAACATAGTCAGTTTTCCAGCCATGGCTGTCAAGAGCGGCGGCCGTGGCAGCTTCCAGGCGGGGGAAATCCCGTTCTCCCCGGCGTACCGCATCCGCCAGCTGGCTCAGTTCCTGATGCAGACGGGGAGCTTCCGCTCGCTCTGCCGCCGTCAGGTAGCCGTTCCGGGAGGAGAGGGCCAGACCGTCCGGGGCCCGGACGATTTCCCCGCCGATGATGCGGATGGGCAGGGCGAACTGGCGGGCCATGTTGCGCAGGATCATGAGCTGCTGATAATCCTTTTTGCCGAACAGGGCGGCCTGGGGCTGGACGATGTTGAAGAGCTTGAGCACCACGGTGGCGGCACCGACAAAGTGGCCGGGCCGGGTTTCCCCTTCCAGCCAGTGCTGGATTTCCGGCACTTCCACCCGATAGGTCTGGGGTTCCGGATAGAGGTCTTCCACCCCGGGGGCGAAGAGAAAATCCACCCCGGCGGCTTCCAGCTTGGCCTGATCCGCTTCCAGGGTGCGGGGATAGGCGGCGAAGTCTTCTTTGGGCCCGAACTGGAGGGGATTGACAAAAACGCTGGCGATCACGGTCTGGCCGTGCTGACGCGCCTGTTGCATGAGGGAAATATGACCGTCGTGGAGGTTGCCCATGGTGGGTACCAGGACGATTCCCTGCCGGTCCCCCAGGGCGGCCCGCAGGGCGGAGACGGCGGAAAGCACTTGCATCGGTTTGTTCTCCTGAAAAGGGCGGGCCGGACCTAGCGGCGCCGTCTTATGGGTGCTGCACAAAAAACCGCCGGTACGGGACCGGCGATGGAATGGTGCTGGGCGGGATGGGCCTCAATAACAGTGTTCCGGCGCCGGGAAGCTGCCGTCCTTCACCGCCTGCACATAGGCGGCCACGGCAGCGCCGATGGAGGGCTGGCCCGCCATGAAATTGCGGACGAAGCGGGCTTTTTTGCCCGGGGCCACGTCCAGCATGTCCTGGAGTACCAGCACCTGGCCAGCGCAGGCCGGGGAAGCGCCGATGCCGATGGTGGGAATGGTCAGGGTAGCGCTGATACGCTCCGCCAGGGGTGCGGGAATGGCTTCCAGCACCAGGAGGCTGGCCCCGGCGGCGGCAATGGCCTGGGCGTCATCCAGCACCCGGGCGGCGGCGGCCTCATCCCGGCCCTGGACCCGGTAGCCCCCCAACTGGTGTACCGATTGGGGGGTAAGGCCGATGTGACCGCAGACCGGAACGCCCCGGGCGGTGAGAAATTGCACCGTGGGGGCCATTTCCCGGCCCCCTTCCAGCTTCACCATCTGGGCGCCGGCGGCCATCAGGGGCACGGCGTTGCGCAGGGCTTGGGCCGGGGATTCCTGGTAGCTGCCGAAGGACATGTCGGTAACGATGAGGGGGCGCTGGCTGCCCCGGGCCACGGCGGCGGTGTGATAGGCCATGTGTTCCGTGGTCACGGGCAGGGTGGAATCGTGGCCCTGGACCACCATGCCCAGGGAATCACCGATCAACAGGGAATCCACTCCGGCGGCGTCGCAGCAGCGGGCAAAGCTGGCGTCGTAGCAGGTGAGCATGGCGATTTTTTCGCCGCTGGCCTTCATTTTGGCCAGGTCGGCGAGGGTCAGACGACGGGTCTGGGTCTGGGCGGACATGGATTCATACTCCCCGATTGAAATACTCCCGATGGCTGCGCAGGGTCGCCAGCCGTTCCAGCAACAGGGAAAAGTCGTCGTCCCGTTCCACGAAATTCAGGTGGTCCGAGTTCACGACCATTACCGGGGCCGCATTGTAGTCGTAAAAGAAGCGGCTGTAGCTTTGGGATAGGCGGGCCAGATAATCGTCTCCGATTTTTCTTTCCCGTTCCAGGCCTCGGCGGCGCACCCGGGCCACCAGTTGTTCCGGGCTGGCCTGGAGATAAATGACCAGATCCGGAGCCGGAATATGGGGCGCCTGGGCCTGGTAAATCTGCCGGTAGAGGGCGTACTCGTCGTCCTCCAGATTGAGCCGGGCGAAGAGGGCGTCCTTGTCGAACAGGTAGTCCGCCACCACGGTCTTGGCAAAAAAATCCGGCTGGCACAGGTCCCGGAGCTGATCCAGGCGCTGGAAAAGAAAGCACAGCTGGGTGGCCAGGGCGTAGCGGGGCCGATCCTGGTAAAAACGTTCCAGGAAGGGATTGAGTTCCGGCTGTTCCAGCACCAGTTCCCCCTCCAGATGGGCCGCCAGGCGGCGGGCCAGGGAGGTTTTGCCCACCCCGATGGGGCCTTCCACCACAATATGGCGGGCCCGCTCCAGCAGGCCCGGGGCCTGGCTCATGGCCGGGCCTCAGGGACCTGACGGGGGAAGCGGTAAAGCTTAGTCATGGCTCATGCAGAGAATATCTGGACTGGCCGCACCGGCCTGGGCCATTCGTTCCAGGCAGTCCAGCACCCCGTGACTGGAGGTTTCCATCTCTTCCAGCAGAGTCACGCCGCCGACAAAATCCCCGGTCTTGAGCTTTTCCAGGGCAGCCTTGCCGGTCTGGTGCACCTGTTGATGAGGGCCTTCCATGGCGGCATAGCCATCCAGTTGGGAGAAGCAGTCCCGCCCTTCCCCCTGGTAATACCATTTGCCCAGGCGGCAGGTGGTATGGCTGGAGAAGTCTTCCGCCGATTTGCCACTGGCCCCCATGAAGGCCTTGTACACCTCGAATTTGAAGACCAGGTGGTCCATCTTGGCTAGCTCGGTGAAGCTGCGCAGGGCGGAGACCGCCAGGGCCTGCTCAATGCGCTTGGAGAGGCCGATGATGTTGTCCAGGCTTTCCGTGGCCTTGGCTCCGTCGCTGCCGAAGGATTCCGCTTGCTCTGCCAGGGTGGCGATGGTGGTGTGGGCCGCGTGGGTGTCCTGCTGGATGGCATCCACCAGGATGGAAATGTCGTGGGTGGCCTTGGTGGTGCGCTCCGCCAGCTTGCGTACCTCGTCCGCCACCACGGCGAAGCCCCGGCCCGCTTCCCCTGCCCGGGCGGCTTCAATGGCCGCATTCAGGGCCAGCAGATTGGTCTGATCTGCCACTTCCTTAATCAGGTTGAGGATGCCGCCGATTTTTTCCGCATTGACGTTGAGGCCGTTCATCTGGGTCATGGCGGAACGGGAATGGTCCGCCAGATTGACCAGATCGGCGCTGATGCGGTGCATCAGGTCCTGGCTGCCTTCCGTGATGTGGCCAGCGCTTACCGCCTCGGATTTTTCTTCCCGCAGGGTGGTGGCCATGAGGGCGATGGTGTCCTGGGAATGGAGCAGGCTGTCCCCGAAACGGGCCATGTTTTCCAGAAGGTGGGCACTTTGGGCGGCCTGGAGCTCACTGCGGTTGCAACGCTCCGTCAGGGCCTGCTGCTCCGATTCCAGGGCGTTTAAGCGCTGGCGCAGCTGATCTGCCTCCGCCTGCAAAGCGGCGTTCTGGTTTTCCAGTTGTTGTTCCCGGGCGCTGGTTCCAAAAATTCCCAAAATAACCTCCTGTTTTTGTACAACGTTTTATATGCTGAAAGACATAGGCATCCCGAAGCCATCTTACCTGATGGTGGGGGACAGGGGGAGCTCAGGCACCGTTTAGGTGCGGAAAATGAAAAAGACTGCGCCAAAAATGCACAGGGCGGCCCACAGGTAGTCCAGCTTCACCGGCTGGCCCATGTAGAGCACGGCAAAGGGCAGAAATACGGTGAGGGTGATGGCTTCCTGGAGAATTTTCAGCTGGGGCAGGGTGAGGTGGGTGTGGCCGATGCGGTTGGCGGGCACCTGGAGCAGGTATTCAAAAAGGGCGATGGCCCAGGAGGCCAGGGCGGCGATCCACCAGGGCCGGTCCGCCAGGTTGCGCAGGTGGGCGTACCAGGCGAAGGTCATGAAAATATTGGAGGCCGTGAGGAGCAGCACGGTCTGCCAGAGGACGGGTAGGCGTTCCCACATAGCGGTCAGGGCGCTGGCGTCGCCAGGCGATCAATGCGTTGATTGGCAACTGCGGGCAGCCAAGCGGCCAGGCGGCCCCGGCCCGGTAGGGCCAGATCGGGGGCGATTTCCCCCAGGGGCACCAGGACGAAGGCCCGCAGATGGAGGCGGGGATGGGGCAGGATCAGGTCCGGGGTATGGACCACCGCCTGGTCATAGAGCAACAGGTCCAGATCCAGGGTACGGGGGGCATTGGGGTAGGACCGCACCCGGCCGAAACGGGCTTCCACCTCCAGGAGGGTGGCCAGAAGCCGGTGGGGGTCCAGGTCCGTGGCCAGTTCCGCCACGCCGTTGATGAAATCCGGCTGGTTGCGTACGCCCACGGGGGCGGTGCGGTAAAAGGAAGAGCGGCGTACCAGGGCGCTGTCCGGGAGTTCGTCCAGGGCGGCCACGGCCGCCTGCAACTGGGCTACCGGATCATTCAGGTTGGCCCCCAGGGCCACATAGGCCCGGTGGGCGTAAGGGGAG
The DNA here is from genome assembly GCF_018905915.1 of Azospira inquinata. Lineage (NCBI taxonomy): Bacteria > Pseudomonadati > Pseudomonadota > Betaproteobacteria > Rhodocyclales > Rhodocyclaceae > Azospira > Azospira inquinata. The sequence continues at coordinate 2,267,455 of NZ_CP064782.1, forward strand.
GAAGAGGTCACGACGGCAGAAACGTGTAAGGGAGAAAAGGCGGAGAAACGGGAGAGGTAAAGCGGCGGCGGCCGGATGGCCGCCGTCAGATCAGGCCTGGGCGGGAGCGTCCGGGGCACCGGCGGGTTTGCGGCGACGCCGCCGACGCCGGTTCTTGTCGCCGCTGGTGGCGGGCATGAGCAGGGCGTGGCGTTCATCCCCTTCCGCCTGGAGAAAGGCTTTCCACCAGTCGGCCAGTTCCTGGTCCACTTCCCCGGCGGCGGCCCGGAGCAGGAGGAAATCGTAGCCCGCCTTGAAGCGGGGCTGTTCCAGCAGGGCGTAGGGGCGCTTGCCGGAGCGGTTTTCAAAACGGGGCTGGAGGGCCCAGATGTCCTTGATGTCCCCGGCGATGCGGCGGGTGATGGCGAGTTTTTCCGCCTGGACTTCCAGAGCCTCGTCCATGGCTTCAAAGAGGGCGGGAATGGGCCGTTCCCCTTCCGTCTTGCGCTTTTCCCAATGGGCCAGCACCTCGTTCCAGAGCAGGGTGGCGAACAGGAAGCCGGGGGAAATGGGCTTGCCTTCCCGCACCCGGCGATCTGTGTTTTCCAGGGCCAGGGCGATGAAGCGCTTGCCTTCCGGCTGCTCCAGCACCACGTCCAGCAGGGGTAGGAGCCCCCGGTGCAGCCCCTCTTCCCGCAGCTGGCGCAGGCAGGCCAGGGCATGGCCGGAGGTGAAAAGCTTGAGCATTTCGTCAAAGAGCCGGGCGGCGGGGACGTTTTCCAGCAGGGCTCCCATTTCCCGGATCGGGTTGCGGGCCGCCGGGTCGATGGAGAGGCCCAGCTTGGCCCCCAGGCGCACCGCCCGGAGCATGCGCACCGGGTCTTCCCGATAGCGCACCTTGGGATCACCGATCATGCGCAGGGTTTTCTGCTGCAGATCCGCCACCCCGTGGTGGTAGTCGTGGATGGTTTCTTCCGTGGGGTCGTAGTACAGGGCATTGACGGTGAAATCCCGGCGCGCTGCGTCTTCCGCCATGGAGCCAAATTCATTGTCCCGCAGCACCCGGCCGAAGCTGTCCGTGGGGGCGTTGTTGGCGTGCATGGCCCGGAAGGTGGTGACCTCAATGGTCTCCGCCCCCATCATCACATGGACGATCTGGAAGCGGCGGCCGATGAGGCGGGAGCGGCGGAAGCAGGACTTGACCTGTTCCGGCGTGGCATTGGTGGCCACGTCGAAATCCTTGGGGGGCAGCTTGGCCAGCAGGTCCCGCACCGCTCCCCCTACCACGTAGGCTTTGAAACCCCGCTGTTGCAGGGTTTCCACTACCCGCCGACTGCCGGAACTGAGATGCTCCCGTTTAATGCCGTGGCGCTTGAAGGGAATGATGGCGGGGTCGCTGGCAGGGTCAGCGGGCGCGTCTTTCTTGCCGAAAACGCGGTTGAGAAATTTGCGGATCATCGCGATGTGAGGTGGGCGGAAAGCGCCGAAAAAATCAAAAAGGCCAAAGAAGGGGCCTGAAAAATCAATTGATTATAGCCCAGAGCGGCGGCTGCGTCGGGACAAACCTCAGCGCAGGCTGAGGATTTGCCAGTTTTCCTTCTCGGCCCGGCGCCGCAGGGTGGGGTCCGGATCCACCGCCACCGGGTGGCTGACCCGCTCCAGCAGGGGCAGATCGTTGTGGGAGTCGCTGTAGAACCAGCTGTCCGTGAAACTCCCCCAGCACAGGCCCAGGGATTCCAGCCAGGCCTCCACCCGGGTGATTTTGCCCCCCTGGAAGGAGGGGTGGCCCCGTACGTCGCCGGTGAATTGGCCCTGTTCCTGGGCCGGAATGGTGGCAATCAGGTGGGGAATGGCGAATTCCCGGGCGATGGGACCGGTGACGAAGGCGTTGGTGGCGGTGACGATGGCGGTGAGATCGCCCCGCTCCAGGTGGCGCCCCACCAGTTGTCGGGCCGGGGCGCCGATCATGGGCAGAATGCGCCGGGCCATGAAGTCCCGATGCCATGCATCTAGCCGTTCCCGGGGGTGGGCGGCCAGGGGCTGGAGCTGGAAGTCGAGGAATTCCCCGATGTCCAGGGTGCCTTCCTGGTATTGCTGGTAGAAGCGCTGATTGCGGGCTTCCTGGATTTCCCGGTCGAGAACGCCCTGTTCAATGAGGAACTGGGCCCATTCAAAATCGCTATCGCCGGAAAGCAGGGTGTTGTCGAGGTCGAAAAGTGCCAGATTCATGGGGATGCGGGATGAGGAGTGGAGGGGCGGTGAAAACCGCTATGGAAGAGGGGAACCCGGACCAGGGGGCAGCGGCCCCGCTGGGTGGGGGGCAGGGGGGCGACCCGGGGCCAGGCCCGGCGCAGGCGGCTGATGGCCGGGGGCGTGATGGGTTTCATCGGTTTTCTAAGCCTCCTTCGTGTTGCAGCACTTCCCGCAGCAGGGGCAGGGTGATGGGCCGTTGCTGTTCCAGGGAATAGCGATCCAGGGCCACCAGCAGGGCGCTTAAGCTGCCCATGTCCCGGGCGCTGCGGGAGAGGAGATAGGTGAGGGCGTCCCGGCCCAACTTGAGCTTGCGGGCGGCGGCCTGGGCCCCCAGGGCCGCCAGCTTTTCCTCATCGGAAAGGGGCAGGAGGCGGAAGATCAGGGCGGAGCCCAGGCGGGTGCGCAAATCTTCCCGCAGGGCCAGGGCGGCGGGGGGCTGGTCCGAGGCCACCAGCAGCTTGGCCCGGTGGCCGTTTTCTCCGGCCAGACGCAGGCGGTTGAAGTGGTTGAAGAGGGCCACCTGGCCCGCTTCGCTCAAGGCTTCCCCGTTATCCACCGCTAGGCCCGGGGCATCCCCGGGGAGGTTGGCCAGATCCGGGTCCTGCCGGGCATCCCCGTAGCAGAGGCCGGAAGCCCGCAGCAGGTGGGTTTTGCCGCTGCCGGTTTCACCCCAGAGGTGAAAGCTGAGCTGCCGGTCCCCCAGCCAGGCGGTGAGGGCGGCCAGGGCGGTGCCGTTGCCCCCGGGGACGAAATTGTCCAGGGTGGGCGGGGTGTCGGGAACCAGGTCCAGGAGCAGTTGGCGCATCAGGATTTCCGGTAGAAGGGGCTGGCCAGATAGGCGGCCTTCAATTGGCGCAGTCCCACCAGCAGGGCAGCGGAGGCGGGCAGGGCCAGGAGGATGCCGAAAAAGCCGAACAGCTGGCCGAAGGCCAGGAGGGCGAAAATGACCGCAATGGGGTGGAGGCCGATCCGATCCCCCACCAGCAAGGGGGTGAGGATAAAGCTTTCCAGCACCTGACCCAGGCCGAACACGGCCGCCACCCCCAGGGGGGTGCCCCAGCCGTCGAACTGGGCCAGGGCGGCCAGGCAGGCCAGGACCAGACCGGAGCCGTAGCCCACGTAGGGGACAAAGACCAGGAGCCCGGTGAGCAGGCCCACGGGCAGGGCGAAATTGAGGCCCACCAGCCACAGCCCCAGGCTGTAGTAGGCGGCCAGGATGACCATGACCAGGAGCTGGCCCCGGAGGAATTCGGCCAGCACCGCATCCACTTCCCCGCCGGTACGCCGGGCCCGTTCCTGGAAGCGGGGGGGCACGAATTCCAGCAGGCGGCCCACCAGCATGTCCCAGTCCCGGAGCAGGTAGAACAGCACCACGGGGAGGAGAAAGAGATTGGCCACAAAGGCCACCAGGGCCAGGCCCCCGTTACCCAGGGTGGCCAGCAGATGGCGGGCCAGTTCGGAGAGCACGTCCTTGTGTTCGCTGGCCAGTTGGCCCAGGGCGGCCCCGTCCAGGGGCAGGGCCAGGCCCAAGTGTTGCTGAACCCAGGGGGCCACCCGGGTCTGGAGCATGCCCTGGGCGGCGGGCAGGCCGTTGATGAGGCGGGTGGCCTCCTGCTGCACCATGGGCACCAGGGTGAGCCCTAGGAGCACCACCAGCAGCACCAGGCCGAGCAGCACCAGGAGGGCAGCGGCGCCCCGGGGCAGGCGGTGACGGGTCAGCCAGCCCACCAGGGGATTGCCGATGTAGGCCAGAATGGCCGCCAGCAGGAAGGGAGAAAGGACGGGCGCCAGTTCTAAAGCCAGCCACAGACAGGCGGCGGCGAAGGCCGCCCAGAGCAGGGACTGGAGACGCAGGGTACGGGAGTCGGGCATTTACGCTAAAATGCGGCTTTAACTCAGCTTTTCGGGCGCCCATTCTACCATCCGGGCCGTCCGTCCCACCCATCTATGAGCCAAGACGCCAAGCAAAACACCACCCAGTCCGCCTCCTCCGACCCCAAGACCGCCCTTTCCTACCGGGATGCGGGGGTGGATATCGACGCGGGGGACGCCCTGGTCGAACGCATCAAGCCCTTCGCCAAGAAAACCCTGCGGGACGGCGTCCTGGGCGGCATCGGCGGATTCGGTGCCCTTTTCGAGGTGCCGAAAAAGTATCAGGAACCGGTGCTGGTGTCCGGTACGGACGGGGTGGGCACCAAGCTCAAACTGGCTTTCCAGCTCAATCGCCACGACACCGTGGGCATCGACCTGGTGGCCATGAGCGTCAATGACATTCTGGTCCAGGGGGCCGAGCCCCTCTTTTTCCTGGACTACTTCGCCTGCGGCAAGCTCTCTGTGGATGCGGCGGCGGATGTGGTGAAGGGGGTGGCCACGGGCTGCGAACAGGCGGGCTGCGCCCTGATCGGCGGCGAAACGGCGGAAATGCCCGGCATGTACCCGGACGGGGAATACGATCTGGCGGGCTTTGCCGTGGGGGTGGTGGAAAAGCGCAAGATTATCGACGGCTCCACCATCGTTCCCGGGGACGTGGTCCTGGGCCTGGGCTCCCACGGGGCCCACTCCAATGGCTATTCCCTGGTGCGCAAGATTATTGAACGGGCCCAGCCGGACCTGAACGCCAAGTTCGACGGGGACAAAACCCTGGCCGACGCGGTAATGGCCCCCACCCGTATTTACGTGAAGCCCCTCCTGGCCCTGCTCCAGGCTCTGCCGGTTAAGGGCATGGCCCACATCACCGGCGGCGGCCTGACGGAAAACGTGCCCCGGGTGTTGCCGGACACGGTTACCGCCGTGCTGGACAAGTCCGCCTGGCAGCGTCCCAAGCTCTTCGACTGGCTCCAGGCCGAAGGCCAGGTGGCGGACGACGAAATGCACCGGGTCTTCAACTGCGGTATCGGCATGGTGGTGATTGTGGCCAAGGAACACGCCGCCCAGGCCCTGGCCCAGCTCCAGGCCGCCGGGGAAAAGGTGTGGGAAATCGGCACCATCCGGGCCCGGCAAGGGGATGAAGCCCCGACCCAGGTGATTTGATTTGCCTTAAAACCAAGAAGAGGAGCTTGTCCATGAAACTCGTCCTGACTTGCATCGCCACCCTGGCCGCCACCGCCCTGATCAGCGGTACGGCCCAGGCCTCCGAAGCTTTGGCCAAGTCCAAGAACTGCATGGGCTGCCACACGGTGGATAAAAAGCTGGTGGGCCCGGCTTACAAGGATGTGGCGAAGAAATACGCCGGCAACAAGGGGGCGGAAGCCGAACTGACCAAGCGCATCAAGGGCGGCAGCAGCGGCCTCTGGGGCGGCGCCCCCATGCCCCCCAACACCAATGTGTCCGATGCGGAGGCCGCTACCCTGGCCAAATGGGTGCTGTCCCTGAAGTAATCCGTCTCAAGATCGTTTCCCCAAGCCCTTCGCCCGCTGCCGCGGCCGGAGGGCTTTTTATTGGGGGCTTTTCCCGGCGGGTTGGCCCCAGGCTCAAGTCCTGAGCCGGGAACGGCGGGGGCGGGTCGGCTTAGGGGGCCTGGGGTTGCCCTGGGCGGCCCGGGCTCGGAGGGCGGCTCCCAGGGCGGAGCGGGCCCAGTCCAGGAGGACATCCGGGGAATCCAGGGCTTCTTCCGGCGCCCGGTAATAGTTCATGGTGGCGGTCTTGCCCGCCCGCTGATAGGAAAAGGGGGCTAGGTCCCGAGCCAGGAAGCGGGGCCGGTTTTCCCCATCCACCTTGAGCCAGAGTTCGTCGTCGATAACGATGGCGAACATCATGCCGTCCAGAAACAGGCCCTTGCCGCTGAACATACGCCGTACCCCCACCGGGCCCAGGGGGGCCAAGCCTTCCAGCAGATAGTCCAGATACTCCGAGCTGACCGCCATGGGTCTAGGCCTGGAGAAAGGCCCGCACCCGGGTGGCCACCTGGGCGCTGAGGTCGGGAGCCAGGCAGTCGAATACCTCCGCCGTGGGATCGGCCCGCAGCCAGGTGATCTGGCGCTTGGCCAGCTGACGGGTGGCGAAAATGCCCCGGTCCGCCAGTTCCACCGCCGGGGCCTGTCCTTCCAGCACCTCCCAGGCCTGGCGGTAGCCCACGCAGCGCATGGAGGGCAAGTCCCCATGGAGCTGGTATTTGGCCCGCAGCATGGCCATTTCTTCCATGAAGCCCGCCTCTAACATGGCTCGGAAACGGTCGGCGATACGCTGGTGCAGCGCCGACCGGTCCGTGGGAGCCAGAGCCAGGGGCAGCAGTCGGTAGGGCAGGGGGGCGGGGCGCTGTTCGGCCAGCAGGGCGGACATGGGCCGCCCGGTGAGGCGGATGATTTCCAGGGCCCGCTGGATGCGTTGGGGATCGGTGGGATGGAGACGGGCGGCGGTGGCCGGGTCGAGCCGGGCCAGTTCGGCGTGGAGGGTGGGCCAGCCCCGCTCCCGACCATCCGCCTCCAGGGCCGCCCGCAGGGCTGGATCGGCCTGGGGCAGGTCGGACAGGCCCTGGCGCAGGGCTTTGAAATAGAGCATGGTGCCCCCCACCAGGAGGGGAATGCGGCCCCGGGCGGCGCTTTCCCCCATGGCGGCCAGGGCATCCTCCCGGAAGCGGGCGGCGGAATAGGCTTCCTCCGGGCTGAGAATATCCACCAGCCGGTGGGGGAAGCGGGCCAGGGTGGCCCGGTCCGGCTTGGCCGTGCCGATGTCCATGTCCCGGAAGACCAGAGCCGAATCCACGCTGATCAGGTCCACGGGCAGGGCGGCTGCCAGCTCCAGGGCCACGGCCGTTTTGCCGCTGGCGGTGGGCCCCATGAGCAGCAGGGCGGGGGGCAGGGGGGGGCTCAGGGACATGGGGGTGTTTCCGGGCAAGGGGCGCGGCGGAGGGGGCGCCCGGGGGCTAGGGCCGGGCTGACGTGGGCCAGGGCCTTGGTGTTCGGAGACGGAGGCAGGGCTTCCGGATGGTCTAGTCCACCGGGGCTGGTGCGGCCCATTGCTTGAACGGGAGCCATTACTGGCCCCGTAAAAAGAGCTTGTCCAGGTCCGCCATGGTCAGCTCGGTCCAGGTGGGGCGTCCGTGATTGCATTGGTCTGCCCGTTCCGTGGCTTCCATCTGACGCAGCAGGGCGTTCATTTCCGGCACGGTGAGCAGGCGGTGGGCGCGCACCGCCCCGTGGCAGGCCAGGGTGGCCAGGAGTTCATTGCGTCGGGCGGTGGTCACCTGGGTCACCCCGTGTTCCTGCAATTCGGCCAACAGGCTGCGGCTTAAGGCCGCCGGGTCGCCCCCGGCGAGCAGGGCAGGCACGGCCCGCACCGCCAGCTGGGCCGGTCCGGCGGGGGCGATTTGAAAGCCTAGGGTTTCCAGCACTTCCCGGTGTTCCTCCACGGTGGCCAGTTCCAGGGGGGAGGCGCCGAACAGGGCAGGGATGAGCAGGGTCTGGGTGGCCACGGCCTTGCCGTCGTAGGCCGCCTTGAGCTTTTCGTAGAGGATGCGTTCGTGGGCTGCGTGCATATCCACCAGCACCAGGCCCCGGGGAGTCTGGGCGAGCACGTAGACCCCGTGGAGCTGGGCCAGGGCATAGCCCAGGGGAGGGACCCCTTCCTGCTCGGCGGGCAGGGCCACCGGGCCGGTGGGGGCGCTATTCCCGGGGGCCGAGCCAGGGGTAGGAGCGGCCCCATCCTCCCGGGCCTGGGCGGCCAGGGCCAGATAGGCGGTGGCGGCGGGCTCGGCCAGGCCCAGGGAGCTTTGCCGGGGCGTGTAATGACCCGGGGCGTAGGCAGCGGGGCGAAATCCCGGGGTGGGGGCGGCACTGTAGCTGCCCTGGGAAGCGGGTAGGGACCCCAGGGCCGGTACGCTTCCGGGCACGGTGCCCCCTGGAGAGCCCGCCGGAATCTCCCCCGCCCGTTCCCCGATGGCCCGGGAGAGGGCCTGCTGCACCCCGTGGAAGACGAACTGGTGTACCGCCCGGCCATCCCGGAAGCGCACCTCGGTTTTGGCCGGATGCACATTCACATCCACCGCCCCCGGGTCGATTTCCAGGAACAGGCAATAGCCCGGATGGCGGCTGTTGTGCAGCATGTCCTGGTAAGCCTCCCGCAGGGCGTGGGCGAGGAGTTTGTCCCGCACGAAACGGCCATTGACGAAGACAAACTGGGCGTCCCGGCCGGGGCGGGACCAGGCGGGCTGGGCGGCGTAGCCGGTGAGGGCGATGCCGCCGCTTTGGGCGTCCACCCGACGGGATTCGGCGAGAAAGTCGTCCCCCAGAATGGCCCCCACCCGGGCCGCCAGATCGCCCCGGGTCAGGCTCAGGCTGGCCCGACCGTTGTGGCTGAGGCTGAAAGCCACGTCCGGGTGGGCTAGAGCTACCCGTTTCAGGGCGTCCACGCAGTGGGCGAATTCGGTGGCAGCGGATTTGAGAAATTTGCGCCGGGCCGGGGTGTTGTAATAGAGATCCCGCATTTCCACCACCGTACCCCCTAGAAGGGCGGCGGGCTCCGGCACGCCGTCCCCATGGGCGGCCAGCTTCCAGGCATGGCCGGATGCAGGATCGTCCCCCAGGCGGCTGGTGAGGGTGAGGCGGGCCACGGAGGCCACGGAGGCCAGGGCTTCCCCCCGGAAACCCAGGGTGCCGACCCGTTCCAGGTCTTCCAGATTGCGAATCTTGCTGGTGGCGTGGCGGGTCAGGGCCAGGGCCAGATCGTCCCGGGCCATGCCCCGGCCATCGTCACTGACCCGGATCAGCTTGACCCCCCCTTCTTCCAACTGTACCTGGACGCTGGTGGCGCCTGCATCCAGGGCGTTTTCCAGCACCTCCTTGAGCACGGAGGCGGGGCGTTCCACCACCTCGCCGGCGGCGATCTGGCTGATGAGAAGGTCGGGGAGAACCTGGATGCGGGGTACGGGCATGGGGGGCGGCAAGGGCAAAGAAAGGAATTATAGCCGCAGGGGGCGGCGTGAATTGGTTTCCCGGCTGCCCGGTGCTTGCGGCTATAATCTTCCGAACGTCATGTACTGAACGGAAGTCCATGCTTGGAGACCCTGCCGCGCTAGGCCCCCTGCGCGTCCTCTTTGTTGATGATTCGGAATTCGACGTGGAATTGGCCGTGGGCGCTCTGCGCCAGGCTCAGCTCACGGTGGATTGGACCCGGGTGGATACGGCCGCGGGCCTGGAGTCCTGCCTGGCCCGGGGCGCCTGGGATGCGGTGGTGTGCGACCACAATATGCCGGATTTCGATTCGGTGAGCGCCCTGTCCCTGTTGAACGCCCGGGAGACGGACATCCCCTTTCTCATTGTCTCCGGCATGATCCCGGACGGGGTGGCCATCGAGGCCATGCGCCTGGGGGCTCGGGATTTTCTCAGCAAGGACCAGCTCAACCGGCTGGCCCCGGCCCTGCGCCGGGAGGTGGGGGAGGCCCGCAATCGCCACGCCCTGCGCCAGGCCCAGGCAAGCATTGACCACCTGCTCCATTTCGACGCCCTGACCGGGGTGGCCAACGGGGATTCCCTCCTGGAACATCTGGATCAGCGTCTGGCGTGCACCCCCCATCAACCCTTTTCTCTGGTGCTGGTGGATTTCAACCGCTTCCGCAAAATTATGCGGGGCCTGGGGGTGGTGGTGGGCAATCGGGTGCTGCGGGCGGCGGCCCAGCGTTTGGCCGCCCTGCTGGGCCCCGACGACTTCATCGCCCGCCTGTCCGGCGACCGCTTCGCCCTGATTTTTGCGGGGGCCGCCGAGGCGGCCGGTTGCCACGGAGCGGTGACCCGCATCCAGGAAATTTTCCACCAGGGGTTTACGGTGGATCAGCACGAGCTGTTTTTCACCTGTTGCATGGGGGTGGTGCCCTATCCCAGCCACCACGGCTCTTCTTCCCAGTTGATCCAGTGGGCGGAAGCGGCCCTGGACGTGGCCAAGCAGGCCGGTCCCGGCCAGGTGCGGGTCTATGAAAGCCATATGGGGGGGCGGGATCAGGGCCGGGTGGTGCTGGAAACCGAGCTGTACCACGCCCTGGTGAATCAGGAATTCGTCCTCTATTACCAGCCCCAGACCTCCCTCTCCGATGGCCGTCTGGTGGGGGTGGAAGCCCTGCTGCGCTGGCGCCATCCCAGCCGGGGCCTGGTGCCTCCGGGGGAATTTATCCCCATCCTGGAAGAAACCGGGCTCATCGTGCCCGTGGGGGAATGGGTGCTCACCGAAGCCTGCCGCCAGAGCGTGGCCTGGCGTCGCCAGGGGGTGGGGCCTTTCCGGGTGGCGGTGAACCTTTCCGCCCTCCAATTCCAGCAGCCCGGTTTGGCGGAACGGGTGGGAGAAATCATTCTCCGGGAAGGGGCCCGGCCCCAGGATATGGAACTGGAAATCACGGAAAACGTGGCCATGAATAACGAAGAAGAGGTGCTGGCGACCCTCATGCGCCTGAAAGCCATTGGCGTGGCCCTGGCCATCGACGATTTCGGTACCGGCTATTCTTCCCTGTCCTATCTCCAGCAGTTTCCCGTGGATCGGCTAAAAATCGACCAGTCCTTCGTGCGCGGTGCGGCGGCGGGGGAATCCATGAAACTGGCCCGGGCCATCGTTGCCCTGGGCACCAGCCTGGGACTGGAAACCATTGCGGAGGGGGTGGAAACCCGGGAACAGGCGGAGCGTCTGGAACGCTTCGGCTGCGCTCTGGCCCAGGGCTTCTGGTTCGCCCGGCCCATGCCCCCGGAAGCCATCACTGCCCAATGGCAGGAGCGCCTCGCCTCATGAGGCGCTGGGCCCCCCTGATCCGCTGGGGTATGGGGCCCTGGGTCGTCCTGCTGCTCCTCTGCTGGAGCCTGGGGGCCCAGGCCCTGTCCTTGAGCCCTGGGCAAAGCCAATGGCTCAAGGACCATCCGGTGCTGCGCCTGGGGGTGACGGACCTGCCGCCCCTGTTGCTGCGGGATAAGGCGGCGGGACGCTACGTGGGCCTTTCCATGGATCTGCTCCGGGCCCTGGAGACGCGCCTGGGGGTGCGCTTCCAGCCCGTCTATTACGCCAATCTCCAGGAGCAGATGGAGGGGGCCCGGAAGCGGGAGGTGGATGTGCTGGCGGCGGTGGTGCCGAGCCGGGAGCGGAGCGCCTACCTGAATTTCACCGACCCCTATGTGAATCTGGACAACAAAATCCTGGTGCGGCGGGATTCGGGCCTGCGGGATTTGACCTTGGCCCAGCTGCGGGGGCGCAAGATTTCCCTGCTGGCGGGCAGTTCCACGGAAGAACGCCTGCGCCGCCTGGGCTACGGCCCCTCCCTGGTGCCCGCCCCGGATGCGGTGAGCACCCTGACCAAGCTGGCCTTCGGGGAAGTGGATGTGGCCATTCTGGATCTGGCCCGGGCTTCCTACTTCATCCAGCAGGAAGGCCTGTCTACCCTGGAAATCGGTGGCAGCGCCGAACTGCCCGTGGTATTTGCCCTGGGCAGCCGGAATGACTGGCCCGAGCTGAGCCCCATCCTGCAACGGGCCCTGGACGATTTCCCGGACCAGGACCGGCAGGTGATCCAGAACCGCTGGCTCAATCTGGGCGGGGTGGATCGGGAAACGGTGGAGCGCTGGTGGTTGTGGGGCGGCACGGCCTTCGCCGGGGTGCTCCTCCTCCTCGGCCTGATCCTGCTCTGGAACCGCACCCTGCGCCATCAGGTGGAGACCCGGACCCGGGAGCTCCACGCCCGCATGGCGGATCAGGAGCGGGTGGATCAGGAACTGCGGGAAAGCGAAGCCCGTTTCCGGGATCTGGTGGAACTGTCCTCCGACTGGTGGTGGGAACAGGACGCCCAGCTGCGCTTTTCCTTTCTCTCGGACAATTCCCGGCTCAAGGGCCAGGTGCCCATCGACTATTACCTGGGCAAAACCCGGGGAGAACTGGGGGTCCAGGGGGTCACCGGGGAGGAACTGGCCCGCCATGAGGCGGATCTGGCCGCCCGGCGGCCCTTTGTGGATTTCACCTACCGCTTTCGGGGCCAGGACGGGGCCTACCACTGGTATAGCGTCAGTGGCCGCCCCCTGCTGGACCGGGAGGGGAATTTCTTCGGCTACCGGGGCGTGGCCCGGGACATTACCGGGGAACGGGAAGCCCAGCTGGCCCTGGCGGCCAGCGAACGGCAACTGCGGGGCCTCTTGGACAGCACCGAATCCTTCCTGGGCCTGCTGGACCCATCGGGAGTGATCCTGGAGGCCAACCGTTCCTTCCTGGCGGGCAATGGCCTGGACCGGGCCCAGACCGTGGGGCGGCGGGCCTGGGAAGTGGGCTGGTGGAGCCAGGTATCCGCCTCGGCGGAACGCCTGCGCCAGGGGGTGGAGCGGGCCGCCGCCGGGGAAACCGTGCGCTATGTGGCCGAATTCCCCGATCTCCAGGGCAATCCGGGCTGGCTGGATTTTTCCCTCACCCCGGTGCGCAACGAGGCGGGCCAGGTGACCTGCATCATTCCCGAGGGCCGGGACGTGACCGAGCGCCACCGGGTTCAGCTGGCCCTGGAGCTGCTGGTGAAAAATACGGCCACCGTCTCCGGAGAAGCCTTTCTCCGCTCCCTGGTAGGCAATCTGGCCGATCTCTTCAACGCCCGGGCCGTGTTTGTCAGCCGCCTGGGGGATGAGCCGGACCGGGTCCGCACCCTGGCCTACTGGTGCGATGGCATGGTTCAGGACAACCTGGTGCTGGATACCAGCGCCTCCCCCTGCCAGGCGGTGTTGGAGGAGGGGCCGCTCCTGGTGGCGGACGGGGTGCTGGAGCGCTATCCCCATTCCGCCTTCCTTTCCAGCCTGGAAGCCCGCAGCTACCTGGGGGCCCCCATCCTGGGCACGGACCAGCGGCCCTTGGGGGTGCTGGCGGTGATTGACGACCGGCCCCTGGCCCTGGCCTCCGATTTTCTTCCCCTGCTGGGCCTGTTTGCCCTGCGGGCGGGGATGGAAATGGGGCGCATGGATCACGACGAAGCCATCCGTTCCCTCAACGGGGAACTGGAACGCCGGGTGGCGGAACGCACCCGCCAGCTGGAATCCGCCAATCAGGAGCTGGAAGCTTTTTCCTACTCCGTCTCCCACGATCTGCGGGCGCCCCTGCGCCATGTGGCAGGCTTCGTGGAGCTGCTGGGGGACGATCGGGGCAATCGCCTCACCGGGGAAAGCCTGCGTTACCTGGGCATCATCACCGACGCGGCCCGGCGCATGGGGGAACTGATCGACGGCCTGCTGGCCTTCTCCCGCATCGGCCGGGCCCAACTCCATCCCGGCCCGGTGGATGTGAATAAGCTGGTGGCCGAGGTGCGGGACGAACTGTCCGGGGAAGCCCAGGCCGGGGAGGTTGTCTGGCAGGTTTCCGATCTGCCCCAGGTGTGGGCCGACCGCACCCTGCTGCGCCAGATCTGGACCAATCTCCTGGCCAATGCCCTGAAGTATTCGAAAAACCGCAGTCCGGCCCGCCTCTGGGTGGATGCCATGCCCGGGGAAAAGGAATGGGTGTTTCGGGTCCAGGATAACGGGGTAGGATTCAATATGAAGTACGTGGCCAAGCTGTTCGGCGTTTTCCAGCGCCTGCACAGCAGTGTGGATTTTGAAGGCAACGGTATCGGTCTGGCCAATGTGCGCCGCATGGTGGAACGCCACGGTGGCCGGGTGTGGGCCGAAGGGGCGCCGGACCAGGGCGCCAGCTTTTATTTCTCCCTGCCCCGGCGGCCAGAGGCAGAAGAAGCCTGATCCCGGGGTGATTAAGCCCCCGGCCTGCCCTGGATGGGGCAGCGGGGGATGACGGAGGGTGATCATGGAACTGAAGCGTATTCTGTTGGCGGAAGACGATCCCCGGGATGTGGAACTGGCCCTGCAAGGCTTGGACGCCTCCCATCTGGCCAATGAAGTGCAGGTGGTCAATGACGGGGAGCAGGCCCTGGATTACCTCTACCGCCGGGGCGCCTTTGCCGACCGGCCGGAAGGCCTGCCCGCCCTCATACTCCTGGATCTGAAAATGCCCCTGGTGAGCGGTCTGGAGGTGCTCCAGGCGATCAAGCGAGACCCGGTCCTCCACTCCGTGCCCGTGGTCATGCTCACTTCCTCCCGGGAAGAACTGGATCTGGAAGAGGCTTACCGCCTGGGCTGCAATGCCTATGTGGTGAAGCCGGTGAAATTCCGGGATTTCATTGAGGCGGTGAAGTCCCTGGGCCTATTCTGGGCCGTGCTCAACGAGCCGCCCCGGGGTTCCCTGCGCAAGTAAGGTAAAATCCCGGCTTCATCCCTTTCCGGCGGCTCTGCCGAGCCGCCGTCCCGCCATGGATTTGCTCAGCGCCTTCATCGATATCGTTCTGCACCTGGATGTGCACCTTTCCGCCCTGGTGGTCCAGTACGGCCCCTGGATTTACGCCATCCTGTTTTTCATCATTTTTGCCGAAACCGGCTTTGTGGTGACCCCCTTCCTGCCCGGGGATTCCCTGCTGTTCGTGGCGGGGGCCCTGGCGGCCATCGGCGACATGTCCCTGGCCCTGCTCCTGGTGGTGCTGTCCCTGGCCGCCGTGCTGGGCAACAGTCTTAATTACGCCATCGGCCGCTGGCTCGGGCCCCGGGTGTTCCAGTGGGAAAACTCCCGCTTCTTCAATAAGGACGCCCTGCTCAAGACCCACGCCTTCTACGAGCGCCATGGGGGCAAAACGGTGATCCTGTCCCGCTTCCTGCCCCTGTTCCGTACCTTCGCCCCCTTTGTGGCCGGGATCGGCGCCATGAGCTACCTGCGCTTCGGCCTCTTCAACCTGATCGGCGGCATCAGCTGGGTGGGGGCCTTGACCCTGGCTGGCTACTGGTTCGGTAACCAGCCCTGGATCAAGCAAAACCTCACCGCCGTGATTCTGGGCATTGTGGTGGTGTCCCTCCTGCCCGCCCTGATCGGCTACCTGCGCCATCGGGCGGCCTCCCGGGCCGCCTAGGCGGGCCATGGCGGCGGGCGTGCCCTTTCCCTCGGTCGGCCCACGGCGCCCTGGCTGGCTTTGGCGCTGGTGCCTGGGGGTGGCCCTGGGCCTGCTCCTGGGCCAGCTCTGGGGCTGTGCCACCCGTAGCGGGCCCGACGGCCATCAGGAAAGCCGCTTTGATCCCCGGGCCCTGGCCAAAACGGACATTGACCGGGTGGCGGAAATCGACCAGCGGGAGGTCATGAGCGGTCTCCATCGCCTGGCGGAAAAACTCTACCGGCGTAATCCCCGGGAGTGGAAGAAGGCCAACCAGACGTCCCTAGAAGGGGCGGTGGAGCGGATTTTCTTGACCGTTCCCCGGCCAGGCGGCGAGGACCCCTGGCCCGAACTGGAGGGGCGGCGGGAAGGCAAGGCCGCCTCCCTGGCCTTCCGGGAGGATTATCATGGAGACCGGGTGCTGGCCCTGATGGTGGGGCTGGTGACCATGGCCCGGGCGGCTTTCGAGAACAAGACGGAATTTTTTCTTTTCGACAGCCTCAATGCCCAGAAGCTTTACAACTCTGCCCGCAACCTGGAAATCGCCTCCTGGCGCCTGAACCATTCCCGGGACGGGGCCGGGGAACTGTTCCTGCTCAGTAACGATCTGGACGGTGCCAGCCGCAACCTGTCCTTTGAGCGGGAAATGGGGCGCATGATTGCCCTCCTGGATTTTCTCGCCCTGGTCATGGAAGACAAGACCGGGCGCACCGTCAATCAAGTGGCCCAAAACCTGGCGACGGCCGTGTTTCTCCCCGTCGCCGCCTTAAGTCCGATCAAATGAAGAAAAACGTCGTTATCCTGATTTCCGGCCGGGGCAGCAACATGGAAGCCCTCCTGACGGCCGCCGCCGATCCTGCCTATCCCGCCCGGGTGGCGGCGGTACTGAGCAACCGCCCCGATGCCCGGGGCCTGGCCACGGCCCAGGCCGCCGGGGTGCCTGTGGCGGCCCTGGACCACAAGGCTTACCCGGACCGGGAGGCTTTCGACCGGGCCCTCATGGAACGCATCGACGCCTTTGCCCCGGATCTGGTGGTGCTGGCGGGCTTCATGCGCATTCTTTCCGAAGCCTTCGTGGTCCATTACGCCGGGCGCCTGATCAATATCCATCCTTCCCTGCTGCCCGCCTTTCCCGGCCTCCACACCCACCAGCGTGCTCTGGAAGCGGGCTGCCGCATCCACGGCTGCACGGTCCATTTCGTCACCCCGGCCTTAGATCACGGCCCGGCTATTATCCAGGCCGCCGTGCCCGTGTTGGATGGTGATGACGAGGACCGTCTGGCGGCCCGGGTGCTGGCCCAGGAGCATCGCATCTACCCGGCGGCGGTGCGCTGGTTTGCGGAAGGTCGCCTGACCGTGGCCAACGGTCGGGTGCTGCGGGTCGGCCCGGCGGAGGAGGGGGCGCTACTTGCGCCGTCTTTGGACTAAACCCGTGATTAGCCCGAAGCGGGCTCTGGGACTGGCGCTGTTCCTGTCCCTCCTGGTCCATCTGGGGCTCCTGTTCGGGCCCCAGGTGGACTTGCCGTCCCTGTTGGACAATCGGACGCCACCCCTGTCCGCCGAACTGCGCCAGCCTCCCAAGCCCCTGCCGCCTCCGGTACGGCGCCATCGCCTGCCGCCGCCCCATCCGGCGCCAGCCCCGGCCCCCCAGCCCGTTAGCGCTCCGGCTGCTCAGGCGGAGAGCGCCCCAACGGCGGACAATGATCCCTCCTCCAAGGAGGTCTCAGAGGGTGGGGCCACCAAGACTGGCCCGGCGGCGGAGGGGAGCACGTCCGCCGCTCCTTCGTATCTGCTGCCGGAACCGGCCGGGGACGTGAATCCCCGGCTGCCCAAGAGCGGCAGCATCCGTTTTCTCGTCTCCCGGGGGGTGCAGAAATTCGAGGTGGGCCAGACCACCCACCGCTGGAAAATCCAGGATGGCCACTACCGGCTTACCGGGGTGACGGAGACCACCGGTCTGGCGGCGGTTTTTCACCCGGCCAAAATCACCTACACCAGTGAAGGCAAGGTGACGGCGGAGGGGCTCCAGCCCGAGCATTTCAGCGTCAAGCGCCACGGAGAAGAAAGTCAGGAAGGGGCGGAATTCGACTGGGGGAAAAATCAGGTGGCGGTGCAGCATGGCGCCCCCGTGCCCTTGCAGCCCGGTTCCCAGGATTTCATCAGCTTCTATTACCAATTTGGCTACCGGCCCCTGGCGGGGGGGCGGGATGTGATGGTGGCCACCGGCAAGAAATACGACCGTTTCCACTTCCAGGTGGTGGGTACGGAGGACCTGGACCTGCCCCAGGGCAAAATTAGCACGGTGCACCTTAAAATGACGGGGGACAGCACCATGGAAATCTGGCTGGCCCAGGATTATTACCTGGTGCCGGTGAAAATCCGTTATATCGACCGCAAGGGTGACCTGTACGATCAGATCGCCTTCGACATCAATCTGCCCAAAGAACCATGAAAAATACCCCTGCCCTGGCGCCCGCCCTGTTTAAACATGCCGCCGCCGTACTTGGCCAGGTGCTGGAATTCCAGCATCCCGCCGATGCGGTGCTTTCCCACTATTTCCGGGCCAACCGGACCCTGGGGCACCGGGACCGGGGCTTTGTCGCCGAGGCGGTGTTTGCCGTGCTGCGCCGCCGCCGTACCCTGGAATTCCTCAGCCGTCCCGAGCCCACCCCCCGGCGTCTGTTGCTGGCCCTGCTGGCCTGCCTGCGGGGGGAAAACCTGCGCCAGCTGGAAGGCCTGGCCCAGGCTTCTGAACAGGCCTGGCTGGGTCAGGCCAAGGGGGAATGGGCCAGCCTGCATCATCAGCTGGAACAGCCCGGTGGGGCGGAGAATGGGGCTCCGGAAGGGGCGTCGCCGGAGCTGGCCCAGCTTTCCCCGGCGGCCCGCCTGGATTTGCCCGATTGGCTCTATGAGCGCCTCTGCGCCCAATGGCCGGCGGCTCAGGTGGCCGCCCTGGCCCAGACCATTAACCAGCCCGCCCCCTTGGATCTGCGCGTCAATCCATTGAAGGCCACCCGGGACGGGGTGCTGACCCGTCTCGCAGCCGATGGCATCGGTGCCCAGCCTACCCCCTATTCCCCCCTGGGCCTGCGCCTGGAGGACAAGCCCGCCCTATCTCGTCATCCCCTGTTCCTGGACGGCAGTTTCGAGGTCCAGGACGAAGGCAGCCAGCTCCTCGGCTATCTGGGGGCCCCCAAGCGGGGAGAAATGGTGGTGGATTTCTGCGCCGGGGCGGGGGGCAAGACCCTGCTGCTGGGGGCCCTCATGCGTTCCACCGGGCGCCTCTACGCCTGCGACGTGTCGGAAAAGCGTCTGGCCAATCTGAAACCCCGGCTGGCCCGCTCCGGCCTCTCCAATGTTCACCCCATGCGTTTGGAACATGAGCATGACGCCAAGCTCAAGCGCCTGGCGGGCAAGGCGGACCGGGTGCTGGTGGATGCCCCCTGTTCCGGCCTGGGCACCCTGCGCCGCAATCCGGATCTGAAATGGCGCCAGTCCCCCGAGGCCCTGGCGGAGCTGAACCAAAAGCAGGCCGCCATTCTGGCCGCCGCCGCCCGTCTGGTGCGCCCCGGCGGCCGTTTGGTCTATGCCACTTGCAGCCTGCTCCGGGAAGAAAACGACGGGGTGGTGGACGGCTTCCTGGCCGCCCATCCGGATTTTGCCCCCGTGTCCGCCGCCGCTATCCTGGACAAGCAGGGCATCCCCGTCCCGGGCCTGGGGGAACGGTTCGCCCTGGTGCCCCAGGTACACGGCTGCGATGCCTTTTTCGCCGCCGTCCTGGAACGTCGCAGTTAAGAGGAGAGGGCCATGGAATTGCCTGCCATGCTGGCTGACATTCTGGACGACCTGCAACAGCCCAATGTGTTCTGGCAGGTAGCCTGTCTGGCCGTTTCCCTGTCCCTGGCCGGCTGGCTGGCCTATGCCTTGCGATCCCGGGTGCGGGGCGCCCAGGAGGGCAACTGGCGGGTAGGACGCCGGGGGGTGGCCCGTCTGCTATTCCCTGCCTTCGCCCTGGCCTTCGTGCTGACCCTGCGGCCCCTGCTGCGGCCCTACATGCACGTCAATCTCTTCAATCTGGCCGTGCCCCTGCTCCTTTCCCTGGGCATGATTCGCTTGGTGGTCTATATCCTGCGCCAGGCCTTTGCCCCTTCCGGCTGGCTGGCCGTCTCCGAGCGTTTCATCGCCCTGGTGGTGTGGGGGGCGGTGGCCCTCAACATCGTCGGTTTGGACGACGGGGTCATCGACCTCATGGAGCAGGTGAGCTTCAGAGTGGGGCGCCAGGAACTGAATCTGTGGATGCTGCTCCACGGCCTAGTGACCATCTTCGTCACCGTCCTGGCCGCCCTCTGGCTGGGGGGGCTGGTGGAAGGGCGCCTGATGCGCACGGAACAGCTGGATTCCTCCCTGCGGGTGGTTCTGGCCCGGGTGGTGAAAGCCCTGCTGACCCTGGTGGCCGTGCTCATCAGCCTTTCCCTGGTGGGCATCGACATCACCACCCTGTCCGTCTTCGGTGGCGCCCTGGGGGTGGGCCTGGGCTTTGGCTTGCAGAAAATCGCCAGCAACTACGTGTCCGGCTTCATCATTCTGCTGGACCGCTCCATCCGCCTGGGTAATCTCATTACCCTGGATGCGGGCACCACCGGGGTGGTGACCCAGATCACCACCCGCTACACCGTGCTCCGGGCCCTTTCCGGCATCGAGCACATCATCCCCAACGAGTTTTTTGTCGCCAACGTGGTGCAAAACCAGTCCTTTACCGACACCCGGGTATTTATCAAGACGGCGGTCCAGGTGGGTTACGGCTCGGATATGGAACAGGTGTTGGATGTGTTGGTGGAATTGGCCAAAGCCCATCCCCGGGTGCTCCAGGACCCGCCCCCCCGGGCCTATCTGGTGAATTTCGCCGACAGCGGGGTGGATATGGAAGTGGGCTTCTGGATCAACGATCCGGACCAGGGCACGGGCAACATCCGCTCCGACATCAACCTGTCCATCTGGAAGCGTTTCAAGGAATTGGGTATTGAAATTCCCTTCCCCCAAAGGGAGGTCCGCCTCCTGGGCAGCGCCCAGGTGCAACTGGCGGGGGCCTCCGGGGCGGAGCGAAACGCCGGATAAAGGCGGAGCCAGGCGCTGCCAGGGTTGGGAGAGGTAAGTGGGCTTTGTGGCGCCCCGGGAATCGGAGCGCTGGCCACCTTGGGAAGGTGGTAAGGGAAGGGCGGTGAGGCGCCTGATGGGGATTGATCGGGCGGTTTTTTGAACCGAGGAACCGGTTCTCCGGAGAGCGGGGCCTGCCCCAGGGTTTTATCCCCTGGGGCAGGCCCCGGGTAGGGTTGGGGAAGAGCCGGAACCCGGTCCCCCCGCCCCCCGGGTCAGTGTTTCCCCGTGCTGCCGAAGCCCCCGGTGCCCCGGTTGCTTTCCTCAAACTCGCTCACCAGATTGAAATTCACCTGGAGCACGGGAACGATGACCAGCTGGGCGAGCCGGTCCATGGGATTCAGCACAAAAACTTCCTTGCCCCGGTTCCAGGTGGAGACCAGGATTTCCCCCTGATAGTCCGAATCGATCAGACCCACCAGATTACCCAGCACAATGCCGTGTTTATGCCCCAGGCCGGAGCGGGGCAGGATCATGGCCGCCAGGCCCGGGTTGGCCAGGTGAAGAGCGATGCCGCTGGGAACCAGGATGGTTTCCCCTGGGTGGATGTGTACCGGGGCCTCGATACAGGCCCGGAGATCCAGACCGGCGGAGCCGGGGGTGGCGTATTGGGGGGGCAGCTGGCGCAGCCGTTCGTCCAGGATTTTGACGTCAATAGAGGGCTTCATCGGAACTCCGTAAAGGGGGGGCGGATCGGGGATTAAATCCGGACCGGGGCGGCCAGCAGTCCGGCCAGGTGGGCGACGATCTGGGCCGCCAGCCGGGCCTTGCTGGCGGGGGCTAGGGGGTGGGCGCCATCCCCATCGAACAGCACCACCTTGTTTTCTTCGCCCCCAAAGGCATCGCTGAACAGATTGCCCACCACCAGGGGCAGGCGTTTCTTTTGCCGCTTGGCTTCTGCGTAGGCCTCCAGATTTTCGCTTTCCGCCGCAAAGCCGACGCAGAAGGGAGCGTTAGGCAAGGCCGCTACCTCCGCCAAAATGTCCGGATTTTTGACCAGATTCAGGGTCAGGTTTTCCGCCGTTTTCTTGATTTTCTGGGGGGCGGCCTGTTCTGGCCGGTAGTCCGCCACGGCGGCCACGGCGATGAAGACCTGGGCTTCTCCCACCCGGGCCAGTACCGCTTCCCTCATTTCCCGGGCGCTGCCCGCAGCAATCCGCTCCACCCCCAGGGGGCAGGGCAGGTTTGTTGGGCCGGAAACCAGGGTGACCTGGGCCCCCGCCTGCTGGCAGGCCCGGGCCAGGGCGTAGCCCATGCGCCCCGAAGACAGGTTGGTGATGCCCCGCACTGGATCGATGGCCTCGTAGGTGGGCCCGGCGGTGAGTAGCACCCGGCGCCCGGCCAAATGCTTGGGTTGGAAAAAGCCCACCAGGGCCTCTTTCAGGGCTTCTGGCTCCCACATGCGGCCGTCACCCACTTCGCCGCAGGCCTGGGGCCCGGCGTCCGGGCCCAGAAGCACCACCCCGTCCTCCGCCAGCTGGGCTGCATTGCGCTGGGTGGCCGGGTTTTCCCACATCTGCCGGTTCATAGCCGGAGCCACCAGCAGGGGACAGTTACGGGCCAGGATCAGGGTGGAAAGCAGGTCATCGGCCCGACCCTGGGCGATTTTCGCCAGCAGGTCGGCGGAGGCAGGAGCCACCAGAATGGCGTCCGCCTGACGGGACAGGTCGATGTGGGCCATGTTGTTACCCACCCGGGCGTCCCACTGATCCACGAATACGGGCTGACCGGACAGGGCCTGGAAGGTGACCGGAGTGACGAAATGGGTGGCGGCGGCGGTCATGGCCACCTGGACCTGGGCCCCGGCCTTGATCAAGAGGCGGACCAGTTCCGCCGCCTTATAAGCGGCGATGCCGCCGCTCACCCCTAGCAGGATGCGCTGCCCGGTCAGTTCCCCGATGGGGGAAAGGGAGGCGGCAGGCGTCTGGAATAATTCGTTTGTCATTAAATCGAAAGCTCGCGCTAGAATGGCGAATCCCCCGATTCTACTGGAAAGCCATGGCAATTACCGACTGGCCGGAAGCGGAGCGTCCCCGGGAACGGCTGCTGCGTCACGGCGCCGCCCATTTGTCCGACGCGGAACTGTTGGCTATTTTTCTGCGGGTGGGGGTGCGGGGCAAAAGCGCGGTGGATCTGGCCCGGGACCTGTTGCACCGCTTTGGCGGCCTGACCGGACTGTTTGCCGCCGAACGCCCCGCCTTCGCCCAGGTGCCCGGCATGGGGGACGCCAAATACGCCCAGTTGCAGGCAGTTCTGGCCATGGCTCGGCGCGCCATGGGGGAGGCCATGAGCCAGCGGGCCGGGCTGTCTTCCCCGGAAACGGTACGGGATTATCTGCGTCTGGCTTTGGCCCAGCGTCCCCAGGAAGTGTTCCTAGCCCTCTGGCTGGATGCCCAGAATCGCCTGCTCCTGGCGGAAGAATTGAGCCAGGGCACCCTCACCCAGACTTCCGTTTACCCCCGGGAAGTGGTGAAAGCCGCCCTGGCGCACAATGCAGCCGGGGTTATTTTTGCCCACAACCATCCTTCCGGGGTGGCCGAACCCTCCGGGGCCGACCACCAATTGACCCGGGCCCTGAAGGACGCCCTGGCCCTGGTGGAGGTGAAACTGCTGGACCATTTCATCGTCGCCGGCACGGCGCCGCCCCTATCCTTTGCGGAGCGGGGCTGGCTTTGAGGCGGGGCGGACGGAGGGTAAAATCCACCGGTCACTCCCTCCAGCCTATTGGATCAGGGCGGTATCGGTGTTCCTTCCCCAGGGAAAAGCGAAAAAACGCTTGAAATTCATCCGGATTTTAAAGTAGAATCACCGGCTTTCCATTCCAAGTTTCCGGAGCAACAATCATGGCGCGAGTATGCCAAGTGACGGGCAAGGCCCCCATGGTGGGAAACAACGTTTCCCACGCTAATAGAAGAACCAAGCGCCGCTTCCTGCCGAATTTGCAATACCGCCGCTTCTGGGTGGAAAGCGAAAACCGCTGGGTGCGTCTGCGCGTTTCCAACGCCGGTCTGCGCATCATCGACAAAAAGGGTATCGACGAAGTCCTGGTGGACCTGCGTGCCCGTGGCGAGATCTAAGGAGATAGGCCATGCGTGAAAAGATCAAGCTGGAGTCCACCGCCGGTACCGGACACTTCTACACCACCACCAAGAACAAGCGGACCAAGCCGGAAAAGCTGGAGATCAAGAAATACGATCCCAAAGTCCGGAAGCACGTGGTCTACAAGGAAACCAAGCTGAAGTAAGCCCCCTGGCTTGGCTCAGAAAAAACCCGCCCTATGGCGGGTTTTTCTTTATGGGCTTCCGGCGAAGGGTGGAGGCACCAGGTTCGGGCCTTTGGGCCCGGGACAGGTTCTGGGTTATGCTCAAAGGCTGTGTTATTGGGACAGCCTAGGACGGGCTGAAGGTATGGGACGACTGATTTTTTGGGGATTGGTGGCTTTTCTGCTGTGGCGCTGGTGGAGCCGGCGCCGTCCGGCCGTGGCCCGGGCGCCTCAGGCCCTCCGGGAAGGGACCATGTGTCAATGTGACCATTGTGGCGTGTATTTCCCCGTGGAAGAGGCGGTGCAGGCCGGTCCCCGACATTACTGCTGCCCGGCCCATCGGCTGGCGGATGAAGCCCGTGGCCGCTGATTACCTGCCGTCGGACGGGCCCACGGGGCCGGAGGCGGCCGGGGTGAGGGAGTCCTACTGGCGCTCCCTGCACTACTACAATCTTTACCGTTGCATCGTCGCCAGCCTCCTGCTCCTTTCCCCGGATTTCCGTCCCTTTGATTTTGATCTGCTGACCCAGGGCAGTCGGGAGCTGTACCAGTACGGGGTGGGCTTTTACTTCCTCTGCACCCTGTCCGCCTTGTTGGTGCTCAACCGCTGGCGGCACCGTTTCAGCCTGCAACTCACGGTCCAGGTGTTGCTGGATGTGGGGGTGATGACCCTCCTCATGTACGCGGGCAATGGCCCCAAGGGGGGCTTGAGCGCCATGTTGCTGGTCTCCCTGGCGGGGGCCGGGCTGGTGGGCCAGGGGCGCATGGTGCTGTTTTATGCGGCGGTGGCTACCCTGGCCCTGTTATTCGAACAGGTGCTCCAGGCCCTGCAAAGCCACTTTGACCCCATGAGCTTTTTTGAGGCCGGGCTTTTAAGCGCGGGGTTTTTCACCACTGCCGTTTCCGCCCGCCTGCTGGCCCGGCGGGTAGTGGCCAATGAGGAACTGGCCTGGCGCCGGGGGGTGGAACTGGGGAACCAGATCCAGATTTCCCAACGGGTAATCCAGGAAATGCAGGACGGGGTACTGGTGGTCTCTCCCGCCGCCAATGTGCGTTTGCATAATCCCCAGGCCGAGGCCCTCCTGGGGGTGCCCCAGGGGTATCGGGGCAGCCTCCAACCCTATGGGCCGGACCTTTATCAGCATTTTCTCCAGTGGCGCCAGGGCCGGGGGGAAGGGGCGGTGGAACTGGTGGCCCCCGCCACGGGCAAGCAACTCTTCGCCCGCATTCTATCCACCGCCAGTAGCGAGGGGGATGCCCTGGTGCTGCTGGAGGATATGGACCGGCTCCAGGAAGAGTCCCAGCAGCTTAAGCTGGCGGCCCTGGGGCGCCTTACCGCCAATATCGCCCACGAAATCCGTAATCCCCTGTCCGCCATTAATCATGCGGGGGAACTGCTGGGGGAAGGCTGCGCCAATGAGGTGGATCGGCGCCTAGTACGCATCATCCTGGATAACGCCGGGCGCCTGGAACGGATTGTTCGGGATGTGTTGGAAGTGGGGCGGCGGGACCGGCGCCATGAGGAATGCCTGGATATTTCCGCCGCCCTGCCCCTGTTTGCCGAGGAATTTGTGTCCCGGGAAGGGCTGGATCCGGCGGTGCTGCTGGTGAGCTGTCCGCCCGGAGTGATGCTGGGCTTTGATCGGGCCCACCTCAATCAGATTCTCTGGAATCTCCTGGCCAACGCCCTGCGCCACAGCCGCCGGGAGCCGGGCAGTGTGCGCCTCTGGGCCGTGGCCAATGGCACCGACGGGGTGGAAATCCATGTGGCGGATGACGGCCCGGGGGTTAAGCCCGAGTTGGCGGAACAGATTTTTGAACCCTTTTTTACCACCCATAATCAGGGGACCGGCCTGGGTCTGTATATTGCCCGGGAACTGGCGGAGGCCAACCGGGCCCGCCTGGAACTGGTAGATGACGGGCCGGGCCAGGGTGCCCACTTCCGTCTCCTGGGGAGGAGTCACAAACTATGTCAGTCGTAAAAGGGGAACGGCGTTCCCGGGGAGAATTGCAGCGGGTGCTGGTGGTGGATGATGAGGCGGACATCCGGGAGCTGCTGGACCTGACCCTGTCCCGCATGGGCTTGGCGGCGGATTGCGCCGGTACGGTGGGGGAAGCCCGGGAGCTGTTGGCCGCCCATCCTTACCAGCTATGCCTCACGGACATGCGTTTGCCCGACGGGGAAGGCCTGGAGCTGGTGCGCCTCATCGGGGAGCACTACAGCGCCACGCCGGTGGCGGTGATCACCGCCTTTGGCAGTGCCGAAAACGCCGTGGCGGCCCTGAAGGCCGGGGCCTTCGATTACCTGGCCAAACCCGTGGCCCTGGATCAGCTGCGCAGCCTGATTAAATCAGCCCTGGAAATTCCGGGGCAGCCTGCCGCCCTGGCGGCGGAAGGGGGCCTGATCGGCGCTTCCCGAGCCATTGGGGAAGTGCGGGAAATGATCGGCAAACTGGCCCGCAGTCAGGCCCCGGTCTACATTTCCGGGGAATCGGGGAGCGGCAAGGAACTGGCCGCCCGCCTTATCCACCAGCAGAGCAACCGGTCCGAGGGGCCCTTTGTGCCGGTAAATTGCGGCGCCATTCCGGAAAATCTCATGGAAAGCGAGTTTTTCGGCTACCGCAAAGGAGCGTTCACCGGGGCGGAAGGGGACCGGGAGGGCTTTTTCCAGGCCGCCAGCGGGGGCACCCTGTTCCTCGACGAGGTGGCGGATTTGCCCCTCTCCATGCAGGTCAAGCTGCTGCGGGCCTTGCAGGAGAAAAAAGTGCGCCGCATCGGCGCTACCGGGGAAGAGGCGGTGGATGTGCGGGTGATTTGCGCCACCCACAAGGATTTGCAGGCCGGGGTGGCGGCGGGGAGCTTCCGCCAGGATCTCTATTACCGGCTCAATGTGATTGAGCTATTCATGCCCCCCCTGCGGGAGCGACCGGAGGACATTCCGGATTTAGCCATCGCCATCCTGGCCCGTCTGGCCGGGTCGGGCCAAACGCCCCATCTGGACGCCAGCGCCATGACAGCCCTGAGCCGCTATGCCTTTCCCGGCAATGTGCGGGAGCTGGAAAACGTGCTGGAGCGGGCCTTGGCCCTGCACAACGGCCAGGCCATTCTGGCCGACGATTTGCGCCTTTCCCGGGACGACGGGGAGGCGCCGGAAGGCCCGGACCTGGCAGCGGAAACCCTGGATGCCTATCTGGCCCGGGTGGAGCGCCAGGCTATCGGGGAGGCGGTGGCCAAAACCCAGGGCAACCGCACGGCGGCGGCCCGGCTGCTGGGGGTGACCTTCCGTTCCCTGCGCTACCGCATGGAACGCCTGGGGATGGACTGACATGGACAAGTCACAAGCGCCCCGTGAGGCCCCCGACTGGCAGTGGGATGGGGCGGGCTGGCTGGAGGGGGTACGGCATACCCCTTCCCCCAATTTCGATCTTCGCCCGGAGGGGGGCCGGGTGCATCTGGCCGTGGTCCATTCCATCAGCCTGCCTCCGGGGGAATTCGGTGGCCCCTGGGTGACGGATTTCTTTACCAACCGGCTGGACCCGGCCGCCCATCCCTATTTTGCCCAAATCCACGGCATGGAAGTGTCATCCCACTTTTTCGTACAGCGGGACGGCCAGGTGGTCCAGTTCGTCTCCTGCGATGCTCGGGCCTGGCACGCGGGAAAGTCAGAATGGCAAGGGGTTTCCCGCTGCAACGATTTTTCCGTGGGCATTGAACTGGAAGGCTATGACAGCGACCGCCAGGGCTTTACCCCGGCCCAGTATGGGAGCCTCAACCGCCTCCTGGGGGCCCTTGCCCGGCGCTACCCCCTTACGGGAGTGGCGGGCCATAGCCACATTGCTCCGGGGCGGAAAAACGATCCCGGGCCCTGCTTCGACTGGACTCGGGTTTACGAAGCTTTTCCCGATTTGATCTATCCGGAAGTCCTGTTTACCGAGAAAATCCTTGCCCCCAGATAAAGGGCCCCCTAGAATTAGCCGAATTTCATATCTGGCACACAACATTTAGTGGTTGCTGCGTGGTGAATTCCTCCACCGTTCTTCTTTGGCGCCCCCGTAAGGGCTCGGCGCCCATCCGCCCCCGCTCCCTGGGGGCCAGGCCTGCGCCCGTTCTGGGCGCCCGCTGACGGAGGCCGGGAAATGATCCGTCTTTTCCCGCCTGTTCCTTTCCCGGAGCTTTTCCGTCTCCGCCGCTTTTCCCTGGTATTCCCCGTTTCCTTGAGGTCCTGTTCTCCCATGGGGGGAGCGGATGTGCTTTGGCCTTTGGGCCCGGTGTTCGACGCCGGATCTGGGCCTTGTTTTTCCCATTCTTTGCCGCCGTCCGGGGACGACGGCATGAATGATCCGCGCCGCTTTGGCCGGGTCGGACAGTGGGTGTCGGTCATACGTTTTCGAATCCGGAAAATCTGGAAAAGGAGGTAGTTCATGGCAGCAAAAAAAAGCAAAAGCGATGGGGATAAGGAAAAGAAATCCCTGACCAAGGCGGCGAAGGTGGAAAAAGCGGAAAAGGGGGATAAAACCCCCGCCAAAGCCGCCACCAAAAAGGCGGCCACGGCGGCGCCCAAGAAGGTAGAGAAAAAGGCGGAAAAGAAAGCCGAGGACAAAAAGGCGGTGAAAAAGGCGGACAAGCAGGAAAAAGCACCGAAAGGGGAAAAAGCGGCCAAAGCCCCCAAGGCGGAAAAGCCCGCCAAAGCGGTGAAAGCTGCCAAATCCGCCAAGCCCGCCAAGCCCGTGGCGGCGGCCAAGGTAACGGAAGCCGCCAAGGCCCCGGTGAAGGCGGTGAAAGCCGCTCCGGTGAAAAAAGCGGTAACGGCCAAAGCGGCTCCCAAGCCCGCTGCCAAGGCCGTGGCAAAACCGGCTGCCGCCAAGGCTCCGGCCAAAGCGGCGAGCAAGGCTGCCCCTAAACCTGCTGCCAAGGCCGCTGTGACCAAGGCTCCTGCTACCAAAGCCAAAGCCCTTGGCAAAGAGGCCCCTGCCGCCAAGCCTGCCAGTAAGGCCAAGGCGGTAACTCCGGCCAAAAGCGCGGCTAAACCGGCGCCAAAGCCAGTCGCTAAAGCAGCTCCCAAGCCGGCGGCTAAGAGTGAAGTAAAGGCAGCCCCCAAGGCTGCTACCAAGGCCACTCCCGCTAAAGCTCCGGCGGGGAAAAAGGCCACTCCAGCCAAGGCGGTGAGCAAGACGGCCAAGGCCCCTGCTCCGGCCAAGGCGCCCGCTGCGGCCAAGAGTGCTGCTCCCAAGGCGGCTAAGGCTGCTCCAGCTGCGAAGAAAGCCGGGGAGAAAAAGCCCGCCAAGGCGGAAAAGGCGGCGACGCCTCCTTCCACTGCCGCTGCTCCGGGCCGCAAATCCGTGCTTAACCCGGCCGCTGCCTGGCCCTTTCCCTCCGGCTCCCGGCCGAAGTAAGGGGGAACGCTCCTGACAAAAAAGCCTTTCCCTCGGGAAAGGCTTTTTTTATGGGGGGGCCGAAGCCTTCGTTGCGGAGGCTGGATGGCTCGATGATTGGGGAAAGGGGCGGGCGGTGGGGCGGGTATGCGGACCTTTTTACCCCTCAAGCCCTGGGGGGAACGGAGCTAGGAGGTAAGAGGACCGGCTAAATCCGGGCTACCGCCCGGATTCTGATGACTCCCGTCCTATCGGCCGAGAAAGCGCCGGATGCGGGCGACTCCTTCCAGGAGCCGCTCCCGGTCCGCCGTGTAGGCTAGGCGTATGTGGCGAGCCGCCTGGTGCTGGCCGAAGTCGATGCCGGGGGTAACGGCCACCCCCCCTTCTTCCAGCAGATTCCGGGCAAAGCTGAAGCTGTCGTCCGTAAAGGCGCTGCAATCCGCGTACAGGTAGAAGGCGCCCTGGGGCTGGGTGGCTAGGCGGAATCCCGCCTCCTGCAGGGCGGGCATGAGGGCGTCCCGGCGCAGGCGGAATTGCTCCCGGCGGGCTTCCAGGATGGCGATGGTTTCGGGCTGGAAGGCCGCCAGGGCAGCGTGTTGGGCCGGGGTGGAGGCGGCAATGAAGAGATTCTGGGCCAGCTTCTCCACGTCCCGGACAAAGCGGGGGGGCATGACCAGCCAGCCCAGGCGCCAGCCGGTCATGTGGAAGTATTTGGAAAAGCTCTGCACCACGAAAATATCTTCTCCCTGGGCCAGGGCCGTGGGGGCGTCCAGGCCGTAGGTGAGGCCGTGGTAAATCTCATCCACGATGAACTGTCCGCCCCGCTGGCGGATGAAATCCGCCATGGTGCGGAGCTGATCGGCGCTGAGCAGGGTGCCCGTGGGATTGGCGGGGGAGGCGAAGAGGGCCCCGTCCGTACGGGGCGTCCAATGGCGTTCCAGGTCTGCCAGGGTCGGTTGGTAGTCGCTCTCCGGGCCCACCGGGATACTTACCGGCACGCCCTCGAAGGCCCGAATGAAATGGCGGTTGCAGGGGTAGCCCGGATCGGTGACCAGCCATTCCCGCCCGGGGGTGGCCAGACAGGCCAGGGCCAGGGTGAGGGCACCGGAAGCCCCGGCGGTCACGGCAATGCGTTCCGGTGCCACCGTAACCCCGTAACGGCTCTGGTAGAAGCCCGCGATGGCTTCCCGCAGCTGGGGCAGGCCCAGGGCCGGGGTGTATTGCACCTGACCCCGGCTCAGGAAGTCCTGGGCGGCGGCCAGGATGGGGGCGGGAGTGGGAAAGTCCGGTTCCCCCACTTCCATATGCACGATGTCCCGCCCCTGGGCTTCCAGTTCTCGGGCCCGGGAAAGGAGTTCCATGACGTGGAAGGGGGCGATGTCGGCGAGGCGGGGGGCGGAGGCAAGCATGGGCGGACAGCGGTCCGGGATGGACCCGGGCAAAGGATGGGAAAGGGGGAGAATTTTACTCCCCCGGGGCTGGCTCCATGAAAAAGCCGCCCCGGAGGGCGGCTTTTGAGGGGAAGGGAAGACGGAGATCAGACCGCCGTCTTGTCCAGACCCAGTTCGAACAGTTCCCGCTTGATGGCCAGTTCCCGGGGCAGACGGTCGCCCATTTTGTCGAACCATTCTTTGTGGGAGGCCAGTTCGGTCTTCCAGGCATCCCCGTCCACCGTGGTCAGGGCGTCGAACTGTTCCTTGGAAATATCCAGATCGGTCCAGTCGATGTCGCTGAACTTAGGCATCCAGCCCAGCACGGTTTCCTTGGCGCCAACCTTGCCTTTGACCCGTTCGATGATCCACTTCAGCACCCGCATGTTGTCGCCGAAGCCGGGCCACATGAATTTGCCGTCCTGATCCACCCGGAACCAGTTCACGCAGAAAATGTGGGGCGTGTGTTCCACCACGTGACCCATCTTCAGCCAATGGTTGAAGTAATCGCCCATGTGGTAGCCGCAGAAGGGCAGCATGGCGAAGGGGTCGCGGCGCACCACGCCTTGCTTGCCGGCGGCCGCAGCGGTGGTTTCGGAACCCAGGGTGGCGGCCATGTAGACGCCGAAGTTCCAGTTGAAGGCTTCATAGACCAGGGGCACGGTGGTGGCCCGCCGACCGCCGAAGATAAAGGCGGAGATGGGCACCCCTTGGGGATTTTCCCAGGCCGGGTCGATGGACGGGCATTGGGAGGCGGGGGCGGTGAAGCGGGAGTTGGCGTGGGCGGCCTTGCGACCGTTTTTGCCGTCTTCCGGGGTCCAGTCCTTGCCTTGCCAGTCGATCAGATGGGCCGGGGCTTCCTTGGTCATGCCTTCCCACCACACGTCCCCGTCATCGGTGAGGGCCACGTTGGTGAAAATCACGTTCTGACGCAGGGTGGCCAGGGCGTTGAAGTTGGTCTTTTCGGAGGTGCCGGGGGCCACGCCGAAGAAGCCGGCTTCCGGGTTGATGGCGTAGAACTTGCCGTCTTTCCCGGGCTTGATCCAGGCGATGTCGTCACCGATGGTGGTGATTTTCCAGCCGTTGAAAGTCTTGGGCGGGATCAGCATGGCGAAGTTGGTCTTGCCACAGGCGGAGGGGAAAGCCGCCGCCACGTAGGACTTTTCGCCTTCCGGGGATTCCACGCCCAGGATGAGCATGTGTTCGGCCAGCCAGCCTTGGTCCCGGGCCATGTTGGAAGCGATGCGCAGGGCAAAACACTTCTTGCCCAGCAGGGCGTTGCCACCGTAACCGGAACCGTAGGACCAGATTTCCCGGGTTTCCGGGTAATGGACGATGTACTTGGTGGTGGGGTTGCAGGGCCAGCGGGAATCTTTTTGCCCGGCTTCCAGGGGAGCGCCCACGGAATGGACGCAGGGCACGAAAGTGCCGTCGCTACCCAGCACGTCGAAGACGCCCTTGCCCATGCGGGTCATGATGCGCATGTTGGTTACCACGTAGGGGCTGTCGGTCAGTTCGATGCCGATGTGGGCGATGGGGGAACCCAGGGGGCCCATGGAGAAGGGCACCACGTACAGGGTGCGGCCCTTCATGGCGCCTTGGAAGAGGCCATTCAGCGTTTCCCGCATCTTGGCCGGTTCTTCCCAGTTATTGGTGGGGCCCGCATCTTCCTTCTTGGCGCTACAGATGAAGGTGCGGTCTTCCACCCGGGCCACGTCGGAGGGATCAGAGCAGGCCAGGTAGGAGCCGGGGCGCTTTTCCTGGTTGAGGCGGGTCAGCATGCCCGCTTCCACCATCTGATTGCACAGCCGGTCGTACTCTTCCTGGGAACCGTCGGCCCAGTAGACGGCTTCAGGCTGGGTCAGGTTGGCGATGTCCGCGACCCATTGTTTGATCCCCTCATGTTTGACATAGGCGGGGGCGTTGATGTTGGTGATGGTAAACGTGTTGCTCATAGCTTCCGAATCTCCTAGTTCTAGGAATATTTAAGGAAACGGGTGACACGGGGAGACATCCCAGGATGGGCGGCTAGCAGGGAGGCGCCAGGGATGTTCGGCAAGGGCGGTTGAAACTTCCGTCGCCCTATGGTGGTATGCGGGTTCGCGCATGATAGGCGGTCAGGAGGGAGACCGGGGCCGGGTGGCATTGCGCCGTGGCGCACTCCGAATTCCCCCTCGAAAGAGGGCTGGATTATGCCATAAGAGCCATTTGATAGGAACTCGCCAGAAGAGTTCCCGGCCTTTATACTTGGTCTACAAATTTCATAATACGAGACATCATTGTATATAGTGAATCCCACCATGGAAAAAAACCAATTGAGCGAGGCGGCGCTGGCTTATCACCGCCAACCCCATCCGGGGAAAATCTCGGTCCAGCCCACCAAACAGCTGACCAACCAATATGATCTGTCCCTGGCCTATTCCCCCGGGGTGGCGGCGGCCTGCGAGGAAATTGTCGCCAATCCGGCGGAAGTGTCCGCCATGACCTCCCGGGCCAATCTGGTGGGGGTCATCACCAATGGCACCGCCGTGCTGGGCCTGGGCAACATCGGGCCTTTGGCGGCCAAGCCGGTGATGGAAGGCAAGGGGGTGCTGTTCAAGAAATTCGCCAACATTGACGTCTTCGACCTGGAAATTCAGCAGCCCAACCCGGACCTGCTCATCGAGACCATCGCCAGCCTGGAGCCCACCTTCGGCGGCATCAACCTGGAAGATATCAAGGCCCCCGAGTGCTTCTATATTGAGAAGAAGCTGCGGGAGCGGATGAAGATCCCCGTCTTCCACGATGACCAGCACGGCACCGCCATTGTGGTGGGGGCGGCCATCCTCAACGGTCTCACCTATCTGGGCAAGGACCCGAAAAAGATCAAGCTGGTGACCTCCGGCGCCGGGGCCGCGGCCCTGGCCTGCCTGGACCTGCTGGTGATGCTGGGCATTCCGGTGGAAAACATCTGGGTGACGGACATCAAGGGGGTGGTCTATGAGGGCCGCACCGAGGAAATGGATGACATCAAGGCCCGCTACGCCAAGGTGACGGACGCCCGGACCCTGGGTGAGGTGATTGCGGACGCGGACGTTTTCCTGGGCTTGTCCGCGGGCGGGGTGTTGAAGCCGGAGATGGTGGCCAAAATGGCGGCCAAGCCCCTGATTATGGCCCTGGCCAATCCCACCCCGGAAATTTCCCCGGATGAGGTGAAAAAGGTGCGGGACGACGCCATTATTGCCACGGGCCGTTCCGACTATCCCAATCAGGTGAATAACGTCCTCTGCTTCCCCTTCATTTTCCGGGGGGCCCTGGACGTGGGGGCCTCTACCATTACGGAGCAGATGAAGCTGGCGGCGGTCCAGGCCATCGCCGAACTGGCCCGGGCCGAGCAGAGCGAAGTGGTGGCGGCGGCCTATGGGGAGGAAGCCACGGGCTTTGGCCCGGAATATCTGATTCCCAAGCCCTTCGATCCCCGCCTCATCGTCAAGATTGCC
Source organism: Azospira inquinata (assembly GCF_018905915.1). Taxonomy (NCBI): domain Bacteria; kingdom Pseudomonadati; phylum Pseudomonadota; class Betaproteobacteria; order Rhodocyclales; family Rhodocyclaceae; genus Azospira; species Azospira inquinata. Next base: position 2,301,282 of record NZ_CP064782.1, read on the forward strand.
CCGGCGGTGGCCCAGGCGGCCATGGATTCCGGGGTGGCCACCCGGCCCATCAAGGATTTCAACGCCTATGTGCAGAGCCTGAACGAGTTTGTGTACCACTCGGGCCTGATCATGAAGCCCGTCTTCACCGCCGCCAAGAAAAACCCCAAGCGCATCGTCTATGCGGAAGGGGAAGATGAACGGGTGCTGCGGGCCGTCCAGGTGGTGCTGGACGAAGGCATCGCCAAGCCCATCCTGGTGGGCCGGCCCCAGGTGATCGAGCAGCGCATCGAGCGGGCCGGGCTGCGCCTCAAGGCCGGGGAGGATTTCGAAATCATCAACCCGGACTACGATCCCCGCTTCAAGGAATACTGGAGCGAGTACCACCGGCTCATGGAGCGCAAGGGGGTGTCCGTGGATTACGCCAAGCGGGAAGTGCGGCGCCGTTCCTCCCTCATTTCCGCTATGACCGTGCGCCTGGGCTACGCTGACGGCATGATCTGCGGCACCTTCGGGCGCCACCAGCTGCACCGCTTCTACGTCTCCAACATCATCGATCTGGAGCCGGGGGCCACCAGCTATTACGCCATGAACCTGGTGATGCTGCCGGGTCGTACCGTGTTCATTGCGGACACCTATGTGAATTACGATCCCACGGCGGAGCAGCTGGCGGAAATGACCATCCTGGCGGCTTCGGAAATCCGCCGCTTTGGCATTACCCCCAAGGTGGCCCTCCTGTCCCATTCCAGCTTCGGCACGGAAAATACCCCCACCTCTCTGAAAATGCGGGAAGTGCTGCGCCTTCTCAATGAGCGGGAGCCGGGTCTGGAAGTGGAAGGGGAAATGCACGGGGACGCGGCCCTGGACGAGGAAATCCGCCTGCGGGTGTTCCCCAATTCCCGGCTCAAGGGCCAGGCCAACCTGCTCATCATGCCCACCCTGGATGCGGCCAATATTTCCTTCAACCTGCTCAAGTCCGCCGCTGGGGACAATCTCACCGTGGGGCCCATTCTCCTTGGGCCTTCCAAGGCGGTGCACATCCTCACCCCCACGGCCACGGTGCGGCGCATTGTGAATATGACCGCCCTCACCGTGGTGGATGCCCACCTGCACGGTTAGGGTTTCCTGCCGAAAGCCGCTTTTTCGGAGGGGCGGGTATTTTTCCGCGCCGTTATTTCGGAAGGGCGGCCTTTCCCTAGCCCGGGAACGGGGGGTAAGACTTAAAAGGGACCGCTTCGGCGGTCCCTTTTTTTCAGCCGTTCTGCCTTCGTGGGCGGGCGCCGAAATATTAAGCCCCTCATGCCTATGGGGTTTTTGTGGGCCGTCGGCTTTTGAATTTGTTGGGGAAATTACCTCATAAAAGCTTTCTATCCTATTGGTTCAATTAATGTATTCAGGTAAAGCCCCAAACTGACGTAAAATAAAGGTAATAACACTGCAGGAGAGATCAATGCGGAAGCATCTCGTCAGAGCCATGCTGCTGGGACTTTCTGTCGCCGTCGGCACTGGTGCGTACGGCCCGGCTGAAGCCGCCAGCCATCACAAGGCCAAGAAACACCCGGCGACCGTCGCCGCCAAAGCCCCCGCCAAGGCCACCAAAACGGCCAAGGCGGAAAAGTCCAGTAAACTGGCCCGCTCCACCAAGACCGGCGCCAAGCTGGCCCTGGCCGGCAGCGCCGCCGTGGTAACCCACCACGCCATCCGCCACGCTTCCGCCGCGCCGGACGATCTGGGGGCCGCCCGCCGTTTGGCTGTCCAATCCAGCGCCGCCATGGTGCTGGATCAGAGCAGCGGTGAGGTGATTTACCAGAAGAACGCCTCCTCCATCATGCCCATCGCTTCCATTTCCAAGCTGATGACGGCCATGGTGGTGCTGGATTCCAAGCCGGACATGTCCGCCCCCATCACCATTGCCGCCAACGACGTGGATACCCTGCGCAACAGTCGCTCCCGTCTGCCCGTGGGCACGGTGCTGACCCGGGAACACGCCATGCTGCTGGCCCTCATGTCTTCCGAAAACCGGGCCGCCCACGCCCTGGCTCGTAGCTACCCGGGTGGTCTGCGCGCCTTTGTGGATGCCATGAACCGCAAGGCCCGTTCCCTGGGCATGAACGAAACCCACTTTGAAGATCCCACCGGCCTGACCAGCAACAACGTGTCCACCGCCGCCGATCTGGCCAAGATGGTGGCCGCGGCCCACAACTATTCCCAAATTCGGGACTTCACCACCACCTCCGGTGCCACCGTGGAAATTCACGGCCGGGTGGAAGAGTTCCATAACACCAATGCCCTGATCCGCAACCACAACAGCGCCTGGGATATCGGCCTGTCCAAGACCGGCTACATCCAGGAAGCGGGCAAGTGCCTAGTGATGCAGGCCCGGGTGGCGGAAAAGCCCGTGGTCATCGTGCTGCTGGACTCTGCCGGTGCCATGACCCGGATCGGCGACGCCCAACGCATCAAACACTGGATGGAAAGCGCCTCCCTGGGCCGTCGTTCCAGCCCGGTGTAATCCTGCTTCCGACCGGAGATTGGCCTCCGGTCTCCATAAAAAAAAGCCGCAGTATTGCGGCTTTTTTTATGGGCGGATGGATGGCGCTCCGGCTGGGAGAGGGGGGGCGGAGAGGCGCTCCATGAGCTTTTGCCTTCTGTAGCCCCAGAGGCACTTCCCCCGTGCCGCCCTCTCAAGCCCCGCTTTTCTTCCGGTGCCGCCCAGATGGGCGCGGCTTAACGCTGGGGCCGGAGATAGCCCAGGGCCTGGGAAATGGCGTCGGCGAAGTTTTTCACCTGGATGGCCCAGTCCTTGTTGTGCCGGTCCGCCGGGGCGGAAACGGAGAGGCCGGCCACCAGAACTCCCTCGTCGTCCCGGATGGGGGCGGCGACACAGCGCAGGCCCACTTCCGCCTCCTCGTTGTCGAAGGCCACGTGGTGGCGGCGAATCCAGTCCAGTTCCTTTTCCAGGGCGGCCAGGGTGGTCAGGGCGTGGGGGGTCTTGCCGGGCAGGCCGGTACGCTTGGCGTAATCCCGTACTTCCTGGGGTGTGGCTTCCGCCAGGTAGAGCTTGCCTACGGAGGTGGTGTGGAGGGGGGCGCTGCCTCCCACCAGATACACCACCCGCACCAGGGAGCGGCCCCCGGAGGTGCGCTCGATATAGACCAGTTCGTCGTCCCGCCGCACCCCCAGATTAATGGCTTCCCCGATGACCTCATGGAGCTGCTGCATGAAGGGCAGGGCCACTTCCCGCAGATTGATGCGGGACTTCACCAGATTGCCCAGTTCCAGCAGGCGGATACCCAGGCGGTAGCTGCCCGGCTCCTGCCGTTCCACAAAGCGGGCGTGGGTCATGGCCGCCAGGATGCGGTGGGCGGTGGAGGGGTGGAGCTGGGTAGCCTGGGCCAGCTGCTTCAGGCTCACCGGGTCCGGCGTGGCCGCCAGGGCGTCCAGCAGGGACATCATGCGGTCGATGACCTGGATGGAGTTGCGATGTTCCCCGGATTTTTCCTGGGCTTTTGCTGCTGTGTTCTCCGCCATGATGTTTTTGTCGCTTTCCGTGTCGCGCCGGGGTGAAGGCACCCACTATAATTCGGGCTTGGTTTTTTGAAAGGCGCCTAATTTTCGCATTATGGAATTGTGCGCTGCAATACGTAGAAACCCGATAAGGGGAAAAAAGTGGGGTTTCCGGCGCAAAAAAGCGGTCTATGGTGGGGATGCTTGCCTTTGCCGGAAAGGAAACTGCCCCTGTCCGCTCCCCCACCGGCTATCCGCCGATGGGGAGCCCCGCCGCCTTTGCCCCGCCCCTGGACCGGTCTAACCGAAAGGATGTTTGCCCATGCTGCTCAATGCTGAAGACGCTCCCGCCCTGCCGTTGTGGATTAATGGCCGGGCCTTTCTCACCATGGCGCCCAGTTTCCTCGATGTGGTGGGCGGTCCGGACGGTCAGGTGCTGCGCAAGATTCCCCTGTGCGGGGCGGACGAGGTGGAAACCGCCGTGTCCGGCGCCCGCCTGGCCCTGGGGGCCTGGAACGGCAGCGACGGGGAAACCCGCCGGGGCTGCCTGACTCAGCTGGGGGAAAGCCTGGGCCGTTACCGGGACCACTTCGCCAAATTGCTGGGGGAAGAAACCGGGCGGGACGGGGCGGACTGCGCCGCTGAAGTGGATCGGGCCCTGGCCCTGCTGGCCCGGATCGAGCCCCGGGACGCCGCGCCCCAGGTGGCGGGGTTGCTTTATGACCATCAGGCGCCCCTCTTGGCCCCCCTGGTGCTTTCCGCCCAGGTGCTGGCCGATGGCGGGGTGGCGGTGCTGAAACCCAGTACCAAAGCTCCTTCCTGTGGGGTGGCCCTAGCCGAACTATGGACTCGGGCCGGTCTGCCCGACGGGGTGTGCAACCTGGTTCAGGGGGACGAAGCGGCGGTGCTGGCCCTGGCCGCCCACCCGGGGGTGGATCGGCTGGCCCTGGCCGGGGCGGCGGGCTGGCGGGAAAAGGTGAAGCAGCGCCTGGGGGCCAAGCCCGCCTTTGAGGCGGAGGCGGATGAGGTCCTGGGGGCCGCCTGGGCCGGGGCCCTGGCCGGAAACTGAGGCGCCACGCCCCGGGGCGCGGGGTTCCCTCCCCCACCACCGGGAAATTTCCAGGGAAGCCGGACTTCCCTGGAAGGCTTGCCCCCTGTCAGGGGAAGGGATTGCCATGGAACACATCGTTTATCTGGAAGGGGACGGCCTGCCCGTGCCCCTGCGTCGCCCGGCCTTTCCCCATGAATGGCGGGAATATCCCCGCACGGCGCCGGAAGAGGTGGCCGAACGGCTGGCGGACGCCACCGTGGCCATTGTGAACAAAGCCCCCTTGAGCGCCGCCGTGCTGGCCCGCCTGCCCCGGCTCAAGCTGGTGGCCGTGGCCGCCACGGGCACCAACAACGTGGATTTGGCCGCCGCCCGGGAGCGGGGTATTCGGGTTACCAATATCCGGGGCTACGCGGAACATACGGTGCCGGAACACGTGCTGGCCATGCTTCTGAGCCTGTTCCGCAACCTGCCTGCCTATGGGGCCGCCATGGCCCGGGGGGCCTGGAGCGCCGCGCCCCAGTTCTGCTGGTTCGGCCCCCCCATCCGGGACCTGCATGGCGCCACCCTGGGCCTGGTGGGCCGGGGCAGCCTGGGTCAGGGCGTGGCCCGGCTGGCGGAATCCTTTGGTATGACCGTGCTGTTTGCCGAACACCGGGGCGCTTCCCTGATCCGCCCCGGCTACACCCCTTTTACCGAAGTCCTGGCCCGGGCCGACGCCCTGAGTTTGCACTGCCCCCTCACCGACGCTACCCGCCACCTCATCGGCCCAGCGGAACTGGCGGCCCTGAAGCCCGGCGCCGTGGTCATCAATACGGGGCGGGGCGGCCTGGTGGATGAAGTGGCCCTGGCGGCCGCCCTGCGCTCCGGCCATCTGGGGGGCGCCGGGGTGGATGTGCTGAGCCAGGAACCGCCCCAGCCGGATCATCCCCTCCTGGCCCCGGACCTGCTGGCCAATCCCCGCTTCATTCTCACGCCCCACGTGGCCTGGGCCAGCCTGCCGGCCATGGGGGCCCTGGCGGAACAGCTCATGGCCAATCTGGAAAAGGCCATTCTGGACAACCAATATCCGAATCGGGTGGCGTAAAGCCTAGAGGGCGTCGGCCAGTCCTTGGGGCCGATCCCCGGGCGGGCCTGGCGCTATCAGGCATAAGGACAGTCAATGCGTATCGTCTTGCAACGGGTGGCCCGGGCGCGGGTGACCGTGGATGGCCGGGAAACGGGGGCCGTGGGCCGGGGCTACCTGCTCCTGGTGGGCTTTGAGACGGCGGACGGGGATAACCCGGATCTGGGCCGGGAAATGGATGCCCTGGCGGCCAAGATATTGAAGCTGCGCCTCTTTCCCGACGGGGAGGGGGTGATGAATCGGAATCTGGCGGAGGCGGCGGGAGGCCTGCTGGCGGTGAGCCAGTTCACCCTCTTTGCTGCCACCCGCAAGGGTAACCGGCCCTCCTGGAGTCGGGCCGCTCGCCCTGAGGTGGCCGCCCCCCTGTTCCAGGACTTCGTCGCCCGTCTCTCCGCCGCCTGGGGCCAGCCCGTGGCCACCGGCGTGTTCGGCGCGGACATGGCCGTGGAGCTGGTGAATGACGGCCCGGTGACCCTGATCCTGGACAGCCGGGCGCCGGAATAGGCGGAATTGGGGCGGGACCCCGGGTTGCTGGGAAAGCTCCGGGAAACCCTCGGGCAGGGTGGGGGATGGCTCGCGGGCCGTTTTCGATGGGCCAAAAAACTGCCTGGAGAGGGGCGTGCTTTGGCGTTCTATGTTTCCCCTGGCTGGATAAGCCCGAACCAGGCCCCTCTCCAGCCCCCCACTCCCCTGGGGCCGGGGGGACGGACGTGGTAGCCTATGCCTGGAGGATAGGCCCGTCCCCGGCCCGATGAGCGGCCCCAGGGATCGGGGGCAAGAGGGAAGCCGGTTCCCGGGCAAGTTGGGCCCGGACGAGTCCCAAAGGCTGGGGCGCCCACGGCCCCCTCTGCTGCTTCCCTCCGCCCTTGACGCCTTTGGGCTGGGGCGGTTTTCTTGACGGCCCCGGCCCCGGCCCCGGCTACGCCTACGGCTACGGCTACGGCTACGGCCCAGGCCCAGGCCAAAGCCAAAGCCAAAGCCAAAGCCAAAGCCAAAGCCAAAGCCAAAGCCAAAGCCAAAGCCAAAGCCAAAGCCAAAGCCAAAGCCAAAGCCAAAGCCAAAGCCAAAGCCACCCCCGGCCTGCCCCTCCGCCCCTTCCCTCGGGCGCCTGTCCCCCGCCCTCTGGAGACTGCCATGACCCCCATCCCTCCTGCTTCCCCCAGTTCCCCCGCCCGTCCCGCTCCGATCCTGTGGCATGCCCTGAGTCCGGAAGAGGCCCTGGCGGCCCTGGAGGGGGACGGGGAGGGGGGTCTGTCCTTGGCCCAGGTGGCGGAGCGGCGCGCCCGCTATGGGGAAAACCGGCTGCCCGAGCGGGCCGGGGCGGCCCCCTGGCGTCGCTTCCTGGCCCAGTTCGCCGCGCCCCTGGTGCTGGTGCTCCTAGCCTCCGCCCTGATTACGGCCCTGCTGGGGGAATGGGTGGATGCGGGGGTGATTTTTGCCGTCACCCTGGTCAATGGGGTGATCGGCTACCTTCAGGAAGGCAAGGCGGAGGCGGCCCTGGCGGCCCTGGCCCGGAGCGTGGCGAGCCAGGTGCCCGTGCTCCGGGAGGGGCGGCGCCAGACCGTGGCGGCGGCGGAGCTGGTACCCGGGGACCTGGTGCTCCTGGCCGCCGGGGACCGGGTACCGGCGGACCTGCGCCTGCTCCGGGCCCAGGAACTGCGGGCCATGGAAGCCGCCCTTACCGGGGAATCCCTGCCCGTGGCCAAGTCCGTGGCCCCCCTGGCTCCGGGAACCCTGCTGGCGGACCGGTCCAATCTGGCCTACGGGGGCACGGTGGTGGTGGCGGGGAGCGGCCTGGGCCTGGTGGTGGCCACCGGCCTGGAAACAGAAACCGGGCGCATCTCCCGCCTCCTGGCGGAGGCCGTGTCCCTGGACACGCCCCTGACCCGGCGCATGGCCCGGTTTTCCTCCCTGTTGCTGTGGATCATCGGCGCCCTGGCCCTGGGCACCTTTGCCATCGGCCTGGCCCGGGGGGAGCGGGCCTTCGACATGTTCATGGCAGCGGTGGCCTTGGCCGTGGGAGCCATTCCGGAAGGTCTGCCCGCCGCCATCACCGTCACCCTGGCCATCGGCGTGGGGCGCATGGCCCGGCGCCGGGCCATCGTGCGCCGTCTGCCCGCCGTGGAAACCCTGGGCAGCACCACGGTGATCTGCACGGACAAAACCGGCACCCTGACGGAAAACCAGATGACGGTGCGGGAGCTCTGGGCCGGCGGCCGCCGCTGGCAGGTGAGCGGCACCGGCTATGCTCCGGAAGGGCGCATTACGCCCCTGGACAATCGGGCGGAAGAAATGGCCGGGGCGGGGGCAATGGGGGCTTTCCAGGTTCAAAGGGGGGCGGGGAAGCCGGGAGTGCTGGAAAACGCGGAAAACGCGGATAAGGCGGATAAGGCGGATAAGGCGGATAAGGCGGAAGCTCCCTCCCTCTCTCTGGCTTCAGACCAGCCCCAGGCCGCCAGCGCGGTGGCCAATTCCTCCCCCTCCGCCCCAGTCTCAAGCCTGCCCGGGCTGGGGCAGGCGGGGGCCAACCTGGGCGCTCCGGCTGACTCCGCGGACGCTGGGACGTCCGTCCCGGCGGGGGGGCTGCCCCCCGTTGTGGAAACCTGCCTCCTGGCCGGGCTGCTCTGCAATGACGGGGCCCTGGTCCAGCAGGAGGGGCGCTGGGCCATCAGCGGCGATCCCACGGAAGGGGCCCTCATCGTTGCCGCCCGCAAGGCCCGGCCCGACTGGGCTGGCTTAAGCGGCACGGCTCGGAGCGGCGCCTATGCCCGGCTGGACGAAATCCCCTTCACCTCAGAGCGCCAGTTCATGGCGACCCGCCACGCTACCCCGGCCGGGCCCCGGCTCTTCGTCAAAGGGGCGGTGGAGCGCCTGCTGGGCCGTTGTGCCAGCCAGATGGGGCCCCAGGGGCAGCCCCAGCCCCTGGATACGGAGGTGGTGCTGGCCCAGGCTCGGGAAATGGCGGCCCAGGGCCTGCGGGTGCTGGCCCTGGCCCAGGGGGAGGGCCAGGAGGGGCCCCTCACGGAAGCCAGCCTGGCCGGGCTTTGCCTCCTGGGGCTGGTGGCCATGATCGACCCGCCCCGGCAAAGCGCCGCCCGGGCCGTGGCCGCCTGCCGCCGGGCGGGCATCCGGGTCAAGATGATTACCGGGGACCAGCCCGGCACCGCCCTGGCCATCGCCCGCCAGGTGGGCATCGCCGACCCGGGGGACGGGGTGCTCAGCGGTCGGGACCTGGGGGAAATGGAGGCCGCCGAATTGGCCCAGGCTGCCGGGCGCATCCACGTGTTCGCCCGGGTGGCCCCGGAACAGAAACTGGATCTGGTGCGGGCCCTCCAGGCCAGCGGCCAGGTGGTGGCCATGACCGGGGACGGGGTCAATGACGCCCCGGCCCTGAAACAGGCGGACATCGGCGTGGCCATGGGGCAGGGGGGCACGGAGGTGGCCAAGGAGGCGGCGGCCATGGTGCTCACCGACGACAATTTCGCCACCGTGGAAGCGGCGGTGGAAGAGGGCCGGGGCATTTACGACAATCTGGTGAAATTCATCACCTGGACCCTGCCCACCAATTTCGGGGAGGGGCTGGTGATCGTGGCCGCCATTGTGGCGGGGGTGACCCTGCCCATCACCCCCCTGCAAATCCTCTGGATCAACATGACCACCGCCGTGCTCCTAGGCCTCATGCTGGCCTTTGAGCCGGTGGAAGGGGCGGTCATGGAGCGGCCCCCCCGGCCCCCCCGGCCCCCCCGGGCGCCCATTCTGGACCGGGTGCTGCTGTGGCGCATTGTGCTGGTGTCCGTTTTGCTCCTGGCCGGGGCCTTCGGCCTCTTTCTCCTGGAACAGGCCCGGGGCCATTCCCTGGCCTTGGCCCGCAGCGTGGCGGTGAATGTGTTTGTGCTGGTGGAAACGGTCTATCTTTTCAACTGCCGTTCCCTGACCCGCCCGGCCTTTGCCCGGGACCAGGGCAACAATCCGGCGGTATGGTGGGGCGTGGGCCTGATGCTGGTGCTCCAGGGCCTGCTCACCTACTGGCCCCCCCTCCAGTCCATTTTCGCCATGGCCCCCCTGGGCTGGCAGGAATGGGGGGAATGCCTGGCCGTGGCCCTGGTGGCCGGGGGGGTGGTGGAAGGGGAAAAGGCCTGGCGCCGGCGCTGAGGGCCTGACCCTGAAGTTTTTTAAACGGAGGGAGGAGGGGACCGGCTACTATGCCGCCCAGCCGCCCAGCCCAGCCAGCCCCTCCCCGGAGCCTGCCGAAGCCCATGGTAAACTCAGGCCTCCCCCGCCGCTTTTCCCCTGGGGGCCTTTTTTTTGAGCCCTTTGCTGCCCATGTCTTTTTCCCTGTTGCGTCCCCGGTTGGTGGGCGGGCTGCTGGCCCTGGCCGCCACGCCTGCCCTGGCTGCCCCCTTCGCTCCCCTGACTCTTGCCGGGATTCCCACCGAATTTCTCCTTTTCGGACTGACCCTCCTGGGGGTGGCCCTGTTCCAGAACCATTCCCTGGCCGTGGGCCTTTCCGGACTGACCGCGGTGTCCCTCTACAAGGGCCTGTGCACCGATTTTGTGGCCGGGCCTGGGCTGTCCGGCTGGCTGGGGCAGGTGGGTCGGGAATGGGTGACCCTGGTGAATCTGCTCGCCCTGCTCCTGGGCTTTGCCCTTCTCTCCCGGCATTTTGAAAAGACCCGGCTGCCGGCCCTGTTGCCCCGCTTTTTGCCCCGGGATTGGAAGGGGGGCTTTCTGCTCCTGGTCATGGTGTTTGTGCTTTCCAGCTTTCTCGACAATATCGCCGCCGCCCTGATCGGTGGGGCCATGGCCCACCAGCTGTTCCGGGCCAAGGTCCATGTGGGTTATCTGGCGGCCCTGGTGGCCGCTGCCAATGCGGGGGGGGCGGGGAGCGTGGTGGGAGATACCACCACCACCATGATGTGGATCGACGGCATTGCCCCCGCCGTGGTGCTGGACGCCTATGTGGCCGCCGGGGTGGCCCTGGTGCTGGTGGGGGTGGTGGCGGCCCGGCAGCAGCACGCCTATTCCCCCATCCTCCACCACGCCCACCAGCATGTGCAGGTGGATTGGCTGCGCTTGGCCCTGGTGGGGGCCATTCTGCTGGCGGCGGTGGGCACCAATGTGGTGGTGAATACGGCTTTCCCCGCCCAGGCGGACCGGTTCCCCTTCCTGGGGGCGGCGGTGTGGTTGGCTATTCTGGTGACCGCTGGCCTGCGCCGCCCGGACTGGGAAGTGCTGCCCCAGGCCTTTACCGGCGCCCTGTTCCTCCTTTCCCTGGTGCTTTGCGCCTCCATGATGCCGGTGGCCAATCTGCCGCCGCCCTCCTGGCAGACTGCCTTTGGCCTGGGCTTTGTTTCCGCCGTTTTCGACAACATTCCCCTGACCGCCCTGGCCCTCAAGCAGGGAGGCTATGATTGGGGTTTCCTGGCCTTTGCCGTGGGTTTCGGCGGTTCCATGGTGTGGTTTGGTTCCTCCGCCGGGGTGGCCCTCTGCAATCTCTTTCCGGAAGGCCGATCCGTGGGGCGCTGGCTGCGCTACGGCTGGCCCGTGGCGGTGGCTTACGTGGTGGGTTTTGCCACTCTGCTACTGGTGCTGGGCTGGCATCCGGATACGCCCCATAAGGCGGCTCCCACGGCGGTGGCGCTGCGTAACTGAGTTTTCGGCGCTCCCTGGCCCAGGGACGGCATGAAGGCGGGCCCCCCGGCATTTTTCTCTGAAAATCCGGGGGCTGTAGGGCAAAATGTCCCCGTAAGTGGCGATATTTCTGACGCGGGGCTGACGAATGGCCTCCATTCCTTATAATGGGAGCCATTCCCATGCCCGATTTCTCCCCCGCCATGCTCACCCCCCTCTCCAGCGTCCTGCTGCTGCTCACCCTGGGGGTGGCCTTTGTGGCCCTGGCCCGGGCCCTGCGCCTGCCCTCCCTGCTGGCCTATCTCTCCATCGGTATGTTGCTGGGTCCCCACGGCTTGGGGCTCCTGGTGGAGACGGAGCAGACCAGCGATGTGGCTGAATTCGGGGTGGTCTTCCTGATGTTTTCCATCGGCCTGGAATTCAGCCTGAGCCGGCTCTTCTCCATGCGCCATCTGGTCTTCGGCCTGGGGGGTGCCCAGGTGCTGATTACCCTGGGGGGCACGGTGCTGGTGACCCTGCTGGTCTATGGTCAGGACTGGCGGGTAGGAGTGGCGGTGGGGGCGGCCTGCGCCATGTCTTCCACGGCCATTGTCAGCAAGGTGCTTTCCGAACGTCTGGAACTCCACTCCCAGGCCGGGCGCCAGACCATGGCCGTACTCCTCTTCCAGGATCTGGCCGTGGTGCCCCTGTTGATCCTCATTCCGGCCCTGGGGGCCCGTTCCGAACACCTGGGGGAAGCCCTGTCCATCGCCATGGGCCAGGCAGCTCTGGTGCTGGTGGCCATGGTGCTGGTGGGTCAGCGCCTGGTGGGGCGCTGGTTCAACGCCATCGCCCGCTTGAAATCCGCCGAACTGTCCATGCTCAATGTGCTGTGGATAGTGGTGGGCCTCTCCTACCTCACCTTCCACGCCGGGCTGTCCATGGCCCTGGGGGCCTTTATCGGCGGCATGCTCATTGCTGAAACCCTCTACCGGCATCAGGTGGAAGCGGACATCCGGCCTTTCCGGGACGTTTTCCTGGGCCTCTTTTTTGTCACCATCGGCATGTTGCTGGACCTGCCCTATGTGCTGCGCAACCTGCCCGCCGTGCTCCTCGCCCTGGTGCTCCTGATCCTGGCCAAGGCCGGGGTGGTCCTGGTGCTGGGCCTACTTAAGCGCAACAGCCCGGAAGTGGCCCTGCGTACCGCTTTCCAACTGGCCCAGGGGGGGGAATTCGGCTTCGTGCTCCTGGATTTGTCCCAGGATAACCGGCTGATCCCGGGGGATATTTTCCAGGTCACCATGGCCGCCATGCTCCTTTCCATGTTCCTCGCCCCCCTGCTCATCGCCCGGGCGGCCCACTGGGGCGGTCGTCTGTCGGCCCGGGAATGGCAGCAGCGCACCACCATGGTCCATCAGGTGGCGGTACGCAGCATGGGCATCGAAGACCATGTGATTCTCTGCGGCTTCGGCCGCACCGGCCAAAGCCTGGGCCGTTTCCTGGACCGGGAGCAGATTCCCTTCATCGCCCTGGACATCGACGAGGCCCGTATCCACCAGGCCGTGGAAGCGGGGGAAAACGTGGTGTTCGGCAATGCGGACCGGCGGGAAATTCTGGTGGCGGCAGGCATCGAGCGGGCCCGGGCCCTGGTCATCACCTACGGGGATCTGCCCGCCACGGAGCGGGTGCTGGAGCTGGTGCGGGATCTGCGGCCCCAGCTGCCGGTGATTGTCCGGGCCCATGACGACAGCCAGCTGGAACACCTGAAAACCCTGGGGGCCACGGAGGTGATTCCCGAGGTGCTGGAAGGCAGCCTGATGCTGGCGGCGGAAACCCTGTCCCACCTGGGGGTGCCCACGGAGCGCACCATGGAACAGGTGCGGGAGGTCCGTTCCCACCGTTACGACACCATGCGCTCCTTCTACCGGGGGGAATCGGACCGGCTGAAAAAGCTGTCCCTGAGCAAGGCCGTGTTTCCCGTGGAGCCGGGTAGTTTTGCCGTGGGCAAGAGCCTGACGGAACTGGAACTGGGCAACGTGGTGGTGGCCGCTATTCGCCGCCACGGGGTGAAGGGGGAGGCCCCCAGCCCAGAAACCCGGGTGGCGGCGGAAGATATCCTGATCCTGGAAGGTCACCCCAACGCCCTGGGGGCGGCGGAACGCTATCTGCTGAGCGGCAAGCGCTAAGCTTTGCCGGGAAAGCTCCCGAGGGGGCGGCGGGGAAACCGGGCCACGCAATCCCGTCGCTTCGGCCTTGGGCGAAGCGGCCTTTTTTGAGGAGAGAAAACTATGGCGGGGCAGCCCAGGGGCTGGTGGATTTTTTTCCTGATCTTGACGGCCCTAGGGGGCCTGGTGGTTTGGGAAGGGGCGGGGCTGCCTAGCCAGGTAGCCTCCCATTTCGGACCGGGGGGTGCCCCGGATGGCTACTCTTCCCGGGCGGTCTACCGGAGCCTCATGCTGGCCCTGGTCTGGCTTGGCCCCTTGCTCATGGCCGGGGGCAGCGCCTTGGTCCTGGGGCGTCCCGGCATTCCCATCCATATTCCCCGGGGGGATTACTGGCTGGCTGCCCCCCGGCGTTCCGCTACCCTGGCCTATCTCACTGCCCACATGCAGGCGGCTGCCCTGTTTCTGGCCGGCTTTCTCGCCTATGCCAATCATCTGGTGGTGACCGCCCAGGGACGTCAGCCGGTGGCGCTGGATAACGCCTCACTCTTCCTGGGGGTGGGCCTGTTTTTTGGGGCCCTGCTGGTGCTGTTTGGCACATTGAACCGTCATTTCCGTCGGGTCCCCGGGGACGCCTAGTCTGGCGCCGGGAGGCCGACGCTTCCCTGGTGTGCCGTGCCGGGAGCGGAGCGGCGGGGGACACTTCTAGGAAGCCCTGGGGCGAGGGAACTTCTTGAGTCTATTGTTATATTAGTATAACCTTATATTCATGAAGACCCAGACACCCCAAGCCGCCCTGCAAGCCCTGTCGCCCCGTCTCCGCAAGGGGGCGTGGCTGGCCTTGTCCGTCCTCGGCCTAGGGGCTGCCGTCTGGGCGATGTCCCCCAGTGGTCGGGCCCATGCGGCCAACGGCGCCCAGACCCTGCCGGCTCTGCCCTTGCGCACCGTCCAGTTGCGCCCCGTGGCTCTCAGCTTCCCCGCCGATGGGGTGGTGGAGGCTTTGCGTCAGGCCACGGTGGCGGCCCAGGTACCGGGCCGGGTGCTGGAAGTGAAGGTGGATGCGGGCCAGCCGGTGAAGGCGGGACAACTCCTGATGCGCCTGGATGTGCGGGAAGCGGCGGCTTCCACCGCCGCCGCCCGGGCCACGGCCATTAACGCCCAGGCCAATTACGAGCGCATGGTGAAGCTGCACCAGCAGAACTTCATTAGCCGGGCCGGGCTGGACAAGGCCAAGGCGGATTACGACGCGGCCCGGGCTAATCTGGGGGCCGCCGGGGCTACCGCCAGCCACGGGGCGGTGACTGCGCCCCTAACGGGCATGGTGGCCCAGCGCCTCACGGAACTGGGGGAAATGGCCGAACCCGGCCGTCCTCTCTTTATTCTTTACGATCCGGCGGCCCTGCGGGTCACGGTCAATGTGCCCCAATGGCGCCTGAGCCAGGTGCGGGCCACGGGCCAGGCCATGGTGGAATTTCCGGAATTGGGGCGGCGCCTGCCCAGCGCCTCGGTGCAGCTGCTGCCCGCCGCCGATCCGGCCACCCACACCGCCCAGCTGCGGGTGAATCTGCCCGCCGGGGCCGGTCGGGACATTGTGCCCGGCATGGCCGCCCGGATTCATCTCACCGTGGGCCGGGCCAATAAATTGACCGTGCCCCCCGCCGCCGTGGTGCGCCGGGGCGAGGTGGCCGCCGTCTATGTGCAGAGCGGCGGCAGTCTGCGGCTGCGCCAGTTGCGCCTGGGCGAGCCGGTGGCGGACGGGGAACTGGAAGTGCTGGCCGGGCTGGCTCCCGGCGAAACCATTGTGCTCGATGCGGTAAAGGCGGGAATTGCGCTGAAGCAGGCGACGGGCCGGTAAGGTTTTTCCAGGCGGCAGAGACCGCCCCTTTCCACAAGCCACTGGAGGAGACACCATGGCCCATATCATCATCGTCGGCGCCGGTCTGGGGGGGATGCCCATGGCCTATGAAATGCGCGCCCAGTTGCGTCCCGGGGATAAGCTCACCGTGGTCGCCAACACGGACCGCTTCCACTTCGTGCCCTCCAATCCCTGGGTGGCGGTGGATTGGCGCCAGCGCTCGGAAATTGAGCTGGAACTGGCGCCCCTCCTGGCCCGCAAGGACATTGGTTTCATTCCCGTGGGGGCCAAGCGGGTCCATCCCGGGGAAAACCGCCTGGAGCTGGAAGACGGGCGCTGTCTCGATTACGACTTTTTGATTCTGGCCACGGGCCCGGAGCTGGCCTTTGACGAAATCCCCGGCCTGGGCCCAGGGGCCCACACCCAGTCCATTTGCCACGTGGCCCACGCGGAAAAGGCGGCCCAGGTGTGGGAAGACTTTGTCGCCGCCCCCGGCCCCATCGTGGTGGGAGCGGTGCAGGGGGCTTCCTGCTTCGGTCCGGCCTACGAATTCACCATGATCATGGAAACGGATCTGCGTCAGCGCAAGCTGCGGGACCAGGTGCCCATGACCTTCGTCACCTCCGAACCCTATTTGGGCCACCTGGGCCTGGCCGGGGTGGGGGACTCCAAGGGCATGATCGAATCCATGTTCCGCCAGCGCCACATCAAGGCCATCTGCAACGCCAAGGTGGACCGGGTGGAGGCGGGCAAAATGTTCGTTACCGAGCATGACGAGGAGGGCAAGCCCCGCAAGCAGCACGAGCTGCCCTTCGCCTATTCCATGATGCTGCCCGCCTTCCGGGGCGTGGGGGCGGTGCGGGGCGTGGAAGGCCTGGTCAATCCCCGGGGCTTTGTCCAGATCGACCCCCACCAGCGCAATCCGGCCTATCCCAATATTTTCGCCGTGGGGGTGTGCGTGGCCATTCCCCCGGTGGAAACCACCCCGGTGCCCACGGGCACCCCCAAGACTGGCTACATGATCGAATCCATGGTCACCGCCACGGCGAAAAACATCCGGGCCGTGCTGGACGGTCGGGAGCCGGTGGCCAAGGCCACCTGGAATGCGGTGTGTCTGGCGGACTTTGGCGACAACGGTGCGGCCTTCGTGGCCCTGCCCCAGATTCCACCCCGTAATGTGAGCTGGTTTTCCGAAGGCAAGTGGGTCCATCTGGCCAAACAGGCTTTCGAAAAGTATTTCCTACGCAAGATGAAAAACGGGACCACCGAGACGGTGTACGAAAAAATCGTCATGGAGGCCCTGGGCATCATGAAACTGAAAAAATGAACCCGCCCCGGGGCGGACGGTATTGACCGCCCGCCGCCGGGGTCCGGCTGCATCCGGCTGTCGGGCGTCCCCCAGGGGAGCGCCCAGATGGCGGGGGAGGTCGGACTCCGGTGGGGACCAACTGCGGAAACACCATGAGTCTAGGAATTTCCGGGCGTATCGCCCAAACCTTCCAGGCGTCACCCATGACGCCCCTGCTGGCCCTGGTGCTCATGCTCCTGGGCCTGTTCGCCGTGCTGGTGACGCCCCGGGAAGAAGAGCCCCAGATCGACGTCACCATGGCCAATGTGCTGGTGCCCTTTCCCGGCGCCTCCAGCAAGGACGTGGAAAACCTTATCGCCACCCCGGCGGAGCAGGTGTTTTCCCGCATGGAAGGGGTGGATCACGTCTTTTCCGTGTCCCGGCCGGGCATGGCGGTGATTACGGTGCAATTCAAGGTGGGGGTGAAAAACAAGGACGCCCTGGTGCGCCTTTACGATACCTTCCACTCCAACCAGGACTGGCTGCCCGCCAACCTGGGGGTGGGCCAGCCCGTGGTCAAGCCCCGCAGCATTGACGACGTGCCCATTGTCTCCCTGACCTTCTGGACCCCGGACCCCCACCGCTCTGCCTACGATCTGCAACAGATTGCCCGGGCCACGGAGGTGGAATTCAAGCATCTGGCGGGCACCCGGGACGTGACCACCATCGGCGGCCCGGACCATGTGATCCGGGTGGCCATGGACGGGGAAAAGATGAACGCCTACGGGGTCACGGCCCAGGATATCCGGGATACCCTCCAGGTCTCCAACAGCCTTCAGCCCTCCGGTTCCCTGGTGCAGAACAACAAGGAACTCCTGGTGCATACGGGCACCTACCTGGAATCCGCCAAGGATGTGGAACAGCTGGTGGTGGCGGTGCGGGGGGAAGGGGATCTGCGTAAGCCCATTTACCTCTCCGACGTGGCCCGGGTGGAGGATGGCCCGGATCAGCCCAAGCATTACGTCTGGCTCGGCCTGGGCCGGGCGGCGGGGGATGAGAGCGGGGCCGCCGGTGCGGGGGGCAAGGTGCTGGGTGGGGCCCGGGCCCAGTCTCTGGACGGCACCTTTCCGGCGGTGACCCTGGCCGTTTCCAAAAAGCCCGGTACCAACGCGTCCGATGTGGCGGATTCGGTCATTGCCCGGGCTAACGCCTTGAAGGGCACGGTGATCCCGGACGGGGTGGAAGTGACGGTGACCCGCAATTACGGCCAGACCGCCACGGAAAAAGCCCAGAAGCTGATCGGCAAACTGATTTTTGCCACCTCTTTTGTGGTGCTCCTGGTGTTTTTCGCCATGGGGCGGCGGGAAGCCCTGATTGTGGGGGTGGCCGTGTCCCTGACCCTGGCCGCCACCCTGTTTGCCTCCTGGGCCTGGGGCTTCACCCTGAACCGGGTTTCCCTCTTTGCCCTGATTTTTTCCATCGGCATTCTGGTGGATGACGCCATTGTGGTGGTGGAAAACATCCACCGTTGGAAAGCCCTCCATCCGGATAAGCCCCTGCTGGAGCTGATTCCCCCGGCGGTGGACGAGGTGGGAGGGCCCACCATCCTGGCCACCCTCACGGTGATAGCTGCCCTTTTGCCCATGGCCTTCGTCACCGGCCTGATGGGGCCCTACATGAGCCCCATTCCCATCAATTCCTCCATGGGCATGGCCATTTCCCTCACCGTGGCCTTTGTCATTACCCCCTGGCTGGCAGGCAAGCTGCTCAAGGGGCATGGCCATGGGGCGGCGGAAAGTTCCGTATCCACTGGGTCTCCAGCCACTCCCGCCCGGGGCCTGGGCCGGGTGGCGGCCGTCTTTTCCCCCACGGCCTTAAGCGCTTTTTTCCACCGCATCCTCTTGCCCTTCCTGGATGAGAGGACCGGGGCCCGGGCCCGGCGCAAGCTCTTTCTGGGGGTGGCGGTGGCCATTCTGGTTTCCGTCTCCCTGCCCGTCTTCCAGCTGGTGGTGCTGAAGATGATGCCCTTTGACAACAAGAGCGAATTCCAGGTGGTGCTGGATATGCCCGTGGGCACCCCGGTGGAAGACACGGCCCGGGTGCTCAAGGAAATCGGCGGCCGTCTGCAACAGGTGCCGGAGGTGACGGATTACGAGGCCTATGCGGGCACCGCCAGCCCCATCAATTTCAACGGTCTGGTGCGCCAGTACTACCTACGGGCCAACCCGGAAATGGGGGACATCCAGGTGAATCTGGTGGGTAAGCACGAGCGCTCCCGCCAGTCCCACCAGATCGCCATGGCCGTGCGCCCGGATGTGGAAGCCATCGCCCGCCGCTACGGGGGCAATGCCAAGGTGGTAGAAGTGCCCCCCGGACCCCCGGTGATGAGCCCCATTGTGGCCGAGGTGTATGGGCCCGAGGAGCCGGGGCGGATTGCGGTGGCCAAGCAGGTGCGCCGGGTCTTCGAGCAAACCCCGGATTTCAATTCGGTGGATGATTCGGTGGAAGCGGATGGGGGCAAGGCCGTGCTCCATGTGCTTCAGGCCAAGGCCGCCCTGCTCGGGGTGAGCCAGAAGGACATTGTGGAGGTGGTGCGCATGGGCCTGTCCGGGGAGGATGTGACCCCGGTCCATAACCAGGATTCCAAGTTTGAAATCCCGGTGCGGGTCACCTTGCCTGCCAACACCCAGAGCACCCTGGAAAACCTCATGAAGCTCAAGGTGCGCAGCCGCAGCGGTGCCCTGGTGCCGGTGTCCGAACTGGTGGAGATCCGCCCCCAATCCCGGGAAAAGGCCCTCTACCACAAGGATTTGCTGCCCGTGGTCTATGTGTATGGGGACTTAGGGGGCCATCTGGATTCCCCCCTGTACGGCATGTTCGAAGCCCGGGCTAAACTGGTGGGCCATTCCCTGGCCCAGCTGCCCGGCGCCGGGGGTACCCTGTCCGATTACTTCATCCGCCAGCCCGCCGATCCCTATGCGGGATTTGCGGTGAAGTGGGACGGGGAATGGCAGATCACCTATGAAACCTTCCGGGACATGGGGGCGGCCTACGGGGTGGGGCTGATCCTCATCTATCTTTTGGTGGTGGCCCACTTCAAGAGCTACAAAGTGCCCCTGGTGATCATGGCCCCCATCCCCCTCACCATTATCGGGGTCATGCCCGGCCATGCCCTGTTGGGGGCCCAGTTCACCGCCACCTCCATGATCGGCATGATCGCCCTGGCCGGGATCATTGTGCGCAATTCCATTCTCCTGGTGGATTTCATCAAGGAAGAGACCGCCGACGGTATGCCCTTCAAGGAGGCCATCGTGGCCGCCGCTGCCATCCGGGCCAAGCCCATCGCCCTGACCGCCCTGGCCGCCATGCTGGGCGCTCTCTTCATCCTGGACGACCCCATTTTCAACGGGCTGGCCATCAGCCTCATTTTTGGCATCCTGGTTTCCACCATGCTGACCCTGGTGGTGATTCCGGTGCTTTATTTCGCCGCCTTCAAAAAGGAGCACACACTATGACCGTGGATCGGGCCATTCGCATTATGGCCGGCAGCTTCATCCTCATTTCCCTCGCCCTGGGAGTGGAAGCCAGCCCCCTATTTGTTTCCAAGTACTTTCTCTGGCTCACCGCCTTTGTGGGGGCCAATCTGCTGCAAAGCGGCTTCACCCGCTTCTGCCCCGCTGAGCTGGTGATGGTGAAGCTGGGCTTGAAGCGCAGCGAAGAAGCCTGCTGTGGTAAAAAGTAAGCCTGGACCCGAGGACCGGGGAAAGGGAGAGAACAGGGGGCTCAGGCCCCCTTTTTTTGCGCCATTTTTCCAGAGCTCCCCACCCTAATGGGGCCGCAATGACGCCGAACAGAGGCCTGGGAATTAGGGAAATCCACTAGGCCTCCACCCTGGGGGGACCGCCCGGTTTCCGCTAGACTGGACGCCCTTTTCCGTCTTTCCCTTCTTTCCCCCGCCTGAGGAGACGACCTATGCACATTGGCTTTATCGGTCTGGGCATCATGGGTCGGCCCATGGCCCTCAACCTCCTTAAAGGCGGGCATAGGCTCACGGTCTGGGCCCGGCGCCCCGAATCCCTGACGCCCTTACTGGAGGCCGGGGCCAGCGCCGGGGAAAGTCCGGCGGACTTGGGCGCTCGCTGCGATCTGGTGATTTCCATGGTGGCGGATAGCCCGGACGTGGCGGAGGTAATGCTGGGGGAACAGGGGGTGGCCAGCCATCCCGCCCCCGGTCTAGTGGCGGTGGATATGAGCACCATTTCCCCCCTGGCGGCTCGGGACATTGGCCGCCGCTTGGCGGAGAAAGGCGTGGCCTTTGTGGATGCTCCGGTCTCCGGGGGGGAAGTGGGGGCCATTGCCGGCAGCCTGTCCCTCATGGTGGGAGGGACTGAGGCGGCAGTGGCCAAGGCCATGCCCGCCTTCCAATGCCTGGGCAAGAACATCGTCCACGTGGGGGATTCGGGGGCGGGGCAGGTGACCAAGGCCTGCAACCAGATCTGTACCGGGGTGGGGGTGCTGGCGGTGGCGGAAGCCTTTAACTTCGCCCGCAAGGCCGGGGTGGACCCGGCCCGGGTGCGGGAAGCCCTGCTGGGGGGCTTTGCTGCCAGCCGCATTCTGGAAAACCACGGCCAGCGCATGCTGGATCGCAATTTTCAGCCCGGTTTCAAGGCCTGGATGCACCAGAAGGATTTGCACATCGTCATGGAAAGCGCCCACCAGCTGGGCCTGGCCTTGCCCGCCGCGGCGGCCACGGCCCAGATGTTTAACGCTCTGGTGGGCAGCGGCCGGGGGGAAGCGGATTCCATCGCCGTGCTCCAGTTGCTGGAAAGCCTCTCTGGAGGAAATTCGGAGGCGGGGGACTGAGGCTTCTGGCCCCGTTTCCCCCTAGTTCGAGCGGTGGAAACCGGGGCTAGCCCTTCCTTTTCCGATCTTTAGCCAGCCAGGAATTTCATGGAAAACGTCGGTTTCATCGGCCTGGGCGTCATGGGGCGCCCCATGGCGGAACATCTGCTGCAGGCCGGATACGCCCTCCACGTCTGGGCCCGGCGCCCGGAAAGTTGTGGGCCCCTAGTGGCGGCGGGCGCCCAGGTCTGTGCCTCTCCGGCGGAGCTGGCGGCCCGCTGTTCCCGGGTCATTACCATGGTGACGGGCAGCGGGGATGTGGCCAGCCTAGCGGAAGGGCCGGAGGGGCTGGCCGCCCATTTGGCGCCGGGCAGCGTCTGGATGGATATGAGCACCATCGCCCCGACCACCGCCCGCCAGGTGGGCGCCCTGCTGGCCGCCCGGGGCGTGGATTTTCTCGATGCCCCCGTGTCCGGTGGGGAACAGGGGGCCCGGGACGCCAGCCTCTCCATCATGGTGGGCGGGGAGACCCGGGTGCTGGCCTCGGTACAGCCCCTGTTGGCTTGCCTGGGCCGCACCGTGACCCACATCGGCGGTATCGGCGCCGGGCAGGTGGCCAAGGCCTGCAATCAGATGATTATGGTGGCCGCCATCCAGGCCTGTGCCGAGGCTATGCACCTGGCCCAGGCCTTTGGCCTGGATCTGGCGGCGGTACGCCAGGCCCTGGGCGGTGGCTCGGCGGCCAGCCGGGTGCTGGAAGTAATGGGGGCGCGCATGGTTCGGGGCGATTACGCCCAGGGGATCGAAGCCCGGCTGCACCACAAGGATTTCGGCATTCTGCTTCAGGCCGCCCATGACCTGGGGGCGCCCCTGCCCGTGGCGGCCCAGGTGGAGCAGCAGCTCAACGCCCTGATGGCCCGGGGCTGGGGGCGGGAGGACACGGCGTCTTTGCTGCGGGTGCTGGCCGCCACCGACGGAGATAACGGCCCGGCGCGGGTCTGAGAAGGATAGGGGGCCGTGGCTCCGGGGAAAACTTTTAGCGGAAGAAGGGGAAAAAGGGGCCAGGAGCGGTCGCCTTTTTCTTCTACCACCATGACGGGCCCATAGGCGGCCCCGGGGGAGCGGGGGAGGCGTCGTTTTCCCCTTCTGGAGCGGGTTTCCGCCCGGGGCCAGAATTAGGAAATCCTTGCCGGGCGCCGGGGCGGTAGGCTATCGTTGCTCAAGTTGAGCAACATGTAGCCTGAAAGCCCGTTTTCAGACCGTAAAATCCGCCCCATGGAAATCAAGAACCTGCGCAAATTTCGGTCTCTGGTCCGAAATCAACTGCCATTTATCGACACCTTGTCCGACTACGACATCGTGGTGGAAATCGGCTATCACCAAGAGCTGCGCCGGCCTTTTTCCCTCAAGCAACTGCTCCTCTCCGAATTTGCCCCTCCCGCCACCATCCGCCGTCGTCTGTCCCGGCTGGTGAGCCTGGGGGTAGTGGTGAAGCGGGTGGATCGGGATGATGGTCGTTTCGTCCGCCTTACCCTGGAACGGGAGCCTTACCGGCGTTTACGCCACATGGCCCGTCTGGTGGAACCGGTGGGCGTCCGGGTCGCTACCTGAGCGTTCCCGGGATTTGGTGCGGCTGAGCGGCGGGAGCTCCCCGGCCGCCGGAGGATGTGTGCTCCAGCAAGGGGCAGGCGCCCCGTTTTCCCCATGCTTTACCCGCCCCTGGTTTGGCCATCGCGGGTGCCCGACCCTTCCGTTCCCAAGGGGTTTGGGGTGTACCGCTCTTTTCCCCCGGGCCCCGATGTCCCTTTTCCCCGCCTAATCCTGCTTGCCGTAGCTGGCGAATTTTTCCAGGGCTTCCTCCATTTGGGCCGGGTCCAGCAAAACCGGCTGGCCCAGCTGGCAGGCGCGCCAGTATTGCTCGCACAGGGTTTCCAATTCCACCCCTAGGCCCAGGGCCTGTTGTAATTCCCCTCCGAAAACCAGCATGCCGTGATTGGCCAGCAGGCAGGCCCGGCGTCCCGTCATGGCCTCCACGGCGGTGTCAGACAGGGCCTGGGTGCCGAAGGTGGCGTAGGCCGAGCAGCGCACCGTGTCGCCGCCGAAGCGGGCGATCATGTAGTGAAAGGGCGGAACATCCCGGCGCAGGCAGGCCAGGGCCACGGCAAAGGGGGAATGGGCGTGGAGCACGGCACCCGCTTCCGGCCGGGCCAGGTACACATCCCGGTGCATGCGCCATTCGGAGGAGGGTTTGCGGGGCCCGGTGGGGGCGCCCGAGGCCAGGGCCACGAAGGGAATGTCCTGGGCCGTGAGGCCGCCGTAGTCCATGCCCGTGGGGGTGATGTAAAAGCCATCTTCCCCCGCCAGACGAGCCCGGCAGGAGAGATTGCCGGCGCTACCCTTATTGAGGCCCGCCGCCACCATGGCCCGGGCCGTATCTGCCAGGGCCTGACGCTGGGCGGTCTGGGCGGCCCAGTCCGGGGGCAGGGGGGTGGGGTCAGAAGGGTTCATGGTTTTCTTCCGGATAAAGGGCCAGCAGGCCTTCCCGGCTGGCGGGGCAACTGCCCCGTTCCGTGATCAGGGCCTGAACCAGGCCATGGGGGGTCACGTCGAAGGCCGGATTGGCTACCTGGCAATCGTTATCCAGCTGGCGCAGGCGTTGGCGATGGCCCTGGTTGTCCAGGCCCGTCACCAGGCGCAGTTCGTCCCCGTGCCGTTCTTCAATGGGAATATGGGCGCCGGAAGGGCAGGCGAAATCCACCGTGGAACGGGGGGCGGCCACGTAAAAGGGCACCCCCGCCTCCCGGGCTGCCAGGGCCTTGAGGTAGGTGCCCACCTTGTTGGCCACGTCCCCGTTGGCAGCGATCCGGTCGGCCCCGACGATGGCCCCATCCACCCGGCCCTGGGCCAGGAGCAATCCCGCCGCGTTGTCGGCGATGACCGTGTGGGGCACCCCATGCTGGGCCAGTTCCCAGGCGGTGAGCAGGCCCTGGTTGCGGGGCCGGGTTTCGGAGACCCAGACGTGGATTGGCCAACCGGCGTCAAAGGCCGCATAGACGGGGGCCAGGGCCGTGCCCTGATCCACGGTGGCGAGCCAGCCCGCGTTGCAGTGGGTCATGATTTCCAGGGGCCGGTCTGCCGGGCGCAGGTTGCGCAGCAGGGCCAGACCGTGCTGACCCAGGGCTCGGTTCTGGGCCACGTCTTCCTCCGCAATGGCCCCCGCTTCCTGCCAGGCCGACTCAATGCGCCGTTCCGGCGCCAGGGGGCGCAGGCAGCGTTCCATGCGGGCCAGAGCCCAGTGGAGATTGACGGCGGTGGGCCGGGTGGCGGCCAGGGTGGCTAGGGCCGCGTCCAGGGCCGGGTCCCCGTTGTCCCGCACCATGGCCAGGGCTACCCCGTAGGCGGCGGTGGCGCCGATCAGGGGGGCGCCCCGCACCTGCATGGTCCGGATCGCCCGAGCCACTTCTTCCAAGGTGACCAGACGCCGCTCCCGGTAGCGCTGGGGCAGCTCGGTCTGGTCGATGATGTCCACCGCCATGGCGCCGGGCACGGGGCGGATGCAACGGGTGGGAATGCCGTGGATATTCATGGATGCAATTATTGTCCCATTCGGTTCAGGGGAAAACGCCGGCCCCCCGGGGAAAGGCCGGGCCGGGGGCGCATTGAACCCGGAAACGGTGGCCTGGGCAAGGGTAGGGGGCCGCCAAGGGAGGGCATTCTCCCTCCCCTAGGGCGGAGAATGAGGCGGGGTGGGGCTCCTAGACCCGGCGTCGCCGGAAGGCCCATAAGCCTCTATACTTCCAGCCCTCCATCCAATTCCGGTGCGACATTCGGACGCATCCTCCTTCATGGCCCAATGCAATTGTTACCACTGCGGTCTCCCGGTTCCCGAAGGGAGTGATTTCCACGTGACCATCCAGGGAGAAGCCCGGGACATGTGTTGTCTGGGCTGCCAAGCGGTAGCCCAGGCCATTGTGGAGAACGGCCTGGAGGATTATTACCGGACCCGGGACGCCCTGCCCGAGTCCCCCCGGGAGGCGGTGCCCGAGGTGCTGGAAGGGCTGCGCCTCTACGACCACGCGGAATTCCAGAAGAGCTTCGTCAAAGAATTGGGGGACCATGAGCGGGAGGCCTCCCTATTGCTGGAAGGGATTACCTGCGCCGCCTGCATCTGGCTGAACGAACGCCATCTGGCCCAATTGCCCGGGGTGACGGCGGTGGATATTAATTATGCCAACCGCCGCGCCCGGGTGCGCTGGGATGAAGAGCGCATCCATCTTTCCGACATTCTCGCCGGGGTGGCGGCCATCGGTTTCCGGGCCTATCCCTATGATCCGGCCCGGTCCGAGCAGCTGGCCAAAAAGGAACGGCGTACCGCCCTGTGGCGGGTCTGGGTGGCGGGTTTCAGTTCCATGCAGGCCATGATGTACGCCGTGCCCATGTACCTGGCCAATGGTGACATGACCGGGGATATCCAGTCCCTGCTGCGCTGGGCCAGCCTGCTTCTTACCCTGCCCGTGGTGCTTTATTCCTCCGCGCCCTTTTTTAAGGGCGCCTGGCGGGACCTGCGCCTCCTGCGCATGGGCATGGATGTGCCCGTGGCCCTGGGGGTGGCGGTGGCTTTCGGCGCCAGCGCCTGGGCCACGGTGAGCCAGAGCGGGGAAGTCTATTTCGATTCCGTGGCCATGTTTGTCTTTTTCCTCCTGGGAGGCCGTTACCTGGAAATGACCGCCCGCCAGAAAGCGGTGGGGGTGACGGAGGCCCTGGCCAAGCTGTTACCCGCCTTCGCCGAGCGCCTAGCGGGATTCCCCGGGGATCGCCAGGTGAGCCAGTGCGTGGTGGGAGAACTCCAGCCCGGGGATTACGTCCAGGTACGGCCGGGAGAACCTATTCCTGCTGACGGGGTGGTGGTGGAAGGGCGCTCTTCCGCCAACGAATCCCTGCTCACCGGGGAAAGCCTGCCCGTTTCCAAGAACGTGGGGGACGGGGTGACCGGTGGTTCGGTCAATGGGGAAAGTCCCCTGGTGGTGAAGGTGGAGCAGGTGGGGGAAGGCACCCGCTTGTCCGCCATCGTGCGGCTCATGGAGCGGGCCGCCATGGAAAAGCCCCGGATCGTGGAAGTGGCGGACCGGATCGCCTCCTATTTTGTTCTGGTACTCCTGGTCATTGCGGTGGCCACCGCCATTGGCTGGTATTTTGTGGATCCCCAGAAAGCCTTGTGGATCACGGTTTCCGTGCTGGTGGTGACCTGCCCCTGCGCCTTGTCCCTGGCCACCCCCATTACCCTGACCGTGGCCAGTGGCGCCCTGGCCCGTAACGGGGTGCTGGTGACCCGGGGCCATGCCATCGAAACCCTGGCCCGGGCTACCCATTTCGTTTTTGACAAAACCGGCACCCTCACCACTGGCCGTATGGCGGTCCAGGAGGTGCTGGTGCTCGGGGAACGGAACCGGGAGGCCTGCCTGGCCTTGGCTGCGGCCCTGGAACGGGCCACGGAACACCCGGTGGGCCTGGCGATCCGTCAGGCGGCCCGGGCCGCCGGGGCAGCGGAAATCGATGCGGGGGAAACCGCCAATGTGGCTGGGGAGGGTATCCGGGCCCGGGTGGATGGGGTGGAATACCGGATCGGCCGCCCCGAATTTGTCGCCGCCCTGACGCCCGCTCCCCTCACCGAAGCGGCCCGGGAATGGGCGGGGCGGGAGCAGACCGTGGTGGCCCTGGGTTCCCAGGACGGCTGGCTGGCCCTGCTGGCCATCGGCGACGACCTGCGCCCTGAAGCCCGCTCCCTGGTGCACACCTTGCTGGCTGCCGGACGCCAGGTGGTACTGCTCTCCGGAGACGCCCCCGCCGTGGTACAGCGGGTGGCCCGGGAATTGGGCATTAAGGAAGTCCATGGCGGTGTTTCGCCCCAGGGGAAACATGATTACGTGGCGGCGCTGCAAGCAACCGGTGGGGTGGTAGCCATGGTGGGCGACGGCATTAACGATGCCCCCGTCCTGGCCCAAGCCCAGGTTTCCATTGCCATGGGGGGTGGCTCCCAGCTGGCCCGCACCCAGGCGGATCTGGTGCTGCTCTCGGAAAACCTGGATCACCTGGCAGGCGGTTTGGCCCTGGCGGCCAAGAGTCTGGCCATCATCCGGGAAAACCTGGCCTGGTCCGTGATCTACAATGTGGTGGCCATTCCCCTGGCTATCGCCGGTTATGTGACCCCCTGGCTGGCAGGCATTGGCATGTCCGCCAGTTCCCTGCTGGTGGTACTGAATTCCCTGCGCCTGCAAAAAGGCCAATCCCAATCTTAGGTCCCCGTCATGGATATTCTCTATTTGCTGGTCCCCGTTTCCCTGCTGTTGGTGGTGGCCATTGCGGTGGTGTTCTGGTGGTCGGTGAAAAGCGGCCAGTTTGATGACCTGGAAGGCCCGGCCTACCGGCTGATGATGGAGGACGATGACCGGCCCGCGGAAGACAACAGCCCGGTCAAAAAGGAATCGGGTGCTCCCGTAGCTCATAAAACAAAATAATGAGGGTTTGATCTGGGTCAAAAGCCCGGGTTCGGCCTTTCGCAATAATCTCATCCGTTGAATTCATTGCGGTGCCTCGTTTTGAGGGGCCGTGTTGAGCCGATTGTTTCTCTGTTGGGGTTGGGGTGCGTCTCGTTACGCACCCTTTTTTTTGCCTTGTCCCCGGAGCCTGAATCCGGGGTGTCCCGCCAGGCTCCCATGCCCCCCGTATCAGACCCGACAAAAAAATCCGACCTCTCCGTTTCCGAATCGGCTTCGGAAAAAGCCTTCTCCTAACCCCCTGAAACAGTGTGGCAAAATGCCTCTTGCGGAGAATGTCAATTGGCCTTTTGGCTAGGATTGACGGGCTTTTTGGGGCAGGGTTGATCTATGTCAAAAAGGGGGGGGCTCGGCTACAATAGCATCCTCGCGATGCTGCCTAGTGGGTTTGTAGTACTTGGGAGGCAGCATATAAGAGATTTTCTTTTCCTAGTCGAGAGGTGGGTCCATGTCGGAAACGCAATCCACATACAACTACAAAGTAGTACGGCAATTTTCAATAATGGCCGTTGTTTGGGGCATTGTTGGCATGCTGGTTGGTGTCATCATTGCTTCTCAATTGGTTTGGCCGGAGCTTAATTTCGCGCCTTTCCTCACTTATGGACGTCTGCGTCCGCTGCACACCAACGCGGTGATTTTTGCGTTCGGTGGCTGCGCGCTGATGGGGACTTCCTATTACGTCGTACAACGTACCTGCCACACCCGGCTGTTTGCGGGTGGCCTGGCCGCCTTCACCTTCTGGGGTTGGCAGCTGGTAATTCTGCTGGCGGCTCTTTCCTTGCCCATGGGTTTCACCACGGCCAAGGAATACGCCGAACTGGAATGGCCGATTGATATCCTGATCACCCTGGTGTGGGTTTCCTACGCCGTGGTCTTCTTCGGTACCATCGCCATCCGTAAGGTCAGCCACATTTATGTGGCCAACTGGTTCTACGGTGCCTTCATCATCGCTGTGGCTCTGCTGCACGTGGTGAACAGTGCTGAAATCCCCGTCACCCTGACCAAGTCCTACTCCGCCTACGCGGGTGTGCAGGATGCTATGGTGCAGTGGTGGTACGGCCACAACGCGGTGGGCTTCTTCCTGACCGCCGGCTTCCTGGGCATGATGTACTACTTCGTGCCGAAGCAAGCAGGCCGTCCGGTGTATTCCTACCGTCTGTCCGTGGTGCACTTCTGGGCGTTGATCTTCACCTACATGTGGGCGGGTCCTCACCATCTGCACTACACCGCTCTGCCTGACTGGACCCAGTCCGTGGGTATGGTTTTCTCCCTGATCCTGTTGGCTCCCTCCTGGGGCGGCATGATCAACGGCATCATGACCCTGTCCGGCGCCTGGAACAAACTGCGGGATGACCCCATCCTGAAGTTCCTCATCACCTCCCTGTCCTTCTACGGTATGTCCACCTTCGAAGGCCCCATGATGTCCGTGAAGTCCGTGAATGCCCTGTCCCACTACACTGACTGGACGGTCGGCCACGTTCACTCCGGCGCTCTGGGTTGGGTGGCCATGGTGTCCATTGGCTCCATCTACTACATGATCCCCCGGCTGTTTGGCCAAAAGGAAATGTATAGCACCAAGCTGGTGACGGCCCACTTCTGGATCGCCACCATCGGTGTGGTGTTGTATATCGCTTCCATGTGGATTGCCGGTGTGATGCAAGGTCTGATGTGGCGCGCCGTGAATCCGGACGGGACCCTGACCTACAGCTTCGTTGAAGCGGTGAAGGCCTCCTACCCGTTCTGGACCATCCGTCTGGTGGGCGGCATCATGTTCCTGAGCGGTATGGTTCTGATGTTCTTCAACGTGCTGAAGACCATTGCCGGCAACAAGGCTGTGGATGCCCCGGTTCTGGCTCCTGCTGCGCATCACGCCTAATTAGGGGGGATTAAATAATGAAACTGACACAAGACTTTGTTGAACGTCATGTCGGCTGGTTGATCGTCCTGACGCTGTTGGCCGTGAGTGTGGGCGGTGCTTTGGAAATCATTCCGCAGTTCTTCCAAAAATCCACCACCCAACCGGTCGAAGGTCTGAAGCCCTATGACGCGGTGCGTTTGGCCGGTCGTGACGTGTTCATCCGGGAAGGCTGCTACAACTGCCACTCCCAGATGGTTCGTCCCTTCCGGGCTGAAACCGAACGCTATGGCCACTACTCCGTGGCTGGTGAGTCCGTCTATGACCACCCCTTCCAATGGGGTTCCAAGCGGACCGGGCCGGATCTGGCTCGGGTGGGCCAACGCTATTCTGATGAATGGCACACCGCTCACTTGAACAATCCTCGTGACGTGGTTCCTGAGTCCAACATGCCCGCTTACGCTTTCCTGGCCAATAACAAGGCTAAGGATTCTGTAGGTGCCGATATCGAAGCCAAGATGCGTGCTCTGCGCATGGTGGGTGTTCCTTACACCGATGAGGACATCGCCGGTGCCAAGGCTGCCATTGGCGACAAGACTGAACAGGAAGTTCTGATTGCCTACCTGCAAGGTTTGGGTACGGCGCTGAAGAACACCAAGTAAAGTCATGGATATCAACGATCTGCGTTCCGCCTTCACGGTGGTTTCCTTCGTGCTCTTCTTGGGCATCGTGTGGTGGGCTTTCGGTAAGCACAGCCGTCGCAATTTCGATGAGGCGGCCAAGCTGCCGTTCGCAGATGACGAAACGGACGAGGCGACTCTTCGCCTCGACCGCGAGGATCAAAGGAAAAAATCATGAGCGATTTCGTCAACGAGTTTTGGAACTTGTACGTAATTGTCATCGTATTGGTGTCCGTGATCGGTTGCGGGGTCTTCCTGAAGACTCAAAGCGTCCGGCCTGAAGGCACTGTTACGACGACTGGTCACGAATGGGATGAAACCCTGGCTGAATACAACCATCCTCTGCCGGCCTGGTGGAGCTGGTTGTTCTACATCACCGTGGTTTTCGCCCTGGTTTATCTGACCCTGTTCCCTGGGTTGGGTAGCTTCAAGGGGGTGCTGGGTTGGACCTCTATTGGTCAGTACAAAGCGGAAGTGAAAAAGGCCGATGAAACCTACGGCCCCATTTTCGACAAGTACATGAAGATGGATCTGCGTGCCGTGGCTGCCGACAAGGAAGCCAATGAAATGGGCAAGCGCCTCTTCCTGACCTACTGCTCCCAATGTCACGGTTCCGATGCGCGGGGCGCCAAGGGCTTCCCCAACCTGACCGACCACGATTGGCAATGGGGTGGTGATCCGGAAACCATCGAAAAGACTATCCTGGATGGCCGTACCGCCATGATGCCTAGCCACGCTCCTCTGGGCGCGGATACCATCAAGAATCTGGCTAACTACGTCCGTTCCCTGTCTGGTCTGCCTCACGATGACGCTTTGGCCGCCAAGGGTAAGGAAACCTTCATGACCGCCGGTTGCACCGGCTGCCACGGTCCCGATGCTCATGGTACCCATGCGGTGGGCGCTCCCAACCTGACCGACAAGGTCTGGCTGTACGGTAGCTCCGAAAACACCATCATCGAAACCATCACCAAGGGCCGTAACAACCGCATGCCCGCCTGGCGTGAATTCCTTGGCGAACCCAAGGTTCACCTGCTGGCTGCCTATGTGCTGAGCCTGAGCGGCGGCGAACCGTCCCCCCAACCGGCTGCGGCTCCTGCTGCCCCGGCTGCTGCGGACGCCCAACCGGCTGCTGATCAACAACCGGCTGCTGACGCGGCTGCCAAGTAATTGGCTGAAAAGCGGGGTGGCGCAAGCCGCTCCGCTTTTTCTCCAAGTCTTTATTTCCGAATTAAAGCAATTAAAGTCCTTAATTCCGAAATGCGGATTTATCTGTAGTTCAAAATCGAGAGGTCATTTTCATGGCGTTTTCCCTGCATAATACCGATGGACGTCCCTGGTATCGGGAACCTTGGCCGTGGATATTGATGACCGGTCCGGCCATCGTCGTGGTGGCAGGCTTTACCACCGCTTTCCTGGCAGTGAAAAGCAACGATGGACTGGTGGAAGACGATTATTACAAACAGGGTTTGGAAATCAATCAAACCCTGGATCGGGACCACATGGCCGCCAATATGGGGCTACGCGGAGAGTTTTCCTTGAGCAGCGATAAAGGTTCTCTGGTAGGGACCCTGACCTCTAGCCAGGGCAAGCCGCTGCCGGAAGTTTTGTCTCTGCACTTGAATCATCCGACTCGGGCTGGCTTGGATCAGGATTTGACGCTGGTGCGTGTTGGGGATGGTAAATACAGCGGTAAACTGGAAAACCCTATCTCAGGGCGTTGGTATGTGACCATTGAAGATGGACAGAAACAGTGGCGGCTGACGACCGAGTGGAATATGGAGAAACAAGCATCCGTTAATTTGGATGCAAAAAAATAATAACTTCTTTTTCTAATCGTTGAACGGGAGGTAACACCATGGTTGCTTTGAAAATTTTGTTCGGTAGCGACATTGGCTTGTTGAGCGTTTTCACCATCG
Organism: Azospira inquinata; assembly: GCF_018905915.1. NCBI lineage: Bacteria > Pseudomonadati > Pseudomonadota > Betaproteobacteria > Rhodocyclales > Rhodocyclaceae > Azospira > Azospira inquinata. The sequence goes on from NZ_CP064782.1 coordinate 2,333,704, forward strand.
GCTTCATCCTGATCATGGCTATTTTCTACGTTGCCTATTTCATGAAAAAGATGAATAGCAAGGAAGAAAATAAGTAAAAGAGTTTCCGCTTTCAAAAAAATAAGCCCGGATATTCCGGGCTTATTTTTTGTGTTCTAAATTACGGACTCTTAACGATAGACCAGGACGGGAATCTTGGAATGGGTCAGCACCTTATTGGTTTCGCTACCCAGGAGCAAGCCACTGATGCCACGCCGACCGTGGGATGCCATGAAAATCAGGTCGCAGCCCGCCTGGGTGGCGGCGTCAATGATGGCTTCGTAGGGCACGTCGCTGGTGACGGCGACTTTTTTCACCGTTACCCCCGCGTCACTGCCCAGCTTTTGAATTTGGGCCAGGAATTCGTCGGCCTGCTTGTCGGCCAGTTCGGCAAACTTTTCCGGGGTGGTGGGGTCGATCAGGGCCCCTTCTCCGTAGTAAGTCACAGGATATTCGGGCTTGGCGTAAAAGGCGGTGATGATGGCGTCGTTCTCTTTGGCGAACATCACGGCATGCTTGGCAGTTTCCAGGGAAATGGGGGAGCCGTCCGTGGGGACGAGGATGTGCTTGAACATGTAACCTCCTTGGTCAGTCTGTAGGACCTACTTTAGGCTGCCGATGCTACGTCAGTTTTGACGGATGTCAAACCGCGTCCCGCGCCAGCCTTCACAATGGACCCAAAAGAGGAGAGTGGTATGACGGAAAAAAACAAAGTGGATCAGACCAAAATCACCTTCTGGGGTGCGGCCGGGGAAGTGACCGGTTCCTGCTATCTGGTGGAGACGCCCCAGGTGAGGTTTCTGGTGGATTGCGGCATGTTCCAGGGGGGCGGCGATGCCTACCGGAAAAATCAGCAGGCCCTGGCCTTCGACGTGCGCACCCTGGATTTTGTCTTGGTCACCCACGCCCACATCGACCACTCCGGGCTCCTGCCCCGCCTGGCCATGCTGGGCTACCGGGGCCCGATTTACACCACGGCGGCTACGGCGGATTTGCTCCAGGTGTTGCTACTGGACTGTGCCCATATCCAGGAGAAGGAAAGCGAGTGGCAGTTGAAGCGCCAGCACCGCCGGGGCCGGGGAATTCGGGGGGTGCAACCGCCCCTCTATTCGGTCATCCAGGCCCAGGCCTGTTTGCAGCAGGTGCGGGCGGTGGGCTATGGAGAAAATGTCCATCCCCACGCCGCTGTGCGGGCGGTATTCCGGGACGCGGGCCACATTCTGGGCTCGGCTATTATTGAACTGTGGCTGCAAACCGGGCGGGGGACTAAGAAGCTGGTGTTTTCCGGAGACCTGGGTCAGCCGGGGCGCCCCGTGCTGCGGGACCCGGAATTTATTCAAGAGGCGGATGTGCTGCTGGTGGAATCCACCTACGGCAATCGTCTGCACCGTTCCCTGACGGAAACGGATACGGAAATTGTTCAGGCCTTCCACCGTACCTTTGGGGAAAAGCGGGGCAATATCATCATTCCCGCTTTCGCCGTGGGGCGTACCCAGGAAATCCTCTATGTACTGGCCCGCTTGGTAAAGGAGGAGCGCCTGCCTGCCCTCCAGGTTTATGTGGATTCCCCCATGGCCTATGCTGCGACCCAGATCACCATGCGCCACCAGAATCTTTTGGATGACGAAACCGAGGCCCTGATTGCCTGGCATGAAGCTAACCCCCACCAGATGCGGGTAACGTTCACCAAAGATGTGGCTGAATCCATCGCCCTCAACGACATCCGGGAAGGGGCGGTGATTATTTCCGCCAGTGGCATGTGTGATGCCGGGCGGATTAAGCACCATCTCCAATACAATCTGCCCCGGCCTGAATCGTCCATCCTGATTACCGGCTTCCAGGCTGCCGGCACTCTGGGCCGGCGTTTAGTGGATGGGGCCCGGATGGTGAAGATTTTTGGCGAACCGGTGCCGGTGAAGGCGGACATTTACACCATTGGCGGTTTGTCTGCCCACGGGGATCAGGCGGCCATTCTGGACTGGCTGGGCCATTTCCGTCGCCCGCCGGAGCATACGTTTGTGGTTCATGGGGAAGCAGAAGCCGCCACCGCCCTCCGGGAAACCATTGAGCAGCGTCTGGGCTGGACCGGGGTGAGCCAGCCAAAACCCCATGAGGAAGTGGTGCTCTGATTCGGGAACACGGGGGAAGATTGGCGGTCTACGGTCAGGTAAGTGGCCGTTCCGGTCCTTTCTTTCCTCCTCCTGCCGTTTTGGACCCCGGCCCAAAACGGGTTTGTTATCAACGATTGTTTTGATCTATTTCAAACCAAATCAAGAGGATTGTGTTATCTTGGCCGGCTTTATTTTTAGGTTTCCCTCATGAGTAACACCCCCCTTCCTCCGCTCAAGCTCAAAGGCAAGACCTTGCTGCCCATTGTCCAGGGCGGCATGGGGGTGGGGATTTCCGCCCACCATCTGGCGGGTACGGTCGCCTCCTTTAACGGAGTGGGGACCATCGCCAGCGTGGATTTGCGTCGTCTCCATCCTGACTTGATGGCGGAAACCGGTCGTTCCCGGGATAAGGAGGCCATCGATCGGGCCAACCTGGTTGCCCTGGAACGGGAAATTCGTGGGGCCCAAGCCATCGCCCAGGATCGGGGCGTGGTGGCCGTGAATGTGATGCGGGCCGTATCCCAATATAAGGACCATGTCCGGGTGGCCTGCGAAAGCGGCATCGGCGCCGTGGTCATGGGGGCCGGTCTGCCCCTGGATCTGCCTGAACTGGCGGAAGATTTCCCTAGTGTGGCCCTGATTCCTATCCTTTCCGATGTGCGGGGGGTGGTGCTGCTCCTGAAGAAGTGGATGCGCAAGAACCGGCTGCCCGACGCCATCGTCATTGAGCACCCCAAATATGCGGGGGGCCACCTGGGGGCGGCCAAGAAGGAAGATTTGGACGATCCCCGCTTCGACTTTTCCGTGGTCATTCCCGGGGTGCTGGACGCCTTTGAAGAACTGGGTATCGCCTCCGAACGCATTCCCCTGATTCCCGCCGGTGGCATCAACAGCCACGAGCGTATTCGGGAGTTGCTGAATCTGGGGGCTTCCGCCGTCCAGATGGGTACCGCCTTTGCCGTCACCGAAGAAGGGGACGCGGACATGGAATTCAAGAAGGTTCTGGCCGGCGCCAAGCCCCAGGACGTGGTGGAATTCATGAGCTGTGCTGGCCTTCCCGCTCGGGCGGTGAAAACCCCCTGGCTGGAAAAATACCTGTCCCGGGAAAGCAAGCTCATGGCGGCCGCCGCCGGCCGGGAACACAAGTGTACCCTGGCCTGGGACTGTCTTATCCAGTGCGGTCTGCGGGACAGCAATCCTAAACACGGCCAGTTCTGTATCGACAACCAGCTGGCTGCTGCCGTGGGCGGAGATGTGAGCAAAGGCCTGTTTTTCCGGGGCGCCGCCACCCTGCCGTTCGGCGCCGCCATCCGGCCGGTCAAGGAATTGATCGAATATCTGACCACGGGCATCAAGCCGCCCCTGCTGGCAGGCGTCTGACCCCTGCCGGAGAGACTGGAAAAGCCGCAGCCTGAAAAGCCTGCGGCTTTTTTTCCACCCGGGATTTTTGATAGGGGTTAAGGAAAGCCCGGGGGCGATCCGGACAATGGGGGCCGTCCATCCCCCCGGGAGTGTTTTGCCATGAAGCTGCCAGCCTTGTTTAGCGCCCCCCATCGCATCTTTTTCTGGGAAGCTATTGTCCTGGCCCTGCTGCTCATGGGGGCCTGGGCCTGGGATATGGCTGCCCGTTATGGCGGCTGGGGAACGCCCCCGGTCTGGACCCTGCCACCCCTGTGGTGGCATGGCTTGTCCATGGTCTACGGCATGCTGCCCTGTTTCATGTTCGGTTTTCTCATGACCGCCCTGCCCAAGTGGGTGGGGGGCCCGGCCCTGACTCTTCCCCGCTACCTACCTGCGGCCTTGGCCGTGGGCGGAGGATGGCTGTTGCTCCTGATGGCTCCGGCGGCCCTCCTGGTGGGCGGCGCCCTGGTTATGGCGGGTTGGGCCTGGGGGCTTTACCAACTGGCCCGTAGCGCCTGGATCGGCCCCAAGGGGCGGCATGACGGCTACGTTTATGGGGTGCTTCTGCCCCTGGCCTGGGGCTGGCTGAGCGGTGCCCTGGCCCTGGGCGCCCTGGCCGAAAAGGCGGGGAATGGGGTGGATATTGCCCTCCAGGCCGGATTGTGGGGCTTTGCCCTCCCTATTTTCTTCGTCGTGGCCCATCGCATGGTGCCCTTTTTTACCCAATCTGCCTTGGCCCATTACCGGGCTGAACGGCCTCGCCTGCACCTATTCCTGGGGCTGGGTGCCCTGATGCTCCATGGGCTGCTGCAAATACTCGGCGCCTGGTATTGGACCTGGTTGCCTGACGGGGTGGGGGCGGTGGCGGTGGGGCTGCTGGCCTGGCGCTGGCAGCCCTGGCGGGTGCGAAAAATCCCCATGCTGGCCATGCTTCACCTGGCTGTGGTGTGGCTGGCTCTGGGCCTTGCGCTCAGCTGTCTCCAATCCCTCCTGCAACTGGCCGGGGTGGCCTGGGCGGGGTGGGGGCCTCTCCATGTGCTGACCCTGGGGTTTATGTGCTCCCTCCTGCTGGGCATGGGGACCCGGGTTAGCCTGGGCCACTCCGGCCGCTCCTTTTCCTGGGATCGCCGGATTTGGCCCCTGTTCCTGATTTTTCAGTTTGTTCCCCTGCTACGTCTGGCGGGGGATTTCCTGGCGTCGGGAGCCTGGTGGCATCCCTTTGTCCTGGCCAGTGTGCTCTGGCTGATGGTCTTTGCCGTCTGGGGCATTCCCTATCTGGGCATTTATTGCCGCCCCCGCCCGGACGGCCAGCCGGGGTAATTCCGCCATGACCCCTTTGAAACTTTTCCACATCGCCTGCGTCAGCCTTTCCGGGGCGGGATTCCTTTTCCGGGCCCTGTGTCTGGCCCCTGATTCTCCCTGGCGTCGCCATTGGACGGTGCGCTGGTTGCCCCATGGGGTGGACAGCGGTCTGCTCCTCAGCGGTCTGGGGCTGGCCTGGAGCACGGGCCAGTACCCGGGGGCCCAGCCCTGGCTAACGGCCAAGCTGGTGGGCCTAGTGCTCTACATTTTCAGCGGCCGCTTGGCCCTGCGTGGTGCCAGCCCTCGGAGGCGGCGTCTTGGGGTTGTCCTGGCGGTCTTGTGTTTTGCCTACATTGTTTCGGTGGCCCTGACCAAACAGGCCGCCGGTTTTTGGGGAGTATTGTGATGTTGTCCTTTTCCCTCCCCGGGACGGAAAGCCCGTCCTGGGACGATCCCCTGGAAATGCTCCAGGCCTGCCACGAGCGTATTGAGGCCCAGCTTGCCCTGCTGGAGCGCCTCCGGACCCATCTGGCGGAACACGGAGTGGATCAAGCCGCCCAAGAGGCGATTGCCGGGATTCAGCGTTATTTCACCCTGGCGGCCCCTCTTCACCACCAAGACGAGGAGGAAGACCTGTTCCCCGCCATGGCGGACCGGGTGTCCCAGGAGGGGCGGGGGGAATTGGGGGCCCTGGTGGGCCAGTTGCTGGTGGATCACTACTGGATGGACCGGGAGCGGCAATGGCTACTGGGTGCCCTGGCCAAAACCCGGGATGAGGGCCGGGACCAGCTGGATTGGCCCCGGGTAGCAGCCTTTGCCGCCCGGTATCGGGCCCATATTCTCAAGGAAAATACCCAGCTTTTGCCCTGGGCCCGGCGATTGTTGCCGGAGGATATGTTGCGGCGCCTGGGTATTCCCATGGGCGCTCGCCGGGGCGCGGGGAGCCAGGGGCCTGAGGGGGGCTAAAAGGGAGGGGAAGCCCGGTGGCCCGGGCCTTCGGGCTTAGCTGGCCTGATGGGTCATGAGCCGTTTCAGGCCCGGGGTATTGAGAATGCGGATGTGCTTTTGCTGGACGCTGATCAGGCCTTCTTCCTGGAAGCGGGAAAAGGCCCGGCTTACGGTTTCCAACTTGAGGCCCAGATAGCTGCCGATTTCCTCGCGGGTCATACGCAGGTAGAACTCGGCGGGGGAATAGCCCCGGGCAGTAAAACGCTGGGAAAGGTTGAGCAGGAAGGCGGCCAGCCGCTCTTCCGCCCGCATGGTGCCCAACAGCATCATGACCCCGTGATCCCGGACAATTTCCCGGCTCATGACTTTGTGGAAATGGTGCTGGAGGGAAACCACTTCCCGGGACAAACCTTCCAGGCGAGGGTAGGGGATAATGCAGACTTCGCTGTCTTCCAGGGCCACCGCGTTACAGGAGTGGGCTTCCGTGCTGATGCCGTCCAGCCCCAGCAGTTCCCCGGCCATTTGAAAGCCGGTGACCTGATCCCGGCCGTCTTCTAGGATGACGTCGGTTTTGAAAAAGCCGCTGCGAATGGCATAAATCGCATCAAAAACCTCGCCGGCCCGATAAAGGTGGTCGCCGCGCTTGATTTTACGACGTGCACTCACTAGCTCGTCTAGCTTGGCCATCTCCGCCTCATTCAGCCCCAGGGGCAGGCAGAGCTCTTGCAGGTTACAGTTGGAGCAGGCTGTCTTGATGATGGACAACGTGATTTCTTTGGCGTTGCTGTTCAACGGCATGTCGTTCCTCGCTGGGGCGGCATAGAGGGCTTTGGGCACGGAATCGGGAACCTCATAGGGGACCTATTGAGCGTTTGATCCAGGTCAACGTGAAATAATTCACCCACCACCATAATTAGCCGTACTTAAAGCGCTTTCCTGCAATGACTTTCGCTACCGACAACCTCGTCTTCGACCCCCAGATCATCCGCCGATTCGACATCAGCGGTCCTCGCTATACGTCTTATCCGACGGCGGATCGCTTCGTCGAAGCCTTTGATGCGGAAGCCCTCAAGCTGTGGCTGGGGAAACGCAATATCGGCGGAATCAGCCGACCGATCTCATTATACTTCCACATCCCTTTCTGCAACACCATCTGCTATTACTGCGCCTGTAACAAGATCATTACCAAGGATCACGGGCGTAGCGCCAAGTACATCAAGTACCTGGGCAAGGAGATGGCCCTCCAGGATCAGTACCTGGATGGGGACCGGGAAGTGACCCAGTTGCACTGGGGCGGTGGTACCCCCACCTTCCTGTCCCACGACGAAATGCGCCAGCTTATGGCCATGACCCGGCAGCATTTCAAGCTGGCGGACAACGCGGAAATTTCCATTGAAGTGGATCCCCGCAAGGTGGACCGGGAAACCGTGGCCCTGCTGGGGGAGCTGGGTTTCAATCGCATGAGCCTGGGGGTGCAGGATTTCGACGAGCGGGTCCAGGTGGCGGTGAACCGGGTCCAGTCCGAAGAAGAAACCTTCAATGTGATGGACGCGGCCCGGAAAAACGGCTTCCAGTCCATCAGCATTGACCTGATCTACGGCCTGCCCCAGCAGACCCTGATGGGCTTTAACCGGACCCTGGAGCGGGTGTTGGCCATGGACCCGGATCGGCTGTCCATCTACAACTATGCCCACCTGCCCAACCATTTCAAGCCCCAGCGGCGCATCCACGAGGACCAGCTGCCCCACCCGGACACCAAGCTGCAAATCCTCTCCCTGGCGATTCGCAAGCTTACCGAAGCGGGCTATGTGTTCATTGGCATGGACCACTTTGCCAAGCCCAATGACGAGCTGGCCATTGCCCAGCGCCAGGGGCGGCTACACCGGAATTTCCAGGGCTATTCCACCCACGCGGATTGCGACATGCTGTCCTTCGGCATTTCCTCCATCGCCAAGGTGGGGCCCACTTATAGCCAGAATGTGCGCACCCTGGACGAGTATTACGACAGCCTGGATAACGGCATTCTGCCCGTGCTGCGGGGCATTGAGCTGACCGCCGATGATCTGCTGCGGCGCTCCATCATCCAGGCCTTGATGTGCCACTTCGAAATTTCCATCGAATCCATTGAAATCGCCCATCTCATCGACTTCAAACACTATTTCGCCGAGGAGCTGTCTGACCTGGCGGAGATGGAGCGGGCCGGTCTGGTGAAGGTGGACGATAAATGGATTACGGTACTGCCCCCGGGACGTCTCCTGGTGCGGGCCATTTCCATGGTGTTTGATAAATATCTGCGCGCCGACCGGCAGCGCACCCGTTATTCCAAGGTGATCTGAGTAAGGCCGTCCTCAGGGGGGAGCCGGGCACAGCCGCAAGTGTCCGGATAAAAGCCGAAGCTGGCACGCACGAACGGGAATCCCGTTCGTGCGCATCCAGCGCCGGATATCGTGGGAAATAAGCTGTCTTGCTGCCCGGCGCCCTGGTGCCGGGCTTTTTCTTGGGGCCGAACGGCGCCCCCGGGCCTACCATGCCATTTCCCCGCCTGGCCCGAGCCGCTACAATTCCCACCCTTCTTCCCCTTTCCCCCGCCCATGCCTGATCCTGCCCTGTCTTCCTTGCCCGGTGCCCTGACCGTCTTTATTGTGGGCCTGTTGGGGGGGGTGCATTGCGTCGGCATGTGTGGCGGCATTGTGGGGGCTTTGTCCCTGGGCACTGCCCCCGGGGTGCGCCGCTGGCCTCTGCATCTGGCCTACAACGGGGGGCGACTGACCAGCTATGGATTGGCCGGTGCCCTGGCCGGTGCTCTGGGGGGCGCGGGTCTGGCCTTGAGCGGCCAGATGCCCGTGCGTATCGCCCTCTACTGCCTAGCCAATCTGATGCTGGTGGCCTTTGGCCTTTATCTCCTGGGGGCCACCCGGGTTCTGGCGGTGACGGAAGGGGCAGGGCAGCTACTGTGGCGGCGGCTCCAGCCCCTCAGCCGACGTTTTTTGCCCGCCCGCCGGGTCTCCCAGGCATTTCCCCTGGGCCTGGTGTGGGGCTGGTTGCCCTGTGGTCTGGTTTATAGTGTGCTGGCCACCGCCCTGGTGAGCGGCAGCCCCTGGAAAGGGACCGGCTTAATGCTGGCTTTCGGCTTGGGCACCCTGCCCAATCTGCTGCTCGCCGGCCTGCTGGCCGCCCGTTTGCAAGGCTTTGTCCGGCGTCCCCTGGTGCGCCGGGGCGCTGGCTTGCTGGTGCTGGGCTTTGGTGTCTGGGGGCTGGTGGGGGCGGTGCGTCTGGCCCTGGCCCTTTGATTCTTGTGCAGCCTTTGCGGCGGGAGAAAGCGATGCCGACGTTTTTATTGGGGGTGGATGGCTCCGAGTGCGCTCTGCGGGCGGTGGACCGGTTGGTGGAACAGGCGGCCTGGCTTAAGGAAACGCCGGTTATCCATTTGCTCCACGTCCATGCCCCGGTGCCCGTGGGGCTGGTGCAGGCCTACGTGGGCCATGAGGCCCTCCAGCACTATTACCGGGAAGAGGCGGAAGCCGTTCTGGGCGCCGCGGAAGACCGGCTGAAGGCGGCCCATCTGGCCTTCGAACGCCACCTCCGGGTGGGCCAGGCGGCGGAAGTGATCGTGGAAGAAGCTGCCGCCCTGGGTTGCCACCAGATTGTGCTGGGTTTTCAGGGCCGGGGCGCCCTGGCCGCCGCCGTGCTCGGTTCCGTCGCTAGCCGGGTATTGCAACGGGCCGTTTGTCCCGTGTTGCTGGTCAAATAACCCTACCGGCCGTCGGGTTGAGGGGCCCCCAATTTGGGCCATAATGGGGGCGTCAGCCCTCTCCGTCTTACCCGCTTATGGCTCTTTCTCCTCCTTCCCCTTCCTCCCGTCGTCTGGACCTGCCCATTGGGGGCATGACCTGTGCCGCCTGCTCGGCACGTCTGGAAAAGGTGCTGAACCGGCTGCCCGGGGTGGAAGCCAGCGTTAACCTGGCGGCGGAAACCGCCACGGTGCGGTTGGCGGAGGAGGGGGCCACCACGCCGGTCCAGGTGGTGGCGGCGGTGGACCGGGCGGGCTTTTCCGTGTCCCCGGGCACCCTGGAACTGGCGATTACGGGCATGACCTGTGCTGCCTGCTCGGCGCGCCTGGAAAAGGTGCTGAACCGGTTGCCCGGGGTGGAAGCCAGCGTCAATCTGGCCGCCGAACGGGCCCGGGTGCGCTATGTCCCCGGCCTGTGTGACGGGGAGGCCCTGGTGGCGGCGGTGGAGCGAGCCGGTTTTGGCGCCACCCTGGCCACGGACCGTTCCCGGGAGGAGGAAAAGGCCCGCAAGGCGGCCCGCTACGCCCGGGACCGGGGCCGTTTCTTCATCGCCGCCCTGCTCACCCTACCTCTGCTGGCCCAGATGGGCACCATGCTTTCCCCCGCCGCCATGGCCTCCATGGCCCACGGTGGAGAATGGCTGCCCCGCTGGTTGCAACTGGCTTTGGCCACCCCGGTTCAGTTCTGGATCGGCTGGCGTTTCTACGACGGCGCCTACAAATCCCTGCGGGGCGGGGGCGCCAACATGGATGTGCTGGTGGCTTTGGGGACCTCCATGGCCTACGGCTTTTCCCTGGTGGTGACCCTGGCCGGCCTGGAGCACCGGCACGTCTATTTTGAAGCCAGCGCCGCGGTGATTACCCTGGTGTTGCTGGGCAAACTCCTGGAATCCCGGGCCAAGGCCCGCACTACGGCGGCCCTGGAAGCCCTGGTGGGACTCCAGCCCCGGACCGCCCGGGTGCAACGGCCCGGCCCGGAAGGGGCCACCTGGGAGGAGGTGCCGGTAGATACCCTGGTGCCCGGGGATATTTACCTGGTCCGGGCCGGGGAAGGGGTGCCGGTGGATGGGGAGGTGGTGGAAGGAAGCTCCAGCGTCAATGAAGCCATGCTGACTGGAGAATCCATGCCCGTGGCCAAGGGGGTGGGGGACCGGGTTTTCGCTGCGGCGCTCAACGGCCCCGGGTTGCTGCGCTGCCGGGCCACCGGGGTCGGGGAACACACCCTGCTGGCGGGCATCATCCGCCAGGTGGGAGAAGCCCAGGGCTCCAAGGCCCCGGTGCAGCGTCTGGCGGATCGGATTGCGGGGATTTTTGTCCCCGCCGTATGTGCCGTGGCCGCCCTCACCTTCGTCCTCTGGTGGTGGCTGGGGGGGGACTTCACCACCGCCCTGGTGAATGGGGTGGCGGTGCTGGTCATCGCCTGTCCCTGCGCCCTGGGTCTGGCGACTCCTACGGCCATCATGGTGGGCACGGGCCGGGGCGCCAATGCGGGCATTCTGGTGAAAAATGCGGAAGCCCTGGAGCGGGCGGAGAAAATTGCCGTGCTGGCGGTGGATAAAACCGGCACCCTGACCCAGGGCCAGCCGGCGGTCACGGACTGTCTGCCCCTGGCCGGGGCGGGCGCTCCCTCCGCGGAAGAATTGGTCGCCTGGGCCGGTGCTTTGGAACAGGGCTCGGATCATCCCCTGGCCCGGGCGGTGTTGGCCGAATTGGACAACCGGGGCCTGGAACTCCCCGAGGTACAAGGCTTTCAGAACTTCCCGGGCCACGGGGTCCAAGGCACGGTGTCTGGCCGGTCCCTGGCCCTGGGAAGCCCGTCCTGGCTGAAGGAGCGGGGGGTGGAAGGGAACATGACCGTCCTGTCTCAGCTCCAGGCCCAGGGTAAGACAGTGGTGGGGCTGGCCCAGGGGGGCGATGCCGCAGGCGCCGGGGAGACGGGCATAGCTCTGGCCCCCTGGCGCCTCCTGGGCTGGATCGCCATTGCCGACCCCCTGCGTTCTTCTTCCGCCGCCGCCGTGGCTCGGCTGCGGGCTTTGGGGGTGGAGGTGGTGATGCTCACCGGGGACAACCCGGCCACCGCCGCCGCCATTGCCGAGGCGGCGGGCATCAGCCGCTTCCAGGCCCAGGTGCTGCCCGGGGACAAGGCGGCGGCGGTCCAGGCCCTGAAACAGGGCGGTCGTCTGGTGGCCATGGCGGGGGACGGCATCAACGACGCTCCGGCCCTGGCCGCCGCCGATGTGAGCTTTGCCATGGGGGCCGGTTCGGATGCGGCCCTGGAGGCGGCGGACCTGACCCTCATGAAAAATGACCTGGGGGGAGTGGCGGACGCCATCTCCCTTTCCCGGGCTACCCTGGGAAAAATCCGCCAGAACCTGTTTTTCGCTTTTATCTACAACGTGCTGGGCATTCCCCTGGCGGCCCTGGGTTGGCTTAACCCGGTGGTGGCCGGGGCGGCCATGGCCATGAGTTCGGTCTCCGTGGTGAGCAATTCCCTGCTGCTGCGCCGCTGGCGGCCCGATCCCCTTTCTACGAACAGGAGTGCATGATGGAAACCACAACCCTTAAAGTGGGCGGCATGAGCTGCCAGAAATGCGTCGCCTCCCTCACCAGCGTGCTGTCCAAGCTGCCCGGGGTGGCCCAGGCGGAGGTAGTGCTGGAGCCGGGCCAGGCCACGGTGACCTACGACCCGGCCCAGGTGGGAACGGAACAATTGCGTCAGGCGGTGGAAGACGCAGGCTTCGATGCCCTGTAGGGGCGAGGGAATTGGCTCCCTAGACCAAGTAAGTAGCTAAACAAAAGCCCGGCATAGTCCGGGCTTTTGTTTGGGGGGGACCGGGGAAACCCGGCCCATGGGGTCGGCTAAAAGCCCAGGGCCCGGGCGCCCTGATAAAAGAGGAAGGACACCCCCCAGGCCAGGGCCAGGGGCCAGACCACGGCCAGGGTGGCAAAGCCCAGACTGCGGCTTTCCGCCTTGAGGGTGGCGATGGTGGAGAGGCAGGGGGTGTAGATCAGGGTAAAGAGCATGAAGCTGTAGGCCTGAACCCAGTCCATGTGGCCCGCCAGCTGGTGGGCCAGGCCGGAGCCTTCGGCGCCGAAAATCACCGCCAGGGAGCCGATCACCACTTCCTTGGCGACAAAGCCGAAAATCAGGGCCACGGCCAGCTGGGCGCTGATGCCGATGGGACTCAGGATGGGTTCCATGGCATGGCCGATCATGCCTGCATAGCTGGCGTCGCTAGCCGGCACCACGCCCACCGGAAAGTGGGTCAGGGCCCACACCAGCACCACCCCGGCGATGATGATTTTGCTGGCCCGTTTGAGGAAGTGCTGTACCTCCAGCCAGCCCCGTACTAGTACCTGGCGCAGGGTGGGTAGCCGGTAAGGGGGCAGTTCCAGAACGAAGGGTTCGGTGGAAGGGAAGCGGCGCTTGAAGAGGAGTGCGGTAATGATGGCGGTGGCGAAGCTGAACAGGTAGAGGCTGAAAAGCACTCCCCCGGCGTGGCTGGGCGAGAACAGGGCGGCGATGATGAAGAGGAAGACCTGGAGCCGGGCGGAGCACAGGGACAGGGGAATGATCAGCATGGACAGGAGGCGCAGGGGCCGGGAGCGCATTACCCGGGTGCCCATGGCCGCCGGCACATTGCAGCCGAAGCCCATGAGGAGCATGACGAAACTGCGCCCATCCAGGCCCAGCTTGGCCATCAGGGCATCGGTGAGATAGGCGGCCCGGGACAGGTAGCCCGTGTCCTCCACCACGGCCATGAAGAGGAAAAAGAGCACGATGATGGGCACGAAGGCGGCCACGGTGGACAGGCCGCTATAAACGCCGTCCAGCAGGAAGCCCCGGGCCAGTTCAGGCAAGGGCGCCAGGAGGGGCTCCAGGGCCAGATGCTGAACTTGGTCGAAGAGCCAGGCCATGCCGTCCTGCAAAGGCTGGCCGAGGAAAAACACCGCCTGGAAGAGGAGGAACATGGCCAGGAAAAAGAGGGGCAGGCCCAGCCAGGGGTGGAGAACGACCCGGTCCAGCTTATCCGTCAGATTGTCCGAGAGCCGGGCGGGCACCTGCACCGTGTCCGCCACGATGCGGGCCATGTCCGCCTCAATGGCGTGGTCCGTGTGCAGGGCTTGCCGCACCTTTTCCGGCGGCACGGCCGGACGCTCCGCCCCCAGGGCCTTGGCCATGGTCGCCAGGACATCCTTTTGCGCATCGCCGTATTTGGCGCTGAATAGGACCACGGGCATGCCCAGAGCCTGGGCCATGGCGGCGGTGTTGATGTGGATGCCGAACTGGCGGGCTTCATCCGCCATATTCAGGAGCAGGATGGCCGGTAGGCCCAGGGCCTGGAGCTGGAGTACCAGGGACAGCTGACGCTCCACCTGGACCGCATTGACCAGGAGTACGGCCAGATCCACCGGATTGTCTTCGAGGAAATGGCGCACCACCTTCTCGTCGTCGGAAAAGCCGTGGAGGTCATAGATGCCCGGCAGATCCACCACCTCCGCCATGGCGCCTCCCACCAGGATTTTGGCGGAGAGCAAATCCACCGTGACGCCGGGCCAGTTGCCCACCCGGGCGGAAGCGCCGGTGAGCCGGTTGAAATAGGTGGACTTGCCCGTATTGGGCATCCCCAGCAGAACAATGCGTTTCATGGGCTAAACCTGAGCCACGTCGATGCGCTGGGCGTCCAGGCGGCGAATGATGACGTCGGTGGTGCCCAGGCGAACGTGGAGGGGGCCGGAGAGAAAGCCCCGGCGCATGACCTGGATGGGCTTGCCGATGCGAAAGCCCAGGGCGGCCAGGCGGGGATAGAGATCCGTGCCGGCGTGAATGGCGGCGATGACGCCTTCCTGCCCGGGCTGGAGTTGGGAGAGCTGGATGGGTTTAAAAGCTTTCATCGGCGCGCTAAAAGTGGATTCCCGCCTGACTGGCCGGGAAGGGGCGCGGCTGGGTGTTCCCTGTCCCACAACCAATCGAATGCTGAGAATAATTCTTATCTCTGCCGATAATACCCGAATCCCCCGGGCCTGGGGAGGGATTTTTACCCCGGGGCCCGGGAAAGGGCCCCGGGCTTTCAGAAGCTGACGAAGTGATCCAGCTTGCCGCTGTAGAAAAAGACCATGATCCAGACCGTGGCCATGAGGGCCGGGCCCAGGGCGTAGCAGAGGAATGCCAGGAGACGGCGCCACCAGGATGGGGTGGCGTCCCACACTAGGCGCAGCCCGAGCCAGAGGGCGAAGGTCGCTCCCAAGCTGAGGAGGGCCACCCGGGCGTCGGAAACCCAGCCCAGGAGAAAGCCTTCCCCCCGCAGCAGGGTCACGGTGAGCATGGACAGGCCGAGAAAGACGCTAATACCTCCCAGGGGCACCAGGCCCATAGAAAGGCGCTGCCAGGTCAGGCGGGGGCTGGCGGTCAGGCGGGACGCCAGGGCGTTGGCCAGGAGCAGCAGGCTGCCCAGGATCAGGCCGCCCCCCAGGATGAAGGTGAGAATGGCCAGGCCGTCCAGCCAGGTGAATACATCCCCTGCGTCCGGGTAGTGGGTGAGCAGCCACCAGGGGGCGTTGTCCTGGAGCAGGGTCCAGGAATCGTGGGCGATCAGCCAGTTGGCGCCAGCGGTTTTCAGGGCCACGAACCAGGGGCTGGCGGTCCATTGGAAGGCTGCCGTGGCCACTCCCAGCACCCCATAGAGCAGGGTCAGGGCCGGGCCGCTGCTGATGTCCTGGGGGCGGCTGGCGAGAATTTCTGCGTCCGGGCGGCGCAAAGCCAGTTGCACCGCGTCCCGGTGCCCGGCGCAGCGCCCGCAGCTGTGGCAGTCGGAGGTGCTGGTCATGCGCCGGATATCCACCAGGGGCGCGCAATTCACCGGGGCTTCCGGTCCGTGCCGGTCCCAGGCCGCCCGATCCACCTGGAAGTGGAGGGGCGCCACCTTGGCCAGCAGGGCGAACACGCCGGAGGCCGGGCACAAATGTCGGCACCACACCCGTTTGCCCTTGCCGTAAAGGAGGCCGACGATCACCGCTGCCACGCTGGAGCCCCCCAGCACCAGCAGGGCTGCCTGGGCGTATTCATAAACGCTCACCAGCTGACCGTAGACCGTGGTGCAGACAAAGGCCAGAAAGGGCCAGCCCCCCCATTTCAACCAGCGGGGCACGGGTTTGCCCCGGCCGTGGCGGCTGGCCCATTCGCTTAAGGTGCCTTCCGGACAGAAGACGCCGCACCAGAGGCGACCGAAGAGGAGCATGGAGACCATAACAAACGGCCACCAGATGCCCCAGAACAGGAACTGGGCGAAAAGCACCAGGTTATTGACCAGATGGGCGCCCTGGGGCGGTAGGGGGAGAAAGGCGGGGACGGTGACCAGTCCCAGGTAAAAGACCACCACGGCCCATTGAATGGCGCGAATGGTGGCCCCGTGCCGCCGCATCCCTTCCCCCAGGCGCTGCAACCAGGTGCGGCGGGGGGAAAGGAAGCGGATCGGTTGGGTCATGGCTGGCATGATTCGGCTCGCGAGACAGAGGATTTGGAGGAAAAGGGGCGATACAGGCGTAGCAGGACAAAGGCCCAGTAGAGACCGTAGGCCAGCAGCACCATGCCGCTGGGCTGGGCCCGGTAACCGGCAAAGCTGGCCAGGAAAGCGCCCAGGCCCTGGCTGTCATCCAGCAAGGCGGAGCTGTCCCAGAGGGCGTCTCCCAGGGTGGGCAGGCGGTCGATGCCGATCAGCTTGTCCACCCCGGTGCCCAGGAGGGCGCCGGCGGTCACCAGCAGCACCACTTCGCTGATGCGGAAAAAGGTCCGATAGGAGAGAAAACGGGCGCCCCGGGCCACGGCCCAGGCGGTGAGGGCGGCCAGGACAAAGCCCAGCAGGGCCATGGCGTAGATGCGGCCCAGGGCCGCGCCCTGGGCTTCGGCGGCGATGCCGTAGAGGAAGACCACCGTTTCCATGCCTTCCCGGGCAATGGCCAGGGCCGCCACCACCGCCACGCCGAGCCGGTTGCCTGCTTCCACGGCCCGGGCTGCTCCGGCTTCCAGTTCCCGTTTCAGGGAGGCGCCGTGACGGCGCATCCAGAACACCATCTGGGTCATCAGGGCGCAGGCCAGGAACACCATGCCAGCCTGGAACCAGTCCTGGGCTTCTCCAGCCAGCCAGGTTTCCGCCCCGTAGGCTAGGGAGGCCAGCCCCAAGGCCAGTACTACCCCGGCGGCGGCACCGCCCCAGAGCACCCGGGTCAGGGACCGGGCGTCCGGCTGGCGGACAATCCAGGCCAGCAGGACGCCGATGACCAGCATGGCTTCCAGGCTTTCCCGCCAGACGACGATGAGGGCATTCAACATGGACGGGTCCTTATTTGGCGATGATCAGGCATTCCGCCGTGGTGGGATGGAAGTCCCCGAAAATCCGGTAGGTACCCGGTTTCAGGGGCTGAACAACGCGAAAGGAGCTGGTGCCTGGCCCCAGCACCTTTTCCATGCGGGGATTGGCGCTTTCAAACTCCTCCGGCCCGGCCCCGTCGTTGCGCATCAAAAGCTTGAAACGCTTACCGGCGGGGACTTCTAGACGATTGGGGGTGAAATGCCCGTCCTTCGCCACGATCTGGTAGCTGGGCAGTTCTTCCGCCGGGGCATGGGGAGAGAACAGGGCGGCCCCCATGACCAGGGCGGCAATGAGCAGAGATCGGCACATGGCGGCCTCCTTAGAAGGTGATCTGTGCCCGCAGGCCCAGGATCTTGGTGGCCTTGGCGTCCGGATCACCGCCCGGCCGGGCCAGATACTGGAAGTCCGGGGACACTTCAAACTGCTTGTTGATGCGGTAGCGGTAATAGGTTTCCAGCACCTGTTCCGCCCCCATGGCGGTAAAGCCATAGTCGGAAATCCCGGCGGAATCCCGGTTGAAATCGCTGCTGGTGTGCAGCCAGGCGTAGGCTAGACCGATGGAGTCTCCGCCCCGATCCCAGTAGGAGCCGTTGATTTCCGTCCCCAGGGTGAGAGCCCGGTTAAAGCGCACGTGGCCGGTGAGCTGGTGGCCGTAACGGCCAAACAGGGTGAGCCCGTCCCCCACCCGCTGATCCGCGGAAATACCGATCCCGGAATGGGATTCCACCTGGGAGTCGTAGGCGGTGGCTTGGCCGTTGTGCCAGTAATAGACCCGGTAATTGCCCGTCAGCCCGTCAAAGAACTTGCGCTGGGTTTCTGCCTGGAGAATGACCATGGGGGAACTGAAGAAGCGGGTGTAATTGGCCCCCTGGCCTGCACCGAAGACCCCGCCGGAGAGGCGCCAGGTTTCGGGCTTTTCCGTCTCGTTCAGATAGGACATGCGGAAGCCCGGGGCAAAACCGTTGGCATCCACCCCGATGTCGCCTCCCGCATCCAGCAAGGGGTTGTGCACAAAGACCGTGTTCAGGAATTGCTTGGTTTCGTCATTGGCCGCCGCGTTCTGGTCAAAGAACACGAAGGGGTCCATCTTGCCGAAATTCACTTCCAGCTTTTCCCTGGAACGGGGTTTATAGCCGCCGAAGGGCAGGGGAATGGTGGCCTGGTACCAGGCCTGGCCCAGCACCGCCACCGAATTGTCCGGATCGGTCCCTAGCACCCGGAAGGCACTGGCGTTGGGCTTGGAATAAGAGGGCATGGCATTCAACCCGCTGCCCTGGCCCACCCGAATCTGGGCAAAGATGCGGCTTTCCACGTCGCCGATATTGTCCAGGGGCAGGGAGACGAAAATGTCGCCCCGGTAGTTCAACTGACTGTTGTTCACCGTAGAGCTGGCGGGCATGCCGGAAGGCTTCTGGGCCACGGTGGTGAAGCTGACCCCGGCGGTGATGCCATCCAGGGCTTCCACGGTCCGGGCCATTTTCAGCATGTCCAGGGATTGGTATTCCACCGCCTTCAGCCGGGCGGTGAGTTCCGGTTCGTTTTCGCTAACCTCTTCGCTTTCCAAACCCTGGGCCACCCGGGTGTTCTGAGCCTCCAGGGCCTCCACTCGTTTTTCCAGTCCTTCTTCCTGATGGCCTTGCACCTTATCCATGACGGCAGCGGCCAGAGGGGATTGGGGCTGACGTTTTCTGCTGGTGGTGCCCTGTTGTGCCACCTGCTTTTCCAATTGGGCGTTACGCTGTTCCAGCTTCTCCAGGCGCTGATTCATTTGTTTGAGCAGCTGAATCAATTCCTTCTGGGAAGGATCGGTCGGCAGGTCCTCCGCCAGCGCCGGTCCGGAACCGGCCAGGAGGGCAGCAACCAGCAGAGCCAGGGGGCGGCGACGGGCGGAGGGCTGCATGCTTAGTACCCGCCCTTCTTGCCGATGCCGACGAAGGTAAATTCGTTATCCACTTCGAAGGGCTTGAACCAGGGGCGAACGCCAGTGAGCCGGTCCGTATGGCGTCCGAAATGGGAATGGGCATTGGCGGAAGGCGGATAAATCATGTACTTCACCTTGTACTTGCCCGGCCCGAAGAGCTTGATGTTGTCCCCGTAATGGGGACCGTCATTGGCCACCATGGGCATAAATTCGCCGCTGACCTTTTGGTCGGAGCCAACTTTGCTCACTTCGTACTTCACCACCAGATAGGGAATCCAGTGCCCTTCCTCAAAGCCGTTGGGATTGCTGGACAGGGCCCGAATATCGGCTTCGATGTGAATGTCCGAATCCTGGACCTTGCGCATCATGCCTTCCGGTTCCATGGTCACCGCTTGCAGATAAACGGCAGAGATTTCCATGCCGTAACGTTGCTGGGGGGTACCAATGGGGTATTCCACGGCCTGGGCGGAAAGGGAGAAGGCGGCGGCGGTAAGACTGCCAGCCAGGGTGAGGGCACGGGCGAACTTGAGATTCATATTGGCTCCTGAGCTAGATTCCAAAAAAAGGACGGACTCAGGAAAGTGGCGAAACGGCTACTTTGGTGAGCCCTTGATCGTTGTGTTTTTAATAATCTAAACGATAACGATTCTCACGTCAAATTTCGTTTCCAATTTTTTGGGGCGTTGGATTTTGGTAGGAATGCAGGGACCAAATGAAAAAAACCCCCGTATCTCCTGGAGATAGGGGGCCAGATGGGGGGACAGGGCTTAGGTTTCCGCCCAGAGTCGCAGAAGGTTGTGGTAGTGGGCGGTAAGGGCCAGGACCTCTTGGCTATCACCGATCTGGAGACGCAGCTTTTGGATGGTGTTATCCAATTCGTAGAGTTGGGTGCGCTGCCAGTCGCTGCGCACCATACTTTGGGCCCACAGAAAGCTGCAGAGGCGGGCGCCCCGGGTGACGGGCTCTACCCGATGCAGGCTGGTAGAGGGATAGACGATGGCGTCCCCGGCGGGCAGCTTGGCTTCATGAACCCCGTAGGTATCTTCCACCACCAGCTCTCCGCCGTCGTATTCGTCCGGATCGCTGAAAAACAGGGTAGTGGAGACGTCAGTCCGCAGGCCCAGGCTGCCACCGTGGGCGTAACGGATGGCGTTATCCACGTGGTTGCCGTAATGACCGCCGCCTTCGTAGCGGTTGATGAAGGGGGGCAGGATGCGGTGGGGCAGGGCGGCGGAAAAGAATTGGGGATGGTGGGTAAGGGCCTGAACAATGATGCTGCGCAATTGGGCCAATACCGGGGAGTGCTCCGGAATCTGGCGATTATCCTTGCTGCCGGCAGCTTGGACTCCGGCGGTGGCAAGGCCATTTTCCCATTCCGCTTGCTGAAGTAGGGTCCGGCAATGGGCGAGCTGTTCCTGGCTGAGAACTTCGGGAATATGCAACATCATGATGAAGCTCCTGGTATGGCTGGGGAGAGGTGGCCCGAAGTCTGGCTTCGGGCCCAAAAGGCGGGGAGGCGGTTAGAACTTCAGCTTGGCCGTAAGAGTGATTTGCCGGGCCGGAGCGACGCTGACCATGTGGGTGGTATAGGCCTGGTTGTAGTACACCTTGTCCGTCAGATTCTGAATGTTGAGTTGCAGGCTCAGATTCTTGTCCAGATCGTAATTAGCCATGGCGTCGTAACGGGTGTAGGAGGGAATCCACTTGGTGTTGGCCGCATCCCCATAGACCTTGGAGACGTAATAGGCGCCGCCCCCCACCGTAAGCTTGGGCAACAGCTTGTAGGTGGTCCAGAGGCTGAAACTGTCTTTGGGGGTCATGGGGAATTGATTACCCTTGTTGGCGGCGTTGTTCGTATAGCTCCAACTGCCGCTGCGCAGGGTCCAGTAGGAGGGGCCCGGGTCCTCCAGCTCGCTATTCATATGGGTGTAGCCGCCAAACACCTGCCAGGATTTGGTCAGGGCGCCAGCAAAGCCCAGTTCCAGACCGTTAATCTTCTGTTTGCCCGCCGTGGTCATGGTGTTGGCATCCACATTCACCTTGGCATTGGTTTTTTCCATGGAGAACAGGGCTCCGCTCAAGGAGAGCTGGTTGTTGAGCAGATTCCATTTGGTGCCCAGTTCCAGGCTGCGGGTTTTTTCCGGTTCCAGATCCTTGTTGGTGACGGAGATGTTGTCCGATCCATCCCCGTTGGAAATGCCGGAGGGATTGGCGGCGGTGGCGTAATTCAGGTAGATGCTGCCGTTTTCCCTGGGTTTGAAAATTACACCGGCCTGGTAGCTCCAGAAGCTGGAATCGCTGTTCAGGTTGGCGGTGGTGGGGGTGGCCCCATTGGTGCTGTAACCCCGCTGGGAGGTGCTGAAATCGTCGTGGCGCAGGCCCAGGTTGACTAGCCAGTAACGGTTCAGGGTTAGGGTGTCAAAGGCGTAAAGACCCCGGGTGTTGTTGGTCGTCTTGGCCCCCTGGGGATTGCGGGTAATGGTCCCGGACCAGCTGTCGTTGGGGTTGGGATTGGCAATGCTGGCCATAGAGTTGGGGCCCGTCGCCACATAACCCCGGCTGTCCGTTTCCGTATTGGAGAGTTCTAGGCCGAAGGCCAGAGTGTGCTTGATGCTGCCCGTCTGGATTTCCCCCAGCAATTCGGTGGCATTGATGATGCCCGTGCTGATGGAATTACGGCTTTTTACCGTGCGGGGCAGGGTGCTGTTTCCAGGAACGAACTGGGAATCCCCCGGATTACTGGCTACATAGTTGTTCTGGGACCGGGTGTAGCGGGTGGCGTTGCGCAGCATGAAACCGTTTGCCAGATCGTGCTCGATTTTGAAAGAGGCGCTATCCACGCTGGTTTTGCGGAAATCCCGGGATTTCAGTCCGTAGAAATTGCTGCTATCTACGCCCAGAGGGCCCCCATTACCGTTCTTGGCGTAATTGGGATTGAGGGTGGGGGCGGCCGTGGGGGGGGTGGTGGCGGTGGAACCCCCTTGGCCAGCCCCATAGGCGTTGTATTTGCTCACCGGGTTGTTGTAGGGAATGCCATAGTCCGGCATGTCGTTGGTTTCGTAGTGGTACACGCCCGCTACGGCCCGGGTATCCGTGCCCAGCCCCAGGGCCAGGGAGGCATTGACCCCCTGGTGGTCAATGTCCACGTCATCCCGACCGGGGACGTCCCCCTGTTGCTTCATCAGAGAGATCCGCAGGGCGGCGTGGTCCGAGAGTTGCCGGTTGAAATCAGCGGTGGCCCGGGCGTAGCGGTCCGTACCTACCCCAAGAGTAGCCTCGTTGGCGTTGCCCAGATGGGCGGTCTTGGTAGTCAGATTGATGCTGCCCCCCACGGCCCCGCCGCCGCTGAAGGCCGAATCCGCCCCCTTCACTACATCGATCTGCTCCACGGCAAACATGTCCCGGCTTTGGGAACTGGGGTCCCGCAAGCCGTCGATGAAGAAATTGGCCTGGGAGTCAAAGCCTCGGATATAGGGCTTGTCTCCCACCGGATTGCCCCCTTCCCCCATGCCGAAGGTGATGCCGGGGGTGGTACGCAGGGCCTCCTGGAGGCTGGTGGCATTGGTTTCCTGGATCACTTCCCGGGTAATGACGGTGACGGTTTTCGGGGTGTCCACCAGGGGCGCCGTATATTTGCTGGAAGCGGCGCTATCCGCCTTGTAGCCGGAGGCGGCGGCCATATCGGTCACATTGACCGTGGAGAGCACCTGTTCTTCCTGGGCCGTGACCATCCCGGGAGTGGCCAGAGCCAAGCCCAGGGCGGCGGGGGCCAGGGCTGTAAGGGGGGAGAGGGAAGGGGCGTTGCCGGCCTTTTTCAGGCCGGGAAAAGCTTGAGGGGGATGCTTGCGATTCTGGACAAAAGCCATCGGGTTTCTCCGGGGAGGAATAGGGAAGTCGAGGTGGCTGGCTTCCTGTCCGACGGCAAAGGTGGTCCAGGTGGCTTGCTTTATGGTCTTTTCGACAAAGGTGATGCTTTGTAAAAAGTTGTTGCAATGATAATGGTTATCATTAATCAAGTCAAACCGGAAACTGCTGCTAAGGCCCTGGGGGGGCGGGGTCGGGGAAGAGACTATCCGGGGTGATGTCCGCCAGGGTGGCGCAGCCATTCAGGGCCATGACCACTTCCAGTTCTTCCCGGAGCAACTTGAGGCAGTGAGCTACCCCCAGGGCGCCCGCCGTAGCTAGGCCGTAAATATAGGGACGGCCGATGAGTACAGCCCGGGCCCCCAGGGCCAGGGCCTTGAACACATCGCTGCCGCGCCGGATACCGCCGTCTAGCAGCAAGGGCAAGCGCCCTTCCAGGGCTGTTGCGATCCGGGGCAGGGCCTGGATGCTGGGAGGGACCGTATCCTGGGTGCGCCCCCCGTGGTTGGAGACGATGATGCCATCTACCCCCAGGGCTTCCCCTTGCAGGGCATCTCCGGGATGGAGAACGCCCTTGAGAAGCAGGGGCAGGGCAGTCTGGCTGCGCAGCCAGGCGATGTCTGCCCAGGTGGGGGCATAGGCCATCAGACCCTGGAAAACCATGCGTTCCCCCGGCCCCAGGGGGGCGGGTTGGAAAGGTGCCATGGAGCGCAGATTGGCTGCTTCCAGGCCGGGGGACAGGTGGAAACCGGCCCGCTGCTCCCGGTTGCGCAGACCGAAAATGGGGGCATCCACCGTCACCACCAGGGCCTGATAGCCCGCCGCTTCAGCCCGTCGCACCAGGGACAGGGTGAAATCCCGATCCGGCTGAAAATACAGCTGAAACCACAGTGGCCCCTCTGCGGCTTGGGCCACCGCCTCAAGAGGCTGGCTGGCCAGGGTGCTGACCACCAGGGGCGCGCCCAGAGCAGCGGCCCCCTGGGCCGAAGCCAGTTCTCCTGCCGGGTGGTAAAGGCCCTGATGGGCTACCGGCGCCAGGAGCAGGGGATGGTCCAGGGTCTGGCCGAACAGTTCCTGCTGGGTATGGCCACGGGCCAGATCTCGCAACAGGCGGGGCCAGAGCTGGAGACGGGCGAAAGCCTCCCGGTTGCGGGCCATGGTCAGCTCATCCGCCGCGCCGCTGTGGAGATAGGCCCAGGCGTTATCGTCCAGCCGCTCCCGGGCGTAGGGCTCGTAGTCGGTCAGACAGACCAGATCAGGGGGAAGGTGCTCCAGGCGGGGTTTTAGGGGCGACATGGGATTCCTTGGCAGCAACGGTCAATGGTAAAAGAAGCGAGGGCCGGTCTCCACCTAGGGATGACCTGAGCAAGTTGGGTTCTCCGATAGGGCAATCATGTCGCCCATTGATTTTTCCATGGGGTAATTCTTGCGGTGGTACTTGTAAAGCGCCTCTTTAAGGGGCGGCGGGGCTGTCCCCTTCCGGTACATAAACCATGGAGCCATCCCGCATCCGGTAGGCCGTTCCTGCTTTGGCCCCCTGGCCAGCGCCGATGCCGCCCCGGGCCTGGTATTTTTCCACGGTCTTGCCCTTCTTGGTGACGATCTCCATATCCGGCTTGCCCGGATTGGCGATGACTGTCACGTCCTGATGGGAAAAGGGGTTGAGCAAGGGGTTCTGGGCGATGGTGACGAGCAGGGCGGCAATGATCACCAGGAAAATGTCGATGAGATTGACCACGGAGAGAATGGGATCTTCCACCTCCCCTTCGGCCAGCAGGGCCAGTTTGCTCATGGGGCCTCCCGTCGGGCGCCGAGGGCGAGGATTTCCACCATTTCCTCCGCCAGCCAGCGGCGCCGCACATTGGCGATCCAGAAGGTGATGCTGGCAGCCAGGAGGGCCAGGATAACGGCGGAAAAGGCGATCATGAGATTTTCCGACACCGCCGCCAGATTGCCGTCCGCCAGGGATTTCAGGGCCGGGCCCATGGGAATCATGGTGGCTACCAGGCCCAGCATGGGGGTTACCCGGCTGGCGATACGGGCTGGTTCCAGGCTGCGGTGGGCGAACAATTCCAGGGCCTCTTCACTGACCTCCGGCTGGTGGCGGAAGTGTTCCAGCAGGGGGCGACCCCGCCCCTGGCGGCGCAGCCAGGCTTGATGGAGGAAATAGCCCAGGAGCCAGAAAGCGTAGAGAAACAACAGGGCCACCAGGGTCAGGACGGGTAGGAGAAAAACCTGCCCCAGCAGGTACATGCCGGTTTCCAGAGTGTGTTGCATGGGATGCCTCGAAAAAAGAAAGGGTCAAAGACGGGTGGCGTAGTACTCCACCACCAGTTGGAGATCCACCGGGAAGGGGGCGCAGTCCTGGCCCGGAGAGTGGCGCAGGGTGGCCTGGTTGGAGGCCGGGTCCAGGGAGAGCCATTCCGGCAGGGCCAGGGCCGGGTCCAGCAGGGAGCCCTGGACCACGGGGAGAATGCGGGCCTTGTCCGTGGGGCCGAACTGGTCCCCCTGCTTGAGGCGCATGGAGGGAATGGTGGCCTTGCGCCCGTTCAGGCGAATCTTGCCGTGGCAGACCAGCTGGCGGGCGGCGGGAATGGTGGGGGCGAAGCCGGCCCGGAAAACCAGGTTATCCAGGCGCCGTTCCAGCAATTCCAAAATCAGCTGGCCCGTGCTGCCCTGGTGGCGCCGGGCTTCCTTTACCACCCGGCGCAACTGGCGTTCCGTGAGGCCGTAATTGAAGCGAATCTTCTGTTTCTCCCGAAGTTGGCGGCCAAAACCGGATAGCCGTTCCGGATGGCGCCGGGCGCCGTGTTGGCCGGGGGGATAGTCCTGTTCCCCCAGGTCGTGGCGGCCCAGACCGGGGAGGGCCGTACCCAGGGCGCGCATGATTTTTTTGCGGGGACCGAGATAGCGGGACATGAGCAAAACTCCTTGAAAATAGGGTTAGTGAAAACGTTGGGCGGGGAGGGAGGAGACCAGGGCCCGGCCATCCAGAGCCAGCCAATCCTGGCGTACCGTCTCCAGGGCCTGGTGCAAATAGGGGTTGAGGCCCTCCGTCCCGGCCAGGCCTTCCAGATGCTCCAGCAGGGCGCGGATTTTGTTGGGGGAGGCGCCCCCCAGGGCGGTGGAGGAGAGCAGGTGGAGGACGGCGGCCAGCCGCAGGGGCGGACACATTTCCGGAATGTCGGTCATGGGCGATCTCCTTGGTGGGGAAGGGCGGGGGAAAGGGGGCGGAAGTCCCGGGCGGCGCGCCGATAGCCGCTCCCCAGGGCCAGCAGGAGCAGGATCAGAGCTCCGGCCAGGGGGGCGGGGGAGGGGGCGGCCAGCGGCTGCACCCGTTCCAGGCGCATGCCCCGCACCGGGGGCGGGGTGACCGGCGTCCGGGGGGTGGGGCGAGCCCCGGCGGCTGGGGGCGTCGGCCGGGCATGGGTTTTGTCTGCGGCTTTGGTGCTGGTGGTGCTGTTGGGGGCTTGGAGGCCGAAGCCTGCGAACTGGGCCAAGGCCCGGTTATCCGTGGCCATTTTTTCCCGACCGGCCAGGGCCCGGTATTCGGCCTTGAGCTGGGCCAGGGTGGCCGGATCGGCTTGCCAGTAGCCCTGGCGGGCCGCTTCCAGCATCCGCTCCAGCATTTGCCCCAGGGCTTGGGGATTTTCCCGCTGGAACCAGTCTTTCAAGCCCAGCCGGTATTTGTCCTTCACATAAACGTCGGCAAATTCCTGCCACTGGTCGTCCCGGACAATTTCCCGGGCCACGGCAGTCCAGCCCCAGAAATTGTTCAGGCTATCCACCATTTGCAAGCTGCCCGCATAGCCTTCCGCCATCAGGCCCTGGATATAGCCCGGATGGAATTGGCGGGTGGCCAGTTCCTTGGCGAGGAACTGGGCGGCCCCTTCCGCCTTGCCCGAGTTGCCGTCCCGCAGGTTGGCGATGTAGAGCTCCGGCGCTTTGCCGTCCAGGTGGCGGATGGCCAGGGAAAGCCCGCCCAGGTACTGATAGGGATCGTCCGTGGTGAGCATGCCGTAGAGGTTGGAACTGCGGGATAGAACGGCGGCTTCCGTGCCGTGCAATTGTTCGGCGTACAGGTTGATGCCCGCTGCCGTGGCCGGATTGGGGCGACCCCATTGGGCCGGGTCGGCGCCAAAGGCGTACTGCATCCGGGAAAGGTAGAGTTCGGCCAGTTTTCGGTCTCCTTCCGCCTTGCCTTTCCAGCTGTCGGAGGCCAGGGTGGCGTCGTTGAGGCCCGTACCGTAGAGCCCTTCGGCGGAGGAGAAAATCCGGGTCTCTGCGGCGCTTTTGGCCGCGGCCGGGTCCAGTCCCCGGGCTTCCAGGCGCCGGGCCACGGCCCGGCTGTTGGCGGCCACCGGGTTATCCTTTTCCTCCGCTTGCGCCGCTAGACGGACTGCTTCTGCCAGCCAACGCATGACGTTGGGGAAATGGTCCCGGTACAGGCCCGTGGCGGAGAGCACCACGTCAATGCGGGGACGGCCCAGCTGGGAGCGGGGTAGCAGGCGCACCCCGGTGACCCGACCCCCGTTATCCCAGACCGGCTCCACCCCCAGGGCCCAGAAGGCTTCCGCTTCCAGGATGCCCATGTGGCGCATGGTTTCCACGGACCAGAGGGAGAAGGCCAGTTTGCGGGGAGCGGCGCCGGTCTTTTCCCGGTGGGCGGCCACCAGCTTATCCAGGGCCTCCTTGCCTGCTGCCCAGGCCTGGGGTGTGGGCACCCGGGAAGGATCGAAGCCATAGAGATTTTTCCCCGCAGGGTAGGCGTCCGGATTACGGATCGGGTCACCCCCGTAGGCCGTGGTCAGGTAGCGGCCATCCAGAACCGTGAGCAGGCCTTCCAGCTCCGGGGCGCCGTCCAGCCGGTCGTACCAGTCCCGGGCCTGGATCAGGTAGGTCCGGAGCTCGGGGGAGAGCCGGTCATCATGGTCCCGGTCCGCCAGATAGGTGGCCAGCAGGCGATAGGGCGCGGTTTCGGGCAGCCGATCGTAATTGCCCACCAGGGCTTCATCCTGGGCGTCCCCGGGGGAGGCGGCGGCCCAGAAGGGCCTGCCCAGCATCATCAAGACCGTGGCGATACGCCGGGTCGGGTCCGGGGAACGGCCCAGGGTGTGGAGCCCCAGGGGCTGGGCGGTTTGGGCCAGTTCGTGGAGATGGTTGTGGAGCAGGTCCACGAACTCAGAAAAGCGGGCCTGAATCTGTTCCCGGGACCAGCCCAGATCCTTGTCGATATGGAGATCCAGGGCCCCCTGGTAGAGATCGGCGCGGAGTTTGTCCTTCACCGCCCCATCCTCCTGGGCGAGCCAGGCGTGGAGCAGGTCGTGGAGCCGGTTGGTGGCGTCGTGGAGCCCGGCGGGCACAAAGGGGGGCGGCTGGTGGCTGATGATGACGGCCCGGCCCCGGCGCTTGGCCTGGACCGCTTCCCCCACGTCGTCCGCAATGTAGGGGTAGGCCACGGGCAGGTCCCCTACGGCCAGCATGGGGTAATCGTCCACCGCCAGGCCCCGCTCCTTGCCCGGCAGCCATTCCTGGCTACCGTGGGTGCCGAAATGGACCAGGGCGTGGGCCCCAAATCCGTTTTCCGTCTGGCGCGCCCAAAGATAGGTGGCCAGGTAAAAGTGGGAGGGGGCGGCTTTGGTGGAGTGGTAGAGGGCAATTTCCCGGGGTTCCCACTGTTCCCCCCGGGGGGGCTGGGGCAGGAAAACCAGATTGCCCACCTGGAGGCGGGGAATGAGGAAATAGTCCCCGTCCCGCCGATGCAGCACCATGCCGGACTTTTCCGGCGGGCCCCAGCGATTCAGGAGATCCGCCTGGCGGGCCGGCGGCAGCGTGGCGAACCAGCGTTTGTAAGTGGCCAGGGGCAGCAGGGCAGCCAGGTTGTCCCGCAGCAGACCGGGGAGGGTGTCCGGATCGTGGCGATAGAAAGGGGCGAGGAGGCGCTGGAGTTGGGCGGTGAGCAGCTTTTCCCCCTGGGCCGAGGTGCGGTAGCCGTGGTCGGCAAGAACGGCCAGGGTATGGTCCAGGCTGGCGGGCAGGTTGAGGAAAGACGCGGTGAGGTTTTTCTCCCCGGGAGGGTAGTTCCAGAAAAACACTGCCAGACGCTTGTCTTGGTTGGGTAGGCGTTGCAGACGTACCAGATTTAGGGCCTTGGCCACCACGGCGGCAGCCTGGGCGGGCAGGGGCTCAATGCGCCCATCCCCCTGGCGGGTTGTGGCGGCCACCTGGATGTCCGTGACCCCGGCGTATTCGGGTTGGGCCAGGTAGAAGGGCACGTCCATCAGGGAGACCCCGGCCGGATCGGCGGCCCAGGCGGCCCCATCCCCCCGCCGGTAGGTGATGGCCTGGATCACGGGTAGGCCCAGGGCGGTGAATTCCCGTCGCCGCCCCTCCGGATTGAGCATGATCTGGGTGTTGATGACCACGTCGGCCAGGGGCTTGCCCTGGTCAGTGAGCAGGGGCTTTAAGGCGGCATCGTCCATGACCGGGCAATAGACAGCCAGGGGCAGGGCTCCCGCCGCTTCAATGCGCCGGATCAGGTCGTCAATCAGGGCGGTCTGTTCCCCAGCGATGTACTGCTGGTGCAGGAGTATGGCCACGGTGGGTGGGTGCCGGTCCGGATTTACGCCTTTCCAGGCCAGATAGTCCCGGGGGGCGGCAAAGACTAGGCCCGGGGCTTGGGGGTGATATACCCCGGTCTTGGGAAACTGAATGGGGGCGGGCTCTTCCAGGTAGGGGCGGTGGGCGAACCAGGCTGCCAGACTGCGGAAAAAGCCGTTGAAATTGGGGCGGCTGCCGTTGGCGTAATAGGCCACCAGGCGCCGGGCCAGATCGTCGGGCAGTCCTTGCCAGGCCGGTTGGTCTTCGTAGAGCCAGATCAGGGGGGCGTGCAGGCCGGGCAGGGCGCGGACTAGCCGGGAGCGGATGAAATCCAGCTGGTAGCTGTCCACCGCCACCAGGTCATAGCCCTGGAACAGTTCCGGCCCCGTATTGGCCGCCAGTTTTTCCACGTACTGAACCTGGACCGTGAGGCCCAGGGGCCGGGCGATATCCGTCAGGGTCTGGAATTTCCCCGGGGGCACCTGGCTGGTGGCGAGAAAAAGCAGGCGATGTTGCCCCGGGGCGCCGGGTCCGGCCCAGGCTGGCAGGGCGGTCCACAACCCAAGGAGCAGGGCCAGGAGGGCAGCCAATAAGGGGGCAGGCAATCGATCCGTTTTTAGGTTTGAAAATAGGCCTGATAGCGGGGCCAGAAGAGGCACTCCCAGAGGGGCGGCCCATTGCCCTAGGTGGGCGGCGGGTGGTAGGGGGAGGCGCAGGGGGGCGGAAGGGGCGCTGAGCATGGGGGCGGGCCCCCTCCCGGGAGAGGGGGCGGCAGGGTCAAAGGTCGTATTTGAGGGTGACGGAGAAATTGCGGCCCGGCTGGGTGTAGAAGTCCGGCGCCGGGTCAGAGGCGGGCAGGCTGGCGCCTCGGATGTCGCTCCACAGCCAGTATCTGCGGTCAAAGAGATTGGTGACCCCGACCTGGACCCGGGTGTTGGGCTGGACCTGCCACCAGGCATTCACATCCACCACCCCGTAGCCGCCGGGATGGAAGAAGCCCTTGGTCACCTGGCTGTCATCCACCCGGGTGGTGGGCCCCGCCGCCCGCAGGCGCATTTCCCCGCCGTGGGTGCTGTCCGGCGTCCATTGCACGGCGGCGGTGAGGCGCCGGGGATCAATGCTGTTGATGGGGGCGCCGGTTTCCTGGTTTTCCCCGTAGGCATAGGCGTAGGCGGCGTTAAAGGCTAGGTGGCGGGAGGCCTGCCACTGGCCCCGCAGTTCAAAGCCGTGGATGGTGACCCGGGACAGGTTTTGATACAGATAGGTGGATCTGAAGGGGGATGGCAGAGCCCGGGGATCGCCGCTGGCCAGCTTGGCGTAGTCGATGAAGTCCTGGTAGCGGTTGTGGAACAGGGCCACCTGAGCGGAACTGCGGGGCGTGACGTACTTGGCCCCCACTTCCAGGCCCCGGCTGGTTTCTGGCTTCAGATCCGGATTGCCCAGCACTCCGTAGAACTGGCTGGTGTTGTAGAAATACCGATTCACCTGCTCATAGTTGGGCGGGCGAAAGCCCTCCACATACTGGCCGTAGGCGCTCCAGGCGGAAGTCAGTTGCAGGGCGGCGGCCAGCTTGGCGGAGACCCGGCTGCCATCCTTGGAAACGGCGGTTTTGCCGAATAGGGGGCGGTACAGGCTGTCGCTTTCCGGGGTGAGCCGGTACTGGTCATAGCGCACCCCGGGGGTGACACGCAGGCGTTCGCCGAAAAAGCGGAATTCGTCCTGGAGAAAGAGGCCTACCTGGTCCATATGGCCCTTGGGGAAATCGCTTTTGGGGAAATTTTCCCCCAGCAGGTTGTCCTGGCTGACGCCGCTGGCCAGGTCGGTGCGGGTGGTGTATTTCACCTCCTCCGTGCGGGTGCGCTGCCATTCCGCACCCCAGGTCAGGTACTGGCTGGCCAGGGCTTGGGCGGCTTTTTCCATGACCAGACTTAAGCCCTGCTGGCCCTGTTTGAAATGGAAACGCTGATCCACCGCACAATTGCGGGTGCCGGAGGAAGAGGCGGAGCAACTGGTAGTGGTGTTGCTGCGCAGCTGGTAGTTGCCGTTGTCCGAGCGCTGTTCCTGGTAAAAGGCCTTGGCGCTGAGCCGATCAAACCAGTGGGGATCGGCGGGCAGGTAGCTGTAATCCAGGGAAACGCGGTCCCGCTCCAGGGCGTCATCCCCCAGGTTGCGGCTGATTTTGGAAAGGGACGTGCCGCTCAGGTTGGCGATGCGGCGGATGTCCGTGGTGGTTTCCTTGTCCTTGGCCTCCAGGGTGAGTTTCAACTGGTGACTCGGCGCCGGGGTCAGGCTCAACTTGGCCAGGACGTCCGTGCTGTGGAAGCTTTGGGGATTGGGGCTGGTGCGGGTAAAGCCGGACACATCCCGGCTGCCCTGGTTGTCCATTTCGTGGCCGTCGCTATGGCCCACCATGAGGAGGCCTTTGACCTGCTCGTTGCCGGCGGCCAGATAGGCGGAGGCACGGGTGCTGCGGTCTTCCTGGTGATAGCCGATTTTGCCCCCCACGGCCTGGGTCTTGCCGTTCTTGAGCAAATCCTCCGGGTCCAGGGTGAGAAAGCCCACCACCCCGCCGATGGCGTCGGAGCCGTAGAGGCTGGAGGCGGGGCCCCGGACGATTTCCACCTGTTTGAGAAAGTCCGGGTCCGGAATATCCCGGTTGGCCCCGTCATAATTGGTGGAGCCCGGGCTGCGGAAATCGGCGGCTCGGATGCCATCCACCAGCATGAGAATGCGGTTGTCTTCTATGCCCCGAATGTTGATCTGGCCCGCGCCAAAGCGGCGCATGTCCCGGGGCACGGCCACATCCGGCTCGTCGGCCAGGAGGTCGGCGATATCTTTGACTTGGCGCCGGTCCATGGTGGCTCGGTCGATGGTGGTGACCGTTCCCGGAATGAGTTCGGCGGGGGCGCTGGAGCGGGTGGCGGTGACCACCACTTCGGTCAGCTTGGTGTCCCCGGTGGCTTCTTCCCCCTGGGCGGGGCTCAGGCAGAGGCTGGCCAGGGCCAGGGGCAGGGCATGACGGACGTGACGGGTCAGGGGACGGGGCCGTCCCACGGTAGCTTGCGGAAAGCGCATGGAGTTCTCCAAAAAGCGCGTGGCTCGCTACCGATGGCCGGAGAGGCCGGGGGGCTGGCTACTGCGTAGAACGACGACAGGAGGGAAACCGGGAGGTTTCTGAGTCGTCGGTACCCAACGAAGAGGCAACTGGAAAAAAAGGGTGGCTGGCGGGGCCCGAGGGCTGGCTGGCTAGCAAGAGGTGGAACGAGAGATCACTTGGTCAGAATCAGTTTGTTTTCCCGGGTCAGACGCAGGAGATAGCACTGTCCGCCATGTTCGATGCGCACCATGTTGTTGCCGCCGCGAAAAAGCTGACGGCTGCTCAGGGTGGGCAGATGGGGGCCGACGGCGTTGCCGAGGGCGACCACGGTGAGGGTGGGTTTGAGTTCATTGTCCTGAGACATGGGTTTCTCCAGGCGTGGTGACGAATCCGAGTTTGGCGATACCGGCTTCCCGGGCGGCGGACATGATTTCCGCCAGGCGCTGATAGCGGGTTTCCTTATCGGCCGAGAGTTGCAGTTCGGGCTGGGGACGGGCGGCGGCCGCCGTCTTCAGTTTCTGGGCCAGGTCGCCCTCGGCCAGGGGCTGCTTGTCCCAGAACAGCTGGCCCTGGGCGTCCAGAGACAGATTGACCGTCTTGGGTTTTTCATCCAGGGGCGTGCCCTGGGCCTGGGGCAGATCCACCTTGATGGACTGGGCCATGAGGGGGGCGCAGACGATAAAAATGATCAGCAGCACCAGCATTACATCCACCAGGGGCGTGGTGTTCATGTCCGCCATGGGCTGGGAACGGCGCCCGTTCCCCGTATCCAGGGTGCCGAAGGACATTTAGGCCACCTCCGCCAGACGATGCACCGGCGCCTGGGCGGGAGCCTGGGGATGGGCCTGGTGCATGGGGTGGCCGGTGGTCAGATAGGTGTGCAAGTCATGGGCAAAGGCTTCCAGGTCGTCCACGATGACCCGCAGAATGCGGTTGAAGGCGTTGTAGGCCAGTACGGCGGGAATGGCCACGAACAGCCCGGCGGCAGTCATGATCAGGGCTTCCCCCACGGGCCCTGCTACCTTGTCCAGGGAAGCCTGGCCGCTGGCGCCGATTTGCACCAGGGCGTGGTAGATGCCCCAGACGGTGCCAAAGAGACCGATGAAGGGGGCGGTGGAACCGATGGATGCGAGGAAGGACTGGCCGCTTTCCAGCCGGCTGCCGGTCTGGTTCAGCCCCTGGCGCAGGGCCCGGGTCACCAGTTCGCTGATGGACAGGTGGGCGTCCAGGTGGGAGCGGTCGCCGCTGTGGCTTTCGTAGTGGCGTAGGGCCTGGGCACCCCGCTGGGCCAGATCCCCATAGGGTTCCAGTGTGGCCAAGCGGGCGATGCCATCATCCAGGTCCGGGGCATGCCAGAAATGGTCCACCGCCACCGCCCCCCGGCGGCGCAGGCGCCAGACCTGCCAGGCTTTGCCCAGGATCACGGCCCAGCTGCCCATGGAGAGCAGCAGGAGGATCAGGGCGACGGCGTGGGAAACCCCATCCCCCTGGGTCCAAAAATGGTTGAGATCGAAAGCGCTGTGCATTTAGTTCTCCAAACTGAAATTGATGGGAATCTGGACCCAGGCCCCAATGGCCTGTCCCCCTTGTTTCGCCGGAACAAAGCGCCATTTGCGCACCGCTTCCAGGGCAGCGTTGTCCAGGCGAGGGCTGCCGGATGAGCGTTTAATTTCCACTCCGTCCGCCGTGCCGTTAGGAAGCACGTGGGCCCGCAGTAACACCTTGCCCTGCTCCCCCATGCGCTTGGACAAAGGGGGATAGGTGGGGGCGGGGTTTTGCAGATAGCCCGCGTCAAAGCGGGCTTCTGTCACCGGCTCCGCACTATGGGCGGGTTCCTTGGCGCCAGCCGGGGCAACCGCTTCGCTATGGCTGGGCGCGCTGCTGGCCGTGGGGACGGCGGACAGGGGCTGGGGCGCCGGTTTGTCGCTCTTGATTGGTACCTTGGGGGTAGGCCGGGGTGTCTGGTGGCGCACCGGTTGGGGCTGGGATGCCTGACGAGCTGTTGCCGGTCGGTTTTCCGGCGCCGGAGGCGCCAATAGACTGACACTGAAAACCGGTGCCGCCGGGGTCACCGGCGCTGGGCTCCGGTGTTGCAACAGCAGGGCCAGGGCGCCGCCGTGGAACAGCACCGCCAGCCCCGCCCAGGGCCAGGGGCTGGCCAGGAAGGGGCGGGAGTGGAGCCCGGCGGCAGAAACCGGAAGGGAGAGGGTGGAGACCATGGAAGCTTGGTAATAAGAATTGATCTCATTCTCGTGTTTGCGTCGGTCATTGTCAAGTCTTCCGCGCCGGGGGGCTTCTGGAAGGTCGGTGTTTTTGCCCTGAATATTCCCGGGATTTGGGCGGGACTGACGTATAATCAGCCCCTTGTTCAACGAGGAGACAACCCCCATGAATATCGACAATTTGCCCATTGGCAAGGATGTCCCCAACGATTTCAACGTGGTTATTGAAATCCCGGCCCGGGCCCCCGGCATCAAATATGAGCTGGACAAAGATTCCGGCGCGGTGGTGGTGGATCGGTTCATGTCCACCCCCATGCATTACCCCTGTAACTACGGCTTTATCCCCAAAACCCTGTCCGACGACGGGGATCCGGTGGATGTGCTGGTGGTCACTCCCTATCCCCTGATGCCCGGTGTGGTGGTGCGTTGCCGTCCCCTGGGTATTCTGAACATGGAAGACGAAGCAGGGATGGACGCCAAGCTGATCGCCGTGCCGGTCGGCAAGCTGACCCCGATTTACGACAAGGTGCAGACCGTGGATGACCTGCCCGACCTGCTGCCCAAGATGATTCAGCACTTCTTTGAGCACTATAAGGACCTGGAACCCAACAAATGGGTGAAGGTGACCGGCTGGGGCAATCTGGAAGATGCCAAGCAGGAAATTCAGGCGGGGGTATCCCGCTACGTGGCCCAGAGCTAAGCCCCTGGCGCTCCATTCGGGACCGGACCTTCCCTGGCGGGGGGACCGGTCTTTTCATTTGTAACCATTGATTTTGTGACCATGGATTCCAGTCTTACCATCGCCATTGCCCAGATCAACGCCGTGGTGGGAGATTTGCCCGGCAACCGGGGCCTGATTGCTGGGGTGGCCCGGGAGGCCGCCCGGGCCGGGGCCGACCTGGTGCTGACCCCCGAATTGGCTCTGTGCGGCTATCCGCCGGAGGATTTGTTGCTGCGCCCGGATTTTTACCGGGCCTGCGCCCAGGAGCTGGAAGCCCTGGCTCGGGAAGTGCCGGAGATTGGCCTGGTGGTGGGACATCCGGCGGAAATTGATGGCCGCCATTACAACGCCGCCTCCTATCTGGCCGAAGGCCGGGTGGTGGCCACCTATTGCAAGCGTTTTCTGC
Source organism: Azospira inquinata (assembly GCF_018905915.1). Taxonomy (NCBI): domain Bacteria; kingdom Pseudomonadati; phylum Pseudomonadota; class Betaproteobacteria; order Rhodocyclales; family Rhodocyclaceae; genus Azospira; species Azospira inquinata. Next base: position 2,369,475 of record NZ_CP064782.1, read on the forward strand.
CCAATAGCGAGGTCTTCGACGAAGAGCGCTATTTCGACGGCGGCCAGTCCCCCTGCGTCTTTTCCGTGAAGGGGGTACGGGTCGGCCTCAACATCTGTGAGGATGTGTGGCGGGTCGGCGCGGTGGAAGGGGCCAAGGAAGCCGGGGCGGAACTGCTCCTGGTGCTCAACGCCTCGCCCTATCACATGAACAAAGGGGAAGACCGGCTGCGGGTGTTGCGGGATCGCCACGCCGCCACCGGCTTGCCCATGATTTACGTCAATCTGGTGGGGGGCCAGGATGAACTGGTCTTTGACGGGGGCTCCTTCGCCATCGGCGCCGGGGGTGAGCTGCGTGTCCGTCTGCCCCAGTTTGCGCCCGCCCTGGCCCTGGTGCGCTATGGAGCCGGGGATGTGCAGCCCGCCGAGGTAGCTCCTGCCCTGTCCTTGGAAGCCCAGGTGTATCAGGCCCTGGTGTTGGGGATTCGGGATTACATTGGTAAAAACGGCTTTCCGGGGGCGGTGATTGGCCTCTCCGGCGGTATCGACTCGGCCCTTACCCTGGTGCTGGCCGTAGAAGCCCTGGGGGCGGAGCGGGTGCGGGCGGTGATGATGCCTTCCCCCTATACGGCGGACATGAGCCTGGACGATTCCCGTCAGCTGATCCGTAACCTGGGGGTCCGTTACGAGGAAATCCCCATCGCCCCAGCCATGACCACCTTCACGGACATGCTGGCGGCGGAACTGGCCACCCCGGTCCGGGGGGCAGATACCACGGAAGAAAATCTCCAGGCCCGGATTCGGGGCCTGATCCTCATGGCCATTTCCAATCGCTCCGGCGCCCTGGTACTCACCACGGGCAACAAGTCGGAAATGGGGGTGGGCTACTGCACCCTGTATGGGGATATGGCGGGGGGCTTTGCGGTCATCAAGGATATCGCCAAGACCTTTGTCTATCGCCTTTCCCGCTGGATCAACCGGGAGCGGGAGATTATTCCTGAGCGCATCATTACCCGGCCCCCTTCCGCCGAACTGCGGCCGGACCAGACCGACCAGGATTCCCTGCCACCCTACGAGGTGCTGGACGCCATCATGGCCGCCTATATGGAAGAGGATCGGTCGCCCCGGGAAATCATCGCCATGGGCTACACGGAAGCGGACGTGCGCCGGGTGGTGCGACTCCTTAAAATCAGCGAATACAAACGTCGTCAGGCACCGGTCGGCATCCGGGTGACCCATCGGGGATTCGGGAAGGACTGGCGTTACCCGATCACCAACCGGTATCCTGACGAGTGGTAAGCATTAACCCATGCATGCATAAGAGGAGAGTCCATGAAAAAGATCGAAGCGGTCATTAAGCCTTTCAAGCTGGATGAAGTGCGGGAAGCCCTGTCCGAAGTGGGGGTCACCGGTCTGACGGTGACGGAAGTGAAGGGCTTTGGCCGGCAAAAGGGCCACACGGAGCTCTATCGGGGCGCCGAATATGTGGTGGATTTTCTGCCCAAGGTGAAGCTGGAAGTGATCGTTTCCGACGGGGTGGTGGATGGGGCCATTGATGCCATCATCAAAGCCGCCCGCACCGGCAAGATCGGCGACGGCAAAATTTTCGTTTTCCCCGTGGAACATGCGGTGCGCATCCGCACCGGGGAAACGGACGAAGCGGCGGTTTAAGCCCTCCCGGGTGGCGTCCCCCAGGGGAAGTGACCTGTCGGCCTCGGCGCGGATCAAGCATCTGCCCCGGGGCCGATTTTATGGGGGGCCGGATTGCTTCCGGAGGGGAGCTTCCCCCGATGATTGGCGGGGGAATACGTTGAGATGAGGCTGGCGATGCCTCGCCTAGGTGTTCTACCCAGGGCTAGAAAAAGGCGGAACCCTGCGTCCTACCCATAAAAGAGGGAAACGCAGGGATACCGGGAAGGGAGCCCTGGAAAGGGGGGGAAATGGACCGGGGAAGCCTTAGCCAGGCTCCGAACATCAGCAGCCAAGCAGTCGGGGCAGGAAAACCCGCCCCGCTGCCGGATGCCAAGGGCTGACCGCCGGACCGGGATCAGCTCGTTTTGCTGGTGCTCTGGAGCAGTACCAGCAGGGCTCCGTCCCCTCCGTCCCGTTCCGGGGCCGGGCAAAAGGCCAGGATTTCTTCCCGCTGGGCCAGCCAGGCCCGGGAAAGGTGTTTCAGCACCCCATCCCCACCGGGGGAGCCCAATCCCTTGCCGTGGATGATGCGCAGGCCTCGGCGGCCCTGGCGCAGGCTGGAGGCGAGAAAGCGGGCCAGCACCTCCCGGGCCTCGTCCCGGTTATAGCCGTGCAGATCCAGTTCCCCTTGAATGCCCCAGCGTCCCTTGCGCAGGTCGGCCAGGGTGCGGCTCCCCAGCCCGGGGCGGAGGAAACTGCCGTCGTCCCGTTCCTGCAAACTGGCCAGCGCATGGTCGGAAAGGCCGGTACGTCGTTCCGGTGCCGCCGGGGCAGCCTCGCCCGGGGCCTGGGTTTCCGCCTTAGGGCGGGGCCGGGGCTTGGGGACCGGACGGGGGCGGGGCACCTCGGCCCGGTTGTTGTTTGCCAGGGGCGTGATGGTGCCTACGGCCTGGAGAAACAGCCAGTGGGGGTCGGTTTCCTGGAGGGACAGGAAGGTGGTGCCCGAATCTTCCGGACCTTCCTGCCTGCTGGTTTCCACCACCCGCCGGGGACGGCGGGGCGCCCGGCCCACTTCTGCTCGATCGCTTTCCGGTAGGGGCGTGGCGTCCGCCATGGCGCGGCGGAACAGGTCCTTTTCCCCCAGGGACTGGCGCAGCCAGGCGGGGGACAGGGCGGCCGCCGAAGGCCCGGCCTTTTCCTTGAGCTTCGGACGCACCACCGGACGGGGCTTGGGCCGGGCCAGCTCCGCCTGGTTGTGGCTCATGGGGCGCAAATCCCCCATGGCCTGCCGGAAGAGGGCCTGTTCATCCTCCGTCCCAGCGGGGGATGCCGCCTGCTCGGAATGGGGCGCGGCGGTGGGCTTCTGGGAGCAGGGTGCCGGGGCTGGGGTGGGAGTCCGGTCCGGTTGGGCCCCGGCGGGGGCCGGGGTCAGTTGCAGTTCGGTGAGGCGCTGAAAGGGATTGGCCTCCCCGGGGCGCCGGTTACGTGACATGTCAGGCTTGTCCCAGGCTGTCCAGATAACGTTCCGCGTCCAGGGCGGCCATGCAGCCGGTGCCGGCGGAGGTGCAGGCCTGACGGTAGATGTGGTCCTGCACGTCCCCGGCGGCGAAAACCCCGGGAATGGAGGTGGCGGTGGCGTTGCCGTTGCGCCCCATGCGGGTGGCGATGTAGCCCCCTTCCATTTCCAGCTGGCCTTCAAAAATATCCGTATTGGGCTTGTGGCCAATGGCGATGAAAACGCCCATTACGGGCACGTCCTGGGTGCTGCCGTCTGCCACATTCTTGACACGCAGACCGGTGACCCCGGAATCGTCCCCCAGCACTTCGTCCAGGGTGGAATTCCAGAGAACGGTGACCTTGCCTTCTTCCGCCTTTTTGAAGAGCTTGTCCTGCATGATCTTTTCCGCCTTGAACTTTTCCCGGCGGTGAATCACGGTGACGTGGCTGGCGATGTTGGCCAGATAGAGGGCCTCTTCCACCGCCGTATTGCCGCCCCCCACCACGGCCACGGCCTGGTTGCGGTAGAAGAAACCGTCGCAGGTGGCGCAGGCGGAAACCCCCTTGCCCTGGAATTTTTCTTCGGAGGGCAGGCCCAGGTACTGGGCGGAGGCGCCGGTGGCGATAATCAGGGCGTCACAGGTGTATTCCCCGGCGTCGCCGATGAGGCGCAGAGGCTTTTCTTGCAGTTTGGCGGTGTGGATGTGGTCGAAGAGGATTTCCGTCTCGAAACGCTCCGCATGCTTCTGGAAGCGGGCCATCAGTTCCGGGCCCTGGACCCCGTCCGGATCGGCGGGCCAGTTGTCCACTTCGGTGGTGGTCATGAGCTGGCCGCCCTGGGCCAGACCGGTGATCAGCAGGGGCTTCAAGTTGGCCCGGGCGGCGTAAACCGCGGCGGTGTAACCGGCGGGGCCGGAGCCGAGAACAATGAGACGGCTGTGACGGGTGGTTTGGGACATGGCAGATGCTTTCTAGAAAGAATAATGAGGTCAATGGATCGGGGTTGGCTATCCATTATATCGAATCAAAATTGCCCCGATTGTTCCCCCGGGGGTGTGAAAAAGTTGGCGCTTACGCAATAATGGGCCTCCGGGATCAATTCTTTCCAAATGGGTAAAGGTTAAACAATGCAGGCAGCAAAGGGCTTGAGCGTGGCGACGTTACAAAATCTCCCCATGTTCAAGCAGGTTCCCTCGGCGTATCTGGAGCAGCTGGTGCGGGTTGCCGCCTACCGGAAGGTGCCCCGGGGAACCCTGGTGGTGCGCTCCGGGGACGCCACCGATTCCCTTTATGTGCTCATCAGCGGCAGCATGAAGGTGCTGAACAGCGACGAGGAAGGCCGGGAAGTGATCCTGGCCATTCTCGGTCCGGGGGAATTTTTCGGGGAAATGGGCCTCATCGACGGCAGCCCCCGCTCCGCCAATGTGCTGGCCATTGAACCCTGCGAACTGCTGATCCTGGCCCGTAACGACTTCAAACGCTGTCTGGCAGACAATTTCGAGGTTTCCCTCTACCTCATGCGCAGCCTGGTGCAGCGCCTGCGGGAGGCGGATCAGAAAATCGAAAGCCTGGCCCTGATGGATGTGTTTGGCCGGGTGGCCAAGCTGCTCCTGGAATTTTCCACGGTCCAGGAAGACGGCCAGCGGGTGGTGGCCCGCAAACTGACCAAGCAGGACATCGCCAAAATGATCGGCGCCTCCCGGGAAATGGTGAGCCGGGTGATGAAAGACCTGGAAGCCAACGGCTATATCCAGACGGAAGGCAGCCGCATCATCCTCCACGCGCCTTGAAGGGCGCCTGCCCGGGCGGCCCGGGCCTCCGGCGGGCACAAATGCTTACAAGACCGGAGCGATTCGGGAACGTTATAATTCTCCAAGCACTTTGCCGCGATCCGAATTTTCTGACCCCCTTTGATGCCCAATTCTCCCCGTTCCGGCCGTGACCGTTCTCCCAGTCCCCTGCCGGAAAAAATCGCCCTGATACTCCAAGAGTCCCGCTGGCTAGGGCTGGTGGCCGTGGCCCTGTTCCTGGCCATGGCCCTGTGGGGGTATGACCGGGGCGATCCGGGCTGGTCCCATTCCGCCCAGACCGGGGCCCTCCATAACCCGGTGGGCCGCTTCGGCGCCTGGCTGGCGGATTTGCTCCTCTACGTTTTCGGCCTCTCCGCCTGGTGGTGGATCGGCCTGCTCCTGGCCCTGGTGTGGTGGGGCTATCGCCGCCTGGACGGCCTGCGCACCGCCGATAACCGGCCCCTCTACATTGCCGGGGGCGGTTTTCTGGTACTGCTCCTGGCCAGTTCGGGCCTGGAAGCCCTGCGTTTCTATACCCTGCGTACCCCTTTGCCCCTTTCTCCCGGCGGTATGCTGGGCTTGGAACTGAGCGGCGCCGCTATCCGCTACCTGGGTTACACGGGGGCCACCCTGTTTTTGCTGGCCCTGGTGCTCCTGGGCTGGAGCCTCTTTTCCGGCATGTCCTGGCTGGGCTTTTTCGAGCGCCTGGGGGGCTGGCTGGAAACCGTCTTCTTCCTCGGGCGCAACCAGGTAGAACGCTGGCAGGATCAGCGTATCGGACGGGAAGTGGCCCGGGAGCGGGAAGCGGTGGTGCAGGTGGAAAAGACCCGGGTGGCGGAACAGGAGCCGGTGCGCATTGAACGGGTGGAGCCGGAAATCCCCGTGTCCCCCAAGGCGGAAAAGCGCATCGAGCGGGAACGCCAAACCCCCTTGTTCCCCGAGGCGGTGGAAGGGGGCCAGTTGCCCCCCCTGTACCTGCTGGACCCGCCTCCGGCCCATCCGGAGGTGCCCGCTGCCGAAACCCTGGAATTCACCTCCCGCCTCATCGAACGCAAGTTGGCGGATTTTGGCGTTCAGGTGAAGGTGCTGGCCGCCTATCCGGGCCCGGTGGTGACCCGTTACGAAATCGAACCGGCCACCGGGGTCAAGGGCTCCCAGATCGTCAATCTCTCCCGGGATCTGGCCCGGGCCCTGGCCATGGTTTCGATCCGGGTGGTGGAAACCGTGCCGGGCAAGTCTTGCATGGCCCTGGAACTGCCCAATCCCAAGCGCCAGACCGTGCGCCTCTCGGAAATTCTCTCCAGCAAGGTCTATCACGATACCGCGTCCCCTCTGACCGTGACCCTGGGCAAGGACATCGGCGGTCTGCCCGTGGTGGCGGATCTGGCCAAAATGCCCCACCTGCTGGTGGCGGGTACCACCGGTTCGGGCAAGTCCGTGGGTATCAACGCCATGATCCTGTCCCTGCTCTACAAGGCGGAGCCCAAGGATGTGCGCCTCATTCTGGTGGACCCCAAGATGCTGGAACTGTCCATCTACGAGGGCATTCCCCACCTGCTGGCCCCCGTGGTGACGGACATGCGCCAGGCGGCCAACGCCCTGTCCTGGTGTGTGGGGGAAATGGATAAGCGCTACAAGCTCATGAGCGCCCTGGGAGTCCGCAATCTGGCGGGCTACAACGCCAAGCTGCGGGAGGCGGAAAAGGCCGGGCAGAAGATTCCCAACCCCTTCTCCATCACTCCGGAATCCCCCGAACCCCTGGCGCCTCTGCCCTTCATCGTGGTCATCATCGACGAACTGGCGGACATGATGATGGTGGTGGGCAAAAAGGTGGAAGAACTCATCGCCCGTCTGGCCCAGAAGGCCCGGGCCTCCGGCATCCATCTGGTGCTGGCCACCCAGCGCCCCAGCGTGGATGTGATTACCGGCCTGATCAAGGCCAACATTCCCACCCGGATCGCCTTCCAGGTCTCCAGCAAAATCGACTCCCGTACCATCCTGGATCAGATGGGGGCGGAAGCCCTCCTGGGCCAGGGGGACATGCTCTATCTGGCTCCGGGCACCGGCTATCCCACCCGGGTCCATGGGGCCTTTGTGGCGGATGACGAAGTGCACAAGGTGGTGGATTACCTGAAAACCACCGGCGCCCCGGAATACGAAGAAAACGTCCTCACCGGCAGCGGTGACGAAGAGGGGGGCGACGGGGAAGGGGGCGAAGATGGGGACGGGGAAAAGGATCCCATGTACGACCAGGCGGTGGAAATCGTCCTGCAAACCCGGCGGGCCTCCATTTCCCTGGTTCAGCGCAATTTGCGCATTGGTTACAACCGGGCTTCCCGCCTCATCGAGGCCATGGAAAAGGCCGGACTGGTCTCCCCCATGGACGGCCGGGGCGGGCGGGAAGTGCTGGCGAGAAAGAGCGAGGAATAATCATGGCAGCAGCAATACCGGCCCCTTCCCTGACAAACCGCCCCTGGCGCCTCCTGGGCCGGGCCCTGGTGTGGAGCGGCCTGCTGGCCTGGGGCTCCGCCCAGGCGGGCAACGTGGACACCCTGAAACACTTTCTGGAAAGCTCCCGCAGCCTGCGGGCCGACTTTTCCCAGACCGTCATGGGCAAGAGCGGCCACCGGCCCCAGGCCTCTTCCGGGGTCATGATGTTCGCCCGGCCCGGCCGCTTTCGCTGGCAGATTGAAAAGCCCTACGCCCAGTTGATGGTGGGGGACGGCAGCAAGGTGTGGATTTACGATCCGGACCTGAAGCAGGTCACGGTGAAGCGCATGGGCAAGGCCCTGGGCGCCACTCCGGCAGCCTTGCTGGCCGGGGATAACGCCCTGGAAAAGAATTTCGTCTTAAGCGACGGGGGCAGCCGGGACGGCCTGGAATGGGTGGATGCCACCCCCAAGAGTGCCGATTCCGGCTTTGAAAAGGTGCGCCTGGGCTTCCAGGGGGACAGTCTGAAAGCCATGGACCTGCTGGACAGCTTCGGCCAGACCACCCATCTGGTCTTCCAGCGGCTGGAGCGGAATCCCTCCCTGCCCGCCTCCCTGTTCCATTTCAGCGTCCCCGCCGGGGCGGATGTGGTGGGGGAATAGCTTCCCCACCCCCGGCCCTGCCGGTAGGGCCGCTCCCTTCCTGATTTTCCTGTGATTGTCCCGTGAGCGACCTTTTTTCTGATAGCGATCCCCAGGGCTTTTCCCCCGCCGGGGAGAAGCCCGCCCCCTTTGCCCCCCTGGCCGAACTGCTGCGCCCCGCTACCCTGGACGAGGTCATCGGCCAGACCCACCTGCTCGGCCCGGGCAAACCCCTGCGCCTGGCTTTTGAGTCCGGCACCCCCCATTCCATGATTTTCTGGGGCCCTCCCGGGGTGGGCAAAACCACCCTGGCCCGGATTACCGCTAGCGCCTTCGACTGCGCCTTTATCGCCCTGTCCGCCGTGTTTGCCGGGGTCAAGGACATCCGGGCCGCCATGGAAAAAGCGGAACTGAACCAGGCCCAGGGGCGGCACACCATCCTGTTCGTGGATGAAATTCACCGCTTCAACAAATCCCAGCAGGACGCCCTGCTGCCCTACGCGGAAAGCGGGCTGGTCACCTTCATCGGCGCTACCACGGAGAACCCCTCCTTCGAGGTCAATTCCGCCCTCCTTTCCCGGGCCCAGGTCTATGTGCTCAAGTCCCTCACCGACGCCGAGCTAAAGCGCCTGCTGCAACGGGCCCAGGAAAAGGCCCTGGGCGGCCTGAGCTTCGACGATCTGGCCGTGGATACCATCATCGGCTACGCGGACGGGGACGCCCGGCGCTTCCTCAACCTCCTGGAGCAGTGCCGCACGGCCGCCGGGGCGGCGGGGGTGGAAAAGATCGACGCCGATTTCATCCAGAACGCCCTGACCTTGAATTCCCGCCGCTTCGACAAGGGCGGGGACAACTTCTACGACCAGATTTCCGCCCTGCACAAATCCGTCCGGGGCTCCCACCCGGACGCCGCCCTCTACTGGCTCACCCGCATGCTGGACGGGGGCGCCGATCCCCGCTATCTGGCCCGGCGCATTGTGCGTATGGCTTGGGAAGACATCGGTCTGGCCGACCCCCGGGCCATGCAGATCGCCAATGACGCGGCTCTGACCTACGAACGCCTGGGCAGCCCGGAAGGGGAGCTGGCCCTGGGCCAGGCGGTCATCTACCTGGCCGTGGCCGCCAAAAGCAACGCCGGCTACATGGCCTACAACCAGGCCCGGGCCTTCGTAAAACAGGACAAAAGCCGGGAAGTCCCGGTCCACCTGCGCAACGCCCCCACCAAGCTCATGAAAGAACTGGGCTACGGCCACGACTACCGCTACGCCCACGACGAACCCAACGCCTATGCGGCGGGGGAAACCTATTTCCCCGAGGGCATCGGAGAACCCGGGTGGTATCAGCCAACTCCGCGGGGATTGGAGATTAAGATTGGGGAAAAGCTGGAGCAGTTGAAGAAGTGGGATGAAGAGGCGGGTAAGAAATGAAGCGCCTTAGGGTGCTTTTTTCTGGGAACTCGTAAAAAATTTTTTAAAATAATAAAAATATTGTGTTGATAATATCTAAAATTCTTTTCGTGTATAAAACTTCTATATAAAGAAGATATGGGCAGTTGGGTAAGTTGAATTATTGATTGGTGGGCGGAATACGTGCCATCCGATATTTTTTGTGAAAATAAAGGTTGGTTTGAAGGGTAAAAAATAGTATTTTATATAAAATAATTTCCCTTATTTGAATTGATTGGATTGATATTTCTAGGGGGCTGGAAAAATAAATGGCAGAGAGAATTTATTTGCTGATAAAAATATTTGACAAAGAAGAGTATGCGGATGCGTTCGTCCAGAAGGGTGAGTTGTATTGCAGAACCCTCGGCGAGTTTAAGCGAAGTGATGAGGAAGATGGGCGAGGTGATAGGTTTGAAGCTGTAACAGATTGGCATCAAGCAGATAAGGTTAAGCTTGCTATCACCTTTAAAGACAAAGATGGTTTTGAAAAAACCTTGCCAATTGAAAAGCTGGCTGGACCGGTTATCAGCCAAAATAAAGGCTACGATAGGCTCAATCTTTACTGTATGTATGCAGTAAAAGCTCCAGAATTTGAAGGATCATATGAGACTGAAGAGGAACGGATAGCTATCGTTGAGAAAATAAATGGAATGCTCAAGGAAAAAATCACCATAAGCGATGTTCTCCTATCTCTGGGTAAATTCGCAGTTGTTGTCTACCAGGTTGAGGACTTCATTAATAGGGTTAAGCAAGCAGCGCAAGAGAAGAGCTTTGTTTGCTGGAATGGGCTGATTGGCTACTACGACCCAGATACCTTTCATGGAAGTTTCATGGAGCTTGAAAGTGTTTTTAGAAAGAGACATACCTATGAACATCAGAGTGAGTATCGATTTGCCTTTAACTCATTCGAGCCAGAAGGAGATAAGTTTTTTCATCTTGGTTCGTTGGAGGATATTGCTATAAAAATTCCAACAAGAGAAATAAATGATAAACTTCAACTGAAACTTGCGGATTGATTCTCTTGTTGCAAGTAAATATATTTACTTGCTTGTTAAATGGGAAGGCGTGTCAAAAGGTGATTTTCTTTGTTTAAATAAAAGCTGGCGTTTTGTCCGCTATTTTGGTCTAAGTGGAATGCCAACATTGGATAATTTTTTCGGCGGGTTTAATCCTAACTTATTTAACTGATTAAAGACATCAGGAGCCATGAAGCTCATGATTGGCTCATCGGTCGTTGGAGTCTTCAATGCTTCGATAGCACCTTGGGCTCTAAAGAAGCAGTATAGGCCCCATCCTTTATCATGGATGGGGCTAAAAAGAAATCCCCCATTCCGTTAATGTAGATCTAAAGCTATTATGACGGATATTATCTGAAGGTGCTTCTGGATAGCGCTACGATCGGTCGCCGAAGCAGCGTCTTTGGCCGGTGATCGGTTGAAGGGAGGCTTTCCCCTTCCTCCCCCAAATCGAACCTCCACCGCCTCGCGTATAATGCGGCCCAGACCTTGGTTGCCAAGGACGGTTTCCGGCCGGGGGCCGGGAGGCTGCTTTCCCTGGTTCCCTTTGCTGAAGAATTGGGCGGAGTGGGGCTTGTTGCCTTGCCCTCCGCCGTGTCATGCCCCGCTGGGATCAGAACCCTAACTAGGATTTTCCATGCTTGATATTCAACTGCTGCGTAACGACCTGGATGCCGTTGCCGCCCGCCTCGCCACCCGGGGCAAGCCCATTGATTTCACCGCCTTCCGGGAGTTGGAAGGGGAACGCAAGACCCTCCAGACCCGGACCCAGGAGCTGCAAAACCAGCGCAACACCCTGTCCAAGCAGATCGGCATGTTGAAGGGTAAGGGGGAGGACGCTTCCCAGGTCATGGCCCAGGTGGCCGAGCTGAAGACCGAGCTGGAACAGGCGGAAACCCGGCTGAATGAGCTGAAGGGCCAGTTGAACGCCATTGTGGCGGCCATTCCCAACCTGCCCCATGAAAGCGTGCCGGTGGGTAAGGATGAGAGCGAAAACGTGGAACTGAAGCGCTGGGGCACCCCGCGCCAGTTCGACTTCCCCGTGAAGGACCATACGGACATCGGGGAAGGGCTGAAGCAGCTGGATTTCGCCACCGCCGCCAAGCTGTCCGGCGCCCGTTTCACCGTGATGAAGGCCCAGGTGGCCCGGCTGCACCGCTCCCTGGCCCAGTTCATGTTGAACGTGCACACCACGGAACACGGCTACACCGAGGTTTACACCCCCTATCTGGTGAATGCGGCCAGCCTCTTCGGCACGGGCCAGCTGCCCAAGTTTGAGGAAGACCTGTTCAAGGTGCCCCGGGTGGATGCGGACCCCCTGTACCTGATCCCCACCGCGGAAGTGCCGGTGACCAACATGGTCCGGGACGAAATTCTGCCCGCCGAGGCCCTGCCCCTGAAGTTTGTCTGCCACACCCCCTGCTTCCGTTCCGAAGCCGGTTCCTACGGTAAGGACACCCGGGGCATGATCCGTCAGCACCAGTTCGACAAGGTGGAACTGGTTCAGGTGGTGCGCCCGGAAGCCTCCTGGGAAGCCCACGAACAGCTTACCCAGGACGCGGAATCCATCCTGGAAAAGCTGGGCCTGCCCTATCGCCGCATTGTGTTGTGCACCGGGGACATGGGCTTTTCCTCCGCCAAGACCTATGACCTGGAAGTGTGGCTGCCCGCCCAGAACACCTACCGGGAAATTTCCTCCTGCTCCAATTTCGAGTCCTTCCAGGGGCGCCGCCTCCAGGCCCGCTTCCGCAACGACAAGAATAAGCCGGAGCTGGTCCATACCCTGAACGGTTCCGGTCTGGCCGTGGGCCGCTGCCTAGTGGCAGTGCTGGAAAACTACCAGCAGGCCGACGGCAGCGTGGTGGTGCCGGAAGTGCTGCGCCCCTACATGGGTGGCCTAGAAGTGATCGAGCCCCTGGCCTGATCCCCTCCCTGGGCCTTAGGGCTCCGCCTTCCCAACCCCGGCCTGGTGCCGGGGTTTTGTTTTTGGGGGCAGGCGAAAGGGGCCCGGGGCCAGGAAGGGAGCCGGTGTTGGCTGGTCGCTACCGGGCACGGGAAGCCTCCGAGCCGCAACGGGGAATGGGGCCGGTGGTGTGACCTGGGCCGGACCGGCGGGCGGGCTCCCTTATGGGGAAAGGCTTGGAGCTAGGGGGAGGAGGGAAGACGTCCTGCCCAGGCTAGGGAAGGGGCAGGCTTCGGGTATTGAAGCGTCGCCAGGGCTGGGGTGTAGCTGTGTGGGAAGCGCCAAGCAGGGGCAGGCAAGCCCCAGGAAAAGGCCCGAGGAAAAGACGCCAAGAAAAAAGCGGCCAATCCCCAGGCGCCGCCATCGCTCCCCTTAGCCCCGCCCACCCCCTCAATGGGCCTTCAGCCCTGGTCCTTCCGTCTTGGCGATCAGGTCCTGGGCCGGGTGGAAGGGCAGTTCCCGGCGACAGAGGATGTCGTAGAACATGCGCACGTTTTCCACCATGATCACCGCTTCCCCGCCCCGGGCCCGGCCCGCCCGCAGCCGGGTGTAATACTGGGGCCGGGAGAGGAGGGGCAGCACCCGCTTCATGTCGAACCAGGAATTGGGGTCGGCCTTGAGTCGGGGAGCGATCTGCTGGGCCCCGTTGAAATGGCCCCGGCCCAGGTTGTAGGCGGCTAGGGCCATCCAGGTCCGGTCCGGTTCCTGCACGGCGGCGGGCAACTGTTCCCGCAGCCAGGCCAGATAGCGGGCCCCGGCCGTAATGCTCTGCTGGCTGTCCAGCCGGTTGGTGACCCCCATCCGGTCCGCCGTGTCCTCCGTGAGCATCATCATGCCCCGCACATTGGTGTAGCTGGTGGCTAAAGGGTCCCAGCCCGATTCCTGGTAGGCCAGGGCGGCCAAAAGGCGCCAGTCCAGGGCGGTGGCGGCCTGGGCGGCCTGGAAGTGCTTGCGGAACTTGGGCAGCACGGCCTGGATGCGGTCAATGAACTGCACCACGTCCTGCTGCTGGAGCCGCTGAATGTGGCCGAAATACCGGTCTTCCAGCCGGTCCAGGGTGCCGTCCTTGGCCACCCGGCCCAGATAGGCTTCCGCCTTGGCGATCAGCTCCGGATCGGTCTGCCGGGGAAATATCCAGGAAATGGGCTGTTCCCGACCCATGTCCAACTGGGAGACCAGCTGGGGGTAATAGTTCTGGGCCACATCCAGCACCGGGGCGTCGGTGAGGGCCAGGCCCACCCGCTTTTCCGCCACCGCCTGGAGCAGATCCAGGTCGCTCCATTCCGGATGTTCCTGAACCACCAAAGGCGGGTTGAGGGCCGGGATGGCGGCGAGAATTTCCGCGTGCCGGGCCCGGGCCACCACATGGACGGTGGCCCCGGCCAGCTGGGACAGATCGGTGATGGGCCGGGCGGATTCATGCTGCACCAGTACGTGGCCGCTCTGGTAGAAGGGCGTGGTGGCCTGAAAATCCTGGTCGTCGGAGCGCTCCCGGGTCAGCCAGGCGGCCCCCAGGTGGCCCCGGCCTTCCGCCAGGGCCTGGCGCACTTCCCGGTAGTTGCCCACCACCAGAAACCGGGCCCGCACCCCCGTTTCCCGGGCGAAGCCCGCCGCCAGATCGTGTTCAAAGCCGCTTTCCCGGCCCTGGTCGTCCTTGGCGTAGGTGAGGGGCCCGGCGCAGGTCACCACCACCAGCTCATCCCCCGCCTGCCAGGGACGCACCTTCCCACTGTCGCAGGACTGGAGCAGACAGGCCAGGGGCAACAGCAGGGTGGGCAACCAGCGGGAAAGGCGGGGGGGCAGGGGCAGAATGATGGTTTTCCGGGGGACAAAGCCTGGGATTCTGCCACGCCCCGGCCTCGCGTCAAAATCCGGGATCGGGTAGAATCAGCCCCCTTGCAGAGCATCCGCTCCCGGCCCGGTTTCTCCAGGCCCCGGCTGCTCTTCCGGTGGGGTACCGAAGTGGCCATAACGGCGCTGACTCGAAATCAGATGGTCAGGGTAACCTGGCACGCGGGTTCGAATCCCGCCCCCACCGCCAAGCCTTTTTCCTTTTCCCCGAGTGGTGTTGCTCAAGCCTGCCCGTCCAGGGCCGGGCGGGGCGGGCGTTGGCCCCTTGAGCCCTGGGGCAAAGGTCATCTCGGGCTTTCCCTTCAGCGTCCCCTGGGGCGCCCCTTGCAGGCTGGGGCCCCGTCCATGACTGACCATGGCTGAAACCTCTGCCACCGGGCTTGGCCGCTGCTCGGCCTGCCGCCACTTTTTCATTACCCATCATCAGTCCCATCCCTACGGCTGCCGGGTTCTGGACTTCAAAAGCCCGGCCCTGCCTTGCCTGGCGGTGCGCCGCTCTTCCGGGCAGGACTGCCTTTATTTTCAGGCGAAGGCGCCGGACTGAAGGGCCGCCCATGCCTGGCTTTTGGGCAGGCTGTCATATGCCTGATTTGGCAGGCAATGGGCTGGCTTATCCACAGGCTTGTCCAGGGATTTTGTGGACGATTCCCCGGGGGGGCTTTTTCTCCTGGGGGAGATAGAGCCGGAGCGATTTACCTGGGCGAGCCTGGGCCAAGGCTTCTGAAATGGCTTCTGGGAAGGCCTGGAATGGCGCTGGAGAGGGGGGCGGAACAGGAGGCCGGAAAAGGCCCCAGTCCGGGCTCCGGAAGGGCCGCTGGAAGTGGCCTCGGAAACCCTCAGCCCTCGTTGGCGATGCCCGCCAATACCTGACCCACCGGGCCCGCCTGGGTGGCGGACTGGCAATGGCGGGTCTGGTCGTCGAAAAAGAAATCCGGCTCGAACTGGGCCAGGAAGGGGCCTTTTTCCAGGCCGCCGAGGAACATGGCCTCATCCACGCTGATATTCCAGCCCATGAGGGTGCGGATGGCCCGCTCGTGGGCCGGGGCGCTGCGGGCCGTCACCAGGGCGGTACGAATGCGGATGGGGCTGTCGGCGGTGCTCTGCTGGAGCTTGTGCAGGGCGTCCAGGAGGGGCTTGAAGGGGCCCGGGGGCAGGGGCTGGAAGGCGTGGTCCCGCTCGTGTTCGGTGAAGGCGGGCAGGCCCTGGGTCTGGTAGATGCGCTCCGCCTCGTCGGAAAACAGCACCGCGTCCCCGTCGAAGGCGATGCGGATTTCCTGGGAATGGCGATTGGTATCCCCCGCGGAAGCGGCAAACACCCGGGCCGCCGGGTAGCCCCCCGCCAGGGCATTGCGCACGTCCGCCTCGTGGGCGGAGAGAAACAGGTGGGCGCCCAGGGGGGCCAGGTAGGGATAGGCGGGGCGGCCCCGGGTGAACACCCCCCGGTTGATGTCCAGCCCGTGGCTTTCCGCCGAGCGGAACACCCGCAGGCCGGAGACCGGGTCGTTGCGAGAGACGATGACCACCTCCACCTGGCGCCGCTCCGGCCGGTTGAGGGCCAGGAGCTTTTTCACCAGGGGAAAGGCGCAGCCGGGCTTGGCCGGGGTGTCCAGCCGCTCCAGTTGCAGCTTCATGTAGGCGGTGTCGTCCAGGGCCTCGAAGACTTGGTTTTCTTCCTCGAAATCGAACAGGGCCCGGGCGGACAGGGCCACCACCAGTTGATGATTGAGGTTTGTGGGCATGGGGTCATTCTAGCAAGGACGGACGGGGGGCGGCGCCCTGACACCGGCAGGAAGAGCCAGGGGCGGGCCTGGCCGGGGAGGGGGGCTCCCCGCCTTGTGGGTAGCCCCTGGCGCCGGGGTAATCGGCCAGATTGGCTGATCACGCCCCTCTCCGCCCTGTTTAAAAATTAGGCGCCCTGTCATAGCCCAGTGAAAATGGGGGCTGGCGGGACTTATCCACAGACTTGTCCAGGATTTCGGTGGAAAGGCGGAGGGGCTTGTCTCGTCGAGGGGACTACCGGGTAGTGGGATGGGGAAAACGGGGCAAATCGGGATAGGGGAGGCAAACCGGGCAATCGGAGCGGGCGCCAGAGTGGGGCTCGCCGGAGTCCGCCGTTAGGAAAGGGCCTCCGGCGAGCCCAATCCCCGTACCGCCCGGTTGGCGGGCGGGGAGAGGGTTAGGCGGTCGGCGTGGTGAGGTCCAGGCGAAGGCGCCGCATGTCGTAAAGCCGGATGCCGTCCTCAAAAATGGGCGCGGGGTAATTTTTTACGAAAAAGTCGTGGTCGATACGCTCCGCTCGGAAGCCGTGGCGCTGGTAAAAAGCCAGCTGGTAGCCGAAGGTGCCTGTGCCTACTTCCAGGGTTTGGGCGCCGATACGGCGGCAGTGGGCGATGATGCCCTCTAACAGAGCGCTGCCGTAGCCGGTCCGTTGATGCTCCGGGGGAACGGCAATGCTCATGAGTTCATAGTGCTGGCGGCTGTGGCCTTGGATGACACCAGCCCCCACCAGGATTCCCCGGTCGGTGGCAATAAAACACTGGGATTGGGGCAGATAGGCCGCCAGCTTGGCTTCCGAGGGATCAGCTAGGAGGAGCAGGGCAACAGGGGCGGCAGCGGGCGGGATTTCTTGGAGCAGCAAGGGCATCCGGGAGACGCCGAGCTAGTGGTGGATGCGGGTAAGGAAACGGTCGCAGCCCGTGGGCTGGGAGAGGAGGACCAGGAGTTCGGCGATGCTCAGACGGCCTTCCTGCTCGCCACGCAGAATACTTTCGATCAGCGCTTCCAGTCGTTCCATGGTTTCGTTGTTCATGGTGCTCTCCCCGGACTGCTTGGTGTTGTAAGCCGTTTACGGTTGCCGGGGAGAGAACTTGAAGTTATTTTTTAAAACAATTTACAACTTACTGTTTTATATCAATTTTATTGGCAATCCTGGCAGGGCTTTTGCGCCGGGGTAGCGGCGGGCCAGAGCCGTACCGCCAGGGCCCCCAGGGCGGCCAGGGTGGTGAGGGCGCTTACCCCGGTCCATCCGGCGGCGGCCAGGAGCCAGCTGCCCAGGGTGGAACCCAGGGCCATGCCGATGAACATGCCCACCATGAGCAGGGCGTTGAGGCGGCTGCGGGCGGCGGGTTCCAGGCTATACACCTGGGTCTGGTGGGCGATCAGGGAGACCTGGACCCCCAGATCGAAGACCAGGGTGACGCCAGCCAGGAGGGCCAACTGGGCCGGGACGCTGCCCAGGGGCAGGAGAAACTGGGCGGCGAAGGCCAGGGCGGTGAGGCTGATGCCTAGGCGGGCCACCCGTTCCGGCCCGGTTTTGTCCGCCAGCCGTCCCGCCAGGGGGGCGGCCAGGGCGCCCACTGCACCGGCCAGACCGAAGGCGCCGGCCACGCCGCTGCCCAAGTGGAAGGGGGCGCCGTGGAGCATCAGGGCCAGGGTGGACCAGAAGGCGCTGAAGCCCACGGATTGGAGCCCCTGGGCCAGGGCGGCGCGGCGCAGGGAGGGGTGGCGGCGCCAGAGCCCGGTCAGGGAGCCCATGAGGGCGCCGTAGGAAAGTCGTGAATCGGGGCGAAAGGGGGGCAGGCCCCGGGCCGCTACCAGGCCGAAAATCACGATCATGACGGCGGCGCAGGCGAAGGTGGCGCGCCAGCCCCAG
Source organism: Azospira inquinata (assembly GCF_018905915.1). Classification (NCBI taxonomy): domain Bacteria; kingdom Pseudomonadati; phylum Pseudomonadota; class Betaproteobacteria; order Rhodocyclales; family Rhodocyclaceae; genus Azospira; species Azospira inquinata. The sequence continues at coordinate 2,387,370 of NZ_CP064782.1, forward strand.
TGCTGGGCGATGAGGCCGCTCACCACCCGGGACAGGATGATGCCCAGGAGCAGGCCGGTCATCACCGTGCCCACCACCCGGCCGCGCCGGGCGTTGTCCGCCAGGGTGGCGGCGGCGGGCACGATGTCCTGGGCCAGGGTGGCGGTGAGGCCGATGGCCAGGCTGGAAGCCAGCAGGGCCGCCAGTCCCGGCGCCAGGGCGCCGAGCCCCAGGGCCAGGGCCAGGAGGGCGGATTTGGCCAGGATAATGGTGCGCCGGTCGTACCGGTCCCCCAGGGGGGCGAGGAAGAGAATGCCCAGGGCGTAACCCAGCTGGGTCAGGGTGGGCACTAGGCCCATGGCCCGGTCCGGCAGATGGAGGTCGGCCCCCATAATGCCCAGCATGGGCTGGTTGTAATAGAGGGAGGCCACGGACATCCCGGCGCCGCAGGCCATGAGCAGAAGCAGGGCCGGGGAGAGGGTGGGGGCGTTATGCGTATTTTGAATGGTAGCCATGGAAGTTCTCCTGGAAGTTTCCCGGTTGGGGTTGGGAATGGACGCCATTTTCCGCAGATTTCTGGGGGCTGGTAGGGGCAGGGAAAACAGATCTATTATTCGTGCTACGTATAAAAGGCCAGTCCGGTGCCCTTAGGTCAGCCTGGGGAACAGGAACGTGGGGCTGACCTGGGAGGCGGGGCCGCAGGCCCACGCCTCCCAGGAGCCAGGAGCCAGGAGCCAGGAGCCAGGAGCCAGGAGCCAGGAGCCAGGAGCCAGGAGCCAGGAGCCAGGAGCCAGGAGCCAGGAGCCAGGAGCCAGGAGCCAGGAGCCAGGAGCCAGGAGCCAGGAGCCAGGAGCCAGGAGCCAGGAGCCAGGAGCCAGGAGCCAGGAGCCAGGAGCCAGGAGCCAGGAGCCAGGAGCCAGGAGCCAGGAGCCAGGAGCCAGGAGCCAGGAGCCAGGAGCCAGGAGCCAGGAGCCAGGAGCCAGGAGCCAGGAGCCAGGAGCCAGGAGCCAGGAGCCAGGAGCCAGGAGCCAGGAGCCAGGAGCCAGGAGCCAGGAGCCAGGAGCCAGGAGCCAGGAGCCAGGAGCCAGGAGCCAGGAGCCAGGAGCCAGGAGCCAGGAGCCAGGAGCCAGGAGCCAGGAGCCAGGAGCCAGGAGCCAGGAGCCAGGAGCCAGGAGCCAGGAGCCAGGAGCCAGGAGCCAGGAGCCAGGAGCCAGGAGCCAGGAACCAGGAACCAGGAACCAGGAACCAGGAACCAGGAACCAGGAGCCGGACCCGGACCCGGACCCGGACCCGGACCCGGACCCCGTGACCGCCCGGCCCTGGATGGCCGGCGTTTTCCCCATTTCTTTTCCTGATCCCTCCCCCTTCCAGGGAGATATTTTTGGAGTGTCCATGGCTGAACTTCCCCTGCATGCTTCGTTTCCCCCGGGAATGGACCGGCTGGAACTGTTGCAGACCTTTGTGCGCATTGTGGAGGCGGGCAGCCTGTCGGCGGCAGCGGCCCAGCTGGGCATTACCCAGCCCACCATTAGCCGCCGGCTCCAGGCCCTGGAGCGCTCCCTGGGCCTGCTCCTGCTCCAGCGCACCACCCACCTCATGCGTTTGACCCTGGACGGGGAGCGTTGTTACGAGCAGGCCCGCACCCTGCTGGAACGCTGGGCCGTCTTTGAATCCGAGCTGCGGGGGGCCCAGGAGGTGCCGGAAGGAATACTGCGGGTGGTGGTGCCCCACGCCTTTGGTCAGGAACTATTGGTGAAGCCCCTGGCGGCCTACCTGGAGCGCCATCCCCAAGTGGCCGTGGAATGGCTGCTCCACGACGATCAGGCCGTCCAGGACTACATCGCGGCGGGTATCGACTGCGCCATTCAACTGGGGAAAGTGGCGGACTCCAGCCTGGTCTGCCTGCCCCTTTCCCAGGTGCCCCGCATTTTCTTTGCCGCCCCATCCCTGGTGGCGGACGGCCTGCCGGATAGCCCGGAAGCCCTGGGTCGCTTGCCCTGGCTGGCTCTGCGTACCTTCTACCGCAATGAGGTGAGTCTGACCCATCGGAGCACGGGGGAAGTGCGCAAGCTGTCCCTGCGCCCCCGCTTCAGTACGGACAGCCTCTATGCCTTGCGTAGCGCTGCCCTGCGCGGGCTGGGGGTGGGCCTGGGCTCCCTGTGGGCGGTGCAGGACGATTTGCTGGCCGGGCGTCTGGTCCAGCTGGCGCCGGAATGGCAGGCCCCCACTTTGCCGGTCAATCTGATCTACCCCTACGCCTCTTTCTACCCGGCCCGGCTGCGGGCCTTCATTAACATCATGCGGGACGCCATGCCGGCGGTGATGCTGGAGGCGGAAGCAGGAACCCCGCCCAGGCCGGGTTGAGCCTGGGCAGGACGGCCAGGAAGAGGCTTTTGCCCCAAGGGGCCCCAGGGACGGGGCTCGGAGCGGGAAAGGCGGGCCAGAGCGGAGAATGCAGTTCGGAGCGGAGAAACTGGGCCGGAGTCGTCGGTTCGGAGATGCCGACCTGGAGCATCCGACCCGACGCCGGGGCCCGCCCCGGCCCCTCACCAAGCCCCGACTTCCCTCCCCGCCCCTGGTGCCGTCCCTAGGTGTTTTCCAAAGCCACGGCCCGGAAATCCAGGGCTTTGAACTCTTCCCGCAGGTCCATGCCGAACTCGGCCATCATGTCGTCCTCCGCATCGTGATACCAGTGGGTGACGATGCGCTTGCCGTTGCTGGCGTTGTTGTGGAGCAGGGAAAAGAGGGCGCGGATGAGCTTGGTGCTGGAGCTGTTGAAATAGGTGAGGTGGAAGTGCATTTCCACCGGCTGGCCCGGGGGCAGCTGGGTCAGGTAGCTTTCCAGGCTGGCCCGGATGGGGCCGTAGAAGCTGATGGCATTTTCCGGGTAGGACTCCCCCTTGATGCGCAGGCAGTTGTCGGCAAAGCGGAAATCCACCTCCGGGGTTTCGTTGGTGGGGGGGATGTAGAGATGCTGTTCCATGGTCTTCCGGTCCTTTCTCAAATCACGGCGCGGAGATAAAGCTCCGCCACGCCATCGTCCCGTTCGGACGAATATACGATCTGGTATTCGATGGGTTCGCTGGATTCCCTGGCCACGGTGAGAAAGCCCAGGCCGGCGCCCTTGCTGATGTCGTCTTCCGCCTCGTGGGCGTCGTTGCGCAGCTGTTCCCGGTAGGCGGTCTTGATTTCTTCCAGGCTCATGCGGCGCAGGGGGTCTAGCTTGGCCCGCAGCCGGTCCACATGGTCCAGCTGCACCGGGTTGCCGCAGATAACGTAGAACTTGCCGCCGAATTCCCCCACCGCCAGGGCCCCCACCTTGGCCCCGTCTTCCCCGTTTTCGGCGGCGTAATGGATGATGTTCTGGGCCATTTCCACAAAGGCGGAAAAGACCTTACGCCGCGCCGTGTTGGGGGCGCCCACGCTGTCCAGGCGCTGTTTCAGTGCGTCGCTCATGGTGCCCACTACATTCTGAGAAAACTCCCCGCTGTAGTAGAAGAGAATGCCGTTCTGGATGGCCCGCTGGCAGAAGTCGTTAAAAACGTCCAGTTTCATCAGGGATTTTCCTTTTTCCACTTTTTCCATGAAGCCCGTTCCTTTCACACCCGGAAACCCAGGGCACTCACGTCGTCCCGGCGGTTTTCCGCCCCCTGGTAGGCGAGCAGGGCGGCCAGCAGGGCCTGGCGCTGCTCGGGCATGGGCAGTTCCCGCATTTCCGCCAGGGTGGCGCAGAGACGGCGCTTGCCGAAGGCGATGCGGCGTTCGCCCCCCAGCTGATCCACGTAACCGTCGGAGAAGAAATAGACCGCCGTGCCTTCCTCCAGAACGCAGCTCTGGTTTTCCCAGCGCTGGTCCAGGGGGGTGGTGGCGTAGCCCACCCCGGCCCGGTCCCCGTTCACCATGTCCACTTCCGCCTGGCCCGGGGCCAGGAGCAGCATGGCCATGTGGGCTCCGGCAAAGGTGATGCGCCGGGTGGCCCGGTCGTACCAGCAGAAGGCCGCATCCATGCCGTCGTCCGAGCCGGTTTCCGTTTCTTCCCGTTCTTCTTCGGCGCTGTGATCCACCTGGCCCAGGGCCTTTTTCACCCGCCGGTTGAGGGCGGCCAGCACCGCTCCCGGGTTCTGGCAGCTTTCTTCCGTCAGGGTGGTTTGCAGGAAGGAGGTCATGATCAGGGTCATGAAGGCTCCGGGCACCCCGTGGCCGGTGCAGTCGAAGAGGGCGGCAAAAAAGCCTTCTTCTCGGGGCAGGAAGTAGAAGTAGTCCCCGGACACCACGTCCCGGGGTTCCCAGAGCAGAAAGTGGTCCGGCAGCTCCTGACGCAGGGCTTCCCGGGAGGCCCGCCCCAGGGATTTTTGGATAATGCTGGCGTAGCCGATGGATTCCATCACCAGCCGGTTTTTTTCCGCCTGCATGTCCGCGATGGTGCGCACCAGATCCAGGCCGATGCCCATGCCCGCGTAGTGGCCGCCCTGGGTAATGATGAAGCCGTCCGCCAGGGTTTTGGTGCCGTTTTCCAGGGCCCGGAAGGACAGGTCTTGGATGGAGGTGTCCCCTTCCACCACCAGGGGGGATTTGTCCATGAAAGCGATGCAGCTCTTTTTCAGGAACAGTTCCCGGTGAAAGGGACGGGCCATGCTCTGCATGAAAATGTTCCGGTTGATAAGGCCGATGGGCACCCCGTTTTCCACCACGGGCAGGCCGATTAGGGCGGGCCGGGTTTCAAAAATGCGGAAGACGCTTTCATTGGTGTCGTCCGGGGCGGCGGCGGGCACTTCCACCAGCAGGCTTTCCGTCAGGTGGCGGGCGTGGCCCGGGCGGGGCCCCCGGGGGGCGGGGGCGAGGGACAGTTGGGCAGGACTCATGGGACTTCTCCGTGGGTGTAGGGGGGCCCTCCCTAAGGGTGGGCGGCCCGGCAATGGCTGAAAAATGAAAAAGGGGAGGGGGCGGGATTTAGCCCGGCGGCGGGGCGGTCATGGCTCCCCCACTTCGATCCGGTTGCGGCCGCCCCGCTTGGCGGCGTAAAGGGCCTGGTCCAGGCGCTGGAAAGCCGGGGTGTAATCCTCCCCCATCTGGCCCAGGGTGACCCCCAGGCTGATGGTGACGGAGAGCAGGTGGTCGCCGCATTCAAAGGGGCTGTCCCCCACGGCCCGGCGCACCCGTTCCGCCGCGGCCCGGGCCTGGATCAGGGAGGGCTGGCGCAGCACCAGGAGAAATTCCTCGCCGCCAAAGCGGCCCAGCAGATCGTCCGGCGCCAGCTGTTCCTGGACCCGTTCCCCCAGGCCCCGGAGCAGCAGGTCGCCAGCCAGATGGCCGTAGGTGTCGTTCACCGCCTTGAAATGGTCGATATCCAGGAGAATCAGGGCGCAGCTGCCGGCGGCCAGGGCTTCGTCCAGGCGCAGGCGGATGGCCCCCTTGTTGAGCAGGCCGGTGAGGGGATCGTGTTCCGCCTGGTAGGCCAGGGTGCTGGTGGCCTGTTCCAGGCGCCGGTTGAGCCGGTTCATTTCCTTTTCCCGCCGGTCGGAAATCTTGATTAGCTGGCGGGTTTCCCGCAGCAGCTTTTCGTAGCCCTGGAGCAGTAGGGGCAGGGCCCCCAGGCGGGCGGCCTCGTCCCCCTGTTCCAGGGCTGCCCGGCTGGCGGCCACCAGGCTTTCTTCTTCCCCGAAAAGATTGAATTCCCCGCTCATGGCTTGCTCCGGGCCTGGCAATCCAGGTGGCGGAATTCGGCGGCCAGATCCTGTTCAAATTCCAGGCTCATTTCATCTTCCGGATCGTAATGCCAGACCACCTGGACCCCGTTTTCCCGGGCCGCCGCCTGATCCAGCAGGGAAAAGAGGTCGAACAGCACCTTGGTGCTGGAACTGTTGAAGTAGGCCAGATCGATATGGACTTCCAGGGGACGGCCGTCCCGCTGCTGTAAATAGCGCCGGGTGGCGGCCAGCAGGGGACCGAAAAAGGCGGCGGCGTTTTCCGGGTAGGCTTCTCCGGCCAGGGAGAGGCGGTGGGCGTCAAAACGGAAATCCACTTCCGGCGTATCGCGGCCGGCAGGGATATAGAGGTTGTCCATGGATAGGGAGTTCGCTAATGCTGGGGACCTGGGAAGGGAGTATGGGGACCACCTATTACGTTTGTATGAAGGCCATGTGACGCGGCCTGCGGCCATAAAAAAACCCGGGGAAACCCCGGGTTTTTGTGTGTTGCTGTCTTCAGTGCTCACCGCCCCCATGACCACCGGCGGTGAAGGGTGGCTTGGCGAACCAGACCACGGGGAGCAGGCAGAGGAAAAGAATGGCGGAGAGCCAGAAAAATTCGTTGGCGCCCAGCATGGAGGATTGGCTGGCCAGGAGCCGTTCCAGCATGCCCCGGGACTGGTCCGGGGTGAGGCCCAGGCCGTTGAGCTGATCCAGGGTCTGGGTCACCGTGGGGGAGTAGGCGGTGAGATGCTCTTCCAGGCGCACGTGGTGCAGGCTGTCCCGCCGGTCCCAGAGGGTGGTGGAGAGGGAGGTGCCGAAGCTGCCGGCCACGATGCGCATGAAATTGGAGAGCCCGGAGGCGTTGGCCACCTGATCCGTATGCAGTCCGGAGAGGGTGATACCCACCAGGGGAATGAAGAACAGGGCCATGCCCGCCCCGTTGATGATCTGGGGCAGCACGATGGTGGCCACGTCCGCCTGGCTGCTGAAGCAGGCCCGCAGGTAGCTCACCACCCCCAGGATAATAAAGGCCAGGGAGGCGTAGATGCGGGGATCCACCTTGTGCATGGTTTTGCCCACCACCGGGGAGAGGAGCACGGAGAGCAGGCCCACCGGGGCGGTGACCAGCCCAGCCCAGGTGGCCGTATAGCCCATCTGGGTTTGCAGCCAGAGGGGCATGACCACCACGCCGCCGAAAAAGACCCCGTATCCCAGGCTGGTGCCCACGGCGCCCACGGTGAAATTGGCCCCCTTGAAGAGGGACAGATCCACGATGGGATGCTTTTCCGTCAGCTCCCAGATGAGGAAGTAGGCGAAGCCCAGCACGGTCACCACCGCCAGGGTGATGATTTGGGGAGATTCAAACCAGTCCAGCTCCTTGCCCTTGTCCAGGAGGATTTGCAGGGCCCCCACCCAGACCATGAGCAGGGCCAGCCCCACCCCGTCGATGGGCAGCTTGCGGGTGGCGGTTTCCTTGCCTTTTAGCACCCGCCAGGTGACATAGCAGGCAATCAGGCCCACCGGGGCATTGATGTAGAAAATCCAGGGCCAGCTCCAGTTATCCGAAATCCAGCCCCCCAGGATGGGGCCGCAGATGGGCGCCACCACGGTGGTCATGGACCATAGGGCCAGGGCCGTGCCCCGCTTCTGGGGCGGATAGCAGGCCAGGAGCAGGGCCTGGGAGAGGGGAATCATGGGGCCGGCCACGGCGCCCTGGATGATCCGGGCCGCCACCAGCAGGCCCAGGCTGGAAGCCAGACCGCAGAGAATGGAGGCGATGACGAAGCCCAGGGTGGCGTAAAGGAACAGGCGTACCTGGCCGATGCGCTGGGCCAGCCAGCCGGTGAGGGGCACGGCGATGGCGTTGGCCACGCCGAAGGAGGTGATTACCCAGGTGCCCTGGCTGGAGCTGACCCCCAGGTCCCCGGCGATGGAGGGAATGGACACATTGGCAATGGTGGTGTCCAGCACCTGCATGAAGGTGGCCAGGGACAGGGCGACGGTGGCCAGCACCAGGGCCATGCCCTGGAGAGGCGCCAGGGGCTGGGGGGCTTGATGGGCGGTCATGGCAAATGCCGATCAGGCGTGGGGCTGGGCCCCGGGGGCTTTGGTCTTGGCCTTGGCGCCCCCGTTGGCGGCGATGATGGCCTGGATGCGGGCATCCGCCTCCTTCAGCTGGGTCTCATACACCGAGGTGGCGTAGGTGCTTTCGCTCCGGGGCGCCTGGGCCACAGGGGCGCCGGAATCGTCCCGGGTATCCACTTCCGCTTCCATGGACAGGCCCACCCGCAGGGGATGTTGCTGCAATTCCTTGGCGTCCAGGGAGACCCGCACGGGCACCCGCTGCACCACCTTAATCCAGTTGCCCGTGGCGTTTTGGGCCGGGAGCAGGGCGAAGGCGGCGCCGGTGCCGGCCCCCAGACCCACCACCTTGCCGTGGTAGCTGACCTTGCCGCCGTAAATGTCGGCGGAGAGGGTCACGGGCTGGCCGATGCGCATCTTACGTAGCTGCACTTCCTTGAAATTGGCGTCCACCCACAGGTGTTCCAGGGGCACGATGGCCAGCAGGGGCGTGCCCGGGGCTACCCGTTGGCCCACCTGGACGGCCCGCCGGGCCACCTGGCCCGTAACCGGGGCCGGGATGATGGTGCGGTGGTAGGCCAGATAGGCTTCTTCAAAGTGGGCGGCGGCCTTGGCTACCGTGGGATGGGTGGCGATCTTGGTGTTGTCCACCTGGGCCTGATTGGCGGCCAGGGCTTCCTGGGCGGCGGCCAGGGCAGCGGCGGCGCTCTTCACCTGGTCCTTGGCGTGGGCCAGTTCTTCCCCGGAGACGGCGCCGCTGGTGCCCAGCTTATCCCGCCGTCCCAGGTCGGCCTGGGCCTTGTCCAGATCGGCCTGACGCTGGGCCACATTGGCCTCCAGCTGGCTGGTGTTGGCGTAGAGGCCGCGTACGTCCCGCACTGCCTGGGCCAGCTGGGATTCGGCCTGATCCATGGCCACCTTGGTGTCCGCCGGGTCCAGCTTGATGACCGCCTGGCCCGCTTCCACCCGGTCCGTGTCGTCCGCGTTGATGGACACCACGGTGCCCGCCACCTGGGGCGTGAGCTGGATCAGGTTGCCCGCCACATAGGCGTCATCGGTGGATTCGAAATGCCGGGCGTAAAGGCCCCAGTAGGCGCCGTAGGCCACGGCCACCAGGGCGGCGGCGGTGGTCAGGGAGAGGAGCAGGCGGCGACGGCGGGCCTGATCGGGGGCAACGGGAGCGGAGGGTTTTTGATTGGCTTCCATGGGAGTTCTCTGTGGGGCTGGGAATAGGGGAATGGATTTTTAGGATTGGGGCCGGGCTTGGTAGCCACCGCCCAGGGCCCGGATCAGGGCCACGGCGGTGTCTGCCCGGCGGGCCTGGAGTTCGGCCTGGAGGCGGCGCTGGGTGAGCACCTGGCTTTCGGCGGAAAGCACGGTGAGGTAGCTCACCAGCCCCTGGCCGTAGCGCTGCTGGGCGGCGCCGTAAGCCTGTTCGGCGGCGGAGAGGGCCTGGGCCTGGTCTACCAGCTGGCGTTCCACGGATTGCCAGGTGCTGACCTGATCCGCCACATCCCGTACCGCATCCAGAAGGGTCTGGTTGTACTGGGCCACGGCGGCGTCGTATTCCCCGTTTTTCAGGGCCAGGTTGCTACGCAGGCGGCCCCCGTCAAAGATGGGCAGGCTGATGGCCGGGCCAAAGGTGCCCGACTTATTCACCCCGTGGAGCAGATTACCCAGGCCGATGCTCTGGAAGCCGGCAAAGGCGGCCAGATTCACGTTGGGATAGAAGGCGGCCTTGGCCCCGGCGATGTCCTTGGTGGCCGCTTCCACCCGCCAGCGTTGAGCGGTGAGATCGGCGCGACGGCCCAGGAGTTCAGCGGGCAGGTCGGCGGGCAGGGCCAGGGGGGCGGCGGGGGCCAGCTTGGGCCGTTGCAGGCTCAAACCCCGGTCCGGACCGGCGCCGGTGAGGGCGGCCAGCTGGTGGCGCAGCAGGTCGATACTTTCCTTGATGGATTCCACGTCCGTCTTGGCGGCGGGCACGGAGCCTTCGGACTGCTTCAGTTCAATGCTGGAATCCAGCCCGGCGGCGTAGCGCTGGCGGGTCAGTTCCAGGATTTTCTGCCGCTGGGCCAGGGTGCGCTGGGCCACGTCCAGAAGGTGATATTGCCGGTCCAGCTGGATATAGCTGCGGGTCACGGCCACTGCCAGCATCAGCCGGGTGGCGGCGCTTTCCGCCTCCGCTGCCTTGGCCTGGGAAATGGCGGCGGCAATGCCCGCCTTGTTGCGGCCCCAGAAATCCAGCTCATAGGAGAAATCCAGGCCCAGCTGGCCCACGTTGTAGGTGGCGCCGCCGTAGGGCGGGGGAATCAGGTAACCCTCGGGAAAGTGTTCCCGCTGGATATTGGTGCTGGCATTGACCTGTACCCCTTCACTGCTCTCGGCCAGGCCGATATAGGCCTTGGCCTGGGCGAAGCGGGCCTGGGCCAAAGTCAGATTGGGGCTGCCCGCCAGGGCTTCCGCCACCAGCCGGTCTAGCTGGGGGTCCCCCAGGTTGTGCCACCAGGTATCCCGGGGCCAGGCGTCATTGCGGGCCGGGGCCTGGGCCAGGGTGACCCGGGTTTCCAACTGCTGGCTGTTGAGCAGTTGGGCCGTGGGTTTCAGGTCACTGGCGCAACCGGCCAGGAGCAGGGCCAGGGCGGCACCGGAGAGGCAGCCGAGGCGTCGCTTAGGGATTGGGGTCATGGGGGAGTTCTCCGTTGGCAGCCGCTGCCCCGTTGGCCAGCATACGGCGCAGGAAGTCCCGGAACAGGTCCAGTTCTTCGGCGCTGAAGCCTTGTAGATGCAGGCTGAGGACGCGGATGATTTTATTGACCAGGGCCGGGTAGATGTCCCGTCCGGCCGGGGTGAGTTTGAGGTGAATGATGCGCCGATCCGTGGCACTTCGTTCCCGGGCGATGATGCCTTTTTCTTCCAGGCGATCCAGCATCCGGGTCATGGAGCCCGTGTCGTAGTTCATGCAGCGGCACAGGTCCGCTGCCGTCTTGGCCCGGCCGTGGGCCAGGGACATGAGGATGGGCAGCTGGGCACCGGTCATCCCCAGATCGGCCATTTCCGCATCCATGCTCTGCACCAGCCGGTTTTTCACCGAGCTGAGGAGATAGCCGATGCTGTCGTCCAGGGTATAGGTTTCCGGGGTATAGAGGGGTTCGCTGTCGGGCATGGGGGAAAATGTCAGCCGGGTATCTGTCTCGGCATTTACTGTTATGGCAGCAATTATTTGCTGCCTGGGCAGTGATTGTCAAGGAGGAAAATGGGGAAAAGGGCGGGTGCAGACGAGCGGCATTGGAAGGAAAAGCCCTTCCTGCGCCCATCCCCAGCCCATCTCCAACTCTTTTCCGGGGCGAGCCACCGGGCTGGGGCTGCGTTGAGGAAGGACCGTAGGGGGCGGGGCCCTTTCCCCCGAACCGGTTCTTCGGGAGAATAGGGGGCTGGCCCAGCCTTTGGGCGTTTGGAGTTTGTCATGTCCCAGTCCGTCACCGTCAATCCTGAAGATCCTTCCCTGCCCGTGTGGCGCCGGGATGACGGCAGCCCCGTGTCGTGCACGGAAAAGGTGAAGGTGCTCAACGAAAACTTCCGGGAATTGCGCCAGATGGCTCAGGATGCCCTGGAAGACGGCCTGCTCATGGGCTGTAGCGAAGATCAGCTGCGTCAGGCCCTGACGGAAATGGTCCAGGCCCTGGAGAACCCCTACCAGTCCTGACGTCTGGCAGCGCCGCTTCAGGCCGCCAGTAGCCGGGAATTGGCGGGCAGCAGGGCGGCGAGGAATTCCATCTGGTCCGCCAGAATGCGCCGGTTGGCCAGAATCAGTCCCTCGTGAATGGACGGGGCATAGGGCACATAGCGCAAGGTCATGCCCGCCTGCTCCGGCGTGCGGGCGCCCTTCCGGTTGTTACAGCGAAAACAGGCGGTGGTGCAGTTATTCCAGCTGTCCCGCCCGCCCAGGGCCAGGGGCAGGATGTGATCCCGGGTCAGGTCGCCGCTGCTGAAATGTTTGCCACAATAGGCGCAGGTCTGCCGGTCCCGGTGGAACAGGGCGCTGTTGGTCAGGGCAATGGTCTGGAAGCGCCAGGCCAGGGGATTGCGCCCCCGCAGGGCGAGAATGCTGCTGATGGTAATGGCGGAGGGCAGGCCGGTATGCCGGTTGCGACCGCCATGGAAGGTGAAGTGAAAGTCCCCCAGCTGGCGCGCCACCCGTCCGGCGCACTGATGGACCACCGCCTCCTGCCAGGTGAGCCAGGCGTAGGGGTAGCCGGAGACATCCAGGGCCAGGATCAGGCGGTCCATGGTCGGTCTCCTGGAGACACGGCCCTTTGCCGGTTCCCGAATTGGGGATCCATGGGCCCGGGGGCACTCCCCGTTACCGGGCAGGAATGGGTAAAACCAAGCAGCATGGCCAACTCCCTGGAACACCTGATGGCCCACAGGTTAAACCAAAGGGGCTCTCCTTTCCAAGAAAACCCGCCGCCTCAGAGGCTTATGTCCGGATATGGATTGGTTTTCGTAAAATCGTTTGGCATAATTTTGAGCCAAAAGCGGGGCGGAGGTGACCATGGAGGCGGAGACGGGAAGGGGCGATCTGGGCCGGGCTTTGCTGGTTTCTCTGGCGCTCCATGGGGCCCTGTTCAGCGCCGCCTGGCCCCTGTTGCAGCAGGTGGCCGCCAGCCGGAAGCCCCTGGTGGTGGCCCTGGGCCGTGCCGCTACGGAGAAGGGGGCTGCCCCGGTGCCGGAGGGGGCGGAGAAAAAAGCCCGGCCTGCCCCGGCAAAACCGGCACCGGCACCCCAACCTGGGCCTATCCCGGGGGAGGCCCGGGTATCCGTGAGGGGGGCGGGGCCCCAGGGGCAAGGGCTCAAGGCCCCGGCGGCTGCGCCGGATGGTT